>CAVOGD010000006.1:0-707300 GCA_963695155.1 uncultured Gammaproteobacteria bacterium
TAGCGGGGGCAGGATTGACCGCTCGCTTCGCTCGCGTTTGTCGGCCGACTGCGTCGGCCTCGGTACAAACCTGCGCCGCTGCGCGGCTGTGCAGGTTCAAACCCGGCTCGTCGCCAAATGAAAAAGGGCCCCACGAGGGGACCCTTTGTTCATTTGGTAGCGGGGGCAGGATTTGAACCTGCGACCTTCGGGTTATGAGCCCGACGAGCTGCCAGACTGCTCCACCCCGCAACTGAGCCGCGAATTGTAGGAAGTTGTGCCGTGTAACGCAAGTCAGCCGGGCAGCACGGCCGCGCACAACTGCAGCAGCCAGCCGGGCAGGATGCCCAGCCACAGCACGGCCAGCGCGTTTGCGCTCAAAACCCAGCGGAAACCTGCGCCGGCCTCGATGGGCTCCTGCCCTGCCGGCGGGTCGAAGTACATCAGCTTGACGATCCGCAGGTAGTAGTAGGCACCGATCACCGAGAACAGCACCGCCGCGACCGCCAGCCAGTCGAGCCCGACGTCCAGGACTGCCGAGATGACCTGCACCTTGGCCCAGAAGCCGACCATGGGCGGCACGCCTGCCGAGCCGAACATCAGCACCAGCATCATGAACGCGAACCAGGGGCTGCGGCGATTGAGGCCGCGGAAGTCGTCCAGCTGGTCCGCCTCGAAGCCCTGCCGCGACAGCAGGATGATCATGCCGAACGACCCGAGCGCCATGATCACGTAGGTAACGGTGTAGAACATGGCCGCCTGGTAGCCCTCGGCCGTGCCGGCCAGGATCCCGAGCAGGATGAAACCCACGTGCGAGATGGTCGAGTACGCCAGCATGCGCTTGATGTTGGTCTGGGCGATGGCAATGACGTTGCCCAACGCCATGGACAGCACGGACAGCACGACCAGCATGTCCTGCCAGGCATCGACCAGCCCGCCCAGCCCCTCGGCCAGCACGCGTATCGCCAGCGCGAACGACGCGATCTTGGGCGCCGAGCCGAGGAACAGCGTCACCGCGGTCGGCGCGCCGTGATAGGTGTCGGGCAGCCACATGTGGAACGGCACGGCACCGAACTTGAACGCGACGCCGACCACGATGAACACGAGCCCGAACAGCAGGCCAATGTCATCGGGACCGTAGCCGCTGACGCCGCGCGCCAGCGAATCCAGCATGAAAGTGCCGGTCACGCCGTACACGATGGAAATGCCGTACAGGAGCACGCCCGAGGCCATCGCGCCCAGCACGAAGTACTTCATCGCCGACTCCGCGGCGATGCCGTTGTCGCGGTCGAAGGCGACCATCGCGTACAGCGCCAGCGACAGGATCTCGATGCCCAGGTACATGCTGAGCAGGCTGCCGGACGAGATCATGACGTTGATGCCGAGCACGGCGAACAGCGCCAGCACGAAGTACTCGCCCTTGAACAGGCCGCGCTGCGCGAGGTAATCGCGCGAGTACAGCAGCGCGACTGCGACCACCGGATAGTTGACCAGCTTGAGGACCGTGCCCATCGGGTCGGCGACGTAATGGCCGAACAGCGCCACGGTGCGGCCCGGCCCCGCCAGCGCCGAGGTCACGAACGCGGCGCCGGCCAGCGCCACGAGGCTCAGCAGGTAGGTGACCCAGCGCCGCTCGTCGTCGAGGAACACGTCCACCAGCAGCACGACGCAGGCCGCGGCCAGCAGGAACATCTCCGCGCCGGCGGGTGCCACGTCCGTCCAGCTGAGCACCTGGTTCATGCCATTCCTGCCCGCGCGCTCACAGCTTGGAAGCCTGCAGTTGTTCCACCAGCAACTCGACGGTCGGCCGCATCACCTCGAGCAGCGGCGCGGGCCACAGCCCGATCAGCAGCACGGCCGCGGCCAGCACCGCCAGCACGGTGAATTCGCGGCGGTTGAGGTCCTTGAGCGACGCCACGCCGTCGTTGCCCACCTCGCCCCACACCACGCGCTTGACCAGCCACAGCGTATAGGCCGCCCCCAGCACCAGCGTCGTCGCCGCGACGAACGCGTACCAGAAGTTGGCCTTGAAGCTGGCGATGATCACCAGGATCTCGCCCACGAAGCCGGACGTGCCCGGCAGGCCGGCGTTGGCCATCGCGAACAGCACCATGAAGAACG
Organism: uncultured Gammaproteobacteria bacterium; assembly: GCA_963695155.1. GTDB lineage: Bacteria > Pseudomonadota > Gammaproteobacteria > Steroidobacterales > Steroidobacteraceae > SG8-30. Next base: position 2,101 of record CAVOGD010000006.1, read on the forward strand.
CGAACACCGGCATGGTGTTGACCACGCCGCCGTAGGCGTCGATGTCGCGCGTGTGCAGCCGGTCGTAGAGCACGCCGACGCACAGGAACAACGCTCCCGAGATCAGGCCGTGCGAGATCATCTGCAGCATGGCGCCGTCGATGCCCATCGCGGCGCCGCGCACGGAGCCGGTCGCCTGCACGATGTCGAACGCCAGGAAGCAGCCCAGGGTCACGAAGCCCATGTGCGCGACCGAGGAGTACGCGATCAGCTTCTTCATGTCCTTCTGCACCAGCGCCACGAAGCCGATGTAGGCGATGGCGATCAGCGACAGGGAGATCACGAGCCAGTCCAGTTCGCGACTCGCGTCCGGCGTGATCGGCAGGCTGAAGCGCAGGAAGCCGTAGCCACCCATCTTGAGCATGATCGCGGCCAGGATCACCGAGCCGCCGGTCGGCGCCTCGACGTGCGCGTCCGGCAACCAGGTGTGAACCGGCCACATCGGGATCTTGACCGCGAAGGCGGCAAAGAAGGCCAGGAAGATCAGCAGCTGCTCGGTCATGCCGATCGGCAGCCGCTGCATGGCCGCGATCTCGTAGCTGCCGCCCTTCAGGTACAGGTAGATCAGCGCGACCAGCATGAACACCGAGCCGAGGAACGTGTACAGGAAGAACTTGATGGTCGCGTAGACGCGGCGCGGCCCGCCCCACACCCCGATGATGATGAACATCGGGATCAGCATCGCCTCCCAGAAGACGTAGAACAACAGCGCGTCGAGCGAGGCGAACACGCCGATCATGAGGCCTTCCATCAGCAGGAAGGCCGCGAAGTAGTGCGCCAGCTTGTCCTCGGTGGCGCGCCATCCGGCCAGCACCACGAGCGGCGTCATGAACGCGGTCAGCACGACGAGCGGCATGGCGAAGCCGTCCACGCCGAGGTGGTACCAGGCGTTGATGCGCCCGATCCAGGCGGCGCGCTCGACGAACTGCATCGCGGCGGTGCCGGTGTCGAACTGCATCCACATGGGCACGCAAAGCGCCAGCGTCGCGAGCGACACCGCCAGTGCCGCCCATCGAGCCGCCTCGACGCGACGCTCGCCGAGCGCCAGCACGATCAGGCCGCCCGCGACGGGCAGCCAGACCAGCCAGCTCAGCAGTGGAAATCCTGCGCTCATTTCACCCACCGAGGACCAGCCACGCCAGCAGCGCCGACAGCCCCACGATCATCGCCAGCGCGTAGTGATAGAGGTAACCGGACTGCACGTGCCGCACGACGCTCGCGATCGCGCCCACGGCGCGTGCCGAGCCGTTGACCAGCACGCCGTCGATGACCGCCTCGTCGCCACTCCGCCACAGGCCCTGGCCGATGCTGCGGATGCCGACCGACACGACGTTCTCGTTGAACCAGTCGAAGTAGTACTTGTTGTCGAGCAGGCGGTAGCTGCGCGCGAATCGCGCCTGTAGTACCGCAGGCAGCTCCGGCCGCTTCAGGTACAGGTACCAGGCGGTGGCCGCGCCGGCCGCGGCCAGGTACAGCACCGGCGACGCCAGGCCGTGGATCACGAACGCCAGCGCGCCATGGAAGTCCGCGGCCAGCACGGCCAGCGGGCCGCCCGGCGCCGCGGCGATCGAGTCCGCGAAGAAACCACCGAACATCACGGGACCGACGGTCAGCCAGCCGATGACCAGCGAGGGAATCGCCAGCGCCACCAGCGGCGCGGTCACGACCCAGGGGCTCTCGTGCAGGTGCTCGCGCGTGTGCTCGTCCATCCGTTCCTTGCCGTGGAAGGCCAGGAACAGCAGCCGGAAGCTGTACAGTGCGGTGACGAACACGCCTGCCAGTACGCAGACGTAGGCGTAGGGCGCACCCTCGATGTTCGAAAGGCGCACCGCCTCGATGATGAGGTCCTTGGAGAAGAAGCCCGACAGGCCGGGGAAACCGATCAGCGCCAGCGTGCCGACCAGCGCGGTCCAGTAGGTCACCGGCAGGTACTTGCGCAGGCCGCCCATGCGCCGCAGGTCCTGCTCGTGGTGCATGGCGATGATCACCGAGCCGGCCGCCAGGAACAGCAGCGCCTTGAAGAAGGCATGGGTCATCAGGTGGAAGATGCCCGCGCTGAACGCCCCGGCACCCAGCGCGGCGGTCATGTAGCCCAGCTGCGACAGCGTCGAATAGGCGATGACCCGCTTGATGTCGTTGGCGACCAGTCCCAGGAGGCCGGTGAACAACGCGGTGCTGGCGCCGATCACCAGCACGAAGGACAGTGCCGACTTGGACAGCTCGAACAGCGGCGACAGTCGCGCCACCATGAAGATGCCGGCGGTCACCATGGTCGCGGCGTGGATCAGCGCGGAGATCGGCGTGGGGCCTTCCATGGAATCCGGCAGCCAGACGTGCAGCGGCACCTGCGCCGACTTGCCCATCGCGCCCAGGAACAGGCACAGGCAGATCACGGTGATGGCCTTGGTCGGCTCGCCCGGCGTCAGGTAGATGTCGTTGCCCAGGATCATCCCGGTACGCGCGAACACCTCCGCGTAATCGAGGGTGCCCGTGTAGTAGAAGATGCCGGCGATGCCGAGGATGAAGCCGAAGTCGCCGATGCGGTTGACGATGAAGGCCTTGAGGCTGGCGAAGACCGCCGTGGGCCGCTTGTACCAGAAGCCGATCAGCAGGTACGACACGAGCCCGACCGCCTCCCAGCCGAAGAACAGCTGCAGGAGGTTGTTGGACATCACCAGCATCAGCATCGAGAACGTGAACAGCGAGATGTAGGCGAAGAACCGCTGATAGCCCGGGTCGTCGCGCATGTAGCCGATGGTGTAGACGTGCACCGCCAGGGACACGAACGAGACGACCGTCATCATCAGCGCCGACAGCCGGTCGATCAGGAAGCCGACCTCCATCTGCACGCCGTCGCTGACGCCCCAGACGTAGACCGTGCCGTTGAACGGCGCCATGCCGTCCAGCAGCAGCGCCTTGAGCACCCAGGCCGACAGCCCGAACGAGGCCGCCACGCCCGCGATGCAGAGCGCGTGCGAGCCGTTGCGCCCCAGCCAGCGGCCGAACAGGCCGGCCCCGATCGCCGCGGCGAGCGGCCCGAGGACGATGGCCAGGTAGGTGTACTCGTGCGGCATGTCAGCCCTTCATCACGTCGAGTTCCTCGACGTTGATGGTCCGGCGCTGGCGGAACAGGACCACGAGGATCGCCAGCCCGATGGCGGCCTCCGCCGCCGCCACCGTGAGGATGAAGAACACGAACACCTGGCCGTCCAGGTTGCCCAGGAAGCGGGAGAACGCCACAAAGTTGAAATTCACGGCCAGCAGCATCAGCTCGATGCACATCAGGAGCACGATGACGTTGCGGCGGTTGATGAACACGCCCGCCACCGCGATGGCGAACAGCAGGCCGGCCAGCACCAGGTAGTGGGCGAGCGTGATCATGGCACGCTGTCCCGGTCGACCTTGACCAGCCGCACGCGGTCCGCGCGACGCACGGCGACCTGCCGGCCGGCGTCCTGGGTCTTGAGCCCCGGCCGGTGCCGCAGCGTCAGGGCGATCGCCGCGACGATCGCCAGCAGCAGGATCGCGGCCGCCAGCTGGAACGGGAAGACGTACTCCGTATACAGCACCGCGCCGATGGCCTCGGTGTTGCTTTGGCCCGGCGGCAGCGGCACCACGCCGCCCGTGTCCGGCATCCCCAGCCGCCTGACCCACAGCACGTAGTACAGCTCGATGACGATGATGAGCGTGACGAGCGCGCCGAGCGGCGCGTAGCGCGTGAAGCCCTCGCGCAGCTTCTCGATGTTGATGTCGAGCATCATCACGACGAACAGGAACAGCACCATGACGGCGCCCACGTACACGAGCACCAGCACGATGGCCAGGAACTCGGCCTCGATGAGCAGCCACAGCACCGCGCTGTTGAAGAAGCACAGCACCAGGAACAGCACGGCGTGCACGGGGTTGCGCGCCAGGATCACGCCCAGCGCGGCGCCGACCAGCACGGCCGAGAAGGCGTAGAACAGGAAGGTCAGTTCCACCGTGGCGCCCCGCTTGCCTGCCGTACGTTCATCGGAAGTCCGCGTCGGCGGCCCGGTCCGCCGCGATCGTCGCCTCGTAGCGATCGCCGATGGCCAGCAGCATGTCCTTGGTCATGATGTTCTCGCCGCGGTTCTCCATGTGGTACTCGTGGATGCGGGTCTCGACGATCGCATCCACCGGGCAGGCCTCCTCGCAGAAGCCGCAGTAGATGCACTTGAACAGGTCGATGTCGTAGCGCGTCGTGCGGCGCGTGCCGTCGTCCGCCAGCTCGGAGTCGATGGTGATGGCGAGCGCCGGGCAGGCCGTCTCGCACAGCTTGCAGGCGATGCAGCGTTCCTGGCCGTTCGGGTAGCGCCTAAGCGCATGCAGGCCGCGGAAGCGCGGCGACTGCGGCGCCTTCTCCTCCGGATAGCGCACCGTGATCTTGCGCGCGAACAGGTTCCTGAGGGTCACCGACAGGCCGGCCAGCAACTCGGTCAGGAAGAAGGTCTTGAAGAGGGTACGTAAGCTGTTCATGCCGGCCTACGCCGCCCACGGGCCGATCCTGGCCCAGGCCATGACGCCCTCGACGGCGATCCATACCAGCGTGACCGGGATCAGCACCTTCCAGCCCAGGCGCATGATCTGGTCGTAGCGGTAGCGCGGGAACGTCGCGCGGATCCACAGGTAGACGAACAGGAACCCTCCCACCTTGAGGAACAGCCAGAAGAACGACGGCTGGGCGATCGCCCAGGCGTCCGGCACGTAGCCCTGCAACGGCGACAGCCAGCCGCCGAGGAACATGATCGCCGCCAGCGCGGAGATCAGGATCATGTTCGCGTACTCCGGCAGCGCGAACAGCGTCGCGAAGGTCGCGCCCGAGTACTCCACGTGGAAGCCGGCCACCAGCTCGGACTCGCCTTCCGCGACGTCGAACGGCGCGCGGTTGGTCTCGGCGACGCCGGCGATGCAATACACGACAAACAGCGGCAGCAGCCAGAACCAGTGCCACGACGCGGCCCCGGCCAGCGTGAGGCCCTGCGCCGGCGGCGCCATCTGCGAGCGCACGATGTCGCCGAGGTTGAGGCTGCCCGCGGCCATCAGCACGCCCACCAGCGCGAAGCCCATGGCGATCTCGTAGGCGACCATCTGCGCCGCCGAGCGCATGGCGCCGAGGAACGCGTACTTCGAGTTCGCCGCCCAGCCGGCCAGGATCACGCCGTACACGCCGATCGAGGTCAGCGCCAGGATGAACAGCAGCCCGGCGTTGATGTCGGCGAGCACGAATTCCGGCCCGAACGGGATCACCGCCCAGGCCGCCAGCGCCGGCACCAGCACCAGCAGCGGCGCGATCAGGAACAGCTTCTTGTCCGCGTTCGCCGGGACGATGATCTCCTTGAGCAGCAGCTTGACCACGTCGGCGAACGGCTGGGCGATGCCGCGCAGGAACGGCAGGTTGAAGAAGGTCACCCGGTTCGGTCCCATGCGCAGCTGCATGTAGCCGATGACCTTGCGCTCGGCGAGCGTGACGAACGCCACGCACAGCATGACCGCGATCATCACGCCCAGGGCCGCGCCGACGTTGAGGATCACCGCCTGCGTGCCGCCGGGCAGCGCCGTCCACAGGTTAGTGAGGGTGTCCATGAGCGGTTACGCCCCTCCCTCGCGCGCGGCCGGCCGGCCGGCCCGTGCCAGCGCGGTGCGCTGCAGCGAGGCGGCGCGCCGCACGATCGCGTCCACGGCGTACGGGTTGACGTCCACCCCCGTCGCCGCGGCGGCCGGCCCGAGCTCGCCGGTCGCGGCGAGCGGCTCGGCGACGCCGAGGGCGCGCAACTCGTCGCGCACCTGCTCGCTCGACTCGTAGTCGAAGCCGGCGACGCCGGCCAGGTTGCCCAGCACCCGCAGGATCTTCCAGCCGGGACGGGCCGCGCCGAGCGGCGCGATGCAGCCGGCATGGCTCTGCCACCTGCCCTCCGCGTTCACGTAGGTGCCGGAGGACTCGGCGAACGAGCCCATCGGCAGCAGCACGTGCGCGTAGTGCTTCATGGCGTCGGTGGCATACGGGGTCACGGCCACGACGCACCTGGCCTGCGACAGCGCGCGCACGGCGTGCGGCACGGCGGTGTCGAGCTCCGGCTCGATGCCGCCGAACAGCAGGTAGCCCGCCAGCGGCTGCTCCAGCATGCGCCTGGCATCGAGTCCCGGCGCGGCGACCGGCCGGCCGCCGGCCGCGCGGTGCGGCAGCGCGCCGGCCAGCGCGGCGCCCGCGGCATTACCGCCATCGGGCAGCAACGCCAGCGTGGCGCCGGTCAGCTCCGCCAGCGCGGCCGCGGCCGCACGCAGCTCCGCGAACGCCGGGTGGCGGAACGCGACCGCGCCGAGCAGCACCATCCGCCGCCCTGCGCCGGCCAGCGACCGCACCATCTTCTCGTGCGCTTCCCTGACCTGCGCGCCGGCCGTGAACGGCGCCAGGCCGGCCGGCACCTCGCGGCCCGCGCCGCGCGCGGCCGCCAGCAGCAGGCCCGCCAGCTCCCCTGCCAGCCGCGGCGCACGCGCCACCAGGTCCACCTCCACCGGGAAGTGCACGTCGGCGGGCTCCGCATTCAGGAAGCTCACGCGCGCCCCGTTCATGACGGCGGCGGTCCGCACGCGGTGCGCCAGGAGCGGCGCCTCGTGCCGCAGGCGGCCGCCGATGACCAAGAGCGCATCGAGCCGGCCCACGTCGGCCAGGCTCATGCCCAGACCCGGGAACGGCGGCTCGTACTGCTGGCCGCGGAAGTCCGCCTGGCGCAGGCGCGAATCGATGTTGCCGCATCCCAGGCCCCGCGCCAGCCGGCCCAGCAGGTAGAGTTCCTCGGTCGTCGCGCCCGGCGAACCGAGCCAGCCTATCGAGCCGGGACCGTCGCGCTGGATGAGGTCCTTGAGGCCCGTGACCGCCGCCGCCAGCGCCGTCTCCCAGCCCTCCTCGCGCCAGCCGTCGGCCGCCTTCACGAGCGGCGCGGCAAGGCGGTCGGGCGCGTAGATGCCCTCGTAGGAAAAGCGGTCGCGGTCCGCCAGCCAGGTCTCGTTGACGTCCTCGTTGCGGCGCGGCACCACGCGCATCAGCCGGCCGCGCAGCACGTGCGCGTACAGGTTGCTGCCGACCGGGTCGTGCGGCGACACCAGCGCGTGCTGGGTCATCTCCCAGGACCGGCCGCGGTTGCGGAACGGCTTGGAGTTAAGCGCGCCGACCGGGCACAGGTCGATGATGTTGCCGGACAGCTCGTGGTCCACGCTCTTCTCGATCCACGTGCCGATCTGCATGTCCTCGCCGCGCCCGGTGGTGCCGAGCTCCTGCAGGCCGGCGATCTCGGCAGTGAAGCGCACGCAGCGCGTGCAGTGGATGCAGCGCGTCATGTCGGTGGAGACCAGCGGCCCCAGGTCCTTGTCGGCGACGACGCGCTTGCGCTCGGTGAAGCGCGATACCGAGCTGCCGAAGCCCTGCGCCAGGTCCTGCAGCTCGCACTCCCCGCCCTGGTCGCAGATCGGGCAGTCGAGCGGATGGTTGATCAGCAGGAACTCCATGGTCGCCTTCTGCGCCGCGATGGCGCGGGGCGACCGCGTGAACACCTTCATGCCCTCGGTCACCGGCGTCGCGCAGGCCGGCAGCGGCTTGGGCGCCTTCTCGACCTCGACCAGGCACATGCGGCAGTTGGCGGCGATGGACAGCTTCTCGTGATAGCAGAAGCGCGGTATGTAGATGCCGGCCTCGTCCGTGACCTGCATCAGCATGCGGCCCGCGCGGACCTTCAGCGGCCGGCCGTCCACCTCGATGTTGACCAGCTCGTCGCTCATGCCGCGTCTGCCGCGTCCGCAGCGGCGAAGCTGCGCCCGCCGTTGGCGACCATGTACTCGAACTCGTGCCGGAAGTGCCTCACGAAGCTCTGCACGGGCCAGGCGGCCGCATCGCCGAACGCGCAGATCGTGTGGCCCTCGATCTGGTTCGCGACGCCGACCAGCAGGTCGATGTCCTCGCGCCGGCCCTGCCCGGCCAGGATGCGCTTCACGACCCGGTTCATCCAGCCGGTGCCCTCGCGGCAGGGCGTGCACTGGCCGCACGACTCCGCCTTGTAGAAGCGCGTGATGCGCTCGAGCATCGCCACCATGCAGGTCGTCTCGTCCATGACGATGACGGCCGCCGACCCCAGCGCCGAGCCGGCCCGGCGCAGCGTGTCGTAGTCCATCGTGCAGCCCATGATGGCCTCGGCGGGCATGACCGGCACCGAGGAACCGCCCGGGATCACGGCCTTCAGCTTGCGCCCGCCGCGCACGCCGCCGGCGATCGCGAGCAGCTCGGGGAAGGGGATGCCCAGCGGCAGCTCGTAGTTGCCCGGGCGCTCCACGTGCCCCGACACCGAGAAGATGACCGTACCGCCCGCGGTGGCGGTGCCGAGCTTCGCGAACCACTGCGCGCCCTTGCGCATGATCGCCGGCACGCTGGCGAAGGTCTGCGTGTTGTTGATGGTCGTGGGCCGGCCGTACAGGCCGTAGTTGGCCGGGAACGGCGGCTTGAAGCGCGGCTTGCCCTGCTTGCCCTCGAGCGACTCCAGCAGCGCCGTTTCCTCGCCGCAGATGTAGGCGCCGGCGCCCACGAAGCTGTGCAGGTCGAAGTCCACGCCGGAGCCCTGGATGTCGCGGCCCAGCAGGCCGGCCGCGTAGGCCTCGGCGAGGGCGGCCTCGAAGCGCGGCACCGGTTCGCCCAGGAACTCGCCGCGTATGTAGTTGTAGCCGACGGTCGCGTCCATCGCGTAGCCGCCGATGGCCATGCCTTCGATGACCGCGTGCGGGTTGTAGCGCAGGATGTCGCGGTCGTGGCAGGTGCCCGGCTCGCTCTCGTCGGAATTGCAGACGACGTACTTCTGGCCGGCGGCGGCGCGCGGCATGAAGCTCCACTTCAGGCCGGTCGGGAAGCCCGCGCCGCCGCGACCGCGCAATCCGGACGCCTTGATCTCCTCGATGACGCGCTCGCGCGGCGGCTTGTCGCGCAGGATCTGCTGCCACGCCTGGTAGCCGCCGGTCTCGCGGTACACGGGCAGCGTCCAGCTGCGCTCGCGGCCGAGCGGCTCGAAGACGACCTGGTTGAGCGTCCAGCCCATGGCGCTACTCGATCCCGTCCAGGATCTTGACGGCCGTCTCGGGCGTCAGGTTCTCGTGGTACACGTGGTCCACCATCATCATCGGCGCGTTGTCGCACGCGGCCAGGCACTCCTCCTCCCGCTTCAGGTAGAACTTCCCGTCCGGCGTGCTCTCGCCGACCTTGATGCCGAGGTGCCGCTCGATGGCCGCGACGACCTGGTCCGACCCGCACAGCATGCAGCTGACGTTGGTGCAGACCGACACGTGCACGCGGCCCACCGGGCGGGTCTCGAACATGGAATAGAAGCTGGCCACCTCGTAGACCTGGACGGGCGCCAGTCCCAGGTAGTCCGCCACCGCGTCCATCAGCTCCGTGCGTCAGGAAGCCGCCGTTCTGGTGCTGCGCGGCGTGCAGCGCCCCCAGCACCGCCGAGCGGCTGCGCTGCGGCGGGAATTTCGCCACCCAGCGGTCGATCTCGGCGCGCGTGTGCTCCGACAGCAGCGACGGCGGACTCGCGGTGGCCGTACTCACCGGTCCACCTCGCCGAACACGATGTCCATCGTGCCGATGATGGCCACGACGTCGGCCAGCATGTGGCCCTTCACCATCTCGTCCATGGCCGCCAGGTGCGCGAAGCCCGGCGCGCGGCACTTCAGCCGGTAGGGCTTGTTGGCGCCGTCCGACACCAGCCACACGCCGAATTCGCCCTTGGGCGCCTCGACCGCGGCGTAGGTCTCGCCGGCCGGCACGCAATAGCCCTCGGTGAACAGCTTGAAGTGGTGGATCAGGGCTTCCATGTCGCCCTTCATCTCGGCGCGCCGCGGCGGGCTCACCTTGTGGTCGGCCAGCGTCACCGGGCCCGGATTCGCGCGCAGCCACTCGACGCACTGCCGGATGATGAGGTTGGACTGCCGCAGCTCCTCGATGCGCACCAGGTAGCGGTCGTAGCAATCGCCGTTGGCGCCGACCGGGATCTCGAACTCCAGCTGCTCGTAGACCTCGTAGGGCTGCTTGCGCCGCAGGTCCCAGGCGACGCCCGAGCCGCGCAGCATCGGGCCGCTGAAGCCGAGCTGCAGCGCCCGCTCGCGGCTCACGACGCCGATGCCGACCGTGCGCTGCTTCCAGATGCGGTTGTCGGTCAGCAGGGTTTCGTACTCGTCGACGCAGGCCGGGAACCGCTCGGTGAAGTCCCAGATGAAGTCGAGCAGCGACCCGGAGCGACGCTCGTTGAGCCGCGCCAGGTCCCTGGCGCTGCGCCACCGCGACGGCTGGTACTGCGGCATGGCTGCGGGCAGGTCGCGGTACACGCCGCCGGGCCGGTAGTAGGTCGCGTGCATGCGCGTGCCCGAGACGGCCTCGTAGCAGTCCATCAGGTCCTCGCGCTCGCGGAACGCGTACAGGAAGACCGTCATGGCGCCGATGTCGAGGCCGTGCGCACCGAGCCACATCAGGTGGTTGAGGATGCGCGTGATCTCGTCGAACATGACGCGGATGTACTGCGCCCGCAGCGGCGGCTGCACGCCCAGCAGCCGCTCGATGGCCAGCACGTAGGCGTGCTCGTTGCACATCATGGACACGTAGTCCAGCCGGTCCATGTAGCCGATCGACTGGTTGAAGGTCTTGGTCTCGGCGAGTTTCTCGGTGGCGCGGTGCAGCAGCCCGATGTGCGGATCGGCCTTCTCGATGATCTCGCCGTCCATCTCCAGCACCAGGCGCAGCACGCCGTGCGCAGCCGGGTGCTGCGGGCCGAAGTTCATGGTGAAGCTGCGGATGTCAGCCACGGTCCGGCGCCTCCCGGAGCGCCGCGTCGTAGCGGTTGTCGTCGCGGATCACCTTGGGCACCAGGGTCCTCGGCTCGATGCTGACCGGCTCGTAGATCACCCGGCCCAGCTCCGGGTCGTAGCGCATCTCGACGTTGCCGCTGAGCGGGAAGTCCTTGCGGAACGGGTGCCCGATGAACCCGTAGTCGGTGAGGATGCGGCGCAGGTCCGGGTGGCCGCGGAACAGGATGCCGAACAGGTCGAACGCCTCGCGCTCGAACCAGTTGGCCGAGGCCCAGGTGTCGTTCACCGAGTCGATCATCGGCGGCTCGTCGCCGGCGCAGGGGCAGCGCAGGCGCACCCGCCAGTTCCTCGAGATCGACAGCAGGTGGTAGGTCACCGCGAAGCGCGGCCGGTCGGCCGGCGCCGCGCCGGCCGGTGCGCCGCGCTCGACGCCGCGGCTGAAGCCCGTCGTCGTCGTCTCGCGGGTCGCCCACTCGTCGTGTCCATGGTGCAGGTAGTCGATGCCCGCCAGGTCCACGAGCTGTTCGAACGCGAGTTCCGGCGCATCGCGCAGCTCCCGGCAGACGCCGGCGAGCTGCGCGGGCGCCACGGCCAGCGCCAGCTCGTCGGCCAGCGACGGCAGGCGCCGCACGCGCGCCCCGAAGCGGTTGCCGACGGCGTCGGCCAGTGTCTCGATCCTGCTCATGCCTGTTTCACCGCGCGATCGTGCTCGTGCGCCGGATCTTGTTCTGCAGCTGCAGGATCCCGTAGATCAGGGCCTCGGCCGTCGGCGGGCAGCCCGGCACGTAGACGTCCACCGGCACGATGCGGTCGCAGCCCCGCACCACCGAGTACGAATAGTGGTAGTAGCCGCCGCCGTTGGCGCAGGACCCCATCGAGATGACCCAGCGCGGCTCGGCCATCTGGTCGTAGACCTTGCGCAGTGCCGGGGCCATCTTGTTGACCAGCGTGCCGGCCACGATCATCACGTCCGACTGCCGCGGGCTGGCCCGGAACACCACGCCGAAGCGGTCCAGGTCGTAGCGCGCCGCGCCCGAGTGCATCATCTCCACGGCGCAGCAGGCCAGGCCGAAGGTCACGGGCCACAGCGAGCCGGTGCGCGCCCAGTTCATGAGCGCGTCGATCGACGTGACCAGGAAGCCACGTCCGCCCAGCGCCTGCTGCTCGGGGCTCAGTCCCATTCGAGGGCCCCCTTCTTCCACTCGTAGACGAACCCGACGACCAGCACCGCCAGGAACACCCCCATCGACAGGAGGCCGAAGCCGCCGATCGCGTCGAGCGACACGGCCCACGGGAAGAGAAACGCGATCTCCAGGTCGAAGATGATGAACAGGATGGCGACCAGGTAGTAGCGCACGTCAAAGCGCATGCGCGTGTCCTCGAACGCCTCGAATCCGCACTCGTAGGGGGACAGTTTCTCGGCGTCCGGGCGCTGCGGGCCGAGCAGGAAGCCGAGCGTGATCAGCACCGCGCCGATCACGGTGGCGACGGCCAGGAAGATCAGCACCGGCAGGTAGCTTTCGAGCACGCGGAATCCCCCTCCTGCGGCGCCTACTCAAGATGGGAAGTCATTGTAGCCGCCGCCTGCGCAGGGCGACACCCCGAGGCCCGGCGGGCGGCCGCGTGGCGAACTGCACCGCTACAAGAAGAAGGCCCGGCTGAGCCGGGCCTTGGATCCTCTGGTGCCGACGGTCGGACTCGAACCGACACGGGAAACCCCACTAACCCCTCAAGCTAGCGCGTCTACCAATTCCGCCACGTCGGCAATCAAGGAAAGAACGGCTTACTGCCCGGCCGGTGGCGCGGCCGGCTCGCCATCGAGCTTCGGAATCTCGTCGCTGCCGAGCGCCGCCGGGGGCGCCGCCGGCGCCTCCACCGGGACCGAGTCCACGATGCTCTTGGGCGCCTCGACCGGTTGCGAAGCCACGTAGGTCAGGGCCAGGCTGGTCGCGAAGAACAGCGTGGCGGCCACCGCGGTCGCCTTCGAGAAGAAGGTGGCCGAGCCGCGCGCGCCGAACACCGTGCCGGACGCACCGGCGCCGAAGCCGGCGCCCGCATCGGCCCCCTTGCCGCGCTGGATCAGTACCAGCCCGACGATGACGACGCTCAGTGTCAGGTGCAGTGTGATCAGTATCGATTGCAGCATTGCTTGTCTACCAGGGTTGTCAGGCGACCCGCGCGCGGGCCGCCGCGCAGATCTTGCGGAACTCCGCGCCATCCAGCGCGGCGCCGCCGACCAGGCCGCCGTCCACGTCCGGCATGGCGAACAGCTCGCTGGCGTTGGCCGCCTTCACGCTGCCGCCGTACAGGATGCGCAGGCAATCGCCAATTCTAGCATCCTTCGCCGCGACTCGCGCCCGCATCAGGGCATGCACTTCCTGGGCCTGCTCCGGCGTGGCGTTGTGCCCCGTGCCGATCGCCCAGACCGGTTCGTAGGCCAGCACGGCCTCCAGGAACCCCACCGCCCCGGTCACCGAGAGCACCGCCTCGAGCTGGCGCAGCACCACCGCGGACGTGCGGCCCTGCTCGCGCTCCTCGAGCGTCTCGCCCACGCACAGGATCGGGACCAGGCCCTCGTGCTGGGCCGCGACGAACTTGCGGGCCACCAGCTGGTCCGTATCGCCGTACAGGGCGCGGCGCTCGGAATGCCCGACGATCACGTGGCTGCACCCCACGTCGCGCAGCATGGTGGCGGACACCTCGCCCGTGTGCGCGCCGACGGCTTCCGCGCAGGCATCCTGCGCACCCAGCCGGATGCCGCTGCCCTTCAGCAGCCGGCCGACCTCCCACAGGTAGACGAACGGCGGGCAGACCAGCACCTCGGCGCCGGCCTCGCCCTCGTCGGCCTGCAGGACTTCGTGGACCAGCGCCTCATTGGCCGCGCGCGTGCCATGCATCTTCCAGTTGCCGGCCACCAGCGGTCTGCGCATTGATCTAGCTCCCGTCGAATCGGCCCGCCGCCCGGGCGGCGGGCCCGGAAAGGCGCGCAAGGATAAGCGTGTGCACGGCCGATGGCAACGTTCGCCCGCTCAGGCCCCGGCCGCCCGGATCGCAGCGACGATGGCCGCCACGTGGGACTGGACCGCCCCCTCGTCCTCGCCCTCGACCATCACCCGGAATACCGGCTCGGTCCCGGACGCCCGCAGCACGACGCGGCCGCGCTTGCCCAGCGCGCTGCGTGCGGCGGCCACCGCGGCGCGCACGCCCTGGTCCGCTTCCGGGTCGAACCGCGCCGGCACCGACACGTTGGCCAGCCGCTGGGGGAACTTGCTCATGCCGGCGGCCAGTTCGGCGAGGCTCTTGCCGGTGCGCTTCATGATCGCCAGCACCTGCAGCGCCGCCACCAGCCCGTCACCGGTCGTGGTCTGCCGCAGGCACAGCAGGTGGCCCGACGTCTCGCCGCCCAGCACGCTGCCTTCGTCGCGCATCATCTGCAGCACGTAGCGGTCGCCGACCTGCGCCCGCAGGAACGGGATGCCGCGCTCGGCCAGCGCGAGCTCGAGGCCCAGGTTGCTCATGAAGGTGCCGACGACGGGCCCGGGCAGCTGGCCGGCCTCGTGCCAGGCGCCGGCCAGCACGTACATCAGCTGGTCGCCGTCCACGATCCTGCCGAGGTGGTCCACCATGATCAGCCGGTCGCCGTCGCCGTCCAGGCCGATGCCCGCGTCCGCCCGCACCCCCGGCACGGTCAGCCTCAGCAGTTCCGGCCGCGTCGAGCCGCAGCCGTCGTTGATGTTGCGCCCGTTCGGCGAGCAGCCGATGGGGATGATCTCCGCGCCGAGGTCGGTCAGCACGCGCGGCGCCACCTTGTAGGCGGCGCCGTTGGCGCAGTCGACCACGATCTTGAAGCCGCGCAGGTCGGTGCCCGCCGGCATCGTGCCCATGCAGAACTTCTGGTACTGCACGCGCTGCTTGTCCACGCGCGTGGCGCGGCCCAGGCGCTGCGATTCGAGGGTCAGTGCCGGCTCGTCGAGGTAGGCCTCGATCTGGCGCTCCAGCTCGTCGGGGAGCTTGGCGCCGTTGCGATCGAAGAACTTGATGCCGTTGTCCTCGTACGAGTTGTGCGAGGCGCTGATCACCGCGCCGAAATCGCACTTGAGGTGCGTCAGCATGTAGGCGATGCCCGGCGTGGGCAGCGGTCCCGCCAGCAGCACGTCCACACCGGCCGCCACGAAGCCGGCTTCCAGCGCCGCCTCGAACATGTACCCCGACAGGCGCGTGTCCTTGCCGACCAGCACCGACCCGCCGTTCGGCGCCAGCACCCGTGCCGCGGCACTGGCCAGTCGCAGCGCGAACTCGACGGTCATCGGCTCGCCGCCGACCCTTCCGCGTACGCCGTCGGTGCCGAAATATTGTCTGCTCATGGCCTCACGTCCCTGGGTCTTGCCTGGTACCGCCGCAGCGCGGCAGCGACCTTCACCGCATCGAGCGTCGCGGCCACGTCGTGCGCCCGCACGATCGCGGCGCCGTGCTCGGCCGCCAGCGCCGCCAGCGCCACGCTGGCCGGCAAGCCGCCCGTCCAGCGGGCGGCCGGTCAACTGCCCGATCATGCTCTTGCGCGACAGCCCGGCCAGCAGCGGCAGCCCGGCCGGCGCGACCCGCCCGAGTCCGCCCAGCAGCAACAGGTTGTGCTCGAGCGTCTTGCCAAAGCCGAACCCCGGGTCCACGACCAGGCGGTTGCGGGCGATGCCGGCGGCCTCCGCCGCGGCCACGCGCCGCTCGAGGAACCCGCGCACCTCCGCCACCACGTCATCGTAGCGCGGCGCAGCCTGCATCGTCTGCGGCTCGCCCTGCATGTGCATGAGGCAGACCGCCGCGCCGCACCCGGCCACGGCGTCCAGCGCGCCCGGCGCACGCAGCGCCGCCACGTCATTGACCATCGTCGCGCCGGCGGCCAGCGCGGCACGCATCACCTCGGGCTTGCTGGTGTCCACCGACACCGGCAGGTCGAGTTCCGCGCACAGCGCCTCGATGACGGGCACGACCCGCGCCAGCTCTTCCTCGACTCCGACCGGCGCGGCCCCCGGGCGCGTCGACTCCCCACCGACGTCGATGATGGCCGCGCCCTCCCCGGCCATCTTGCGCGCCTGGCCGAGGGCGGCCGCCAGGTCGCTGAACCGGCCGCCGTCCGAGAAGGAGTCGGGGGTCACGTTGAGGACGCCCATGACGACGGGCGCCGACAGGTCGAGCCGGTGATGGCCGCAGGTCAGCAGCATGGACGCATGGTACGACGAAGCTGCGGCCGGGGCATCCGCGGCGGCACCCGGCGACGGCAGCATCCGGGCCACGCGGCGCCTGCCTGCCCGGCCGCTCAGTGCTGGCTGGCGGGCGGGCCCACGGCCGGCTTCGCCTTGACGTCGCCTTCCTGCTTGTCGCGCCGGCCGGACGGCGAATCCTCCCAGCCATCCGGCGGCTTCGGCACACGGCCGGCCATGATGTCCTTGATCTGCTGCTCGTCGATCGTTTCCCAGCGGATCAGCGCCTCGGCCATCTTGTGCAGCTTGTCCATGTTCGAGGTCAGGATGTCGTGCGCGCGCTTCTTGTTGTCGTCGATGACGCGCCGGATCTCCTCGTCGATGGCGTCGCGGGTCTTGTCGCCGACCTGCTTGTGCTTGGTGACCGAACGGCCCAGGAAGACCTCGCCGTCGTCCTCTGCGTAGGTCAGCGGGCCGAGCCGCTCGGACAGGCCCCACTTGGTGACCATGTTCCGGGCCAGCTCGGTCGCATGCTCGATGTCGTTGGACGCGCCGGTCGTCACGGCTTCGGGCCCGAACACGATTTCCTCCGCCACGCGCCCGCCGAACAGCGTGGCGAGCCGGCTCTCGAGGCGGCGCTTGCTGGTGCTGTAGCGGTCGTCCTCGGGCAGGAACATGGTCACGCCCAGCGCGCGGCCGCGCGGGATGATCGTCACCTTGTAGACGGGATCGTGCTCGGGGACGTTGAACCCGACGATCGTGTGCCCCGCCTCGTGGTAGGCCGTGAGCCGCTTCTCCTCCTCCGACATGACCATCGAGCGGCGCTCGGCGCCCATCATGATCTTGTCCTTGGCGCGCTCGAACTCCTCCATGGTCACGGTGCGCTTGTTGCCGCGCGCGGCGAACAGCGCCGCCTCGTTGACCAGGTTCATCAGGTCCGCGCCGGAGAATCCCGGCGTGCCGCGCGCGATGACCGACGCGTTGACGTCGTCGTCGATGGGCACCTTGCGCATGTGCACCTTCAGGATGTGCTCGCGGCCGCGCACGTCGGGCAGCGGCACCACGACCTGGCGGTCGAAACGGCCCGGGCGCAGCAGCGCCGGGTCGAGCACGTCGGGGCGGTTGGTCGCCGCGATCACGATCACGCCCTCGTTGCCCTCGAAGCCGTCCATCTCGACCAGCAGCTGGTTCAGCGTCTGCTCGCGCTCGTCGTGCCCGCCGCCCAGGCCGGCGCCGCGGTGCCGGCCGACCGCGTCGATCTCGTCGATGAAGACGATGCAGGGCGCGTGCTTCTTGGCCTGCTCGAACATGTCGCGCACGCGCGACGCGCCCACGCCCACGAACATCTCGACGAAGTCGGAGCCGGAGATCGTGAAGAACGGCACCTTGGCCTCGCCGGCGATGGCTCGCGCCAGCAGCGTCTTGCCCGTGCCCGGCGCGCCCAGCATCAGCACGCCCTTCGGGATCTTGCCGCCCAGCTTCTGGAACTTGGCCGGGTCCTTCAGGAACTCGACGATCTCCGTGACCTCTTCCTTGGCCTCGTCGATGCCGGCCACGTCGGCGAAGGTCACGGAGACCTGGTCCTCGGACAGCAGCCGGGCGCGGCTCTTGCCGAACGACATGGCGCCGCGCCCGCCGGCGCCGCCCTGCATCTGCCGCATGAAGTAGATCCACACGCCGATCAGCAGCAGGATCGGGAAGGACGAGATCAGCAACTGCACGATCAGCGACTGCCGTTCCGGCGCCGCGGCGTCGAAGGCCACCCCTTCATCCTGCAGCAGGCCGATCAGCGCGGAATTGTCGGTCTCCGGGTTGTAGGTGACGTACGGTTCGCCGCCGGTGCGCGTGCCGGTGATGGTGTCGCCCTTGAAGGTGGCCGAGCGGATGGCGTTGGACTTCACCTGCTCCAGGAACTGGGAATAGGGAATGGGCTTCGCGTCGCCGCCACGGCTCCCGAAATTGGAGAACACCGCCAGGAGGACCACGGCGATGATCACCCACAGGACGATGTTCTTGGTCATGTCGTTCAAGGCGCTGCTCCTCGGCCTGCCGCGCGACGGCACACAGTTATGACCCTCCGGCGAGGATCAGGTTCGACGTTACACCGCACGCGGCCCCCGTGCCAGCAAATAGGTCTCGGGGCTGCGCTGTCGCGACGCCTTCGGCTTGCGCAGCCGCACGCTGCCGAACCGGCCGCGCGCGGTGCGCACGAAATCCTCGAAACCGGCGCCCTGGAAGAGCTTGGCCAGGAACGCGCCCTCCGCGGGCATGATCCTGAGCGCCGTCTCGAGTCCCAGCTCGGCCAGCTCCAGGCCGCGCGCCTGGTCCACGACATCCACCCCACTCATGTTGGGGGCCATGTCCGACATTACAAGGTCGACCGGCGCGTCGCCGAGCGCCGCCAGCAACCGGTCCAGGACGGCCTGCTCGCGGAAGTCGCCCTCGATGAAGGTCACCCCCGCCAGGGCGTCCATCGGCAGGATATCGAGCGCGAATACTTCGCCGCGTCCGCCCAGCTTGCGCGCCGCATACTGGCTCCAGCCGCCCGGCGCGGCGCCCAGGTCCACGATGCGCATCCCCGGGCGGATCAGGCGCTCGGCCCGGTCGAGTTCCTCCAGTTTGAGCGCCGCGCGCGAGCGCCAGCCCTCGCGCTGCGCACGCTGCACGTACGGGTCGTCGAAATGTTCCTTGAGCCAGCGCCCACTGGACTTGCTGCGCCGCACCATCAATAGCCGCCCCCGGGACCCGCCCGGCAATCCTATAATCACACCGCCATGCCACTGACCCAGAACGACCGCAAGCAACTGCGCCGCCTCGGCCACGCCCTGCAGCCGGTCGTGCTGATCGGCCAGCATGGCCTGACGCCGGCCATCGTGGCAGAAACGGACGTGGCGCTCACCGCCCACGAACTCGTCAAGATCAAGGCCCGGGTGGGCGGTCGCAACCTGCGCTCGGAAGTCCTTTCGAGTCTCGCCGAAAGGACCGGCTCGGAACTGGTTCAGACTATCGGAAACGTAGGACTATTCTTCCGTAAAAACAACAAATTATCAAAGATTCTTCTTCCAGATTCTTGATTCCGCGCGACGCTATCCGTAGCGCACTTCCACCACGTCGTAGGACTTCTTGCCGCCGGGCGTCGCCACTTCGACCTCGTCGCCGGCCTGCTTGCCGATCAGGGCCCTCGCAATCGGCGAGTTGATCGAGATCATCCCCTGGCGCAGGTCGGCCTCGTCGTCGCCCACGATCTGGTAGGACACGCTGGTGCCGGCTTCGTCCTCCAGCTCGACCGTCGCGCCGAACACGACCTTGCCGCTGCGCGGCAGCGATGCCGGGTCGATCACGTGGGCATGGGCGAGGCGCCATTCGATCTGCTTGATGCGGCCCTCGATGAAGCCCTGCTGCTCGCGCGCCGCGTTGAATTCGGCGTTCTCCGACAGGTCGCCGTGGCCGCGCGCGTCGGCGATCGCGCGGATGATGGTGGGACGGTCCTCGCTCTTCAGGCGGCGCAGCTCCTCGCGCAGCCGGTCGGCGCCCTGCTCGGTGATCGGCGTGCGTTTCATGATGCCATCTCCTGGTGCAGGTCCTGCAGCCGGTTGACGGTGAGCGTGGCCAGGTGGTCGAGCGCATCGCAGGTGGCGTGCGCGGCGGCGACGGTCGTGTAGTAGGTGACCTTGCGCGCCACGGCCTCGCGCCGTATCGAGTGCGACTCGCGGATCGCCTGCTTGCCCTCGGTGGTGTTGACGATCAGGTCGATCTCGTCGTTCTTGATCATGTCCACGATGTGCGGCCGGCCCTCGCGCACCTTCAGGGCGCGGCGGCACGGCACGCCGCCGGCCTCGAACTCCCGGGCCGTGCCCTCGGTGGCGATGATCTCGAAGCCCCGCTGCAGCAGCCGCCTGGCGATGTCGACGGCCGCGGGCTTGTCGCGGTCGCGCACGCTGAACAGCACCACGCCGCGGGTCGGCAGCCGGAGCCGACGGCCGTCTGCGATTTCGCGTAGGCCTCGCCGAAGGTGCGGCCGGTGCCCATGACCTCGCCGGTGGACTTCATCTCGGGGCCCAGGATCGGGTCCGAATCCGGGAACTTGCCGAACGGGAACACCGCTTCCTTGACCGAGTAATAGCGCGGGATCCGCTCCTCCAGCGCGCCCAGCTCCTCGAGCGTGCGCCCCGCCATGACCCGCGCCGCGATCTTGGCCAGCGGCACGCCGGTCGCCTTGGAGACGAACGGCACCGTGCGCGAGGCGCGCGGATTCACCTCGAGCACGTAGACGATGCCGTTCTGGATCGCGAACTGCACGTTCATCAGCCCGACCACGTTCAGCGCGCGCGCCATCTTGCGCGTCTGCTCGCGCATCTCGTCCTGCAGCGACGGCGACAGCGTGGCCGGCGGCAACGAGCAGCTCGAGTCGCCGGAATGCACGCCGGCCTGCTCGACGTGCTCCATGATCCCGCCGATCAGCACGTCCTCGCCGTCGCAGACGGCGTCCACGTCGACCTCGATGGCGAGGTCGAGGAAGCGGTCGAGCAGCACCGGGCCTGTGCTGGAGACCCGCACCGCCTCGCTCATGTACTGGCGCAGGTCCTCCTCGTCGTAGACGATCTCCATGGCGCGCCCGCCGAGCACGTAGGAGGGGCGCACCACCAGCGGGAAGCCGACGGCGTGCGCCAGCTGCACGGCCTGCTCCGCGGAGCGCGCCGTCGCGTTGGCCGGCTGCCGCAGACCGAGCTCGCCGAGGAGCTTCTGGAAGCGCTCGCGATCCTCGGCCACGTCGATGGAGTCGGGCGTCGTGCCGATGATCGGCGCGCCGGCCTCGGCCAGCGCGCGCGACAGCTTGAGCGGCGTCTGCCCGCCGAACTGCACGATCACGCCCTCCGGCCGCTCCTTGTCGATGATCTCCATGACGTCCTCGAACGTCAGCGGCTCGAAGTACAGCCGGTCCGAGGTGTCGTAGTCGGTGGAGACGGTCTCGGGATTGCAGTTGACCATGATCGTCTCGAAACCGTCCTCGCGCAGCGCCAGCGCGGCGTGCACGCAGCAGTAGTCGAACTCGATGCCCTGGCCGATGCGGTTCGGCCCGCCACCGAGGATCATGATCTTGCGGCGGTCCGTCGGTTCCGACTCGCAGTCCTGCTCGTAGGTCGAGTACATGTAGGCGGTGGAGGTCGCGAACTCGGCGGCGCAGGTGTCGACGCGCTTGTACACCGGCCGGATCCCGTGCGAATGGCGCAGCGCGCGCAACTGCTGCTCGTCGACCCCCGCCAGGCGCGCCAGCATCGCGTCGGCGAACCCCTTGCGCTTCAGCGCAAGCAGCCGCTCGCCGCTGAGGCTGGCCAGCCCCTCGGCCTGCACGCGCTGTTCCTCGCGCACCAGGTCCTCGATCTGCGCCAGGAACCACGGGTCGATGCGGCAGTGCTCGTAGACCCTGGCGACGTCCCAGCCGGCGCGGAACGCGTCGGCGACGTAGCGGATGCGGTCGGCGCCCGGGTGCCGCAGCTCGTGGGCCAGCCGCTGCTCCGCGTCCTCGCTGAGCGGCAGTTCCAGCAGGCCGTTCAGCCCGTCGCAGCCGGTCTCCAGGCTGCGCAGCGCCTTCTGCAGCGACTCCTGGAAGGTGCGGCCGATGGCCATGGCCTCGCCCACCGACTTCATCTGCGTCGTCAGCCGGTCGTTGGCGCCCGGGAACTTCTCGAAGGTGAAGCGCGGGATCTTGGTGACGACGTAGTCGATGGTCGGCTCGAACGAGGCCGGCGTGGCGCCGCCCGTGATCTCGTTCCTCAGCTCGTCGAGCGTGTAGCCGACCGCCAGCTTGGCCGCGACCTTGGCGATCGGGAACCCGGTGGCCTTGGAGGCCAGCGCCGAGGAGCGCGACACGCGCGGGTTCATCTCGATCACCAGCAGCCGGCCGTCGTCCGGGTTGACCGCGAACTGCACGTTGGAACCGCCGCACTCCACGCCGATCTTGCGCAGCACCGCGATCGAGGCGTTGCGCATGATCTGGTATTCCTTGTCGGTCAGCGTCTGCGCCGGCGCCACCGTGATCGAATCGCCGGTGTGCACGCCCATCGGGTCCAGGTTCTCGATCGCGCAGACGATGATGCAGTTGTCCTTGCTGTCGCGCACCACCTCCATCTCGAATTCCTTCCAGCCGAGCACCGACTCCTCGATCAGCACTTCGCCGGTCGGCGAGGCGTCCAGCCCGCGCTCGACGATCTCCTCGAACTCCTCGCGGTTGAAGGCGATGCCGCCGCCCGAGCCGCCCAGCGTGAAGGACGGGCGGATCACCGTCGGGAAGCCGACCTCGGCCTGCACGGCGAGCGCCTCCTCCATGCTCTGGGCGATGCTGGAGCGCGGCGAGTCGAGGCCGATCTCGCGCATCGCGTTGCGGAACAGCTCGCGGTCCTCGGCCATGTCGATGGCCTCGCGGGACGCCGCGATCAGCTCGACGCCGAACTTCTCGAGCACGCCTTCGCGCACCAGGTCGAGCGCGCGTGTTGAGCCCGGTCTGGCCGCCCATCGTCGGCAGCAGCGCGTCCGGGCGCTCCTTCTCGATGATCCGCGCGACGGAGCGCCATTCGACCGGCTCGATGTAGATCGCGTCGGCCATGTCCGGGTCGGTCATGATCGTGGCCGGGTTGGAGTTGACCAGGATGACCCGGTAGCCCTCCTCGCGCAGCGCCTTGCAGGCCTGCGCGCCGGAGTAGTCGAACTCGCAGGCCTGGCCGATGACGATCGGGCCGGCGCCGATGATCAGGATGCTCTGGATGTCGGTTCGCTTGGGCATGGTCCGCCTGTGTCAGTCGCGACGCGCCCGCGGGCCCGCCGTGCCGTGTCCCCCCGGCCGGTTCACGACCCGGCCAGCCGCGCGGCCAGCCTGGCCTTCACCAGCTCCCTGAGCCGGCGCGCCATCAGGAACACGAAGCGCTCGAACAGCAGCGCAACGTCGTGCGGCCCCGGGCTCGCTTCCGGATGGCCCTGGAAGCTGAACGCCGGCCGGTCGGTACGCGCCACCCCTTGCAGCGAGCCGTCGAACAGCGAGCGGTGCGTCGCCTTGAGATTGTCCGGCAGCGACGCCTCGTCCACCGCGAAGCCGTGGTTCTGGCTCGTGATGAACACGCGCCCGGTCTCGAGTTCCTGCACCGGATGGTTGGCGCCATGGTGGCCGAACTTCATCTTGACGGTGCGCGCGCCGCTGGCCAGCGCCAGCAGCTGGTGCCCGAGGCAGATGCCGAACAGCGGGATGCCTGTTGTCGAGCAGCGTGCGTATCGCCTCGATGGCGTAGCCGCACGGCTCGGGATCGCCCGGCCCGTTCGACAGGAACACGCCGTCCGGCTCGAGCGCCAGCACGTCCTCGGCCGGCGTCTTCGCCGGCACCACCGTCACGCGGCAGCCGTAGTCGGACAGCAGCCGCAGGATGTTGCGCTTGATGCCGAAGTCGTAGGCCACCACGTGCAGGCGCGTGCCGCTGCGCACCGTGCGCGCTGGGCGCTGCGACAGGCTGCCCTCGGTCCACTGGTAGGGCTGGCGCACGCTCACGACCTTGGCGAGGTCCATGCCCTTGAGGCCCGGGAACCTGCGGGCCGCGCGCACCGCGGCGTCCGGGTCGGCGTCCGCGCCGGTCATGATGCAGCCGGCCTGGGCGCCCTTCTCGCGCAGCATGCGGGTGAGCTGGCGGGTATCGAGCCCGGCGATGGCGACCACCTTGCCGCGCTTCAGGAAGGTGTCCAGCGGCTCGGCGGCGCGCCAGCTGGAGTGCAGCAGCGGCAGGTCGCGGATGACCAGCCCCGCGGCGTGAATGCGCGGCGACTCGAGGTCCTCGGGCGTCGCCCCGGTATTGCCGATGTGCGGATAGGTCAGGGTGACGATCTGGCGGCAATAGGAGGGGTCCGTCAGGATCTCCTGGTAGCCGGTCATCGCGGTGTTGAAGACGACCTCGCCGGTCGCATTGCCCATGGCACCGATGGAGACGCCGTTCAGTACGGTACCGTCTTGCAGGGCCAGCAAAGCGGGGCTCGACGCCACTCAGGTTCTCCCGTTGCGGGCCGCCAGGGCACCCGGCTTGTGCAGGGCGCACACAACGAGCGGGTGGAGCCATGAACCGACTCCGCCCGCTGGCTGCTTCCAGATACCTGAGGTCCCAACCTGAGGGTGGAGTCTACTCGACGCCGGTCGCCGGTGTCCACGCAACGGCCGCGGTTGCGCGGGCTACAGGCCGAGCACGTCGGCCATGCCGTACAGGCCGGGCGGGCGGCCGATCATCCAGCGCGCGGCGGCGAGCGCGCCGTGGGCAAAGGTCATCCGGTCGCTGGCGCGGTGCCTGATCTCGAGGGTCTCGCCGGTGCCCGCGTAGACCACGCTGTGCTCGCCGACGATGTCGCCGCCGCGCACGACGGCAAAGCCGATGCCGCCGCGCCGCCGCGGGCCGGACGTGCCGGCGCGCGCCTGGATGCCGACGTCGGCCAGCTTCACGCCGCGCGCGCCCGCCGCGATCTCCGCGATCGTCAGCGCCGTGCCCGACGGCGCATCCGCCTTGTTGCGGTGGTGGGCCTCGAGGATCTCGATGTCGTAGTCGTCGCCGAGCGCGGCCGCGGCCTGCCCCACCAGGCTGAACAGCAGGTTGACCCCGAGGCTCATGTTCGGCGCGCACAGCACCGGCAGGTCGTGCGACAGGCGGCGGATCTCGGCGTGCTGCGCCTGGCTCAGGCCGGTCGTGCCGATGACGATCGGCACGCCTGCCGCCGCCGCGGCCTGCACGTTGGCCAGGCAGGCGGGCGCCAGCGTGAAGTCCATGGCCACGTCGGCGCCGGCCAGGGCGACGGCGCGGTCGGCCGTGACCTGCACGCCCGCCGGCCCCGTCTCCGTCGCGTCGCCGGCATCGCGGCCCAGCGCGGCGCTGGTCGGCGAGGCCAGCGCACCCGACAGCGCCAGGTCGTCCGCGGCGTTGATGGCGCGCACCAGGCAGTGCCCCATGCGGCCGGTCACCCCAAGCACGGCAACGTTGATCATCTCAGCCCCCGATCCTCTCGAAGAAGCGCTTGACGCCGTCCAGCCAGGAGTTCTCGCGCGGATGGTGGCGCTGCGGGTCACCGGTCAATGATGCCTCGAATTCCTGCAGCAGCTGGCTCTGCTCGGCGCTCAGGTTGACCGGCGTCTCGACGACGACGCGGCAGAACAGGTCGCCGGTCGCGCCACCGCGCACCGGCCTGACGCCTTTCTCGCGCAGCCGGAACACGCGCCCGGACTGGGTCTCCGGCGGCACCTTGATCGTGGCCTGGCCGTCCAGCGTCGGCACCTCGACGCTGCCGCCGAGCGCCGCGGTCGCGAAGCTGACCGGCACCTCGCAGGACAGGTGCGCACCGTCGCGTTCGAAGATCGGGTGCTCGCGCAACACGATCTCGACGTACAGGTCGCCGCGCGGGCCGCCCTTGCGCCCCGCCTCGCCCTCGCCGGCAGGCGGATGCGGTCGCCGGTGTCCACGCCGGCCGGCACCTTCACGGACAGCCGGCGCGTCTCGCGCGTGCGGCCCTGTCCCGCGCAGGCCTTGCAGGGGTGCTGCACGACCGTGCCGCGGCCCCGGCAGCGCGGGCAGGTCTGCTGCACGCTGAAGAAGCCCTGGCTGATGCGCACCTGGCCCGCCCCGCCGCAGGTGTCGCAGGACACGGGGTCATGGCCGGGCTCGGCGCCGCTGCCGTGGCAGGTCGTGCAGTCCACGACGGTCGGGAACTCGATCTCGGACGTGGTGCCGAACACGGCCTGCTCGAGGTCGAGCGTCAGTTCGTAGCGCAGGTCGGCGCCGCGAAAGGCGCCCGTCCGGCCGCGGCGGCCGCCGCCGAAGATGTCGCCGAACACGTCGCCGAAGATGTCGCCGAAGGCGTCCGCGGGGTTGAAGCCGGGTCCACCGCCGCGCGCGGCGTCGAGGCCCGCGTGACCGAACTGGTCGTAGGCCGCGCGCTTCTGCGGGTCGGTCAGGACCTCGTAGGCTTCCTTGGCCTCCTTGAAGCGCTCCTCGGCCTGCTGGTCGTCGGGATTGCGGTCCGGATGGTACTTCATGGCCAGGCGCCGGTAGGCCTTGCCTGACGTCCTCCTCGGTCGCGTTGCGCGGCACCGACAGCACCTGGTAGTAGTCACGTTTCGACATGAACGACCGTCAGCGGCAGCGCCGGGCGACCGCAGGTCACCCGGCGGCTGCCGTCCGTTGACTCATCGACTCCCGCCGGCCGCTGGCCTCAGCCGGCCTTGCCGTCCTTGTCCTTGACCTCCTCGAACTCGGCGTCGAGCACGTCGTCCTTGTCCGGCCGGTCGCCGCCGTTGCTGCCGGCAGGGCCCGCGCCCGCACCCGCCGCGCCGCCCGGTGCCTGGTAGGCGCGCTGCACGGCCGGCGCCGCGGCGCGCTCCAGCGCTTCCGCCTTGCGCTCGATGGCCGCCTTGTCGTCGCCCTTGAGCGCCGCGCGCAGGTCGCTGAGCGCGCCTTCGATGGCGGCCCGCTCCGCGGACTCGACCTTGTCGCCGAGGTCCTTGAGCGACTTCTCGGTGGCGTGCAGCAGCGCGTCGGCCTGGTTGCGCGTCTCGACCAGCTCGCGGAAGCGCTTGTCCTCGTCCGCGTGCGCCTCGGCATCGCCGACCATGCGCTTGATCTCGTCCTCGGACAGGCCGCTCGAGGCCTTGATGACGATCTTCTGCTCCTTGCCGGTCGCCTTGTCCTTGGCCGACACGTGCAGGATGCCGTTGGCGTCGATGTCGAAGGTCACCTCGATCTGCGGCAGGCCGCGCGGCGCCGGCGGGATGTCCGACAGGTCGAACTTGCCCAGCGACTTGTTGTCCGACGCGCGGTCGCGCTCGCCCTGCAGCACGTGGATCGTCACGGCGGTCTGGTTGTCGTCGGCCGTCGAGAACACCTGGTTCGCCTTGGTCGGGATCGTGGTGTTCTTCTCGATCAGCTTGGTCATCACGCCGCCCAGCGTCTCGATGCCGAGCGACAGCGGCGTCACGTCGAGCAGCAGCACGTCCTTGACGTCGCCGGACAGCACGCCGCCCTGGATCGCGGCGCCGACCGCCACCGCCTCGTCCGGGTTGACGTCCTTGCGCGGCTCCTTGCCGAAGAAGTCCTTGACCGTCTTCTGCACCAGCGGCATGCGCGTCTGGCCGCCGACCAGGATCACCTCGGCGACGTCGTTGATCGACAGTCCGGCGTCCTTGAGCGCGATGCGGCAGGGCTCGATGGTGCGCTGCACGAGCTCCTCGACCAGCGACTCGAGCTTGGCGCGCGTCAGCTTGATGCTGAGGTGCTTCGGCCCGGAGGCGTCCGCCGTGATGTACGGCAGGTTGATCTCGGTCTGCTGGCTGGAGGACAGCTCGATCTTGGCCTTCTCGCCCGCTTCCTTGAGCCGCTGCACGGCCAGCGGGTCCTTGCCGACGTCGACGCCGCTTTCCTTCTGGAACTCGGCGCGATGTAGTCGATGATGCGCCGGTCGAAGTCCTCGCCGCCGAGGAACGTGTCGCCGTTGGTGGACAGCACCTCGAACTGGCGCTCGCCGTCCACGTCCGCGATCTCGATGATCGACATGTCGAAGGTGCCGCCGCCCAGGTCGTACACGGCGATCTTGCGGTCGCTGCCCTTCTTGTCCAGGCCGTAGGCGAGGGCCGCCGCGGTCGGCTCGTTGATGATGCGCTTGACGTTCAGCCCGGCGATGCGGCCGGCGTCCTTGGTCGCCTGGCGCTGGGCGTCGTTGAAGTACGCCGGCACCGTGATCACCGCGTCGGTCACGGGCTCGCCGAGGTAGTCCTCGGCGGTCTTCTTCATCTTCATGAGCACGCGCGCCGAGATCTCCGGCGGCGCCATCTTCTTGCCCTGGACCTCGATCCAGGCGTCGCCGTTGTCGGCCTCGACGATCTTGTAGGGCATCGATCGGCATGTCCTTCTGCACGACCGGATCGTCGAAGCGCCGGCCGATCAGCCGCTTGACCGCGGACACCGTGTTCTGCGGGTTGGTGACCGCCTGGCGCTTGGCGGACTGCCCGACCAGCACCTCGTCGTCCTTCGTGAACGCGACGATGGACGGCGTGGTGCGATCGCCCTCGCTGTTCTCGATGACCTTCGAGTTGCCGCCCTCCATGACCGCGACGCACGAGTTGGTCGTGCCCAGGTCGATGCCGATGATCTTGCCCATGTGCGTGGCTCCGGTATTCCGCGATAAATCGGTTCTAAGCGGGAGGTGGGGCCGGTCGGCCCGGGTTTCAAGCCTGCGGCGCGGCCGCCACGACGACCCGCGCCGGCCGCAGCAGGCGCCCGTTCAGCTCGTAGCCCTTCTGGATCACCACCAGCACGCTGTTCGGGGCCGCCTGGCCCGCCGGCTGCGTCGTCATGGCCTCGTGGCGCTCGGGGTCGAACTGCTGGCCGACGGGGTCGATCTCACCGACCCCGGCGGCCTCGAGGGCCTTGAGCAGCAGCTTGAGGGTGGCGCGCTGGCCTTCCGCCAGGGTGGCCGCATCCGCCTCGCCGGCCGCCCCCAGGCCGAGCTCCAGGCTGTCCAGCGCGGGCAGCAGGCTGGCGGCCAGCCGCTCGACGCCGAACTGCCGCGCGCTCTCGACGTCCCGCGCGGCGCGCTTGCGGTAGTTGTCGAGTTCGGCCACGGCGCGCAGGTAGGCATTCCAGTGCTGGTCGGCCTTGTCCAGGGCGTCCTTGAGCGGCTGGTCGGCCGCCGGCGGGGCGCCGCCCTCGGGCGTGCCGGCCTGCTGCGTCTCGGTGACTTCCTGGACGGGCTTGTCTGCCATGGCTTACCGGTCTTCTGCTCTGTGGCGGCCGCGCCAGCGCGCGGCCTGCGCGGCCAGCGGCCGCGATGTGCCCGAGGGTGGGGCCTAGCTGCGCGAATTCAAGGCCGCGCCGAGCAATTTCGCCGTCAGGTCCACGATCGGGATCACCCGCTCGTAGGCCATCCGCGTGGGCCCGATGACCCCCAGCACGCCGACCGACTCGCGGTCCCGCGCGTACGGCGCGGTCACCACCGTGCAGTCGTCCAGCATCGTGTAGCCGGACTCGTGCCCGATGAAGATCTGCACGCCCGCCGCGGTCACGCTCTGGTCCAGCAGGTGCAGGATGTCGCTCTTCTCGTTGAACGCCTCGAACAGCTTGCGCAGCCGTTCGACGTTGGACATCTCCGCGAACTGCATGAGGTTGGTCTCGCCGGCGATCACGACGTCCGCCTGGTCCTGCACCGCATCGCCCTCGAACACCTGCTCCGCCAGCGCGATGGCATCCAGCATCATGCGGTTCATCTGCTCGCGCGTCTCGCTGCAGCTGCGTGACCAGCTGCCGGCGCACGTGGCTGAACTCGCGGCCGGCGAAATGCTCGTTCAGGTAGCTGGCGGCGCGCCGCAACTGCTCCGCCGAGTAGTGGCGGTCCAGCTGCAGCACGCGGTTCTGCACCTCGCGGTCGTTGACCACGATGATGGCCAGCACGCGGTTCTCGGACAGCCCCACGAACTCGATGTGCGACATGCGAGGCACCGGAGGTGCGCGGCACCATCACGACGCCCGCCAGTCGCGTGAAGCTGGACAGCAGCTGCGAGGCGACCGCGACCAGCGCCTTCGGGTTGTCGGCCTGGCCCTCGAAGGCGCGCTGCAGGCCCTCGACCTCGTCGGCGGCCGGCGGCTGCACGCGCAGCAGCGTGTTGACGAAGAAGCGGTAGCCCTTGTCGGTCGGCATGCGGCCGGCCGAGGTGTGCGGGGCGACGACGAAGCCATGGTCCTCGAGGTCCGCCATCACGTTGCGGACGGTGGCGGAACTGAGGCTGAGGCCGGACTCCCGCGACAGCACGCGCGAGCCGACCGGGTGGCCCTCGCGGATGTAGGTCTCGACCAGGGCCTTCAGCAGCAGCTGCGCACGCTCGCTCAGATGGTCGTCGCTCGCGTAGCCGGTGTTACCCATAAGCCCTTGTATGAAAAAGGTTTTGTTGCCGCGCGGCAACCGTGCCCGCCACGTTAGCAACCGCCTTCCGAGAGTGTCAAGCACCGTCGTCGGCGGGACCCCGGCGGCCGGCCGGGCCCGCACCCGCAAGCGACTTCGCTGCGCCTTCGTCACAATACGGCGGCGCAGGCATCGGGCGCTGGCCGGCCGCTCGCAGCGCGTGTTAAAAGGTCCCGCAACCCATGAGCAAACGATTCTCCCGCATCGGCCTGCTCGGACGCACCGAAGACGCCCGCGTCGGGCCGTCCATGTCGGCGTTCGCCGTGCACCTGCTGGGCCGGGGCCTCGAGGTGCTGGTGGACGAGCAGGCGGATCCGCAGAGCATGCCGGCCGGCGTGCAGGCGCTGCCCGTGGCCGAACTCGCGCGCCGCGCCGACCTGATCGTCACCGTGGGCGGCGACGGCACGATGCTGTATGCGGCGCAGCAGGTGATCGGCCGTCCCGTGCCGCTGCTCGGCATCAACCGCGGGCGGCTCGGCTTCCTGGCCGACGTCTCGGGCTCCGAGATGACCGGGATCTTCGACGCCGTGCTGGCCGGCGAGTTCGACCAGGACGTGCGCACGCTGCTGTCCGCGCGACTCGAGCGTCCCGGCCGGGACACGCTGTCCTGCCTGGCGCTCAATGACGTCGTCATCCAGAAGTACGAGACCGGGCGCATGATCGACCTGGAGACCTGGATCGGCGGCGCGTTCGTCAACAACCACAGCGGCGACGGGCTGGTCATCGCGACCTCGACCGGCTCGACGGCGTATGCGCTGTCCTGCGGCGGCCCGATCATCCACCCGCAGCTCGATGCCCTGGTGCTGGCGCCGATTTCGCCGCACACGCTCAGCAACCGCCCGATCGTCGTCGGCTGCGACAGCGAGATCGAGGTGCGCCTCGCCCGTGAGGTCGCCGGTCCCGGGCAGGTCACCTACGACGGCGTCGTCCTGGGCGACCTGGCGATGGGCGACCGCCTGGTCGTGCGCGCCGGGCCCGGCACCGTCACCCTGCTGCATCCCCGCGGCTACGACTTCTTCCGCATCCTGCGCTCCAAGCTGCACTGGGGCCGCAGCGCGCTCAACGAAGACCGCGAGGCCTGAGCACTTGCTGACCCACCTGCAGGTCAGCGACTTCGCGATCATCGAGGCCGTCGAGGTCGAGCTGGCGGGCGGCCTGACCGCGCTGACCGGCGAGACGGGCGCCGGCAAGTCGATCCTGGTCGATGCGGTCATGCTCGCCATCGGCGGCCGCGCGACCTCGGACATGGTGCGGCACGGCGCCGAGCGCGCCGAGATCACCGCCACCTTCGACGTCAGCGACAACCCGCAGGCGCTGGCGTGGCTGACCGAGCAGTCGCTCGAGCACGACGGCGAGCTCGTGCTGCGTCGCGTGCTGGGGGCCGACGGGCGGTCGCGCGCGTACGTCAACGGCCAGACCCTCACGGCGCAGGTCGTGCGCGAACTGGGGGAGCTGCTCATCGACATCCACGGCCAGCAGGAATTCCTGTCGCTGGTGCGCCGCGACGCGCAGCGGCGGCTGCTCGACGAGCATGGCAACCATGCGGCGCTGCTCGAGCCGGTCGCCGGGCTGGCGGGCGGCTGGCGGCAGCTGGCGCGCGAGCACGCGGAGCTGCTGGCCGCCGCCGCGGAGCGCGGCTCGCGGCTGGAACTGCTGCGCTACCAGGTCGGCGAACTCGAGGCGCTGGCGCTGGGCGACGGCGAGGCCGACGCGCTGGCCGAGGAGCAGTCGCGGTTGTCGAACCGCGGCCGGCTCGCGGAGGCCGCCGCCGGCGCGCTGACGCTGGCCTACGACGCGGACGGCGCCGATGCGCACGCGACGGCCAGTCGCGCCGCGTCCCAGCTGCGTGCGGCGGCCGAGCTCGATGCGCGGCTGGGCGAGCCGCTGCGGCTGCTGCAAGAGGCCGCCATCCTGCTCAAGGAGGCCGCGACCGACCTGTCCGGCTACCTGGAGTCCCTCGACGTGGACCCGGCGCGGCAGGACTGGGTCGAGCGGCGGGTGGCCGCGATCGAGGAACTCGCGCGCAAGCACCGGGTCGCGGCGGCCGGGCTGCCGGCACAGCTGGAAGCGCTGCGCGAGGAACTGCGGCTGCTCGAGCATTCGGAGGTTGCGCTGGCCGGCCTCGAGCGGCGCCTGGCCGAGACCCGCAACCGCTACGACGGCGCTGCGGCGGCCCTCAGCGAAGCCCGGGTCGCGGCCGCGAAGCGCTTGTCCGGCGCGGTCTCGACCCTGATGGCGCTGCTCGGCATGCCGGGCGGCCGCTTCAAGATCAGCGTCGAGGCGGACACCGCCGCCGAGCCGGCGCCCGCCGGCGCGGACCGCGTCGAGTTCCTGGTCAGCGCCAACCCCGGCCAGCCGGTGCGGCCCATCGCCAAGGTCGCGTCGGGCGGCGAGCTGTCGCGCATCAGCCTGGCGGTGCAGGTGGCCGCCGCCCACGGCCTCGCGCGCACCTGCATGATCTTCGACGAGGTGGATGCCGGCGTGGGCGGCGCCGTGGCGGAGATGGTCGGGCGCCAGCTCGGCGAGCTCGGCAGTCGCGGCCAGGTGCTGTGCGTGACGCACCTGGCGCAGGTCGCGAGCCAGGCGCACCACCAGGTGCGCGTCGCCAAGATCACCGACGGCAAGCGCAGCCGCATGACCGTCACCGAGCTCGGGCAGGGCGAGCGGGTCGAGGAACTGGCGCGCATGCTGGGCGGCGTGGAGATCACGCGCAAGGCGCGCGACCACGCGCGCGAGATGCTGAAGGGCGCGGCGGGCGAACGCGCCGGCTGATCAGTCCGCGCCGCTCTTGCCGCGTGCGCGGTGCGGGCAGTTCTTGCGCTGGCAATGCCCGTACAGGATCAGGTTGTGCTCGGCGATCTTGAAGCCCAGCCGGCTGGCAACGTCCAGCTGGCGCTGCTCGATGCCGCAATCCATGAACTCCTCGACCTTGCCGCAATCCATGCAGACGATGTGATCGTGGTGCTCGCCCTGGTTGAGCTCGAAGACCGACGTGCTGCCCTCGAAATGATGCCGCTTGACCAGCGCCGCCTGCTCGAACTGCGTGAGCACGCGATAGACCGTCGCCAGGCCGATGTCGTCGCCCTGCTCGATCAGCGCCTTGTAGATGTCCTCCGCGGACAGGTGGCGGCCGCCCCCGCCCGCCAGCACCTCGAGCACCCGCACCCGCGGTACGGTGACTTTCAGCCCGACTTCCCGAATGTCCTCGCTTTCCACTTACGCGCCCCGCTCTGCTCCGGCCCCGGCATCGGCTATGATGGCGCGCCATTATTGCCCAGGATGCCCGCCCCATGCGAACCGCCCATCAGGCAGCCGTGTGCTTGACCCTCGCGCTGGCCGCGGCGTGGCTGCTGCCGGGTTGCGTCTACCGGGCGGACACGCAGCAGGGCAACCTGCTCGACGACGCCCAGGTCCAGCAGGTCGAGGTCGGCATGACCCGCAGCCAGGTCCGGTTCCTGCTGGGAACGCCGATGGTGTCCGACCCGTTCAACAGGGACCGCTGGGACTACAAGTTCTACTATCGCTCCGGCCGCAGCGGCAAGGTCGAGACGTCGCACGTGGTCGTGTATTTCGATGGCGATCTCGTCACCCGCATCGACCGGCCGCCGCCGGCCAGCCAGCAGGAGTCAGCCCCGACCGGCTGACTTGCGGCCCATCGTGCGGCCCGCACGCGCCAGCTGACGACGCCGCGCACGCGGGTCGTCCAGCAGCGGCCGCAGGATCTCGACGCGGTCCCCCGGCTCGAGTTCCCGCCCGCCTTCGACCACGCGGCCGAAGATCGCCAGGCCGAGTTCGCCGCGTTGCAGGTCCCCACGGGCGTCCAGCAGCCTGGACAAGTCCACCGCGCCGTCCACGGTCGTGCCGCGCTCGACCCGCAGGGCCACCACGGCCTGCCGCTGCGGCTCCGCCAGCACGACGGTCACCTCGAACGTGTCAGGCCTGGCCATAGACCTGCCGCGCGCGTTGCCCGAACGCGTCCACCAGCTGGTTGCAGACGCTCTCGAAGACGGGGCCGAGCAGCAGGCCGGCCAGCGAACTGGCCGTCTCGAAGCGCATGTCCAGCCCGACGCGGCTGCCGGCCGCACCGATCGCCCGGAACTCCCAGCGGCCCTCGAGCAGGCGGAACGGGCCCTCCAGCAGCCGCATTTCCAGGAAGTCGCCCGGGACCAGCCGGTTGCGCGTCGTGAACTGCGCGCTGGCGCCGGCCCGCCTGAGCGCGAGGCGCGCGGTGACCAGCTCGCCGTCCCGCGCCAGCACCTGCGCGCCGGTGCACCACGGCAGGAACGCCGGATAGCGTTCCACGTCGGCGACCAGGTCGAACATCTGCGTCGCGCTGTAGGGCACCAGCGCGCTGCGCCTCACTTGCCGCATCCCGCACTCCTTGGGCCGTGGATTGTGTGCGACAGCGGGCCACCCCCACAACCGCCGCTGCCGATACAATGGCGCGCGGACCAGGACGAGCACGCATGGCCCAGGCCAAGGAACCCTCCACGACGATCGCGCTCAACAAGAAGGCGCGGTACGACTATTTCATCGACGAACGCTACGAGGCCGGCGTCGCGCTCGAGGGCTGGGAGGTCAAGGCGCTGCGTGCCGGCCGGTTGCAGCTCAAGGAAGGCTACGTATTCGTGAAGAAGGGCGAGGCCTGGCTGTTCGGCGCGCACATAGCGCCGCTCAGCACGACCTCGACGCACTTCGTCGCCGACCCGGTCCGCACGCGCCGGCTGTTGCTGCACCGGCGGCAGATCGACCACCTGATCGGCGCGGTCGACCGCAAGGGCTACACGCTCGTGCCGCTGGCCATGTACTGGAAGAAGGGCCGCGCCAAGCTCGAGATCGGCCTCGCGCGCGGCAAGAAGCAGCACGACAAGCGCACCGACCAGCGCGACAAGGACTGGCAGCGCGAGAAGGGCCGCCTCATGAAGCACCGCGTCTGAGCGGCAGCCGGGCCCGGCCGCGTGCCACCGTCACTTGACCGCGCTGCCGGCCAGCTTGCGGTCGAAGGACAGACTGCCGCCACCTGCGATCAGCAGCGCGACGCAGGCCCCCAGGATGGCCAGCGGCAGCTCGAAGCCGCCGTTGCTGGCGAACAAGCCGTTCGACCAGTGCACGGCGAAGATCGCCACCAGCATCGTGAACGAAAGCCCGGCCGCGGCCGGGCGCACGAGCAGCCCGATCAGCAGGGCGATGCCGCCGAAGAATTCCGTAGCGCCGGCCAGCACAGCCATCAGGTAGCCGGGCGTGAGGCCCACCGAGGCCATGAACTGCGCGGTTCCTTCCAGCCCGTAGCCACCGAACCAGCCGAACAGTTTCTGGGCGCCATGCGCGATGAAGATGATGCCGGCCGGGATGCGCAATGCCAGCATGGCGGGGCCGGCATCGCTGGCAAGCATGCGCTGCACGAAAGTCGAGTTCATGGGTTGTCTCCGGTTGTGTGCGTGTCGTGAGGGTCAGGGCAGGTCGAAAACCAGCACCTCGGCCGAGCGGCCGCCGGCAATGCTCAGGTTGCGCTCGTCCGTGATGAGCGCGGCGTCACCCGCGACCAGCGGCGTTCCATTCACCGCGATCGTGCCACGCGCCACGTGCACGTAGGCGCGGCGCCCGGCGTCGAGTGGCAGGGCGGCCCGCTCGGCGCCGTCGAACAGCCCGGCATAGACGCGCGCATCCTGCTGGATCGTGACCGCGCCGTCCGCGCCTTCGGCGGCCGCGATCAACCGCAGGCGGCCGCGCTTGTCCGCCTCCTCGAAGCGCTTCTGCTCGTAGCTCGGCGCGACGCCGGTGACGTCCGGCAGGATCCAGACCTGCAGCAGGTGCACGGTCTGGTTCCTGGAGGGATTGAATTCCGAGTGCTGCACGCCGCTGCCGGCACTCATGCGCTGCACGTCGCCGTGGCCCATGACCGAGCCGTTGCCCATGCTGTCCTTGTGCTCGAGCTGCCCGTCCAGGACGTAGGTGATGATCTCCATGTCGCGGTGCCCGTGCGTGCCGAATCCCTGCCCGGGGGCGATGCGATCCTCGTTGATGACGCGCAAGGGACCGAAGTTCATGTGCGCCGGGTCCTGGTAGTCGGCGAACGAGAAGCTGTGCCAGCTGTCCAGCCAGCCCCGGTTGGCGTGGCCGCGTTCCTCGGCGTGTCGAATGGTGAGCATGGGTCGTCTCCGGTGTGTCCTTGGCAAATCGCAGAATCAGCCTAGTCTTATCTATTATTGAGATAAACCGTATTAATGGGACTTTATCTATCAATAATGCAATAATAAACCGATGCGTACCCCGGGCACGACCAGTTACGACGACCTGCGGCTGTTCTGCGCGGTGGCCCGCCTGCGCAGCTTCTCGCGCGCGGCGCAGGAACTCGACGTGCCGCTGGCGACGGTCAGCCGGCGGGTCGCCGAACTCGAGCGGCAACTGGATGCCCACCTGCTCAATCGCACGACGCGCCGCGTGGACACGACCGATGCGGGCGCGCTGCTGCTCGCGCGGTGCAGCGCGCCGCTGGAGGCGCTGGGCGAGGCCATCGACTGCCTGGGCGAGGAATCCGGTGCGGCACGCGGCCGGCTGCGCGTGACCATGCCGCCGGACCTGGCGCGGTTCTGGCTGGCCACCCCGCTGGCGGGTTTCGCGGCCCGCCACCCGGAGATCCGCCTCGAGCTCGACCTGTCGGCGCGCGTCGTCAACCTCGTGGAGGAAGGGTTCGACCTCGCCATCCGCGCGGCCAGGCCGGACAGCGGTGCGCTCATCGCCCGGCCGCTAGTGCGCATGACCACCGCGCTGTACGCCAGCCCCGACTACCTGGCGGCGCTGCCCGCCCTGCAGCGCCCGCGCGACCTGGAATCCGTCAACGCCCTGCGCCTGGCCGGCCGCCACAGCGACACCGCCTGGGCGCTGCGGCGCGGTCGCGAGCGTGCCACGGTCACGCCGCGCGGCAACGTCGAGCTCAACGAAATGGGCGCCCTGATCGGCCTGGCCGCCGCCGGGGCCGGTGTCGCCCTGCTGCCCGACCAGCTCGTGCAGGACCAGGTCGCCGCCGCGCGGCTGGTGGTCGCGCTGCCCGGCTGGCGCGGACCGGAAGCGCCCGTCTTCACCGTCTACGCCTCACGGCGCATGCCGCTCAGGCTGCGGCTGCTGCTCGACCACCTGCGGTCCAGCGTGGGCCGGTCCGGGACGGCGGACGGCGCCGCATGATCCAGTTCACGGCGCTGACGCTGGCGCGCGGCAGCCGCGTGCTGATCGAGGACACCAGCCTGCAGCTGCATGCCGGCTGGCGCGTCGGGGTCATCGGCGCCAACGGCAGCGGCAAGAGCAGCCTGTTCGCGCTGCTGCGCGGCGAGCTGCAACCGGACCTCGGACGCTGCGACCTGCCGCCGCGCTGGCGCATCGCCAGCGTCGCCCAGGAAACGCCGGCCCTGCCCGCCCCCGCCATCGAGTACGTGCTCGACGGCGACGCCGAGCTGCGGCGCGTCGAGCACGCGCTGGCCGCGGCCCACGCGGCGCGCGATGGCGCCGGCATCGGCCGGCTGCATGCCGAGCTGGAGGCCATCGACGGCTACACCGCGCGGCCCCGCGCGGCCGTGCTGCTGGCCGGGCTCGGCTTCTCGAACGAGGACCTCGACCGGCCGGTGGCCAGCTTCTCCGGCGGCTGGCGCATGCGCCTCAACCTGGCGCGCGCGCTGGTCGCACGCGCCGACCTGACGCTGCTCGACGAACCCACCAACCACCTCGACCTGGACGCGATCGTCTGGCTGGAGCGCTGGCTGGCCGGCTATCCGGGCACGCTCATGGTCGTGTCGCACGATCGCGAGTTCCTCGACGGCTGCGTCACCCATGTCGCGCACCTCGCCGAGCGCACGCTGCGGCTCTACCAGGGCAACTACTCGTCGTTCGAGGAACAGCGCGCCGCGCAGCTGTCGGTGCAGCAGGCCATGTTCGAGCGCCAGCAGCGCCAGATCGCGCACCTCACGGCGTTCGTCGACCGGTTCCGCGCCAAGGCCACCAAGGCACGCCAGGCACAGAGCCGCATCAAGGCGCTGGCGCGCATGCAGCGCATCAGCGCGGCGCACGTGGATGCGCCGTTCGACTTCGAGTTCGCCGAGCCCGGGCGCACGCCCGACCCCCTGATCGCGCTCGAGGACGCGGCCGCGGCCTACGGCGACCGCGCGGTGCTGGCGGAGGTCGACCTGCAGCTGCGGGCGGGCGCGCGGATCGGCCTGCTCGGGCCGAACGGCGCGGGCAAGTCGACGCTCATGAAGATGCTCGCCGGCGAGCTGCAGCCGGCCGCCGGCCGCCGTGTGGCCGGGCACGGCGTCGAGATCGGTTACTTCGCGCAGCACCAGCTCGAGCAGCTCGAGCCCGGCCGCTCGGCGCTGCAGCACCTGGCCGCGCGCGAGCCGCGCGTGCGCGAGCAGGAACTGCGCAACTACCTGGGCGGCTTCGCTTTCGGCGGCGACCTGGCCGACGCGCCGGCGGAGCGGCTGTCCGGCGGCGAGAAGTCCCGCCTGGTGCTGGCGATGCTGGTGCGGCGCAAGCCCGGCCTGCTGCTGCTGGACGAGCCGACCAACCACCTCGACCTGGACATGCGCCACGCGCTGACACGCGCGCTGAACGACTTCGCGGGCAGCATGGTGCTGGTGACGCACGACCGCGCGCTGCTCAAGACCGTCTGCGACAGCCTGCTGCTGGTGGCCGACGGCCGCGCGGCGCCGTTCGAGGGCGACGTGGACGACTACCTGGCATGGCTCCTGGCGCGGCGTTCCGCAGCGGCGGGCGACGAGGACGCGGACCGCTCCGGGTCACGCGTCGCGCGCCTCAGGGAACGCGCCGTGGCGGCCAGTGAACGGCAGGCGCGCCTGGCGCAGCGCCGGCCGCTGGTCAGGGAAGCGGCGGCCATCGAGCAGCGCCTGGAAGCGCTGCTGGGCGAACGGCGGGCGGTCGAGGCGGCGCTGGCGGACCCCGGGACCTATGGTCCGGGCGGCGGCGCGGACCTGCGCACGCTGAGCCTGCGGCAGGCCGAGCTGTCCCGGGCCATCGATGCCGCCGAGGAGCGCTGGCTGGCGATCCAGCTCGAACTCGAGCAAGTGGACGCCACATAAGGCTTTTTTCGGCGCGCGGTAACCGGATGGCGCCGACCCTGCGGGTGGGGGTACACTGGGTGCGTTCTTGGGGGCGACCGGTTTCGACGTGGGTCGCGAAACTCCAGGGGCGTGCCGAGGTGCAGGCCTCCTCGTTAATCAGCTTGCAAACAACTTAGTTGCGAACGAAGACAACTACGCTCTGGCGGCTTAATCCCGCCTAACCTCCGACTGGCATGTGCCTGTGAATCCAAATCGGGGGACGCGCTCACAGGATCGCGGTTTCGGTGTGCTGAGGGCCGATACTGCTAAAACGCTCCTGAGCTGGCTCCATGTTTTCCCCGCCCGCCGGGTAGCATGGGGTGAGATCAATAGGCTGGATACGCACGTAGATCCTGTAGCGTAGGGCTTGCGGACGCGGGTTCAATTCCCGCCGCCTCCACCATCAACCCAACAGGGGCCCATCGGGCCCCTGTTGCATTTCACGACCGTCCGCGGGAAGCGAACCCGCGTAGCCGGTTCACCAGCGCGCCGCCAGGCGCGCGCAAGGCCGCGCAGCAATGCGCACTCGCCATGCAGCGCGCGGCTCGGGACGGTTTTGTGTGAACGCGCGCCGCGAATGTGCTAGAAAAGACGGACAAAGACGGGAGGCCAAGCCTTCCGCGCCACACAAGGGGAGTCATCATGGATTTCGGCGCCTTTTTTGGCTCGCTGCAGAGCGCGCTTGCTCCACAGCTTCTGTCCATCCTGGCCGCGATCGGCATCCTGGTCGTCGGCTGGCTGCTGGCCGTCGTGCTGCGCGCCGTCGTGCGTCGCGGCCTCGGCACGATCAAGCTGAACGAGAAGATCGCCTCGACGCTGGACCGGGAGATCAACGCCGAGGGCGGCATCGCCATCGGCCTGTTCTGGTTCGTGATCCTGTTCACGTTGATCGGCGTGTTCAACGCGCTGTCCCTGCAGATGGTGTCGGCGCCGATCCAGAACATGGTGAACCAGATCATGGGCTACCTGCCCAAGCTGCTGGCCGGCACCCTGCTGTTCGTGGTGGCCTGGCTGCTCGCCACGCTGGCCAAGGCGCTGGTGGCCCGCGCGCTCGCTGCCACCAGCCTGGACGACAAGCTGTCCGCCGAGGCAGGCATGAAGCCCATGAGCAGCACGGTCGCCTCGGCGCTGTTCTGGCTGGTGCTGCTGATGTTCCTGCCCGCGATCGTGGGAGCGCTCGACCTGACCGGCGTGCTGCGGCCGCTGCAGGACATGATCAACGAGATTCTCGGCATCCTGCCCAACCTGTTCTCGGCGATCATCATCGGCGTGATCGGCTGGCTGGTGGCCGGCATCCTGCGCGGCCTGGTCACGAGCGTGCTGGGCGCGGCGGGTTCCGAGAAGCTCGCGTCCCGCATTGGCATCTCGCCCAACGTTCCGCTGGCCGGGATCGCAGGCACGATCGTCTTCATCCTGGTCTTCTTCCCGGCGCTGGTCGCGGCCTTCGAGGCGCTCGGCATCGACGCCATCTCCACGCCCGCCGCGGAGCTGCTCGGCCAGTTCATCGGCGCGATCCCGAACGTGATCGCGGCGATCCTGATCCTCGCCATCGCCTTCTTCGTGGCGCGGTTGTTCGCCGACCTGGTCACGCGCCTCGCCGAGGCCAGCGGCCTGGACGGCCTGCCCGAGAAGCTGGGGCTCAAGAAGGCGCCGGCCGGCGCGATGGCGCCGTCCAGGGTGGCGGGCTCGCTGGTGCTGTTCTTCGCGATGCTGTTCGCGGCCATCGAGGCCGCCGGCCGGCTCGGGCTGCCGCAACTGGCCGATGCGCTGCGCACCTTCGTGTGGTTCGCCGGCGACGTGCTGTTGGGCGGCCTGATCCTGATTGTCGGCTTCTGGCTGGCCGGCCTGGCCTACGGTGCGATCCGCCAGACCAGTTCGGAGCTGAGCGGCCTGCTGGCGCAGATTGCGCGCGTCGCGATCGTCGCCCTCGTGCTGGCCATGGGCCTGCGCGCCATGGGTATCGCCGACGACATCGTGAACCTGGGCTTCGGGTTCACCTTCGGCGCCATCGCCGTCGCCATCGCACTGGCGTTCGGCCTGGGCGGCCGCGAGGCGGCCGGCAAGCAGCTGGAGCACTGGTTGAGCCGCTTGCGGCGTGAGAACGACGGCGGCTGATGCCTGCGGCCGGGTGCGCGCAACGGTACGACACTGAGGCTTGGCCGCAGCGCGGGCGGACCGTCGAACGACGGCCCGCCCGCGCCGCTTTGCGGGTAAAATGCGCGGCCTCACCCTGGCCGGTCTCTGGCAATAGCGTTGCCCGGCAGGCAGGCCGTGTGGTTCTTGGGCGCGCTTCAACGGGATTGGACTTCATGGCCCGCACAATTCGACTGAAAGTGCGCCGCGGTCTGGACCTGCCGGTCGCGGGCCAGCCCCGGCAGGAATTCGCGGACCCGCGTCCCGTCACGCGGGTGGCGATCCTCGGCCGCGATTACCCGGGCCGGCGGCTCGCGCGGCTCGTGGAGGAAGGCGCAGCCGTACTGCTCGGCCAGCCGTTGCTGCGCGACCGCGGCGACCCGCGCCTCGTCTGCACCGCGCCCGGCGCCGGTGTCGTCGAGGCGATCAATCGCGGCGAGCGGCGCTCGCTGCAGTCGGTGGTGATCCGGCTCGAGGGCGATGGCGAGGTGCGCTTCGCGGCCCATTCCCGCGACGCGCTGCCCGGCCTGGACCGCGCCGAGGTCGTGTCGCGGCTGTGCGAGGCCGGCCTGTGGCCGGCGCTGCGCCAGCGGCCATACAACCGGATACCGTCACCCGACGCGCTGCCCTTCGCGATCACCGTCACGGCCATGGACACGAATCCGCTGGCCGCGGACCCGATGGTGGCGATCGGCGCGGCACCGGACGCATTCACCGACGGACTGAGGGTGCTCGAGCGCCTCACCGCGGGCACGCTGTATGTGTGCACCGCGCCGGGCGCCGCCGTACCGGTGCCCGACTCGCCGCGCACGACGGTGGCCGAATTCGCTGGCCCGCACCCGGCCGGCCTGCCCGGCACGCACATCCACATGCTGTGCCCCGTTGGCGCCGACCGCAGCGTCTGGCACGTCGGCTACCAGGACGTGATCGCCATCGGCAAGTTGTTCACGACCGGCCGGTTGTCCGTCGAACGGATCATCGCGCTGGGCGGCCCGCCGCTGACGGCTCCCTGCCTGCTGCGCACGCGGACCGGCGCCTACATCCCCGAGCTGCTCGACGGCGGCATGGTCGCCGACGAGGAAGTCCGGGTGATTTCCGGCTCCGTGCTGGCGGGCACGGCAGTCAGCGACGCGGTCGCGTATCTCGGCCGCTACGACAACCAGATCTCGGTGTTGCGCGAGGGACGCGAACGGGAGTTCCTCGCGTGGCTGGCGCCCGGCCCCGGCAAGTTCTCGGCGACCAACGCCTTCGTCTCCGCGCTGCGCCGCCATGGCGCGTTCCCGTTCACGACGTCACTGAACGGCAGCGAGCGGGCCATGGTCCCCATCGGTACCTACGAGCGCGTCGTGCCGCTCGACCTGCTGCCCACCCAGTTGCTGCGCGCGCTGCTGGTCGGCGATACGGAATCCGCCCGGGCGCTCGGCTGCCTGGAACTGGCGGAGGAAGACCTCGCGCTGTGCACCGTGGTCTGCCCCAGCAAGTACGACTACGGCCCGCTGCTGCGCGAGGTGCTCGACACCCTGGGGAAGGAAGGCTGATGCGCCCACTGCTGAAAGCCCTGCACCGCATCCAGCCGCTGTTTGCGCGCGGCGGGCGCCTGCAGCGTATGGGCGCGCTGTACGAAATG
This sequence comes from uncultured Gammaproteobacteria bacterium, assembly GCA_963695155.1. Taxonomy (GTDB): domain Bacteria; phylum Pseudomonadota; class Gammaproteobacteria; order Steroidobacterales; family Steroidobacteraceae; genus SG8-30. The sequence continues at coordinate 45,024 of CAVOGD010000006.1, forward strand.
GTGGACACCTTCCTGTTCTCCCCGGCGACGGTGACGCCGGGTGCGCCGCATGTGCGCGACGCCATCGAGCTCAAGCGCGTCATGGTCTTCGTCGTCATCGCCGTGCTGCCCTGCACGCTGATGGCCATGTACAACACCGGCCTGCAGGCCAACCTGGCGCTGGCGGCCGCCGGCCTGCCCGGCGAAGGCTGGCGGATCGCGGCGTTGTCCGCGGTGGGCCTGGGGATCGACCCGGGCAGCGTGACGGCCTGTACCCTGCACGGCGCGCTGTACTTCCTGCCGATCTACCTGATGACCATGGCGGCAGGCGGCTTCTGGGAGTTCGCCTTCGCCGCCACCCGCAACCACGAGGTCAACGAGGGCTTCCTGGTCACGTCGCTGCTGTTCGCGCTGACGCTGCCCGCCACGACCCCGTTGTGGCAGGTCGCGCTCGGCATCTCGTTCGGCGTCGTCATCGGCAAGGAAGTGTTCGGCGGCACCGGCAAGAACTTCCTGAACCCCGCGCTGGTCGGCCGTGCGTTCCTGTTCTTCGCCTACCCGGCCGAGATGTCGGGCTCGGTGTGGGTGCCGGTGGACGGCTACACGGGGGCCACGGCGCTGGCGCTCGCCTCGAGCGGCGGCGTGGCGGCCATCGAGGCCGCCGGCATCAGCTGGGGCGATGCGTTCCTCGGCACGATCGAGGGTTCGATGGGCGAGACTTCCACCCTCGCCTGCCTGTTCGGCGCCGCGTTCCTCCTCTTCACGCGGGTCGCTTCGTGGCGGATCATGGCGTCGGTGCTGCTCGGCATGGTCGCAACGATCATGCTGTTCAACTTCATCGGCAGCGACGACAACCCGTTCGTCGCGGTTCCCTGGTACTGGCACGCCGTGCTCGGCGGCTATGCCTTCGGCCTCGTGTTCATGGCCACGGACCCGGTCAGCGCGGCGATGACCGACACCGGCCGCTGGATCTACGGCCTGCTCATCGGCTTCATGGTCGCGCTGGTCCGCGTGGTCAATCCCGCGTACCCGGAGGGCATGATGCTCGCCATCCTGTTCGGCAACGCGCTGGCGCCGCTGATCGACTACGGGGTCGTACAGGCCAACATCAGGCGGAGGCTGAAGAGCCATGCCGCACGCTGACGCACGCACCGGCGGCGGGCCGCTCGCGGCGTTCCGTGCGCTGCCCGCCGACAGCCCCACGCGCGCCTTTGCGATCGTCATCGCCGTCTGCATCGTCTGTTCGGTGCTGGTCTCGGGCGCCGCCGTGCTGCTGCAGCCCATACAGCGGGTCAACGAGCTGCGCGTCAAGCAGCGCCAGATCCTGCAGTCGGCCGGGCTGTACGAACGCGGGCGCGACGTGGTCGCGCAGTTCGCGGCCATCACGCCGCGCATGGTCGACCTCGAGTCCGGCGACTACCTGGAGGTCGAGCGACCCGCTGGCCTTCGACATCGTCAAGGCGTCGCGCGATCCGGTGGTCGGCGAGCCGGTGCCCGAGGCGGCGGACGTCGCCAAGATCCGGCGCCGCCCGCAGCGCATGCCCGTCTACCTCGTCCAGCGCGCAGGCACCATCGAGACCGTCGTGCTGCCGGTGCATGGCTACGGCCTGTGGTCGACGATGTACGGCTTCCTGGCGCTCGACGGCAGCGGCCGCGTGGTCAAGGGGTTGACCTTCTACCAGCACGCGGAGACGCCGGGGCTGGGCGCCGAAATCGACAACCCGTCCTGGCAGCGGCTGTGGGTCGGCAAGCAGGCGCTGGCGGCGGACGGCGCGGTACTGCTGGAGGTCGTCAAGGGCACGCCGCAGGGCGACGCGGCCGTGTCGCAGGTGGACGGCATCGCCGGCGCGACCATCACGGCCCGCGGCGTCGGCAACCTGGTCCAGTACTGGCTGGGCGAGCAGGGCTACGGCCCGTACCTTGCGCGGCTGCGCGCCGCCGGCGGAGGCACGCCAGATGAAGTCTGAAACGCGCAAGGCGCTGTTCGAGCCGATCGTGGACAACAACCCGATCATCCTGCAGGTGCTGGGCGTCTGCTCGGCGCTGGCGGTCACCTCGCGGCTGCTGCCGTCGCTGATCATGTCGCTGGCGCTGACCGCGGTGATCGCCGCGGCGTGCTGGGCGATCAGCCTGCTGCGCAAGGCGGTGCCCACCAACGTGCGCATCATCGTGCAGATGACCATCATCGCGTCGCTGGTGATCGTCGTGGACCAGCTGCTGCGCGCGTTCCTGCCCGAGATCAGCCGCCAGCTGTCGGTGTTCGTCGGACTGATCATCACCAACTGCATCGTGCTGGGCCGCGCCGAGGCCTTCGCCATGAAGAACGGCCCGTGGCTCAGCCTGCTCGACGGGCTGGGCCATGGCCTCGGTTACAGCGCCATCCTCATCGTGATCGCGACGGTGCGCGAGTTGCTGGGCACGGGCGGGCTGCTCGGTTACCCGGTGCTGCCGCTGGTATCCGCAGGCGGCTGGTACCAGCCGAACGGGCTGCTGGTGCTGGCGCCCAGCGCATTCTTCCTGATCGGGCTGATCATCTGGGCGGTGCGCAGCTGGAAGCCGGCGCAGAAGGAGAAGCCCGAGTTCCAGATCCACGTCGTGCACCGCGTGGGGACCTCGTGATGGAGCACTACATCAACCTGGCCATCAAGGCGATCTTCATCGAGAACCTGGCGCTGTCGTTCTTCCTGGGCATGTGCACGTTCCTGGCCATCTCGCGCAAGGTCGAGACGGCGCTGGGACTGGGCATCGCGGTGATCGTCGTGCAGGGCGTCACGGTGCCGCTCAATGCGCTGATCTATCACCACCTGCTGAGTCCGGGCGCACTGGACTGGACCGGGCTGTCCGGCATGGACCTCAGTTTCCTGGGACTGGTCACCTACATCGGCGTGATCGCCGCGTCGGTGCAGATCCTGGAGATGTTCCTGGACCGCTATGCGCCGGCCCTGTATCACGCACTGGGCATCTTCCTGCCGCTGATCACGGTCAACTGCGCGATCCTCGCCGGCTCGCTGTTCATGGTCGAGCGCGGCTACGACTTCGGCGAAAGCGTCGTCTATGGAATCGCGAGCGGCGCCGGTTTCGCGCTGGCGATCGTCGCGCTGGCCGCCGTGCGCGAGAAGCTCAACTACAGCGACGTGCCGGACGGCCTGCAGGGCCTGGGCATCACCTTCATCGCCACCGGCTTGATCGCGATGGCCTTCCTCGCCTTCTCCGGCATCCAGCTCTGACCCGGGCAGGCAGCCATGGATCTCTCCAACGCAGCCCTGCAGATCACCGTCGGTGTCGGCGTGTTCACCGGGATCATCCTGCTGCTGGTGGTGGTCATCCTGTTCGCGCGCCGCAGGCTGGTGCCGTCCGGCAGCGTCGCGCTGGTCATCAACGACGAGCGCGAGGTGCAGTCCGCGGCCGGCGTCAAGCTCATGACGGCGCTGGCGGATGCGGGCCTGTTCGTGCCGTCGGCCTGCGGCGGCGGCGGAACCTGCGGCCAGTGCAAGGTGACCGTGCTGGAGGGCGGCACCGAGATCCTGCCCACCGAGCGCGCGCACATCTCGCGCAAGGAAGCAGCCAAGGGCGTGCGGCTATCGTGCCAGACGGTGGTCAAGCAACCGATGCGCCTGGAGGTGCCGGACGAGGTGTTCGGCGTCAAGCGCTGGGAGTGCCGCGTGCGCTCGAACCACAACGTGGCCACGTTCATCAAGGAACTGGTGCTGGAGCTGCCCGCGGGCGAGGAACTCGACTTCCGCGCCGGTGGCTACATCATCATCGACGCGCCGCCGCACGACCTCAGCTTTGCCGATTTCGACATCGAAGAGCAATTCCGGCCCGACTGGGACCACTACCGGCTGTGGCGGTACCGCTCGAAGACCACCGAGACGGTGGCGCGCGCTTACTCGATGGCCAACTTTCCGCTGGAACAGGGCGTGATCCTGCTCAACGTGCGCATCGCCACGCCGCCGCCCGGCGCGGCGCCCGACGTACCGCCGGGCATCGTCTCGTCCTACATCTTCTCGCTCAGGCCGGGCGACCGGGTGACCGTCTCAGGCCCGTTCGGCGAGTTCTTCGCCCGCGACACCGGCGCGGAAATGGTGTTCGTGGGCGGCGGTGCCGGCATGGCGCCCATGCGCTCGCACATCTTCGACCAGCTCGAGCGCATCAAGACCGGACGCAAGATCACCTTCTGGTACGGTGCCCGCAGCCTGCGCGAGTTGTTCTACAAGGACGACTTCGACCGGCTGCAGCGCGAGCACCCGAATTTCAGCTGGAAGGTGGCACTGTCGGATCCCTTGCCGGACGATCGCTGGGACGGCCCGACCGGCTTCATCCACCAGGTGCTCTACGACCAGTACCTGCGCGACCACGCGGCGCCCGAGGCCTGCGAGTACTACATGTGCGGCCCGCCCGTCATGACCACCGCCGTGATCGGCATGCTCGACAGCCTCGGCGTGGACGAAGAGCACATCCTGATGGACGACTTCGGCCCTTGAGGCGGCACCGCGAACGGGAGGAAGGCTGAGCATCCTGACGGACACCCGCGGCAGCTTCGGCACGGCGCGTGCGCTGGTCGCCGCGGCGGCCGGTGGATTGCTCTCGCTGGCCGGATGCCAGGACCGGCAGGCCGAGCTGGTGCTGACCGGTCCCACGATGGGCAGCACGTACACCATTCGGGTGGCGGACGGAACCCGCGCGGAGCCGGCCATCCGCCAGCTCGTCGAGTCCACGCTCGCCGACGTGGATGCAGCCCTGTCGTTGTACCGGCCGGACTCTGAACTGGTGCGCTTCAACCGCAGCCGCTCGACCGACTGGGTACCGGTTTCCGCGCTGCTGGCGGACACCGTCGCGCGGTCGCTGCGACTCGGCGAACTCACCGGGGGTGCCTTCGACGTGACGCTGGCACCGGTCGTGCAGTTGTGGGGATTCGGGCCCGCCGACCCGCGGCAGCAGCCGCCCGGCGACGACCAGGTCGGCGAACGGCTGCAAGACACGGGCCTCGACCGCCTGCAGGCGCGCCAGGACCCGCCGGCACTGCGCAAGCACGCGCCGGAACTCGAACTCGACCTCGACGGCATTGCGCCCGGTGAGGCGGTCGACCTGATCGCCGCGCGCCTCGCGGCGGCCGGCTTTCCCGACTACATGATCGAGGTCGGCGGCGAGATCCGCGCGCAGGGCCGCAACGCCGCGGGCAGGTCCTGGCGCATCGGTATCGAACGACCCGACGTACGCGGCCGTTCCGTGGGCCGGGTCCTGCACATCGAAGGCATGGCCGTGTCGACGTCCGGCGACTACCGCGACTACTTCGAGGCCGGCGACCGGCGCTACGGGCATACCATCGACCCGGCCACCGGCCGGCCCGTCGACCACACACTCGCTTCCGTGACCGTGCTGAGGCCGCTGGCGGCCGAGGCTGACGCCCTGGCCACTGCGCTGACCGTACTTGGCGCCGAGGCCGGCTGGGACCTCGCCGAAGCCCAGGGCTGGCCGGCGCTGTTCATCGAACGCGCGCCCGACGGCTACCGACAGCGTGAAACCACCGCTTTCGCCCGTTACGCGGCAGGAGGACAATCCGCCCCGTGAACGTGCTCGCCGCAACGCTGCTGGTCTTCCTGCTGGCCGCCGCCGGGCTCGCACTCGGCCTGCTGTTCGGACGCGGCCCGGTGCGCGGCAGTTGCGGCGGACTGTCGGCCATCCCCGGCGTGCAACGATTCTGCAGCTGCGCCGAACCCTGCCCCCGCAGGCAGCGCGAGCTCGAGAATGCCGCCCAGCGCGGCGAGGAGCCTCACGAATGAGCCTCAAGAAGAACGTCCTGGCCCGCGACTACATGGCCGGCAACCTGGTGACCCTGGCGCCGGGCATGACCCTGCTGGATGCCGTGCACGTGCTGCTGGAGCGGCGCATATCCGGCGCACCGGTGGTGGACCGCACCGGCAACCTCGTCGGGATCATCTCCGAGAAGGACTGCATGAAGGCTGCACTCGATGCCGCTTACTACGGCGACCTCGGCGGCCTGGTCGAGGATCACATGCAACGCAGCGTCCAGACCGTGGACGACACGACGCCGATCTTCGACGTGGCGCGCCTGTTCATAGAGGGTCATTTCCGGCGCTACCCGGTCGTGCACGAACGCCACCTGGTCGGCCAGATCAGCCGCCGCGACGTGCTGCGAGCCCTGCGCGACCTGACGAATTCGGAAAACCACGAGGACTAGCCGGCGCGACACGGCCAGCGGGACCACGACGGCCCTGTGGAGGGCCATGTTGCTCAGCACCTGCGTGCTGCTTCACTGCCTCTGACGACGCCGCGCTTCACGGCTCCGTCGCGGATCCACCCGGGCCCGGCGGGCGGCGACCCTGCTCCAGCAACCTGTCGTAGTGATCGCCGAACAGGATCTCGAACCCGATGGCCACGCCCACGCAGGCCTCGCAGCGCAGCGCCGGATCGTCGCTCTCGGCCCAGAACAGGCTGCTGCTCAATTCGACGAACAGCCACTTCCGCCCCACCGAGCGCCGGTGCGTGACGCGCAGCCCGTACAGGTCCGGCTGCCGGCCGTCCGTCTCGCCGCGCAACGACGCTTCGTAGCGCATGGCGCTGCGCGAATTCAGGACCTGGTACAGGCCGGGCCGGGTGTGCCAGCGCACGCCCGCGGTGGACTCCGAGAAGACCACTGTGTTCGCCCAGCGCAGCAACCAGGCATCGGACAGGGCCCGGTCGGCGTCGGCGGCCAGCGTGACGCCGAAGCCGTCGTCGTTCTCCCAGAACGCGGTGGCACTGGTGATCAGCAGCACGTCGGCGGCGGCATAGCGGGCGCGCGTGTAACGCGCCTTCAGGTAGGGATTCGGCGGCGAGGCCACCTGCACGCCCGCCGCGATGTCAAAGCGGCTGTTCGCGCCGCGTGCCGCATCGAAGTTGAGGCCGGCATACCAGTTGGCGTCGCGGTCGTCCGAGAAGGACGCCGCCATGAAGTTCGCGTCGTCGAATTCGTCCCGTACGAAGTGTTCCTCGGTGTCGCGGCCGATCACCGCGCGCATGCGCTGGTGCGCCGCCGGCAGCGGCAGGTAGGCGCGCAGGTGGCCGTCCAGCGTGACGCCGTCCAGCTCGTCCCAGCCCAGTCCGGCGCCGAGGCGCCCGTAGGCCTGCTCGTAGTCCTCGGTGTGTTGCCGGGAATCCCCGAACAGCCCATCGAACCAGCGCGAACTGTGGCAGACGCCGCGGGTCACGCCCGCGCGAAAGCGGTCCAGCCGCGCGTCGGCCGCGGCCGCGTCCACGCAGGCATCCAGCGCAGCGGCCGGCTCGGGATCCGGCGGCGGCGGTTCCGGCTGCGCGCGGGCTGCGGGTACGCCCGCCGCCAGCAGCGCCAGCAGCGCGGCGGCCCGCAGGACTGTGCCGCGCACGGCCATCACCGCTTCGGCAAACCCGTGCCAGCCGGCCAATGGAGCCATGGTGACGGCCGCCCGCAGCGCATCGGCGTTCAGGCGCCCAGCTGCTCGCCGCGCATTTCGAAGTAATGGCGGCGGCACAGGGGCAGGTAGCGCTCGTTGCCCCCGATCTCGACCTGCGCACCGTCGCGCTCGACGTGCCCCTCCGGCCCCGTGCGCACGACCATGGTGGCCTTGCGGCCGCAGTGGCAGATGGTCTTGAGCTCGACGAGTTCGTCGGCCAGCGCCAGCAGCCGCGCGCTGCCCGCAAACAACTCGCCCCGGAAATCGGTGCGCAGCCCGTAGCACAGCACCGGTATGCCGAGCTGGTCCACGACCGCTGCGAGCTCGCGCACGTGCCGCGGTTCCAGGAACTGCGACTCGTCCACGAGTACGCAGCTCACCTTCTGCTGGCCGTGTTCGGCGGCGACTTCCCGGTACATGTCCACGTCCGGCCCGTACAGGCGGGCCTCGCCCGACAGGCCGATCCGCGAATGCACGCGGCCGCCGCCGCGCACGTCCACGGAGGCGGTGTAGACCAGCGTGCGCATGCCGCGCTCGCGGTAATTGTGGCTCGACTGCAGGAGCGCCGTGGACTTGCCGGCGTTCATCGTCGAGAAATAGAAGTACAGCTTGGCCATGTTCGACGGCTCAGGTCCCCACGATGGCCACGATTGCGCCGGTCATGCAGGACCCGAGGGTCGCCGCCAGCAGCGCGTGCGGCGCGACGCCGGCCAGGTCCAGCTTGCGTTCCGGGCACATCGCGCCGATGCCGCCGATCTGGATGCCGATGCTCGAGAAGTTGGCGAACCCGGCCAGCGCGTAGGTCGCGATGATCCGTGAACGCTCGGAGAGGACTTCCGGCCCCAGCTTCGACAGCTCGATGAAGGCGATGAACTCGTTGAGCACCGTCTTGATGCCGATCAGCGAGCCCACCGTGACCGCCTCGGACCACGGCACGCCCATCAGCCACGCAATCGGCGCGAACATCCAGCCCGCGATGCGCTCCAGGGTGAGCGGCGCTCCCGCGACGTCCGGGAACAGGCCGATCGCGCCGTTGGCCAGCGCCACGAAGGCGATCAGCACCAGCAGCACCGCCAGGATGCCCAGGTAGATGTTGAGCCCGTCGGAGGTGCCGCGGGTGATCGCGTCCATGGCGCCGCCGTAGATCTTGGGCGGCTCGACCATTGGGTGGTCGGCGGCGCGTTCCGGCAGCAGGACATGCGCGAACAGCACCGACGCCGGCACCGACATCACGGACTTGGTGAGCAGGTGGCCCAGCGCGTCGTTGAACAGGCTGCCCAGCATGGCCGCGTAGATGATCATGACCGACCCGGCGATCGTCGCCATGCCGGCCGTCATCAGCAGCAGCAGCTCGTAGCGGGTCATGTTGGCGATGTAGGGCCGCACCAGCAGCGGCGCCTCGACCTGCCCGACGAAGATGTTGGCGGTCGCCACCAGCCCGGCCGGGCCGCGCGTGTCGAGGGTGCGCTCGAACACCTTGGCGATGCCGTGCACGATGGCCGGCAGCACGCCCCAGTACCACAGCACGGCGGACAGTGCCGACATGACGATGACCAGCGGCAGGACGTGGAACGCGAACGTCACCAGCGAGCCGGGATCGGTGACCGCGAACGGCGTGGAGCCGCCGCCCAGGTACCCGAATATGAAGGTGGTCCCCTTGCCGGTGGCCTCGCTCAGGGCATTGACGGCGCGCGTCAGGTAGGCGAAGCCGGCGCGGATCACCGGCACCTGCAGCAGCAGGAAGCAGATCGCGAACTGCAGCCCGATCGCGCCCACCACCACCTTCCACTCGACCCGCCTGGGCGCGTTCGAGAAGATCAGTGCCAGCCCCACGAAAGCCACCAGCCCGGCGACCGCCTGTGCATACAGCATCCAGTCCATTCAAGGCTCCTCGGCTGGTATGGCGGCGCATTATTACCGATCCACGCCCCCGTTGCTCTTCCCGAATGCCGATGGCTCGCGCATCATCGCCCGCATGGCGGCCCAGGACTGGTTCATCGTCGTCAACCCGGCCTCCGGGGAAGGCCGCGCCAGGCGGCACTGGCCGGCGCTGGCGCGCGCCCTGGCGGCCGCCGGCGTGCGCTTCGAGGCCGTCCACTCCGAGTATGCCGGGCATGCGGAGCAACTCGCCCAGGACGGGCTCGGCGCCGGCTACCGGCGGCTGCTCGCGGTGGGCGGCGACGGCTCGATCCACGAACTCGTCAACGGCGTGTTCGCCGCCCGTTCCGTGGACCCGCGGGAGCTCCTGGTCGGCGTCGCACCGCTCGGCTCGGGCAACGACTTCGCGCGGGCGTACGGCATGCCTGCCCGCCCGCAGGACATGGCGCGGCTGATGCTGGCGGGGCGCTCGCGGCTGCATGACGTGGGCGTGCTGGTTCCGGAGGGTCCCGGCGGCCCGGCGCCGCACGCCGCCCGCCTGTTCGTCAACGTTGCGGGCGCGGGCATCGACGGCTATGTGCTGGAGCGGCTGCCCGCCGGGGTCCCCAAGCGCCTCGGCTACCTGATCGCGGCGCTGCGCAGCCTGCCCGGCTTCCGTGCACCGCGCTTCTCGCTGGAACTGGATGGCAGGGTGCGTCACGAGGAGTTGCTGCTCACGCTGGTCGCGATCAGCCCGTACTGCGGCGGCGGCATGCGCTTCGCGCCGCAGGCGGTCATGGACGACGGGCTGGCCGACGTGGTGACCGTCGAGCCGATTTCGCTGCTGCGTGCGCTGCTGCGCATCCGGCGCCTGTTCGACGGGCGGTTCCCGCAGGAGCCCTACGCGCGGCACGAACTCGCGGCCAGCCTGCGCATCAGTGCGGACGTGCCGGTGCCGCTGGAGGCGGACGGTCAGCGCGCGGGGTTCACGCCGGTGCGGATCACGATCCAGCCCCGCGCCGTGCGGGTCCTGACCACCTGAGGCCCTGCCAGCCGCCGCCGCCGGTCAGCGATAGCGGGCCAGGATCTTGCGCAGCGCGTCCGGGCCCGGGCACAACCGCTCGAAGGGAACGGTGTTGAGCGGCTCGTCCGGCGTCTTGTGCCGGTCGTGGAAGTCCGGGTGGCCCTGTTCGATGTAGATCAGGCCGGTCACGTGCTCGTTGCGCATGGACCGCTTCTGCACGTAGGCGGCGGCGCGTGCGCGGTCGGTCGGGTCATACTCGCTGTCGAGCTTGCGCAGCACGACCTTGCTGCCGTCGTGCATGTCGACCGTGGTGGTCTCGCCCGCCTGGTAGGAGACGGCGATCTCGCGGCGCGGCTGCACGTAGTCCGCGGCGAGCGGGCTGTGCAGGTGTCCGCGCACGTAGGCATAGCTGCGGGTCGAACCCTCGTGGTCGTTGAAGGTGACGCAGGGCGACAGCACGTCGATCAGCGCGAAGCCCCGGTGCGACAGGCCGGCCTTGACCAGCGGCACCAGCTGTTCCTTGTCGCCCGAGAAGCTGCGCGCCACGAACGTGGCGCCCTGCGAAACGGCCAGCAGCACCGGGTCGATGGGCTCGCTCTTGTTCACTTCGCCCTTCTTGGATTTCGAGCCCAGGTCCGCCGCCGCCGAGAACTGGCCCTTGGTGAGCCCGTACACGCCGTTGTTCTCGAGGATGTACAGCATGTCGATGTTGCGGCGCATGGCATGGGCCAGCTGGCCCAGCCCGATGGACATCGAGTCGCCGTCGCCGGACACGCCGATGTATCGCAGGCTGCGGTTGGCCGCGGTCGCGCCGGCGGCGATGGCCGGCATGCGGCCGTGCACCGCGTTGAGGCCGTGCGCACCGCTCAGGAAGTAGTCCGTCGTCTTGGAGGAACAGCCGATCCCCGACAGCTTTGCGACGCTCTGCGCCGGCAACGACAGTTCGAAGCAGGCCTGCACGATGGCGGCCGTGATCGAGTCGTGGCCGCAGCCGGCGCACAGGGTGGACATCGACCCCTCGTAGTCGCGCCGCGTCAGGCCGAGCTCGTTGCGCGGCAACCGCGGATGGGCGACCTTCGGCTTGCCCATGGAACTCATGCAGCGTCTCCCCGGGTGAGCGCCTCGGCGATGCCCGCGACGATGTGGTCCGATGCCAGCGGCAGGCCGCTGTAGTGCAGGATCGAGCGCATCTGGCTCTTCTCCACGGCGGTTTCGAGCGTCAGCAGCGACCGGAACTGGGCGTCGCGGTTCTGCTCGACCACGAAGATCGTCTCGTGCGACTCGAGGAACGCCTCGACCTCTTCGCCGAACGGGAAGCCGCGCACGCGCAGGTAGTCCACCGCGATGCCCTGCCCGCGCAGCACCGCCAGCGCCTCGCGCACCGCCCCGTCGCAGGATCCGAAGCTGACGACCGCCAGCCCGGCCCGCCCGTCGCCGTCGGCGACGGCCTTCGGCACGAGCCCGGCCGCGGTCCGGAACTTGCGCCGCAGCCGCTCCATGACCTCCTGGTACTCGGCGGCGTTCTCGGTGTAGGCGCCGAACTTGTTGTGGCCGGAGCCGCGCGTGAAGTACGCGCCCTTGGGGTTGGACCCCGGCAGCGTGCGGTACGGAATGCCGTCACCGTCCGGGTCCAGGTAGCGGTGGAACTTCTCGACCGAGGCGAGCTGCGCGGCGTCCAGCACCTTGCCGCGGTCCGGGCGCCAGTTTTCGTCCCACTCGAGGTCCCGCACCATCCAGTCGTTCATGCCGATGTCGAGGTCGAGCATCACGAACACCGGGGTCTGCAGGCGCTCGGCCAGGTCGAACGCCTGCACCGCCATGTAGAAGCACTCCTCCGGCGTCCGCCGGGAACAGCAGCACGTGGCGCGTGTCGCCGTGCGAGGCGTAGGCGCAGGCCAGCAGGTCGCACTGCTGGGTGCGGGTGGGCAGGCCGGTGGAGGGCCCCACGCGCTGCACGTCGAACAGCACGGCCGGGATCTCGGCGTAGTAGGCGAAGCCGATCAGTTCGTTCATCAGCGAGATGCCCGGACCGCTGGTGGGCGTGAACGAGCGCGCACCGTTCCAGGACGCGCCGATGACCGCCCCGATCGCGGCCAGCTCGTCCTCGGCCTGGATCACCACGTAGTTGTGGCGGCCGGTCTGCGGGTCGACGCGGTACCGGGCGCACAGCGAAACGAAGGCATCCATCAGCGACGTGGAGGGCGTGATGGGGTACCAGGCGCCGACCGTGGCGCCGGCGTACAGACAGCCCAGCGCCGCCGCCGTGTTGCCGTCCATCATCGAGTAGCCACGGGTCTTGTCCATGGGCTCGACCCGCGCCGGCAGCGGGCAGTCGAAATGCTCCTTCGCGTAGCCGTAGCCCAGCTCGACCGCACGGATGTTGTCCTGCATCAGCGCCGGCTTCTTCGCGAAGGTCTCGCGCAGCAGGCCGCGCACGACCTCCAGGTCGATGTCCAGCAGCGCGGCCACCAGGCCGGCGTACATGATGTTCTTCATCAGCACGCGGGCCCGCGGGTTCTCGAAGTGCTCGTTGCACATCTGCGCCAGGGGCGCGCCGAACACGGTGACGTCGCGGCGCGTCAGCAGCGCCGGTCGCGGCCAGGTCGAGTCGTACACCAGGCAACCGCCGGGCGACAGCTCCAGGATGTCGCGCGCGTAGGTTGCCGAGTTCATCGCGACCATCAGGTCCACGCGCCCGGAGCGCGCGATCCAGCCGTCGCGCGTCACGCGGATCTCGTACCAGGTCGGCAGGCCCTGGATGTTGGACGGGAAGAAGTTCTTGCCGACCACCGGCACGCCCAGCCTGAAGATGGCCTTCATGATCAGGCCGTTGGCGCTCGCCGAGCCCGTGCCGTTGACGTTGGCGAACTTGATGACGAAGTCGTTGACGCGATCCTGCATGGTGGGTGCTTCCGGCATCAGCCTGCGGCCCCGGCGTACGGCAGGGCCACCCAGGACTTCTGCATGTCCCAGGCATCGGTGGGGCAGCGCTCCGCGCACAGTCCGCAGTGCACGCACAGGTCCTCGTCCTTGACCATGATCCGCCCGGTCTGCTTGAGCGGGCCGGACTGGAAGAGCGCCTGCTCCGTGTTGCAGCGCGGCGCCTTGAGGCGGCCCGCGAGTTCCTCGGGGGGCCCGTCGCGCGCGATCGTGAGGCAATCGGTCGGGCAGATGTCCACGCAGGCATCGCACTCGATGCACAGCGCGGCCTCGAACACGGTCTGGATGTCGCAGTTGAGGCAGCGCTGCACCTCGGCCGCCGCGCGCTCCGCGTCGAAGCCGAGCTCGACCTCGATGTCCAGTTGCTTGAAGCGCTCTTTGAGGCTGACATGCGGCACCAGCCGCCGCTCCAGCGGGTTGTAGTCGTTCTTGTACGACCACTCGTGCATGCCCATCTTGCGGCTTTCGAGCGTCACGCCACGCGGCGGTCGCTCGCCGGCCGGCCGGCCATGGCAATGGTTGTGGATCGAGATCGCCGCCTGGTGGCCGTGCTCGACGGCCCAGATGATGTTCTTCGGTCCGAACGCCGCATCGCCGCCGAAGAACACGCCCGCGCGCGTGGACTCGAGGGTCACCTCGTCCACCCTGGGCACGTCCCACTGGTCGAACTCGATGCCCAGGTCGCGCTCGATCCACGGGAAGGCGTTCTCCTGGCCGATCGCCAGGATCACGTCGTCGCACGGCACGAACACCGGCTCGACGACCCGCTGCGACCTGATCTCGCCCTCCTCCAGTTCGTACTCGACGCGCTCGAAGTCCATGCCCGCGAGCTTGCCGTCCCTGATCACGAACGCCTTGGGCGCGTGGTTCACGACGATCTCCACGCTCTCCTCCTCCGCGTCCTCGAGTTCCCACTCGGAGGCCTTGAAGAAGCCGCGCGGCTTGCGCGCCATCACCTTGACGCTCTTCGCGCCCAGCCGCAGCGAGCTGCGGCAGCAGTCCATCGCCGTGTTGCCGACGCCGATGATCAGCACCGTCTCGCCGATCCGGTCCACGTGCCCGAAGGCCACCGCTTCGAGCCAGGCGATGCCGACGTGGATGCGGTCGCTGGCATCGCGGCCCGGCAGCCGCAGTTCCTTGCCGCGCGGCGCCCCGCTGCCGACGAACACCGCATCGAAACCGCCGGAGTCCAGCAGCGTGCGCAGGCTCGCGACCGGCGTGTTGAGCCGCAGGTCGGCGCCCATGCCGACGACGTAGCCGATTTCCTCGTCGAGCACCGCCGCGGGCAGCCGGAACGAGGGGATGTTGGTGCGCATCAGCCCGCCGGCCGGCCGTGCTGCTCGAAGATCACGACCTCGTAGCCCAGCGGCAGCAGGTCGTTGGCGACGGTCAGCGAGGCCGGACCCGCGCCGATGCAGGCCACCCGCTTGCCCAGCTTGCGCTGCGGCGCCTTCGGCAGCCGTGGGCCTATGTCGTCACGCAGGTCCGCCGCGACGCGCTTCAGCCGGCAGATCGCCACCGGCTTGTCCTCGACGCGGGTGCGGCGGCAGGCGGGCTCGCAGGGCCGGTCGCAGACGCGGCCCAGGATGCCGGGGAACACGTTCGAGGCGCGGTTGACCATGTACGCGTCGGAGTACCGCCCCTGTGCGATCAGGCGGATGTACTCGGGCACGTCGGTGTGCGCGGGACACGCCCACTGGCAGTCCACGACCTTGTGGTAATAGTCGGGGTGAAGCGTGTCGGTGGGTGGCATCGCTCGCGGATCGCCTCGTGTCAGGTGCGGGTGGTGTGGCAACGCGCCATGGCGCCGCAGCGCGTGCTGGATTCAGTTGTGGGGGGCGCTGACCTGCAGGAACTCGGCATCGTCCATCAGCCGGGCGAAGTCGTCGGCGGTGACGTGCACCAGCCGCTCGTGGTCGCCGGCCTCGAAGAACACCTCGTCCATCTCGCGGAAGCGCTCATCGACGATCGTGGGAATCTGGTACTCCTCGCCGAGCGGCGGCACGGCGCCGCGCTTGCAGTCGTAGAAGGCCTCGCCGATGTCGTCCTCGGAAGCGAGCTTGAGCGGCCGGTGCAGCATGCGGGCCAGCCGCTCGAGATCGACGGACTCCGACGCCGGCAGGACCGCCAGCACCAGGCCGCCGCTGTCCTTCAGCAGCACGCCCTTGGCGAGCCGCGCCTCGTCCACGTGCGCGGCATGCGCGCTGCTGGCGGAGGTGGCCGTGCGGCCGTGCTCGACCAGAGTGAATTCGATGCCCTTGAAACGCAGGGCCTGGATGATGGTGGGGGCAACGCTCATGTCGCTCCACTGCGGCAACGGAAAACAGCGCCAAGTATAGCGTTGTAAGCCGCGCGCGGCGTTCGGCGAAACCGCAATGCTGCAGTGCAACAGGCGCCGCGCCCCCGGGCCTGCGGCGCCGGGCGCGACCGACGCTCAGCCGGCCAGCGCGCCCGGCCCGACCAGCTCGCCGATGCGGATGGCGGTCTCGAGCGCGCGCAACCCGTCCTCGCCCGACACCGCCGGCCGGTCGCCGCTCTCGATGCACCCCAGGAACGCCTCGATCTCCGCCCGCAGTGCATCGCCCTGGTCGAAATTGCGCTCCTCGATATCGACCTTGGGGGCGCCGTCGGCCGGCGCGGCGGCGCCCTTGCGAACCAGCGTGAGGATCTTCTGCTGCAGGTCCACGGACAGGTAGGCGTCCTCCTGGAAGACCCGCAACTTGCGCTCCGCCTTCATGCTGATGCGGCTGGCGGTGACGTCCGCCACGCAACCGTTGTCGAAGCGCAGCCGCGCGTTGGCGATGTCCGTCTCGCCGCTGAATACCGGGGCGCCGACGGCGTCGATGCTGGCGACCGGCGAGCCCACGATGTTCTGGATGAGGTCTATGTCGTGGATCATCAGGTCCAGCACCACGCTCACGTCGGTGCCGCGGGCCTTGAACGGGGCCAGCCGGTTCGATTCTATGAAGCGCGGCCGGTCGAGGATCCCCTGCAGGGCGAGGATCACGGGATTGAACCGTTCCAGGTGGCCGACCTGCAGGATGCGCCGCTGCGCCGCCGCGAGCGCGATGAGCTCCCGGGCCTCGGCGACCGTCACGGTGATGGGCTTTTCCACCAGCACGTGCGCGCCGGCCTGCAGGAAATCCGCGGCAATGCGATGGTGGCTCGGGGTCGGCGTCACGACGCTGACGGCGTCCACGCGGCCGAGCAGCTGCCGGTGGTCGCTGACCGCCTCGCAGCCCAGCTCGGCGGCCACGGCGCTGCGCGCGCGCTCATCCGTGTCGGCCACGGCCACCAGCTCCACGCGCTCGATCGCAGCGTATTTCTGGGCGTGGAAGCGGCCCAGGTACCCGGCGCCGATGACGGCCGTGCGCAATGCGGTCATGCGTTCAGCCCCGGCGCTCGCGGTTCCAGCGGCTGCGCCGGCGGTGCCGGTAGCGCATGACCAGTACCGCGATGCCGTAGATGATCACGCCGGCGCCCGCCGCCGCCGTCCACGCAAACGGGGCTTCCCAGCTGCCAACCGCCAGGGAACGCGCCGCGGCCACGGCGGCGGCCAGCACGCCGAGCGTCAGCGCGCCGAAGGGCTTCACTTCGTAAAGCGGCTCGGGCCACCAGACCCTGCGCATGGCGCCTCCCCCGATTGCATTGCAGGCCCCGCAACCGGACCTGCGCGCCGAGACGTTGTTCTAGTGCGAACGGATTCGCAGTATAGCCCCACGGGGAGGCGAACGCGGCGTGGGTTGCCAAGCGAACCCCCGGCCCCGCACACTTGCGCCGTTCCGGCAACGGATGGCGATCATGTCAGCAGCACGCCGCGCAGCAGCGGGCCGCATGCGGCGCGAACTGCGCTACTTCCTGATGCTGGCCGGTTTCGGCCTGGTCGCGATGCCCTTCCTGATCTACCTGGCCGGCGTGCTCACGCTGGGCCCCTACGACGGCGGGCTGCCCGACTTCCTGAAGTCGCTGTACGGCGCGTTCTTCACCCTGCAGCCCAGTGCCTGGCTGCTGCTGCTGGGCCCTTATCCGCTGTTCTGGGCGCTGCGATTGCTGACGCGGCCGTTCCGGCGGCGCCGCAGCTGAGACCGCGGCGCCGCGTGCCGCCGGCTACGGTGGCGGGGCCCGCGATGCGGCACTGGCCTCGCGTGCCGCCCGGAACTCGTTGCCCTCGTACCATTCGGGCCAGACCGGCTCGGCGGCGATCCGCGCGCCCACCTCGAACAGCAGCTGCAGGTCCTCGACGATCCCGCTGACGTTCCAGGACGGATCGTAGTCGTCGGACTGCTTGTGGTAGCGGTTGGCCGTGTAGTCGTCCTTGATCGCCTGGCCCGTGCCGGGCGGCTGGCCGATGAGGTCGACGCCCGACTTGATGTACAGGGCCGGCACGCCCTTGCGGGCCAGGTTGAAGTGGTCCGAGCGGTAGTAGTAGCCGTGCTCCGGCGTGCGGTCCGGCTTGAGGACCCGCCCCTGCGCCGCCGCCGCCTCGCCCAGGTAGTCCTCCAGCTGCGAGGCGCCGTAGCCGACCACCTCCACGTCTTGCGCGCGGCCCAGCGGGTGCAGGGCGTCCACGTTGATGACCGCTGCGGTCGTCTCGAGCGGCACCAGCGGGTGGTTCGCGTAGAACTCGGATCCCAGCAGGCCCGACTCCTCGGCCGTCGGCGCCACGAAGACGATCGAGCGCGCGGGGGTGGGCAGCAACTCGCGGTAGGCGCGCGCGATGGCCAGGATGCCGGCCACGCCGGCCGCATTGTCCACGGCGCCGTTGAAGATCGTGTCGCCCGTGAGCGCCAGCGCACGCCCGAAGTGGTCCCAGTGCGCCATGTAGACCACGTATTCGTCAGGCCGGGACTTGCCGGGCAGGATGCCGGCCACGTTCGGCGAGCGGGCCCGCCGGATGACGTTGCGCACGCCGCCCGCGGCGTGCGTACCCAGCGGCACCGCCGTGAAGTCGCGCGTCATGGCCTGCCGCTGCAGCGCGTCGAGGTCGCGGCCCGACATCGCCAGCAACTGCCTGGCGCGGGCCTGCGTGATCCAGCCCTCGAGGGCGCAGCGATCGGCGCCGCCCTGCGGCGTCTCCGCGTAGAACTGCGGGCCCGTCCAGCCGTTCCTGACCACCGACCAGCCGTACGCGGCGGGCGCGGTGTCATGGATGATGATCGCGGCCTCCGCCCCCTGGCGCGCCGCCTCCTCGAACTTGTAGGTCCAGCGCCCGTAATAGGTCATCGAGCGGCCGTTGAACAGGCGCGGGTCGCCGCTGGCGAAGCCGGGGTCGTTGATCAGGATCAGCGCGGTCTTGCCGCGCATGTCCAGGCCCTGGTAGTCGTTCCAGCCGTACTCCGGCGCGACGATGCCATAGCCGACGAACACGACCTCGCTGTTGGAGATCGCGATCGCCTGCTGGACGCGGCGCGTGCCGATCACCATGTCCTCGCCGAAACCCAGGTCCAGGCGCTGGCCGCCGTGCTCGAAGCCCAGGTTCACCGAACCGAGCGCAGCGGTGATCTCCACCAGCGGCACGTCCTGCCGGAAGCTGCCCCCGACCGGCTGCAGGCCCAGCGCCAGGAACTGCTGTTCCAGGTACTCGACCGTGGTCTGCTCGCCCGGACCGCCCGGTCCGCGGCCCTCGAAATCGTCCGACGCGAGTCGCTCGACATAGCCGCGGTAGACCTCCGCGGTGATCGAGGCGGCGGCCTGCTGGCGCGCCGCGCCCGCGGCATTGCAGCCCGCGAGGATGACCGCGAGCGCGCAGATCAGGAGTTGTCGGGTCATGGTGTGCATCGTGCTCCCTTGCCTGGGCATGGAACCGGCGCCTGGCGGCGGCGGTCTGAATAGAGGTCGGGGACCGGCCCGCAGGACCAGCCGATGGCGCCCGTGGGCGCCGAACACTAGCACAGCGCCGACCGGCGGCCCATCGCCGCAGCGGCTCGCCGGCGGGTCCGCGCCGCCGCCGCCCGGGCAGCGTGACGGCCGTACTTGATTGCCCGGCGCACCGCCACTAGCCTAGCGATTCGATCGAGTGCCCCTGAACCCGGAATTCCAGCAGACCATGAACGACCCCCGCCGTTTCACCTCCATGCCGTGGCCGAGGCTGGCGCTGCTCGCCGGCGCGGCGCTGCTGGTGGCGGTCGTCGTCATGGGGGCCGGCCGCGGACCGGCCGTGGCCGTCGCACCGGCGCTGGCCGCGACCGGTGAACTGGCGCCGTCGGAACGGCACCGCCGCGTGGTGCGGCTCGTGGCGGAAGTCATGGAGCGCCAGCACTATCGCCAGGCCCCGCTGGACGACGACCTCTCGTCGCTCATCTACGAGCGTTACCTCGAAGCGCTCGACGGCAGCCGCAGCTACCTGCTGGCCTCCGACATTGCGGAGTTCGAGAAGTACCGCTACGGCATGGACGAGGCCATCAAGGTCGCCGACCTGCGCCCGGCCTTCGAGATCTTCAGGCGCCTGCAGCAGCGCAACCGCGAGCGCATCGACTACGCGATCGGGCTGCTGGAGACCGAGCCGGACCTCACGCTGGCGGAGTCCTTCTGGTTCGATCGCAGCGACCTGCCGTGGCCGGCCGACGCGGCGGAACTGGACGACCTGTGGCGCAAGCGGGTCAAGAACGACGTGCTGTCGCTGCGCCTGGCCGGCCAGCAGTGGCCGGAAACGCAGGAGGTGCTGCGCAAGCGCTACGAGCGCGTGCTCAAGCGCATAGACCAGATCGCGCCGGACGACGTGTTCGAGATCTTCATGAACGCGTACTCGCACGTCTTCGACCCGCATTCCAGCTACCTGGGCCCGCGCAACTCCGAGGAATACAACATTGCGATGAGCCTGTCCTACGAGGGCATCGGCGCGTCGCTGCAGCTGATCGACGACTACGTGACCATCGTCACCGTGCTGCCGGGCGGACCGGCCGCGCTGTCCGGCAAGGTCAAGGCATCCGACCGCATCACGTCGGTCGGCCAGGGCCGCGACGGCCAGCTGGTGGACGTCGTGGGCTGGCGGCTGGACGACGTCGTGCAGCTGATTCGCGGCCCGCTCGACACGGTCGTGCGGCTGCAGATCCTGCCCGGCGGCGCCGTCCCCGGGTCACCCGAGAACGTCATCGAGCTGACCCGCAACCGGGTCACGCTGGAGGCGCAGGCCGCGCGGAAGGAGGTGCACAAGACCGAGCGCGACGGGCGCGAGCTGACGGTCGGCACGCTGTACGTGCCCAGTTTCTACCAGGACCACCAGGCGCGTGCGGCGGGAGAAGCCGACTACCGCAGCACGACACGCGACGCGCAGCGACTGATCGGCGAGCTCAAGGCCGCGGGCATGGACGCGCTGATCGTGGACCTGCGGGACAACGGCGGCGGTCACCTGTCCGAGGCCACCAGCCTGGTCGGGCTGTTCATCGAGCAGGGACCGGTCGTGCAGTTGCGCGAGACCGGCGGGCGCATCGAGGTGCTGGACGACCCGGAACCGGGCGTCGCATGGGACGGCCCGCTGGTCGTGCTGGTGAACCGCGCCAGCGCCTCGGCCTCGGAGATCTTCGCCGGCGCCATCCAGGACTACGGCCGCGGGCTGGTCGTGGGGCAGCAGACCTACGGCAAGGGCTCGGTGCAGAACCTGTATCCGCTGGACCGCTATGCGCTGGGCCCCAAGTCGGGCTTCGGGCAGCTGACCGTGACCATCGGCAAGTATTACCGGGTCACCGGCGACAGCACCCAGCACCGTGGCGTGTCGCCGGACATCGAGCTGCCCTCGCTGCTCAGCATGGCCGACATCGGCGAGAGCACGCGCGACAGCGCGCTGCCGTGGGATCGCATCCGGCCGGCCGCCTTCGAGCGCCGTCCCGGCATCGAGCGCGAACTGTCGGTGATCGGCCAGGCGCACGACCAGCGCATCCGCGGCGACGCCGATTTCCTCGCGCTGCAGGCCGACCTCGGGTCGTTGCAGCGCCTGCGCGCGCAGAAGGCCGTCTCGCTCAACCTCGAGGAGCGGCGCGCCGAGCGCGCGGCGCTCGAGCAGGAACGCCTCGAGCGGGAGAACGTCAGGCGCAGGACCCAGGGCCTGGCCGCGCTCGCCTCGCTCGAGGAACTGGACGAGGCCGAGCGCCCCGACGCCGTGCTGGACGAGGCCGTCGAGATCGCCGCCGATGTCTTCGCCGGCGAGGCCCAATCGGGCACCGGGTAATCCCGCACCGGGTGCCGGGCAGAGACCGGGCACCTGCGGTATGCTGCAAGCTATTGATTTTAATAACCGCGATGCTTTGTGCATCGAATCTTACTGTTATACTTGACTATAACACTAGTAGTCCGTAGCATTTGCGGCACTGGAACCGGGAGGAATGACCGTGACACTTTTTCAGCAGGCAGCCGGAGCCCGTCCGATCGCCACGCCGCTGGCGCTGGCCGCCATGCTGCTCGCGGGCGCAGCCCTGCTGGGCTGTGACAAGGCCGACGGCAAGAACGCGGACAAGAACGGCGAGGCGGGCCCGGTCGCGGTGCCGATCGAGGTTGCCGCGCCCATTGTCGGTGATATGGAGGCCGTCTATACCGGCACCGCGTCAGTCACCGCGGACCGCACGGCCATCGTGATGCCTAAGGTGCGCGGCGAAGTGCGCGCAGTGCTTGCCGAGGAAGGCGACCGGGTGCGCGCAGGTCAGGTGCTGGCCCGCCTCGATGGCGACCAGCTGCGGCTTGAGGTCGCTCAGGCGGAAGCCAACTTGCGCAAGCTCGAGCGCGATTACAATCGCAATATCGAGCTGCAGAAGAACGGCCTGGTCAGCGTCACGGCTTTCGACAGCCTGAAGTATGAGTTGGACACGGCCCGCGCCACGTACGGCCTGGCCAAGCTGCAACTGTCCTACACGGAGATCCGCTCGCCAATCGACGGCGTCGTCGTCAACCGAGCCGCGGTCATGCGGGTCGGCAACACGATCGCCCCGATCGGAGGCGTGATCGCATCCGCCGACAGCGCGGCATTTGTCGTCAGCGACTTCGACTCGCTGGTGCTCACGGTCGGCGTGCCGGAGGGTGAACTGCCCAAGCTGGCGGTTCAACAGTCCGCACAGGTCACCGTGGACGCGGTGCCCGGCCGCAAGTTCGACGCCAGGATCGCCCTGGTTACGCCGCGCGTGGACCCGGCCACCGGCACCTTCCCGGTGAAAGTCGAGATCGACGATCCGCAGGGGCAACTGCGCCCCGGCATGTTCGCGCGGGTCAGAATCGTCTACGAACGCAAGGCCAACGCGCTGAAGATCCTGCGCAGCGCGTTTCTGGAGAATGACGGGCCGCCCACCGTGTTCGTGGTAGTCGACGGCAAGGCGGAGCAGCGGCAGCTCGAACTGGGGCTGTTGAACGGCAGCTACGTCGAGGTGCTGTCCGGTGTCACGGCCACCGACCAGGTGATCGTGGTCGGGCAAAGCGGCCTCAAGAACGGCACTCTGGTCAAGGTCGTGAACACCGAGAACATCAAGGCGGCGGCGGCGGGCTGATTCAGGGCGGGGCCCGGATCGCCCCTTCCCTTCGCGCCTGTCCAGGCAGACGGAAGGAACCCACACGTCATGAAGATCGTTGATTTCGCAACCCGGCGGCGTGTGACCGTCTTCATGGTCACGATCGCGATACTGCTATTCGGCTTCGTCTCGCTGTCGCGTCTCAAGCTGAACCTGCTACCGGACCTGTCCTACCCCACCCTCACCGTGCGCACGGACCTGACCGGCGCGGCGCCGCTGGAGCTCGAGACGCTGATTACGCGCCCGATCGAGGAGGCGGTCGGCATCATCCGTAACGTCGGCCAGGTCCGCTCCGTATCCCGTTCCGGGCAATCGGACGTCATCCTCGAATTCGCCTGGGGGACCGACATGGACCTCGCGGGCATCGACGTTCGCGAGAAGCTCGACCTGCTGCAATTGCCGATCGAGGCCAGCCGGCCGATCCTGCTTCGTTTCGACCCCTCGAGCGAGCCGGCGCTGCGTCTCGCCTTCATTGACCGCGAGCCCGGCGACGGGGTCGAGCAGTCCTCCGCGCAGGCCGCCGAGGACCGCCTCAAGTTCCTGCGCCGCTTCGCGGATGACCGGCTCAAGCCGGACCTCGAGTCGGTCGAGGGCTCCGCCGCCGTGAAGGTGAGCGGCGGCTTCGAGGAGGAGATCCAGGTCTACATAGACCAGGGCAAGCTGGCCGCCCTCGGCATCCCCATCGAGACCGTGTCGCGGCGCGTCGGCGAGGAAAACGTCAACCTGTCTGGCGGCCGCCTCGAGCAGGGTTCGCAACGCTATCTGGTGCGCACGCTGAACGAGTTCGGCTCGGTGCAGGAGATGGCGGACTCGATCGTGACGACCATCGAGGGCCGGCCGGTCTACCTGCGCGACGTGGCCAGGGTGGTGCGGGGCTACAAGGATCGCGAGGCGATCACCCGCGTCAACGGTCGCGAATCGGTGGAGCTGGCGGTATACAAGGAGGGCGACGCGAACACGGTGCAGCTTGCGGCCGGAATCCGCGAGCGGCTGAAGTCGATGGACGAGTCGCTGCCGCCTGGCAGCGAGATGAAGGTCGTCTACGACCAGTCCCGGTTCATCTCCTCAGCCATCGGTGAGGTGCGCGAGGCGGCGCTGATCGGCGGCCTGCTGGCGATCCTCGTGCTGTACTTG
This sequence comes from uncultured Gammaproteobacteria bacterium, assembly GCA_963695155.1. Classification (GTDB taxonomy): domain Bacteria; phylum Pseudomonadota; class Gammaproteobacteria; order Steroidobacterales; family Steroidobacteraceae; genus SG8-30. The sequence goes on from CAVOGD010000006.1 coordinate 68,879, forward strand.
TTCCTGCGCGACGCGCGCGCCACGATGATCACCGGGATCGCGATCCCGGTCTCGGTCATCGGCACCTTCGTGTTGATGTACTCCTTCGACCTGTCCCTCAATATCATGTCGCTGGGCGGCATCGCGCTGGCGGTCGGCATGCTGGTGGACAATGCCGTAGTGGTCCTGGAGAGCATCGTGCGGCGCCGCGAGCAGGGCCTGTCGCGCATCGAGGCGGCCAGCGAGGGAACCAAGGAAGTTGCGACGGCGGTAACCGCCGCCACGCTGACCTCGATCGCCGTCTTCTTCCCGATGGTGTTCATCAGCGGCGTGGCCGGCCAGCTGTTCAAGGACCAGGCGCTGACCGTCACCTTCGCGCTGATCTTCTCGCTGGTCATCGCCATCACGCTGGTGCCGATGCTCGCGGCTGGCGGGGATCCGCCGGCGGCCTCGGACACCGCCATGGCGCACAAACCACCCAGCCGCGTCGGCCGCGGCCTGACGGCGCTGATCCGACTGATGCGCCGGGCCACGCGCGCGGTGAGCAACGGCTTTGCATGGGCGCTGTCGCCGGGCGTGCGCGCCACCCAATGGGCCTATCACAGTATTGAACGTGTCTACTCGCCTGGCATTCGCTGGGCGCTCGAGCACCGCGGCCGGGTCGTGGCCCTGTCGCTCGGCGTGCTCACGCTGACTGCGATACTGGTGCCGTGGCTCGGCACCGAACTCATCCCGCAGCTCGCGCAGGGCGAATTCATCGCCGACCTGCGCATGCCCCCAGGCACGCCACTCGAGCAGGCCGACCGCTCGATGGAGGCGGCGCAGCGATTCACCATGGCCCAGCCGGACGTTGCGCAGTCCTATTCCGTCACCGGCACCGGCAACCGCCTCGACGCGAACCCGACCGACGCCGGCGAGAACACGGGCCGGCTGTCGGTCACCCTGCGGGAGGGCTCGAAACGCGAGGACGAGGAACGTGTCGTCGGACAGTTGCGCCGCGAATTCGACTCGCTGGCGGGCGTGCAGTACCAGTTCAGCCGGCCCGCCCTGTTCAGCTTCGCGACACCGCTCGAGGTCGTGGTCTCGGGCTATGACCTGGAGCGGCTGCGGACGGTCGCGGGGAGCGTACAGTCGAACATGGAACGGAGCCCCCTCTTCAGCGACATAAAGTCGACCGTTGAAGCCGGCAACCCGGAGATCCAGATCATCTTCGACCAGGACCGCGCCTCACAGCTCGGCCTGTCGGTGCGTGAAATGGCGGATCGCGTCGTGTCGAGCGTGCGCGGCGACATTGCGACCCGTTACAAGCTGCGCGAGCGAAACATCGATGTGCTGGTGCGCAGCGTGGACGCACGCGCTTCGTCGGTCGACGAAATTCGCAACCTTATCGTCAACCCGCGCAGTGACCGGCCCGTGCCGCTGTCGGCCGTGGCCGACGTCAAGCTCGCGGTTGGCCCGGCAGAGATACGGCGGGCCGGCCAGGAACGCGTCGCGTTGGTCTCCGCCAACCTGGCCTCCGGTGACCTCGGTACGGCGCTGGTCGAGCTGGAGCGGATCGTTGCGGAGCTGCCGGAGACGCCTGGCATCAGCGTCTACGTGAGCGGCCAGAGCGAGGAAATGCAGGACTCGTTCCGCTCACTGCAGTTCACGCTGGTGCTCGCCATCTTCCTGGTGTACCTGGTGATGGCTTCGCAGTTCGAGTCGCTGCTGCACCCGTTTGTCATCCTGCTCACCATCCCGCTTGCCCTGGCGGGCTCGGTATGGGCCATGTTCCTGACCGGCACGACCATCAACGTCGTCGCCTACATCGGCCTGATCATGCTGGCCGGCATCGTCGTCAATCAGTCCATCGTGCTGATCGACGCGGTCAATCAGGCGCGCCAGCGCGGGATGAGCAAGCACGATGCGATCATCCACGCCGGCCAGATCCGGCTGCGCCCGATCCTGATCACCAAGCTGACGACCATCCTGGGGTTGCTGCCGATGGCGCTGGGCCTCGGCGAGGGCGCCGAGATTCGCCAGCCCATGGCCATCACCGTGATCGGCGGCGTCGCGATATCGAGTGTCTTCACGCTGCTCGTGATACCGGTCGTCTACTCGTTGATGGACCGCAAGCGGTTCCCATCCGCGGCCGCGACAGGCGCGCCCGCAGCAGCTGATCAGGAGGCCTGAGCCATGCTGCACACCAGTTTCGCGCTGCGCCGGCCGGTCACGACCCTGATGACCTTCGTGGCCGTGTCGCTGGTCGGCATCATCTCGGCCTGGCTACTGCCGCTGGAGATGTTTCCGGACATCCGCTTCCCGGGCCTGCAGGTGCAGATACCCTACGACGGCTCGACGCCGGAGGAAGTGGAGCGACTGATCGCCCGGCCGGCGGAGGAAGCGCTCGCAACGCTGTCCGGCATCCAGGAGATGCGCTCCACCTCGTCCGAGACCGGCGCCGAATTGATCGTGCTGTTCGACTGGGACCGTGACCCGTCGGCGATCGCCTTCGAGGTGCGCACCAAGCTCGAGTCGATCCGCCACCAGTTTCCGCCGACCGCGAACCGCATCATTACCAATATGTTCGCCGCCGGTGACGACCGGGTCGTCGTCGTTCGCATCTCCGGGCAGCAGGACCTGTCACGCAAGTACGAGATGCTGGACAGGTACCTGAAGCAGCCAATCGAGCGTCTCGACGGCGTGGCCCGCGTGAGCCTCGAGGGCGTCGAACCGCTCGAGTTGCGCATCCTGGTGGATCCCGTGCGCCTCGCAGCCCACAAGGTCAACGTGCAGACGCTGCGACAGGTACTGGAGAGCGCCAATTTCTCGGTCAGCGCGGGCGAAATCACCGCGGGCAGCCAGCGGCTGTCGGTCCGGCCTATCGGCGAGTTCCGCACCCTCGACGACGTGCGCGATTTCGTTATCCAGGGCAACCTGCGGCTCAGCGACATCGCGGATGTACGCCTGGTCACCCCAGACCTGCAGGTCGGTCGTCACCTGAATGGGCGGCCGGGGGTCGGGCTCGACGTCTTCAAGTCGACCGGCGCCAATATCGTCGATGTCGCCGATCGCGTGATGGCCGAGGTCGAGAAGGCCCGTGCCCTCCCCGAGCTGCAGGGCATAGACATCCTGGTATTGATGGACCAGGCCGAGGGTATCCGCTCGTCGTTGACCGAGCTGCGCAACTCCGGCCTGATCGGCGGCGCGATGGCGCTGATCGTGCTCTTCCTGTTCCTCAGGGACTGGCCCACCACCCTCATTGTCAGCCTGGCCGTGCCCTTCTCGCTGGTGGTGACGCTGGCGGCGATGTTCTTCCTGGGCCTGTCGCTGAACATCCTGACGATGATGGGCATGATGCTGGCGATCGGACTGCTGGTGGACAACGCGGTCGTCACGACTGAGAGTATCTTCCGCCACCGCCAGCTTGCGCCCGACGAGCCGAAAGCTGCGACGTTGTCCGGCGTCAGCGAGGTCGGCATGGCGGTGCTGGCCGGCACGCTGTCCACGATCATCGTCTTCCTGCCGATCGTGTTCGGCGAGACGAACCAGATGTCGCTGTTCATGGTGCACGTCGCGGTGCCGATCGTCGTGGCCATGACCGCGTCGTTGCTGGTCGCCCAGACCATCATTCCGACCCTGACGGCACGCTTCCCGGCGCCGCCGCCCATCCAGGCAGCCTCGAGTTTCGGCCGGCTGCAGGATCGCTATGTGCGGATGCTGGCCTGGGTGCTCAAGCACCCGTGGAAGACCGCCGGCCTGGTGCTGCTGACGCTGGTGTCGCCGATCCCGCTGTTCGCCGGCGAACTGCTCAAGGTGGACATGTTCCCGCAGGACGCCTCGGACCGTCTACAGCTCGTCTACCACATCGAGGGCAGCTATCCGCTCGAGCGGGTCGAGCAGGGCGTGGACCGTGTCGAGGCCTACCTCGAACAGAACAAGGAGCGCTTCGGCATCGAACTCGTCTACAGCTACTACACGCCCGACCAGGCCGGCTCCGTCATCAAGCTCAAGCCGCGCGACGAGCTGCCGATGACCGCTCGCGAGCTGATGGTCGAGATCGAGAAAGGAATGCCCGAGATCATAATCGGCAAGCCCAGCTTCCGCTTCGAGGACAACCAGGGCGGCGGCGCCGGCTTCAGCCTGCGCCTGTCGGGCGAATCGACCGAACGGCTGATCGAGCTGTCCCGCGACGTCGTCAGCAAGCTGTCGCAGATCGAGGGCTTCGACTCGGTGCGCTCGACGGCGCGCGCCGGCGAGCAGGAGGTGCAGGTCCGCGTTGATCGTGCCCGCGCCGCGCAGCTGGGCCTGTCCGCGCAGATCGTCGCCCAGACCGTGGCGGGGGCGATGCGCGGCGACCGGCTCAAGGAATTCCGCTCGGACGAGCGCGAGGTGCAGATGCGGCTGGCATTCCGGCCCAACGACCGGCAGTCCATCGACGACCTCGCGGCAACGCCGTTGTTCCTGCCCAACGGCGAGCGCAGCACGCTCGGCTCGGTGGCGACCTTCCACATTGAGAAGACCGAAAGGACCATAGAGCGCTTCGACCGCCTGACCGCCATCAACATCGAGGGCATCGTCTCGGAGGACTCCTCGCTGCAGGAGGTCCGCAAGCGCACCGAAACGATGATGAAGGACTACCAGCTGCCGCCCGGCTATTCCTGGCAGTTCGGCAAGGGTGTCGACGACGACCAGCAGGCAATGCAGGACATGCTGGTCAACATCGCCCTCGCCATCGTGCTGATCTTCCTGGTCATGTCATCGCTGTTTGAGTCGACGCTCTATCCGGTCTCGATCGTGAGCTCGATCGTGTTCGCCGTGGTCGGCGTGTTCTGGGGCCTGACGCTGACCGGGACGCCGATGACTTTCATGGCCATGCTGGGCATCATGATCCTGATCGGCGTGATCGTGAACATCGGGATCGTGCTGGTCGCGCACATCCTCGATCTCAGGCGGCAGGGTCTGCCGCGCGACGAGGCGATTTTGCAGGCCGCGCGCGACCGGCTGCGGCCGATCCTCATGACGACGCTGACAACCTTGCTGGCCATGCTGCCGCTGGCGCTGGGCGACGCACAGATCGGCGGCGGCGGACCCGCCTACTACCCCATGGCGCGCGCGCTGATGTCAGGCCTGGCCTTCGGCGCGGTGACTTCGCTGTTCTTCGTGCCGGCGTTCTACGTCTGGCTGGACAACTTCAGCCGCTGGCGGCGGCGCCTGTCGGCCGCCAGCCGGCCGCAACCTAGGGCCGTCCCCGTCGGCACAACGTGACTCAGCGCTGCAGGATCTTGTAGACGTCCCAGTAGTCGTCGATCAGGACGTTGCCTCCGCGGTCGCCGGGCGCGGCCGGCGGCACCGAGGTGGGCGTCGGCACGACATCCTGTGGCGTGCGCCAGGCGACGCAGGCCCTCAGCCTCTCGGTCTTGCTGCGGATCTCCGGCGCGATGCCCTCCTGGGCAGCGATCATGGCGATGGCCTTGGCGACCTCGTCGCAGCCGCGCCAGGCAGTCCTCGCGCGAGCCGTGCCTGGCTTCCTGCACGCGGCGATGGTTCGCGAGCCGGGCCTCGGCCGCGAGACCCGCCGGACCCAGCCTCGCGCACATCACCTGGGCGTAGGCGATCACCGCCAGGTTGATCATGCGTCGCCCCTCGACGGACACGCCAGGGAATTCCGGCAGGGGTTCCTTCTGGATCGTGCGCTGCGCCTCGTGCAGGTCGGCGAGGTGCTGCTCGGCCTGCGCGAGGCGGCCGCGCTGGGCGTCCAGTTCGAAGGCCAGGTCGCGCCGGCGGAAGTAGTTCCAGAATCCCCGCATCTTCAGCAGGCGCCGCTCGCCGTCGGCCAGCCGGGCCTGTTCGCTCTCGACAACGCTCGCCGCCTCGGCCAGCCGCTCGTCGGCCAGCTTCAGCCGCTCGTTCTGGTCCTGCTGGAACTCCGCGAGCTGCTTCTTGCGCTCACGGTCCTGCCGTTGCCGGCGCAGGTCGCCGGAAAACTGCTCGAGCTGGGTGCGGCACTCCCGCCACAGGTTCCTGAGCCCGAAGTGCACCAGCGCGTCGAAGCCGCGTTCCGGCTTGCCGAGCAGGACTTCCAGCTGCTCCATCTGTTCCTGCAGCCGGCTGGTCGCGCCATCCTGCTGCTTCAGCCGGTTGCGCAGCCCGTGCAGCTGGTCGTCGAGCCCCTGCAGTTCCTTCTTCAGCTCGGCGCGGTTCCAGAACAGCTTGAGCAGCCGCTCGTCCTCGGCGGCGGCGTCGTTGCGCGGCAGCACCTGGAGCTTCAGCCCGGCCAGTTTGTCGGTGAGGTTCATTGCCGTGGCGCCGGTGGTTCGCGGGCTCAGGCGGCCTGCGCGAAGCGATGCCCCCGCTCGGCGCAGTACTCGAGCCACTTGTTGAGCAATACATTGCGCGACCAGGGGCCCCGCAGGCCGCCGCCGCGCGCCCCGCGGCACCGCGCCGGCAGGCCGGCGACCGCACCGGCCCCGGTCGCCTCCGCCAGGCGCGCGTCGTGGTACAGCCTGACCTGGAGTCCCGGCTCACGCATCTCGCCGGCGTCCCGCTCGAACAGGTAGGACAGGGTCAGCGTCGTCGTGTACGGCGCGCGCGTCATGACCGCGAGTTCCAGCGCGCAGTCGCCGGCCACGCGCGATACCGCCCGCTCAGCGATGCGGGAGGGATCGGGGGCCAGCCAGCCGAAGCGGATGTAATTGCTCTCGTACAGCGTCATCAGGCTGACGAAGGACCGCGGGCGGGCACGCCAGGAAATCGCGCACAGGTCATCCGAAAGCATGATTTGACTATATCACGGGGTCGCGGCCCTTCGATCCCCCCGGATGTGGCGGCCGTCACGGTTTCGCGAGGGCTGCGGCGCTTACGGCCGGGTGCGCCGCTCGATCGCCATGCGCTCGAGGATGCGGCTGGAAATCTCCTCGATCGAGCAGTCCGCGGTGTCGAGGTACGGGATGCCGTGACGGTCGAGCAGGCGTTCGGCCTCGCGCACCTCGAAGGTGCATTGCGGCGTGGACGCATACTTGCTGTCCGGGCGCCGTTCATGGCGGATCTGCTGCAGCCGGTCGGGCCGGATCGTCAGCCCGAACAGCTTCTGGCGGTGCGGCCCGACCGAGTCCGGCAGGCGCCCCCGCTCCAGGTCGTCCTCGGTGAGCGGGAAATTGGCTGCGTAGATGCCGTATTGCAGCGCCATGTACAGGCAGGTCGGCGTCTTGCCGGAGCGCGACACCCCGACCAGGATGACGTCCGCACGCTCATAGTCCCGGGTCTGCGTGCCGTCGTCGTTGGCCAGCGCGAAGTTCGTGGCGTTGATGCGCGCGGTATAGGCGTCCAGGTCGGTCATGCCGTGCGCGCGGCCGGCTGCGTGCGAGGAGGCCTGCTGCAGTTCCTGCTCCAGCGGCCCGAGGAAGGCGCCGAAGAAATCCAGGTACAGGCAGCTGGCGTGCTTGACGACGTCGCGGATCTCGTCGTTCACCAGCGTCGAGAACACGATGGGCTTCGCGCCGTCCTCGACGGCCACCGCGTTGATCTTGCCGACGGCCTCCTGCGCCTTGTCAAGCGTGGAGATGAATGGCAGAGTCACTGGCCTGAAGTCCAGGCCCTCGAATTGCGTGAGCAGGCTGTGCCCCATGGTCTCGGCTGTCACACCGGTCTGGTCGGACACGAAGAACACCGTTCTTTTCCTGTTCACGCGCTGCTTCCGGCCTGCATTGACGACGCGCCCGGCGACGGGCGCCAACCGGCTGCGATCCTAGCAGGAACGCACGCCAGCGAGGGCACACCTTGAGCGCCTATACGATCCCCTTCGAGAAGCTCGGCCTGGCGGACCTGCAGACCGTCGGCGGCAAGAACTCGTCGATCGGCGAGATGATCGGCAAGCTCGCGGCGCTGGGCGTGCGCGTACCCGGCGGTTTCGCCACGACCTCGCAGGCGTACCGCGACTTCCTGGCGCACGGCGAGCTCGCCGGGCGGATTGCCGGCGTGCTCGACGGCCTCGACGTGGACGACGTGAAAAAGCTGGCCGCGAGCGGCGCGCAGATCCGCCGCTGGATCCTCGACACGCCGTTCCACGACCGCCTGCAGCGGGAGATCGCCGCAGCCTGGGACGCCATGGCGAACGGGCGCGACATCGCGGTCGCGGTGCGCTCCTCGGCGACCGCCGAGGACCTGCCGGGTGCCTCGTTTGCCGGCCAGCAGGAGACGTTCCTGAACGTGCGCGGCCGCGACCACGTGCTGCGGGCCATGCACGAGGTGTACGCGAGCCTGTACAACGACCGGGCCATTGCCTACCGCGTGCACCAGGGCTTCGAGCATTCGCAGGTGGCGATTTCCGTGGGCGTGCAGCACATGGTGCGCAGCGACCTGGGAGCGAGCGGCGTGATGTTCACGCTGGACACCGAATCCGGCTTCCGCGGCGTCGTCTTCATCACCGCTTCCTACGGGCTCGGCGAGCTCGTCGTGCAGGGCGCGGTCAATCCCGACGAGTTCTACGTCTACAAGCGCGGCCTCGAGCAGGGCCGCTTCCCGATCGTGCGCCGCAACCTCGGCACCAAGGCGGCGCGCATGGTCTACGCCGGCGAGCAGTCGGCGACCCGCCGCGTGGAGACCGTCGAGGTGCCGGCCGCCGAGCGGCAGCGCTACTGCATCAGCGACGAGGACGTCATCACGCTGGCCCGGCAGGCGCTGCTGATCGAGAAGCATTACGGTTGCCCGATGGACATCGAATGGGGCAAGGACGGCGACAGCGGCGACATCTACATCCTGCAGGCACGGCCCGAGACGGTGCAGAGCCGCTCCGGCAACACGATCCAGCGCTTCACGCTCAAGGACCGCTCCCGGGTGCTGACCAGCGGGCGCGCCATCGGCCAGCGCATCGGCGCGGGCCCGGCCCGCGTCATCCGTGACGTCAAGGAGATGTCCCGGGTGCGGGTCGGCGACGTGCTGGTCGCCGACATGACCGATCCCGACTGGGAGCCGGTCATGAAGCGGGCCGCCGCCATCGTCACCAACCGCGGCGGCCGCACCTGCCATGCCGCGATCATCGCGCGCGAACTGGGCGTCCCGGCCGTGGTCGGCTGCGGCGACGCGACCGAGGTCCTCACCGAAGGGGAGCCGGTGACCGTGTCCTGCGCCGAGGGCGAGACCGGCTATGTCTTCGAGGGCAACCTCGACTTCGACGAGCAGAACATCGAACTGGGCGCCCTGCCGCCCTCGCCCGTCCACATCATGATGAACGTCGGCAATCCCGACCGTGCTTTCGACTTCGCGTCGATCCCGAACAAGGGCGTGGGACTGGCCAGGCTCGAGTTCATCATCAACCGCACCATCGGCGTGCATCCCCGCGCGCTGCTCGACTTCGACCGCCTCGAGCCGGGGCTCAAGGAGCAGATCCGGCGGCAGATGGCCGGTCACGAGGACCCCGTCAAATTCTTCGTGGACAAGCTGGCCGAGGGCATCGCGACGATCGCGGCCGCCTTCGCGCCGCAGCCCGTCATCGTGCGCCTGTCGGACTTCAAGTCCAACGAGTACGCCAACCTGATCGGCGGCAAGCTGTACGAGCCGCACGAGGAGAACCCGATGCTGGGGTTCCGCGGCGCATCGCGTTACGTCGACGAGACGTTCCGGCCCTGCTTCGAGCTGGAGTGCCGGGCGCTGCGCAAGGTGCGCGGGGACATGGGCCTGACCAACGTGCAGGTCATGGTGCCCTTCGTGCGCACGGTGGACGAGGGACGCCGCGTCATCGAACTGCTGGCCGCGAACGGCCTCGAGCGCGGCGTGGACGACCTCAAGGTCATCATGATGTGCGAGATCCCGAGCAACGCGCTGCTGGCGAAGGAGTTCCTCGAGCACTTCGACGGCATGTCCATCGGCTCGAACGACATGACCCAGCTGACGCTCGGCCTCGACCGCGACTCGGGGATCGTCGCCGCGCTCTTCGACGAGCGCGACGCGTCGGTCAAGGCGCTGCTGACGATGGCGATCCGCGCCTGCCGCGACGCCGGCAAGTACATCGGCATCTGCGGCCAGGGGCCGTCCGACCACCCGGAGTTTGCACGCTGGCTGGCCGAGCAGGGCATCGAGAGCATCTCGCTGAACCCCGACACCGTCGTGGACACCTGGTTGTACCTGGCGGGCAAGCCCGTCTGAGCCCGCCGCCGACGGCTTAGGGCCTGTTAACACTCATGGCATCGCTGCGACCGTGGCTCCTACCGAGCGGGGCAAGGCGCGATGACCGACCTGTACTGAATGTACATGAGGGAAGAGCAACGAAGCCCCGCTCGGTACGAGCCCGGTCCCTCAGGGTTGCGGCCCACAGGGCTTCAGCCGGCGTTGCTCGCCGCTCATGTGGAATGACCACACTTCGCACCTCGCGCCTTGGCTGAAGCCCTGTGGACCTGCAACGCAGCGATGCCATAAGTGTTAACAGGCCCTAGTCGCCCAGCGCCTCGCGCGCCCGTTCCCAGTGGCGCCCGTCGTAGGCGCGCACCGTCATGGACTCGACCGTGCCGGGATCGAGGCAGCGCGCATTGACGCTGATCCCGTCCGGGTGCGAGCGCGGCACGTAGAAGGACTTCACGCCGCAGGTACGGCAGAACAGGTGGCGCGCCACGCCCGTGTTGAAGCGGTACTCGGCCAGCGCGGCGGGGTCGCCGAGCAGCGTAAACGCCTCTTGCCCGACGATCAGGTGCAGGTAGCCGGCCTTGCTGCAGATCGAGCAGTTGCATTCGAGCACCTGCAGCAGCGCCGGCGCGCGCACCTCGAAGCGGACGGCGCCGCAATGGCAGCCGCCGCGGTGAGTCAGGAGTGCGGAATCCCGGCCCATGCTGCGGCGCCGCCTCAGCTGCGCCGCCAGGGCTCGGCGATCAGGTGCTCGCGGTAATGCCGCAGCTCGCCGACGGACTCGCGAATGTCCTCGAGCGCCAGGTGGGCCGACTTCTTGGTGAAGCCCCGCGCCACCTCGGGCGCCCAGCGCCGCGCCAGTTCCTTGACGGTGCTCACGTCGAGGTTGCGATAGTGGAAGAACCGCTCCAGCTGCGGCATGCGCCTAGCCAGGAAGCGCCGGTCCTGGCACACGCTGTTGCCGCACATGGGCGAGGCGCCCGCCTCGACCTGCTGCGCCAGGAAGTCCAGCGTGGCCCGCTCCGCTTCCGCCTCCGTCACCTTGCTGGCCGTGACCCGGGCCAGCAGGCCCGACCCGCCATGGGTCTTGCGGTTCCAGTCGTCCATCGCCTGCAGCACCGCTGCGGGCTGGTGGATGGCGAGCACCGGCCCCTCGGCCAGCACCTCGAGGCTGCTGTCCGTGACCAGGGTGGCGATCTCGATGATACGGTCGCTGTCCGGGTCGAGCCCCGTCATCTCGAGGTCGATCCAGACGAGCTTCTGGCCGGCGTCCATGTTGCCCGGCATCTTAGCAGAGGCTAGAGTCGCGCCCGTCCATGCCAAGCCGCCACCTCAACACCGCCCCCCGGCGCCGCGAGCGCCCCGCCGCGCTGCGCCACCCGGCATGAAGCAGCCCCGCAATGCGCAGGACGCGCAGGCCGGGCGCATCGTGGCCGCGTACGGACGGCGGGTCATGGTCGAGGCGCCGTCCGGCGAGCGCCTGCCGTGCCGTCTGTTCGGCCGGCGCCTGCAGGTCGTCTGCGGCGATGCCGTGCGCTGGCGCGCGGCCGACGCGGAAGGCGCGGAAGGCCTGATCCTCGAGGTCGAGCCGCGCCGCAGCGAACTGGCCCGCATCAGCACCACCGGGCTGCGCGAGCCGGTCGTGGCCAACCTCGACCTGCTGGTCGCGGTGCTGGCGCCGGTCCCCGCCCCCGACTTCGCCCTGTGCGACCGTTACCTCGCCGCCGCCGAGTGGGCCGGCCTGGCGGCTGCGGTCGCGCTCAACAAGACTGACCTGCCGGGCGCCGACGACGCGGGCCTGCGGGCGGAGCTCGCGAACTACGGCGCGCTCGGTTATGCCGTGGTGCGCTCCAGCAAGCGCGCGGCCGGTGGCGCCGTCGAGCTGGAAGCCCTGCTGGCAGGCCACGTCGGCATCCTCGTCGGCCAGTCCGGGGTCGGCAAGAGCTCGCTGATCAACCTGATGGCGCCGGGCAGCGACATCGCCGTGCAGGAAGTCTCGCGCGGCACCGAGGAAGGCCGCCACACGACGACCGCCTCGACGCTGTTTCACCTGCCGGGCGGCGGCCAGCTCATCGATTCGCCGGGCGTGCGCGATTTTGCGCCGCCGTTGCCGGCACCGCGCGAGGTGGCGTGGGGATTCAGGGAGATCGCGCGCGAGGCGGCGGGCTGCCGCTTCCCCGATTGCCGCCACGACGGGGAACCCGGCTGTGCGGTGCAGGCCGCGGTGCAAGGCGGCCGCATCGCGTCGCGCCGCATGGCCAGCTACCGGCAGTTGCTGCGGCTCGCCGACGAGTTCGACCGGCGCCAGCGAACCTCGGGCCGGTCGCGCGACCCGGCGGGCGCGGGTCGCAAGCCTAGGAAATGACCAACCGGCCGGCCAGCGCGTGCGCCAGCGTGCCGCCGTCCACGTATTCGAGCTCGCCGCCCACCGGCACGCCGTGCGCGATGCGCGAGGCGCGGATCCCGCGCTGCACGACGAGTTCGCCCAGGAAGTGCGCCGTGGCCTCGCCTTCGACCGTCGGGTTGGTCGCGAGGATCACCTCCCGCACGCCGCCTTCGTCGAGGATGGCCTCGAGTTGCGCGAGTCCCAGCTGCTCGGGTCCCACGCCGTCGAGCGGCGACAGGTGGCCCATGAGCACGAAGTAGCGGCCGCGATAACCGCCCGACTGCTCGACCGCGACGACGTCCGCAGGCGACTCCACCACGCACAGCTGGCTCTCGTCACGCTGCGGCGCCGTGCACACCGTGCACAGCTCGCCGTCGGTCAGCATGCGGCAGCGCTTGCAGTGCCCGATGACCGTCACCGCCTCGTCGAGGGCCCGCGCGAGCCCAGTCGCCCCGTCGCGGTTGCGTTCGAGCAGGTTGAAGGCCATGCGCTGGGCCGACTTCGGGCCGACGCCGGGCAGGATGCGCAGCGCTTCGATCAGTCGTCCCAGGGCCGGCGAGTACTTCACGGGCCGGTCGCCTCAGAACGGCATCTTCATGCCGGGCGGCAAGGGCATGCCGCCCATCAGGCCCGACATCTTCTCCTGCGCCGCTTCGGCGGCGCGGCGGGTGGCATCGTTGCAGGCCGCGGCCACCAGGTCCTCCAGCATCTCGAGGTCGCCGCCGGCGCCGACCGCCGGGTCGATCTGCACGCGCCGCACCTCGTGCCGCCCGTTCATCGTCACCTTGACCATGCCGCCGCCCGACTCGCCCACCACCTCGAGTTGCGCAAGCTCCTCCTGCGCCTTCTGCATGTTGGCCTGCAGCTGCTGTGCCTGGCGCATGAGCGCGCCGATGTTCTGCTTCATGACTGCTCCGGGTCCCGTCGCGTGTTCCCATCCTGATCGGCCGGCTTGATCGAGCCGGGTTGCACCACCGCGCCGAAGCGGTCCTTGAGCGCCTGCACGTTCGGGTCGCTGTCCAGGGCCAGGCGCGCCTGTTCCATGCGCTCCTCGTCCTCGCGTTCCCGTTCGCGGACCGGCGTCTCGCCCGCTGCGTCGGTGACCTCGAATTCCAGCTGCAAGTCGCGGCCGAGCAACCCGGACAGGGCCTGCTGCAGCCGCTCCTCCAGTTGCCGGGTCTGCAGCGCCGCGCCGCGGGTATCGAGCCGCAGCCGCAGCAGGTTCCCCTCGAGCGCCGCGAAGGTGCAGTGCGAGGCGAGTTGCCGCGCCGCCCCGCGCAGCTTCAGCTGCTCGAGGACGGCCCCCCAGTCGGCGAGGTCGCCGCTGGCCGCGCTCGCCGCTGCCGGCGTCTTCTCCACGGCGGCTGCCTTCTGCGGCGCGGCTGCCGCCGGCCGCGTCACGGGCGCTGGCGACGGCGACGGTCGCCGGCCGTGCGGGGCGGGCGCCGGTCGCTCGTCCGCGCCCGGCTGGAAGGCCAGCATGCGCAGCAGCACCATCTCGAAGCCGCTGCGCGGCTCGGGCGCCAGCGGCAGGTCGCGGCGGCCCAGGATGGCGATCTGGTAATACAACTGGAGGTCCTCGGCCGTCAGGCCCGCCGCCAGCGCCGCGATGTCCTCCCCGCCCCAGACCTCGTCGTCCGGCAGTTCCGGAATCGCCTGGCGCAGTGCGATCTTCTGCAACAGGCTGGCCAGTTCGTCCAGCACCTGCGCGTAGTCCGGGCCATGCTCGTCCATCGCCGCCACGCAGCGCATCAGCCCGGCGCGCATCCCGCGCCGCCAGCAGTTCAAGCAGCTCGGCGACGCGGCCACGGTCGATCGTACCCAGCATGGCCCGCGCGTCCGCCTCGCCCACCTTGCCGCCGCCGAACGCCAGCATCTGGTCGAGCAGCGACAGTGCGTCGCGCACGCTGCCGTCCGCGGCGCGCGCCAGCAAGGTGACGGCGCCCTGCTCGTACTGGACGCCTTCCGCGTCGAGGATCAGCCGCAGGCGCTCGCCGATCAGCGGCGGCGGCAGGCGCTTGAGGTTGAACTGCAGGCAGCGCGACAGGACGGTCACCGGGACTTTCTGCGGATCGGTGGTCGCGAGCAGGAACTTGACGTGCGGCGGCGGCTCCTCGAGCGTCTTCAGCAGGGCGTTGAAGGAGTGCGCCGGACAGCATGTGCACCTCGTCGATCAGGTACACCTTGTAGCGGCCGCGGGTGGGCGAGTACTGCACGTTGTCCAGCAGCTCGCGCGTGTCGTCCACCTTGGTGCGGGACGCGGCGTCCACCTCGATGAGGTCCACGAAGCGGCCCTCGTCGATCTCCTGGCAGGCCGCGCACTCGCCGCAGGGATTCGAGCCGACGCCCTGCTCGCAGTTCAGGGACTTCGCCAGGATGCGCGCAATCGTGGTCTTGCCGACGCCGCGCGTGCCGGTGAACAGGAAGGCATGGTGCACGCGGCCCGAGTCGAGCGCGTTGATCAGGGCACGCAGGACGTGCTCCTGGCCGACCATCTCATCGAAGCGCCGGGGGCGCCACTTTCTGGCAAGGACGAGGTAGCTCATCGCGCTTCGCGCATTCTCCGCAGCATGGACCGCATCAGGGCGGCGGCCCGCGCCAGCACCTCTCCGGCACCCGATGTCACCGCTACCGTTGCTCCCTTCCGGGCCTGGCGGGGTTCGCGGCTGATCGTCGCGGAGAAACCGACGCGAGCCGCCATCGCAACCGAGGGGATCGAGTTCGATATCCGGCCGCCTTCAGCGAGCGGCGTCGTCAATCCGCGGGCATCGTAACACCCCCGCCGCGGGCGACAAAAGGGGCCGCGCGGGCCCCTGTTGTCATGTACTGGCGGAGAGGGTGGGATTCGAACCCACGAATACCTTTTGAGTATTACTGGAATTCCAGTCCAGCGCCTTCGACCACTCGGCCACCTCTCCGTTCGGGCACGTCAACCTGACAACAAGGCCAGTCCAGCGCGTTGTCCTCGCCTCGCTCCGCGAGGCTTCGGATCCCTCGCCGGGCTCGGGACCGCCGCCCGCCGCGTCCCGCAGCGTGCGACGTCCTTCGCGACCCTGCGGGTCGCTCGCCGACCACTCGGCCACCTCTCCGTTCGGGCACGTCAACCTGACAACAAGGCCAGTCCAGCGCGTTGTCCTCGCCTCGCTCCGCGAGGCTTCGGATCCCTCGCCGGGCTCGGGACCGCCGCCCGCCGCGTCCCGCAGCGTGCGACGTCCTTCGCGACCCTGCGGGTCGCTCGCCGACCACTCGGCCACCTCTCCGTTCGGGCACGTCAGCTCGCCGACCACTCGGCCACCTCTCCGTTCGGGCACGTCAACCTGACAACAAGGCCAGTCCAGCGCGTTGTCCTCGCCTCGCTCCGCGAGGCTTCGGATCCCTCGCCGGGCTCGGGACCGCCGCCCGCCGCGTCCCGCAGCGTGCGACGTCCTTCGCGACCCTGCGGGTCGCTCGCCGACCACTCGGCCACCTCTCCGTTCGGGCACGTCAACCTGACAGCAAGGCCAGTCCAACGCGTTGTCCTCGCCGGGCTCGGGACCGGCGCGGGGTGGGCAAGCCTACCGGAGGCCCCGGCAGGCGGCAACCGGATCCGGGATCAGCCCTGCTCCGGCGTGCGGTCGGGGAAGTAGCTCGGCGGAACGTCCACGCAGCGGCCGTCGGACGGCTTTTCAGGCGTCTTCAATTCAGGGATTCGCAGGGCATTGCGCGTGTCGGGCGCGTCGACGCCCGGCGGCACCACCAGCGGCGGCGCCTCAGGCGAATTCGCATAGGCGGCCGGCTTGTCACACTGTTCAGAGGCAGGCTTGATCAGGCCGCAACCGGCCAGCGCCACCGACGCCAATATCAGCAGGAGTCTCATCGTTCGTTCCCGTTCAGATGACCTGGGCCCGTTGCATCGCCGCCAGCACGACGGCCTCGTTGCGCTGCGCGAGCTCGGTCAATGGTAACCGTATTCCGCGCGGAATGAGCCCGATTCTGGACACCGCCCACTTGACCGGGATGGGATTCGCCTCGACGAACAGGTCCTTGTGCAGGCCCGCCAGGCCCTGGTCGATCTCAAGGGCCCGTTGCGCATCGCCCACGAGGGCCGCTTCGCACATCTCGCGCATCAGGCGCGGCGCCACGTTGCCGGTCACCGTAATGACGCCCTGGCCGCCAGCCAGCATGAACTCGCGACTGGTGGCGTCATCGCCCGACAGCAGCAGGAAGTCCTCGCCGCACCGCCCGAGGATGTCGCGCACGCGCTGGACCTGCCCGGTCGCTTCCTTGACGCCCACGATCTGCGGATGTTCCGCCAGCCGCCCGATCGCCTGCGGCAACAGGTCGCAGCCGGTGCGCGACGGCACGTTGTAGAGGATGACCGGCACGCTGCTGGCGTCGGCGGCGAGCGAGAAGTGCCGGATCAGGCCCTCCTGGCCCGGCTTGTTGTAGTAGGGCGTGACGATCAGCACGCCATCCACGCCCAGTTCGCAGGCGCAGCGGGTCCGTTCCACGGTGGTGGCCGTCGCATTGGTGCCGGTGCCCGCGATGACGGGCAGCTGCCCGCCCAGGCGCCGCACGGCGCGCCGCAGCAGCTCGTCGCCCTCTTCCGCCGTGACGGTCGGCGATTCCCCGGTCGTGCCCAGCACGACGACGCCGTCGGTACCCTGTCCGGCATGCCAGTCGAGCAGCGAGTCGAAGGCCTCGAAGTCGACTTCCCCGGACTCCGCCATCGGAGTCACCAGGGCAACGATGCTGCCGCGAAACATGGTGCGCCTGCACATTCGGCCTGCCGGAATGGCGAATCGTACGGTTCACGCTACGGCGCGCGCAAGGTCGGCGGCGCGGCCGGCGTTTTCACGGCGCGCCGATCCCGGTAGACTGCAGCGTGCCCCCCATCGGCGATCCAGAATGAAGCAGTACATCGCGATCTCGGCCATCGGCAAGGACCGCACCGGGCTGATCCACGACCTCAGCAAGCTGGTGGCCGAATGCGGCGGCAACATCAGCGAGAGCCGCATGACGGCGCTCGGCACGGAGTTCGCCGTGCTCATGCTGGTCAGCGGCAACTGGCACGCGATCGCCAAGATCGAGGCCGAGCTGCAGAAGCTGGCGGAAGGCACCGGCACGGCGCTGCAGATCGCGCGCACCGGCGAGCGCCCGGTGCTGGCGGACCATGTGCCCTACTCGGTGGACGTGGTGTGCCTCGACCAGGGCGGCATCGTGTCGGCGCTGTCCGGATTCTTCACGGCCCGCGGCATAGACATCTCGGAGATGAGCACCCGCAGTTATCCTGCGGCGCATACCGGGGCGCCGATGTTCGGCGTCTACATGGTGGTCAGCGTCCCGGCCAAGGTCCACCTCGGCGCCATGCGCGAGGAGTTCATGGACCTGTGCGACAACCTCAACCTCGACGCGATCCTGGAACCGGTGCGGAACTGAGCGCGCAGCGCGAGCGGGTACGACAGATGGCCAAGGTGGCAGCAGGCAGGAAGGTCCCGGCGTTTTCCCTGCCCTCGACGGGCGGCAAGTTCACGTCCACCGGCGCGCGGGGACGGAAGCTGGTCGTGTACTTCTACCCCCGCGACAACACGCCGGGCTGCACCCGCGAGGGGGCGGCTTTCCGCGACCTGCATGCGAAGTTCCGGCGGGCCGGGGCCACCGTGCTCGGCGTGTCTCCCGACTCGCTCGCCAGCCACGAGAAGTTCAAGGCGAAGATGGAGTTCCCCTTCGAGCTGGCAGCCGACGAGGACCACAAGGTCGCCAGCCTGTTCGGGGCCTGGAAGGAAAAGACCCTGTACGGCCGCAAGTTCATGGGCATCGAGCGCAGCACCTTCCTGATCGACGCCGACGGCGTGCTGCGCGAGGCCTGGCGCAAGGTGCGCGTCGACGGCCACGCCGAGGCGGTGCTGGCGGCGGTACGGGCCCTGTGACCGGGGGCCGGCGTTGAACCCACGCCAGGGACCGCCTGTGCAGCGGGCCTTCGTGCTCGACACGAACGTGCTGATGCACGACCCGGCCGCCATCTTCCGCTTCGAGGAACACGACATCTACATCCCGATGGTCGTGCTCGAGGAGCTTGATGCCGGCAAGAAGGGGCTGTCGGAAGCCGCGCGCAGCGTGCGCCAGGTCAGCCGTTTCCTCGACGAGCTGATGGCGGACGCGACCAAGGAGCAGATCGACGGCGGCCTCGAGCTGCCTTCCGGCCGCGGCGAGAATCACGGCAAGAAGAAGCCCACCGGCCGCCTGTTCTTCCAGACGCGCCGGCTCGACACCGGCCTGCCGGACTCGCTGCCGGGCCACGGCGCCGACAATTCCATCCTGGGTTACGCGCTGGCGCTGCAGCGCGAGATCCCGGAGTCCCGCGTGACGCTGGTGTCCAAGGACATCAACCTGCGCATCAAGGCCGCCATCCTCGGCGTGCACGCCGAGGACTACTACAGCGACCGCACCATCGAGGACGCGGACCTGCTGTTCCGCGGCATGACCGAGCTGCCGGCCGATTTCTGGGAAACGCATGGCAGCGACGTCGAGTCCTGGCAGGAGCAGGCCCGCACGTTCTACCGGGTGCGCGGCCCGCTGGTCGCGGGCTGGAAGCTCAACCAGTTCGTGTGCGAGGCCGCCGACGACGGCCTCGAGGCGATCGTCCGCAGCTTCGACGACGGCGCGGCGGTCCTCGAGGTGGCGCAGGACTACCGCAACCCGCGGCATGCCGTATGGGGCATCGCGGCGCGCAACCGCGAGCAGAACCTCGCCCTGAACCTGCTGCTGGACCCCGAGATCGACTTCGTGACGGTGCTGGGGCCCGCCGGGACCGGCAAGACCCTGCTGACGCTGGCGGCGGGCCTGGCGCAGACCATGGAGAACAACCGCTACAGCGAGATCCTGATGACGCGGGTGACCATCCCGCTCGGCGAGGACATCGGTTTCCTGCCCGGCACCGAGGAAGAGAAGATGGAGCCCTGGATGGGCGCCCTGATGGACAACCTCGAGGTGCTCACGCAGGGCCACGAGGGCAGCAGCTGGGCGCGCGCCGCCACCCAGGACCTGCTGCGCAACCGCATCAAGATCCGCTCGCTCAACTTCATGCGCGGCCGCACCTTCCTGAACCGGTTCCTGGTCCTCGACGAGGCGCAGAACCTCACGCCCAAGCAGATGCGGGCGCTGGTGACCCGGGCCGGGCCGGGGACCAAGCTGGTCTGCCTGGGCAACATCGCGCAGATCGACACGCCGTACCTGACCGAGACGACCTCCGGCCTGACCTACGTCGTGAATCGCTTCTGCGGCTGGCAGTACGCGGGCCACATCACGCTGGTGCGCGGCGAGCGCTCGCGGCTGGCCGACTACGCCTCGGAGATCCTCTGAGCGCGGGCCGGCCGGCTGAACTCCGGCCGCCGCCGCCGGTCCCAATGGCAGCCCCCTGAGGTAGCCCCGTCCATGACCCCCACCCTCCGCAGCACGCTGATCGTCGCCCTGCTGGTGGCCGTCCAGCCGGCCGTCGCGCAGGACGCGCGCCGCGAGCTGCCGGACATCGGCAACCCCGCCAGCACCACGCTGTCCCTGTCCGACGAACACAAGATCGGCCGCATGATCCTGCGCGGGCTGCGCGACGCCGGCAAGGTCGTGGACGACCCCGAGATCAACGAATACGTGCAGACGGTGGGCGAGCGCATCGCCAGTTATGCCCACGAGGGCGGCCATCGCTTCACCTTCTTCGTGGTCCGCGACGCCGGCATCAACGCCTTCGCCCTGCCGGGCGGCTACATCGGCGTCAACGCCGGCCTGGTCACCGCCACGGACAACGAGAGCGAACTGGCCGGGGTGCTGGCCCACGAGATCGCCCACGTCACGCAGCGCCACATCGCGCGCTCGATCCAGAATGCCGGCCGTACCAACATGGCCTCGGCCGCGGCAGTGCTGGCCACGATCCTGATCGGCGTCACGACCGGCATGCCCAGCGACATGCTGCTGGGGACGATCACGGCCGCCCAGGGCCTGGCGGCCCAGCAGCAGATCAGCTTCACGCGGGCCAACGAGGCCGAGGCCGACCGGGTGGGCATCGGCTTCCTCGCGGACGCGGGATACGACCCGGGCGGCATGCCGGCGTTCTTCTGGACACTGCAGCAGCGCTACGGCGCCGGCACGACGATCCCCGACCTGCTGCGCACGCACCCGGTGACGACGGAACGCATCGCCGAGACCCGCGACCGCGCGGCACGCTACGAGCGCAAGCCGCCGAGCGACAGCGTGGGCTACGGCCTGATCCGCGAGCGCCTGCGCGTGCAGACGCTGCCGCCGGAGACGGACTTCGCGGCGCTTTACGGCGACGCGGCCAGCGCCGACCTGCCGCCGGACGACACCCGGCTCTACGGGCGGGCCGTCGCGCTCCTGGCCAGCGGCCAGCCGGAGCAGACCGCGGAGGCGGTCGGGCTGCTCGCCGACCTGGCGGAGCGGCACCCGGACGTGACCCAGTACCACACGGGGCTCGGCCATGCGCAGCTCGCGGCCGGCGACATCGCCGGCTCGCGGCGCACGCTGGAGCGCGCGCGGCGGCTGTTCCCGAGGAACGTGCCGGTCACCCTGCGCTACGCCGAGACGCTGGTGCGCGCCGACGAGGCCGGCCTCGCCCACCGGGTGCTGCTGGACCTGTTCAACAACGTGCCGCCGACCCCGGACCAGGCCCGCTACATCGCGCTGGTGGCCAATACGGCCGGCGACACCGCCGACGCCTACTACTACATGTCGGAGTACCACGTCCTGGGCGGCGAGCTGCAGCTGGCCATAGACCAGTTGCGCATGGCGCTGTCGGTGCCGAAGCTCAACGACGTGCAGCGGCAGCGCTTCGAGGCCCGCATCAAGGAGCTCGAGGAGTACCTGCCGAAGGGCCGCAAGGCCCGCGAAACGGCCGAGCCGTCGCCACCGCGCGATCCCGTGGACGGCACGCGCTAGAATTGCGCGCCTTGCCATCCGGGAGCCCGACCGCCATGCCGACACGCCTGCCCCTGTTCCGCGGCAGCCTGGCCGCCGCCTGCCTGCTGCTGGGCGGCTGCGCCACGACCCTGTCGGCGCCATCCGCCGACGACCCCTGGGAACGGGTCAACCGGTCCACCTACGCATTCAACGACGCGATCGACCGCGCGGTTCTGAAGCCCGTGGCGAAAGGCTACCGGCGCGTCGTGCCGCGTGTCGCGCGCACCGGCGTCAGCAACTTCCTCAGCAACCTGGCCTATCCCACGACGCTGGCCAACAACCTGCTGCAGCTGAAGCTCAAGGACGCGCTGTCGGATACCGCGCGCCTCCTGCTCAACTCGACGCTGGGCCTGGGCGGGCTGTTCGATCCCGCGACGGATGCCGGCCTGGCGCGCAACGACGAGGACTTCGGGCAGACCCTCGGGCGCTGGGGCGTGCCCTCCGGGCCGTACCTGGTGATTCCCCTGCTGGGACCCTCCACGCTGCGGGATACGCCTGCGCACTATCCCGACTACCTGACCAATGCACGCCATTACCTGGATGACGACACGGCCGAACTGGCGCTCGGCGCCCTGGCGGTCGTGGACCTGCGCGCCAGGCTCATCCCGGTCGAGGAGACGTTCGACGGTGCCTTCGACCGCTACGCCCTGATGCGCAACGCCTACCTGCAGAGGCGCGAATACCTGGTGCGGGACGGCGACGTCCCCGCCGAAGCGCTGGACGAGGAACTCTGGCTGGAGGAAACGGCGCCGGACGACCCGCCGTCCGGGACCTGAACGACCGCCGGCCGCTCAGCCGGCCTGCGGCAGCAGGTCCGCGACGCCGCCGATGCGCGCCATGCGGGCCAGGCGGGGCGGCATGGAGCCGAAGACGATCTTGCGGTCCTGCAGGCGCGCCTGGCGCGTCCACTCGATCAGCACCGCCAGGCCCGCGCTGTCCGCGTCGCTGACCTGCGCCAGGTCCACTTCGACGCTCGCCCGTCCCGCAAACGCGGCCACGCCCAGCGCCAGCAGGCCCGCGGCGGTGTCGAGCCGCATCGCGCCCGACACGCGGAACCGGCCCTCGCCGTCCGGCTGCAGGAGCGCCGGCGGCGCCTTCGGCCTAGTTCGCACCGCCACCCGCCTTGCCCGCCGCAGTCGCATCGGCCTCGAGCCGCGCGATGACGGGCTCGATGCCGCTGCGCTCGATCTCCGCGCCGAAGTCGTCACGGAAGCTCTTGACGTAGGAGATGCCCTCGATGGTCACGTCCCAGGCCTTCCAGCCCTGCGGCGTGGCACGCATCGAGTAGTTGACGGGCACGCGCGTGCCGTCGCTGGTGCGCACCTCGGTGCGCACCGTCGCCTGCCCGGACGCGAGGTCGCCGCGAAACGGCAGGATGGTCATCTTGTCGGCCGTGAACTCGGCCAGCGCCGCACCGTACTTGGCCAGCATCGACCGGTAGAAGGCGTCGACGAACCGCTGGCGCTGCGCCGGCGTGGCCGTGCGCCAGTGCTTGCCCAGCACCAGGCGGGCCGAGTACTCGGTGTCGAAGTTCGGCAGCAGGACGCGGTCCACGAGGGCGTTCATCCTGCCGCGGTCGTTGCGGTAGCCGTCGCGGTCGGCCTCCAGCGCATCCAGCATGCGCTGCGAGGTTTCCTGCATCAGTGCCTGGGGCGCCGGGCCCGGCGGTGCGGCGGGCGCCGGCTTCTGCGCGGCCTGCGCCGCCAGCGGCAGCGCCAGCCACAGCAGGCCGGCGAGAGCGAGGTGTCGGGTCATGGTTCGGCGTCCCCCTGGTTGGCGCCGCCGGCCTCCTCGGACGCCTTCGAGAACAGGAACTTGCTGATCAGGTTCTCGAGCACGATGGCCGACTGCGTGAAGTGGATTCGATCGCCGTCGGCGAGGAAAGTTTCCGAGCCGCCCGGCCCGATGCCCACGTACTGGCCGCCCAGCAGCCCGGCCGTGTAGATGCTGGCGTCGCTGTCTTCCGGGATGCGGTCGTAGGCGCTGTCGATGCGCAGCACGACGCGCGCCCGGTACTCGTCGAAGTCGTAGCTGATCGTCTCGACGCGCCCGATGGTCACGCCCGACATCGAGACCGGCGCGCCGGGCTTGAGGCCGCCGACCTGCTCGAAGCTGGCGGCCAGCCGGTAGCCCCGGTCGCCGAGTCCGATCTCGCGGTTGGTGATCTGGGTCACCAGGAAGAACAGCGCTGCGAAGCCCAGCAGCACGAACAACCCGGTCCCCAGTTCTATCGCTCGCGTCGGGCGCATGGCCTACTCCTCGATGGCGTCGCACGGGCCGCCCGGCCCGGCGCGCGCTGGTTCACAACATCACCGCGGTCAGCATGTAGTCGAGCAGCAGCACGACCACGGATGAAATCACCACCGTGCGGGTGGTGGCACGGCCCACGCCCTCCGCGGTCGGCAGCGAATGGTAGCCCTCGTACACGGCGATCGCGCTGCACGCGACGCCGAACACGCAACTCTTGATCACGCCTTCCATGACGTCCCAGTGCTCGACCGCGCCGCGCATCTGCGACCAGAACTGCCCCGAGTCCACGCCCATCAGCTGCACGCCCACCAGCTGCGCGCCGAAGATGCCGATCATGCTGAAGACGGCCGCCAGCAGCGGCATCGCCAGCACGCCGCCCAGGAAGCGCGGCATCACCACGCGGCGCACCGGGTCCACCGCCATCATCTCCATGGCGGCGAGCTGGTCGGTGGCGCGCATCAGGCCGAGTTCCGAGGCCAGCGCCGTGCCGGCACGCCCTGCGAACAGCAGCGCCGTCACCACCGGGCCCAGTTCCTTGACCAGCCCCAGCGCCGCCGCGGTGCCGAGCGACTCCTCCGAGCCGAAGCGCTCCAGCAGGTCGAAGCCCTGCAGTCCCAGCACCATGCCGACGAACAGCCCGCTCAGCATGATGATGACCAGCGACAGGGCGCCGGTGTTGTGGACCTGCTCGACCACCAGCCGGAAGCGCAGCAGCGCGCGCGGCGTCTCGGCGACCAGGCGCGCCGTGAAGCGCGCGTAGCGGCCGAGCGTCTGCAGCGACTCGGTGAAGCGCTCCCACAGTTCCTGCCCGATGCGGGTCACGGCGGCTGCTCGCCGAACAGCTGGCCGGCGTAGTCCGGCGCCGGGTAGTGGAAGGCGACCGGACCGTCAGGCAGCCCCAGCATGAACTGCCTGATCTCCGCGGCCTCGCTCTGCGCCAGCTCGGCGGGCGGCCCGGCGGCCGCGACACGCCCGCCGGACAGCAGGTAGGCCGAGTCCGCCACCGCGGCGATCTCGCGTACGTCGTGCGAGACCACGATGCTGGTGATGCCCAGCGCATCGTTCAGCTCGCGGATCAGCCGCAGCACCACGCCCAGCGAGATCGGGTCCAGGCCCACGAAGGGCTCGTCGTAGATGAGGATGTCCGGGTCCATGACGATCGCGCGGGCCAGCGCCACGCGGCGCGCCATGCCGCCGGACAGCTCGGCGGGCATCAACCGCGCCGCGCCGCGCAGGCCGACGGCCTGCAGCTTGGTGAGCACGATGTGGCCGATGAGGCGCTCCGGCAGGCGCGTGTGCTCCCGGAGCGGGAACGCCACGTTCTCGTACACGTCCAGGTCGGTCAGCAGCGCGCCGTTCTGGAACAGCATGCCGATGCGGCGGCGCAGCGCGTACAGGCCACGCCGGTCGAGCGCCGGCACGTCGGCGCCGTCCACGACGACCTGGCCGCGGTCCGGCAAGAGCTGGCCCGTGATCAGCCGCAGCAGCGTGGTCTTGCCGGTGCCGCTCGGCCCCATCACGGCGGTGACCGCGCCGCGCCGCATGTCGACGTCGAGTCCCTCGAAGATCGGGCGGCCGCCCACCGCATAGTGCACGTCGCGGATCCTGACGCTGCAGGAATCGTCCTCAGCGCGGGGCTGCAAGGGGGCGTCCATGTCCTGGCGGTGGCGGCTCCGGCCTCAGGCCGCTGCCTTCTCCATGGCGGGTTCGTAGCCGCCGGTGCGCGCCAGGCCGTTCAGCCGCGCGCGCTTCAGGAAGGCGCGCTGGCCCACCGCGACGTTGGCGGGCTTGCCGCCCCAGGCGTCCAG
Organism: uncultured Gammaproteobacteria bacterium; assembly: GCA_963695155.1. GTDB lineage: Bacteria > Pseudomonadota > Gammaproteobacteria > Steroidobacterales > Steroidobacteraceae > SG8-30. Next base: position 94,343 of record CAVOGD010000006.1, read on the forward strand.
CGTGCTGGCCTGCAGCGCGCGGCCGTAGCTGAACGACAGCTGCCACGGCGACGCGCCCAGCCCGTTCATCAGGCTCAGGTGGGCGGTCGCCTCCGCCTCGCTCTGCCCGCCGGACAGGAACGCGATGCCGGGTACGGCGGCGGGCACGTGCTGCCGCAGGCAGCGCACGGTCGCTTCCGCCACCTGCTGCGCGCCGGCCTGCGTCGCGCACTTCTTGCCGGCAATGACCATGTTCGGCTTGAGCACCATGCCCTCCAGGTGCACGCGATGCGCGAACAGCGCGTCGAACACCGACTGCAGCGTGGCCGCCGTCACGACCTCGCAGCGCTCGATCGTGTGGGCGCCGTCCATCAGGACTTCCGGCTCCACGATCGGCACGATGTCCGCTTCCTGGCACAGCGCCGCGTAGCGGGCCAGCGCATGGGCATTGGCGTCGATGGCGAACTGGCTGGGGATGCCGTCGCCGATGTCGATCACGGCGCGCCACTTGGCGAACCTGGCGCCGAGCTTGTAGTACTCCGCGAGGCGCTCGCGCAGGCCGTCGAGTCCTTCCGTGACGGTTTCGCCCGGGAACCCGGCCAGCGGCTTGGCGCCCATGTCCACCTTGATGCCCGGGACGATGCCGCGACCCGTCAGGAGCGCCGGGAACGGCGTGCCGTCGGCCGCCTTCTGGCGCAGCGTCTCGTCATAGAGGATGACCCCGGAAATGAACTCCTCGGCTCCCTTGGCCGTGAACAGCAGCTCGCGGTAGGCGCGGCGGTTCTCTTCGGTGGACTCGAGCTTGATCTTGTCGAACCGCTTCTTGATGGTGCCGGTCGACTCGTCGGCGGCCAGGATCCCCTTGCCGGGGGCCACCATGGCGCGGGCGATGGTCTCGAGTTCGTGCTTCTTCATCGGGTCGTTCCTCCAGGACGTTGGTGCCGGCCGCCGGGCATCGGGGCGCGCAGCCCCGCCCGGCCGGCGGGCGCTCTTGCAGCCGATCATTCTAGCAAACAGGGCCGCCCCGACCCTGCCCCCTACCCATTCACAGCTAATAGTACTAAAATCGTCCTGTATAGATCAGACGCTTCCGGGAAAGGCCGATGTTGAGGATCAGCAAGCTCACCGACTACGCGACGGTCATCCTCGCGGCCCTGGCCGAGAATCCGGCCGGCCTGCTCAGCGCGGCGGGACTCGCTGAACGCACCGGCCTGGGTGCGGCGACCGTCAGCAAGCTGCTCAAGGAACTGCAGCGCGCCGGCCTGGTGAACTCCGTGCGCGGCGCGCACGGCGGCTACCAGCTGGCCCGCCCGGCCGCCGAGATCAGCGCGGCCCACATCATCGACGCGGTCGAGGGGCCGGTGGCGCTGACCGAGTGCGCGACCGCGCACAGCCAGTGCGGCATCGAGCAGAACTGCCAGGTCGGCCACAGCTGGCAGCGCATCAGCCTCGCCATCCGCCGCTCGCTCCAGGACGTGCGCCTGACCTCGCTGATCGCCCATGACGCCGCCGTGAAGGCCCCGGACCTCGGCTCCGCGCTCGGGCGCGCCCGCGGCTGGCAGCCGCTGACGCGGGCCTGAGGCGCCACCGGAGGCAACGACATGGCAGGCAGCAACGACAACATCGAAGCGCTGGTCGGCAGGCAAGTACCGGCACGGGTTCGTCACCGACATCGAGAGCGATACGGTGCCGCCCGGACTGGACGAGGACGTCATTCGCCTCATCTCCGCGAAGAAGGGCGAGCCGCAGTTCATGCTCGACTGGCGGCTGAAGGCATTCCGCCAGTGGCTGCGCATGAAGGAGCCGGTCTGGGCGCGCGTGCACTACCCGCCGATCGACTTCCAGGCCATCTCCTACTACTCCGCGCCGAAGTCCCGCACCGACGGCCCGAAGAGCCTCGAGGACGTGGACCCGAAGCTGCTGGAGACCTACGACAAGCTGGGCATCCCGCTGCACGAGCGCGCGCGGCTCGCCGGCGTGGCGGTGGATGCGGTGTTCGACAGCGTCTCGGTCGCCACCACCTTCAAGGCGCGGCTCGCCGAGGCCGGCGTCATCTTCTGTCCGTTCTCCGAGGCGGTCAGGAACCACCCGGAACTGGTCGAGCGCTATCTCGGCACGGTCGTGCCGGTGCGCGACAACTTCTACGCCGCGCTCAACTCTGCCGTGTTCACCGACGGCTCGTTCGTGTTCGTGCCGAAGGGCGTGCGCTGCCCGATGGAGCTGTCCACCTACTTCCGCATCAACGCCGCTCAACACCGGGCAGTTCGAGCGCACGCTGATCGTGGCGGAGGAAGGCGCCCATGTCAGCTACCTGGAGGGGTGCACCGCGCCGATGCGCGACGAGAACCAGCTGCACGCGGCGGTCGTCGAACTGATCGCGCTGGACGACGCGAACATCAAGTACTCGACGGTGCAGAACTGGTACCCGGGCGACGAGAAGGGCGTCGGCGGCATCTACAATTTCGTGACCAAGCGCGGCGACTGCCGCGGCCACAGCTCGAAGATCTCCTGGACCCAGGTGGAGACCGGCTCGGCGATCACCTGGAAGTATCCCAGCTGCATCCTGCGCGGCGACGACTCGGTGGGCGAGTTCTATTCGGTGGCGCTCGCCAATAACTACCAGCAGGCCGACACCGGCACCAAGATGATCCACATGGGGCGCAATACGCGCAGCACCATCGTCTCCAAGGGCATCTCGGCCGGGCACGGGCAGAACGCCTACCGCGGCCTGGTCAAGGTGCTGGCGGGCGCGGACGGCGCGCGCAACTACACGCAGTGCGACTCGCTGCTGATGGGCGACCAGTGCGGCGCGCATACCTTCCCCTACGTCGAGGTGAAGAACCCGACGGCGGTCATCGAGCACGAGGCCACCACCTCGAAGATCTCGGACGACCAGTTGTTCTACTGCCTGCAGCGCGGCATCTCGCAGGAGGACGCGGTCAACATGATCGTCAGCGGCTTCTGCAAGGACGTGTTCAGGGAGCTGCCGATGGAATTCGCGGTCGAGGCGCAGAACCTGCTGGCGGTGAGCCTCGAAGGCGCCGTGGGCTGACACGACTCGGAGTACAGGACATGCCGGACAAGGGCGACATCATCCTCCAGGTGACCGACCTGCACGTGCGGGCCGGCCAGCGCAAGATCCTCGACGGCCTCACGCTCGAGGTCCGCGCCGGCGAGGTGCACGCCATCATGGGACCGAACGGCTCCGGCAAGAGCACGCTGACCGGTGTGCTGGGCGGCAAGCCGGGCCTCGAGGTCACCGCGGGCAGCGCCACATTCATGGGCCAGGACCTGTTCGCCATGCCGGCCGAGGAGCGCGCCCGCGCCGGCCTGTTCCTGGCCTTCCAGTACCCGGTCGAGATCCCCGGCGTCAACAATGTGTACCTGCTGAAGGCCGCGCTGAACGCGCTGCGCAAGCACCGCGGCGAGCCGGAGGTGGACGCCTTCGACTTCCTGGCGCTGGTCAAGGACAAGATGAAGCTGATGCAGATGGACGACAGCTTCCTGAAGCGCGGCGTCAACGAGGGCTTCTCCGGCGGCGAGAAGAAGCGCAACGAGATCCTGCAGATGGCGGTGCTGGAGCCGACGCTGGCGCTGCTCGACGAGACCGACTCGGGGCTGGACATCGACGCGCTGCGCGTCGTCTCGGACGGCGTCAACAGCATGCGGCGCGACGACCGCGCGATCGTGCTGGTCACCCACTACCAGCGGCTGCTCGAGCACATCGTGCCGGACAAGGTGCACGTGCTGGCCGGCGGCCGCATCGTCAAGACCGGCGGCAAGGAGCTTGCGCTGGAGCTCGAGAAGCGCGGTTACGACTGGATCAGGCCGGGGGCGGCGGCGGCATGAGCTCTCCCGCGCAAGCCACTGCGCTGCAGCGTATCGAGCAGGCGCACGCCACGGCGCAGCCGCGACTGGGCGGCGGCCCGGCCTGGCAGGCGCGCCGCAGCGCAGCGCTGGCGCAACTGCTGGCGCGCGGCCTTCCGGATCGCCGCGACGAGAACTGGCGCTACCTGGATTTCACCGACCTGCAGCAGCGCGATTTCTCGGCGCCCGCCCCTGCCACGATTTCGGGCGCAGCGCTCGCACCGTTGCTGCTCGACCTGCCGGGCGCCCATCGGGTCGTGCTGGTCAACGGCCGCTGCGTGCCCGGCCTGTCGAGCCCCGGTGCACCGGCCGGACTCCACATCGAGAGCCTGGCTGACGCGCTGGCGCGCGATCCGCAGGCGACCGCCGGCCTGATGCGCGTGCCGGGCGACCAGCCGGACGAGCGATTCGCCTTGCTGGCGGAGGCATTTGCCGGCGATGGCGTGGTGGTGCGCGCCGAGGCGACGGAGGGCGCCGAACCGCTGGTCTACCTGGTGCACGTGTCGGCCGGCCCGGCCGCCGCGACCTCGCACTCACGCATGCTGCTGGCCGCCGGACCCAACAGCCGGCTCAGGGTCGTCGAGCACTTTCTCAGCGCCGACGATGCGCCGGTGCTGGCCAACCTCGCCAGCGACATCCGTGTCGGTGACGGCGCCGCGCTCGAGCACGTGCGCCTGCACCAGGGCAGCCAGGCCGCCGCGCACATCGAGACCCTCGACATCGCCCAGCAGGCCGACAGCCGCTACCGGCAGCAGCTGTTCATCCTCGGCGGCGGGCTCGTGCGCAGCGGGCTGCATGCACGCCTCGAGGGTGCGGGCGCCGATCACGAGGCCAGCGGGCTGTTCATGGTGGACGGCACGCGCCAGGCGGATATCTTCACGCTCATCGAGCACGTCGCGCCGCACACCAGGTCCGAGGAGTCGTTCCGCGGCGTGGCGGTGGACCGTGGCCGCGGCGCCTTCAACGGCCGCATCGTGGTGCACGAGGGCGCCCAGAAGGCGGACTCGCGGCAGTCGAGCCGCAACCTGATCCTGTCGCCGCTGGCCGAGATCAACGTGCGGCCGCAGCTCGAGATCCTGGCGGATGACGTCAAGTGCAGTCACGGCGCCACCGTCGGCCAGCTGGATCCGAACCAGCTCTTCTACCTGCTGTCGCGCGGCCTGGACCCGGACACCGCACGCGGCCTGCTGACCTTCGCCTTCTGCGAGGACGTGGTGGCGCGCATCGCGCTGCCCGCACTGCGCGGGCACGTCGAACAACTGGTGGTCGGCCGCCTGCCGGACCGCAGCATCATCCGGGAGTTCCTGTGATGGTGGCCCGCCCCGATTCACTGGGCCCGCTGGACGTGGCGCGCCTGCGCCAGGACTTCCCTATCCTGTCGCGGCGCATCCGCGGGCGGCCGCTCGTCTACCTGGACAATGCCGCTTCCTCGCAGCGGCCCCGCGCCGTCATCGACGCCGAGGTGCGCTACTACGAGGAGCATCATTCCAACGTGCACCGCGGCGTGCACACGCTGTCGCAGGAAGCCACCGACCTGTTCGAGGCCGGGCGCGAGACCGCGCGGGCGTTCATCAATGCCGCCTCCACGCGCGAGATCGTCTTCGTGCGGGGCACGACCGAGGCGATCAACCTGGTCGCGCAGGCCTGGGGCCGGCCGCGACTCGGTGCAGGCGACGAGGTGGTGATCACCTGGCTGGAGCACCACGCCAACATCGTGCCCTGGCAGCAGGTCTGTGAGCAGACCGGCGCGCAGCTCAAGGTCGTGCCGATGGACCGCCGCGGCGTGGTGGACTTCGACGCCTACCTGGCCATGCTCGGGCCGAAGACGCGCATGGTCGCGCTGGCGCACGTCTCCAACGCGCTGGGCACCGTGCTGCCGGTGCGCGAGTTCGTCAGCGCCGCGCGTGAGCGCGGCATCGCGACGCTGGTGGACGGTGCGCAGGCCGTGCCCCACCAGCCGGTGGACGTGCAGGCGCTGGGCTGCGATTTCTACGCCTACTCGGCGCACAAGGTGTACGGACCCACCGGCGTGGGCGTGCTGTACGGGCGCGAGGCGCTGCTGGAATCCATGCCGCCGTGGCAGGGCGGCGGCGACATGATCCTCACGGTGACCTTCGAGCGCACCACCTATAACGCGCTGCCCTGGAAGTTCGAGGCGGGCACGCCCAACGTGGCGGGCGTCGTCGCCCTCGGCGCCGCCATCGACTACGTGCAGGCCATCGGCCTGCGGCGCATTGCCGAGCACGAGCAGGCCCTGCTCGGTTACGCCACCGCGCAACTGTCGAAGGTGCCCGGGCTGACATTCATCGGCACGGCGCCGCACAGGGCCGGCGTGGTGTCCTTCGTGATCGAGGGCGTGCACGCGCACGACCTCGGCACCATCCTCGACGTCGAGGGGGTCGCGATTCGCACCGGGCACCACTGCGCCATGCCGGTCATGGACTTCTTCGGCGTGCCGGCCACCGCGCGCGCCTCGTTCGCGCTGTACAACACGCCGGCCGAGATCGACGCGCTGGTCAACGGGCTGCACCGCGCGCGGGAGATGCTCGGATGATGGACCTGGCCGACCTGTACCGCGACGTGGTCGTGGACCACAACCGCAAGCCGCGCAACTTCGGCAAGCTCGAAGGCGCCAACCGCACGGCCGAGGGCACCAACCCGCTGTGCGGCGACCGCCTGCACGTGTACCTCGACGTCGAGGGCGACGTCGTCAGGGACGTGCGCTTCGAAGGCCAGGGTTGCGCCATCTCGACGGCCTCCGCATCGCTGATGAGCGAGGCGATCAAGGGCAAGACCCTGGCCGAGGTGCAGGACCTGTTCAATGGCGTGCACACCATGCTCACGCAGCAGGACGCCGCCCCGGCCGCCGGCCTCGGCAAGCTCGCAGCGCTGTCCGGCGTGCGGGAGTTCCCGGCCCGGGTGAAGTGCGCCAGCCTGTGCTGGCACACGCTTAACGCGGCGCTCGCCCGGGACCACACGCCGGTGACCACGGAATGAACATGCGACAGCACAGCAACGAACCGGTCGTGCTGCAGCGCGACGTCAAGGCGGTGATGATCCCGGCGGGACTCGAGGTCACGCTGCGCACCGGCAACGTGGGCTACATCACGCAGGCGCTGGGCGGCAGCTTCACCGTGTACGTCGAGGGCAACCTGTTCCGCATCCCGGGCGACGACGCCGATGCGATCGGCAAGGAGCCGTTCGCCGAAGCCGGAACTGCCGCCCGGCGCGACCGACGACGACGTCAGGAAGCTGGTGTGGGACCAGCTGAAAGCCTGCTTCGACCCCGAGATCCCGATCAATGTCGTGGACCTCGGGCTGATCTACGACTGCGACGTCACGCGCAATGCAGACGGCTCGCGCGACGTCTACGTGCGCATGACCCTGACCGCGCCGGGCTGCGGCATGGGCGAGGTGCTGGTGCAGGACGTCAAGGACAACGTCGAAGCCGTTCCCACCATCCGCGAGGCGCGGGTCGAACTGGTGTTCGACCCGCCCTGGGACCACTCCATGATGTCCGAAGCCGCGCGCCTCGCCACCGGCATGATGTGAGGCGGCGGCCCGCCCGCGCGCGGCGTCAGTCGACGAGCGACAGGAGCGCCGTGTTGCCGCCGACCGCCGAGACATTGACCGTCACGACCTGCTCCAGCGCGAACCGCTGCAGGTAGCGCGGCCCGCCGGCCTTGGCGCCGATCCCGCAGGGGCCACGCCCGCCGAACGGCTGCACGCCGACCACCGCGCCCGCCATGTTGCGGTTGACGTAGACGTTGCCCACCCGGGCGCGGGCCGCGACCCGGCGGGTGACGCCGTCGATGCGCGAGTGCACGCCCAGCGTGAGTCCGTCGCCCATCGCGTTGACCGCGTCGATCACGCGGTCGAGGTCCGCCGCGCGGAAGCGCACGACGTGCAGCACCGGCCCGAACACCTCGCCCGGCAGCGCCGCGATGTCCGGGATCTCCACGGCCAGCGGCGCCACGTAGTGGCCGCGCCCCGCGCCATTGCCGGCGCTGGCTCGGTGGTGCCAGCGCGCGCCCGCGGTCACCCGCGCCGCATAGGCCTCCAGCGACTCACGCGCCGCCTCGTCGATCACCGGGCCGAGGTCGCTGCCCAGCAGGGCCGGATCGCCGACGCGCAGCAGGTCCATCGCGCCGGCCAGCAGTTCGAGCACCGCGTCGGCGATGTCCTCCTGCAGGAACAGCACGCGCAACGCGGTGCAGCGCTGCCCCGCCCCGTGGAACGCGCCCGCGATCGCGTCCTGCACCACCTGCTCGTGCAGCGCGGAACTGTCGGCGATCAGCGCATTGCGACCCCCGGCCTCCGCGACCAGCGCGGCCCGCGGCGCGCTGCGGTCGGCCAGCCCGCTCGCGATCCGCCGCAGCGTGTCGGCCGAGCCGCTGACGGCGACGCCGTCGGCACGCGAGTCGCCGGCCATGCGTTCGCCCAGGGACGCGCCGCCCGGCAGGAAGTGCAGCACGTCCGTGGGCACGCCGGCTGCGTGCAGCAGGCGCACGGCGGCGGCGGCCGACAGCGGCGTCTGCCCGGCCGGCTTGGCCAGCACGGCATTGCCGGCCGCCAGCGCCGCGGCCACCTGGCCCGTGAAGGCCGCCAGCGGCGAACTGAACGGGCTGAGGCACACGAACACGCCGCGGCCGCGCCACTCCAGGCGGTTGCTCTCGCCGGTCGGGCCCGGCAGGTCCAGCGGCGCGAAGTCGCGGCGCAGGCACGCCGCGTAGTAGCGCAGGAAGTCCACCGCCTGGCGCAGTTCGGCCAGGCTGTCCGGCACCGTCTTGCCGGCCTCGCGCACGCAGCGCGCGATCAGGTCGGCGTGGTGCTCCTCGAACGCGAGCGCCGCCGCATCCAGGATGTCCGCACGCGCCGCAGGCGCCGTACGCTCCCAGGCCGGCTGGGCGCGCCGGCCCAGCGTGAACGCCTCGTCCAGCAGCGCGGGAGCGGCCTCACGCACCTCGCCGATCACCTCGTCGCGGTTGGCCGGGTTGCGCAGCTCATGCCGGCTGCCCTCGCGTGCCTTGCCGCCGACCACCGGCGCCGCGCTCCACGGCTGGTCGGTCGCCGCGCGGCAGGCCTTGGCGAGCTTCGCCTGCTCGGCGCCGTCCGCCAGGTTGATGCCCATCGAGTTGGCGCGCTCCTCGCCGAACAGCCGCCGCGGCGGCGGGATGCGCGGGTGCGCGATGGACGCGAAGCCCTCGACCTCGGTCACCGGGTCGCGCACGATCTCGGCGGCGGGCACACGCTCGTCCACGATCCGGTTCACGAACGAGGTGTTGGCGCCGTTCTCGAGCAACCGCCGCACCAGGTACGGCAGCAGGTCCTCGTGCGACCCCACCGGCGCGTACACGCGGCAGGGCACCGGCGCGCCCTGCGGGTCGCGCAGGCTTTCGTAGAGCTCCTCGCCCATGCCGTGCAGGCGCTGGAACTCGTAGTCGCGGCCGTTGAGCCTCGCGACGTGCATCACCCAGGCCACCGAGTGCGCGTTGTGCGAGGCGAACTGCGGATAGAGCCGCTGGCTGCCCTCCAGCAGCACGCGCGCGCAGGCCAGGAACGACACGTCGGTGTTGGGCTTGCGCGTGAACACCGGATAGCCCGGCAGGCCGCGCTCCTGCGCGCGCTTGATCTCGGCGTCCCAGTACGCGCCCTTGACCAGCCGCACGTTGACCGTGCGGCCGGTCTCGTCCACGCGCGCGCCCAGCCAGCGCAGCTGGTCGAGGGCGCGCTTCTGGTAGCTCTGCACGGCCAGCCCGAGGCCCGGCCAGCCGTCCAGCGCGGGCAGCCGCAACAGGCGGTCGAACAGCTCCAGCGAAAGTTCCAGCCGGTCCACCTCCTCCGCGTCCACCGTGAAGGCGATGCCCGCCTTCATGGACTCGAGCGCCAGCGCCTCGAGCTTGGGTCCCAGCTTCGCCAGCACGTCCTCGCGACGCGCGTACTCGTAGCGCGGGTGCAGCGCCGACAGCTTGACCGAGATGGACGGCCAGGCGGCGGGCGGCATGCCGCTCCTGACGAGCGTCTTCACCTGGTGGATGGCCGTGCCGTAGGCGTCGAAGTAGCGAGCGTCATTGCCCTCGGTGAGCGCCGACTCGCCCAGCATGTCGAAGGTATAGCGGTAACGCTGGTTGTCGGCGGAGGTGGCGCGGCGGATCGCGTCGGGGATGGTGCGGCCCATGACGAACTGGTGGCCCATGATGCGCATGGCCTGGCGGAAGGCGCCGCGCACGACCGGCTCGCCCAGGCGCGCCACCAGCCGCTCCAGCAGCGACGACGGGTCGTCCACGTCCGACGCCGCGGGACGCACGACGCGGCCGGTCAGCATCAGGCCCCAGGTCGAGGCGTTGACGAACATGGACTCGGCCTCGCCCAGGTGCTCGGCCCAGTTGCCGGAGCTGATCTTCTCGGCGATCAGCTTGTCGGCGGTGTCGGCGTCGGGAATGCGCAGCAGCGCCTCGGCGATGCACATCAGCATCACGCCCTCGCGCGAGCCCAGGTCGTACTGCTGCAGGAACGCCTCGATGCCCGCCGAGCCCTTGCGCTCGCGGCGCACGTGCTCCACCAGCCGGATGGCGTCCTCGATCACCTGGTTGCGGTCAGCCTCCGGCAGCCGCGCCAGCGGCAGCTGCTCGCGCACGACCGCCGACTCGTCGCCCAGGTAGTGACGGTTGATCACACGCCCGACCGGCGTCGGTCCCGCCCATCCCGCCGGCCACAAGAAATCGCTCATGACACGCTCCTGCACAACCGCTTGCGCCGCCCCGGCGGGACGGCCGATGGCTCATTATCGCGAATCAGCTGCTAGTGTATTTCGCCAAACCGTCATGCTTTTGCAGTGCTATTCTTGATAGGAATGGCAAGCTGCTGGTTGAATCAGACATGAAAGACCAGAAATACGACCTGGATCGACTGGACCTGAGGATCCTGGCCGTGCTGCAGAAGGACGGCCGGCTGCCCTACGCGGAGCTGGCGCGGCGCATCCACCTGAGCGCCACGCCCTGCGTCGAGCGCGTGCGCAGGCTGCAACGCCTGGGCTACATCCACCACTACGCCGCGCACCTCGACCCGCAGCGGCTGGGCGCCGGGCTCCTGGCGTTCGTCGAGATCCGCCTGGATCGCACGACGCCGGAAGTCTTCGAGCGCTTCAAGCGGGCCGTGATCGAGCTCGAGGAGGTCCAGGAGTGCCACATGGTGGCCGGCGGCTTCGACTACCTCGTCAAGCTGCGCGTCGCCGACATGGCCGCCTACCGGCGCATCCTGGGCGAGCGCATCACGGCACTGCCCGGGGTCGAGCAGACCCACACCTACTTCGTCATGGAAGAGGTCAAGTCCACGCACGCCATCGCCCTGCCGCCGGCGGCCGTGGCGGCCCGCCCGCGTGACGCCCGCGCGCGCAAGCGCGGGCGGCGCCGGACCTGACGGCGACCGGCACAGACCTCAGGCAGGCCGCTCGAGCTCCCAGGCGCGTTCGCGCAGCAACGCCGAGAACCGCTGGCCCGCCCGCCCGGGCGGGCGGTCGATGCGGTGCACGAGGCTGGGCGTGAACCGGTAGCGCGAGCCGCCGGCGTAGGGCAGCTCCAGCAGCTCACCCGCGTCCAGTTCGCGCTGCACCAGGTACACGGGCATCCAGCCGAAGCCGAGGCCCATGAGCAGCGCCTCCTTCTTGGGCATGAAGCCCGACAGGTAGAAGACCCGCTCGCCGCCGAACATGTGGCGGTCGTCGCCGCGCTCCGCCGAGTCCTGCACCGACAGCTCGACGTGCTCCTGCAGTTCCATCAGCGTCACTCGGCGGCGCGCGGCCAGCGCGTGCGACGGCGCCACGCACAGCACGCACTCGACGTCCGGCAGCGCCTCGACCTGCAGGTAGGGACTGGCCTCGAAGTCCTTCACCAGCATCAGGTCGGCGGCGTCCTTGTCGAAGCGGTACTGCACGCCCATCAGGAACTCGACCTTGACCTGGATGCGGGTCGGCACGCGCTCGTCCGCCATGGCCTTGAGCGCGGCCAGCGTGGGCGCCAGCGGCAGGATGCCGTCCACGACCACCACCAGCCGCGGCTCCCAGCCCTCCGCGAAGTCGCGCGCCAGCGACTCGACCTGCTTGGCCTGCGCCAGCAATCGGCGGCCCTCGGCCAGCACCGCCTCGCCGGCGGCCGTCAGGCGCACGCGATAACCGTCGCGGTCCAGCAGCTCGACGCCCAGCTGCGCCTCCAGCTTGCGGATCTTGTAGCTGACCGCCGATTGCGCCTTGTGCAGCTGCGTCGCGGCGCGGGCCAGGCCGCCCTCGCGAACCACCGCGTCCAGCGCCGCCACGGCCGACAGGTCCAGATGCATTGTTAATCTAATAATTAGATGTTGATTAGCTAAATCTTACGCTTTTTTAGATCAAGTTGGAACGATATTTTGCAGGCCCGGCCCGCGGCGACGCCGCGGCACCGCCCCTCAACCACTGCCTGCAGGTGCCGACATGACGACTTCCGGCAAGACCCCGCCCAGCCGTCCCGCCAACCGCCCCGCCCGTCGCTCCTGGGCCGAGCCCTGGAAGGTGAAGATGGTCGAGCCCATCAAGATGCTGGGCGAGGCGGAGCGCCACCGCGCGCTGGCCGACAGCGGCTACAACACCTTCCTGCTCCGGTCCGAGGACGTCTACATCGACCTGCTGACCGACAGCGGCACCAACGCGATGAGCGACTGGCAGTGGGCCGGGATGATGCTGGGTGACGAGGCCTACGCGGGCAGCCGCAACTTCTACAACCTCGAGGAAGCCGTGCAGCAGCACTACGGCTACCGGTACATGGTGCCGACCCACCAGGGCCGCGGCGCCGAGAACCTGCTGTCGAGGATGCTCATCAAGGCCGGCGACATCGTGCCCGGCAACATGTACTTCACCACCACGCGGCTGCACCAGGAGCTGGCCGGCGGCGAGTTCGTGGACGTGATCGTGCGCGAGGCGCACGACCCGACGGACGAGAGCCCGTTCAAGGGCAACGTGGACCTGGCGGCACTGGAAGCGCTGATCAGGAAGGTGGGCGCCAGGCGGATTCCCTACGTGTGCGTGGCCGGCACGGTCAACATGGCCGGTGGCCAGCCCATCTCGATGGCCAACATGCGCGCCCTGCGCGAACTGACGCAGCGGCACGGCATCCGCGTCGTGCTCGACGCGACGCGCGCCGCCGAGAACGCCTGGTTCATCAAGCAGCGCGAGGACGGCTACGCCGGGCGCAGCGTGGCCGAGATCCTCAAGGAATTCTGCTCCTACACCGACGCCTGCACCATGAGCGGCAAGAAGGACGCGCTGGTCAACATCGGCGGCTGGCTGGCGGTCAACGACCCCGACCTGTACGAGGAGGCCAGCAACCTGGTGGTCGTGTACGAGGGCCTGCACACCTACGGCGGCATGGCGGGGCGCGACATGGAGGCGATGGCCCGCGGCATCGTCGAATCCGTGCAGGACGCGCACATGGCGGCCCGCGTGGGCCAGGTGCAGTACCTGGGCCAGCGGCTGATCGACATGGGCATACCGGTCGTGCAGGCCGATCGGCGGTCACGCCGTGTACCTGGACGCCAAGGCCTTCTACCCGCACATCCCGCAGGACCAGTTCCCGGCGCAGGCGCTGGCGGCCAACCTGTACGCCGACTCGGGCGTACGCGGCATGGAGCGCGGCATCGTCTCGGCCGGCCGCGACGCGGCCACCGGCGAGCACCACTACCCGGCCCTCGAGCTGGTGCGCCTGACCATCCCGCGGCGCGTCTACACGCAGGCGCACATGGACGTGACCGCCGAGTCGGTGGCGGCCGTGTACGACAGCCGCCACGAGACGGCCGGCCTCAAGATGGTGTACGAACCGCGCTACCTGAGGTTCTTCCAGGCGCGCTTCGAGCCCCGCACCGGCTGAACGCGGTACGGTGTTGCACGACGACCGGGGCTCGCGGAGGATGGGGTGAATGGCACCAGGCCGTGACTCGATGAACGCGCCAGCGCAACGCCCCCAGTCCCGCGGCGAGGAAATCGCCAACAGCGCGAGCCATGGCGTCGCGCTGCTGCTGGCTGCGCTGGGCCTGCCGTTCCTGGTCGTCACGGCGATGCGCGACGGCGGCGCGGCGGCCGTCGTGGGCGCCAGCGTGTTCGGCACCACGATGGTGCTGACCTACCTGGCCTCGACCGTGTATCACGCCGTGCCGCACAGCCGGGCCAAGCGCGTGTTCCGCGTGCTGGACCACTCGGCGATCTTCCTGCTCATCGCGGGCACGTACACGCCGTTCACGCTCAACGTGCTGCCGGCGCCGTGGGGCTGGACGCTGTTCGGCCTGGTCTGGGCGCTGGCCGCACTCGGCATCGTGTTGAAGGCCGTACCGGGACGGCGGCGGCCCATCCTGTCGGTGGTCCTGTACATCGGCATGGGCTGGCTGATCGTCATCGCGATCAAGCCGCTGCTGCAGGTCATGCCGCTGGCAGGTCTGTGGTGGCTGCTGGCCGGTGGTCTCGCCTACACGGGCGGCACGGCGTTCTACGCGGCGGACCGCCTCAGGTACGGCCACTTCGCCTGGCACCTGTTCGTCATGACGGGGTCGGCCTGCCACTACGTCGCGGTATTGCGCTACGCGCTCTGAAGCCTGCGCGCAGCAGGGCGCTTCCACGCCCGCTGGCCGGCGCGTCGTCAGCCCTTGCGCAAGGTACGCGCGTAGTCGGCCAGGATGCGGCCGTGGTCGAAGGCCAGCGGCGGCAGCGCATCGGGCGTCGCGACGCGCACCGCCGCGGCGTCGTCGCCCGCCGCGGGCTCGCCGCGCGCCTCGGCGACGTAGACGACGGACACGGTATGCCCGCGCGCGTCACGCCCCGGGTCCGAGTACACGCCGAGCAGCGCCTTGAGCGTCACCTCGAGGCCGGTCTCCTCGCGCGCCTCGCGGCGCGCCGCGGCCTCGACGGTTTCCCCGACGTCCACGAAGCCGCCGGGCAGTGCGTGGCCGTGCGGCGGGTGGCGGCGCTCGATCAGCACGATCGGCCGCCCCGGCCGGTCGGCCAGCTCGATGACCAGGTCGACGGTCAGCGCCGGGGTCGTGGGTAGCGCCATGGCGGGGCCGCGCGGCGCGCTCAGAACCCGAACACGAGGTTGGCCGTCAGCACCTGGTCGGTCTTCTCGGTCAGCGGCTGGACATCCGTGTGGTGCCGGACCGCGTAGGTCAACCCGAGCGCGAGCGCGGCATTCATCTTGACCTCCAGCGCCAGCTCGTTCTGCAGGAAGGTGTTGTCCGAGCCGCTCTCGACCAGGAACCGGTTCGCGATCAGCGTCGTGTCGGTCAGGTGGCGCTCGTAGTTGAGCGCGCCGCGCAGGATCGCGTTGTCGGACTTCGCGCCGGTCGCCCGCAACTCGGACTGCCGGTAGCCCACGCCGATCTTGCCGTCGAACTGCGTGGACTCCGTCTTGATGAACCGGTAGCCGTAGCCTGCGGCCGCCACGGCCTGGTAGCGGTAACTGGAGAACTGGTCGTCCTCGTAGCGCAGCGAGCCGAACACGTAACTGCGGTCGTCCAGCTTGTAGTTCGATTCGCCGCGCAGTTCGAAGCGGTCGGCCGCCGTCAGCCCGTCGTTCGACGTGCGCAGCACGGAGAATCCGGCGCCGTGCTTCCAGCGGTCCCGCTCATTGCTCATGTCGAGGCGCGCGTTCAGCGTCTCGGTCTCGGTGTTGCCGCGCGCCAGCACGCCGCCCAGTTCCCCCTTGCCTGCCCAGTCCGCCTGAGCCGGCGCGGCCAGCAGCGTGGCCGCTGCCAGCGCGGCCGCCGCGGTGATCCTCATCGCCATGATCCTCGTCCCCGTTCGTTTGCAGCACGCAGTCTAACCCGCGCACGCCGGGGGATCACGCCGCCGCCTGCGCCTTCAGCCCGGCCGCCGCATCCCTGCCGAGGTAACGCTCGATGATGCGCCGGCCGAGGTAGATCAGCGGAATGAGCGCCACCGCCATCAGCATCTTGTAGCCGTAGTTCACCGTGCCGACCGCCAGGAACAGGTCGATGGGCCACTGCTGCGGTCCCAGCACGAAGGCGATGTACAGCACGACGAAGCTGTCCACCAGCTGCGAGATGGCCGTGGAGCCCGTCGCGCGCAGCCAGATCCAGCGCTCGCCGGTCGCGGTGCGGATGCGGTGGAACACCGACACGTCGATCAGCTGCCCGATCAGGAACGCGACGATCGATCCGCCGATGGTCCACAGTCCCTGGCCGAAGACGCTGGCGAACGCCGCCTGCATGTCGGGCACGCCGCGCTCGCCCGCCACCGTCACCCACCACGCGGCCGGCGCCAGCTCGATGGCCGCGTAGGCGAACAGGAACGCGTAGGCGATGCAGCCGACCGCCAGCCACGAGATGAAGCGCACGCCGCGCACGCCGAAGTACTCGTTGATGATGTCGGTCATGATGAACACGACCGGCCACAGCATGACGCCGGCGGTGAAGGACAGCGATCCCGACCGGCCGAACAGCCGCCAGTCGAAGGGCGGCAGGCCCAGCGTGTCCTCGAGGGCGAAAATCTTGACGCCAATGAACTCGGCCATCAGCGCATTGGTCACGAACAGGGCGCACAGCACGACGAACAACCGGTTCGGGCGCTGGCTGGCCTGCGGCACGCGGCGGCTCACGGGTCGCGGTGCACGGTCTCGGGCGAGAACGCGGGCACGCAGACCGCGACGTAGCTGGCGCCGTCGGGCGTCGAGTAGCGCACCCACTCGCCGGCCGCCACGTGCACCGCCTGCCCGGCGTGCACGTCCAGGACGCCGGCGGCGGATTCGACCCGCAGGCAGCCGTCCAGCACCAGGGAGTATTCGTCGAAATCGGGGGTCTGGCCCGGCTCCACCCAGCCCGCCGGGCTGGTCATGCGGGCGATGCTGAGGCCGGTCGTGCCGCATTTCGCGCGGCCGACGAACTCCTCGATGCGCTTGGGCAGGCTGCCGGCCGCCGCGACGACCGTGGGGGCTGCGATGATTCTGGGCAAGGCGCGCTTCCCGGACGTGACCAGCGCGGAGTATCCCCCACGCCCGGCGCCGCCTCAATCCTCATCGTGGCCGAAGTAGTCCTCGAGTCGCGTCACGGTGTCCGTTTCCCAGCCGTCCGGCAGCTTGTCCGCCTGCTTCGAGAGCTGCCTGACGTGCGGCTTGATGCGCGCCAGCGCGCGCGCCTCCCAGCCGGCGTCCCGTGCCGCCTGCGGTGGCGGATCGCCGTCGCCCGTCACGGCCTTGTCGTCGTTCCTGTCGTCGCCCATCGTCGTGTCCCGCAGCCGTGCGGGACACGTTACGCCGCCCGTTGCGGCGCTTATGCGACCGGCCTCACGAATGCGGCAGCCGCCCGGCCGCGTCACTTGCCGCGGTGGAATCTCAGGAGCGCCCGCCGCGTCTGCTTGTCAGGCTTGCCCGGGGTCTGCGGCGCGGCCAGCGACGCCAGTTGCCGCTGCTCGCGCATCCGCTCGCGCCGCGCGATGCTGCCGGGGCTCTCCTCGTAGAAGGTCCGGGCCTCGGGCGCGGGGCCGCGCCGCAGCGGGATGCCCAGCACCGTCACCGTCACGGCGTCGAAACCGGTGGTGATCTCGAGCTGGTCGCCCGCAGCCACCGGGCGCGACGGCTTCACGCGCTCGCCGTTGACGTGCACCTTGCCGCCGCTCACGGCCGCCGTGGCCAGCGACCGCGTGCGGAAGAAGCGCGCATGCCACAGCCACTTGTCCAGCCGCAGCCGGTCCTCGCCCGTTTCCCGTCCCCGCTCCATGCGCCAACACCCCGCGATCGCCGCCCGGGACACGTATAATCGGCTCCTGCCACACGAGGAACCCGCCACGTGGACCCGTCATTCCTGGACCGGCTCGCCGCGCAGGGCGCCGAGCTCCACGAGCAGGGATTGTACAAGCGCGAGCGCGTCATCGCCTCGCCGCAGGATCCGGTGATCCGGCTTGCGGACGGCCGCCAGGTGATCAACCTGTGCGCCAACAATTACCTGGGCCTCGCCAACCACCCGAAGCTGCGTGAAGCCGCCCATGCGGCGCTGGACCGTTACGGCTACGGGATGGCCTCGGTGCGCTTCATCTGCGGCACGCAGACCGTGCACCGCGAGCTGGAGTCGCGCCTGGCCGCCTTCCTGGGCACCGACGATGCGATCCTCTACTCGTCGTGCTTCGACGCCAACGGCGGCCTGTTCGAGACGCTGACCGGCGAACAGGACGCCATCATCTCGGACGCGCTCAACCACGCCAGCATCATCGACGGCATCCGGCTGTCGAAAGCCAGGCGGCTGCGCTACGACAACTGCGACCTGGAGCAGCTCGAGGCCTGCCTGAAGCAGGCGGCCGACGCCCGCACGCGCCTGATCGTGACCGACGGCGTGTTCTCCATGGACGGCACGATCGCCCGCCTCGCGGGCATCTGCGACCTGGCCGACCGCTATCGCGCCATCGTGGTCGTGGACGACTCGCACGCCACGGGCTTCCTGGGCGCGAACGGCCGCGGCAGCCACGAGCATTGCGGCGTCATCCAGCGCGTGGACATCGTGACCAGCACGTTCGGCAAGGCGCTGGGCGGCGCCAGCGGCGGCTGCGTCGCAGGCCGGCAGCAGGTCATCGACTGGCTGCGGCAACGCTCGCGCCCCTACCTGTTCTCCAACTCGGTCGCGCCGGTCGTGGCCGCCACCACCCTGTGCGTACTCGACCTGCTGGAGACCATGCCGGAGCTGCGCGCACGGCTGGAGGACAACGCCAGGCACTTCCGCGGCCGCCTGCAGCAGCTGGGCTTCAAGCTGGTGCCCGGCGAGCACCCGATCATCCCGGTCATGCTGGGCGACGCGCCGCTGGCGGTGCGCATGGCGGAGCGGCTGCTGGAACTGGGCGTCTACGTCATCGGCTTCTCCTACCCGGTGGTGCCGATGGGCAAGGCGCGCATCCGCACCCAGATGTGCGCCGGGCACGAGCGGGCGCAGCTCGACCGCGCGGTCGAGGCCTTCGCCACCGCGGGCCGCGAACTCGGCATCATCCAATGAGGGCACCATGAAGGCACTGGTCAAGGCGCGGCGCGAGCCGGGCATCTGGCTGCAGGACATCGAGCGGCCTGCGGTCGGGCACAACGACGTGCTGATCCACATGCGCAAGACCGCCATCTGCGGCACCGACATCCACATCTACAACTGGGATGCCTGGGCGCAGAAGACGATTCCCGTGCCCATGCAGGTGGGCCACGAGTACTGCGGCGAGATCGTCGAGGTGGGCAGCGAGGTGGCGGGCCTGGCGCCCGGCGACCGCGTGTCCGGCGAGGGCCACATCACCTGCGGGCACTGCCGCAACTGCCGCGCCGGCCGCCGCCACCTGTGCCGCAACACCGCGGGGGTGGGCGTCAACCGGCCGGGCTGCTTCGCGGAGTACATGACGCTGCCGGCCGCCAACGTCTTCAAGCTGCCCGCCGCGATCAGCGACGAGATCGCGTCGATCCTCGACCCGCTGGGCAACGCCACGCACGCCGCGCTGTCCTTCAACCTGGTCGGCGAGGACGTGCTGATCACCGGCGCGGGCCCGATCGGCATCATGGCCGTGGCCATCGCGCGCTTCGTGGGCGCGCGCCACGTGGTCATCACGGACGTGAACGACTATCGCCTCGAGCTGGCGCGCAAGATGGGCGCGACGCGTGCCGTCAACGTCTCGCACGAGAACCTGCCGGACGTCATGCAGGAGCTCGGCATGGAGGAAGGGTTCGACGTGGGCCTCGAGATGTCGGGCAACCCGGGCGCCTTCCGCGACATGGTCAAGACCATGCACCACGGCGGCAGCATCGCGCTGCTGGGCATCCCGCCGGCCGACATGGCGATCGACTGGAACGACGTCATCTTCAAGGGCCTCGTCATCAAGGGCATCTACGGCCGCGAGATGTTCGAGACCTGGTACAAGATGGCGAGCATGCTGCAGAGCGGACTGGACGTCGCGCCGGTCATCACGCACCGCTTCCCGATCGGCGACTACCAGCGCGCCTTCGCGACCATGAACAGCGGTCGCTCGGGCAAGGTCATCCTGGACTGGGCGGCCTGAGCCTCACTCGACGCGGCAGGCGCACCAGTACAGCGGGCGGCCGGACTCGGTGAGCCTGAGCAGGCTCGCCACCTCCGGCGCCACCAGGTCCTGCAGCGGCAGCGCCGGACGCTTCACCTCGAAGCCCGCCCAGCGCACGAAGCGCGCCGCGGTCGTGCGCAGCTGGAACGCCAGCATGTCGCGCCAGCTGCGGCCCTGCTCGAGCCACTCGACGCCATAGCCGGCCGGCAGCCCGCCGAGGCGCGCGGCCTCCTCGATGGCGGCCGACAGCCCGCCGAACTCGTCCACCAGCCCCACCTTCCTGGCGTCCGCGCCGGACCAGACGCGGCCCTGGCCGATGCTGTCGATGTCCTCGTAGGGCCGCTGGCGCGCCTGCGCCACGCCGGCGACGAAGGTGCGGTAGGCGTGCCCGACGCTCGCCTGCAGCACCTCCCCGAGTTGCGGATTCAGGTCCCGGTCGAGGCGGCCGGCGCCGGCCAGCGCCGTGGTGCCGAAACCGTCGGTCGTGATGCCGATCTTGCCCAGGGTGCGGCCGAACGTCGGCAGCACGGCGTACACGCCGATCGAGCCCGTGACCGTGGTCGGCGCCGCGAAGATGCGGTCCGCCGGCGCGGCGATGTAGTAGCCGCCGGAGGCCGCCACGCTGGCCATCGACGCGACCACCGGCTTGCCGGCGGCCCGCAGCGCCACGACCTCGCGACGCACCTGCTCGGCTGCGAACATGCTGCCGCCGGGACTGTCTATGCGCAGCACGACCGCCTCGATGCGGTCGTCGAAGCGCGCCTGGCGCAGCAGCTCGGACAGCGTGTCGCCGCCCACCGTGCCCGGCGGCTGCACGCCGTCGTACATGTCGCCGGCGGCCACCACCACGCCGACGTTGTGCTTGCTGCGCTTGCGCAGGGCGTGCTCGGACTCGAGCACGGCCAGGTACTGCCGCCAGTGCACGCCCCGGAAGCTGTGCTCGTCCTCGTCCCGCCCGACTTCTTCGGTGACGCGCTCGTCGAACTGCTCGCGGGTCTTCAGGCCGTCCACCAGGCCGCGGCCCAGCGCGTACTGCGCGAGGTCGCCCTCCGCCTGCCGGACGCCCGCGCCAGCCTGGTCCGCATAAGTCTGCAGCACCTGCGGCTCCAGCCCGCGCGCCGCGGCCACGTCGTCCTTCCACGCCTCCCACAGCGCGCCGATCCAGACCTGCGCCTCGCTGCGGTTCTCCTCGGACATGTCGCTGCGCGTGAGGTTCTCGGGCGCCGACTTGTGCGCGCCCACCTTGAAGACGTTGACCTCGACGCCCAGCTTGTCGGCCGTGCCCTTCAGGTACTGCCGGAAATACGCGTAGCCCTCGATGATCACCACGCCGAACGGGTCCAGGTACACCTCGTCCGCCTGCGCGGCGAGGTAGTAGTGACGCTGGTCGTAGTAGGTGCCCCAGGCCAGCACCTTCTTGCCCGACTTGCGGAACTCCGCGATCGCGCGGCCGAGTTCCTGCAGCGCCGGCAGGCCCGCGCGCTCGAGCGCGCCGAGATCGAGCACCAGCGCCTGCACGCGGTCGTCGTCGGCCGCGGCCCTGAGCACGTCGAGCAGGTCTTCCAGCCGCGTTTCGGGCTGGTACTCGCCGGCCAGGTCGAACAGTGCGCGGTCCAGCGCGTCGCCCGACAGCTCCTCGACGATGCGGCCCTCCGGCGCCAGCACCAGCGCGGCCTCGCTGGGCACGTAAGGCAGCGTCGAACGGGTCGCGGCCAGGAAGATGCCGAACAGCGCCAGCAGCAGGATCAGGTGCAGCACCTTGCGCACGCCGTCCAGCGCATGCCAGATGCCCCGGAAGATCCCGCCGACTGCCTTGAGTACACCCATGAGCGTCGCGCCTCGCCATCGCGCCGGACCGGCCGGCCCGCCAGAGTCTACCCGGCCGGCCCGACCGGCGTGAATCGCCATTCACGGGACCAAAGCAAACGGGGCCGCAGGGGGCCCCGTTGCTGCAAACCGGCGGCGCCTGGCGGCGTCAGTCGATCTTTTCCTCGATGCGCGCCGACCGGCCCGAGCGCTCGCGCAGGAAGTACAGCTTGGCGCGGCGCACGTTGCCGCGGCGCTTGACCTGCACGTCGGCGATGGCCGGGCTGTGGCTCTGGAACACGCGCTCGACGCCCTCGCCGTGCGAGATCTTGCGCACGGTGAACGAGCTGTTGAGGCCGCGGTTCTTGCGCGCGATGACCACGCCTTCGTAGGCCTGCACGCGCTCGCGCTCGCCTTCCTTGACCTTGACCTGTACGACGACGGTGTCGCCCGGCACGAAGTCCGGCAGCTTGCGGGCCATGGCCCGGGCCTCGAAATCCTGGATGATCTTGTTCATGGGTCTGTTCCCGTTGTCGATTCAAGCCGTGCGCCCGGGCGGCTCGACTCCCGCCTCGGCGCAATATTCCTCGAGGAGCGCGCGCTCCTCCCGTCCCAGTTCCCGCCCCGCCAGCAGCTCCGGCCGCCGCTGCCAGGTCAGGCCCAGCGCCTGCTTCAGGCGCCAGCGCCGGATCGCCTCGTGGTTGCCGCCCAGCAGCACCTCCGGCACCCGCCGGCCCTGCCACGCCTCCGGCCGCGTGAACTGCGGCCAGTCGAGCAGGCCGTCCGCGAACGACTCCTGGCCCGCCGAGGCCTCGTCGCCCAGCACGCCGGGCAAGCAGCCTCGCCACCGCGTCCACCACGATCAGCGCCGGCAGCTCGCCGCCCGACACGACGTAGTCGCCGACCGACAATTCCTCGTCCACCAGCGCGTCCAGCACGCGCTGGTCCACGCCCTCATACCGCCCCGCCACCAGCACCGCGCCCGGCAGCGCCGCGAGCCGCGCCGCGGCCCGCTGGTCGAACCGCCGGCCCTGCGCGCTGAGCGCGATCACCGGGCAACCGTCCGGCAGCCGCGCCGACGCCGCGCGGATGGCTGCCTCGAGCGGCTCGGGCTTCATCACCATCCCGGGCCCGCCGCCGTACGGCCGGTCGTCCACGGTCCGGTGCACGTCCGCCACATGCGCCCGCGGGTCCTCGGTGCCGACCTCCAGCAGCCCGCGCCCGGCCGCCCGTCCCACCACGCCGCAGGTGAGGTACGCCCGGATCAGCTCCGGAAACAGCGTGACCACCTCGAAGCGCAACACCGTCAACCTAGACGTCCGGATCCCAGTCCACCACGATGCGCCCGGCACCGAGGTCGACCTGTTTCAGGTGGCGCGGCACCAGCGGCACCAGGCGCTCGCGCTCACCCACCACGATCATGACCGGGTTGGCCGGCGTCTCGGCAAAGCCATCGACCCTGCCCAGCACCTCGCCGCCGGTCGTGACGACTTCGAGTCCCTCGAGGTCCGCCCAGTAGTACTGGCGTCCGCCGAGGGCCGGCAACTCGCTGCGCGGCACGCTCACATCGCAGTGCGCGAGCGCGGCCGCCGCATCGCGGTCGTCTACTCCCTCGAGTCGCGCCACCAGGGCCTTGCCGTGGCGGCGTCCCTCCAGGGGCCGCAGCGTCCTGGGACCGGATCGCGGCACGTTCACGTGCCACACGCCGAAGTCCAGGACATCCTCCAGCGGCTCGGTGTAGGACCTCACCTTCACCCAGCCCTTGACCCCGAATGGGCCGGTGATGCGCCCCAGCGTCACCAGCGGCCCGGCCGGCACCGACGGATCAACCGTCATGGCCCGGCATCCCCGGCCACGTCCTCAGGCGGCCGCGGGCCGCTTGCGGTAGGCCGTCACGAGCGCCCGCACGCGGTCCGACATCTGTGCGCCGGTGCCCGTCCAGTGGTCGATGCGGGCGAGGTCGAGCTGGATCTTCGTGTCCTGGTTGCGCGCGACGGGGTTGAAGTAACCCACCTGCTCGAGCACCCGGCCACCCTGCCGCTTGCGGCTGTCTGCGACGACGACGTGGTAGAAAGGGGAATTCTTGCCGCCACGACGCGTCAATCGGATCGTCACCATCGAAACTGTCCTCGAAATCGAAACCCGCGCGCACCCTCAGCGTGCACACCGGCGGCCGGCCTGGAGCCCGGTCGCCAAAGAGCCGCGCATATTACCTAAAATCCGCGGGAAGTTAAATAGTTAGCCCCGTAACGGGGCCCTTTCAGCGGCGTGGCGGCAAGCCCCCGGGCAAGCCGCCCGGCAGCCGCCCCCCCAGCCCGCGCAGCATCTTGCGCAGTCCGCCGCCCTGCAGGCGCTTCATCACCCGCGCCATGTCGGCGAATTGCTTGAGCAGGCGGTTGACGTCCTGCACCTGCACCCCCGCGCCGCCGGCGATGCGGCGGCGCCTGGAGCCCTTGACGATGTCGGGCCGGTGGCGTTCCGCGGGGGTCATGGAGTCGATGATCGCGATCTGCCGGCGGATCGCGCGCTCGTCCACCTGGCCGGCCTGCCCCGCCGGCACCATCCCCTGCGGCAACTTGTCCATGACCGCAGCCAGGCCGCCGGCATCCTGCAGCTGCCTGAGCTGCTCGCGCAGGTCGGTCAGGTCGAGGCCGCGGCCCTTGCTCAGCTTGCGGGCCAGCGCCTCGGCCTTGTCCTGGTCCACGCGGGCATGGACCTGCTCGACCAGCGAGACGACGTCGCCCATGCCGAGGATGCGCGAGGCCACCCGTTCCGGATGGAACACCTCGAGGGCATCGACCTTCTCGCCGACGCCCATGAACACGATCGGCTTGCCGGTCACGTGGCGCACCGACAGCGCCGCGCCGCCGCGCGCATCGCCATCGGCTTTCGTGAGGATCACGCCGGTGAGCGCCAGCGCCTCGTCGAAGGCGCGCGCCGCGTTGACGGCGTCCTGGCCGGCCATGCTGTCCACGACGAACAGCCTCTCGAACGGCTGCGCCGCCTCGTCCACCGCGCGCACCTCGGCCATCATCTCCACGTCGACGTGCAGACGGCCGGCCGTGTCCAGGATGACGACGTCGTGCGCGTGGCGGCGGCCGTGCTGCACGGCCGCGCGTGCGATGTCCGCCGCCGGCGTCGTCGGCTCGGCCGCGAAATAGTCCGCGCCGACCTGCCCGGCGAGGCGCTCCAGCTGGGTCATGGCGGCCGGCCGGTGCACGTCGGTGCTGGCCAGCAGGACCCGCTTGTTGCGCGTCTCCATCAGGTGCCGGGCCAGCTTGGCGGCGGTCGTGGTCTTGCCGGCGCCCTGCAGGCCGGCCAGCAGGATCACGACGGGCGGCTGCGCGCGCAGTTCGAGGCCGCGGCCCGGCTCGCCCATCACGGCCACCAGCTCCTCGTGGATGATCTTGATGAAGGCCTGGCCCGGCGACAGGCTGCGGGCCACCTCCTCGCCCACGGCGCGCGCGCGCACGGCTTCGGTGAAGGCCTTGACGACCGGCACGGCCACGTCCGCTTCCAGCAGCGCCATGCGCACCTGGCGCAGGGCGTCCGCGATGTTGTCGTCCGTCAGCCGGCCGCGGCCGCGCACTGCGGCGACGGCCTGCGACAGGCGTTCGGTGAGCGCTTGGAACATCGCTGGTGCAACCTCGGACGGCCGGCGGGCGGCGCCGATTATAGGGCCTGCGTATTGGGCGCGTGCTTGCCGTACAATTGCCTGCAACGCCACCAGCGAGGCACCGCGTGTACGTCCTGGTCATCGTCCTGTACATCGCTGCAGCCGCCCTCGCGGCGTGGGGCGCGTGGCGCGGCCGTGCGGCGGATGCGGCGCGGGGACCGGCGCCCTACCTGGCCTGCGTGGCCGTGGCCGGGCACCTCGTCTGGCTGTCGCTGACGCTGCGCGCGGAATCCGGTTTCGCGCTGGACATCGCCGGCAGCCTGTCGCTGTTCGGGCTGGTGGTCGGCTCGATCGGCGTGCTGCTGGCCTTCCGCCGCAACTTCCGCGCGCCCGCCGCCATCCTGTTCGTCACGGCCGGACTGCTGGCGCTCGGCACCGGCAGCCTGCCCACCGCCGCGGCGGTCATCCATCCAGGCTGGGCGATGGCGGCGCACATCACGCTCTCGGCGCTGGCCTTCGGGCTGCTGGCCACCGCGGCGCTGCTGGCCATCGTGCTGGCCGCGCAGCAGTCCAGCCTGCGCAGCCGCAAGCCGGCCCGCTGGCTGGCGGCGCTGCCGCCGATGGAGAGCATGGAGGACGCCGTCTTCACGCTGCTGGCCGTGGGTTTCGTCGCCCTGTCCACGACGCTGCTGATCGGCGCGTTCTTCGTCACCGACCTGTTCGCGCAGCGGCTCGCGCACAAGGTCACGCTGGCGCTGGTCGCGTGGGCCATCTTCGGCGTGCTGCTGCTGGGGCGGCACCGCTTCGGCTGGCGCGGCCGCAAGGCCACGCAGCTGGTGCTCGCCGGTTTCGTCTTCCTGGCGATGTCCTACCTGCTGACCAAGTTCATCCTCGAGGAGGTGCTCGGACGCCACTGGGGTTGATGCGTCCGGGACTGCATACCTTGACGCGGCGGCGCAGCGCTTGCTGCAATGCCCGGGCCCTGGCCACACGACCCGCTGCATGTTGAGTAGCCTGCCCACCGGTCCCCTCGTCGCCACCTTGCTGGTCGCATTGCTGGCCGTGCTGCTGGCGTTGTTCGAGGCGGCACTCACCTCGCTGACCCGGATCCGGCGCTCCGAACCGCCCGCGATCGAGCGGTCCGGCGCGCTGGCGCGCCTCGCGCCACAGCCGTCGCGGGTGCGTCGTGCCGCCGTCGTCGTGCGATTGCTCCTGCTGGCGGGCATGCTGGTCGTCGTCGTGGTCGGCTGGGCCGGCGGCTCGGCCTGGCCGGCAGTCGTGGCCGCGGTCGCGCTGTCGCTGCTGCACCTGCTGGAACAGCAGGGTCAGTTGCGCCTGTTCGGCGCCCGCGCGCCCTGGCTCGCCGCAGCGGCGGCGGCAGTGCTGAGTCCCTTCGCCGCCCTGGTGCCCGCCGGGCGCCGGGGCGCCGCCGAGCCCGAGGACCACGCCTCGGCCGCCGGCGCACTGGAGGACCTCGCGGACCTGTTCGCCACGGCCCCGGAAGACCGCCAGCGCATGGTGCAGGCGCTGCTCGACCTCGAGCAGTCCACCGTCGAGGACATCATGGTCCCGCGCAGCGATGTCGTCGGCGTGGACCTGCAGGCCGACTGGGACGACATCATCGACCTGCTGGCGCACACGCCGCACACCCGCCTGCCGCTGTACGACGGCGACCTGCAGCACGTGATCGGCGTGCTGCACATGAAACGCATCGCCAACGAGCTCGCGGCGGGCCGGCTGGACCGCGCGCGCCTGCGCGAGCTGGCCGGCCGCAAGGAGATCTTCTTCATTCCCGAGGGCACCAACCTGCAGGCCCAGCTGATGGCCTTCCGCAAGCTGCGGCGCCGGATCGCGTTCGTGGTGGACGAGTACGGCGACGTGCTGGGGCTCGTGGCGCTCGAGGACATCCTCGAGGAGATCGTCGGCGAATTCACGACCCAGCCGGGTTCGCTGCATCGCCATGTCCAGGTCCAGGCCGACGGCAGCCTCGTGGTGGCGGGCAATGCGGCCGTCCGCGGCCTCAACAGGTCATTGGGCTGGAACCTGCCCACCGATGGCCCGCGGACGCTGTCCGGCCTGATCGTCGAGTGCCTCGAGACGATTCCCGGGCCCGGCACCCGGCTCACGCTGGGCGCCCACGAGGTCGAGATCCTGCAGGTCGGCGACAACACCGTGCGCACCGCGCGCGTGTGGCCGGCGGCAAGCGACTGAGCCAGGCTCGCGGACCCAGGCGTTGCGCAGATGCGTCGCGGGCGCGCGGGATCCGGTCGGGTCCCCACGCTCGCTCCGAAGAAAAAGGCAAAGTCGCTCGCTTTGGGGACCACGACCACCTCGCGCGCCCGCCGGCAGTGCCGCGACCAGCGGTCCGGAAGGGTCAGACCCCAGGAGGGGTCAGACCCTGAGCGGGCAGGCGCGGGCGGGCCGGGGTCGGCGAGCGAATAAAGATCGACTGAGCGAGCGACCCCGGGCCGGCCGCGACGATGGCCGTCTGACCTGGTCGCAGTTGTGCCGTCTCCGTTGGTACGGAGGGGTCAGACCCCGGACGGGGCCAGGCCCCAACCTATTTCAGCGCCGCGATCGCTTCCTCGAGCCGGGTGACGCCGGTGACCTTCATGCCCTCGATGGCCTTGCGCGGCACGTTCGCGCGCGGCACGACGGCGCGCCTGAATCCATGCTTGGCGGCCTCGCGCAGGCGTTCCTCGCCGAACGGGACGGGCCGCACCTCGCCGGCCAGCCCCACTTCCCCGAAGCTGACCAGTTCCTGCGGCAGGGCCCGGTTCTCCAGGCTCGACAGGCCCGCCAGCAATACGGGCAGGTCCGCCGCCGTCTCGCCGAGCCGCACGCCGCCCACCACGTTGACGAATACGTCGTAGCCGTGCAGCGCCACGCCGGCGTGCCGGTGCAGCACCGCCAGCAGCATCGCGACGCGGTTGGCGTCGAGCCCGACGGCCACGCGCCGCGGGTTCGACGCGTTGCTCACGTCCACCAGCGCCTGCAACTCGATGAGCATCTGCCGCGTGCCTTCGCGCGCGACCGTGACGACCGAGCCGGCAACCGGCTCGTCGTGCCTGGACAGGAAGATCGCCGAGGGGTTCCGCACTTCCTTGAGCCCGTGCTCGCCCATCGCGAACACGCCGATCTCGTTGGCCGCGCCGAACCGGTTCTTGACCGCGCGGATGATCCGGTAGCGGCTGCCGGAGTCGCTCTCGAAGTACAGCACCGCATCCACCATGTGCTCGAGCACGCGCGGCCCGGCGATGACACCCTCCTTGGTGACGTGGCCGATCAGCAGGACGGCGGCGCCGCTGCGCTTGGCGTGCCCCACCAGGCGCGCCGCGGACTCGCGCAGCTGCGACACCGAGCCCGCGGCGGACTCGACGGATTCCGCCGTCATGGTCTGGATGGAATCGATGACCAGCACGCGTGCCTGCGTGGCCACTGCCTGCTCGACGACGGCCTCGACCGCCGTCTCCGCCAGCAGCTGCAACGGCGAGTCCGCCACGCCCAGGCGCTGCGCGCGCAGCCCGACCTGCCTGACCGATTCCTCGCCCGTCGCGTAGAGCACCGGGACGCCGGCCGCCAGGGCCGCGCCCGCCTGCAGCAGCAGCGTGGACTTGCCGATGCCGGGCTCGCCGCCGATCAGCGTCACCGAGCCCGCCACGAGGCCGCCGCCCAGCACGCGGTCCAATTCCACCAGGCCGGTCTCGAGGCGCGGCGCGTCTTCCGTCACGACCTCCGCGAGGCCGCGGACTGCCGGCCCGCCGCCGGCCGGCGCGGCGCGGCCGCCGCGTCGCGCGGCAGCCGGCGGGTGATAGGCGCTCAGCGTATTCCACTCGGTGCAGGCCGGGCACTGGCCCTGCCAGCGGGGCGCATCGGCGCCGCAACTGGAACACACGAAGACGGTGCGGGTCTTGGCCATGCAATGAGCGTCTCGCGGGGGGCCGGATGCTAGCACGCGCTGTCGCCAGACTGCGGCGTGGTTCATGGATTCACATGCGAGGCGCAGAAAACAGCGATCCGGAGGTTCCGAAAACACGCGCATAAGATTATGATCGCTCGATGTTATTCCACGGCGTCCGGTGTCGCGCGTGACGGGCGAGTCCAACCTCGGCCGTTGGCTGCACCTTGCCGCCGAGGGTGCGGCCGCGGCGCGCCCGGGGCCGCCGGCCAACGGCCATGGCCCCGGGCCGGCCGGCGACAGGCTCGAGGCCGGCCAGCGCGGCACGGCACGCGTCTCCCTGACTCCCGGTCACCTGTTCGGACCGTACCGGGTGGAGAAGGAACTCGGACGCGGCGCGATGGCCGCCGTATACCGCTGCACGGACGAGCGCGACGGGCGCATCATCGCGCTCAAGATCCTCTCGCTCGGCGACGACTGGCCGGAGGACCGGCTCGAGGAAGCCAAGCTGCGGCTGCAGCGCGAGGCCGAAGCCGCGGCGCGGCTGCAGCACCCGGACATCGTCGACGTCTATGAGGCCGGCGAGTACGAGGGGCGCGTCTACCTGGCCATGGAGTTCGTCGAGGGCACCAACCTGAGCGCGCATACGCGGCAGGGCACGCTGCTGCCGCCGCGCATGGTGGCCGAGATGTGCGCGCGGGTGGCGGACGCGCTGCACTTCGCGCACCAGCGCGGCATCATGCACCGCGACATCAAGCCGGCCAACATCGTGTTCGACCAGCAGAACCGCCGCATCCGCGTCATGGACTTCGGCGTGGCGCGTTTCGCCGACAGCAAGGCCACGCGCACCGGCATCGTGCTGGGCTCGCCCTCCTACCTGACGCCTGAACAGCTGGATGGCCGCAAGGTCGTGCCGCAATCGGACCTGTTTTCGCTGGGCGTGACGCTGTTCCAGCTGCTGACCGGCCAGCTGCCGTTCCGGGCCGACTCGCTGCCGTCGCTCATGCAGCGCATCGTGATCGAGCCGCACCCGCCGCTCAGGACGATCCGCCCCGACCTGCCGGCGGCGCTCGGCGTGATCATCGACACGGCGCTGCGCAAGGAACCCGAGGCGCGCTTCACGACCGGGGCCGAGATGGCCCAGGCGCTGCGTGACTGCGGCCGCACCATCAGCCCGAGCCAGCGCTGATGGGTCGTTACCTCACGCTGAAGGGCAAGTTGCGGTCGGTCGGCCTGAGTGATACGGGCAGGGTCCGCGAGCACAACGAGGACGCCATCGCCACCGACGCCGACCTCGGGCTGTTCGTGCTGGCCGACGGCATGGGCGGCTACAACGCGGGCGAGGTGGCCAGCGGCATCGCCGTCAAGACGGTCATGAACCTGGTGCGCGAGGCCTATGCGATCCAGGACCTGAGCGGCACGGACAAGGCGACGGGACTCAGCCGGCCGGCCATCATCCTGCGCGACGCGATCGCCCGCGCCAACAAGATCATCCACCACACCGCCAAGAGCCAGGAGCAGTGCGAGGGCATGGGCACGACCATCGTGGCCGGCCTGTTCTACGACAACCGCGTCATCATGGCCCACGTGGGCGACTCGCGTATGTACCGCCTGCGGGGCGACCGGTTCGAGCAGGTCACCATGGACCACTCGCTGCTGCAGGAGCTCGTGGACCGGGGCTTCTACACGCCCGAAGAGGCCCAGCGGGTCACCAACAAGAACTATGTGACGCGCGCCCTCGGCGTGGAGCCTTCAGTCGATATAGAAGTACACGAGGAGCCCGTGCACCGCGGGGATTGCCTCATGCTGTGCTCGGACGGCCTGAGCGACCTGGTCGAAGACGAAGATATTCACTTAACAATCAGCACTTTTGGCGCTAATCTTGATACTGTATCGAAGCAGCTGGTGCAGCTGGCCAATGACAACGGCGGGCGGGACAACATTTCGTTGATGCTGATTCAGGTCCTCGAGCCCTTCCCCGCCAGAAAGGGCATACTTGACAGAATATTGGCCTGGTTCGGCTAACTTGCGGCGAGGCAACCCATGGCGCGCTTGATTCTGAGTCTCGACGGTCAGGCACTGGCCGAATACAACATGACCAAGGAGCGGTACACGCTGGGCCGTCTCCCGGACAACGACGTCCGCCTGGACAACCCGGCAGTCAGCGGCCATCACGCCCTGATCATCAACATCCTGAACGACTCGTTCCTGGAAGACCTGAACAGCACCAACGGCACCTACGTCAACGGCAAGCTGATCAAGAAGCACGCGCTGCAGCACGGCGACGTCGTGACGATCGGCCTGCACCACCTGCGCTTCGTGGATGTGCAGGACGAAGGCGCCGACGGCGACGAGTTCGAGCGGACCATGGTCATCGGCCCGGGACAGATCAGCGAGGAACGGCTGCGTGCCGCCGCGGCCGCGGCCACGCCCGCGGCGGCGCCCGCCGCGACGCCTGCGGGCCGCTCGGCGCTGGTCACCGCCAAGCTGCAGGTGCTGTCCGGGCAGTTTGCGGGGCGCGAACTGGAACTGGTCAAGGCGCTGACGACCCTGGGCCGCCCGGGCGTGCAGGTCGCGGCGATCACGCGGCGCGCCGACGGTTATTCCATCGTGCACGTCGAGAGTGCCCACCCCAGCGACTTCCCGCTGGTCAACGGCCAGCCGATCGGCCCACAGGCCCGGCGGCTGACGGACAACGACGTGATCACGCTGGCCGGCGTCAAGATGGGCTTCTTCCAGGGCTGAGCCGCCCCGCCAACGACGATTCCCGGGACCCGGCCGCTGCGCCGGGTCCTTGCTGTGGGGACCCGGATCCGCTCAGCGCACGTCCAGGTGCACGCGCTGGCTGACGTTGCAGATCAGTTCGTAGGGGATCGTGCCGGCGGCGCGTGCCACTTCCTCGACCGGCACCCCCGCGCCCCACAGCGTAACCGGGTCGCCAACCGCCACGCCCTGCAGGTCGGTCACGTCGATGGCGATCATGTCCATGGACACGCGGCCCACCAGAACGGTGCGGCGGCCGTTGACCAGCACCGGCGTGCCCGACGCCGTGTTGCGCGGGTAGCCGTCGCCGTAACCGGCGGCGCCGATGGCAATGCGGCTGGGTCGTTCCGCCCGCCACTCGCCGCCGTAGCCGACCCGCTCGCCCGTGGCGACTTCCTTGACCGCGATGACGCGCGTCATCAGCGTCATGGCCGGCTTGAGGCCCAGCTCGGCGGCACTGCGATCCGCAAACGGCGACACCCCGTACAGCAGGAGCCCCGGCCGCACCCAGTCGCGGCGCGCACGCGTGCAGCCGATCGTGGCGGCCGAGTTGGCGATGCTGCGCTCGCCCGGCTCGCCGGCCGTCAGGCGATCGAACAGGTCGAGCTGGGCGCGCGTGACCTCGCCGTCGCGCTCGTCCGCGCAGGCCAGGTGGGTGACCAGCGTGAGCGGCCTGGCGACGGCGGCACAGGCGGCGAGCCGCGCCAGCGCGCCGGGCACCTGTTCCGGCCTGAAGCCCAGGCGGTTCATGCCGGTGTCGATCTTGAGCCAGATGTTGAACGGCGCCTCGCCGCGGTCGCCCTCGAGCAGCGCAAGCTGCGCCGCGTCGTGCACCATGATGTCGAAGCCGTGGTGCGCCGCCTGCGCCAGTTCGTCCGCGGCGAACACGCCTTCCAGCAGCAGGATGCGGTGCCGCAACCCGGCCGCCCTGAGCGCGATGCCCTCGCCCAGGCGCGCCACCGCGAAGCCGTCGGCGCCGGCCAGCGCGACCGCGCACGGCACGCTGCCATGACCGTAGGCATTCGCCTTCAGCACCGCCAGCACCCGGCTGCCGGGCGCGATCTCGCGCACCCGCGCCAGGTTGTGGCGCAGCGCGGAGGTGTCGACGATGGCGCGGATGATCGGCGTCATGCCGCGGTCAGAATACGCCCTCGCCGTAGGACTCGGCGACCAGGTTTTCGAAGCGTGTGTACTCGCCCAGGAACGTCAGGTGCACCTCGCCGACCGGGCCGTTGCGCTGCTTGGCGATGATGATGTCGGCGATGCCCTTGCGGGTGGTGTTGGGCTCGTACACCTCCTCGCGGTAGATCATGATGATGACGTCCGCATCCTGCTCGATCGCGCCGGATTCGCGCAGGTCGGACATGACCGGCCGCTTCTCGCTGCGCTGCTCGACGCTGCGGTTGAGCTGCGACAGCGCCACCACCGGGACCTGCAGTTCCTTGGCCAGCGCCTTGAGGCCGCGCGAGATCTCGGAGATCTCGGTGGCGCGGTTCTCCTTGCTGCCCGCCACCTGCATGAGCTGCAGGTAGTCCACCACGACCAGCCCCAGCCCGTGCTCGCGCTTCAGCCGCCGCGCGCGGGCGCGCACCTCGGTCGGCGTCAGCGACGGCGTCTCGTCCACGAACAGCGGCGCCGCCGACAGCTGCGCGATCGCGCCGTTGATGCGCGACCAGTCCTCGTCGGTGCACTGGCCGGTGCGCAGGTGGGTCTGGCTGACGCGGCCCAGCGAGGCAATCAGCCGCAGGGTCAGCTGCTCGGAGGACATTTCCATCGAGAAGATGGCCGCCGGCACGCCCTTGCCGATTGCCGCGTTCTCGGCAATGTTGACCGCCAGCGTGGTCTTGCCCATGGACGGGCGGCCTGCGATGACCACCAGGTCGCCCGGCTGCAGGCCGGTGGTCAGGCGATCGAGGTCCGCGAACCCGGTGGCGACGCCGGTCAGCGTGCCCGGCGACTGGTGCAGCATGTCCAGCCGGTCCACGGTCGCCGGCAGCACGTCCTTGATGGACTGGAATCCCATGCGCGAGCGCGTGCCGCGCTCGGCGATCTCGAAGACGCGCCGCTCGGCCTCGTCCACCAGCTCGGAGGCCGGCCGGCCGTCGTTCTCGTGCACGGACGACGAGATCTGCGCGCCGGCCTCGACCAGCTGGCGCAGGATCGCGCGCTCCCTGACGATTTCCGCATAGGTGCGCACGTTCGCGGCGCTGGGCGTGTCGCGCGCCAGCGTGCCCAGGTAGGCCAGCCCGCCCGTCTCCTCGGACAGGCCCTTGCGTTCCAGGTGCTCCGACACGGTGACGGCATCGCAGGGACCGCGACGGTCCACCACCTCGGCGACGGCCTCGAAGATCAGCCGGTGGTCGCGACGGTAGAAGTCGGTCGCCGTCACGATGTCGGCGACCGCGTCCCAGGCGTTGGAGTCCAGCATGAGGCCGCCCAGCACCGCCTGCTCGGCCTCGACCGAGTGCGGCGGGGTGCGGATCGCGTCGGCGATGCCGCGGTCGGCGCTGCGCGGTCTTTGAGCCACTGCCATGAGGTCTTCCCCGGGGCGCGCCGGCCGGCCGGCCCGCCTGCGGGTCAGTTTACTCCTCGGCGACGACGGTCAGCGCGACTTCGACGTCCACGTCCGCATGCAGGTGCAGCGTGATCGTGTGCTCGCCGACCAGCCGGACCGGGCCGCCGTGCAGGCGCACTTCGGCGCGTTCCACCGGGTGTCCCGCGGCCGCACAGGCCTCGGCGATGTCGGCGGTGCCGATCGAGCCGAACAGCTTGCCTTCGCTGCCCGCCTTGGCCGTCAGCGTCAGCGCCAGGCCCGCCATCTGCGCCGCGCGCGCCTGCGCGCTCGTCAGGTCGTTGGCCGCCTTGATCTCGAGCTCCGCGCGGCGCGCCTCGAAGGCGGCCACGTGCTCCGGCGTCGCCAGCGTGGCGCGGCCGCTCGGCAGCAGGTAGTTGCGGCCGAAGCCCGACTTGACCTTGACCCGGTCGCCGATGTTGCCGAGGTTGGCGACCTTCTGCAGGAGAATTACTTCCATGATTGCACCGTGTTTTCTACAGACTCTAAACGACCGATCCGGAACCTCGCCGGGCCCCGCCTTCCGTCAGGCGCCGGCCCGGGGCCGGGCGCCGATGAAGCGCTCGCGAAAGCGCATCCAGGTATCCGCCAGACCGACCCCCACCAGCGCCATCGGCAGCAGCACCACCGCAACGTAGCACAGCACCAGCGGCACCGTGCCCAGCACCTGCGCGTCGCGCAGCGCGTGCGCCACCGCCAGCGCCTGCAGCAGGAAGGCGCAGGCCAGCACGAAAAAGACGTCCTCGGCCGGCTGCCAGGTCCGCCCCGTGGCGAACTGCGCGCCGAGGTTGACCAGCAGCGCCGCCACCGCGATCCAGGCCACGACACTGCCCAGCCTGAGCCCGCGGAACTGCCGCCCGAACAGCCCCGGCTCGCGCAGGCTGCCGAAGGCCCACAGCGCCGCGAACAGCGCCAGCAGGGTATGCAGCAGCACCAGCGACGTGCCGCTGGCCCAGGCCATCCGCGCCGCGGCCGCACCGACCTGCTCCGCCGTGCTGGGCACCCCCATCGCCGTCAGCGCAGCGGCCGTCTCCTCGAGCATCGGCCGCATCGCTTCGAATACCGGCTGCAGCACCGTGGCCGGATGGCCGAGCGCCAGGTGCGCCACGAGCACGAGGCCCGCCGCCGACAGCGCCACCACCTGGAACGCGAGGTTCAGGCTGTGGCTGCGGTTCAGCAGGGTGCCCGCCAGGTACGCCGGCGCCAGCATCACTGCCGCCAAGATGAGCGCACCCACCGTGCCCAGCACCGGCGAGAACCCCCAGGCGATGGGCAGCGCGGCACCCAGGCCGGCCAGTGCCGCCTGCCGCGGGCCGGCGGCCAGCAGCATCAGCACCATCACCGCAGCCGGCAGCCAGGCCGCCACCGGCAGCGCGATCAGCGTCAGCGCGGACGCCGCCGCGGCCGCGAGGAACCCGCGCGCGGGCCGTACCGTCAGCCACTCTGCGAACTTCTGCATGGCGTCGCCGGAGCACCGGGACGCGGCGGCGCCGCGTCAGTGCTGGTCCGTGTAGGGCAACAGCGCCAGGTAGCGGGCCCGCTTGATGGCGACCGCCAGCTGCCGCTGGTAGAACGCGCTCGTGCCGGTGATGCGGCTCGGCACGATCTTGCCCGTCTCGGTGACATAGCCCTTCAGCATCCCGAGGTCCTTGTAGTCGACCTGCTCGATGCCCTCGGCCGTGAACTTGCAGTACTTCCTGCGGCGGAAAAAACGTGACATGCGCCTGCCTCCCGTCAGTCCGCGCCCGCGGCGGAATCCCGCTCGCGGCGCGGCCCATTGTCGTCGTCGTCGTCGTCCGAGTCGCGGGCCGGACGGTCGTCGCGGTCGCTGCGGTCCTTGTCGTCCGCCGGCCGCGCCATCGGCGAGGGCTCGGTCACCGCCTGGTCCATCTTGACGATCAGGTGGCGCAGCACCGCGTCGCTGAAGCGGAACGCCTCGACCAGCTCGTCGAGCGTCTTGCCGCCGCACTCGACGTTGAGCAGGACGTAATGGGCCTTGTGGATCTTGTTGATGGGGAACGCCAGCTGGCGCCGGCCCCAGTCCTCGAAGCGATGCACGTGGCCGTTGCCCGCGGCGATCATGCCGCGGTAGCGCTCGACCATGGCCGGCACCTGTTCGCTCTGGTCCGGATGGACGAGAAATACGATCTCGTAGTGGCGCATCTTGGTACCTCCTTACGGGTTTGCCTCCCGCGGGATGCAGCCGCGGTGAAGCAAGGAGAATGGCGCCCGCCGGGGGCGCGAAAGGGTGCGTAAGGTAACGGAACGGCTGGGCTTTCGCAAGGCGCAAGCGGCCGCTCGGGATCCGCCCCCTGCGGACCGATAACGCCGGCACCGCGCCGTCAGCGCGGACCCAGGTGGGCGGCGATCCAGTCGGCCAGGTCGCCTTCGGTGAGGTCGCCGGCGGCGACCCTGGCCAGGGTGCTGGCGGCAGCCGCTTCCGGCGCGGCCAGTTCCTGTCCGTTCAACTGCAGGAACACGTCCATGATCGCCAGCGCCACGCCTACATTGCCGTCGCGAAAGCAACGCCCCCGGGCCACGGCGTAGCCATAGGCGGCGGCAAGCCGCGCCAGCGAAGGCCGGGCGCTGGCGCAGGCCAGCAGGTTGCCGGGACGAGCCAGCGCGGTCACCAGGTCCGCGCTGCGTGGCTGGCCGGGCAACCCGCCGTGCTGGGCGATCAGTTCACCCTGCATGGCGACGACCGCACCTGACGGAACCCACACCGGGTCGGTCATGGTTCGCCCGGCGTCCAGTTACCTGGCGAGTGCATGGAGTGCGTTGCGGTACTTGCGGCGCGTGCGCTCGAAGGCCTGCATCGCGACCTCGAAGCCGGGATCGTAGGGCGTCAGTCGCACGCCTTCCGGGTCGGCGATGACGTGCAGCGTGTCGCCTGCACGACACCGCAGCCGCTCGGCGACCTCCTTGGGAAGAATCAGCCCGAGTGAATTGCCGATCTTGCGGAGCTTGACGGTGACGGGCATGGACGGCGCTCCGGGCTGCGGGGTTGCCGGAAGTTTAACAAATGTTAGAACTTTTGTGAGATCCGGCCGGTCGCCAGCAGAATTTCTTAGATTAGTCTACTTAACTATTTGTTTTTATTTATTTTTTGTGTAACACGAGGCCCCGTCTCCGGGTCACCGCACCGATGAGTCAGGCCGGCTTCTTCGCGGCGCGCTGCCGCACGGCCTCGTAGAGCACGATGCCGGTGGCGACCGAGACGTTGAGCGATTCGACGACCCCGCGCATCGGCAGCTTGACCGTGAAGTCGCAGGCCTCGCGCGTGAGCCGGCGCATGCCGGACCCCTCCGCGCCCACCACGATCGCCAGCGGCCCGGTGAGATCGGCCGCGTACAGGTCCATCTCCGCCACGCCCGCCGTCCCCACCAGCCACACGCCGGCCTCCTTGAGGCGGGCCAGGGTCCGGGCCAGGTTGGTCACCTGCACGAACGGAATCGCCTCGGCGGCGCCGGCCGCGACCTTGCGGACGGCCGGGGTCAGCCCGGCCGCGCGGTCCTTCGGCGCGATCACCGCCAGGACGCCGGCTGCGTCGGCGCTGCGCAGGCAGGCCCCCAGGTTGTGTGGATCCTGCAAGCCGTCCAGCACCAGCAGCAGGACATCGCGCCCGGCCGCCGCGACCCGCGTCAGCAGCTCGTCTTCGTCCACGGCGGGCGCGGGCGTCACTTCGGCCACGACGCCCTGGTGGACGGCCCCGTCGGTCATGCGATCGAGTTCTTCCGCCGGGCGCCGCCCGCTGCGCACGCCATGTTCAGTCGCCAGTTCCTGCACGGCGCGCGCGCGCGCATCGTCGCGGCCCTGCTGCAGCCAGACCTGCCGCACCCGGCCGGCATGCTGTTCCAGCAGCACGCGCACCGCGTGCAGGCCGTAGACCAGGTTGTCGGCGCTCACTTGCGGCGCGTCCGCCGCGGCTTGCGGGTCTGGCCGGCCTTGCCGCCCTGGCCCGCCTTGCCGGACTTGCCGCCCTGGCCGGGCTTGCCCTTGCCGCGGGCCTGGCCTTTCCCGCGCGGCTGGCGCGGGCCGCCAGCCGCAATAGCGGCGCCGCGCGGGTGCCAGGCGCCGGCCAGCTTCTCGACGAACTCGAAGTCGATCTTGCGCTCCGAGGAATCCACCTTCGACAGCCTCACCCGCAGTTCGTCGCCGATGGTGAAGCGCTGGCCGGTGCGCTCGCCGACCAGCGTGCGGTCGGCCTCGTGGAACCGGAAGTAGTCGCGCGGCAGCGCCGTGACGTGCACCAGCCCGTCGATCTGCAGGCCCTTGATCTGCACGAAGATGCCGAAGTCCGTGACGCCCGTGGCGACCGCCTCGAACTCCTCGCCGAGCCGGTCCTTCATGAACTCGCACTTGAGGAAGGCCACCACCGAGCGCGCCGCCTCGTCGGCCTTGCGCTCCCGCAGGGAACACTCCTGCCCCAGCGTCTCCATCTCCCGCGTGGAGTGCACGAAGTCGTCGGCCGTGCCGCCGCCCAGCGCGTGGCGGATGGCGCGGTGCACGAGCAGGTCCGGATAACGGCGGATCGGCGACGTGAAGTGCACGTACTCGTCCAGCGCCAGGCCGAAGTGGCCGATGTTCAGCGGCTGGTACAGGGCCTGCGGCAGCGAACGGATGATGGCGTTCTCCAGCACCGCCGCGTCCGGCCGGTCCACGACCTGGCGCAACACGCCCTGCAGCCGCGCCGGCTCGAGTTCCCTCGTCGTGTCGAGGTGCACGCCGCGCATGGCCAGGAAGTGCTTCAGCTCCGCGATGCGGTCCTCTTCGGGCTGGCCGTGGATGCGGAACAGGGACGGCATCTTGTGTGCCTTGAGGAACCTGGCCGCCTCGACGTTGGCGGCGATCATGCATTCCTCGATCATGCGGTGCGCATCGTTGCGCGGATAGGCGCGCACGTCGGTCACGGCGCCCGACTCGTCCACCAGCACGCGCACTTCCGGCGCCTCGAAGTCGAGCGCGCCGCGGCTCTCGCGGTGCACGCGCAGCGCGCGGTACACCTCGCGCAGCGTCTCCAGCCCATCCAGCACCGCAGCCAGGTCGCGGCGCACCGCGGCGTCGCGCTCGACCAGCGCCGCCGCCACCTGGGTGTAGGTCAGCCGCGCCACCGAGCGCATCAGCGCGGGGTAGAACCGCGCCCTGGTCACGCGGCCCTCGCGCGACACGCTCATCTCGCAGGCCATGCACAGCCGTTCCACCTCCGGCATCAGCGAACAGAGGTGGTTGGACAGTTCCTCGGGCAGCATCGGGATCACGCGCCCCGGGAAGTACACCGACGTGGCGCGCTCGCGGGCCTCGAGATCCAGCGCAGCGCCGGGCGTCACGTAGTGGCTCACGTCGGCGATGGCCACGATCAGGCGGAAGCCGCTGCGGGTCGCTTCCGCGTACACCGCGTCGTCGAAATCGCGGGCGTCGGCGCCGTCGATCGTGACCAGCGGCACCCCGCGCAGGTCCTCGCGCCCTGCCGGCGGGGACTTCGGCACCTGCTTGCCGTAGCCGCGCGCCTCGCGCAGCGCGTCCGCCGGGAATTCCTGCGACAGGCCGTGTGCCGCCACCGCCAGCTCGATGGCCGTGTGCGCCGCGCTCCCTTCCGGCAGGATCCGCGTCACGCGGCCCACCGGGTCGGCATGCGCGGTCGGCGGCTCGACCAGGTCGGCGACCACCAGGTCGCCGGAACGCGCGCCGCCGCTGGACTGCGGCGGGATGACGATGCGGTGGCTGATGCGGCGGTTGTCCGGCTCGACGAAGCCGACGCCGGCCTCCGACCAGTACTTGCCGGCCACCTGTCGCGTGCGGCGTTCCAGCACCTCGACCAGCACGCCCTCCTTGCGACCGCGCTCATCGGTGCCCGTGGCGCGCACGGCGATGCGGTCGCCGTGCATGACCCGGCGCATCTGCCTAAACGGCAGGAAGATGTCGTCGCCGCCGGCCTCGGGCCGCAGGAAGCCGAAGCCGTCCTTGTGGCCGCTGACCGTGCCGACCACCAGCGTCAGCCGCTCCAGCAGGCAGTACTCCTCCGCCCGGTTGCGCAGCAGCTGGCCGTCCCGCAGCATGGCCCCGAGGCGCTTGGTGAGCGCCTGCTGCAGCGCCGGCGCCCGCACGCCGAGCGCTTCGCACAGCGCATCGAGCGCCAGGGGCTGGCCCGCTTCCTCGAGCGTCTCCAGGATGAACTGACGGCTGGGGATCGGCTCTTCGTAGCGGCGCGACTCTTCCCGGAAACGCGGATCCCGGTCCTGCCAGCGACGATGTGACTTCATGAAAACCCCTGATTTGACAAGCACAGGCGGCGTGAGTAGATTTCGCTGCCCTCGCCGGGGCCTGCCCCGGCCGCAACCTGTGCCCAGGTGGCGGAATTGGTAGACGCGCTAGTTTCAGGTATTAGTGCCGAGAGGCGTGGAGGTTCGAGTCCTCTCCTGGGCACCATCAGACGCTCCTGATGGAAAAGGCCGCCGGCCCCCGGGCCAGCGGCCTTTATCTTACCAGTGCACGCCGCGCAGCAGCGAAGCGAACATCACCGCCTCGCGGGTCGGCGTCGAGTCCTTCGGCCTGTCCTTCACCTCGCCCTTCGCCGCCGAGGAATCCGGGAACATCTTGTAGGCCGTGTTCATCACCACCTCGGAGATGCGCGGCGCCGCCAGGTGCAGCACTTCCGCAAACAGCCCCAGCCGGGTCGCGATGCGCTTCGGCCGGTCGATGATCGCCTCGGCCACCATGTCGGCGGCCTCGTCCGGCGTCGCCACCGGCATCTGCTCGTAGATCTTGGTGGGCGCGATCATGGGCGTGCGCACCAGCGGCATGTTGATGATCGTGAACGTGATGCCCCGGTCGGCCAGCTCGGCCGCCGCGCAGCGCGTCCAGGCTTCCAGCGCCGCCTTGGACGACACGTAGCCGGCAAAGCGCGGCGCGTTGGACAGCACGCCGATCGACGAGATGTTGACGATGTGGCCCGCGCCCCGTTCCAGCATGGACGGCAGGATCGCCATCGTGAGCCGCACCGCGCCCAGGTAGTTGAGCTGCATGGTGCGCTCGAAATCGTGGAAGCGGTCGAAGGACAGGTCGATGGAGCGGCGGATCGACCGGCCGGCGTTGTTGACCAGCACGTCCACGCGGCCGTGCTCCTCGAGCACGCGCCTCGCGAATTCGTCGCAGGCCGCATAGTCGCTGAGGTCGCAGGGATAGGCATGCACCTCGCCGCGCGCAGCCAGCGCCTCGCGCGCCGCCTCCAGCTTCTCGGGGTCGCGCGCGGCGATGACGACCTTGGCGCCGGCGTCCACGCAGCGCCCGGCCGCTGCCAGGCCGATGCCGGACGAACCGCCCGTGATCACCACCACCTTGCCGCGCACCGCGCCGGCCAGGCTGTGGTCCAGCGACAGGTCGGGGTCAAGGTGCCGCTCCCAGTAGTCCCACAACCGCCATGCGTAGTCCTCGAGCGGCGGCACGCGGATGGAGGTGTCCTCCAGCAGACGCTGCGTCTTGGTGGAGTCGAAGCGCGTCTGCCAGTTGGCGAAGCGCAGCACGTCCTTGGGAATCTGCAGGTCGCGCATGATCGTGTCGATCATCTGCTGCAGCGGCTTGTAGCTGGTCAGCGACTTGCTGACGCCGCCCGGGATGAACTCGAACAGTTTCGGGTCGAGCCGGAAGGCCATGGTCGGCGCGTGCCCCGAGCGCGCGAACAGGTTGAGGACCTCGCCCACGCGTCGCGGGCGCGGGTCGATCAGGTGGAAGCACTCGCCGTCTCCCTCCTCGAGGTGCGCCAGGTGGTCCATCGCGTCCACCACGTAGTCCACCGGCACCAGGTTGATGTAGCCGCCCTCGAAGCCGACCAGCGGAAACCAGGACGGCAGCGACTGGCGGATCCTCTGGATCATCTTGAAGAAGTAGTAAGGCCCGTCGATCTTGTCGATCTCGCCGGTCTTCGAGTGCCCCACCACGATGCCCGGCCGGTACACGCGCCACGGCATCCGGCAGCGCTCGCGGACCAGCCCCTCGGACTCGTGCTTGGTGCGGAAATACGGGTGGTCCAGCCCGGTGGCCTCCTCGAACATGTCCTCGCGGAACGTGCCGCGGTACTGCCCGGCGCTGGCGATCGAGCTGACCAGGTGGAAGCGGCCCGCCTTGACCGAGCTGGCGAACTGCAGCGCGTGGTCCGTGCCCAGCACGTTGGCCGCTTCCTGCTCCGCGGCGCCGGCCGTCAGGTCGTAGACGGCCGCCAGGTGAAAGACGTGCTTGATGCGCCCGCTGAGGCGCTTGCGGTCCGCGGCGGACACCCCCAGGTGATGCTCGGCCAGGTCGCCGGGAATCGCGATGACCCGGCGGGCGCGCGGACCCCAGCCCGACTTGAGCGCCTCGAATTTTTCCATGGACTCCGGCCGGACCAGCGCGTAGATGTAGCCGCGACGGTCGAGCAGGCGCGGGATCAGAAAGCGCCCGATGAAGCCGGTGGCGCCGGTGACGAAATAACTCACTTGCCGCTCCCCTGGCGGTGCCGTTGCGGGTCCCGCCGTCGTATTCGCCCGGGGCCGCGCCGTGTGGGCCACTGGCACGGCCGGGCGGTTATAGTGCTGTTCTTAGCATAGCCGATTCCGAGCGAGAGCCGACTGCCATGGCCGCCGACCAATACAGCATGTCCGCCGTGGACGCGGCCTGGATGCGCATGGACCGGCCCACCAACCTCATGATGGTGGTCGGCGTGCTGGTGTTCGAGCAGCCGCTCGACTTCCGGCGCTTCCGCAAGCTCATCGCCGACCGGTTCCTGCGTTTCGAGCGTTTCCGGCGCCGGCCGGTGGACGGCGTGCGCGGTGCCGCCTGGCAACTGGATACCCGCTTCGACCTCGACGCGCACCTGCGCCGGGTCGCGCTGCCCCACCCGGCGGGCCAGCGCGAGCTCGAGGCGCTGGTCTCGGACCTCGCCGGCACGGACCTGGACCGCCGCCGGCCACTGTGGCAATTCCAGTTCGTCGAAAACTATGCGCGCGGCACCGCCATCGTCATGCGCATCCACCACTGCTATGCCGACGGCATCGCGCTGGCGCGCGTCTTCATGTCCCTCACCGACGACGCCCAGCCGGCGCCGGTCGCCGCGGGCGGCCACGGGGCCGGGCTGCTGGACGAGTTGCTGGCGGGCGGAGCCGCCTGGCTGGGGCGCCTCGGCGGGACGGTCCACATGCCGCAGTCGGTCGGCGCGCTGGCGGGCAGGACGCTGGACGCGACCGCGGAACTGGCCCGGGTGGCCGCGCTGCCGGACGATCCGCCGACCTCGCTGAAGGGACCGCTCGGCACGCGCAAGGTCGCCGCCTGGGCGGAGCCGCTGCAACTGTCCGAGGTGCGCACGGTGGCCCACGCCCTCGGCTGCACCGTCAACGACGTCATCA
This sequence comes from uncultured Gammaproteobacteria bacterium, assembly GCA_963695155.1. Taxonomy (GTDB): domain Bacteria; phylum Pseudomonadota; class Gammaproteobacteria; order Steroidobacterales; family Steroidobacteraceae; genus SG8-30. The sequence goes on from CAVOGD010000006.1 coordinate 138,281, forward strand.
TGGCGGCGGCGGCCGGCGCGCTGGGCAGCTACCTGCGCGACCAGGGCGAGTCCAGCGTGGACCTGACGCTGCGGGCCACCGTCCCGTTCAACCTGCGCGACCCGGCCGGCGCCGACTCGCTGGGCAACCACTTCGGCCTGGTCTTCCTCGACCTGCCGGTGGGGATCCGCGACCCGCTCGAGCGCGTGCGCGCGGTGCACGAGCGCATGACGGAACTGAAGCGCTCGCCGCAACCCGCGGTCATGCTGGGACTGATGACGGCCCTGGGCATGATGGGCGAGGCGGTGCAGACCGCCGCGGTCGACCTGCTGTCGCGCAAGGCGACGCTGGTCGCCACCAACGTCCCCGGCCCCGCCGCCACGCTGCTGCTGGCCGGGCGGCCGCTGTCGCAGGCAGTCTTCTGGGTGCCGCAGTCGGGCGACATAGGCCTGGGGCTCAGCATCCTGAGCCACTCTGGCAAGGTGCAGTTCGGCGTGCTGGCCGACCGCAAGAGGATCGCCGACCCGCACCGGCTGGTGAGCCACTTCGCGGCCGAGTTCGAGGCCGTCGTGCTGGCCGCGCTGCTGGGACCCTTCCTGCGCCGCGCCTGAACCCCGATCAGGCCAGTTCGGCCCGCGCCTGTTCCACGTCCAGCCGTTCCATCGCGTCGACGGGCTTGCAGGTCGCCGCCTTCTTGTAGAGCTTCACCGCCTCGGCGTGCTGGCCGTCGCCCTCCAGCATCAGCAGTCCGTTGGCGTATTCGGCGTAGGCGACGGCCGCCTGGCCATTGAGCTTGATGGCCTGCTGGAAATGCCGCACCGCAGTGGCCTTGTCCGCGCCGTAGGTGAGCCGGCCGGCCAGCGCGCCGACCTTGTCGATGATCTCGGCGTGGTAGGCGCCCAGCGCGATGTGCGCGTCGGCATGGCGCGGCTCGAGCTCGAGCGTCGTGTCCAGCGCCTCGCGCACCTTGCCGCCCACGCCCTCGCCGAGCGCCTTGAGCACCGAGATGCGCTGCGCGTAGCGACCCAGAACGAAGGCATGGAAGTACCAGGCGTTCGCATAGCCGGGCAGCCTGCGGCAGGCGTCCGCGCCGCGCGCCGCGGCTTCCGTGAGCAGGCGCACCGCCCGCTTGTCGTCCTCCTCCAGGTAGGTGCAGTACACCGCCGCCGCCTTGTTCGCGACCGATGCGCCGAAGGCCCCCAGCGCGGTGCCGCGCTCGACGGCAGCGGCGAAGTCGCCGCGATGGAAATCCCGCCAGGCGTCCGCCAGTCCGGTGGCCAGGTCCTCATAGCTGCCCTTGCAACCGGGCGGCTGGCTGCCGGCCTTGCCGCCCGCGAGCCGCTTGAGCCCGGCCGCGTCCGGGAAGGGTTCGCGGTCGCCGGCATGCAGTCGCTCCCAGGCCTTCGCCAGCGCCGGTCCGGCGTACTCGTAGGACTTGCTGGTGTAGGGGAATTCGACCCACTTCGCGCTGGCCATCGCTGCACTCCTGCGGCAACTACCGACCCGCCGCCGGGCCGCATTCCGAGGGCGCAGCGTGCCGGAATCGGGTTATTCTTGGGCCACACGGTAGCGGTATCGCGCCGTACACGGCAAGGAGTCGACGATGGCAGTGAAGAAGAAGGGCAAGCTGAGCGGCGCGGGCGCCGACACGACCGGAACCAGGCGGGACCCGAACCTGCTGGCGTCGGCCAACCAGATCTGGATGGCCGGCCTCGGGGCGCTGTCGCGCACCCAGGAAGGCGGCACCAAGGTGTTCGACGAACTGGTCCGCGAGGGCGCGAAGCTGCAGGGCACCGCGCTGGAGACCGCGCAGAAGGTGGTCAAGGAAGCCTTGCAGGGGGCGCAGAAGAGCGTCAACCGCAAGGTGGACGATGTGCGTGGCCAGGCGACGGAGACCTGGGACAGCCTCGAGAAGATCTTCCAGACCCGCGTGCAGCGCGCCCTGCACCAGCTGGGCATGCCTAGCGCCGAGGAGATCACGGCGCTCACGCGCAAGGTCAACGAACTGTCCAGGAGCGTGGACCGGCTGGCCAAGACCGGCGCTGCGAAGAAGAAGCGCCCGGCCGCCCGCAAGAAGAAGGCTGCTGCCAGGCGCCGCAAGAGCGCAACCGCCGCAGGCGGCGAGGCGTAAGGCGACCCCCGGCAGGCGACCGGGATGCTGACCCCGCAGCTGGCGCGCCGGCCGAAGCCCGCGGGCAAGCGCGTCGCGATCGCGCTGGCGGGCGGCGGCCCGCTGGGCGCGTTCTTCGAACTCGGCGCACTGCAGGCGCTGGCGGAGAGCATCGACGGCCTGGAACTGACCCGGCTGCACGCCTACGTGGGCGTGAGTTCCGGCTCGCTGCTCGCGGCCTGCCTGGCCAACGGGCTCACGCCGGTGGACATGGGCCGGCTGGTGATCAACGACGAATCCGCCGAGCTGCCCGGCAATCCCGGCATGTTCCTGCACCCCGCCTACGGCGAGTTTGCGCGCCGCGCGCTGCGGCTGCCGCGGCTGGCGCTCAAGGCGTTCGGCGACTACGCGCGTGCGCCATTGTCGAGGAACCTCGCCGAGGTCCTCGACCCGCTGGCCGAGGCGCTGCCGACCGGCCTGTTCGACAGCGCACCCTTCGAGCGCTTCATCGCCAGGCTGTTCAGCGCGCCGGGGCGCACCAACGACTTTCGCGAGTTGCGGCGGCGGCTGTTCATCGTGGCCACCGACCTGAACACGGGCGAGGCGGCGCGCTTCGGCGAGCCCGGCATGGACCACGTACCGATTTCGCGGGCGATCCAGGCCAGCACGGCGCTGCCCGGCCTGTACCCGCCGCTCGCGGTCGACGGCCACGTCTACGCCGACGGCGCGCTGCTGCGCACCATGCATGCGTCGCTGGTGCTCGATGCCGGCGCCGACCTCGTGATCTGCATCAACCCGCTGGTGTCCTACGACGCCTCCGGGGGCGGCCGGCACAAGGTCGCCACCGACCTCACCGCACGCGGCCTGACGGTCGTGCTGGGCCAGACCTTCCGCTCGCTGATCCAGTCGCGCATGCTGGTCGGCATGGCGGCCTACCGGTCGCGTTACCCGCGCTCCGACATCCTGCTGTTCGAGCCCGACCGCGACGACGAGCAGATGTTCTTCGCCAACGTGTTCCGTTATGCCGACCGCCGGCGGCTGGTGGACCACGCCTACCAGCGCGTGCGCGCCGACCTGCGCCGGCAGGCCGCCGCGCTGGAGCCGGTGCTCGCGCGGCACGGCCTGCGGCTCGACATGAAGGTGCTGCGCGCCCGCCACCGCAGCTTTCATGCGTCCGTCGAACGGCAGCGGCGTGCCAACGAGCGCGTCGTCGGCGACCTGCAGCGCACGCTGGACCGGCTGCAGAAGCTGGTCGGCGGCGCCTGAGCCGGGCCGGACGGCGCAGCCGAAGGAGCCTGCCGGTGTTCGATGCCGGGGAACGTGCCAGGACGCGGCAGCGGCTCGAATCGCTGGCCGCACGCCATGCCGCCGTGCAGCGCCGCATCGCCGGCGACGCCGGACTCGCCGAGCGCCTGCGCGTCCTGCAGGCCTACCAGGCCCGGCGGCTGGCGCTCGCGCACGGCGACCTGCGCGGCGACGAACGCTACCGGCTCGCCGTCGACTTCTTCCTGCAGGACCTGTACGGGCCGCAGGACCTGTCGGAACGCGATGCGCAGTTGTTCCGTGCGCTGGACAAGCTGGGCCGCTTCCTGCCGCTCGCCGCGCTGTCGTCGCTGGAGCATGCGCTCGACCTGCATGGGCTGACGCTCGAGCTGGATGCAGCCACCGCCGCCCGCCTGCCCGGACCGGCCGTGCCCGACGACGACGCCTATGCGCGGGCCTATCGCGCCGCCGGCCGGCGGGCGGATCGCGAGCGGCAGATCGAACTGCTGGCGCTGATCGGCGGACTGCTGGATTCCATCGCGGACCGGCCGCAGATCGGCCTGCTGGTCCGCCTCGCTCGCGCACCCGCGCACGCGGCGGGCTACGGCCGCCTGCAGGATTTCGTGGAGCGCGGCTTCCAGGCGTTCCATGCCATGCACGGCGCCACGGAGTTCCTGCGGATCGTCGTCGAGCGCGAGCGCGCGCTGCTGCGGCGCCTGTTCGCCTGAGGCGGAAACCCTAAGAGAACGGGTGGCGAAGCACGATCGTCTGGGCGCGATCAGGCCCGCTGGACAGGATGTCCACGGGCACGCCGGCCAGTTCCGCCAGCCGTTCCAGGAAGGCGCGCGCCGCGGCCGGCAACGCCTCGAGGCGCGCCACGCCCGCGGTCGGCTCCCGCCAGCCGGGCAGGTCCTCGTAGACCGGCTCGCAGTCTCGCAGGTCGTCGGCCAGCATGGGCGGCGTCTCGCGCAACTGGCCCGCCTGGCGGTAGGCGGTGCAGAGGCGGACCTGCTCGAGCCCGTCCAGCACGTCCAGCTTGGTCACGCACAGGGCGGACATGCCGTTGTTGAGGATCGCGCGCCGCAGCGCGACGGCGTCCAGCCAGCCGGTGCGCCGCGGCCGACCGGTGACGGCGCCGAACTCCCGACCGACCCGCGCCAGGTGCGAACCCGCCTCGTCGAACAGCTCGGTGGGAAACGGCCCGGCGCCGACCCGCGTCGTGTACGCCTTGGTGATGCCCAGCACGTAGTCGATGTCGCGTGGCCCGAGCCCGGTGCCGGTGGCGGCGTTGCCGGCTACCGTGTTGGACGAAGTCACGAACGGGTAGGTGCCGTGGTCCACGTCGAGCAGCGCGCCTTGCGCGCCCTCCAGCAGCACGTCGCCGCCCGCCCGGCGGATCGCCGCCAGCTCGAGGCCGACGTCCGCCACCAGCGGCTTGACGCGCTCCGCCTGGACCAGGCATTCCTCGAGCACCGCGCCGGCATCGACCGGCGGCTCGTCGTAGTACTTCTGCAGCACGAAGTTGTGGTACTCGAGCACCGCGTGCAGCTTTTCCGCGAAGCGCCCGGGCCGGAACAGGTCCGCCACCCGCACCGCGCGGCGCGCCGCCTTGTCCTCGTAGGCCGGCCCGATGCCGCGCCCGGTCGTGCCGATGGCCTCCGCCCCGCTGGCCTTCTCGCGCGCCAGGTCGAGCCGCACGTGCGACGGCAGGATCAGCGGGCAGTTGGCGCTCACCCGCAGCCGGTCGAGGACCGGCACGCCGCGGCCCGTCAGCATGTCCACTTCGCGGAACAGCGCCGGCAGCGACAGCACCACGCCGTTGCCGATGAAGCAGCGCGTGTGCCCGTGCAGGATGCCGGAAGGGACCAGCGACAGGACGGTGCGGTCGCCGCCGATGACCAGCGTATGGCCGGCGTTGTGCCCGCCCTGGAAGCGCGCCACCGCCGCGGCGCGCTCGGTCAGCAGGTCGATGACCTTGCCCTTGCCCTCGTCGCCCCATTGCGCGCCGATGACGACCACGATCCGGCCCGCGCGCCCGCTCACGAGCGCAGTACCCACAGCAGCACCAGGCCGGCGACCATGCTGGCGAGTCCCGCCACGCGCAGTTGCGCGTCCGGCAGGGCCGTGAACGTCGCCATGGCCCGCTTCATCCCCTGCGGGCTGAGGAAAGGCAGCACGCCCTCGATGACCAGGTACAGCGCGAAGGCCGTCCCGAGGTCCAGCCAGTCGATCTGCACGGCGGCTCAGCGGCCGGGTTTGTTCATGTGCTTGAAGAACTCGCCCTCGGGCGCCAGCACCATGATGTCCTCCGGCTTGCCCAGCGCACGCCGGTAGGCTTCCATGCTGCGATAGAAGGAATAGAACTCCGCGTAGCGCTGGTAGGCGCCGGAGTAGATCGCGGCCGACTTGGCATCGCCCTCGCCGCGGATCTTCTCCGCCTCGCGGGTCGCCTCGGCCAGGATCTCCATGCGCTCACGGTCCGCCGCGGCGCGCACCTTCTGCGCGATCTCGTCGCCCTCGGCGCGCAGTTGCGCGGCCTGCCTGGCGAAGTCCTGCCGCATGCGGTTGAACACCGAGTCGAGCACGTCGTCCGGCAGGTCGATGCGCTTGACGCGCACGTCCACCAGCGTGATGCCCAGCTGCCGCACCGACTCGCCGGCGTAGGTCAGGATGTCGCCGATGAACTCCGAGCGCTGCGCCGCGACGACCTGCTGGATGGTGCGCCGCGCGATGACGCCCTTGAGGCCGTCCTTGACGAGTTCGGCCAGGCGCATCGCGGCGACCTCTTCGTCGCCGCCACTGGTGGACTGGTAGTACTGCGCCACGTCCGAGATGCGCCACTTCACGAAGAAGTCGACGTTGAGGATCTTGCCCTCGCTGGTCAGGAACTGCTCGGACGGATAGTCGCGGGTCAGCACGCGCCGGTCGAAGGTGCGCACGTTGTCGACGAACGGCACCATGAAGTGCAGGCCCGGCTTGTAGTCCGAGCGGATGATCTCGCCGAAGCGGAACTTGATCGCCAGCTGGGTCTCGTTGACCTGGAACACGGTGTTCGAGCCGACGATGAAGACCGCGGCCACCGCGATCAGCACGGACAGGAAGCGGTTGTTCATCAGCGGCTCCCCCGCACGCGCGGATCGACCTGCAGCGGCACGTCACCCTCGCCGTCGCTGCGCGGCGCCGGCTCGATCGTGACCGTGCCGCGCGGCGTGCGCTGCTCCATGAGCTTGTCCAGCGGCAGGTACAGCATGTTGCCCGTGCCCTTGGTGTCCACGATGACCTTGGTGGAGTTACCCAGCACCTGTTCCATGGTCTCCAGGTACAGGCGCTGGCGCGTGACTTCGGGCGCCCGCTGGTACTCGGCGGCGATCGCCGTGAACCGGGAACTGTGGCCGTCCGCCTCGGCGACGACGCGCTCGCGATAGGCGCGTGCGCCTTCCAGCTGGCTGGCCGCCAGGCCGCGCGCTTTCGGCAGGATGTCGTTGGCGTAGGTCTGCGCGGCCAGGTTGGCGCGGTCGCGGTCCTCGCGGGCCTTGATGGCGTCCTTCTGCGCAGGCGACACCTGTTCGGGGACGATGACGTCCTGCAGGTTGACGCTGATGACCTCGATGCCGGTGTTGTACGAGACGATGGTGCGCTGGATCAGGTCCTTGGTCTTCTGCGAGATCTCCTGGCGGCCCTTCTCCAGCACGAACTCGAGCTTGCTCTGGCCGACCACCTCGCGGATGGCGCTCTCGCTCACCTCCTGCAGCGTGCTCTCGGGATCGCGCACATTGAACGCGAACTGGATCGGGTCGAAGCGGCGGTATTGCACGGCCAGGTTGATGCCGACCAGCGCCTCGTCCTGGGTCAGCATGCGCGTGCGGTCCTCGAAGCTGCGGAACTCCGCCACGTTGACCGTGAGCTTGCGCTCGATCGGCCACGGCAGGTGCCAGCGCAGGCCCGGCTGCGTCGTGTCGACGTAGCGGCCGAAGCGCGTGATGACCGCGCGCTCCGCGGCGTCGTTCTGGTAGATGCCGGTCATCCCCCACAGGCCGATGACGATGACCGCGATGTAGCCGTAGCGGAACGGCGTGCCGCCGGCCGCCGCGCCGCCGCCCGCCGGGCGCGGTCCCTTCGGCCCGCCGCCGAACATGGACTTCAGGCGCCGTTGCAGGTTGCGCACGACCTCGTCGAGGTCGGGCGGCCCCTTGTCCGGACGTCGCTGCCAGGGATTCTCGTTCCGGCCGGAGTCGTCGTTCCAGGGCATGTCGTTCGCTCGGTGGGTTAGGGGTGAAATCAGGCCGCGGACTGCGCCACGGAGTCCTCGGATTCTACGGAGCCGCGACCGACCGGACAAGGCGAGATGCTGCGTGCGAAGTCGATGCCTTCGCGCGCGCACAGCTCGTCGAGTTCGGCGCGCGAAGCCTCGACGGTCAGCAACCAGCCGCCCGCGGCGGCGGGCGCATCGCCGCGCACCAGGCCATCCCGGTACAGGCCGGCGCGCGCGCGGCCGTGCCCGGGTTCCAGCACGACGGTGTAGCGGCGCGGCGCACCGCCGAAGCGCTCGTGCAGGCAGGTGTTCACCAGCTCCACGCCCGCGCCGGTCAGCGCACTCGTCCAGACCCGCACCGCGCGGCCCTCGCCATCGCGCTCGAGCCGCGCGGCGGCGCCGGTCCGGTCGCACTTGTTGAACACGGTCAGCACCGGCAGCTCGCCGGCGCCGATGCTGTCGAGCACCAGGCCGACCTGCGCCATGCGCTCGACGTGTTCCGGGTCCGAGGCATCCACCACGTGCAGCAGCAGATCTGCGTCGCGGGCCTCGAGCAGCGTGGAACGGAAGGCCGCCACCAGCTCGTGCGGCAGGTCGCGGATGAAGCCGACGGTGTCGGCCAGCACCAGTTCCGGCGTGTGCGGCAGCCGCAGCCGGCGCACGGTCGGGTCCAGCGTCGCAAACAGCTGGTCCGCCGCGTAGGCGTCGCTGCCGGTCAGCGCATTGAAGAGCGTGGACTTGCCGGCGTTCGTATAGCCGACCAGCGCGATGGCCGGGACCGGCACCTTCTTGCGCACCGCGCGGCCCGTGTCGCGGCGCTGCGCCAGCGTCTCGAGCCGGCCCGCCAGCGTGCGGATGCGGCGGCTCAGCAGGCGGCGGTCGGTCTCCAGCTGCGTCTCGCCCGGCCCCCTGAGCCCGATGCCGCCCTTCTGCCGTTCGAGGTGGGTCCAGCCGCGCACCAGGCGGGTGGACAGGTGCCGCAACTGCGCCAGCTCGACCTCGAGCTTGCCTTCCGCGCTGCGCGCCCGCTGCGCGAAGATGTCGAGGATCAGCCCGGACCGGTCGAGGACCCGCCGTTCGATCAGCTGCTCCAGGTTGCGTTCCTGGCTGGGCGACAGCGGATGGTCGAACAGCACGACGTCCGCCCCGGTGGCGGCGACCCGCTCGCGGATCTCCTCGGCCTTGCCGCTGCCGACGAAATAGCGCGAATCGGGCACGCGGCGCGAGCCCGTCACCGTGGCGACGGGCGTGGCCCCGGCCGATCGCGCCAGGGCGTCGAACTCGCGCAGGTCTTCTTCGCTGGCCGGCGCCCCCACGGCAAGGCGCACGAGTACGGCGCGCTCGCCGGTCTCAGGACGATCGAACAACAGGTCCTCCTGCGACGGGGCGCGCGGCGCTCACTCCGGCTCGCCTTCCTTGGGTACGTCATCCTCGGTGCTCGGCAGGCGCACGTTGCGGGCCGGGACGACCGTGGAGATAGCGTGCTTGTAGACCATCTGGCTCACCGTGTTGCGCAGCAGCACGACGAACTGGTCGAACGAGTCGATCTGGCCCTGCAGCTTGATGCCGTTGACCAGGTAGATGGACACGGGTACGCGTTCCTTGCGCAGCGCATTGAGGAACGGGTCTTGCAAGGACTGACCTTTTGCCATCTCGTTATCTCCTTGTTATTTCTAAGAATTATAGTTCGCCGGGGTCGGCATCGAGGGTCTTGCTCAGGTAGGAGTCCTGGCCCTTCTCGCCGAACAAAAAAACGCCGGCGAACGCTCGAATATTAACACAGGGGCCCGGCCCCGGACCCCGACTCGAGCCACGCCTCCACCTGCTCCTCTATGCGGGCGGCGGCGCCCGGTTCAAGGGCATCTTCCCAGCGGGCGTCCGGCTCGGCCCGCAGCCAGGTCAGTTGCCGGCGGGCGAGCTGCCGCGTCGCCACGACCGCCAGCCGCACCGCGTCGGCCAGGCTGTGGCGTCCCTCCAGGTGATCCCACAGCTGCCGGTAGCCCACCGAGCGCATGGACGGCAGGTCGCCATGCAGGTCGCCCCGTCCATGCAGCCTTCGAACCTCGTCGAGCAGCCCGAGTTCCATCATTCGTGCAAAACGGGCCTCGATGCGCCCGGCCATCGCCGCCCGGTCGCCCGGCGCCAGCACCAGCTTGAGGTCGCCGGGGCGCGACGCGCCGCGCAGGTCCTGGCGGTGCAGCGCGCTGGCCGGCCGGCCGGTCAGCTCGATGACCTCCAGCGCGCGCTGGATGCGCTGGCGGTCCCTGGGCTGGATGCGCGCCGCGGCGGCCGGGTCATGGCGCGCCAGTTCCGCGTGCAGGGCCGGCCAGCCCTCGCGGGCGGCGCGCGCGTCGAGCGCCGCGCGCACCTGCGGGTCGGCGGCCGGCAGCGGCGCCAGGCCCGACTGCAGGGCGCGGAAGTACAGCATGGTGCCGCCGGCCAGCAGCGGCACGCGGCCGCGGCCGCGGATCGCGGCCATCGCCTGCGTGGCGTCGGCCAGGAAGCGGCCCACCGAGTACCGCTCGGCCGGGTCCAGTATGTCCACGAGGTGGTGCGGCGCCCGCGCCCGCACCGCCGGGTCCGGCTTGGCGGTGCCGATGTCCAGGCCCCGGTACACCATCGCCGAGTCCACGCTGACGATCTCGACGGGCAGGCGTTCGGCGAGGCGCACCGCCACGTCGGTCTTGCCCGCGCCGGTCGGCCCCAGCAGCAGGATGGCGGGTGCGGCCACGCCTCAGCGCCCGCGCAGGAACATGCGGTCGAGGTCCTCGAGCGAGATGCGCGTCCAGGTCGGCCGTCCGTGGTTGCACTGGTCGGCGCGGTCGGTGCGCTCCATTTCGCGCAGCAGCGCGTTCATCTCGGCGAGCGTCATGACGCGCCGCGCCCGCACGGCCGCGCGGCAGGCCAGGCTCGCCAGCACCTCGTTCTGCCGCTCGACGATGCGGTGCGTGGCGCCATGTTCGGCGAGGTCGGCCAGCACGTCGCGCAGCAGCCCGGCCGCGTCGCAGCCCGCCAGCGCCGCCGGCAGCTCGCGGATCGCGAGGCTGGCGCGGCCGATCCGGTCCGCCACCAGCCCGGCGCCGGCCAGCGCCTCGCGGTGCTGCGCGGCCAGTTCGGCCTCGGCCTCGGTGACCTGCAGCGTGACCGGCACGAGCAGGGCCTGGCGCTCGGGCGCACCCGCGTCCGAGGCCGGACTTGAGCCGCTCGTACAGGACGCGCTCATGGGCGGCATGCATGTCCACCAGCACGATGCCCTCCGCGGTCTGCGCGAGGATGAACATCGTGTGGATCTGCGCCAGCGCGTAGCCGAGCGGCGGGGCGGTGGCCGCCGGCCCGGCCGTCTCGGCCGCGGGCGTCCACTGCGCCAGTGCGCGCCAGTCGCCGCCGCCGGCCACGGGTTCACGCAGCGGCAGCCCGGCGCTGGCGCCGCCCAGCCAGGGGGCGGCATCCGCCGATCCCTGCCGCGCCGCCTCCGGGCGCGTCGCGGCCAGCGCCCGCTCAACGCTGCGAAAGACGAAATCGTGCACGTCCCGCCCGTTCCGGAAGCGCAGTTCGAGCTTCTGCGGATGGGCGTTGACGTCCACCTGGGCCGGGTCGAGTTCCAGGTACAGCACCCAGGCGGCATGGCGGCCGCCGTACAGCACGTCGCGGTACGCCAGGCGCACCGCATTGCCGAGCAGGCGGTCGCGCACCATGCGCCCGTTCACGAACAGCAGCTGCCGGTCGGGCTGCGCCCGTGCATGCGCGGGCAGGCCCAGCCAGCCGCGCAGCGACAGGCCGGCCGCGGCGTGCTCGAGGTACAGCGCCTGCTCCATGAAATCCGCGCCGACCAGGCGCGCCACCCGCTCTTCCTGCGCGGCCCGCCCCGCCGCCGCGGCCAGGGCGAACACCTTGCGCCGGTTGTGGGTCAGCGCGAAGGCGACGTCGAAGCGCGACAGCGCCAGCCGCGACACGGTGCGCAGCACGTGCTGGAACTCGGTGGACTCCGTGCGCAGGAACTTGCGGCGCGCGGGCACCCCGTAGAACAGGTCGCGCACCTCGACCGTGGTGCCCGGCGGATGGGCGGCCGGCCGCGGCTGCGACAGCCGGCCGTCGGCCGCCTCGATCTCCGCGGCCTCGCCCGCCGCGCGCGCCGAGACCAGCCTGAGCCGCGCGACCGACGCGATCGACGGCAGCGCCTCGCCGCGAAAGCCCAGCGAGGCGACCGCCGCCAGGTCGTCCAGCGTCGCGATCTTGCTGGTCGCATGCGGCGCCAGCGCCAGCGCCAGCTCCGCCGCCGCGATGCCCGCGCCGTCGTCGCGCACCCGCACCAGCGCGATGCCGCCGCGTTCCACGTCCACGTCGATGCGCGTGGCGTCCGCGTCGAGCGCGTTCTCCACCAGTTCCTTGACCACCGACGCCGGGCGCTCCACGACCTCGCCGGCGGCGATCTGGTTGACGAGATTGGCGGGTAGCAGGCGGATCGGCATGGCGGGTCCTGTCGCGGACCCGAGTCTAGCAGCGCAGGAACGGGCTGCGTTCAGCCGCCGCTGGCGAAGGGAATCTCGAGCACCGTGCCGGAGGCGAGCCGGTCGCCGGCCAGGCCGTTGGCGCGCCGCAGGGATTCGACGCTGACCGAGTAACGGCCGGCCACCTCGTGCAGCGATTCGCCCGCGGCGACGACGTGCTTCAGGGGCCGGCCCCTCTCGCGCGCCGCGAGCTGCGCGATGCGCGTGCCCGGCGGCGGGTTGTCATAGAAGTAGCGCCGCACGCCCTTGTGGATCGCGTCGGCCAGCTGGCGCTGGTAAGCCGGGTCGCGCAGGCGCTGCTCCTCTTCCGGGTTGGAGATGTAGGCGGTCTCCACCAGGATCGACGGGATGTCCGGCTGGGTCAGCACCATCAGGCTGGCATGCTGCACGTCGGTCTTCTTGAGCTGGCCCACGCGGTCGAGCTCGGCCAGCACGTGCGCCGCCGCGGTGCGGCTGGCGCTGATCGCCGCATTCTGCGACAGGTCGAGCAGCACGGAGGCCAGCACCTTGTCCTTGTCGTCCAGCGACACGCCGCCGATCAGGTCGGCCGCGTTCTCGCGGTCCGCCAGCCAGCGTGCGGCCTCGCTGCTGGCGCGCCCCCGGGACAGCACGTAGACCGACGAGCCGCGCACCGTGCGCGACACGTAGGCGTCGGCATGGACCGAGATGAACAGGTCGGCCTGGTTGATCCGGGCGCGCCGGTTGCGCTCGCGCAGCGGCAGGAAATAGTCGCCGGTCCGCGTCAGCACCGCGCGCATGCCCGGCTCGGCGTTGATCCGGTCGGCCAGCTGCCGCGCCACGCGCAGCGTGATGTCCTTCTCGCGCGTGCCGCGCTTGCCGATCGCACCCGGATCCTCGCCGCCATGGCCGGCGTCCACCGCGATGACCAGGTCGCGCTGCCCGGTCGGGGCGTGCAGCGCCTTGACCGGCTGCGGTGCGGCGCCGGTGGCCAGGTCCACGACCAGGCGGTGGCCGTAGACCTCGTTCGGCGTCGTCAGGAAGTCCTTGGGCTCGGCGCGCGCCGTCAGGTCCAGCACGATGCGCAGCGTGCCGCCGTCGCGGGCGCCGACCCGCAACTGGCTGACCAGTCCGGATCCGGCGGGCAGGCGGACCTGCGCCGGGTCGAGGCTCGCGCTCTCGAGGTCGATCACCACGCGGTCCGGGCCGGACAGGGTGAAGACCTGGTACTTGACGGCGGCGCTCAGGTCCAGCACGACGCGCGTGGACTCCGGCCCCGCCCACAGGCGCAGGTCCCGCACCTCGACGGACGTGGCCTGCGCGACGGCGGTCGCGCCCAGGCCCAGCAGCAGGATGACGAGTGAACGCATGGCGACCGTCGCAGCGGGACTGCCGCACAATCTACGACCAGAAGCACATTAATTCAAGTCAATCAGCTAGATACAGCTGATACCTAATATTCTTTTCACTTTTTGGCCGGCAGGTCGGTCGCGCGCATCGCCGGGTCCGTCTGCAGGGCGGCCAGCCAGGCCCGGCCCGCGTCCGAATGGGCCGTGAACTCGAGCTGCCGCCCGGCGTCCCGCCACGCGATGTCGCAGGCCACGTCGGCGCGGCCGACCGCCGCCCCGCCGCGCTCCGGCCATTCCAGCAACGACAGCGCGCTGGCCGCGCGCAGTTCGCGATAGCCCAGCGCCTCGAGATCGGACGGCCCGTTCAGTCGATAAAGATCGAAATGAAGGAAAGTGCGCCCACCAAGCTCGTACGGTTCCACCAATGTGTAAGTCGGGCTGCGCACCGTGCCGGTCACGCCCAGCCCGCGCAGCAGGGCGCGCGCCAGGGTCGTCTTGCCGGCCCCCAGTTCGCCGGCCAGCGTCATCAGCAATCCCTGCGCGTCCGCAGGCAGCGCCAGCGCCAGCGCCGTACCGATCGCCGTCGTCGCGTCGGCATCGGCCGTCGCGACGCTCAGGCGGGGTTCACGCATGCCCGCAACTGTTCGATGACATCCGAAGCAAGCAGCCCGCGCTGGCCCGCCTGGGCTGCGCGGTCGCCCGCCTCCGCGTGGATACGCACGCCCGCCACGGCCGCCGCCTCCAGGTCCCCGGCCTGCGCCGCGACGCCGGCGATCACGCCGGTCAGCACGTCGCCCATGCCGGCCGTGGCCATGCCGGGATTGCCCCGGTCGCAGACCCAGGGGCTGCCGTGGCCCTGCACCAGCGTGGCCGCGCCCTTCAGCACCGCCACGCCACCGTAGCGCTCGCCGACGGCGCGCACCGCGGCACGGCGGTCGGCCTGCACCTCGGCGGGCGTCGAGCCCAGCAGCCGCGCTGCCTCGCCCGGGTGCGGCGTCAGCACCCAGTGCGCATTGCGCCACGGCGACTTCGCCAGCAGGTTGAGCGCGTCGGCATCGACGATCAGCGGCTTGCCGCAGGCCAGCGCGGCCTCCAGCACGCCGCGCGACCAGTCGCCCTGCCCCAGTCCGGGGCCGACCGCGACGACGTCTGCGGCGGCGGCCAGCGGCCGCAGCTCGGCCGGCGATTCGATGCCGTGGCAGATGATCTCCGCGCGTCCCCCCACGATGGCCGCCACGTGTCCCGGCCAGGTCGCGGCTTCGACGAGGCCGGCGCCCACGCGCAGCGCGGCCTCGGCCGCCAGGCGTACGGCACCCGGCATCGCCGGTCCGCCGCCGATGATCAGCACACGGCCATGGTCGCCCTTGTGGGCGGCGCGGCGGCGCTCGGGCAACGCCGCGGCGACCTGCGCGGCGCCGATGCGTCGCAGCACCGGTTCGCCCGACGCGGCCGAGGCCGGCACACCCAGCGCCGAGAACGCCACCTCCCCCGCATGGTCCGGCCCGCTGCCCAGGTACAGGCCCGCCTTGAGTCCCACGAAGGTCAGGGTGCGTGCGGCCTGCACCGCCACCCCCAGCACCGCACCGGTGTCCGCATGCAGGCCCGACGGCAGGTCGATGGCCAGCACCGGCTTGCCCGAGGCGTTCATGGCGGTGATCCACTCGGCGTGGGTGCCCGTGACGGGCCGGTCGAGGCCGGTGCCGAACAGCGCATCCACGACCACGTCGCAGGCGTCCAGGACCGCATCATCGAACGGCGCCAGGCGGCCACCCGCCGACTCGAAATCCGCGCAGGCGCGCGCGGCGTCGCCCGTGAGCCGCGCCGGCGCCGTGGCCGCCGCGACGCTGACCTCCAGGCCGGCGGCCCGCGCCAGCCGCGCCAGCACGTAGCCGTCGCCACCGTTGTTGCCGGCGCCGCACAGCACCAGCACGCGGCGCGCCAGCGGCCAGCTGTCGGCCAGCAGGTCCAGCGCCGCCTCCGCGGCGCGCGTCATCAGCGTGTAGCCGGGGATGCCGAGCCGCTCGATGGCGTGGCGGTCCATCGCGCGGACCTGCTCGGCCGTGTAGACGGCGGTGGGCAGCGCGTTCATGTGCATGATTATACTGGCGCCGTTCCTCCGGCCGCGTCGTGATTTATGGCAGCGCACGAGTTTTCCGCCGCGCAACTGGCCCACATCAAGGCCAGGCTCGTCGAGCTGGCGCGCGAGCTGGGCTTCCAGCAGCTCGGCGTGGCCGGCATCGACCTGGCCGAGGACGAGGCCAGGCTCGAGCAGTGGCTGGCCGAGGGCCGCCACGGCGAGATGGAGTACATGGCGCGCCATGGCGGGCGGCGCAGCCGCCCCGCCGAACTCGTGCCGGGCACGGTGCGCGTCATCTGCGTGCGCATGGACTGCTTCGCACCCGACGTGCCGCCAGCCGCCGAGGTGCTGGCGCGGGGCGACCGCGCCTACATCGCTCGCTACGCGCTGGGGCGCGACTATCACCACATCGTGCGCAACCGCCTGCAGAAACTGGCCGACCGGCTGGTCGAGGAGATCGGGCCGTTCGGCTATCGCGCCTTCGCCGACTCGGCGCCGGTGCTGGAGAAGCCGCTGGCCCGCAACGCGGGACTCGGCTGGATCGGCAAGCACACCAACCTCATCAATGCGCGCGCCGGCTCGCTGTTCGTGCTGGGCGAGCTGTACACGGACCTGCCGCTGCCGGTGGACGCGCCGGCCACCGACCACTGCGGCAGCTGCACCGCCTGCCTGCCCGCCTGCCCCACGGATGCGATCACGGCGCCTTACCAGCTCGATGCGCGGCGCTGCATTTCCTACCTGACCATCGAGTCGCACGAACCGATCCCCGACGAGTTCCGGGTCGCGATGGGCAACCGGGTGTTCGGCTGCGACGACTGCCAGCTGGCCTGCCCGTGGAACAAGTTCTCCAGCCCGGCGGAGGAGCCGGGCTTCCGCAGCCGCAACGGCCTCGGCGACCCGCCGCTCACGGAACTGTTCGCGCTGAGCGAGGCGCAGTACCTGGAACGCGCGCAGGGCAGCGCGCTGAAACGGCTGGGCTACCGGCGCTGGCTGCGCAACCTGGCCGTCGCGCTGGGCAATGCGCCGACCTCAGCGGCCATCGTGGCCGCGCTGCGCGCGCGCCGCGACCATGCCGACCCGCTGGTGCGGGAACATGTCGCGTGGGCGCTCAGGCGGCACGCGCAGGGGGCGGCAGAACCTCAGGAGGGGTCAGACCCGAGTACGGGTCAGACCCCAAACGAGAGGATGGGGTCTGACCCCTCCTAGGGGTCTGACCCCTCCGGTCCGCTACTCTGTGGAGGAGATGGGGTCTGGCCCCTCCGCCACCCTACTCCCTGATGGCGTTGTAGAAGTGCCGGCCACGCCGCGTGCGGCGGATGGCCTCGAACAGGTCGCCGAAATCGCGCGAGTCGCCGACCGGGTCGATCAAGGTCGAGTTGACGATCAACAGCGGCGAAGCCGTGTACTGGTGGAAATAGCGCGTGTAGGCGTCCACCAGTTTCTGCAGGTAGGCCGGGTCCATGTTCTTTTCGTAGCCGCGGGCGCGGCGCGCGATGCGCTCCATCAGCACGTCCACCGGCGCCTGCAGGAACACGACCAGGTCCGGGCGCGGCATGTCGATGGACAGCCGCGAATAGACCTGCTCGTACAGCGAGAACTCCTCGTCATCGAGCGTGATGCGCGCGAACAGCCGGTCCTTGTCCAGCAGGTAGTCCGCGACCCGCACCGGCGAGAACAGGTCCTGCTGGCGCAGCTCCTGCAGCTGCCGGGCGCGCTGGAAAAGGAAGAACAGCTGGGTCGGGAACGCGGCGCCGCGCGGGTCCTTGTAGAAGCGCTCGATGAACGGGTTCTCGTCGGCCTGCTCGAGCACGGTCTCGGCGCCGATCATGGCCGCGATCTTGCTCGCCAGCGTGGTCTTGCCGACGCCGATCGGGCCTTCCACCACGACCAGCTTGTGCGGCCATGGCTCCTTGCTTTGTTCGGTCACGCGGTACTCACTGCGGCAGCGGCGCCAGCCCGCCGCCGCCAACGTCTTTCATCAGCCGGTCCACGCGCCCACGACCGGGGATCCATAGCGCGGGCGCGAACTCGGCCAGAGGATACAGCACGAAATCGCGCTCGTGCAGGCCGGGATGTGGCAGCTTGAGCCCGGCCTCGTCGCGCACCTCGTCGCCCAGCATGAGCAGGTCGAGGTCGATGACCCGCGGACCCCAGCGCACCGCCGGCTGCTCGCGCCCCAGTTCGCGTTCCAGGGCCTTGAGCGCCGCCAGCAGGGCGGGCGCATCGAGCCGGGTCAGGAGCCCGGCCGCGGCGTTGACGAAGTCCGGCTGCGCGACCGGGCCCAGCGGCGGCGAACGCCACAGCCGCGAGTGCGCGATGAGGGCGCTGTCGGCGAGATGCGCAAGCCCGGCCAGGGCCGCGCGCACCCGGTGTTCCGGTCCGGCGAGGTTGCTGCCGAGGCCGACGTAGGCCGGTCGCCAGCGCGCCATCGGGTCTCAGTCCTGCGGCGGCGGCGCCTTGCGGCGGCCGCGGCCGCCCCGGCGGCGGCGCTTGCGCTTGGCCCCGTCCTGTCGTGGTTCCGGGCGCAGCGCCTCGGCGCGCGCCAGGCGCTCGTCCTGCGGCAGTTCCTGGATCTCCGTCCACCACTGGCCGATGGCCGGGTCCTCGCCGCCCGCCTCGACCCGCAGCAGCAGGAAGTCGTAGGCCGCGCGGAACCGCGGATGCGACAGGAAGCCGAGTCCGCGGCGCCCGGCCCGCTGGTGGAAGCGCGGCTGCAGCGCCAGCATCTCCCGCATCGGGATCGAGAAGCGCTTCGGCAGGCCGATACGCTGCGCCTGCTGCCGCATCACCTCGTCGCAGGACTCGGCAATCGCCTGGCTGGCCTTCATGCCGCCCTCGAACCGGCGCTGCGCCCGCACCGACACGGGGCCGAACAGCAGCACGGCGAACAGGAACATCGGGGTCACGGCGCGGCCGTCGGCGACGCGCTGGTCGGTGGCGTCCAGGCCCGCCCGCAGCAGCCGGCCGAACATGCCGTCCGCATCCGACTCGAGCTGCGCGGCGGTCGCCGGGAACAGGTGCTCGAACAGGCCGTGCTCCACCAGCAGGTCGCAGGCGCGCCGCGCGAACCCGGTCAGGAACAGCTTCTGGAACTCGTCGAACAGCCGCGCCGGCGGAATGCCGTCGAGCAGCCCGGCCAGCCGCGGAATCGGGTCCCGCGTCGCCGGGTCCATCGTGAAGCCCAGCTTGGCCTGGAAGCGGACGGCGCGCAGCATGCGCACCGGGTCCTCGCGGTAGCGCGTGTCCGGGTCGCCGATCAGCCTGAGCGTGCGCGAGCGCACGTCGGCGACGCCGCCCACGTAGTCCCAGATCGAGAAGTCGGCGATGTTGTAGTACAGGCCGTTGCAGGTGAAGTCGCGCCGCCAGACGTCCTGGTCGATCGTGCCGTAGAGGTTGTCGCGCAGGACGCGGCCGCGCTCATTGAGCACACGCTGCCCGTCGGGGTTGCGGCTGGGCCGCGCCTCGACGCGGACCGGACCGTCGTCCTCGTCCTCGTCCTCACCCTCTTCCTCGTCCTCGCCCTCGCCCTCGTCTTCGTCCTCGCCGAATTCGTCATCGTCCTCCGGGTCGGCATCGTCCACGATTCCCTGGCGTTCCTCCTCGGCGTCTTCGTCGTCACCCGGTTCCTGCGCCGCGCGAAACGTCGCGACCTCGATGATGTGCGAGCCGAACCGTACATGCGCCAGGCGGAAGCGGCGGCCGATCAGCCGGCAGCTGCGGAACAGCGCGCGCACCTCGTCGGGCGAGGCGTCGGTGGCCACGTCGAAGTCCTTGGGCTGCAGGCCGATCGCGATGTCGCGCACGCAGCCCCCCACCAGGAACGCCTGGTAGCCGGCATCCTTGAGCCGATACAGGACCTTGAGGGCGCTGGACGCGATGTGCGAGCGCGAGATGGGATGCTCGGCGCGCGGGATGATGACCGGAAGCTCTGGCCGATGGGTTGATTCGTTCAAAAAGGGGCGAGCTCGCTTGAGGTCGGAAAAAGGGCGCCTATAATACACGCCCCCGACCGGGACCCTCCCGGCGGGACCGTTGGCCTGCGCTCCCATCGTCTAGAGGCCCAGGACACAGCCCTCTCAAGGCTGGTACGAGGGTTCGAATCCCTCTGGGAGCGCCATATAATCAAGCACTTAGGGCGACAGTGGTACGGAAATACGGAATCCGTACGGAAGGGGCCGCCAACCGCGCAGAGGCGGTCCCGTGCTCGACTGTTGCCGCCTTGCCAGCCACTGACCTTCGCGCCACCTCACCAAGAACCGGGCCCGCCGTTGGACTGCAGGCGTGGCTCTTCTTCGGGGCACTCACGGACGGTTCGGGGAACAAGGTCAGCGTCGTGGCTTGTCGCCGTAACCTGTCGCCGTAGCGTGTCCGCGCATTGACGGTTGGAATGCAGACGCCTTACAATGTGCCATAAAGTAAGGAGAGCAAGATGAGCGAGGCAGCGGTTACCAGCAAGGGTCAGGTCACGATCCCTATCGGAATCCGCAAGTCCATGAGCCTCAAGGCCCGGGACCGGGTGGTCTTTACGCGCCTTGCGGATGGTACCGTCGTAATGCGGGCAAAAGTCCGGTCGATTGCCGACCTGGCGGGCAGCGTGCCAAAGCGGGCCAAGCAGGTTCGGATCGAGGACATGCGGTTCGGCGGACGCCGGTAGCACGCCTACGTGCCGAGCATTGACACAAATGTACTGGTTCGGTTTCTTGCCGCGGACGATGCCAGGCAAGCCGCTCAGGCACGCGCGTTAATGCAGCACGCCGCCCGAAACGGCGAAGCCCTGTTCGTGCCGCTGACGGTCGTGCTTGAACTAGAGTGGGTACTGCGGTCGCGATACGAATATCCGAAGGAGCAGATGCTCATCACGTTTTCGTCTTTGCTCGAGACTCGCGAACTCGAGTTCCAGGATGAGGCCGCCCTGGAACATGCGCTGTACTTTTATCGACGCAACCGGATTGATTTTGCCGAGTGTCTGCACCTGGGGTGCACGGCATCAGCGGGGCGATTGCCCCTAATGACCTTCGACCGGCTTGCTGCACGAGTTGAAGGAGCCACGCTCGTCGGTACTGCAAACTAATCGGCGGCGGCGGTGCTGCCTATGGTCCCCAGTCCCAGAATCCTCCCGACATAGATCGTGGTCTCGGTGCCGGACGCAGACACCGCGATCTGCTTGTAGCGGTTCCTGAACGCCCCGTAAGAAATCGTGCTGGAGTAGCCTCCCGGTGCATTGATCCCGGTGGGCAGGTCGTAGGACGCGTAGATGATCGAACTGCCATTGCGGGAGTTCATGTTGCCGTTGGGGTCATAGCCGTAGCTGTTGCTGCCGGCGGAGACCACTGCCCGGCGCTTGGTGGCGTGGTAGGCGTAGTTACCGATCCCCATCTTCCAGGTGATGTTGCCGATCGAATCGAGCGACACATCCTGATTGGTCGTGCCGTTGCGTTGTGAGTAATCGAACCGGTTCAGGCTGTCATAGTAGAAGCTCTCGGTGACGCTTTGCTTGAGATCCTGGCGCTGCGTCAGGTTGCCGTTCAGATCCCAGCTCGTGGTCGCGTTGATCAGACCGGTGCCGCCGCCGATGCCGCCCTGGCGGGCTCGAATAGCTACTTCTCTGTTTCTTCTCCGCTTCCCTTAGCCCAGCGCTTGATACTCGGCCAGTCGATCCAGACGGCCACGCCAATCACAATCGAATAGAACAGGATAATTCGTACGCCAGATCCGAAGAGCATCTTGACCAATTGACTGTCTGGGAAGACTGCGACGGCACCAAGGGGACCGAATAGCAGAATGAGGACCGCTGCCGCCTCCAACGCTTGCAGCCACGTTATCGGCGTATGTGATAGACGTGACAAATGACGTTTGAGTTTCATGAGCCTAGCAACCCCCTAGCCAAGCGCAATACTGATCTGCTCCCCATCCTCGTAGTTTGCCCCCTGACAAGTCGTCAATCCCTCGAGTAAATGCAAATGAACCACCTGCCATCAGACCAACTGGGACCCATAGGGGCGCGGTCCCGAACGCTGTAATGCCCATCGCGAACGAAATCGCACCCCCGAACATCTGTGCACCGCCAAGTTTCTGTCGGTGCACCTCGAGCCACGCAGGAACCCGAATTACGCCAAACGCCTCGCCAAGTGCGAAGACTGGGGCAGCCATCGGCAAGACAATACGCGCAGCAACCAACTGATCTGACGATACTACTACCGCCGCGGCATAGACCGTTCCGCGGCTTCCGTCCGGCAGCGTGGCCGAAATCAGTTGCACATCGCTGGCCAAAGGACTTGACCCAGCAAGTACTTGCCAGCGATACGACTCGTAGTCGTCTCGCCCACCCAGGCGGCTGGCCGTCACGATGATCTCGGAGGAGCTGGCCTCAGGACCACCGGCACCGGGCATTGGCGCCCACGCGATAGTCCACTGAACTCTTGGGCTGTTCGCGTACGCCGGTCGCGCGTCTAGGCCATCTCCTATCACCTGTTGGCAGTTTCCGAAGCATGAAAGATACGGATTCCCGGTCCTCCGCAGAAAATCAGACACCAGACCGCCTGAAGCCCCGTCCAGCGGATCAGCGCACGGTCCTGGGTTGCAGTGGTTCTTGATGAGACCTGGCGGTTCTTTGTCGTAACCGCTCGGGTCCACCTAGCGCAGCGGGTTGTTGCCAACGTAACTATATGAATTTGGCGACTGGCTGAGACCCAGGTGCACGATCGGGTCTTTGCTCAGGAACCGCCCCACCACCGGATCGTAGACCCGTCCGTTCATATGCACGAGACCGACTGAATCCAGGTGCTCGTGCCCGGTGAACCCATGCCGGATGGTATTGCCGATGGCCGTTGAGTCCGCGGTCGTGACCGGCCCGTCCCAATCCCTGTCTCTTCGCTCCCCATACGCCCCGAACGACAGCTTCACGACTTCAGCGCCCGCGGCGTTGGTTATCAACTCCGGGGAACCGAGATGATCCGAATGTACATAGAACGTGTCGGTGAGCGGCGAACCAGAGGTACGGCGGGTGTAAATGGCCGCCACGCCCTTCCCCCCGTGAATCAAGTGCCTGTACTCGGTCACGCCGCTCCGGGTCACCTTCTCCAGCAACCCCCCGACATAGATCGTGGTCTCGGTGCCGGACCCCGACACCGCGATCTGCTTGAAACGGCTCCTGAACGCCCCATAGGAAATCGTGCTGGAATAACCTCCCGGTGCGTTGATACCGGTGGGCAGGTCGTAGGACGTTGATAGAGATAGTCCGGAATTATCGCGGTGTAATTATGACTAGCAGCAGAAACAACGCTACGGAAACCGCAAACACCCACTTGAGTACGCGAAAGCCAATAGTAAGTTGCTTGGCGCGTCGACGAGTTTCTTGATCACCGGCCTTCCAGAATTCCTGCGACGTCATTCCTTCTAGCATCTGTCTCAGATCCCAGTAGCTGCGTGGAAAGCCGACGATCTTTGGATGACCTTTGCTGACGGCCCTCTGGTGGGCGAGAAGCAGACCGAAGAGCGTAGGCAAGTACCATAAGAAGACAATAACCATCATCGCAAAGGACACTGCGAACAGACCAACATTTATCACTTCTAGGAGAATCGCCATGAAGCGCTCCTCAGTGGCACCAAGGGTAATCAGGCCGACAGCTCGCCTGATCTATCAGCGGCAACAGCGGCACGCGCCGTACTGTTTCACGAAACAGTGCAGCTTCCAGTCCCACGCCCCATGCGCCTACGATTCCCCATCCGCGTTCGGGGCCATACTCATGGTAAAAGCACCCGCCAATCTTGCCTACTAAGCAAAAGCCAGTCCGAGTGATTAGATTACCCTCTACGCCAGGCCCAAGAAGCCTGAGATCAATGGTCATCGCCACGCCCCCGCCAAGGACAAGCTGGTTCAAGGTCTCGACGTGGGTTTGTAGCCCCCCTTCAATCGTGTACGGGGTGACCGTATCAACGGTAACACCTCCGGTCACTCCCAGCAGAGCGCCGGCGCGCCCGCGGAGATTGAGCGACAAGCGACTTGAGGACACCAACGATCCGACCGGCAGACTGACCGGGCCACCCCACGATCCGCATCCAATCTGGCCTTCACCGCCACAGTCAAACGTCGCTCCCATCGACCTGTCCCGGCTTCTCCCACCAGCCGCAAGATTCGCCTGCCCGCGTGCCACCATCTGCTCGTACCGGTTCAGCGCGTCTTGCTGCGCCAAACTCAACGGCACTCCAAACAGGGAGGCGGGCTGGCCGTTTCGGCTCTCAACCCCAAAATCAACCGGATAGCCGTATGCCAGGCGGCAATCACCGAGCAAGTCGCAATAGCGGCTCTGATTGCCATTGTTCGGTCCCCATCCGCCCGCATCGAACGCGTCAGCGCAGCGCGTCATTTCCGCTGCCTGTTCCTCATCGCTCAGGCTCGGGTTTGAGGTGCAGGTGTAGCCACTCGGATCTGTAAACGACAGCGGGTTATTTCCTACATACCCGTAGCGGTTCACCCCCTGGGTACCCAGACCCCAGTCGATGAACGGATCGGCACTCAAGAACCTGCCGACAACAGGGTCATACACCCGCCCGTTCATATGGATGAGGCCAACACTGTCCAGGTGCTCATGCCCCGTGAACCCATGCCGAATCGCATTCCCGATCGTGGTCATGTCACCTGAGGATACTGCGCCGTCCCAATCGCTGTCACGACGCTCGCCGTATGCCCCGAAGCTCAGCTTGATGACCTGGGCACCAGAGCTGTTGGTGATCAGCTCGGGACTGCCCAGATGATCCGAGTGTACGTAGAACGTATCGGTGAGCGGTGAACCAGAGGTACGGCGCGTGTAAATGGCCGCTACCCCCTTCCCCCCATGAATCAAATGCCTGTACTCCGTGACGCCGCTCCTGGTCACCTTCTCCAGGATCCCCCCGACATAGATCGTGGTCTCGGTGCCGGACGCCGATACCGCGACCTGCTCGTAGCGATTCCGGAACGGCCCTTAAGAAATCGTACTGGAATAACCGCGCGGTGCATTGATCCCGGTGGGGAGGTTCACGGCTTGCTGCCGCGCTGACGACACTGGATTGCAGCGCCAGCCCAAGCCTTCGCCTAGCGACAAACCCAAGAACCGGCTGCAAGAAAGGCGGCACCCGAGACAAGAAAGTACGTCCACGAAAGCCAGCCGCGCTGCGTGCCCTGAAATCCACTTGTCGGCGGCACCAGCTCGCCCTCACTGCTGAGGACCCAGCGTCGAATTAAAGTCTTGTGTAGTCCTTCTATAGGGAACCAAATCAGCAGCCCGACTGCCCAAAGCCAAGGTCTTTCCTGCGGAACGCGGGCACCAGCCAGCAATAGCAACGTGAGCAAGTTCATTAGCGACGCTGCGGTCAGTATTAGGGCGGCATCTCTCGCGGCGGACTGTACAGTCTGCCCACGCCCATGGATACGCAAGATGTACTGCCGCGCCAGTTCAATATAGATCCCAACAAGTCGGCCATCACGACTAATCATTGCGTAGGCTCCTGAGGCATCGCGATAATCTGAGCGAATAGCCACCCCGTTGACACACCGCCCGCAGCGGCGATCCACACTGGCGACCCTACGATGAATGTCACACCCGTAGCCACTACAAGCCCGCCTGTGACTACTGCCTGGAAACGTTCGCCGCGTTGCCACGATCCATAGGAGTCGAGCGCACCGATTGCCATGTTCACCCGACCCAAACCTCTAAGCAGCGGATAATCCATCAGAATAGTTGCTGCGAATTCAATAGAGGTCACACCAAGGCCAACTGCTCACATGCTCATCTGCTGGCGAGCACCGCAAGTCCGGATTGACGACTCTGTGGAACCTCCGAATTGGACCGGTAACTACTTCAGACGAATCCCACAATGACGGCAAGCATTTGAATACCAGAACAAGTTTGGACCAAAGAGTCCGCGCTGAAAGAAGCGGTTGCCACAATTCGGACAACGCGCCCATCCAAATCTGATCGCGTAAACAATTCCAATCAGAAATAAGATGGCAACACCGATGATCAAAGCCATCAGTGCACGATCGGCAGGGGGCCACACACTCATTATCACGAATAAGACGGCGCCCAACAGCATTGAAATCCGCGAAATGCCGCGCCCGTTGCTAATTCTCTTCAACCGCTCGGCAATGACGGCTTCGTCACTCATTGTGTCGTCCTCTAATTCCTTGGTGGAGCGACGCCGTGTGGATTAGACGGATCGAACGATGATCCCGGCTCGACTATCTCCAAGCCAAGCCACGGATTCGCGCCCATACCAGCTCCAAAGTGAAAGGGGCTTGTATCGGAGCCGCCCACCGTGACGTGGATGAATGAAAAGTCAATCTCTACGCCCCAATACGAACGATCGAGTTGCGGTGGTTGGGGCCCAATGAAAAAGCCGAGTTCGAATTCAAGATCAATGTCAAATCCGTAGCTAGTCTGAACGGATTTCCCGGTACCAACTTTATCTAAGCCGCCAATCCAGCCTACGCCCGTGTAGCTCCATCCGTATACTGGAACTAGGTCTGCTTGTCCCGACACGTACCCACCAAAGCGAGGCCCCGCGTTCCGGTTAGATGGGACACGGCTGGGGGACGGTGACTCTTGAGTGTATGCACCTCCATTTGAGAGAGTTCCGCTCTGAGGTGGTAAATCCCAGCCGAATGAACTTAGGCTCGAAAGCGTGTTGAATCGCGGATTCAACGAAGACTCGAATCCGCGTCCTGGCCAGTAAGTGCCGATGTGGGTGTTTGAACTGGGGCGCCCAAGGTATATATCCGTGCCTCGAACAGTTCCATGGTTTGCACCTCCAACCGTCGTCCGCTCAATCGCAGGCGTGCCGTACAGGGGCGGGCTGTTCCAGTACCCTCCCCCGCAATTGCCGTAACAACTGGTAAACGTTCGATCGACCCCCCGGCTGTTGCCCCCCGATCCCTCGCTGTCGCACCTAACCCCTTGTCCATCGCATTCGGCCTTGAATCCAGTCGGATCGGTCGCGCTCAGAGGATTGCTCTTCACGTAGCTGTAGCGATTGGATCCTTGTGTGCTGGTCCAGCCATCGATGAACGGGTCGGCACTTAGGAACCGGCCGACTACGGGATCATAGACGCGGCCGCTACGCGGGTCCGTCCGTGGCCCGCGCCCTCCGGGCCTGCCTGCGGCAGTTCAAAAATGGGTCCTCCATTTTTGTCATATGAATCAGACCGACACTGTCCAGGTGCTCATGCCCCGTGAACCCATGCCGAATCGTATTGCCGATCGCCGTTGAGTCCGCGGTCGTTACCGGCCCGTCCCAATCCCTGTCCCGTCGCTCCCCATACGCCCCAAAGCTCAGCTTCACCACCTCGGCCCCCGAGAACGCCAATCTGTTGCTCCACATACCGCACTGGATCGGCACCGGTCTCACTCACGACATACAATGGCAATGTCCGCCGCGATCGGTATTAGAAACTTGTTGTCGACACCGAATTCCCTAGAGCCAGGAATGCGAACCAGTACGCCTTGCCGCGTCCGTTCGCCGAAGTACACGGACGTAACCGGGCCAGTCACGTCTGCAAGATCCTCAATGTCGACGAGGCCCACGAGTCGAATCTGCGAATGCGGCCCAAATCGCAGTACGGACCAATCGAAGCCTGTGCTCTTTAGAAAGTAGAAACCCGGCCACATGCCTCCCGCGGGCACTAGGTCATCGCGCGCGACAGGCATCTCGATGATGTATCTGGCTACCCAGTCCCTCAGGTAACTCTGGACCTGTTCACTCGCCACAACCGATCTGAGATTGTCGCAGTACGACGTCTTCTCGTCGCAGCCAATCGTGCCGAGTGTTACGACCGCAAGGACCATGGCGCCCAAGCTCCGGACCCGGTCGATCATCATCATCATTCTCCCACAACGGCATTGTAGTAATCGTAGCCGTCACGTGCCCAAGCCTTGGCAAACGGGATCTGTCGGACATCGTGGGAACTTCGCCTCCGCCATAATTGCCGAAGGTTGTATGCCTCGATATATACGTGCATTAAGATCCAGCTCCGGCCTGAGGCCGCAGTTAGGAATCCCTGGTAATAATAGTTGATGTCTTCCCCGCGATGGACTCCGGGTCGTCCCTCGATCGCGAAGCGAACACCGCTCAAACCAATGAACACGCTGTCACCTGTGCCGCCTTGAAGCATCTGGCGGAACTCGACACCGCTCAAATTATGGTAATCACCTCGCTTGAGCTGCTGCCATTGAATCACAAGTATCTCGGTGCGGCGTATGGCGTCAAAATCGGCGATAGGCAATGGGACAACCGCGCCGGGATTGGCCTCGATGAACGTCCATATGCGGTCTATTGCCGCGCTAAACGCTGTGTGATCTGGAGGTCCGGTGATTCCATCCACCCCCGCCGCTGGCCCGACCGCGACGTTAACGACGGGCGATGCTTGAACGATGCCGGTACGACCCTGCATGACGCAGGCCAGCGCTGAACCGTCCCACCCGCAAGGATCACGCAGCGCTGCTGACGCGACCTGCCCAGATCCGCCACCCAGAACGGGGCTCGAACGTGGCCCCCGAGGGGCGACAGGGTTCGGCCCAAATGGAGGCGGAGGCCCGCATCCGTCAATGACATCGCAGGCTGGCACGGAAAGGAAGCCAGTTGGATCCACAAGCGAACCTGGGTTATTCCAGACATACGCATACCGGTTCAGACTCTGGCTATTGAAAGGTGCCTGAATATACGGATCCGCCGACATGAACCGCCCCACCACTGGGTCGAAGACCCTCCCGTTCATGTGGATCAGGTTGAGATTGTCGAGCTGCTCGTGGCTCGTGAACCCGTCGCGGGTGGTATTGCCGATCGCGGTCAAGTCCGGCGCACTCGGGGCGCCGGTCCAACCGCTACCGTTGCGTCGGCGGCCGTACGCCTCGAAGCTCTCAGCGACCGCTATCACGGTTCCAGCTGCATTGATCACCCGGTCGGTGCTGCCCAGGTGGTCATGCGTGAGATAGTAGGTCTCCTCCGCGGGCGTGCCGCCGCTTCTGCGTAGGTACAGTGCCGCTACGCCAGTCGGCGCCTGAACGTAGTGCTTGTAGGTGGTGGCCGAACCCTTGGTCACCTTCTCCATCAGGCCACCAACGTAAATCGTAGTCTCGATCGTGCCCGCGTAGTTCGCGACCTGTTTCCAACGGTTGCGATCGGGCCCGTACGAGAACTGGCTGTAGTTGCCGCCGGTCTGGTTGATGGTGTTGGGCAAGTTATAGCTGTACCAGGTAAGCGAGGCGTTGCTACGGGTCGTTACGTTGCCATTGGCGTCGTAGGCAAACGAATAACTGCCGGCCGCTGTGACGGCGTGCTTTCTGGTTGCGTGGTACGTGTAGCTGCCCACGTTTTCCGCCGGATTGGTCTGACTCGTCTTCGAGGTAATGTTACCGATGGCGTCGTAGGCCAGTCTGAGGTTCTCGCTGCCATTGAGGAACGAGTCATCCAATCGGTTCAGCCCGTCGTAGTAGAAGTCCTCGGTCAGGCTCTGGTTCAGATCCCGCCGCTGCTTGAGGTTGCCGTTCGTATCCCACTGATAGGCGAGATTCTGGATCCCAGCGCCACCTCCAACCCCAGTCTGGCGGTATTCCATCAGGCCGGTCAGCGGACTGAACCCGGTCACTACCTTGATCGTGACGCCCAGGTTCTCGTCAAGGACATTGCCTGCCGCATCTGTCGTGTTCAGCTGCCACAGCACGGTGGCTGGCGCATTGAAGTCCTTGATCTTGCTGGCGTACCCGTAGGTGTATTCGTAACCGAGTTTGAGTCGATAGCCGGACGTGCTGGTCGGGTAGGTCAGCGAATCAAGACGACCCAACGAATTGTAAGCAAAGGAGTATTGGTACGTCGTATCAGTAGTGATCGATCGTGTCGACGGTCGAGCGTAACTGTCATAGGTCCAGCTTTCCGAATATCCTGGACCAGACACTGACGCAAGTTGACCTATGTTCTTGGAGGCTGCGGAAGTCCCCCAGACCCAACTACTCGTGCCGGCCGGCTCAGTCCGGCCCGTCATTCGTCCCAGTAAGTCATAGACGAAGGTCGAGCTCTGTGCCTTCGCATCGGTCTGCGAGACGACCTCGCCGAACGCATTCGGCGTATAGAACCAAGCACCCATGTCGAGATCGGTCTGCGAAGTCTTAAAGCCTCGGGCGTTGTACCCGACAGAACTGACGATGTTGCCCAGCGCATCGGTGACCTGAGTAAGCTGCCCCAACCCGTTGTACTGGTAGGTAGTGTTGCTCCCGCCTTGATCCGTCATGCGCACGACGCTGCCCCACGCACTGCGTGTCTGAGCTTGTGTATAGCCGCGGGGATCCGTTGCCGTGGTTACCAGACCAAGATATGTATTGGTCATCTGCCGATCGAGTACGGCGGTTGCTGTGTACAGCGCTTCACTGACGATCCGGTCCGCGGCGTCGTAAGTCACCTGTGCGTAGCCGTTATGAGCGCTCCCCGACCAGTACGGCACATACTGGCGGACCGGCCGCCCACGAGCGTCGGCATCGACCACGGCCACCGAGTAGCCGCCGCCAGCCATCTGGGTTGCGGTCTTGAACATCCGATCGAACTGGTTGACGTCACCGATCGTCGTGCGAATAGTGCTACTCGCCGTGTCCTTATCGTATCGAGACACCTGGTAACGGGTGCGAGAATCGCAGCCACCGCTACAGGAAGCGCGATCCCAAGTGGTCCGAGTCAGATCCGGACGGATCTCGAGCGTGCGACGACCAAAGCCATCGTACGTCCAACTAGTTGTCAGGCCGTTCGGATCCGTCACCGAGGTTGGTAATCCCAGATCGTAGCGCCACGTCTGGGTCGCGCTTTGGGATAGCGGATTGGTAACGGTCAGCGGGAACTGCCCGCGAGCGTCCCAGGACAGCGTTGTGGTTCGGGCGGCCATGCCGATGCCGGTGACTGTCTGCGACGAAACGTTGCCGAAGCTATCGTATACGAGCCCAACCGTGACTTGCAGTTGCCCGTTGCCAGGCTCAAGCTGTTGTTGCGTCGGGCGACACTTGAGTCCGTCCCAGGTTTGACCGACGATCCGAGTGATCGGGGTCCCGCCCGACAGGGTGTGGCTTGCCGTAACCTGGGTTGTCTGTGGTCGGCCGAGACACCAGTTCGTGGTGTCATTCAGGAGCGAGGAATGTAGCACTCGCTCGCTGCGAGACGACCCTGAATTGAGCCCAGTCGCCACCTCGCTCACGGTGGTGGTCAAATCGGTCACTAGTCCGGACGTGGAATCGATCGCCGCGACACTGTTCCCGACGGTCGTGTGGTGTGTTCCGTTGTAGGTGCCGCCAACCTCATAGTGCTTGTCCGTACTGGATAAGATGTAGGGGAACTGTCTTGTCTCGTAGCCATACCCGTAGGTGAGCGCACTCCAGTTGTCGGTGATCTCGCGGACGGTGGTTCCGGTAGACTGCTTGATGACGATCTGGCTGGCTTGCCCAATGAAAGGGAAATCCTGCCTGTAAGTCTCCGTGGTCCGTGTCCCGTAGCCAAGCGTGTTGTCCGTCGTGGTCTTCTTGGCGAACCCAAGAGAGCCGCGACCTGTTCCACTGTAGCGAAGGCCCTCGTAGGAGTACGAGAAGCTGGTAGTTGTGCCTGTCCCCGTACCATCCGTCAGTGTCATCTGGCTAACAACGTGTTGACCGTCCTGCACATCGCGATCCGGATAGGTCGCGCCGGAGGACTTCGTGTAGACGGAATCGATGGTAATCGGGCTGTAAGAAAAGCTGGCCAATACCCCGAAGCCATCTGTCGCAGAAACAAGCAAGTCAGGCTTGAGCCCGGTGTGTATGCGGTACCGAACCTGGTTGTTGACGATGGTCAGAATGTCCTGGAGACCGTCGCCGCTGTTGTCGAGGGCGAGCAAGCCGTAAGCTCCGCCATGCGTGACGCCGGTGTCCGCAACTGGCAGCAGCGCATCTCCCGTGGAGATGGCAACCCGCCAGGTGGAAGAGGTCGTGCGGTACACGACATCGTCCTTGCCGTCTCCGTTCCAGTCCATTGTCGCAGCAAGGTACTGGAGACCGGTTGACGCCGGCCCGATCAATTCGGGGGGAGTCCACCATGTCACCTGACAGGAACTGAAGCGCACCCGCCAGTAACCAGTGTAATGCGGGTAAACAAAATCCGTGCAACCATCGCCATTGATATCCGCCGGCGTGCCTCCGTAGAACGAACTGTCAAAGTAGTCGACTGCCGACTCAGTGGCCGAAATTCTGGCAATCGTGTAGTCCTCGTTCAGTAACAAGTCTTCGCGCCCGTCGCCATCGAGATCGATGCGTTGATTCATGGCACCGAGGAAAGCGCCGCCCAGGATGTTCCCCGGCCATTCCTGATACTGCTCATAGAGAGTAGCTGGTGTAGCACTGAAAGTGCCGCCAGGAATTGCGTACCGGACACGGACGACGAGGAATGGATTGGCGCCGCCATCCAGTTCGGAATACGCAAGGTCGTCGAGGCCGTCACCGTTCATATCAGCACCGCGAACATCGATGATATTACCCATGGTGATGCCGGTATTTACCAGCGAGCCGAGGCCCGAGGCGCTGCCGCGAATCAACTGCCATTGGGTACTTGACGAACTTAGAATGTCCTCGAAGCCGTCGCCGTTCTGATCGAGCGTTGCCCATGGGCCGCCGCTGATTCCGGTGTTGATCTCAGTGCCGAAGCCTCCGGAAGCGAGCGCGAGCCGATAGCGAATTGTCCTCGCCCCCGAAGGCCCGTCGGCCCACGCAAGATCGCTTCGACCATCGCCGTTGATGTCAGGCGTAAAGACACTTCCGTACAAGGGCAGCGAAACGCCCGTTTGCATTTCCGTACCAAGGCCCGGACTGCCGTTTTGCCAGGTGAGGAAGGTCGGAGCCAGGCAATCGGTGCCACCGACTCCGCACTCCACGATTGACGCAAGCCGACTTCGTCCACCAGTTGACAGCGTGCCTTCGTACGTCAGGTCGTACCGGCGCACAATCGCGCCGTTGTACTTAACGTCAATGCGATCAAGACGCACGATTTGCCGGACCGGCGTTCCCTGAACGTGGGCCAGGTCAACTTCATTGCTCGGGCGGCTTTCGTAAACAAACGACACAACGTGAGAAGCCGATATGCCGGCCCCAGGATTGGAATTGTATGAAACGCTGGCTATCCGATAACTCTTGTTGGTCGCGTCTTCCGTATACGCGAAATCGATTACGTTGCCGGATCTGTCCTTGATCCGATTCAGCGCCCATACTCGCACCGAGAAGGTGCCGTAAGCCTGATAATTGCCTTCAATGCGCGAATCCGCAGTGGCGCCATATTCGCGAATGAGCCCGTCCCGGCCTTCGACGATCAGATACAACGGACCGAAACCACTGGTGCCATATGGCTTCACACGCGCAAACGACTCAATCTCCGTCCGGTACTCCGCCTGGGTACTGCCATAGGCAGCCCCGTTGGAAACGACAAGGCGCTGTCCATCGAGGCAGTAACGTGACGTGCTGTCCAGCGTCACCGGTCCCGCAGCACCATCCTGGGCGATAGTGCGCGCACAGCGACTGATTTGGGAAAGCCCACCCACCGCCCAGCCGATCCCAACCAGCCCGCCATAGCTGTTGTGCCGATACTCAAGTGATAAACTGGGCGTCAGGCCACTCGTACCTGGCGGCAGGACAAGCGGGATTGAGTAGGTCGCCTGGCCATCCGGCGTCACGCCGGCTTGGCCTGCGGTCCGACCGACCGCTGCAGGAGCGGGTAATGAAGCCAAACTCAAACACAAGGCCCCGGTAAACGCCACACCAACGGTAAAGCGCCTCATCTTGTGGCCTCCCTGTCGCAGGCCCGTGTTGGACAATCCACTGCGCAGGCAGTGTCTAGCTGCCCCGGAGGTCGATCCTGGGCCAGGGCGATGCCGACGCTTGCGCCTAGAGACGCTGCGAGTACAACAAGAACTGCCGGGAGTGAGAACCTGCGAATCGCACCACGAGAATCTGCGAGCAACTGCATACGGCCTCCCTGTCGTCTGATCTCATGCAATCCCAGCGAGCTATGCGTCTTCTTAATTGTTCACGGCAGATTGACGGCTGCCGGTGGCCCGGAATCTGCTCTGCAGCCAGGCAGCCGTCGACAAGCGATTGTATGAACGTTCGCGTGAAAACCGAAGACCAGGAAAATCGGGTATGCGCGTCTGCGATCTTTTCGGAATTCGGGTGAGAGTTATTAGTCGCACGAGGCAGAAAATACGGATGGGGTTTAGATTGATCCGCAGCATCACACGACGGGGACGCAAGGAATCGACAGCCTGGGTGCCAGCTCGATGACAATCGACGCGACAGTATTGGGCACCTCGTCGCGAACATCGGACCTGTCCGTGTCGCGTCCTGCTGTACGCGCGCCAAACCCACGCCCACGCTGCGACTGCCATGGAACCGTCACCACCAGCACCGCGCTCCCAGCCCCGGCGAAGGGCGCACTTATGCAAACTTCGGTTGCGTGCGGTCAGGGCTCAGGTCTTGCGACCTCGCCCCGACACCCCCCGGGGGTCTGCGGCGGCTACAACGGGACGCGCGGATCCCTTCGGTTCCACCGCTGCGTCCCCAGGGCGCCCCGCCCAAATCTGGCATGCCATTTCGGCCACCCTGCCCGAAGCGTCCCAGCCGGACCGGGATCCGGTTCCCCCGTGCCCACTTGGCAGCTTTCAACATGTCCTGCGTGGCCGATGCAATGATTAGGAGGCGTGCCTTACCATCCGAAGCGAACGCGCGGCAGGACACCGCCGCCGGTCTCAGGGCAGATCAGCTTCTGGGCACGCTTGGCTGTTCAGTTCCGCTCAGTCCTTCGCCTTCAATTCAATCAGCAGATCCTCGATTCGCTCGAAGCGCTTGAGCTTCCCCTTCCTCGCCTCTTTCATGGCGCGGATCGTCCTGGCGTTCGGGTCCAGCCGCTTGAACGGCAGGGCCTTGTCTTTTGCGACGCGGGCTCTCACGGCAACCGATCCGGCCAATGCTGGCGCGCATGCATCACTCGCAGGACTTCGAGCGTGCCGTTCTTGATCCGGTACGGCACGAGATAGTTCGGGGTTACGACAAGCTCGCGCGTGCCAGCGACACGGCCCGTGCGGCTGACGTCGAGTTGCGGATTCTCGGCAAGTGCGTCAATGGCGGCGACGATTCTCTGCACTGTCCCTTGCGCCGCGACCGGGTTGTCCCTGGCGATGGTGTTACCGATCGTGTCGAGATTGGCAAGCGCCGTGCGCAGCCAGCTAACGCGCATTCACTCCCCACTTCGTCAGCGTCGCATCGACTTCGGTGTCCGTGGCAAAGTCCCCGGCGTCGGCTTCCTGCACCGCTTTCTTGACCTCGGCGACCTGCCAGGCCTGTTCCTCAAGGTACTGGCGCAAAGCGTCCTGAGCCAGGAATGCGCGTGACCGCCCGGTCGCTTTCGCGAGTCTGTCGAGCGTACGCTTCAAGGTGTCGTCCAGCCGAATCGTGAAATTGGTATTCATCGTGCAATCTCGTGCAAAGTCGTGCGGCGCCCGAAGCATACGTCATTTCCAGGCTGCCTGCATCTACACGGCAAACTCGCGAACGGCGTGATCGCGCTCGCCGCCTATCGTGCAGCCTCCAGCTTTTCCTTCATTGCCGACGGGATGAAGCGGAAATAGGCCTTTTCGATCATCGCCAGGCTGGTGCCGGTCTGCTGCGCTACCGTCAGCGGGTCGATTCCGTACAGCTGCAGCAACTCGCTGATCCGCGAGTGCCGGAACGAATACGCCGACGCTTCGGGAGGGATTCGCAGTTTGCCCCGCGCCTTGCGGTTGTGTGCCAGGACCCCCGCATTCACTGCCCTCGCCCATTTGTGCCGGCGCCACGACTGCACGCCATCCTCCGTGAAGATCGGCGAGGCCGGCAGTTTGCGTCGAACCTGCGACTTGAAGAACCGAACCCCCTCGCTGGACAGAGTGACGTAGCGGGCACGAAGTCTTCCTGACCGCCCCTTGCGGTGCGACAGCTTCAGGTTCGCACCATCGAAGTCCGCAACGGTCGCAGCGGCCAGTTCACCGGGTCGCGCGCCGGTCAACTCGAGCCCGCGCAGGAAGTCAGCCGTGAATGGGTCCACCGCGGCGATCAGGGCCGCGCGTTGCTCCGGCGTCAGCATCACAGCCGTTTCGCCACCATCCTCCACGTCATCGCTCAGCGGCTCGATGCGCCAGGCAGCCGGATTGCCGACATGGCCGAGACGGTGCGCCCGATTGAGTCCGGCCACCACTGCCCGAACCTGCCGGTTCACAGAACGATTCAGCCGGCCCGCGCGCAGTCGCTGGCGCCATGCCACGAAGTCGTCGTATGTCAGGCTTTCGAGTGTCGTCTCCGCCAGCTCGTCAGGCCATACAACGGCCTGGTAGCGGCCCTCAACCTCGGCAGCAGTGATGCCCCTGCCCTGTTGCCGAAGATGGGCCAGATAAGCTTGTAGAGCGTCCCTGACGGTTCCGCGCTGCATCGCCTTGACTGGCGAGGCGGCCAGCTGCGACAGCCATGCCTCGCCCGCGCGCTTGGCAGCGTCGTAATCAAGCCCTTCGCCGAGCGATTGGTAATACTGTTTCCGGTCGCGTCCGCGGTATCGGGCAATCCAGGTATCGGGACCGCGACGGAATCCCAGGTACGCACCAACGGCAAGCCGCTGCCAGTACGGCTCGCGCCGAACGGGGAGCCGATCGCGGTCGCGTTTTCGTGACAGGTCTGACAAGGCTGGCACGCTCCGTACGGAATGGTACGGAAACACTACGTGGAACAGCGCCAGACAGCAACAGCCGTGTTTTCAGTAATTTCAGTCACTTGCGGGTCGACGGCAGACGCAAGAAGACGCCCAGGCAGCCCTCTCAAGGCTGGTACGAGGGTTCGAATCCCTCTGGGAGCGCCATCTTTTCAAGCAGTTAAGTGTCGCCTCGGACGCGGTATCCAACAAATGTCCAATATTTTTGGCCTGCGTGGCGCACAGTCTCGAACGCCCCGTCACGTTCCTTAGTTACCAACCTTTACGAGGTCGCGCTGCGGTTCCAACGCGAGGGACTAGAGAGAGAAATCATCGTCCGGCATTTCGTGGCCTTTCCGTCTGCCCGGAACGGCCTCCGTGTCCATTCCCTGGCCCATGCCCATATCCATGCCCTTAGCCGCCTGTTGCGCGCGGTAATCAAGCCATTGCTCGCGCGCAGCCTCGCGCATCTGTTCGTTCGTTTGCTGAGGCTCGCCATCCCATCGCATGCCTGCCCCCTGGCTCTGGCCGGTGTCGCGGGCCATGAGCGCAGCCCGGATGTCGGTCGACAATTCAATGATCGAGCGATTGACTTGCTCGATCTCGCGCTGCAGCCGGCCGAGTTCGGCGGCGCGTTCGAGCCGCGCCTGCACCTCCGCCTCGATCCGCCGGCCTACGTCGGTGTCCATACCCCGGCGCTGCATGCCGCTGACGGCCGGTCCCAGGTGGGTGGTGGGTTGCCGGTCGATTCCCTGGGCCTCAAGGCTGCGGTGATCGACCCGGGCGTCGTAGCCGAGCACCTGGAGCTTCTCGTTGGCCAGGACCGCCCAGCGCTCGCGGATCCCGGCCACCTCCTCCTTTGCCGCCCCCAGCCCCCGTTTCGCGCGGTCTGTGTCCGCCCACTCGATTGCGGTCTTAGCGCCCAGGCCGCTCGCCTCGACCTGGCGGGTCGTGGTCAGGATGTGGGCGTGGAAGTTCCGCTCGTCTCCTTCCCGGTGCGGCCTGTGCACCGCGAAGTCGACCGCGCAGCCGAACCGGTTCGCGATCTCCCGGCTGAACTCCCGCGTGAGCTCCACCCGCTGCGTCCTGGTCAGTTCCTGCGGCAGCGCGACCTCGTATTCCCGCGCCACCCGTGCGTCCTTGCGCCTCTCGGCGATCTCGGCCGCGTTCCACAACTGCTGCCGGTCCCGCGCCCAGTTGATGTCGCGTTTCGCGGCCTCCGTCGGCAGCACGATCTCGGCATGCTCGACGCCGCACTTGCGCGTGTAGTCGAATACCTGACCCGTCGTATGGTCCAGGATCCGCTCGGCCGCGCGGTAGGCCGCGGCAGCGGTCGCACTGCGACCGGCCCCGCGCGATACCGGCTTGACGGACAGGTGGTAGATGGCCACGACGACACGCGCTCCTCGCTCTGCTCTGCGCTCTTCGGCACCGGGGACCCGGACCGCCAGCGGCGGGCCGTAGCACCCGGTCCCTCCCTCTCCCGCCGCGCCGCATTCGACACGGTCGAATTCAGCGCGGCCACAGCGGGGGTCCCGGGGGCAAGGCGGTAACGCCGGCCCCCGGGCGCACTGAGTCGCGCAGCGACTCGTAAGTGCGCCCTTCGCTTGCGCTGCCGGGGACTGTACGCGCCGCTTCAACGAACAGCGACGCCCATTACTTGCACTTTCACTCAGAAACGGAGCGATGGTCTCGCCAACCGAGACTAAGTCCCAAGCGTCGTAGCCAATAGGCGCTACGGTGGCTGTGGCTGAAGCATGTGCACGGCGCCGAGGCGACTGTGCAGCCCACTAGCTACACGGTAAGCGTGGAGCCTCTCACTGCCTCACCTCAAGTCAAGGTGTCATCCGAAACGGGGCAAGGCCAGAATCCTGCTCGGGCCAGTCAGTGGAAGGCCAAGCATTCAGCGCATGCTGATCCAGCCTAGGCTAGAAAGGAGGAACAGAGATAGAATCAAAAGGACGCTTGGGTAGTTGACGCACAGCGCGACAATTCCTAAGCGTCTGCATACTGGCAGAGCTGGCCGCGAACCCATGCGCAGCGCCAGGTGCGCGAGCAATACGCCAAACGGCGGCGCCCAGATTCGAATATCTGGCCCAAGGTCGATGACCCAATCAATAAGGCCGGCAATGCCAATGAGCACCGCAAGAGCAGAAGCTGTGCACCACAACTTGGTGCTTGCAGACTCACGCTTGCCAAACTGACCCATCGAAACTACTTGGACAATCGCGTGCCCGTGACGCAGGGGTCCGTTGGCACGGTGCAATCGACAACTAAATGGCTCACATTGACTGGTGGTGTCTGACCCCCGCGTTCATGTGGTAGTCGAAGTTGTTTCGTTCCGAAAATACTGCGCCAATAGTTCCTTAGTTCCCGATCGGATCTTTCGCGGATCTCTGGCGTGATGTCGTTCTCACCCTCGAGTGAAATCGGGTCCCACCACCCATGCCGCTCTTGTATGCCTTGCAGGACTGCCGTGCCCATTGTGCGAGGCCAAAGAACGGGATCGCCGTTGGGACTCGTGTGCAAGGGCGAGTAGCGATCAGTGATGGCATGGGCGCCCCGAGTGAAGGCACGCAATGCGCCATACGGGTCACCATTTGCCAGCAAGTCTCTGGCAATGCGACCTTGCGCGGCAATGAATCCCTGCACTGCCCGGCGATTCTGGGAGGGCGAATACTCTTGCCAACCCATGGCATGTGCATGATTGAAATGGTAACCCTGCGTATTGGTGTCCCAGTATGCGCTGTAGCGCTGAATGTAGAAAATTGTTGAGGACGATGCGTTACCAGATAGCGCGCTGGCATAGAGACTGCTGTGTGCTGGTTCGCTCCACAGGCCGTTCGAATCCTTGCTGGCGAGAGGGTCGTTGCCTACGTAGGAGTAGAGTTGGACATCATCCCCATACCCCACCGGATCGGTCTGCAGGAACCTGCCGAGGACCGGATCATAGACCCTGGCCTTGTAGTGGTAGAGGGAAGCCTCGGGCAAGGCGATCTGGCCGGTATAGCGGAACCGGCTCAGGCTGGTGCCCCAGCTGTGCGGCTCGCCATAGGGCCCATAGCTGTAGATCGTCCCCGCCCCGGAATTGTTGCTCGTCGCCATGATCGAGCCGCGCTCATCGGCATGCAGGAAGTTTCGCGTGGTCAGGCCCGATCCCTCATACCAGACCAGCGGCTCATCGATCCCCGGGCCATGGGCATAGCGGCGCAGCAGGGTGCCGGAGCCGTTGTATTCGGCGACCAGCCGGTCGCCGTCATAGAGGAACTGGATGATCGTGGTCCCGGATGTGCTTTGGCGCAGGCGTCCGAGCGGATCGTAGGTGAGAGAAATGCCCGGCCCGCCGCCGGTGACGCTCAGCAGGCGATTCTCGACGTCATAGGCCATGGTGCGGGTGCCATCGCCGGTAAGGTTGCCGTTGGCATCGTGGCTGTAGTTGACCCCGGCGACCGAGGCATAGCGGTTGAGGCCGTCCGGGACGTAGGCGCGGTTGACTGTCTGGGCGGTCCAGTCGTAGAGCGCATTGGCGTGGCTGCGGCTCATGAGCTGGCCGGCGGCATCGCTTTTGCGCAACGCAGTGACGTGATTCATCGAGTCGCAGCCTTGCTGGATGAAGCTGGCATCGGATCAAGCCAAGTTGGTGCGGATTTCAGCGCAACGGATCGCTAGCCAGATCCTTGTAGCTGATCGCGATCAAGATTCAAGGCTTTGAATGTTACATCCTCTCTCGCCCTGATCCACTTGCCACGCTCTTCGGGCGATGAAGAAAGAACCTGCGCAATTTGTTCGAGCTCCCGCTTGAAATCCGCTAGGCCGGGTTGCTTCAGTTGTTCCGCCAGACTACTTGCCTTTAGCTGTGACAGCACTTCGTCAACCTTGGCGCTTGTTTCCGCAATTCGACCGCAAGCCAATCCCATTAAGCAGAACTTGATCATCTCCTGAAGCTGCGACGAGTACCAAACCGGCGGATGCCAATGATCCGCTGGCTGAGGCACTTCAGTGTGTTCCATCAGTTGACTCGGTGTTTCGCGCGCTGCCAGCCAGGGCCTGTAGCCCACTTCGTATACTCCACGGACAGCTTCCACGAAATCGCCGCCAATGCCGCCGCGGCCTTTGAATGGCTTCCCATCCACGAGGGTGCCCGTCCTGCTATCCCACCACAGATGGTCGAGCTTCCCAGCGTTCGACAGGATAAACGACCGGACAGCAAGAACAGGGAGAAACGCAAACAAGCTGATGCGCCACAAGTAGCCTTGTGGTGAGCCTTCGATTGCTAATCCTTGCAGAACTCCTTGATACGGTATGCGAAGCAAATATACATCCCGTAACAACCTAAGTTCCGAGAACTGGCGCATCAATGCTCGTGCAAGCTGGCGCTTGGTAGAGACTCTGGATCCACCGCTCATAGGCCCGCGTTTCCGTCCGTTATCATTTGACCCTGATCTCGATCAGCGACTTCGCGCGGACTTCTTCCTGATATCCACGTACTTGGCCTTTCGACATTGGCGTCTCCCCGGTCTTGACTTCAATTCCAATCCTACCGGTCTCGGGTGAGTCCACCTCAGCGTCGGCGCGACGGGATCCGGACGTACCATAGTTTTCTCTCTCGCCGCCTTTCCGAGAGACCTGTGCGCGAACCTTGTCATCGCCGAGTTCGGATACTGCTCTCTTGGTGCCAGCGTCCGCTGCATTGCCAACTGCCTGTGGGCTTACTCCAGGCCGGCGCGCTGCCTGCGCGGCTTCGTCGGCGCCCTTTGCGAGCTTCGCGAGAATTTTTCCTAGGTCTTTGGCGCGTTCAAGTGTCTTGGCGGGATTCAGTGCGCCAGCAGCGGCTTCCTTCAAGATCGCGGCCGGATTGACTGTCCCTGTGCTCGCATACTGCACCGCGGCCTCAAGCAGTACGTCTGCTCCAAACTTTATGATGAAGTTGACAGCTTGGCCTGTCGGATCGTTTCCTCCGATTGGGTCATTGTGGACGTACGCATAAAGATTGACGTCATCCTTATACCCCACCGGATCGGTCTGCAGGAACCGGCCGAGCACCGGGTCATAGACCCTGGCCTTGTAGTGGTAGAGCGACGCTTCGGGCAGCGCGATCTGCCCGGTGTACTTGAACCGGCTTCCCGTCCAGGCATTCGGCTCCCCATATGGCCCATAGCTGTAAATGGTCCCCACGCCCGAGTTGTTGCTGCTCGCCACGATCGAGCCGCGCTCATCGGCATGCAGGAAATTCCGCGTCGTGAGGCCTGATCCCTCATACCACACCACCGGCTCGTCGATCCCCGGGCCATGGGCATAGCGGCGAAGTAAGGTCCCGGTTCCTGAATACTCCGCCACCAGCCGGTCGCCGTCATACAGGAACTGAATAACGGTGCTGCCGGATGTGCTCTGGCGCAGGCGCCCGAGCGGATCATAGGTGAGGGCCAGCCCCGGGCCGCCGCCCGTGACGCTCAGCAGGCGGTTCTCGACGTCATAGGCCATCGTTCGGGTGCCATCGCCGATCAGGTTGCCATTCTGGTCATGGCTGAAATTGACCCCCGCCACCGAGGCGTAGCGGTTGAGGCCGTCCGGGACATAGGCCCGGGTCAGGCTGGGCGCGGTCCAGTTGTAGGCGGTATTGGCGTGGCTGCGGCTCATCAGCTGGCCGGCGGTGGTATA
The DNA here is from genome assembly GCA_963695155.1 of uncultured Gammaproteobacteria bacterium. GTDB lineage: Bacteria > Pseudomonadota > Gammaproteobacteria > Steroidobacterales > Steroidobacteraceae > SG8-30. Next base: position 180,174 of record CAVOGD010000006.1, read on the forward strand.
GCCGAAGCCGAAGGTCACGTCATGCGGGGTGCTGGCGAGGTTCTGCGTTCAGGCTCAGGAGCCTTGAGGCCCAGTCGTAGGACAGCGCACGTTCGCGGCATTGCCGCGGGTGATGCCGGTGCGGCGCGAGAGCGGGTCATAGGCATAGATCGCGAGCACCCCAATCCCGGAGCTCGCGCCGTTCTCGCGCACCTTAGTTACGCGGTTCATCGGATCGTAGTCGTACTGGACGAAGTTTGCATCGGGCCAGGTCAGTTTCGTGCGATTGTTCGTCAGGTCATAGTCGAACGTCAGAGTGCGGCCGAAGCTGACCTCAGTCTTGAGACGCCTCGCGACGTCGTACGTGTAGTCGATGCCCTCGCCGCTTGCGCTGACGAGGCGTGCAAATTCTGGTCTGCCGGCCAGGTCGTACTTTCGGTGGACTTCAGTTGCACCGCCGTTTGGGTAGTAAGTGCGCTTCAGGCGATTGAGCGGGTCGAACTCGAATCTTATCTCGCGGCCGTCGCGCTTCACCAGCAGCTCGCGATTGCCGTTCGGATCGTACTCGTAGCGCTCAAAATCCGTGGCACTTGAGCTGCCCGCACCCGATGTGGTCACCGGGAATCTCAACTTGCTCAGCCGGTCAAAGCCGTCATATTCCAGCGTCGAAAGATTGTTGTTCGCATCCTTGATCGTGATGCGCTGACCATTCGGCGAGTACGCATACTCCGCATAGCGCGCGGGGCCCGCGCCGGTAAACGTCGCAGGATCAAATGTGCAGTTCGCGGGTGCCGTGCCGCCTCCCCAGCCGCGCCACTCGCACAGCGTCTCGGCCGCCAGGTTGTAGCGGAATGCTATGCGACGGCCCACCGGGTCGGTGATGATCAGCGGCCGGTCCACGGGATCATAGGCGGTCGAGGTGGTCTCGCCGGCCCCATTCTTCTCGGTTGCGACCTTGCTGGTCGGTGTGAAGGTGCGCTCCGCGACCATCTGCCAGGCCGACACGGTGGTTGCGCCGGCAAAGGCCGTACCGGCCTCGTCCTTCCAGGCCCGGCCATTCAGGTCATGACTCGTGCGCTCTGCCGCGACCAGCGCCGCGCCGATGCCGCCGTTGTGATAGCGCGTCTGCGTGCGGCGGCGCATGGTGTCGTATTGATGCTCCACGACGTTCGCGCGCGCATCGGTGGTAGCAGTCAGGTTGCCGATCGCGTCGAAAGCGAAGTTGGTGGTCGCCGCAGCAGACGTTCCGGTCGCAGTCGTGGTGGAGAGCCGGTCGCCGCTCGTCGCGTGATACGTGTGCGAAGTCCGCAGGTCGGTCGGGTCATCCGCGGTCAGGACCTGGCCGCGGTTGTTGTACGTGAACTCATACTCGGGTCGCGGCGTTGTGCCGACCGGTGCAGGCCGAATCGCTTTCTTCAGCAGCGATTTGCCGTTGCCGGTTTCAAAGTACTCGAAGTCGGTCTGGAAGGTCTTCGCGTCCTTGATCCAGAGCGGCTTGTTCCAGTTCGTGTGCCAGCCCGCTTCGATCTTGAGTGCCGCCGGATTGCAGGGCTCGGTGCTGCAACCCTTGGGCAGTTGCCTGAGTTCGACCGTGTTGTCGCGGGCGTCGTACGCAAAGCGGGTACGGTTGTCCTCGGGCCACAACCGCTCGGTCACTCGACCGCGCCCGTCGTGGGCGGTCCGGACGACGCGGCCAATTTCATCCGTGTGCTTGACCGCGCGGCCTTCCGTGTCGAAGTCCACCACGTAACTCCCGCCCGCTGGATCCTCGCGCTCGGCGCGCGCGCCGGGCGCGAGGTAGAACTTGTACGGGCCGCGCTGGCTCGGTTGCTGGACCGCGACCGCGTCCTTTGCTTCCTTCACGCGGCTGGTGGCGTCGTACGTGTACTCGAGTGCCGCCTGCGATGTGTTGACAGGCTCGTAGAGCTTGATCAGCCGTTTGAAGGGCGTAGGCCGCGTGGAATCCGAAACTGGAATCTCCGCCTGCTGCTCGAACTTCCACTGCCCGCTGGTCAGGTCGGTCCAAACACCGCTCGCATTGAACGTCATGCTGCGGTTCTGCGAGTCCGTCACGCCATAAGACAGCAGATCGACGAAACGCCCGGTGGAATTGGTAGCGCGCGTGACGCGGTCGCCGTAGGTCTGGAACGTGATCACTGGCCCATAAGGGAAGGTCCAGTTCGTGACCCGGTAGCCCATGATGCGCTCGCAGGCTGGGATGGTCCCACCCGGGCCGACGTACAGGCCGGTTCCGTAGCGCGACTCATACCAGTCGAATGTCATCACATCGCCGCCCGGATAAGTCAACGCAAAGCTGACGTTATCGCCCTCCCAGCCGCGGCTGATCGCCTCGGGGTTGCCGCTCGGCGGGCTGCCGGTCGTGGTGCAGATGTCCTTGACCTTGGCCCGGCTGCCGGTCTGCACGAGACTGTGCGCCCCGCGGCCCGGCGGCGGCATGAACATGCCGTCGGCGAGGCGCACAAACTGCATGGCATCCAGGCCGCGGCGCGCGGTCGCAACATTCGCAGGCAGCGCCGCGAGCCACCAGTCGAGCGCCAGCATCGAGGCAACGTCGCGGGCAGGTGCGGCAGTACCGGACTGAATGTCGAGCGCTGCCTTGAGTGCGGCAATGGCGCGGGTCGCGGCCAGCGGCGAACTCTCGCCCAGGGACTCGAGTGCGCTCGATGAAAGCGTGAACTGGATGTCCCAGTTGTTGGTCCAGCCGCGCACGGTCCAGTCCGGCGCACGCGGATTCAGGCCGAAGGTCTGCGTTTCATCGGTGCCGCCGCGATAGATGAACTGCGCGGTCAGCGAATTCGGGAACTCGCCCGAGCCAATCTCAAGGGAGGGGGTCGCTGCAGAGGGTTGGCCCGTCTTCACGTCCACGCCGAGCGCCGAGGAGCGGTCCACGAACTTGTCTTTCAGCACATCGGCCGCTTCGGCCGGATCCCAGGTCTGCTCGCGGCCGGGATCCCCGGCCACGCCGCCACCTTTGTTCGTGTGGTAGAGGTTGGTAACGATGTGGGCAACTTCCGCGACCTCGCCGCCAACGACCTTGGTCGCCACCAACGCCCCGCCACGCGCGAAGGTTGGCGGCGCATCGACGCACATGACGACAGGGCCATAGGCCGAACCGCAGTTCCACACATTGAATCCGCCGAGGCGCTTGCCGGGTCCCAGGAAGGTCTCGGCGGACGCCGTGACGTCAAAGCCCGCGTTCGCGTAGTAGCTGATCCAGGCGTTGACTATGCCCTTGAAGCCCACGCCAAAAGACTGACCCGGCGGGCCTGACGTGTCTGGTGTCAGGCGGCCTTCAAACAGCGTCAGGTTGGGTGCAGTGGCGGCGTTCGATTGGTTGAACGTGTAGAACCGCCTGGGTCCGGTGCCGGCGGGCGCGAATGTGTCCTCGGCCGCCTCCGGACTGTTGCCCCAGGCGAAGCGCACCGTTGTCGAGGCAACGTCCGGCGCATCGGAAGTCTGCTGCTGGACCGAACCCTCAAGGGCCGCCGCGCCGGCGGCGACGACCCGCGCCGCGGCGTTGCGCTTGGCAAGATCCGCGGTCGTGCTGGTGACGCTGAAGGCGGGTTCGATGTCGATGATTTCCGCGCTGTCGCCCAGCACGTAGTCAGGCGGATAGCTCTGCGGATTGCTGGGCACCGGCAACTGCTCGGTAATCTTGTACGGCGCCGCCACGACACCCAGCGTCGAGTGATGCGAGACGCGCACGGCGCCCAATGCTTCGACCAGTTGATTCAGGCGCGCGAACTGTGCCAGCCAGCTCGCGGCGGTCTTCTGGCGCGCGAAATCGCCCGCCGGCGTCGGGTAGTCGGGAATGCAGTGATCGCACGCCTGCCAGCCGACGGACACCTGCCGGTGCAGCGCCTTGTCCTCGACACGCTCGCCGCTCCACTTGGCGAGCAACTCCGGGCCGGTGTCGCCCCAGCCGTGCAGGATCGCGATGGGCAGTTGCACGCCGAGCGTGCGGGTGATGGTGCGATCACCATAGCTGCCATTGAGCGCCCCGCCGCCGGCTGCCGCCGCGTACGGAGGATCGGTCGCGAGCGTCAGGTGCATGGATGCCATATTGGCGATGGTGTGGCTCTGGCTCACGTGCTCGGTGACGAGCCGGTCGTCGAGCAGGAGCTTCAGCCTGAAAGCGTCGCCATAGTCGCTGGTCGAGATGATGTTGTCGGCGTCGAAATTGCTGTCGAGGCCCAGCCGGCGCCCGTATACCTCGTCAACGAAAAAGGTGAAATCGAAGGCGGTAGTCCCGGGCGCGCCGGCGTATTGCGCCTTGACCCCCAGACGCGAGCGATACTGATCCGGAATGTCGCCCGTCCAGGTGCGCTGGATCGACGGCGAGTACGGCAACGCAGTCTGGCGCAGCGTTCCTTCGTATCGCTGGATAAACTTCCCGCCGACAACTTCCTCGAGCGGCTTCGTGAAGTGGCTGTTCTTCAGGCTCGTGAGCAGCGTCGTGGACCAGTTCTGCAGCGTGGCAGCGAGGCTCCCGTCGTTCAGATCGCGAATGTAGGGAACACCCGACTGCGTACCGCTCTGCATGGCCGTGGTCGCGGCCGTGTAAGCGCTTCCGCTGGAGAAACCCATCTCCGTCGCAAGATTGAGGCCGGCCTGCCAATCATGCGGCTTGTACGACGGATCGAAGGCGTACCAGGTGGCGCCAATCTGCACGTCCACCCAGATGTGACTCAGCAGCGCCGTGTTGACACTGCCGGTCAGCGTGCAATTCGCATCGGTTGAACCGTTGATCGTGGCCGGAATGCCGCCCGCGGAAAGGAGCTGGCACGCAGCCTTGGCGTCGGTGATGCCGCTCCAGGCGTGGAACTGCGTGCCGTTCAAGGTGATCGTGCCGGCCTGGTAACGCGCGGGGACATTCGCCTCGCGCAGCAACTCGACCATCAGGTGCGCCTGGTCGAAAGGCGTTCCCGAGCGATCGATGAGCGCGCCCAGCGCGCCTTTCGCAAGGCCATAGCGGAACTCGACCGCGATGTGGTTACGGACGAACTGGTAGATCAGGTCCGGGTCGTTCTTCAGCGCGCGCGCCAGCTCCTTGAGCTCCGGCTGCAGCACCCAGGGATTCGACGTACCGGGACCGCGTGTGTGAGTTGTCCCAGCGCCGTACCAGGTATTGGCGGCGGCGGGATCGACGCGGCCGCTGTTCAGGACCTTGGCGACCGGCAGCGCGGTCTGCGCGAAGGCCGAGCTGCCGGCCAGCACTGCGCAAGCAGCGGCAAGCCCGGCCAGCGCGCGGGGAACCAGCCTTGGCCTGCGCGTCAGCACCAGAACTCCCCACAGTCCGGGTCTTCCTCGAAGAACTCCGCGACCATGACCGTGGCGTTCGCCGTTCCGCCCTGGCCGTCCGAGATCCAATAGCGCACGACTTTGTAGATCGGAGTGGTGCCCGTCACCATGAGGTACTGCCCATTCACGACCGAAACGGCGCAGCCGGCTGATTCGCAAACCGCATTCGTGATCGTGAGCAGATCGCCGTCCGCATCGACATCATTGGTCAGCACGTAAACCGGCACGGTCTCAAACACTGTGTAAGTGCCCCAGACTTCGTCATTGACCGCGACCGGTGCTGCATTGGCATTGATCGTGCCGCTCGCCTGCGCCGTCTGGATGACTGCGCCATTGGTCGGGCTGGAGAGGTTCGCAAACACGTTGACGCCGCCGCTCGGCACGCTGCCGACAGTCGTATTGACGGCGAAGGATTTCTCGAAGTCGCCGGCGATGAAGGTCAGCGATCCCGAGCTTGCCGTGTAATGCGTGCCCGCGATCGCAGTCCCGTTCGCGGTCGCATAGTTGACGGCGTTGGTCGCGTTGATCGGTCCCAGGCGGCGAACTTTGAACGTGAGCGGCGTCCCGGCGCGGACCTGCGCGGCGTTGTCGATCACAAAGCCGGGGACGCCGCAGGAAACTATGGTCGTCGTGAGCTGCTTGCGATTGCCCGCCGCATCGTATGTGTAAGAGACCAACCGGTTCTGGTTCGCAAAGCACGCAGAGGCGAGGCGGCCGAGTGCATCGTACTGGTACTGGACGGCATCGCCGGCAGCCGACAGCGCCGCGCCGAGCAGCGCAGCGGTCGCAAGCGCCTTAATCGAGGGATTCACTGAGGGCTCCCGAGGGTCTCGGGCGCGATCGCGCCCAGGCATCGTGCGCGTCGCACATGGCTTCCGGACTCAAGCCATAGAGCTCCTGTATGAAGCTGCGGCTGTGGCCGTCGAGGCGGCGCAGCCGGGCGCAACGCGCGCCGATCCCGGCGGCGGCACGATCCAGCGAAACCGGACAGGAAACCACTTGAAACCCGACCGCGGTGAACCGGCGCGCGTCCTTGCGCCGCACCGCGAATCCCAGCTTGCCGCCGGTGCGGTCGGTCTTGACGAGGCAGACTGCCGCGCTCTCCTGGACCGCGGCGGGCAAAGCGAAAGGCGCGATCAGCAAGAGCGCAAAGGCCAGCGCCATCAGGCGCGGGAAATGACGCAGGCGCAACCTTGGCGCGGAGAATCTCGAAGCGCTACCGCCCGGCATGGTTTCCATCGCTTGGACCCTGCCGCCCGCGCAGTCGGGCTGCCGATACCATCCCGCTACCAGGCGTGCCCGTCAACAGATTTCGACGGTCGCCGGCACCTGAGTCAGGTCCTCGCGCTCAGCCGGAAAATATTTCGTCTGAAGGTGAGACTACTGGCCGGGTCGCGGCACTAGATACAGATGGTGCAAACCAAATCGGGTCGATTGGCCTTGGGCGAAGGCGCGGGAATATTCGCGTCCGCACTCATCTCCGCAGCCGCCGGACCTTTGATTCGACCTGTGCGCCAATGATCGGGAGATTCGCCCTGATCGCATCCGCGACGTGAGAAGGCGCCAGATGGGCATAGTGCCGATCGACCATTCGCGTGTCCGAGTGGCCAAGCGCCTCAGCGACAATCGCCAGCGGAGTTCCGTGCTGCACGAGCAGGCTTGCGTAGGTGTGCCGCAGCGCGTGGAACCCAATCGGCGGCTTGATCTTGGCAGCGGTGCAGGCCTCCCGCATCGGGCGCTTTTGGTCCTGCAGACCCCAGGGCAATCCGTCGGGACGCGTCAGCAAAAGCTCGCCCGGCTCCCGCCCCGCCGTCATGGCATCCAAGGCAGCTCGCCCCTCATCGGTCAGCGGAACGCGCCTTGGTTTTCCGCTCTTGCTCTCGGCAATCAGCAGATAGCCGGAGCGCGAGTCGTAGTCTCCGACCCGCAGCGCCCGCAGCTCGCCCCATCGGGCGCCCGTCAGTAATGCCGTCTCGACCACGTGCCGGAAAACAGACTGGCAGGCATTCAGCAATCGGCCACATTCCGCAACGGTCAGCCATTGCAGCCGTGCCGAGTCCGCCCCCTTGAAGCGGCGCAGATTCCGCCACCCCTCGTCCGACGCGACCCGACCATCCCGGTAGGCCTTGTTCAGGCAGGCCTTTACGACGTTCATGATTCGATTCAGCGTGGCTTTCCGGCGTCGCCTTTGTTCCGCTGGATCCACGCCAGCAGAACCTGCCACCCGCGCCTTCCTGCGCCGCCCCTTCGGTCGCTGCTTCTCGGCCCAGGTCAGCCAGCGATCAAAGTCTCCCGGCTTGAGGGTCGCTACTTCATGGCCTTCGAAGAACGGCACCAGATATGCACGTAGCTTCCATTCCGCGTCGCGAGCGCTTCTTGTGTGCAGCTTGGCCCACGCGAGATAGTCCTCGACCGCCTGAACAACTTTGTACTGCCTGGAACGCTGGACTTCGGAGAGCTCGCCGCCTAGCCGTGCGGACGCCTGGAAGTAGCTCAGGACACCGGCGTTGTCCGATTCGCTGTAATCGTCCGCTTCGGCGAAGACTTCGGTCTCGTAGCCCTTGCCCGTATAGCGACGCACAAGCCAGGAGCCATTGGCAGCACCCGTACGCGGCTTTCGACGGCGGTACCCCAGATGCACGCCCGCCTTGCCCGTCGGCGTCCAATAGGGCCTCTTGCGCGGCTCCAGGCGCAATCGCGCCGCGCGTGTGTCAATGTTTCGTGGTCGGACCGAACGGGCCATGCGATCGCTTCGGTGTCCAACAGTGTCCAATATACGGGGCCAGATTCTGCCAGACGCCAATGGACAGTGGTAGATAAATCAGTTACTTTACCGGCACTTTGCGAGCATGCCGGAATACGCATCTGAACAGCTAAGACGCCCTCTCAAGGCTGGTACGAGGGTTCGAATCCCTCTGGGAGCGCCATTACCTGCCGCGACCGTAAGGGATGAGAACCCTCGTACGAGGGTTCGCCGAGCGGGCGCGGCAGCGCCCGCGAAGGACCGCGGCGCGCGCAGCGCGGCGCGGGTCCCGAGCCGCCAGGCGAGGGACGAGGGCCAAAGGCCCGAGCCATCCCTCTGGGAGCGCCATTTCCCTCCCCCGGCGCGACTCCATGCGGCGAGTGCCTCTCGCCCGCTAAACTCCAGACAGCGTCCGGGCGCCGCCCACGGCTGGCGGCGCCCCTGGTCGAGCGAGGACCCGGTGTGAGCACTGACGGCCAGGGCACGGTCCGCATCGCCATGTGGTCCGGCCCGCGCAACATCTCTACGGCGCTGCTGCGCTCGTTTGGCCAGCGCGCGGACACGGCCGTCTGCGACGAACCGCTGTACGCGCATTACCTGCTGGCCAGCGGCGCGCCCCACCCCGGGCGCGACGAGGTCGTCGCGGCGCACGAAACCGACTGGCGCAAGGTCGCCCGGTGGCTCACCGGGCCGGTGCCCGACGGCCGGCGCGTCTTCTACCAGAAGCACATGGCGCATCACCTGCTGCCGGCGATCGGCCGCGACTGGCTGGACGCGCTCACGCACGCGTTCCTGATCCGTGACCCCGCCGAGATGATCGCCTCGCTCAGGCGCGTCACGCCGGGGGCGGGGCTCGCCGACACGGGCCTGCCGCAGCAGGCCGAACTGTTCGACCGCGTGGCGCAGCGCAGCGGCCGGCCGCCGCCGGTCATCGCTGCGCGTGACGTTCTCAGCGACCCGTCGCGCGTGCTGGGCGCGCTGTGCACGGCGCTGGGGATTGCCTGGGACCCCGCCATGCTGAGCTGGCCGGCCGGCCCGCGCGACACGGACGGCGATCTGGGCCAGGCACTGGTATGCGGCGGTCAACGCCTCGACGGGATTCGGGCGGCCTGGTGCCGAGGCCGCGCCGCCGCCGGACGCGCTGCGTGGACTGTACGACCTCTGCATGCCCTACTATCAGCGACTGGCCGCGCACCGGCTGCGCGCCTGAAGCGAGCCCGCATGCTGCAGCAATACGACGAACGCAACCGCAACCTCACCGTCAACGTGGGCGGGCGGCTGCTGCACCGCGACCAGGCGGGCATCAGCCCGTTCGACAGCGCCGTGCAGGGCGGCGACGCCGTGTGGGAGGGCCTGCGCCTGTACGACGGGCGCATCTTCAAGCTCGACGAACACCTCGACCGGCTGCGCGCCTCGGCGCAGGCGCTGGCGTTCGCGTCGATCCCGCCGCACGAGGCGATCATCCAGGAGATCCGCCGCACGCTGGCCGCCAACGAGATGCGCGACGGCGTGCACATCCGCCTCACGCTGACCCGGGGTGTGAAGTTCACCTCCGGCATGGACCCGCGGCTGAACACGGCGGGGCCCACCCTGATCGTACTGGCCGAGTTCAAGTCGCCCGTCTATTCGCAGGACGGGCTGACCCTGATCACGAGCAGCGTGCGGCGCTTCCCGCCGGACTGCCTCGACCCGAAGATCCACCACGCCAACCTGCTGCAATCCATCCTGGCCAAGATCCAGGCCAACGTCGCGGGCGCCGACGACGCGATCATGCTGGACCTGCGCGGCTTCGTCGCCGAGACCAACGCCACCCACCTGTTCACGGTCGAGCGCGGCGCACTGGCGACGCCCACCACCGCGGCCTGCCCGGAGGGCATCACGCGCGCCACGGTGCTCGAGCTGTGCGCCGCCCATGGCATCCCGCACGCGGTGCGCGACCTGTCGCTGACCGAGCTGTACCGCGCGGACGAGGTGTTCTGCACGGGGACCCTGGGCGGGCTGGCGCCGATCAAGATGATCGACGGGCGGCCGATCGGCCGCGCCGGGACCTGGCCGATGACGCGCCGCCTGGCGGCGCTGTACGCCGAGCTGGTCGGCCGCACCGGCACGCCCGTGGTGGACTGAGCCGGCCGCGACGGTCCCGCGCGGCACCGCTCTGGCGACAGACTGTGACTGGGGTCGCCAAGCCCCCGGTAAACGGTGGCACCCGCCACCGCGTTGCAGTACTTTGAACAGGTCCTGGTCACGCGGGGGCCCCGGCCCATGACGCCTGCCGACGAGCGCATCGTGCAACAGCTGGCCGAGTGGCAGAAGAGCCTCGAGCTGCACCTGCGTTACGTCAAGCTGTCGGACGCGGAATACCGGCAGAAGCAGGCCTGGCCGAAGCACGAGCGGCCGAACCGCATGGTCCTGGACCTGGCCCTGGAGCGCCTGGCGGCGTTGCAGCGCATCGTGCAGACGCGGATCTCGGCCGGCGACCCGTCGTTGTCGGAAGCGCTCGAGCTCATGGCCGTCCTCAGCAACCTGGTCGGCGCCGACAACATCGAGCGCTTCATTCCGTTGGCAGAGGGATCCCCCGCAGCCGACGTCGCCCAACCGGCCGCGCAGAAGGCGAAGCGGACCAGGACGGCGGCGCCCAAGGCTACGGCCGAGGATGAGGTGGCGGCGGACGCCGTCAGGCTGATGGGCTGGGGCAAGGCCTGGCACGAATTGCCTGCGGCGATCGAGCGCATGGCGGGACGGCCGAACGCCTCGGCGATCCGCAAGATCCTGAAGTCCAGGCGGCAGGAACTCGAACGGCTGGCCGAGGAACTGGCCGCACAGAAGTGACCTGCGGCCGAAGTCCCGGTGCCCGCGCTTGCGCTTTGGCCCCCGCCGCGGGAAGAATCGCCGCGTCATGCCCGAACCGGACATCACTCCTGCGGGACTCGGCAGGCGCCTCGCCGCGCTGTTCTACGACGGCCTGCTGCTGATCGCCGTGCTGTTCCTGGGCACGCTCGTGCTGCTGCCCGTCACCGGTGGCGAGGCCATCACGCCGCAGGAATCGGGCGCCTGGGAGCTGGCTTACCGCGCCTGGCTGGCGCTGCTGGCGCTGGGTTACTTTGGCGTCTCGTGGGTACGGCGCGGCCAGACGCTGGGCATGATGTCGTGGAAGATCCGCCTGCAGCGCGACGACGGCAGCCGGCCGCGCTGGCGCGATGCCGTGCTGCGGTTCGCGGCCGGCGGCGCGCTGGCCGTCGCAGCGCTGTCGGGCGTGTGGCTGTGCGCCGGGGCGACGACGTGGACCTCGGCCGTGCCCGGCGTGGCGCTGCTGTTGCCCGCCGTCGGCAACTACCTGCTCATGGCCCAGGGGCCTGGCGCACGCACGCTGCTCGACCGCTTGACGCGCTGCCGCGTCGTGCGGCTGGCCTGAGGAGGCGTACCGCTCAGCTGACGCGGTGGATCGCGGCAGCCGCCAGCAGCGCCAGCGCCGCCGCCGGGACCCAGGCGGCCAGTAACGGGTCGAGGCCGTAAACCTGCGCGCTGTTCTCGAGCGTGCGGTTGGCCAGGAAATACAATGCGCCGACCAGGATGCCCACCACCATCCGCGCGCCGTTGCCCGAGGACCGCAACGGCCCGAAGGCGAACGGCACGGCCAGCACGCACACCAGGATGACCGACACCGTGCGCGCGATCCGCGACCACAGCGCGGTCTCGTAGGCGGTCGACTCCAGGTTGTTGGCGCGCAGGTGGGCGGCGTAGGTGTACAGGCCGCGCACCGGCAGCGCGGTCGGGTCCACGACCGCCAGGCCCAGGAACTCCCGGTTGATGTCCACCTCGACGTCGAGGGTCGGGCTGCGGTCGGCGCGGGTTCCGCCGTCCGCAAAGCGCGTCTCGGCGAAATTGCGGAAGCGCCAGGTGCGACCGCCTTCGTGGGACGCCGTGTCGGCCCGGCCGACCCGCAGCAGCGAGCGGTCCGCCGCGAACTCGAACAGGTACACGCCGCCGAACATGTTCTGCGCGGTCTGCTGCTGGATGTTGACGAAGCGCCGGCCGTCCTTCACCCACGAGCTGCGGCTGCCCGCCGCCGTGTACTCGGAGTACTTGCTGAAGATCTTGAGCTGGCGGGCGTATTGCTCGGACGGCGGCGCGATGTACTCGCCGATGACCCACACGGCCGCCAGCAGCATCAGGCCGGCCAGCGCCGCACTGCCCGCGATCCGCACGACCGACACGCCGGCGGCGCGGATCACCGTCAGTTCGCTGTCGCGCGCCAGGCCGCCCAGCCCCAGGATCGCGCCGATCAGCGCGGCGATGGGCAGTCCCTCGAACAGCTGCTGCGGCACCAGCAGCACCGTGAACAGGAAGGCGCCGCCGGCGTCGTAGCTCCCCGTCCCGATGTCGTCCTGCTCGCCGAGGAAGGTGAACATCATGGTCAGCGCCAGCAGCACGGCTGCCACCATCAGCGTGTGCAGCAGGACGGTGCGCACGATGTGGCGGTCCAGGACCTTCATGCCGACCTCCGGAACAGCGCGCCGAGCGGGCTCTGCCGGTGCAGCAGGAAGACCGCCAGCACCACCACCAGCGCATGCACCCACCACAGGCCCAGGCGCGGGTCGATCTGCTCCTTCTCGATCCACACGCGCGCGAGGGAGATCAGGTTCGAGTACAGGAAGTACGCGACGATCGCCAGCGCCACGCGCGCGTAGCGCCCCTCGCGGGGCCGCAGCATCGCCAGCGGCACGGCCAGCAGCGCCAGCACGACGACCATGACCGGCAGCGAGATGCGCCACTGCAGCTCGGACATGTCACCCGGGTCGGACGAGCGCAGCAGCTCCGCGGTGGGCTTCTGCTGCCGGCTCACCTTGCCGGCGCTGCGGTCCGGGATGCGCACCGGAATGCCGTGCTCGGCGAAGCGCACGCGGCGGAAGTCCGGGCGGCCCGGCACGCCCTCGTAGCGCTCACCGTCGTACAGCACCACGACGTGCAGCCGCCCCTCGTCCTCGATGCGGTGTACGGCGCGGGCCGCGACGGCCAGCTCGATGCCCTCGCCCTGCCGGCGTTCCAGGAACACGTTGTAGAGCACGCCGTCGGCGTCCGCGCGCTCGGCGTAGAAGACGGCAGTGCCGCCGGCGAAGCTGCGGAACTTGCCGGCCTCGAGCCGGCCGAACTGCGCGTTGCGGAATGCCTCCTGGCGCAGCGCCTCGGCGGCGGTACGCGCGGCGGGCGTCACGTCGAAGGCCAGCCAGGCCACGCCGGCCGCGACCGCCAGCGCCAGCGTCATCACCGGCAGGTACAGGCGCTCCGGCCCGGTGCCGCAGGCCCGGACCGCGGCCATCTCGCTCTCGTGATAGAGCCGGCCGAGCGCGATGACGACCGCCAGCAGCATGCCGATGGGCACCAGGATGGTCAGGTTCTGCACGGTGGTCAGGCCGATCAGCGCGTACACGACCTGCTGCGGGAAGCCGTTGGCGGCCGCCAGCCCGAGGATGCGCGCCAGCTGGTTGCTGGCCAGGATCACCAGCAGCACGCCGGTGACCGCCGCCCAGGCCAGGGTGACTTCACGCAGCACGTAGCGGTCGAAGGTCTGGAACAAGCTCGCTCCGGGTCGGATTCGCCGTTTTCGTCTAGACTAACGGCAACCGGGCTGCACAGCGCCCGCCCGTACGTTAAACCAGTGCCGCGGTAGCCTCAATGCACGGGCAAGTTACAGGCGGCACCGAGCCATCAGGGGAAGTGACCATCATGCAGTTCCATGCTACCCGTTCCTCGGCCGCCACCCAGCGCACGGCGTGCGCGGTCGTCGGCATCCACGAGAAGGGCCAGTTGTCGGCGGCGGCCCGCGCGCTCGACGGCAAGTGCAAGGGCGCCATCGCCCGCATAGTGAAGCGCGGCGATTTCAACGGCAAGCTCGCCGAGGTGCTGCCGATCGCGGAGCTGCCCGGCGCACCGGCCGGCCGCGCCCTGCTGGTCGGCCTGGGGCCCCGCAAGGGCTTCGGCCGCAAGGCCTACCGCAAGGCGGTGACCGCCGCCGTGCAGTGGCTGGCGAAGGCCGGCGCGCGCGACGCCGTGCTGTTCCTGGCGCAGGAACCGGTGCCCGGCGTGGACGACTACTACGCCGCCCGCTTCGCCGTCGAGTCGGCCTCGCTGGTGCTGTACCGGATTCCGGACCTGAAGAGCGGCAAGAAGCCGCCGAAGCCGAAGATCGCCCGCCTCGGGCTGGCGGTCGCGGAGCGCGGCCAGCTGGCCGACGCCCGGCGCGGCATCAAGGACGGCGCCGGCGTCTTCGCGGGCATGGCCCTGTGCCGCGACCTGGCCAACCTGCCGGCCAACGTCTGCACGCCGAGCTACCTGGCCAGCCGCGCGCGGCAGATGGCGCGGGCGCACAAGGGCCTGCGCGTCAAGGTCCTGACGGAGCCGGCGATCAAGCGCCTGAAGATGGGCTCGTTCCTGTCGGTGACGCGCGGCTCGGAGCAGCCGCCGCGCTTCATCGTCATCGAGTACCGCGGCGCGCCGGCCTCGCGCGCGCCGATTGCGCTGGTCGGCAAGGGCATCACCTTCGATACCGGCGGCATCTCGCTCAAGCAGCCGCCCGGCATGGACGAGATGAAGTTCGACATGACCGGCGCGGCCAGCGTGTTCGGCTCGCTCGAGGCGATCGCGACCATCGGCCCGAAGCTGAACGTCGTCGGCATCGTGCCGACCTGCGAGAACATGCCGAGCGGCCGCGCCACCAAGCCGGGCGACATCGTGAAGTCGATGTCCGGCCAGACCATCGAGGTCCTCAACACCGACGCTGAGGGCCGGCTGATCCTGTGCGATGCGCTGACCTACTCGCGCCGCTACAAGCCGAAGGCCGTGGTGGACATCGCCACGCTGACCGGCGCCTGCGTCATCGCGCTGGGCGCGCATTATTCCGGCCTGTTCTCCAATGACGACGGCCTCGCCGGCGAACTGGGCGCGGCCGGCCGGCGCGCCGACGACGGCGCCTGGCACATGCCGATCGCGGAGGAGTACACCGAGCAGCTGAAGAGCAACTTCGCCGACCTGGCCAACGTGGCGGGCCGCGAGGGCGGCGCCATCACGGCGGCGTGCTTCCTGTCGAAGTTCACCGAAGGCCTGAAGTGGGCGCACCTCGACATCGCGGGCTCCGCCTACCTGACCGGCACCAACAAGGGCAGCACGGGCAGGCCCGTGCCGCTCCTGGTGGACTGGTTGCTCGGCCACGCCTGAGCCACGTGAGCGGGACGCCGCCGACCCATGAGCAATGACCGGAAGACGGGCGCGGAACTGCCGATCCTGACCGACGTGGTCGAGTTGCGGGCGGCGGCCGGCTCGACGGGCGTGCACCGGGCGCTGGACGAGCCGGCGCAGCATCAGGAGGGAATCCACAGCGCCGAGGAGCTGTTGGCGCTGCAGACCGACGTCGTGGGGCGCACCCTCAAGGTTACCGACGAACTGCTGCAGAGCGCATCGCGCGAGATGGAGGGCGTGCTGTTCGAGCGCGTCCTCGACCGGTTGCGCGCCGCGTTGCCGGACATCGTCGCCCAGGCGCTGCAGGAGCACCTGAACCCGCGCGACGACTGAGGAGGGGTCAGACCCTGGAAGGGTCAGACCCCGGATGTCGGAGTCTGACCCCGCAGGGGTCTGACTCCTCCGGGCCACTCACGACGGCACAACGCCTGCGAGGCCGCGACACCGCCTCTTGTATACTGCCGCCTCGCCCACCTCGGCCGCGCCCGCGCATGGAAAAAACCTACTCGCCGCAGGACATCGAGCAGCGCGCGTACGCACGCTGGGAAGAAGGCGGCCATTTCGCGCCTGCCGGCCAGGGCCCGGCCTACTGCATCGTGATACCGCCGCCCAACGTGACCGGCACGCTGCACATGGGGCACGCGTTCCAGGACACGATCATGGACGCGCTCACACGCTATCACCGCATGGCCGGCTGCGACACGCTGTGGCAGCCAGGCACCGACCACGCGGGCATCGCCACGCAGATGGTGGTGGAACGGCAGCTCAACGCCGACGGCCTCACGCGCCACCAGCTTGGCCGGGAGAAGTTCGTCGAGCGCGTGTGGGCCTGGAAGGAGGAATCGGGCGGCACGATCTCCCGCCAGCTGCGGCGGATGGGCGCGTCGGTGGACTGGAGCCGCGATTGCTTCACGATGGACGAGGGGCTGTCGCGGGCCGTGGTCGAGGCCTTCGTGCGCCTGCACGACGAGGGCCTGATCTACCGCGGCAAGCGGCTGGTCAACTGGGACCCCGTGCTGAAGACCGCCCTGTCGGACCTCGAGGTGCTGTCCGAGGAGGTGCAGGGCAGCCTGTGGCACCTGCGCTACCCGCTGGCCGACGGCTCCGGCCACCTGACCGTCGCCACGACCCGGCCGGAGACGATGCTCGGCGACACGGCGGTGGCCGTGCACCCCGACGACGACCGTTACCGGCACCTGGTCGGCGCCCGCGTGCGGCTGCCGCTCGCGGACCGCGAGATCCCGGTGATTGCCGACGAGTACGTCGACCCCGCCTTCGGCTCCGGCTGCGTCAAGATCACGCCGGCGCACGATTTCAACGACTACGAAATCGGCCAGCGCCACGCCCTGCCGCTGGTCAACGTGCTGGAAGCGGACGCCACGCTGGGTGACGGCGCGCCGGCAGCCTACCGCGGTCTCGACCGGTTCGCGGCACGCCAGCGCGTCGTGGCGGACCTCGAAGCCGCCGGGCTGCTCGACAAGATCGAGCCGCACAAGCTGACCGTGCCGCGCGGCGACCGCAGCGGGGCGGTCATCGAGCCGTGGCTGACGGACCAGTGGTACGTGAGCATCGAGTCGCTGGCCGGTCCCGCCATCCGCGCCGTGGAGGACGGCCGCATCCGCTTCGTGCCCGCCAACTGGGACCGCACCTATTACGAGTGGATGCGCAACATCAAGGACTGGTGCATCAGCCGCCAGCTGTGGTGGGGCCATCGCATCCCCGCCTGGTACGACGCGGACGGCCGCGTATACGTGGGGCGCGACGAGGCGGAAGCACGCGCGCGTAACGGCCTGGCCGCCGGCGTGGCGCTGCGCCAGGACGAGGACGTGCTCGACACGTGGTTCTCGTCGGCGCTGTGGCCGTTCTCGACGCTGGGCTGGCCGGACAAGACGCCGGAACTCGAGCGCTACTACCCGACCTCGGTGCTGGTCACCGGTTTCGACATCATCTTCTTCTGGGTCGCCCGCATGATCATGATGGGCGAGAAGTTCATGGGCGCGGTGCCGTTCCACGAGGTCTACGTGCACGGCCTGATCCGCGACCACGACGGGCACAAGATGTCGAAGTCCAGGGGCAACGTGCTGGACCCGCTGGACATCGTCGACGGCATCGACCTCGAGGCGCTGGTCCGCAAGCGCACCACGGGCCTGATGCAGCCGCACCTGGCGCCGGCGATCGAGAAGTCGACCCGCAAGGAGTTCCCGGGGGGCATCGCCGCCTTCGGCACGGATGCGCTGCGCTTCACCTTCGCCTCGCTGGCGACCCAGTCGCGCGACCTGCGCTTCGACCTGGGCCGCGTCGAGGGCTACCGCAACTTCTGCAACAAGCTGTGGAACGCGTCGCGCTACGTGATGATGGCGACCGGGCAGGACGAGGGCGAGGGGCCCGAGGAGCCGTCGCTGGCCGACCGCTGGATCGCCGGGCGCTTCCAGGCCGCAACCGCCGCGGTGCGCGACGGGTTCCGCGACTACCGCTTCGACCTCGCCGCACAGGCCGCCTACGAGTTCACCTGGTACGACTTCTGCGACTGGTACCTGGAGCTGTCGAAGGCCGTGCTGCAGTCCGGCTCGGCCACGGCCGCCCAGCGGCGCGCCACGCGCCGCACGCTGTGCGGCACGCTGGAAGCGCTGCTTAGGCTGCTGCACCCGCTGATGCCGTTCATCACCGAGGAAATCTGGCTCCGGGTCGGCCCGCGCGCCCGGCGCACGGGCGCACACGATCATGACCCAGCCGTACCCCGAGCCGGCGGCGGACCCGCCGGACCCGGCGGTCGCGGCCGAGATGCGCTGGGTCATGGACTTCATCCTGGGCGTGCGCCAGATCCGCGGCGAGATGGACATCGCCCCGTCGGTGCGCTTCGACGTGCTGCTGCAGGACGCCGCGCCGTCCGACCTGGAACGCTGGTCGCGGCACGCCGCGTACGTCGAGCGGCTGGCGAACGTGGTCAGCGCGCGCGCGCTGGCGCCGGGCGAGTCGCCGCCGCAGGCGGCCGCCGCCCTGCTGGGCGACATGAAGATACTGGTGCCGATGGCGGGCCTGATCGACGTGGACGCCGAGCTGGCGCGCCTCGGCAAGCGGCGCGACAAGGTGGGCCAGGAAATCGCCCGCGCCGAGGCCAAGCTGGGCAACCGCCGCTTCGTGGACAACGCGCCGGCCGAGATCGTCGAGCAGGAGCGGTTGCGGGTCGCCGAGTTCAAGCGTGAACTGGCGCAACTCGCCGCGCAGCTCGAGCGGGTAGCCTCGCTCAGATGAACGCCGTGCGCGAAGCCTCCGGCCGCGAACGTCAGCTGCTCGACGAGGCGCTGGCGCGGCTCAACGAGGTGGTGCTGGGCAAGGACCGCGAGATCCGCCTGTGCATCGCCTGCCTGCTGGCGCGGGGCCACCTGCTGATCGAGGACATCCCGGGCGTCGGCAAGACGATCCTGGCGCATGCGCTGGCGCGCGTGCTGGGCCTGACCTACCAGCGGGTGCAGTTCACCAGCGACCTGCTGCCCGCCGACATCATCGGCGTGTCCATCTACGATCGCGGCAGCGGCGCGTTCCAGTTCCACCACGGCCCGGTGTTCGCGCAGCTGGTGCTGGCCGACGAGGTCAACCGCGCCACGCCCAAGGCGCAGAGTGCGCTGCTCGAGGCCATGGAGGAACGCCAGGTGACCGTGGACGGCGAGTCGCACGCGTTGCCGGAGCCGTTCTTCGTGGTCGCCACGCAGAATCCCTCCTACCAGGTCGGCACCTTCCCGCTGCCGGAATCGCAGCTCGACCGGTTCCTGATGCGCATCGAGCTGGGCTTCCCGGCGGCGACCCACGAGCGCGCGCTGCTGCGCGGCCGCGACCGGCGCGACCTGTTGCTGGAACTGGCGGCGGTGCTCGACCCGGAACTGATCCGTTCGCTGCAGCGGCGCATCGCCGGCGTCCATGCCAGCGACGCGCTGCTCGACTACGTGCAGGCGCTGGCCCGCGCGTCGCGGGACGGCAGCCAGTTCCAGGCGGGGCTGTCCACCCGCGCCACGATCTCGCTGCTGCGCGCCGGGCAGGCGTGGGCCTTCCTGCATGGCCACCCGGGCGTGCTGCCGGAGGACCTGCAGAGCGTGCTGCCGGCCGTCGTGGGCCATCGCCTGCGATCGCGCGATACGACCGACCGGCGCGGCCCGGTCGAGCTGGCGCGCGCGCTGGTCGAAGCCGTCCCGATTCCCTGACGGCGCGCCGGCCCGTGTCGCCGCGCACCCTGCTACGCGATTTCACCCGCCGCTGGATCCGGCGCCGCCAGGGCCCGGACCTCGGCGCCGTCACGCTGCGCAAGGGCCGCATCTACATCCTGCCGACCGGCCTGGGCCTCGCGTTTGCGGTGATGATCGTGGCCATGCTGCTGGGCTCGCTCAACTACGCCAACAACCTGGGCATGGCCTTCACGTTCCTGCTGGCTGCGCTGGGGCTGGTCACGATGCATGCCTGCCACCGCAACCTGGCGGGCCTGCGCGTGGGCGGCGCCGGCACCGAGCCGCCGTTCGCCGGCCAGGACGCCGGCTTCCGCCTGGGGCTGTCGAACCCCAGCGCGGTGCCGCGCTACGACATCGAGGCCAGCCACGATGCCGGCCCGCCGCAGTCGGTGACCGTCCCGCCGCGCGGCGACGGGCGGCTGCGGCTCAAGGTGCCGACGCAACGTCGCGGCCGGGTCCGCCTGGAGCGCTGCGAGATTGCGACGCGCTATCCGTTCGGGCTGTTTCGCGCCTGGGCGGTGCTGCACGCGCCCGCGGAGTGCCTCGTCTACCCGAAGCCCGCCGTCAGCGCCCCTGAGCCGCCCGCGGCGCCGGGCGCGGCGGGCGGCGGCGATCGCCGCGGCGAGGACGACTTCGCGGGCCTCAAGGACTACCACCCGGGCGACCCCCCCAGGCGCATCGCCTGGAAGGCCTATGCGCGCGGCGGCGGCCTGCTGGTCAAGGAGTTCGCCGGCGCGGCCGCCCCGGAACTCGTGTTCGACCTGGACGACACGCCCGGCGCCGACCTGGAGGCGCGGCTCAGCGTGCTGGCGCGCTGGATCGTGGACGCGCACGGCGCCGGCCACGCCTTCGGCTTGCGCCTGCCGGGCACCGCGTTCGACCCGCAGCCGGGCGACGCGCAGCGCGATCGCTGCCTGGCCGCGCTGGCCGACTTCAACGCGCCGGAGACGGCCGGTGGCTGACGCGGCAGGCGGGTTGCGCCGGCTCGGCTGGACGGTCGCGGGCCTGCTGGCGGCGATGGCCCCGCACACCCTGCACCTGCAGGGCTGGGTCACGGCCCTGGCGCTCGCGGTCTGCGCGTGGCGCGTGCTGGCGGAGCGCCGCGGCTGGGCGCTGCCCGGTCGGTTCGTGCGTGCGTCGGTCGCGGTCGCCGCCACGGCCGCCATCGCGCTCGGCTACCGCGCCCTGACCGGGCTCGATGCGGGCACCGCCCTGCTGACCCTGATGGCCGCGCTCAAGCTGCTCGAGACGCGCACGCCGCGCGACCATGTCGTGCTGGTCTTCATCGGCTGGTTCCTGTGCCTGGCCACCTTCCTCTACGCGCAGGACCTCGTCACCGCGGCCATGGTGGTGCCCGCCGCCTGGCTGCTCGCCGCCTCGCTGCTGAACGTATCGCGGGCCGCCGGCGACGGCCCGCCGCTGCGGCCGTTCCGCACCACCGGCGCCATGCTGCTGAAGGCCGTGCCGCTGGCCCTGGTGCTGTTCCTGTTCTTCCCGCGCATCGCGGGACACTTCTGGGGCGTGCCGTCCGCCGAGCGCGCGATCACCGGCCTCAGCGAGGAGATGTCGCCGGGCGACTTCTCCGAGCTGTCCATCAACGACGCGGTCGCGTTCCGGGTGCGCTTCGACGGACCGCTGCCGCCGCACCGGCTGCGTTACTGGCGCGGCCCCGTGATGACCGAGTTCGACGGCTTCCGGTGGTCGCGGGCCGCCCGGCGCGGCTACCTGATGCCCGCGGTCGAGCTGCTGGGCGCGCCGGTGTCCTACAGCGTGACGCTGGAACCGACCGGACAGCGCATGCTGTTCGCGCTGGACATGGTCGAGTCCTGGCCCGAGGGCCTGGCGCAGCAGAATTCCGACCACCAGCTGCTGACGCGCCTGCCGATCAACGCGGTCATGCAGTACTCGGCCCGTTCCCACCCCGAGTACCGCGTGGGCCTGGAACTCACGCCCGCCATGCGCCGGCCGCACCTGCGGCTGCCCGATGACCGCAATCCCCGCTCGCGGGTCCTGGCGCAGGACATGCGGGCCGCGGGCGGCGGACGATGCCGGCTTCGTGCGCGCCGTGCTGCAGATGTTCCGCGAGCAGGAGTTCTACTACACGCTGACGCCGCCGCGCCTCGAACGGGACTCGGTGGACGACTTCCTGTTCAACAGCCGCCGCGGCTTCTGCGGCCACTTCGCCTCTTCGTTCACCTCGCTGATGCGGGCGGCCGGCGTGCCGGCGCGCGTCGTGGGCGGCTACCAGGGCGGCGACTGGAACCCGGTCGGCGGCTACCTGATCGTGCGCCAGTCGCACGCCCACGCCTGGTCCGAGGTCTGGCTGGAGGGCCGCGGCTGGGTGCGCGTGGACCCCACCGCGGCGGTCGCCCCCGAGCGCATCGAGCGCGGCCTCGACGCGGCCCTGCCCGAGGGCGAGCCGGTGCCCGGGCGCCTGCTGCGCCGCTCCGAGTTCCTGCTGCAGGCGCGCTTCGTGTGGGACAACGTGAACGCGCACTGGAACGACTGGGTCGTCAAGTTCTCCGAGGAGCGGCAGGCGCGCATGCTCGAGGGGCTGGGCTTCGAGGACACCGACTGGCGGCAGCTGGCGCTGCTGCTGGGCGCCGGGCTGGCGGCCTCCTTCGTGCTGCTGTCCGCCTGGCTGGCCTGGGAATTCCGCCCGCCGCCGGCCGACGCGGCCACCCGCCTGTACCGCGTCTTCACGGCGCGACTGGCGCGCCGCGGCATCGAGCGCCCGGGCCACGAGGCGCCGCGCGACTTCCTCAGGCGCGTGCTGCGCTTCCGTCCCGACCTGGGCCGGCAGGCCGCGGCGATCACGGAGCTGTACCTGCGGCTGCGCTACCAGCCCGGGCCCGCACCGGCCGACCTCGACCGCCTCAGGCGGCTGGTGCGACACTTCCGGCCGTGAACCGCGGTCCCGTCGTCGTCGCCGTCGTCGTGGTGCTGGTGATCGCCTGGATCGTCGGCGCCCCGCTGCTCGCCCGGTGGCGGCGGGCCGGGCACCGCAGCCGCTCGCTGGACGAGGCCGATCGCATGGCGCTGCGCCGCCGCGTGCCCGTCTACAACCGGGTCCCGGCGGACCTGCGCGGGCGACTCGACGGCCTGATCCGCGCCTTCCTCGAGGAGAAGCAGTTCGTCGGCTGCCAGGGCCTCGCGGTCACGCCGCACATGAAGCTGGTGATCGCCGCGCAGGCCTGCCTGCTGGTGACCGGTCGCGACGAGCACGTCTACGACCAGCTGCGTTCGATCCTCGTCTACCCGGCGCAGTTCGTCGTGCAGGAGCAGTGGCACGACGAGCACGGCGTGGTCACCGAGGGCGAAAGCGTATTGTCCGGCCAGGCCTGGGATTCGAGCCGCATCATCCTGTCCTGGGAGGACGTGCGGGCCGGCGGGCACGGCGAGGAGGCCTACAACGTGGTGGTCCACGAGTTCGCGCACTACCTGGACCACGAGGGCGGCGGACTGGACGGCGCGCCGCCGCTCGGCGACCGCGCCCGCCACGCGCGCTGGGCCGAGGTGTTCCGCGGCGAGTTCGAGGCGCTGCGCCGGGCGGTGGAACGCGACGAGGACGACGTTCCTCGACCCGTACGCGGCGCACGACGAGGCCGAGTTCTTCGCGGTGGCCAGCGAGGCGTTCTTCGAGACGCCGGGGGGCCTGGCCGCCGCCCATCCGGCGCTGTACGGGGAATTGCGCGCCTTCTACCGCATGGACCCGGCGGCCTGGGGCTGACGGCCGCCGCCGGCCATGCGCTAGACTGGCGCCGACCACATGACAGGACCAAGGACCATGCACGAAGACAAACCCCGCGCCGAGTACGCCGGTTTCTGGATCCGCCTGGTGGCGGCACTGATCGACCTGGTGCTGATCGCCGCGCTGCTGGGACCGCTGACGATGGCCCTGACGGACAAGGGCCCCACCCTGACCGAGGGCGGGCTCATCAACTTCCTGGTGCCGGCGGTGGTCATCATCGCCTTCTGGAACTGGAAGTCGGCCACGCCGGGCAAGCTGTTGCTGCGCCTCGAGATCGTCGACGCCGGCACGCTGGGCAAGCCCGCCATGTCGCAATGGCTGCTGCGCTACCTCGGCTACGTGCTGTCGGCGATCGTCGTGTTCCTGGGCTTCATCTGGGTCGGCTTCGACGAGCGCAAGCAGGGCTGGCACGACAAGATCGCCACGACCGCGGTGATTCGCCGGCCGCAGGCCTGAGCGGGAGGACGCGCCGGGCGCTTCAGCGCCGCGCGGCCGGCACGTCGAAGAAGTCCACCGCGCCCGTCTCCAGCGAGTATTCGGCGCCGACCACCCACAAGCCGTCGTCGCGGATCAGGTCCTCGAGGACCTTCGAGCCGCGCCGCAGCTGGCCGGCGGACGTGCGCACGTTGGCGCGCACGCCCTGGCGCAGCAATTCGTCGCCCGCCAGCCGCGCGTCGCCCTCGAGCAGGCCCTCGACGCTCGGCCGGATGTAGTCCACGATCGAAAGCACGTTGGGCGACAGCACGTCGGCGGGGCGCCGCAAGGCCCCGATGGTCGCAGTGACGGCGCCGCAGCCGGTGTGCCCCAGCACCACCACCAGCCGCGTGCCGAACTGCGTGGCGGCGAACTCGACGCTGCCGACCAGCGACGGGGCGACGATGTTGCCGGCGACGCGGATCACGAACAGGTCGCCCAGCCCCTGATCGAAGACGATCTCGGCCGGCACCCGCGAGTCCGAGCAGCCGAGCACGATCGCGAACGGCGCCTGCGGCTGGGCATGCCCGGCGCACTTCACCACGCAGGTGTGCACGTCCCGGGTCTGGATGTCGGCCGCAAACCTGCTGTTGCCTTCCTTGAGCCGCTGCAGGGCCTCGCGCGCTGACATCATGATGGACTCCTTGCCGTCGCCTGAAGAGGGCCGGCGCCGGCCGGCCACTGCATCGTCATTGTGCCGCAGCGACGCGGCGGCCGCACGGCCTCAGCGCGCGGCGTCCGCCGCCTGGCCGGCCTTGTGCAGCACCAGCGCGCCAGCCGCGAACAGGATGACGATGGACAGGATGCCGGCCCGCGGACTGCCGGTGGCCAGCGCCGTCACGCCCACCAGCAACGGGCCGAGCACCGCGGCGAACTTGCCCATCATGTTGTAGAAGCCGAAGAACTCCGCCTGCTTGCCGGCCGGCACCAGCGCACCGAAATACGAGCGCGACAGGGACTGGATGCCGCCCTGCACCAGCCCGATCAGGCAGGCCAGCGCGTAGAACTCGGCGACCGTGTCCAGCCGGTAGGCGCCCAGCGTGGCGATCATGTACACGCCGATGGCGATGAAGATGCCGTTGCGCGCGCCGATGCGCCCGCCCAGCCAGCCGAACAGCATGGCCGCCGGGAAGGCGATGAACTGCGTGAGCAACAGGGCCGCGATCAGGCTGTGCTGCGGCAGGCCCAGCGACAGGCCGTAGTCCACGGCCATCTTGATGACCGTGTTCACGCCGTCGATGTACAGCCAGTAGGCCAGCAGGAACCAGACCAGCGGGCGATAGCGGCGGATCTCGCCGAGCGTGCCGCGCAGCTCGCGAAAGCCCGCGCGCGAGGCGTCCAGCAGGCCCAGCGGCCGCGCCGGGCGCGTCTCGCGCACCATCAGGAAGACCGGCAGGGAAAACACCAGCCACCAGACCGCGACGGTCAGGAACGACACGCGCACGGCCGCGGCGGCATCGGCCAGGCCGAACCACGCGGGCCGCAGCGTCATCGCCACGTTGACGGCGAACAGCAGGCCGCCGCCCAGGTAGCCCAGCGCGTAGCCGTAGGCCGAGACGAGATCCAGTTCCTCGCGCCGCGCCACGTCCAGCAGCAGCGAATCGTAGAAGACGATGCCTGCGGCGAAGCCGAACGAGGCCAGCACGTACAGGGCCACGGCCGCCTCCCACTCGCCCCGGCCCAGCCAGAACAGCGCGCCGGTCATCGCCGCGCCCAGCACGGTGAAGAGCGCCAGCGTGCGCACCCGCGCCCCGCCGCGGTCCGCGATGGCGCCCAGCAGCGGCGCCAGCAGCGCGATCGCCAGGCTGCCCAGGCCGTTGGCGAGCCCCAGCCGGAAGGTGCTGACGGTCACCTCCGCGCCCGCGCTCCAGAACTGCTTGAAGAAGACCGGGAAGAAGCCCGCCATCACGGTCGTCGCGAACGCCGAGTTGGCCCAGTCGTACAGCGCCCAGGCGACGACGGGGCGGCGGGTCAGCGCGGGGTTCAAGTGCGGGACCTCATGCGCGGCAGCATACCGCGGGTCCGGCTGCGTTGTGCCGCGGCGGTTGGTGCGGAGGGGTCAGACCCCCAAAGGGGGTCAGACCCCGGAGTCTCAGGTGCTTCCGCATCTCCGTAGTCTGGGGTCTGACCCCCTTGGGGGTCTGACCCCTCCTACGCCGCCAGATGCTCGCGCGTCTCGGTGAAGCGCAGCCCCGGGAAGCGCTCGATCGTCAGCTCGAGGTTGACGCGCGACGGCGCCATGTACACGAGGTCCCCGAAGTGGTCGAGCGCCAGGTGCTCATAGGCCCGGTCGCGGAACTCGTCGAGTTTCTTCGGGTCGTCGCCAGCCACCCAGCGCACGGTCGCGACGCTCACGCTCTCGAACGCGCACTGCACCTTGTATTCGTCCTGCAGGCGGAAGGCCACGACGTCGAACTGCAGCTGGCCGACCGCGCCCAGCACCAGCTCGTTGTTCTTGAGCGGCCGGAACAGCTGGGTCGCGCCCTCCTCGCACAACTGGTCGAGGCCCTTGCTCAGCGCCTTCATGCGCAGCGGGTCCTTGAGCACGGCGCGCCGGAACATCTCCGGCGCGAAGTTCGGGATGCCCGTGAACACCAGCGGCTCGCCCTCGGTGAACGTGTCGCCGATGTTGATGGTGCCGTGGTTGTGCAGGCCGATGATGTCGCCGGCGCAGGCCTCGTCGGCCTGCGTGCCGGTCGGCCGCCATGAACGTCAGCGCGTCCGCGACGCGCACTTCCTTGCCCAGCCGCACGTGCCTGAGCCGCATGCCGCGCTGGTAGCGCCCGCTGCAGATGCGCAGGAACGCGATGCGGTCGCGGTGGCCGGGGTCCATGTTGGCCTGGATCTTGAAGACGAAGCCCGCCAGCGCGGGCTCGTCGGCGGTCACGCTGCGCGTCGTCGTCTGCCGCGGCCGCGGCGGCGGCGCGTGCGCCACGAACTGCGCCAGCAGTTCCTCGACGCCGAAGTTGTTGATCGCCGAGCCGAAGAACACCGGCGTCTGGCGCGCCTCCAGGTAGGCCTGACGGTCGAGGCCCGGCGCCGCCCCGTGCAGCAGCTCGATCTCGCTGCGGAAGGCCCCGGCATCGGCGCCGAGGAACGCGCCGGCGGCGTCGGAAGCGATCCCGTCGATGGTGCGGTTGCGCCCCACCCGGCCGCCTTTCGCCGCATCGTAGGCGTAGATGCGGTCCTCCGGCAGGTGGTAGATGCCGCGCAGCGCGCTGCCCATGCCGATGGGCCAGGTGACGGGGGCGCAGGTGATGCCCAGCACGCGCTCGATCTCGTCGAGCAGCTCCATGGGCTCGCGGCCCTCGCGGTCGAGCTTGTTGACGAAGGTCATGATCGGCGTGTCGCGCAGCCGGCACACTTCCATCAGCTTGATGGTGCGCTCCTCGACGCCCTTCGCGCAGTCGATGACCATGAGCGCCGAGTCCACCGCCGTGAGGGTGCGGTAGGTGTCCTCGGAGAAGTCCTCGTGGCCCGGCGTGTCCAGCAGGTTGACGATGCAGTCGCGGTACGGGAACTGCATGACCGACGAGGTCACCGAGATGCCGCGCTGCTGCTCGAGGCGCATCCAGTCCGACGTGGCGTGCCGCGCCGCCTTGCGGCCCTTGACGGCGCCGGCCATCTGGATGGCGCCGCCGAACAGCAGCAGCTTCTCCGTCAGCGTGGTCTTGCCCGCGTCGGGGTGCGAGATGATGGCGAAGGTGCGACGGCGGGCGATTTCCTGGGCGAGCGGGGTCATGGCATCGGCTACCGGACTGGGCCTGGGGGCGCCGGCGACCCTCGAGGGGCCCGGCAGGGGGGCGGATTCTACCCGAATCCCTTCAGGCGGCAGGGAACCGGTCGAGCGCGAGCCGCAGCACCACTGCGTCCTCGCGCCCCTCGTGCGCCTGGTAGTAGCCCTGCCGCAGCCCGACGCGCTCGAAGCCCGCCGCGGCATACAGCGCCAGCGCGGCGTGGTTGGACGGCCGCACCTCGAGGAACGCGTGCAGCATGCCTGCCCGCCGTGCGCGCCCCAGCAGCATGGTCAGCATCCGCCGCCCGATGCCGCGCCGCTGCAGCGCCGGCGCCAGGCACAGGTTCAGCAGGTGGCACTCCCCCGCGCCCGCGGACAGGATGCCGTAGCCCGTGATGCCCTCGCCGGTCTCGACCACCCAGCAGTCGTAGCCGACCCGCAGGCAGTCGCTGAATACCTGCTCGGTCCACGGGAACGGGTAGGTCTGCTGCTCGAGCGCCGCGACGGCGGGCAGGTCCTCGC
The DNA here is from genome assembly GCA_963695155.1 of uncultured Gammaproteobacteria bacterium. Taxonomy (GTDB): domain Bacteria; phylum Pseudomonadota; class Gammaproteobacteria; order Steroidobacterales; family Steroidobacteraceae; genus SG8-30. The sequence goes on from CAVOGD010000006.1 coordinate 208,151, forward strand.
TGCGCATGCGGCGGAAGCGGGGCTCGGGCGCCCGCGCATCGTCAGCCGCGGTCGCCATCGCGCAGCACGCTCATGAGGAACTTGAGGTCCTCCCAGGCCTTGCGCTTCTCGCCCGGGGAGCGCAGCAGGTAGGCGGGATGATAGGTCACGACCACGGGCACGCCGCTGGCGTGCGGGTGCACGGTGCCGCGCAGCCGGCCGAGCGGGGCCGCGGTCGCCAGCAGGGCCTGCGCCGCGATGCGGCCCACGCAAAGTATCGCGCGCGGCGCGACCAGCTCGATCTGCCGGCGCAGGTACGGCAGGCACTCCGCCGTCTCGCCGGGTTGCGGGTCGCGGTTGTCGGGCGGCCGGCACTTCAGGATGTTGGCGATGTAGACGTCGCCACGCTCGAAGCCCATGGCCTTCAGCATCGCGTTCAGCAACTGCCCCGCCCGCCCGACGAACGGCTCGCCTTGCCGGTCCTCCTCGAACCCGGGCGCCTCGCCGATCACCATCAGCTGCGCGCTGCGGTCCCCGGTGCCGAACACGGTCTGGGTGCGCGTCGCGCTCAGGCCGCATCGCGTGCAGCCCACGACGGTCGTGCGCAGCGACTCCCAGCCCGGCGCGGCGGCCGGCGCGGCCCCCGGCGCGGCGCAGTCGCCCGCAGGCGGCGGGTTGCGGTCACGGTAGACCGTGACGCCGAGCGCGCCCAGGTACTCGAGCCGGTGCGAGCCCGCCACGGTCCGCTCAGCTGCGGGCCGGCGCGCGGGGCTTGCGCCGCAGCTTGCGCCACAACCAGACCAGGGGCCCGGAGGCCGCGAAGCTGCCCGCCATCGCGAACAGAACCAGCGGCGGATCCAGGGCGATGAGCGCGAAGATCAACGGCACGACCAGCAGCCCCGAGTAGCGCACGCGCTCGCCCATGGCGAGGTCCTTGAAGCTGCGGTACGGGAAGCGGCTCACCATCAGCGCGGCGGCGGCGAATGTCACCGCGAAGGCCAGCACGAGCCCAGGCAGGCCGACCACGTCGTACTTGTGGGCCAGCCACACGAACGCGGCCACCGCGGCGGCGGCCGAGGGGCTGGGCAGGCCCTCGAAGAAGCGCTTGTCGGAGGTCACCGCGCGCGAATTGAAGCGTGCCAGCCTGAGCGCGGTGGCCGCGGCATAGAAGAACGCCGCGACCCAGCCGAACCTGAACCAGGCCGTGCCGTACTCGGCGATCCGCTCGATACCCCACTGGTAGCAGACGATCGCCGGCGCCAGGCCGAAGGCCACCATGTCGGCCAGGCTGTCGAATTCCTTGCCGAACAGGGTCTCGGTGCCGGTCAGGCGCGCCACGCGGCCGTCCAGGCCGTCGAAGGCCGTGGCCGCGAAGATCGCTATCGCAGCGCGCTCGAAGTTGCCGTCGATGGCGGCGACGACCGAGTAGAAGCCGAAGAACAGGCAGCCCGTCGTGAGCAGGTTGGGCAACAGGTAGATGCCCCTGCGCGGCGCGGTCGATGGCGGCTCTGTATTCATCAATGCGGAGCTCCCGGGCGGCACGACGATGATAGGGACCCGGCCGCCGCGTCACAACGCGTGACCTGCGGCATGGCACGATCCCGTGCCTCCTTCTAAGATACCCCTTTTGGGGCGGACACCGGGTTCCGCAGCGGGGAGCACCATGCGGCTTTCGGGCTATCCGATCCAGAACCTCAAGGAAGTGCCGGCCGAAGCGGAAGTCGTCAGCCACCGGCTGATGCTGCGCGCCGGCCTGGTGCGCCGTCTCGCCGGCGGACTCTACAGCTGGTTGCCGATGGGACTGCGGGTGCTGCGCAAGGTCGAACGCATCGTGCGCGAGGAAATGGACCGCGCCGGCGCGCTCGAGGTCTCGATGCCGGTGGCGCAGCCGGGCGAATTGTGGGTCGAGTCGGGCCGCTGGGACCAGTTCGGGCCCGAGTTGCTGCGCTTCCGCGACCGCCACGGGCGGGACATGGTGCTGGCGCCGACCCACGAGGAGGTCATCACCGACCTGGCGCGCCGCGAACTCAAGTCCTATCGCCAGCTGCCGGTCAACTTCTACCAGATCCAGACCAAGTTCCGCGACGAGATCCGCCCGCGTTTCGGCGTGATGCGCGCGCGCGAGTTCCTCATGAAGGACGCCTACAGCTTCCATGCGGACCACGCGTCCCTCGAGGAAGGCTATCGGCGCATGCACGACGCCTACACCGCGATCTTCTCGCGCATGCACCTCGACTTCCGCGCCGTGCTGGCCGACACCGGCGCGATCGGCGGCAGCGCCTCGCAGGAATTCCACGTGCTGGCCGATTCCGGCGAGGACGCCATCGCGTTCTCCGACGGCGACGATTACGCCGCCAACCTCGAAATGGCTGCGACCGTCGCGCCGCCCGGACCGCGTGCGGCGCCGGCCGCGACGATGCGCGAAGCCGCGACGCCCGACGCGCGGACGATTGCCGAGGTCAGCGCCTGCCTGGGCCTGCCGGCCGAGCGGTTCCTCAAGACCCTGATGGTCGAGGGCGACGACGGCGGCCTGGTCGCGCTCGTCGTGCGCGGCGACCACGAGCTCAACGCCGTCAAGGCGCAGAAACTCGCGGGCGTGGCCAGCCCGCTGCGCATGGCCGAGGCGGCGCGGGTCAGCGCGCTGGTCGGTTGCGAGCCGGGGTTCCTGGGGCCGGTGGGCCTGGATTGCCGCATCTACGCGGACTACGCCGCGGCGGCGGCGATCGACTTCGCCTGCGGCGCCAACCGGCGCGACGCCCACCTGACCGGGGTCAACTGGGGCCGCGACCTGCCGGAGCCGCCAACCGTGGACCTGCGCAACGCCATCGAGGGGGACCCGAGCCCGACCGGTCGCGGCCGCCTGAAGATCGCCCGCGGCATCGAGGTCGGCCACATCTTCCAGCTCGGCTGCAAGTACAGCGAGGCGCTCGGCGCCGCGGTGCTGGACGAGCACGGCAACAACGTGATGCTGCAGATGGGCTGCTACGGCATCGGCGTCACGCGGGTCGTGGCGGCGGCCATCGAACAGAACCACGACGAGCGGGGCATCATCTGGCCGGAGCCGATCGCGCCGTTCCTGGTGGTCCTCGTGCCGCTCAACTGGGCGAAGTCGCCGCGCGTGCGCGAGACTGCCGAACGGCTGTATGCAGACCTCACGCAGGCCGGGGTCGAGACGTTGCTCGACGACCGCGACGCGCGGCCCGGCGTGAAGTTCGCCGACGCCGAGCTGTTCGGCATCCCGCACCGGGTGGTCATTGCGGACCGCGGACTGGAGGCCGGCCACCTGGAGTACCGCCATCGCCGGGCGGCCGACAACGAGGACCTGCCGCTGGAGGGCGCCGTGCAGGCCCTGCAGGCGCGGTTCGGCCGCGGCCGCTGAAGCCGCCCGCCCCTGCGGTGATGCCATGAGCTACACGCTACGCCTGCTGCTGCTTGCCGGCGCGCTCGCGCTGGCGCCGGCGGCGGCTGCCGAGCGGCAGCAGGACCCGGGCCTGCGACAGGTGATCGAGTCGGCCATCCGCGCGCAGCCGTGCTTCGAGGACAAGTTCGACGACGTGGTCTGGTATTCCGTGATGCAGCCGCGGGTCGCGAAGCGATTGCGCCAGCAGCCGCGCGACCTGCGCCTGGGCGAGGACCTGGACGCGGCGGCACGGCGCATCCTGCACGCCGTTCACTGCGAGGCGCGCAAGCACGCCATGCTGCGCGACCGCCCGCAGCTCGTGCTGGCCGTCATCGACGTGGAGAGCGCCTTCGACCCGTTCGCCGTGTCCTATGCCGGCGCGGTCGGCCTGATGCAGGTCATGCCCTTCTGGCCCAACCAGCTCGGCCTGCAGACCCGCGACCTGCTCGACGTCGAGATGAACATCCGCATGGGCACCAGCATCCTCGCCTACTACCTCGAGCGCGAGAAGGGCGAGTACCGCCGCGCGCTGGCGCGTTACAACGGCAGCCTGGGCCGGCGCACCTACCCGGACCTGGTGCTGGGACGGCTGGAGTCGCGCTGGCGGCGGTAGGAGCCGCGGTCGCAGCGATGCTATAGGTGTTAACAGGCCCTAGTGGGTTGAAAAGCCGGGTGGGACGGACAGGCCGGCGGCGTCCTCGACCTGGACCGAGCTGACCTCGGCCATCGGCGGGCCGTGCCTCAGCCAGGCCAGCAACGACTCGACGGCCGGGGCCGCACCGGCCACGATCACCTCGACCGTGCCGTCCCCCAGGTTGCGGATCCGGCCGTCGACGCCCAGCGCCAGGGCCCGCCGGGCGGCACTGAACCGGAAACCGACACCCTGCACCCGTCCGTAGATCCGTACCCGGCGGGTCACGACGCCCGCGGTGTCGGCCGCCGCGACCACCGTCAGGGGCTGCCGTCCGGCGCCGCGCGCGACGCCTCCAGCGCGCGGATGGCCATGCGGCGCGCGTCGATCGCCGCGTTCCTGGCCTGCCGGTAGGCGCGTTGTTCGAGGTAACCCTCGGCCGCGGTCACGAATTCCTGCGCCGCGCTGAATTCCCGCGGCGCGCGCTCCGCCGCACCCGCCACCTGCGCGGCGAGCACGGCCTGGCGCGCGTCGCTCATTTCCTGCACGGGTGCAGCGACGCAGCCAGCGAGACACAACAACCCGATCGCGACGGCCTTTCTCATGTAACCGCTTGAAGAGTCGGGGAAAACGCCGGCAACGTAGCAGCGGCCCGAGCCAGCCGTCAAGCGCGGTGCGCACCGCCGCGTGGCGCGCCCGCCGCGTATGCTTGGCAGGGCGAGGCCCGGCCGCCGCAACGACCCGCGCCCATTGGAGATTTGCACGCATGACCGAGATCCTGGTGTTGTTTTACTCGCGCCACGGCGCGACCGCCGAACTGGCCCGCCAGGTGGCCCGCGGCGTCGAGAGCGTCGAGGGCGCCCGCGTGCGCCTGCGCACCGTGCCGCCGGTGGCGCCGGTGACCGAGACGGCCAGCCCGCCGGTGCCCGAGGACGGCGCACCGTACGCGGAACGGCGGGACCTGGAGCAGTGCGCGGGACTCGCGCTCGGCAGCCCGGTCCGCTTCGGCAACATGGCGGCCCCGCTCAAGGCCTTCCTCGACACCACCGGCGCGCTGTGGATTTCAGGCGGCCTGGCCGGCAAGCCGGCCGGCGTCTTTACGTCCGGCCAGTCGGCGCACGGCGGCCAGGAGTCCACCCTGCTGTCCATGCTGCTGCCGCTGTTGCATCACGGCATGTTCCTGGTGGGCGTGCCCTTCACCGAGAAAGTGCTGAGCACGACCCGCACCGGCGGCACGCCCTACGGCGCCAGCCATGTCGCGGGCTCCGAGACGCGCCCCATGCTGTCCGACGACGAGCGCACCGTCGCGTTCGCACTGGGACGCCGGATCGCGACGCTGGCGGTCGCGCTCGCCCGCGCAGAGCGCCAGCCGTGAACCCGACGCGGGCCCGTTACGCGCGGGTGGCGGTGCTGCTGTCGTGGTCGTGGCTGACCGGCGTGCTGGTCGCCTGGCACGCGCTGCGGCTCGGCGTGCCGGCGGCGGCGGTGGCCGTGCTGTTCACGGTCGGGCCGCTCATGCTGCCTCTGCCCGGGCTGCTGCGCGGGGATCCGCGCACCTATCGCTGGGCGCCCCTCACGCTGGCGCCCGCGCTCACCTGGTCGCTCACCGAGCTGCTGGCCAACCCCGCCGCGCGCGGCCCCGCGGGCCTCGCGGCGCTGCTGTCCGTGCTGTCGTTCGCGGCCCTGGTGGCGGCGCTGCGCGTGACCCCGCGCCTCGACTGAACCGCGCCCCGTCAGGACCGGTCCAGCACCTCGCGCGCCAGCGGCACGGTCAGGCGCCGCTGGGTCGCCAGCGATGCGCTGTCCAGCTTGTCGAGCAGCCGGCACAGGATGCCGAAATCGCGCGGCGCGCGGTGCAGCAGGTAGGTCAGGGTCTCGGCGGGAATCTCCAGGCCGCGCGCCGCCGCGCGCGCCAGCAGCGCCTCGGCCTGTTCCGCCTCGGGCAGCGGCCTGAGGACGTGCACGCTGGCTGCGGCCAGGCGCGATGCCAGGTCGGCGAGCCCGAACGAGACGCGGGCCGGCGGTCGCTCCGCCGAGACGATCAGGCGGCCGCCATGCTCCTGCAGTTCGTTGTACAGCTTGAACAACGCGCGCTCCCAGGCCGTGTCGCCCGCCGCCTTGTCCAGGTCGTCGAGCAGCACTGCGTCCAGGTGCTCGAGGCCGGCCAGCAACTCCGGGCCGATGCCGGCGTCGCGTGCCAGCGGCAGGTAGGCCGCCGTCCCGCCGCGCTCGCTGACCCGCACGCAGGTCGCCTGCAGCAGGTGCGTCTTGCCGGTACCGGAGGCACCGCACAGCCACAGGGCCGGCTGTGCCGGGTGCCGCCGCAGCGAGCACAGCTCCGCGACCGCCGCGAGGTTGCGGCCGGCGCAGAAGGTCTCGAAGCGCGACGTCACCTCGAGCTGGACGCCGAGTGGCAGTTGCTGCATGCGCGCTCAGGCAGCCGTGCGCCGTGCCTGCGACACGGCGATGGCCTTCCTGATGTAGGTTGCGGTGTAGTCCACGCCGCTCACGACGGTGGTGACCAGCACCGTCGCGCCCAGCAGCATGACCCAGGCCTGCGGCACGATCGGCGCCGCGGCACTGGCCACGACGAGGATCACGTAGCTGAGCTGGAAGAAGGTGTTCACCTTGCTGGCCGGCGTCGGCTGGCCGTCCACCGGGCCGAACAACCACTTGTACACGCCTGCCCCGGCGCCGATGACCACGTCGCGCGCAACGACCACGACGGTCAGCCACAGCGGCACCATGCCGACCAGCGTCAGGGTGATGATCACGCTGACCAGCAGCAGCTTGTCGGCCACCGGATCGAGCACCTTGCCCAGCTCGCTGGTCCAGCCGTACTGCTTGGCGAGGAAGCCGTCCAGCCCGTCGGACACGGCGGCGATGACGAACAACCCCAGGGTCCAGCCGTAATAGCCGTTGACCAGCGCCCACACGATGGGAACCGCCAGCAGGATGCGCATGCCGCACAGCAGGTTGGGCAGGCTGGCGAGCGTCACGGGCGCAGCCTGAAGACCGGCGCGCCGGTCACGGTTGCCGCCTGCTCCAGCCGGCCGCCGGCGTTCACCGCGCGCGTCAGCACGCCGAGGTCGCCGCGGATCGCCAGCCGGAACGTCACGGCGTCGCCCGCCACCGCGTGCAGGCCCAGCGAGCGCACCACGGCCAGCGACTCCAGGTGGCGCGCGGCCTGGGCGTAGCGCGCAGCCGAGTCGATGCCCACGACCGTGATGTCCACTTCCGACGAGCGCGCCGCCGCGGTCGAGGCGTACAGGCTGGCGTAACGGTCGGCCGCCAGGTTGACGCCTTCATCCAGCCCGCCCGTGCCCTGCCGGCTGCCGCCAGGGCCAACGAACGTCCAGTCCACCGAGTAGCCGCGCCCTGCCATGAGGTTGGCGCGGCCCACCAGCACGCCCTGGGCGCCATGCTCCGCGGCGGTGGCCGCCAGCGTCCCGATGTCCCCTGCGCGAACCTGCTCGAAGCGCCGCAGCGGATCCAGGCCGGCATCCAGCGACGGCCACGCCAGCGGCAGGCCGCGCTGCACGGCGGCACGTTCGACCGCCTGGCGCTCGCCGCTGGCCGCCCCCGCCGTGACCAGCCCGCGCTGCCCGCCGCCCCGGTCCACGGCCAGCCAGACCAGCGTCAACGGGCGCTCCGCGCCCCAGAACGGCAGGCCCGCGTCGGCGACGGCCGCGGACACGGCATCCCCGTCGAACGCGATCGCCAGCTGCCCGCCGGCGACGCGCCGGTAGGACACCACGTAACGCCCGGCATTGCCGACCAGCCCGGCCAGCGCGGGGATCGATCCGGCATCGCGCCGGCCCGTGACCCGCACCAGCAGGTCCGACATGCCCGCGCTGAATGCCTGCGACTCGGCAGCACCCGACGCCTGGACGGTCACCTCGAAAAGGTCGCCGAGCGTCGTGGCGCAAGCCGGCGCCACGGCGGCGAGCAGCAGGAGGGCCGCCAGGGGCCCAGCCGACCTGTTCATCCGGGACTGCCTCTGCTCGCCATACTCACTCCCGCCGCGCCGGCGTGGCCCGGAAGTCCGGCCGGGCCACGCTACAATAGTACCTTAGCCGGGCCTACGTTCCGCCCGTGTACAACCGCAATAGCCCGCCATGAAAGACAGGCCTTCCCTGACCTACCGCGACGCGGGGGTGGACATCGACGCCGGCGAGGCCCTCGTCGAGCGCATCAAGCCGCATGTGCGCCGCACGCTGCGGCCGGAAGTGCTTGGCGGACTTGGCGGTTTCGGCGCGCTGTTCGAATTGCCGCCCGGGCGCTGGCGGCACCCGGTGCTGGTGGCCGGCACCGACGGCGTGGGCACCAAGCTCAAGCTCGCAATCGACCGGCGCCGCCATTCGACCGTCGGCATCGACCTGGTGGCGATGTGCGTCAACGACGTGGTCGTGCAGGGCGCCGAGCCGCTCTTCTTCCTCGACTACCTGGCCGCGGGGCGGCTGGACGTGGACGTCGCCGAGGTGGTCATCCGCGGCATCGCCGAGGGCTGCATCCAGGCCGGCTGCGCGCTGGTCGGGGGCGAGACCGCAGAGATGCCCGGCATGTACCACGGCGACGACCTGGACCTGGCCGGCTTCTGCGTCGGCATCGTCGAGAAGGAGCGGATCCTGGACGGGTCGGCGACTCGCGAAGGCGACGCGGTGATCGGGCTGGCTTCCTCGGGTCCGCATTCGAACGGCTACTCGCTGATCCGGCGCCTGCTCGAGGTCACCGGCGCGGACCCGCAGCGGCAGCTGGGCGGCGTGCCCCTGCTCGACCTGCTGATGGCGCCGACGCGCATCTACGTGCGCCCGATGCTGGACCTGCTGGCGGCGGTCGAGGTGCACGGCATCGCGCACATCACGGGCGGGGGGCTGACCGACAACATCCCGCGCGTCCTGCCCGCCGGACTGCAGGTGCGCCTCGATCCCCGCCGCTGGCAGCGCGGCCCCGTCTGGCAGTGGATCCAGGAGGCCGGCAACATCGAGGACGCCGAGATGCACCGCACCTTCAATTGCGGCATCGGCATGACGGTGCAGCTGCCTGCGGCCGCCGCCGGTCGCGCGCTCGAGCTGCTGTCCGCCGCGGGCGAGGACGCGGTGGTGATCGGCGAGGTCGTGGCCGGCACGCAAGGCGTCGTGTTCGGATGAGCGCCGGGCCGCTGCCGGTCGCGGTGCTCATTTCGGGCCGCGGCTCGAACATGGAAGCCATCGCCCGCGCCTGCCTGGAGGCGCAGATCCCGGCCCGCGTGGCGGTGGTCATCAGCGACCGCCCCGCTGCCGCGGGGCTGGACACGGCCCGCGCGCTGGGAATCCGCACCGAGGTGCTGGCCGCCCGGCCCGGCGAGGGGCGGGCGGCCTACGGGGCGGCGCTGGCCGAAAGGCTGGCCGCCCACGCGCCCGCGCTGGTCGTGCTGGCCGGCTTCATGCGGATCCTCGACGAGGCGCTGGTGCAGGCCTGGGCGGGCCGCATGCTGAACATCCACCCGTCGCTGCTGCCCCGCTTCCCCGGCCTGCATACGCACCGCCGCGTGCTCGAGGAGGGCGATGCGCTGCACGGCTGCACCGTCCACTTCGTGACCGAGCAGCTCGACGCCGGGCCGCGCATCGTGCAGGCCCGGATCGCGGTGCGGCCCGGCGACGACGAAGCGGCCCTTTCAGCCCGCGTTCAGCGCTGGGAACACATCATCTATCCCGAAGCCGTCGGCTGGTTCGGCGCGGGACGGCTCGCCATGCGCGACGGCTGCGCCTGGCTGGACAATCGCCGGCTGGACGAACCCGTGGCGCGAGGCAAGGCATGAAAACGATGATGGCGGCGTTGTTCCTGGCAGGCTGCCTGGCCGGTGCCGCGCAGGCCGCCGACGGGGGGCACGCGCTGAAGCCGTTCGCGGCCGAATACGCCGTCAAGTATGCATCGCTCAGCGTGGGCAGCAGCCGCCTCGAGTTGCGGCGCGACACGCAGCCCGGGCACTGGGTGATCGAGTCGCAGGCGAACGCCAGCGGACTCGCGCGGCTGATCGCCAGCGGCACCGCGCTGCAACGCTCCTGGATCGTCGTGACGGACGACGCGGTGCGCCCGCTCAGGTTCCGTTTCGACGACGGCATGAAGAAGTCCAAGGAAGACGTCCTGCTGGACTTCGACTGGACCGCCGGCCGGGTCACGGGCGTCGCCAAGGGCCAGCCCGTGGACCTGGCGACCGTGCCCAACGCGCAGGACCCGGTGTCCATCCAGATTGCGACCATGCTGGCACTCATGAATGGCGGGCAGCCCGGCGAGATCCCGCTCATCGAGGGCCCCAGGGTCAAGCGTTACACCTACACCTTCGAGCGCGCCGAACGACTCGAGACGGCGGCCGGCACCTTCGACACGCTGGTGTACCGCAGCGTGCGGCAGGGCAGCAGCCGCGAGACGGAACTCTGGCTGGCCCCGTCGCTGGACTATCTTGCGGTGCGCGTGGAGCAGCAGCGCAAGGGCCGGCGGCTGTTCGCGATGTACCTGAGCCGCTACCTGCCCGGCAGCTGATCAGGTGCGCGGCAGCGTCACCCCTGTCTGCCCCTGGTACTTGCCGCCGCGGTCGCGGTAAGAGGCCTCGCAGACCTCGTCGGACTCGAAGAACAGCAGTTGCGCCACGCCCTCGTTGGCGTAGATCTTCGCCGGCAGCGTCGTGGTGTTGGAAAACTCGAGCGTGACGTGCCCTTCCCACTCGGGCTCCAGCGGCGTGACGTTGACGATGATGCCGCAGCGCGCGTAGGTGCTCTTGCCCAGGCAGATGACCATGACGTTGCGCGGGATGCGGAAATACTCCACGGTGCGCGCCAGCGCGAACGAGTTCGGCGGGATGATGCAGACGTCGGCCGTCTGGTCCACGAAGCTGCTCACGTCGAAGTGCTTCGGATCCACGATCGTCGAGTTGATGTTGGTGAAGACCTTGAACTCGTTGGCGCAGCGTACGTCGTAGCCGTAGCTGGAGGTGCCGTAGGAGACGATCCGCCGGCCCTCCGCCTCCCGCACCTGTTCGGGCGCGAACGGCTCGATCATGCGGTGCCGCGACGCCATCTCGCGGATCCAGCGGTCCGCCTTGATGCTCATGCGTCGTCCTCGATGGTGATGACCGGGAAGTTGCCGGCGCCGCGCGCGGCGGCGAGCGCGAGTTGCGCCGCGGCGCGGCGCGCCATCCCCAGGCACGCCCGGGCCGCCGGCGAATCCGGCTTCGCCGCCACCGCCGGCGTGCCGGCATCGCCCTGCTCGCGCACGGCCAGGTCGAGCGGCAGTTCGCCCAGCAGCGTCACGTCGTAGCGCTCGGCCATGCCGCGCCCGCCGCCCTGGCCGAACACGTGCGCCGAGTGGCCGCAGGACGGGCAGACGAACACGCTCATGTTCTCGACGACGCCGAGCACGGGCACGCCGACCTTGCGGAACATCATCAGCCCCTTGCGCGCATCCAGCAGCGCGATGTCCTGGGGCGTGGTGACGATCACGGTGCCGCTCAGCGGCACGTTCTGGGCCATCGTCAGCTGGGTGTCGCCCGTGCCCGGCGGCATGTCGACGATCAGGTAGTCGAGTTCCCCCCAGCGCGTGCCGTGCAGCAACTGCGTCAGCGCCTGGGTCACCATCGGCCCGCGCCAGACCATCGGCTGTTCCTCGTCGATCAGCAGGCCGATGGACATGACCTTGACGCCGTGGCTCTGCGGCGGATCGAAGGTGCGGCCGTCCGGCGTGCCCGGCCGCCGCCCGCTGAGGCCCATCATGCGCGGCTGGCTCGGACCGTACACGTCGGCATCGAGCAGCCCCACCCGCGCGCCCTGCCGGGCCAGCGCCACCGCCAGGTTGGCCGCCACCGTGGACTTGCCGACGCCGCCCTTGCCGGACGCCACGGCCACGACGTTGGCGACGCCCGGCAGCGGCTTGACGGACGGATTGGCGGACAACGACGGGATCGCGGCTGCCAGCACCAGCTCGAGCCGCGGCGCCAGGCCCTGCTCGCCCAGATGCGCGCCGAGCGCCGCGCCCAGCTCCTGGTCATAACCCCCGACCGGGAACGGCAGCACCAGCTCGACGGTCGCGCGGTCGTCCCGCAACGTGACCGCACGCAGCGCGCCGGCCTCTCCCAGGGGCACGCCCAGCGCGGGGTCGACGAAGCGCTCGATGGCCGCCCTGATGGCGGCTTCCTGTGCTGGCGGCATGCGGGGTCTCCGGTTCGGGGGGCGCAATTGTACCCCGGGCCCGCCGGTGGCAAGTCCGGGGCGGCGCCTGTGGCATACTTCGGCCTGCGCGGAACCGCCGAACCGGAGCCCTCTGCCGGCGCGGTGACGCTCGACCTGAGCAGGAGGAGGATGGTCGCTGCCCGCCGTGTGCGTCGCACGGTCCGGCACCCAGACACGACCCGCATGGCGTTTTTCAGCACATACCGTGCCGACCGGCTGATCGCGGAAGTCCGCGAATCGGGCGATCCCGGCAGCCCCAAGGCGCGCCAGGCGCTGGACCGGCTCAAGGGACTGGGCGCGGCGGCCGTCGAACCGATCGTCGAGGCGCTGGCCGGCGCCGACAAGCGCGAGACGGCCGCCTTCGTGGACGTGCTGGCGTCCCTGGTGGACAACAAGTCCTTCCCGGTATTCGCCAAGGCGCTGGCCGAGGACAATCCGCGGGCCCTGTCGGCCGTCGCCTGGGCGCTGTCATCGGCCCACAGCTACTCGCCGCAGCTGTTGCTGGACCTGCTGCACAAGCCCGGCGTGTCGCGCCAGGCCGTGCTGGGCGTGATCGGCGCACACCGCAAGCGGTTCGCGGTGCGCGACCTCCTCAATTCCGCCTACCAGCAGGAGCCCGGCGAGAAGACCGCCCTGTTCAAGATCATCCGCGAGGTCGCGGACGACAGTTCGCTGGACGAACTGCTGCCGCGGGTGGAGGGCAAGGACCCGGTCGCCCGCATGCACATCATCTCGATCCTGGGCCGCTTCAAGGAGCCGCGGGTCCGCAAGGCGCTGCATGCCACGCTCAAGGACCCCAACAAGCAGGTGCGCCTGGCGGCACTGCAGGCGATGGCCGGCATGCGCGGCGAGATCGACCCCGGCCAGATCGCGCCGCTGCTCAAGGACACCGAGCTGGACGTGCAGAACCTGGCGGTCGAGATCCTCTGCAAGGCCAAGCACCCGGAGACCATCCACCACCTGGTGGACGTCCTCAAGGACGAGTCCGAATTCGCGCGGCGTTCGGCGGTGGAGGTGCTCAACGAAGTCGGCGACGAGCGCTCGGTCAAGTTCCTGCTGGAGCGGATCAAGGACGACGACTGGTGGGTTCGCAGCCGCACCGCCGACGCGCTCGGCAAGATCGGCGGCCCGCGCGTCATCGATGCCGCACTGGCGATGGTCGGCGACCGCGACGAGGAGATCCGCCGCACGGTCATCGAGATCCTCAACCAGACCAAGGACGAGCGTGCCGCCAAGCACCTGATCGGGGCGACCAAGGACGACGACTGGTGGGTCAGCGAGCGGGCGGTGGACGCGCTGGGCGCCATGGGCACCCGCGCGGCCGTGCCGCGGCTGCTCGAGATGCTCAAGACCAACCCCAAGTCCCTCGCGACGGTGATCCGGGCGCTCGGCAACATCGGTGATCCGCGTGCGCTCGAGCCGGTCATGCAGGGGCTCGACAAGAAGGAGAGCGACGTCGTCATCGAGGCGATGGGCGCGCTGGTCAAGCTCGCCACCGAGCGCAATTCCGAGGCCGTGCAGCTGCGCCTGCAGCTGCTGCACGGCTCGCCGGAGCCGTCCGTGGCGGCGGCAGCGCGGCGCAGCCTGTCGGAACTCGACGCGCGGTTCGGCCCGTCGGCGGGAATGGCTGCATTGAGCGGCACGACGCACATCTCGGGCGTGGGCCGGATCGGGGCGGGACCGGCGGATGCCGCCAAGACGCTGCTGGTCGATTCCGCGGACGTGGCGGCGATCATGAAGGCGGCCCAGGCACAGGCCGAGCTGGACATCTCGGCGCTGCAGCCCGGCGACCTGCTGGAGGGCCGCTACAAGTACATCGAGCGCATCGGCAAGGGCGCCTTCGGCACGGTGCTCCTGTTCGAGGACACGGTGGTGGACGAGCAGCTGGTCCTCAAGTTCCTGAACCCGAGCGTGGCGCAGGACGAGGAGATCATGCAGCGGTTCGTTCACGAGCTGCGTTACAGCCGCAAGATCACCCATCCCAACGTCATACGCATCCACGATTTCCTGCAGATCCGCGGTCGCTACGCCATCTCCATGGAGTACTTCCCCTCGCACACGATCGGCGGCGAGGTCAATGGCAAGCCGCTGCCGGTGAAGCGCGCGGCGCGGTTCGGCGTGGACATCGCGACCGGCATGGCCGTGGCCCACCTGCAGGGCATCGTGCACCGCGACCTCAAGCCGGCCAACGTGCTGATCAACGACGAGGGCCTCCTCAAGATCGTGGACTTCGGCGTGGCCGCCGCGCAGCGCGAGGGCGACACCCAGCTGACCAAGACCGGCTTCGTCATCGGCTCGCCCAAGTACATGGCCCCCGAGCAGATCCTCGGCAAGAAGGTCGACGCCCGCGCCGACATCTACTCGCTCGGCATCATCCTCTACGAGATGCTGACCGGTGCGCCCCCCTACCACCGCGGCGACCACATGGCGGTCATGTACCAGCACGTGCAGGGCCGCGCCCGGCCGCCGGCCGACGTCAATCCGGACGTGCCGCAGGAACTGTCGGACATCGTCGTCAAGGCCATGGCGGTGGACAAGAACAAGCGCTTCGGGTCCATGGACGAGCTAAGACTGGCGCTGCAGGCCTTCTTGTGATTCACTCGGGCGCCGATGCCACGCATTGACGCCTTCCTCAAGCTGGGAATCTCACAGAGCTGCTCCGACGTGCACCTGGCCGTCGGCATGCCGCCCATGCTGCGCATGACCGGCGAGCTGGTGCCGATCCGCTTCCGCGACGTGGGCGGGCCGGAACTCGAGAGCTACGTCCTGGAGATCCTCACGCGCAGCCAGCAGGAGCGCTTCCGCGGCGGCGAGGACCTGGACTTCTCCTACGTCTCGGCCGACGGCGGCCGCTTCCGCGTCAACGTCTTCCGCAAGGACACCGGCGTCGGCGCCGTGTTCCGCGCCATCCCGAGCGAGATCCCGTCCCTCGAAAGCCTCAACCTGCCGCCGATCGTGGCCAAGTTGTGCGACTACCACCAGGGCATGGTGCTGGTGACGGGCTCGACCGGCACCGGCAAGTCCACGACGCTGGCCGCCATGATCGACCGGCTGAACGCCACCCGCACCCTCAACATCATCAGCCTCGAGGACCCGATCGAGTTCGTGCACCGCAGCAAGCAGAGCCAGGTCATCCAGCGCGAACTGGGCAGTCACCTGCCGACCTTCGCGGAAGGCGTGCGCGCGGCCATGCGCGAGGATCCCGACGTCATCCTGGTCGGCGAGCTGCGTGACGCGGAGACGATCTCCATGGCGATGACCGCCGCGGAGACCGGGCACCTCGTGCTCGGCACGCTGCACACCACCAGCGCGGTGAAGACGATCGACCGGGTCATCGACGCGTTGCCGATCGAGGAGCGCGAACAGACCAAGACCTTCCTCGCGCAGAGCCTGCTGGCGGTGGTCACCCAGACGCTGGTGAAGAAGCCGGAAGGTCGCGGCCGCCGCGCGGTCTGCGAGGTGATGATCATGAATCGCGCCATCGCGAAGCTGATCCAGACCGAGCAGACCCACCAGATCCCGTCGCTGATCCAGACCGGCAAGGACGCCGGCATGCACCTGATGGACCAGGCGCTGCTGGCGGCGGTCATGGCCAAGGAGGTGGACGCCGACGACGCCTACCGCTTCGCCACGGACAAGAAGGTCCTGGCCAAGTACGTCGTCGACCGCAGCCTGCTGCCGCGCTTCGACAGCGCCTGAGCGGGGGACGGCATCGTGGCACGCATCGACGAATACCTCGAGGAGGTCCTGAAACGCAACGGCTCGGACCTGCACTTCATGGCGGGCAACCCGCCGCGCATCCGCCAGTACGGTGCGCTCATCAAGATGCGCGAGGAGTTGCTGCAACCGGACTTCGTCAAGGAAGCCCTCTACGAGATCATGCCGCGACAGGCCATCGAGCGGTTCGAGGCCAAGGACGGCGCCGACTTCGCCTACCGCCTGGGAACCGCGGCGCGCTTCCGCATCAATGCGCTGCAGCAACTGAACGGCGCCGGTGCGGCGTGCCGCGCGATCCCGTCCAAGGCGCTGAGCCTGAGCCAGCTGAACATGCCGGAGGCCGTGGGCAACCTGTGCAAGACCAACAATGGCCTGGTCCTGGTCACCGGCAAGACCGGCTCGGGCAAGTCCACCACGCTGGCCGCGATGATCGACGACCTGAACGTGAGGCTGAAGGGGCACATCCTCACCATCGAGGACCCCATCGAATTCGTGCACGCGCGCAAGAACTGCCTGATCAGCCAGCGCGAGATCGGCGCGCATGCGGCGTCGTTCTCGGCCGCGCTGCACTCCGCCCTGCGCGAGGATCCGGACGTCGTGCTGGTCGGCGAGTTGCGCGACCTGGAGACCATGAGCACGGCCATCACCGCCGCCGAGATGGGCATCATGGTGATGGCGACGCTGCACACCAACGGCGCCGCAGCGGCCGTGGACCGCATGGTCAACGCCTTCCCGGCCGACAAGCAGGGGCACGTGCGCACGATGCTGTCGACCTCGTTGCGCGGCGTGATCTCGCAGCAGCTGATCGTGAAGAAAGGCGGCGGCGGCCGCGTCGCCGCGCTGGAGATCCTGATCAACACGCCGGCGGTCTCCCACCTGATCCGCCAGGGCAAGATCGACCAGCTGGAAAGCAGCATGCAGTCGGGCGGCGTCCACGGCATGAGCACGATGGACTCGGCGATCCAGCGGCTGCTGGACAGCGGCGCGATCACCGGCCAGTCGGCCTATGAAAAGGCCCTCAACAAGCAGAAATTCGAGCAGTACAAGGAAGATGCCTGACCGGCGGCGGCCCTGACGGCGGCCGCGACGGGCGACGGGCCGGGTCGGGCGCCCCCTGCGATGGCATAATCCCGCGTTCCAGTCGGAACCCGGCCCATGCCACGCAAGATACTCGTCACCAGCGCCCTGCCCTACGCCAACGGACCCACGCACCTGGGCCACGTCACCGAGACCGTGCAGACGGACATCTGGGTGCGGTTCCAGCGCATGCGCGGCCACAATTGCCTGTACGTCTGCGCGGACGACACGCACGGCACGCCGGTCATGCTCAAGGCCCGCAGCGACGGCATCAGCCCGGAACAGCTCATCGAGCAGGTGGGCGCCGAGCGGCGGCAGGTCTTCGCCGACTTCCTCATCAGCTTCGACAACTACTACACGACCCATTCGGCCGAGAACAAGCGCTACACCGAGCTGGTGTTCAAGGCGCTCGATGCGGCCGGCCACATCGTGCGCAAGACCGTCAGCCAGGCCTACGACGAACAGGCCGGCATGTTCCTGCCGGACCGTTACGTGAAGGGCACCTGCCCGCGCTGCGGCGCTGCGGACCAGTACGGCGACAGCTGCGAGGCCTGCGGCGCCACCTACGCGCCGGGCGACCTGAAGGACGCGGTGTCGGTGCTCAGCGGCCTGCCGCCGGTGAAGCGCGAGTCGGAGCACCTGTTCTTCCGGCTCGGCGACTTCGAGCCGATGCTGCGCCAGTGGACGCGCTCCGGCACGCTGCAGGAGGCGGTCGCGAACAAGCTCGACGAGTGGTTCGATGCCGGGCTCCGCGACTGGGACGTGTCACGGGACGCGCCGTACTTCGGCTTCGAGATCCCCGGGGCGCCGGGCAAGTACTTCTACGTCTGGCTGGATGCGCCGATCGGCTACATGGCCAGCTTCGACAACCTGTGCGCCCGCAGCGGGCTCGACTTCGACGAGTACTGGAAGCCGGGCGGCGACACCGAGCTGTATCATTTCATCGGCAAGGACATCCTCTACTTCCACTCGCTGTTCTGGCCGGCCACGCTGCACGGCGCCGGTTTCCGCACCCCGAGCGGCGTGTTCGTGCACGGCTTCCTGACGCTGAACGGCGAGAAGATGTCCAAGTCGCGCGGCACCTTCATCACCGCACGCCGCTACCTGGACCTGCTGCCGGCCGAGTACTTCCGCTACTTCCTGGCGGCCAAGCTCGACCAGAGCATCGACGACATAGACATGAACCTCGAGGAGTTCACGGCCAGGATCAACGCCGAGATCGTCGGCAAGCTCGTCAACATCGCCAGCCGCTGTGCCGGGTTCATCGCGCGCGGCCACGACGGCATGCTGGCCGCCGCGTTGCCCGACCCGGGCCTGTACGCGGAGTTCGTGGCGGCCGGCGAGCGGATCGCCGGCCTGTACGAGGCGCGCGAGTACGCCGCCGCGCTGCGCGACATCATGGCGCTCGCCGACCGCGCCAACCTGTACATAGACCGCCACAAGCCCTGGCTGCTGGCGAAGGACCCGGCGCGGGCCGGCGAGGTGCAGGGTGTCTGCACGCAGGCGCTGAACCTGTTTCGCGTGTTGATGAACTACCTGAAGCCGGTCCTGCCGGCGATGGCCGCGCGCGCGGAGGGCTTCCTCGGCACCGCCGCGGCCGACTGGGACTCGGTGCGCGAGCCGCTGCTGGGGACGCGCGTGCGGCCCTACGAACCGCTGGCCACCCGGCTCGACGCCGGCCAGGTGGCGGGACTCATCGACATGGCGGCGGTTGCGCCGGTGCCCGCCGCGGAGACGCAGCCCATGATCACGATCGAGGATTTCGCCAGGATCGACCTGCGCGTGGCGCGCGTCACCGAGGCCGAACTGGTGGAAGGCGCCGACAAGCTGCTCAAGCTGACGCTGGATGTCGACGGCCAGTCGCGCAGCGTATTCGCCGGCATTCGCCAGGCCTACGAGCCGCAGGCCCTGGTGGGACGCCACGTGATCGTGGTGGCGAACCTGAAGCCGCGCCAGATGCGCTTTGGCCTGTCCGAGGGGATGGTGCTGTGCGCGGGACCCGGCGGCGCCGAGCTGTTCCTCGTTTCGCCGGACGAGGGCGCCGTCCCGGGCATGCCGGTCAGGTGACGGCGGCCCGCGCAGCGCGGCCAGCATGACCCCATCCGGCACAACTCCGCTGGTCGAGCGCATCGACGCCCTGCTGCCGCAGACGCAGTGCACGCGCTGCGGCTTCGACGGCTGCCGTCCCTACGCCGAGGCGCTGGCCGCCGGCTCCTCGACGATCAACCGCTGCCCGCCGGGCGGACAGCCCGTCATCGCGGCGCTGGCGGCCCTGCTCGGCGTCGCGCCCACGGCCCTGGACCCGGACTGCGGCGACGAAGCCGCGCCGCACGTCGTCGCGATCGTCGAGCCCGACTGCATCGGCTGCGCGAAGTGCATCGACGTATGCCCGACCGACGCCATCACCGGCGCCCGCAAGTGGCTGCACACGGTGATCGCCGCCGACTGTTCGGGCTGCGACCTGTGCCTGCCGGCCTGCCCGGTCGACTGCATCGTGCCCGTCCCGGCTCCGGGGAATGCGCCGGCCGTCCTCGACGGCGCGGCCATCGCGCGGCGCGCGCGGCATTTCGGCCGGCTCTACGCGGTGCGTCAGGCGCGGCGGGCGCACGACGAGCGGCGGCGGCGCACGGCGCTGGCGGCGGCCCTGGCGCATGACACCGCCACGCCCGGGGACGCGGCGTCGTGAACGCCCGGCGTTGCAGGGCCCTGTTCGAGCGCCTGCGGGCGCGCCTGCCGGAGCCCACCACCGAACTCGAGCACTCGACGCCCTTCGAGCTGCTGGTATGCGTCATCCTGTCCGCGCAGGCCACCGACAAGAGCGTCAACCAGGCGACCGCGCGCCTCTTCAAGGTGGCGCGCACGCCGGCGCAGATTGCGGCGCTCGGCGAGCAGGGACTCGCACCGTACCTGCGCTCGATCGGCCTGTGGGCCACGAAGGCGCGCAACGTGGCCGCGACGGCCCGCCTCCTGCTGGAGCGCCACGACGGCCAGGTGCCGCGGCGGCGCGAGGACCTCGAGGCGCTGCCGGGCGTCGGCCGCAAGACCGCCAACGTGGTCCTGAACACGGCCTTCGGCGAACCCACCATCGCCGTCGACACGCATATCTTCCGGGTCGCGAACCGCACCGGCCTGGCGCCGGGCGCCAACGTGCGGCAGGTCGAGGACCGCCTGCTCGAAGTCGTGCCACGGGAGTTCCGCCGCCACGCGCACCACTGGCTGATCCTGCATGGCCGGTACGTGTGCAAGGCCCGGCGCCCCGACTGCCCGGACTGCGCCATCGCCGACCTGTGCGGGTACGCCGACAAGACCCTGCGCGAACCGCGGGCCGGCGGGCGTGCCGCGCAAACCGGGCGGCAGCGGCGAAAGGCGTAATATATCGGGGCCCGCTCCGGTCTCATCGAGTGATGGCCGCCATGCAGAATCGCCCGGCACGCAGCGCAGAACCCTATCCGGTCAGCGGGGCCGGGCTCGGCCTGCGCCGCGGGCTGATGCCGGAGCTGCTCGAAAAGGGCACGCAGGGGATCGACTTCTTCGAGCTCGCGCCGGAGAACTGGATCGGCGTCGGCGGCGCCATGGGCCGCGACCTGCGGCGCTTCACCGAACGCCACCCGTTCGTCGCACACGGCCTGTCGCTGTCGCTGGGCGGCCCCAAGCCGCTGGACGAGGCCTTGCTGGCCGACGTGCGGGGTTTCCTCGACGAGCACGGCATACGCGCCTACACCGAACACCTGAGCTACTGCACGGACGACGGCCACCTGTACGACCTGATGCCGATTCCGTTCACGCAGGAGGCCGTGCACCACGTCGCCGGCCGCATCCGCCGCGCCCAGCAGATCCTCGAGCGCCCGATCGCGATCGAGAACGTCTCCTACTACGCCGCCCCGGGCGCCGAGATGCCCGAGATCGAGTTCGTGAGGGCCGTGCTCGAGGAGGCGGACTGCGGGCTGTTGCTCGACGTCAACAACATCTTCGTCAATGCCGTCAACCAGGGCTACGACCCGCTCAAGTTCCTCGAGGCGCTGCCACTGGAGCGGGTCTGGTACATCCACACGGCCGGACACCAGGTCGAGGCGGCCGACCTGCGCGTGGACACGCACGGCAGCGAAGTCTGCAGCGACGTGTGGTCGCTGCTGGAGTCGGCCTACCGGCTGTGCGGCCCGGTGCCCACGCTGCTGGAACGCGACTTCAATTTCCCGCCCCTGGCCGAGCTGCTGGACGAAATCGCGAGGATCCACCGGCTGCAGTCGCGCTGCGAGCCGCCGGCTGCCAGCGCGACCGGCGCCTGAAGCGTGGACCTGCGGCAACGGCAACTGGCGTTCGCGGCCCACCTGCGCGACCCGCACAACGCCCCCGCCCCCGACGACGTCGAGCCGCGGCGCATGGAGGTGTACCGGCAGCTGTTCATCAACAACCTGAGCGGGCTGCTGGCGGGCACCTTCCCGGTGGCGCGCGAAATCCTGGGCGAGGCCGCCTGGGCGGCCCTGGTGCGGGAGTTCTACGCCGGGCACCGGGCGCAGACGCCCTACTTCTCCGAGCTGCCGGGCGAGTTCGTCGAATGGCTGGCCGGCCGCACCGCGCGCCCGGCGGGCGAACCGCCCTTCCTGGACGAACTGGCCCACTACGAATGGGTGGAACTCGAGCTCGGCATGGCCGAGGCGGAGCCGGACCCTGCGCACGTGGACCCGCACGGCGACCTGCTGGACGGCTGCCCGGTGCTGTCGCCGCTGGCCTGGCCGCTGGCCTACCGCTGGCCCGTGCACCGGCTGTCGCCGGCCTTCCAGCCGGCCGCGCCGCCGGCCGAGCCGACCTTCATCGTGGTGCATCGCGGCGCCGACGGCCAGGTGGGATTCCTGCAGGTGGACGCGTTGACGATGCGCTTGCTGCAGCGGGCCGCCGAGGGCGGCGGAGCCAGCGGCCGCGAGCTGCTGCGGTGCATCGCGCAGGAGTCGCCCGGCGCGGACGCCGGCGACCTGCTCGAGCGCGGCGCGCGGATGCTGGCCACGTTGCGCGAACGCGGGGTGATCCTGGGCAGCGCCGCGGCCGGTTGAGGCGAGGAGGACATGATGCAGGCATTCATCGGCTTCACGCTCGCGACGCACGCGTTGCTGGACCGCGTCGGCGGCTGGCTGCCGCAGCTGGCGCTGCGCGCCATCGTCGGCTGGGAGTTCTTCGAGGCGGGACTCGCCAAGCTGGGCGGCGACAACTGGTTCGCCGCGGTGCAGGACAATTTCCCGTTGCCGTTCAGCGTGCTGCCCGTGGATGTCAGCTGGTTCCTGGCGACCTGGACCGAGCTGCTGGGCGGCATCGGGATCTGGCTCGGCCTGGCGACCCGCTTCTGGTCGGCCGGGCTGATCATCCTGACCATCGTGGCGATCGCCGGCGTGCACTGGCCCGCCGACTGGGACACGCTGGGCGAGTTGTGGCGGGGCTACGCCATCAGCGACCAGGGCTTCGGCAACTACAAGCTGCCGCTCATCCTGCTGGTCATGCTGCTGCCGCTGTTGCTGGGCGGCGCCGGCAAGGCCAGCCTCGACCACGCGATCCGCTGTTACGTGGAGCGCCGCTGAGCCGAGCCGGCCGTCACTTCTTCGGCGCGTACAGGTCGGTCAGCGTCCCCTCGTAGGCCTCGGCGGCGAAGGCCACCGTCTCCGACAGGGTCGGGTGCGGATGGATGGTCAGCCCGATGTCGGCCGCATCGGCGCCCATTTCCACGGCCAGCGCGACCTCCGAGATCAGGTCGCCGGCGTTCGTGCCCACGATGCCGCCACCGACCACGCGGTGCGTATCCGGGTCGAACAGCAGCTTGGTGAAGCCTTCCTCTCGATTGAGCGCGAGCGAACGGCCGCTGGCCATCCACGGGAACAGCCCCTTGCCGAGCTGGCGGCCCGCGGCCTTGGCCTCCGTCTCGGTGACGCCGACCCATGCGATTTCCGGATCCGTGTAGGCCACCGACGGGATCGCCCGCGCGTCGAAGGCCCGCTTCTGCCCCGCCGCCACCTCGGCCGCGACCTTGCCCTCGTGCGTGGCCTTGTGCGCCAGCATCGGCTGACCGGTCACGTCGCCGATCGCGAAGATGTGCGCCGCGCTGGTCCGCATCTGCTTGTCCACCGGGATGTAGCCGCGCTCGTCCACCGTCACGCCCGCGCTCTGCGCGGCGATCTGCCGGCCGTTCGGCACGCGCCCGACCGACACCAGGACGCGGTCGTACAGCTCCGCCGCCGTGGCCGCCGCGCCCTCGAACGACACGCGCAGGCCGTCCGGCCCGGCCTCCACCGACGCCACGCGCGTGCCGGTCATGATGCGTTCGTAGCGGGCCGTGATGCGCTTCTGCAGCGGCCTGACGAGGTCGCGGTCGCAGCCCGGCATGAGGTCCGGCGTCAGCTCGACGACGCTCACCTTGCTGCCCAGCCCGTCGTACACGCACGCCATTTCCAGGCCGATGATCCCACCACCGACCACCAGCAGGCGGTCCGGCAGCTGCTTCAGGTCCAGCGCGCCGGTCGAGTCGATGACGCGCGGGTCGTCCGGCAAGCCCGCCAGGGTCGCGGACTCGGAACCGACGGCGATGATGCACTGCTCGAAGCCGACGATGCTGACCTGGCCGTCGGGCCCGTGCACCTCCAGCCGATGCGGCGAGGCGAAGCGGCCCACGCCGCGCAGCACGCGCACCTTGCGCTGTTTCGCCAGGATCGTGAGCCCCGCGGCCAGCTTGCCCACGATGCGGTTCTTCCATTGCCGCAGCTTGTCGATGTCGATGCTGGGATTGCCGAACTGCAGGCCGTGTTCGGCCATCGACTCGGCATCCTCGATGACCCGCGCCGCATGCAGCAGGGCCTTGGACGGAATGCAGCCCACGTTGAGGCACACGCCGCCGAGCTGCGGCCAGCGGTCCACGAGGATCACGTCGAGTCCCAGGTCGGCGGCCCGGAACGCCGCCGTGTAGCCGCCCGGGCCGGCGCCGAGCACCACCAGCTGCGCCGTCGCGTCGGCGGCGGGCTCGCCGGCCTGCACGTCGTGCGGCGCAGTCGCGGCGGCCGGCGGCGTCGCAGGTGGCGCGGCGGCCTGCTGCGGCAAGGCCGCCAGGCGCACCGTGTCGCCGCCCGCCGCAGCGCGCGACTCGTCGCCGCGACGTTGCCGAGCGTCGCCAGGCGCACGATCAGCGTGCCCTTCGACACGCGATCCCCGACCTTGATCGCCACTTCGGCGACGACGCCGCGCGCGGTGGCCGGCACGTCCATCGTGGCCTTGTCGGTCTCCAGCGTGATCAGCGGAGTGTCCACCTCGATCGCGTCGCCCGGCTTGACCAGGACGTCGATGACCTCGACATCCTTGAAGTCGCCGAGGTCCGGGACCCGTTGCTCCGGCGGCCCGCTCACGGCACCGCCTCGAGCAGCGTGCGCGGCTGCGCCAGCGCCTCGCCCAGCGCCGTCGTGAAGCGCACCGCCGCCGCGCCGTCTATGACGCGGTGGTCGTAGGACAGCGACAGCGGCAGCAGCGTGCGGGCCACGAAGTGCCCATTGGTCCATACCGGGGTCTTGCGGGCGCGCGACACGCCGAGGATGGCCACTTCCGGTGCATTGATGATCGGCGTGAAGGCGGTGCCGCCGATGCCGCCCAGGCTCGAGACGGTGAAGCAGCCACCCTGCATGTCCGCCGCGGCCAGTCGCCCGGCGCGCGCCCTCTCCGACAGCTGTTGCAGGTCGCGCGCCACCTCGTACACGTCCTTGCGGTCGGCGTCGCGCACCACCGGGACCATCAATCCGCCGGGCGTGTCGGCGGCAAAGCCGATGTGGATGTACTTCTTGACGATCAGGTTCTGCCCCGTCGCATCGAGCGAGGCGCCGAACTCCGGGTAGCGCGCCAGCACGCGCGCGCAGGCGCGCATGATGAAGGCCAGCGGCGTCAGCTTGATGCCCGCCTGCGTCGCGCGTTCCTTCAACCCGGCGCGCAGTTCCTCGAGTTCGGTGATGTCGGCCTCGTCGTGCTGGGTGACGTGCGGCACGTTGACCCAGCTGGCGTGCAGCCGCGGGCCGGCGATCTTCTGGATGCGGCCTAGCGGGCGCACCTCGACCGGACCGAAGGCTGCGAAATCCACCTCCGGCACCGCCGGCCAGGCGGCGCCCGGCACGCTGGTGCCCGATGCCAGCGCCCCCTTGACCCAGGCCTTGACGTCGTCGCGGGTGACGCGCCCCTTGAGCCCGCTGCCGCGCACGCGCAGCAGGTCCACCCCCAGCTCGCGGGCAAACTGCCGCACCGACGGCGACGCATGGGCCAGCGAGAAGCCGGACTCCTCGACAGGCGCCGGACCGGCCGTGGGCGACGGCGCGGCGGCCGCGGGTGCGGGCTTCGGCGGTGCAGCGGCCTGCGCCGCCGGGGCCGCCGCCGCCGCGTCCGTTGCGGCGGTCGCCGTCGCAGCGGTCGCCGCCGCGGCCGGCGCTGCGGCCGGCGCCATGGCCGCCTGCCCGGCAGCCGCCTGTCCCTCGACCGTGACCACGCGGTCGCCAACGTTGACGCGCGCGCCGCGTTCGACGTGCACCGCCGTCACCTTGCCCTGCGCGGTGGACGGCACGTCCATCGTGGCCTTGTCCGTCTCCAGCGTGATGAGCGGCGTCTCCAGTTCGATCGCGTCGCCGGCCTTGACCAGCACGTCGATGACCTCGACGTCCTTGAAGTCGCCGAGCTCCGGCACCTTGACGACGATGCTATCGGTCACGGGTGCCTCCTCAGCACGACAGCGGGTTGGGCTTGGCGGGATCCATGCCGAACTTGCCGATCGCCCGCGTGACCGCCCCGGCGTCCAGCTTGCCGTCGTCGGCGAGGGCCTTGAGCGCGGCCAGCGCGATCCAGCGGCGGTCCACCTCGAAGAAGTCGCGCAGCGCATCGCGGCCGTCGCTGCGTCCGTAGCCGTCCGTGCCGAGCACGCGATACCGCCCGGGCACCCACTGGCGGACCTGGTCGGCGACGATCTTCAGGTAGTCGGAGGCAGCGATGAACGGGCCGTCCCGGTCGCCCAGGCACTGCCGCACGTACGGCACGCGCGGCGGCGCGTCCGGATGCAGCAGGTTGGCGCGCTCGCAGTCGAGCGCCTCGCGGCGCAACTCGCTGTAGCTGGTCACGCTGTAGACGTCGGCCGGCACGCCAAAATCCCGCTCCAGCAGCTCGGCGGCGGCCAGCACCTCGCGCAGGATCGCGCCGGAGCCGAACAGCGTCGCGCGCACCTTGCCGCGGCCGCCGATGTGCAGCAGGTACATGCCGTTCAGGATGCCCTGCTCGACGCCGTGCGGCATGGCCGGGTGGGCGTAGTTCTCGTTCATGCAGGTGACGTAGTAGAAGACGTTTTCCTGCTCGGCGAACATGCGCCGCAGCCCGTCCTGGATGATCACCGTCAGCTCGTACGCGAAGCACGGGTCGTAGGCCACACAGTTCGGGATGGTGGAGGCCAGCAGCGGGCTGTGTCCGTCCTGGTGCTGCAGCCCCTCGCCGGCCAGCGTCGTGCGCCCGGCGGTGGCCCCCATCAGGAAGCCGCGCGCCTGCAGGTCGCCGGCCGCCCAGGCGAAGTCGCCGATCCGCTGGAAGCCGAACATCGAATAGAAGATGTAGAACGGGATCATGTTGATGCCGTGGTTGGCGTACGCCGAGCCGGCCGCCATCCACGAGCAGAAGGCGCCCGCCTCGTTGATGCCTTCCTGCAGGATCTGGCCCTTGCGGTCCTCGCGGTAGTACATCAGCTGGTCCGCATCCTGCGGCGTGTAGAGCTGCCCGACCGACGAGTAGATGCCGATCTGCCGGAACAGCCCTTCCATGCCGAAGGTGCGGGCCTCGTCCGGCACGATCGGCACGATGTGCTGGCCCACGTTCTTGTCCTTGAGCAGGGCCGTGAGCAGGCGCACGAAGGCCATGGTCGTGGAAATCTCGCGGTCCCCGGTGCCCTCGAGCATGCCCTTGAACACCTCGAGCGGCGGCACCGCCAGCGCCGGCGCCCGGTCGTGCCGCACCGGCAGGTGGCCGCCCAGCGTACTGCGCCGCTCCTTCAGGTAGCGCATCTCTGCGCCGTCCTGCGGCAGCTTGCAGAACGGCACCTGCTCGATGTCGGCATCCGCGACCGGGATGTTGAAGCGGTCGCGAAACGCCTTGAGCGCCTCGACGTCCAGCTTCTTGCGCTGGTGCGTGATGTTCAGCGCCTCGCCGGCGCTGCCCATGCCGTAGCCCTTGACGGTCTTGGCGAGGATCACCGTCGGCCGGCCACGGTGCGCCACCGCGGCCGCATAGGCATTCCACACCTTGCGCGAATCGTGGCCGCCGCGCTTCAGCCGCCAGATGTCCTCGTCCGACATGTTGGCGACCATGGCTGCCAGCTGCGGCTCACGGCCGAAGAAATGCTCGCGCGTGTAGGCGCCGCCCTTGGCCTTGAAGTTCTGGTACTCGCCGTCGACCGCCTCTTCCATGCGCCGCCGCAGCAGGCCGTCGGTGTCGCGGGCGAACAGCGGGTCCCAGCGGCTGCCCCACAGCACCTTGACGACGTTCCAGCCGGCGCCCAGGAAGGCGGCTTCCAGCTCCTGGATGATCTTGCCGTTGCCGCGCACCGGGCCGTCGAGCCGCTGCAGGTTGCAGTTGATGACGAAGATCAGGTTGTCGAGCTTCTCGCGCACCGGCAGCGTCAGCGCGCCCATGGACTCGGGCTCGTCCATCTCGCCGTCGCCGAGGAAGCACCAGATCTTCTGGTCGGCGGCCGGCACGATGCCGCGGTGCTCGAGGTAGCGGGTGAAGCGGGCCTGCATGATGGCCTGCATCGGCCCCAGCCCCATCGAGACGGTCGGGAACTGCCAGAATTCCGGCATCAGCCATGGGTGCGGGTACGACGACAGCCCCTTGCCGGACACCTCCTGGCGGAAGTGCCGCAACTGCTCGTCGGTGAGGCGGCCTTCCAGGTAGGCGCGGGCGTAGATGCCCGGGCTCGAGTGCCCCTGCACGAACACCATGTCGCCCGGGTGCTTGGGTCCCGGCGCGCGCCAGAAATGGTTGAAGCCCACTTCGTAGAGCGTCGCCGACGACGCATAGGTCGCGATGTGGCCGCCGAACTCCGAATTGACCCGGTTGGCGCTCACCACCATCGCCATGGCGTTCCAGCGGATGTAGGCCTCGATGCGCCGCTCCAGCGAGCGGTCGCCCGGATACGGCCGTTCCTGCGCCAGGCCGATCGTGTTCAGGTAGGCGGTGTTGGCCTTGAACGGCAGGTACGCACCCGCGCGCCGCGTGTGGTCGATGAGCCGGTCGAGCAGGAAGTGGGCACGCCCGGCGCCCTGCGCCTTGAGCACGGAGTCGATGGACTCCAGCCACTCCTGGGTTTCGGTCGGGTCAGCGTCGTCGGGTGTGGCGCGATCAGCCATCTGGGCAACTCCGTGGTACTTGTCGTGCGCCTGCGCGTGGCCCTCGCGGCGCCCGGGGCGCCCGCATGATCCGGCGACGGCAGCACCGTCCCGGCCCGGCACCGGCCCCTTGCCGGTGCGAGGAACGTGCGGTTCTACTCGGACTGTCGGGTTATCATCGGTGCCCCGCCGCGGGCGGTCAAGGCTGCGCCCGGCGCGCGCAAGCCACCACCCCGGACCCCTGCCCGCCCGCCCGCGCGCCGGGATGCCGGGAGACGCTGCGGGCCGGACCCGACCGCGCCGCGGCAGCAGGAGGCCGCAGACACTTGGATACGCTGACGCTGACCCGCCCCGACGACTGGCACGTGCACCTGCGCGACGGCGCTGCGCTGCGCTCGGTCGCCGGCCTGACGGCCGCCCGCTTCGGCCGGGCCGTGGTCATGCCGAACCTCAAGCCGCCGGTCACGACCGTCGCGCAGGCCGGCGCCTATCGGCAGCGGGTGCTCGAAGCGCTGCCGGCCGGCAGCCGCTTCGCGCCGCTCATGAGCCTGTACCTGGCCGACCGCACGGCACCAGAGGAGGTGGACCGCGCGCACGGCAGCGAATGGGTATGCGGCTTCAAGTTCTATCCGGCCGGGGCGACCACGAATGCCGAGGCCGGGGTCACGCGGCTCGAGCACGTGTATCCGGTCCTCGAGCGCATGGAACGGCTGGGCGTGGTGCTGCAGGTGCATGGCGAGGTGACCGACCCGGGCGTGGACGTGTTCGACCGCGAAGCGGTCTTCATCGAACGCCACCTGTCGGCCGTCGTGGCGCGCTTCCCGGGCCTGCGGATCGTGCTGGAGCACGTCACCAGCGAAGCCGGGGTGCAGTTTGTCGCGGCGCAGGGCCCGCGGGTCGCCGCCACGCTGACGCCGCAGCACCTGCTGATGAACCGCAACGAGATGCTGGCCGGCGGCCTGCGGCCGCACCTCTACTGCCTGCCCGTGCTGAAGCGGGAGCGCGACCGCAAGGCCTTGCTGGCCGCGGCGACCGGCGGCGACCCGCGCTTCTTCCTGGGTACCGACAGCGCCCCGCACGCGCGTCATGCCAAGGAGTCGGAGTGCGGCTGTGCCGGCGTCTTCTCCGCGCACGCGGCCATCGAGCTGTACGCGGAGGCCTTCGAGGGCGCCGGTGCGCTCGACCGGCTCGAGGGGTTCGCCAGCCATTTCGGCGCCGATTTCTACGGCCTGCCGCGCAACCGCGACTCGATCACGCTGCGGCGCGAGCCGTGGCAGGTGCCTGCCACCTATGAATTCGGCGACAGCGAGGTCGTGCCGCTGCGTGCCCGCGCCTCCGTCGCCTGGCGGCTGGCCGGGAGCGAGGCATGACGGCGAACGGCGTGCCGCCGCACATCGGCAACCGGTTCCGGGGCTTCCTGCCGGTCGTGGTGGACGTCGAGACCGGCGGCTTCGACGCCGCCAGCCACGCGCTGCTGGAAATCGCCGCCGTGCTGGTCGAGTTCGCGGCGGACGGGCGGCTGCAGCGCGGCCGCACCCTCTGGCACCACGTGCAGCCGTTCGAGGGGGCCAAGGTGGATGCCGCGTCGCTGGCGGTCAACGGCATCGATCCCTGGCACCCGCTGCGCCCGGCGGTCCCCGAGCGCGACGCGCTGGCCAGGATCTTCCGCGAGGTGCGTTCCAGCGTACGCGAACAGGACTGCACGCGCGCCATCCTGGTCGGCCACAACTCGGCGTTCGACCTGGCCTTCGTCAACGCCGCCGCGGCGCGCGCCGGCCTCAAGCGCAACCCGTTCCACCCGTTCTCCAGCTTCGACACGGCGACGCTGGCGGGCGTGGCCTATGGCCAGACCGTGCTGTCGCGGGCCGTCGTGGCCGCCGGCATGGAGTGGGACGAAGCGGGTGCGCACTCGGCCGCCTACGATGCCGAGCGCACCGCCGACCTGTTCTGCGCCATCTGCAACGAGTTCCAGCCGCTGTACCAGTCGGGCCTGGAACGGCTGGCTACCGGAACCGCGGCGCCGGCGGACCCGAACCCGATGCTCGAGCCCGCAGCCGAGGAACCGGACGACGCCTGAGGCGCGCCTCAGCCCGTGGCGCCGGCCTCTTCCAGCAGCGGCTTGAGCTCACCGGAGCGGAACATTTCCACCGCGATGTCGCAGCCGCCGATCAGCTCGCCCTTGACGTACAGCTGCGGGAAGGTCGGCCAGTTCGAGTAGCTCTTCAGCGCCTCGCGCAGTTCCGGATCCTCGAAGATGTTGACGTGGTTGAAGCGCGCGTTGCAGGCCTTCAGCGTGGCCACGGTCTGCGCGGAGAACCCGCACTGCGGGAAGTCCGGCGTGCCCTTCATGAACAGCACGACCGGGGCCGAGCTGATGTGGTCCTTGATGCGGGTGACGGCGGGTGAATCGGTCATGCCTGGCTCCTTGGTTCGTTGGCGTACGCTCGCCCGGGCGCGCCGCCGCCGGGGCGGCCGGGTCGTGCGGGCCTGACAAGCACAGGGGCGCAGCGCATGGCGCGCGCCCCGGCGTCCGGTGACTGCCGCGAATTATGGGGGTGCGGCGCGCCGACTTCAAACCCGCCGCGTCAGGCGATCGCGGTGCGGGTCAGGCGCATCGGCTGCGAGACGCCGTAGCCCTGGGCGTAGTCCACGCCGAGGCTGCGCAAGGCCGCTACGATCTCCTCGTTCTCGGCCCACTCGGCGATGGTCTGCTTGCCGGTCAGGTGGCCGATCTCATTGATCGAACGAACCATTTCCCGGTCGATCGGGTCGTGCAGCAGCCCCTTGACGAAGCTGCCGTCGATCTTCAGGTAGTCCACCGGGAAGTGCTTCAGGTAACCGAACGACGACAGGCCCGTGCCGAAGTCGTCGAGCGCGAACTTGCAGCCGATCTCGCGCAGCGCCTGGATGAAGCGGCTGGCCTGCGAGAAGTTGGCGATCGCGGCCGTCTCCGTGATCTCGAAGCAGATCCTGCTGCCCTCCAGCCCGCTGCGATGAAACTGCTCGATCACGAACGGCAGGAACTTCTCGTCGCACAGGCTCTGGCCGGAAAGGTTGATCGAGCACATCCCCAGCCGCTCGCGCTCGTCCGCCTCCGACACCAGCCAGCGGAAGGCCGAGTCGATGACCCAGCGGTCGATCGACGGCGTGATGCCGTAGCGCTCGGCGGCCGCGATGAACTGGTCGGGGGCGACGATCTTGCCGCTCTCGTCGCGCATGCGCAGCAGCAGCTCGTAGTGCTCGCCGTGCTCGACGGTCTGCAGCGGCAGGATGGTCATGCGGAACAGCTCGAAGCGCGATTCCTCGAGGGCGTTGTTGATGCGCGCCGCCCACTGCATCTCGCGGCGGCGGCGCATCAGGTCGAGGTCGTTTTCCTCGAAGCAGTGCACGCGGTTGCGGCCCGCCTCCTTGGCCGCGGCGCAGGCGCTGTCGGCCGCGGACAGGATCGTCGGCACGTCCTCGTTCTCGGCGGCGATCGGCACCACGCCGATCGAGGCGCCGAGGCGGAAGGTGCGGTCCTCGAAGGTGTAGCGGAAGTTGCGGATCGCCTCGCGCAGCCCCTCGGCCGAGCGCAGCGCCTCCTCCAGCGAACAGCTCTCCAGCAGCACGCCGAACTCGTCGCCGCCCAGCCGGGCCAGCGTGTCGCGCCAGCGGACCTTGGACTTCAGCAGCGCGCCCACCTGCCCCAGCAGCGCGTCGCCGGCGCTGTGACCGCAGGTGTCGTTGACGATCTTGAACTGATCGAGGTCTATGTAGCACAGGGCGTACGAGGTCTCGCGTGCGCGCGCGCTCTTCAGCGCACGCTCGACGCGCGTCTCGAACTCGCGCCGGTTCACCAGCCCGGTCAGCACGTCGTGGCTGGCGTGGTAGCTGAGGCGGCGGTTCAGCTCGCGGGACTCGGACACGTCGTGGAACACCAGCACGCCGCCGGTGACCGCGCCGGTGCCGTCGCGGATCGGCGAGGCGGTGCTCTCGGCGTACAGCTCGTTGCCGTCGCGGCGTATCAGCAGCATGGGCCGCACCGACTTGACCGAGCGGGCGCGACGGATCGCCACGGTCATCGGGTTCTCGAGCGGCTCGCAGGTCTCCTCGTGGAAGGAACGGAAGATCTCGTCGATGCTGCGGCCCAGCCCGTCCTCGAGGCGCCAGCCGGTCAGTTCCTCGGCCACCGGGTTCAGGTACTCGACCCGCCCGTGCGCGTCCGACGTGATCACGCCGTCGCCGATCGACTGCAGGGTGATCTGTGCGCGTTCCTTCTCGCGGAACAGGGCTTCCTCGTAGAGGCGCCGCTCGGTGATGTCCAGCTCGACGCCGATCAGCCGCCGCAGCCGTCCCTGGTCGTCGATGCGCGCCCGCGCGCGGCCGACCACCCAGCGCCACTCGCCGTCGCAGTGACGCAGGCGGTGGACGCTTTCGAACATCTCGGTCTTGCCCGCGATGTGGTCGCGCATCATGGCCGAGACGCGCGGCAGGTCCTCGGGATGCACCAGCCGCGTCCAGTCCGGCGACGGGATGACGTCGTCCTTGCCGTAGCCCAGCATCGCCTTCCAGCGCGGCGAGAACCAGGTGCGGTTGTTGATCGCGTCGTAGTCCCACAGGCCGTCGTTGGCGCAGGGCAGCGACAGCGCCTGGCGCTCCTGCACGTTGCCCAGGCGGTCCGCCAGGGCGATGCGTTCGAGCCCGCTGGCGAGGCTGGTGCCGACCAGCTTCAGCAGCAGGTGCAGGTTGACATCCCAGCCCTCGCCCGGCTCGGCCGCGGCAAAGGCCAGGAAGCCGCGCACGACGCCCTGCACGCCGAACGCGATCAACAGCAGGGAGCGGATGTCGAGGCCGGCCAACCGCTCGCCGTCCGCGGCCTGCTCGGCGCGCAGCGCGGCCGTGTCGCGGAATTCGAGGATGCGCACGTGCTCCAGGCGCGAGCGGATCCACGGCAGCGAGGCCAGCGATTCGCCTTTCAGCACCTCCGGCCGGCAGCGCGCGAACATGTTGCGCGCGGCGGCGATCGAGTCGATGTGCTCGCCGGCCCCGTCCAGCAGCGCCAGGAAGACCACGTCGGTGCCGGTGGCTTCGCGCAGGATGTCCAGGTTCTGGCGGATGACCGAGTCGGCGTTCTCGACCGTGAGATTCTGGAAATCCACGGCGACCTTGGTGCAGGTGATGTCGATGCCGAGCGGCGGCCGCTTGGACTGCGGCTGCCAGAGTTTCGCCGACAGGATGTCGGATGCGGTGAAATCGGGTAGCTCTTCGCTTTGCACCGTCGGTACCTGGAGGGCGTCCCCTGGCCTGGGCAGATTGTCAGCCCGGTCGCCGGCGTCCGCAGGAACCAGTTACCAGTTCCGCCCCAGGGCCCGGCGCCCAGTTACGCGGCATTGTGTCAGAAACTTCTAGGAATGCAAGCTAACGGCTTGTATTTACTAGGGTAGTGCCCGGCCCGTTTTTGCACAGCCCGGAGACGCCGCGCCGCTGGGCTCATTCCTCGGTGACGGTCAGGCCCGCGCGGTGACGGGCCCTGAGCCACGCGACGCCGGCCAGGTCCACGATTCCGGCCCACAGGCGGCTGTGCAGCCGGTACTTCGACGCGCCACGCGTACGCGGCCGGTGATTGACGGGCACCGACACGACCCCCGCCCCGTGGCGCTGGTACAGGGCCGGCAGGAAGCGGTGCATGTGGTCGAATGCCGGCAGCTCCAGGAAGGTCTCGCGATGCATGAGCTTGATGCCGCAACCGGTGTCGGGCGTGTCGTCGCCCAGCAGCACCGCGCGTACGGCATTGGCGGCCCGCGACGCCACCCGGCGCAGCCAGGCGTCGCGCCGCTTGACCCGGTGGCCGACGACCAGGCGCACATCCCGCCCGGCCCGCACGGCGGACTGCAGGGTGTCCATCAGCACGGGCAGGTCCGCCGGGTCGTTCTGGCCGTCGCCGTCCAGCGTCGCGACCCACTCGCTGCGCGCCGCGCGCACGCCGCTGCATACCGCGGCACTCTGGCCGGCGCGGCGCGAATGACGCAGCAGCCGCACGCCCGGTACCTGGCCACGGGCGGCCTGCACGGCCGCGACGGTGCCGTCGGTGCTGCCGTCGTCCACGAAGATGATCTCGGGCGCGCCGCGAAAGCCCATCGTGGCGTGGATCTCGCACGCCAGCGGCACGACGCTGTCGGCCTCGTTGCAGACCGGGATGACGACCGAGACGTGCTCGGGAACGGAGGTCATGTGCGATCACTCCCCGGCGCGGCGCCCAGCGGCCGCGCCGCGCGCCCGTGGACCCTCGACAAGGTGTCGCGAGAGTACACGGAATCAGTGCCGCGGGTCGGGCGGCGACAACCGGGCATTGCGCGGATGCCGCCGACTTCCCACAATGCGGCCATGCTCGACGGCGCCTCCAGCCCGGACTCCAGCACCCGCCGCCTGGGGCTCGCTGCCCTGATCACCGGCACGTTCATGGTCGCCGAGGCGGTCGGCGGCTATCTCGCGGGCTCGCTGGCGCTGCTCGCCGACGCCGGCCACATGCTCACCGACACGGCGGCGCTCGCCATGGCCTTCGGCGCTGCGCGACTGGCCGGCCGGCCGGCCGACCGGCGGCGGTCCTACGGCTACGAGCGCGTGCGCGTGCTGGCGGCGCTGGTCAACTCGCTGGCGCTGCTGGCGCTGGTCCTGTGGCTGGCGTTCGAGGCCGTGCAGCGGTTGCTGGACCCGCAGCCGGTGCACGCGGGCCTCATGCTGGCGATCGCGCTGCTCGGCGCCGCGGTCAACGTGGGGGTGGCGTTGCTGTTGCGCGAAGGGCGCGACCAGGACCTCAACCTGGGCGCGGCCTACCTGCACGTGCTGTCCGACCTCGGCGCCTCGGTGGCCGCCGCGCTGGCCGCGGTCGTCATACTCGCGACCGGCTGGACGCGTGCCGACCCGCTGCTGTCGCTGGTGATCGCGGCATTGATCGCGCGGGTCGCCATCGGCCTGCTGCGCCGCTCGTCGCACATCCTGCTGGAGGGCGCCCCCGAGGGACTCGAACCGGACAAGCTGGCGCGCGAGCTGACGGCCGCAGTGCGCGAGGCCGAGGACGTGCACCACGTGCACGCCTGGTCGCTGGACTCGCGCGAGGTGCTGGTGACCCTGCACGCCCGGATCGGGCCCGGCCAGGACCCGGACGAGGCGCTGGCCGCGATCAAGCGGGTCCTGGACTCCCGCTGGGGAATCACGCATTCGACCATCCAGATCGAACGCGGCGTCTGCCACGATCCCGAGTGACCCGCTTCAGCGCCCGAGGGCGGCGCGCGCCTGCTCGTAAAGGCGATCCAGTTCGTTGCCCATGTCCGACCTGACCCGCTCGAGTGCCGCGTCGTCGAGACCGCGCGGCACGACGCGCGGCTCGCCGATGATCGTCACGACGCGCGTGAACGGGCACGGCAGCGCGAAGCGGTCCCAGGTCGGGAAGAGCCACGCGCGGCGGGCGGCATAGGCGATCGGCAGCAGCGGCCGGCCCGACATCTGCGACAGCAGCAGGGCGCCGGCCTTGAAGACGCGCCGCGGACCGTGCGAGCCGTCCGGCGTGACGATGGGCGACACGTCGTCGCGCACGATCGCACGGTACAGGGCGCGCAGCGCCCGGGCCCCCGTGCGGCTGGACGAGCCGCGCACCACTTCGACGTCCGCCATGCGCGCCATGATCGCCGGCCCTTCGCCGTCCACCGACGGGCTGATCAGCAGGCCCAGCTTGAGTGCGCGCGGCCGGTACCAGACCAGTTCCTTCAGCGGCATCATCTGCTGGCCGTGCCAGAACACGGGAATCACCGACTTGTGCTCGGCGAGCGCCGCCTCGAGCCGCTCGCGGCCCAGCACGCGCTCGCGCGGGACCATCCACCACCACAGGTAGACGATGCCCAAGGCGATCGGCGCGCCCAGCCGGTACAGCGCCAGCCGCCACCACGTCAGGCGCCGCCGCGGGATGTGTGCGCGCTGGCCGGGGTCCTCGGAATCGGGCGGCGACGGGTCCTGCATGCGCATCAGCCCGGACGCTGCACGGAGACGTTGCCCTGCGCGTCGCGGCTCACCTTCCAGCGCCGGTACGACCACAGCCAGTCCGGCGGATTGGCGCGGATCTGCTGTTCGACGCGCCGCACGTAGCGCTCCACCCAGGCGCCGTCCGCCAGCTGCTCGTCGTGCCCCACCAGCGGCTCCAGGTCCACCGCGTAATGCCCGCGCGCCGTGCGGCGTACGGCGACGAAGAAGATGGGCGCCCCGACCGCGCGCGCCATGGCCTCGGGCCCCTGGTAGAAGGCCGTCTCCTGGCCGAAGAACGAGGTGAAGTAGCGCGCACCGCTGGACACCGGGTCCTGGTCCGCCACCATCGCCAGCACGCGCGGCTCCTTGCGCCGCCGCATGACGTGGATCGGCAGGCGCTTGGCCGCGATCATGGTGGCGCCGAAGCGCGAGCGCATGGCCAGCAGCAGCCGGTCGGCCCACGGGTCGTGCATCGGCTTGTAGGCGGCCTCCAGCGGGCAGCCCAGCTCCAGCGACAGGATCAGCAGCGTCCATTCCCAGTTGCAATTGTGGGAGGTGGCGACGATCACGCTGCGCCCCGCGCGCACGTGCTCGCGGACCCGCTCGGCGCCGCTCAGCGCCATGCGCCGGCGCACCTCCTGCGGGCTGATGCTCAGCGCCTTGACGGTCTCGACCATGACGTCCGCGAAGTTGCGGTAGAAGCCGCGCCGCACGCGCGCGATCGCCTCATCGTCCAGCTCCGGGAAGCACTTGCGCAGCTGCTCGTTGATGACCTTGCGGCGATACGGCGTGACGTACTCGCCCAGCCACGCCAGCAGCGACGCCAGCGCGTACCAGACCGGCAGCGGGATGCGGGAGATCAGCCGGGCCCAGCGCGGTACCCGGGGCGGCCGCTTGCCTGGCCCGGGCGCGCCCGTCCGATTCCCTGCTCGTTCGGAGTCCATGTGCGACGAAGCTTACCCGAACGCCCGCGCCACGCGCAGCCTGCGCCGGCTGCGGCGCGTGCCGGACGATGGACGGCGCCGCGCCATCAGGCGCGCGCCGTCCCCCTGACCGCCGGCCTCAGTTGCGGCACCGCTCCACGATGGTCGCAATGCCCTGGCCCAGGCCGATGCACATGGTGGCGAGGCCGAGGTCCACGTCCTTCTGCTCCATCACGTTGACCAGTGCGGTCGTGATGCGCGTGCCCGAGCAGCCCAGCGGGTGGCCGAGCGCGATCGCGCCGCCGTTCAGGTTCACCGTGGCGTCGAAGGTGTCCATCAGCCCGAGGTCCTTGATCACCGGCAGCGACTGCGCGGCGAATGCCTCGTTCAATTCCGCCACCTGGATGTCGGCCATCTTGAGCCCGGCCCGCTTCAGCGCCTTCTTGGTGGCCGGCACCGGTCCGTAACCCATGATGGCCGGATCGCAGCCCGCGGCCGCCATCGAGACGATCTTGACGCGGGGCTTGAGGCCCAGCGCCTTCGCCCGCTCGTAGCTCATGACGAGCATGGCCGACGCGCCATCCGAGATCGCCGACGACGAGCCGGCGGTCACCGTGCCCCCCTTCGGGTCGAACACCGGCTTCAGCGCCGCCAGCGCCTCGACCGTGGTCTCGGGGCGGATCACCTCGTCGATCTCGCACAGCACGCGGAAGCCGTTCGCGTCGTGGCCCTCGATGCCGACGATCTCGTTCTTGAAGCGCCCGGTCTGCGTCGCCTCCCAGGCCTTGGCATGCGAGCGCGCGGCGAACTGGTCCTGCAGCTCCCGGCTGATGCCGTGCATGCGGCCCAGCATCTCCGCGGTGAGCCCCATCATGTTCGAGGCCTTGGCGTAGTGCTTGGAGCCGGCCGGGTTCACGTCGATGCCGTGCATCATGCCGACGTGGCCCATGTGCTCCACGCCGCCGACCACGTACACGTCGCCGTGTCCCACCATGATCTGCGCGGCGGCCGCGTGCAGCGCCTGCATGGACGAGCCGCACAGCCGGTTGACCGTGTGCCCCGGCACGTGGTGCGGCAGCCCGGCCAGCAGCAGCGAGTAGCGGGCGATGTTCATGCCCTGCTCGAGCGTCTGGTTCACGCAGCCCCAGATCACGTCCTCGACCTCGTTCATGTCGGCCGCGGGGTTGCGCCTGAACAGGGCCTTGATCAGCTCGGCCGAGAGCACCTCGGCACGGACGTTGCGGAACATGCCGCCCTTGGAGCGGCCCATTGCGGTGCGGACGCCATCGATGATGACGACATCGCGAGGTTTGAGGCTCATCTTGATCTCTCCCGGATTCGTGGTGGCCGCTTGCTTCAGCCGAAGAATTTCTTGCCGCCCGCCGCCATGTCGCGCAGCAGTTTCGGCGCCTCGTACAGCTTGCCGAACGAGGCGAACTTGTCGGCCAGTGGCGACGAAGTTCGCGACGCCCATCTGGTCGACGTACCGGCATGCGCCGCCGCGGAACGGCGGGAAGCCAATGCCGTAGATCAGCGCCGTGTCGGCCTCGTACGGCGAGGCGACAATCTTCTCTTCGAGGCAGCGTGCGATCTCGTTCACCATCGGCACCATGCAGCGCGCGACGATCTCGTCGGGCGTGAACTCCTTGCGGGCGGCCAGCACGCCCTTGATCAGCTCATGCGTCTCGGGATCCGGGCTCTTCTTCGGCCTGCCCTTCTTGTCCGGCGCGTAGCTGTAGTAGCCCTTGCCGGTCTTCTGGCCGTAGCGCTTGTGCCCGGCCAGCACCTGGGTGGCGCTCTTGAAGTCGGGCTGCATGCGGTCCGGGAAACCCTCGGCCATCACGCCCGCCGCGTGCACCGCGGTGTCCATGCCCACCACGTCCATCAGGTACGCAGGGCCCATCGGCCAGCCGAACTTCTCCATCACCTTGTCGACGGCCAGGAAGTCGGCACCGTCGCGCAGCAGCATGTGGAAGCCGGCGAAGTACGGGAACAGCACGCGGTTGACGAGGAATCCGGGGCAGTCGTTCACCACCACCGGGGTCTTGCCCATCGCCTGCGCGAGCTTGACGGTGGTGGCCACCGCCTCGTCGGACGACTGCTTGCCGCGGATGACCTCCACCAGCGGCATCATGTGCACGGGATTGAAGAAGTGCATGCCGACGAAGTTCCGCGGCCGCTTCAGCCCCTCGGCCAGGAGGCTGATGGAGATCGTCGAGGTGTTGGATGCGATGATCGTGTCGTCGCGGACCAGGCCCTCCAGCTCGGCGAAGACCGCCTTCTTGACCTTCGGGTTCTCGACGACGGCCTCGATGACGATGTCCACTTCCTTGAAGTCGCCGTAGTTCAGCGTCGGGCGGATGCGGGCCAGCGTGGCGCTCATGGCCGCCGCCGTGATCCTGCCCTTCTCGACCTGCTTGGTGAGGAGCTTGCCGGCCTCGTTGAGTCCCAGGTCGAGCGCCGGGGCGACGATGTCCTTCATGATGATCGGCGTGCCCTTGGACGCGCTCTGGTAGGCGATGCCGCCACCCATGATGCCGGCGCCCAGCACGGCCGCCTGCTTGATCTCCCTGGCGCCCTTCTTCACCCAGCTGCCGGCGGTCTTCTTGACCACCTGGTCGGCCATGAACAGGCCGACCAGCGCAGTCGCCTGCGGCGTCACCGCGGCCTTGGCGAAGTAGCTGGACTCGATCTCGAGCGCCTCGTCGCGGCCCTTGGCCGCGCCTTCCTGCATGTTCTTCAGGGCCAGCATCGGGGCCGGGTAGTTGGGGCCGGCCTTGGCGCCCACCACCGCCATCGAGCTGCTGAAGGCCATCGTCCGCTCGATCTCGTTCAGCTTGACCGGCTCCAGCTTCTCCGCGCGCCTGGCCTTCCAGTCGAGCTTGCCCGCTATCGCCTCCCTGACCATCGCCAGCGCCGCCTCGCGCAGCTGCTCGGGCGCTACGACCGCGTCCACGCCGCCGTCCTTCAGCGCGGCGTCGGGCGACTTGTCCGCGCCGGTGGCGATCCACTCGACGGCGTTGTCGATGCCGATCAGGCGCGGCAGGCGCACCGTGCCGCCGAAGCCCGGGAAGATGCCCAGCTTGATTTCCGGCAGGCCGATCGAGGCGTCGGACGACAGCACGCGGTAATCGCAGGCCAGCGTCAGTTCCGTGCCGCCGCCCAGGCACACGCCGTTGATGGCGGCGACCGTCGGGACCGGCAGGTCCTCGAAGCGGCAGAACATGCGGTTCACCTCCATCACCTTGCCGGCGACCGTCGCTTCGCCCGCCGCGAACATCGCGCCGAACTCCGTGATGTCGGCGCCCACGATGAAGACGGCCTTGCCGGACGTGACGATCACGCCCTTGACCGACTTGTCCTTGGCGATGGCCTGGGTGGCCGCGTCGAAGTCCTTGAGCGCAACGGCGTTCAGCTTGTTGACCGAATCACCCTTGAGATCGAATCTAAGCTCGACGATGCCGTCGCCCAGCGCCGTGGCGCTGAAAGCGGGTCCGGAATACAGCATGGAGGAATCTCCCTTCGTTTGTGTCCACGCGGGCGTCCCTCGCAGTGTGTGGCACCGGATGCGGTTTGTTAACAGGACTTTCCGCTACGTATTTGCGGTGGTTCCCGGGCCGCACGTGGACAGACCCGCCACACGGTCAGTCCGGATGGCGCCCGGCAGCGGATCGCCGACCATCCGGAACCGTGACCGCCGCCCGCGCGCGGATGCATACTGCCGCGTGGCGCCAGACCAGGAACAGGACTTGAAGTCACCTTCACGAGGTTGATCCCATGACCGACGCGTTCATCTACGACCATGTGCGCTCGCCCCGCGGCAAGGGACGCCCGGATGGCGCGCTGCACGAGATCACGCCGATCTCGCTGGCCAGCCAGGTGCTCACCGCGCTGCGGGACCGCAGCGGTTTCGACACCGGCCTGCTCGACGACGTCGTGCTGGGCTGCGTGACGCCCATCGGCGAGCAGGGCGCCAACATCGCGCGCGTTGCCGCGCTGCACGCCGGCTACGCCGAGACGGTGCCCGGCAAGCAGGTCAACCGCTTCTGCTCCTCGGGCCTCGAGGCCGTCAACACCGCCGCGGCGCAGGTCATGTCCGGCCAGTCCTCGCTGGTCGTGGGCGGCGGCGTCGAGTCCATGTCGCGCGTCACGATGGGAGCCGACGGCGGGGCCTGGCCGATCGACCCGGCCGTGGCCTTCCCGGCGTACTTCGTGCCGCAGGGCATCAGCGCGGACCTGATCGCGACGCTGGACGGTTACAGTCGCGAGGATGTCGACGGCTACGCCGTGGAGAGCCAGCGGCGCGCCGCAGAGGCCTGGAAGCACGGCTGGTTCTCGCGCTCGATCGTGCCGATCCGCGATGTCATCGGGCAGGTTGTGCTGGACCGCGACGAGCACATCCGTCCCGGCACGACCGTGGCCGACCTGGCCACGCTCAAGCCGGCCTTCGTCGTCCCCGGCGAACAGGGCGGCTTCGATACCGTTGCCATCCAGAGGTACCCGCAGGTCGAGCGCATCAACCACGTGCACACGGCCGGCAACTCGAGCGGCATCGTCGACGGCTCGGCTGCCGTGCTGGTCGGCAACAAGAAGATGGCGCGCAAGCTCAAGCTCAGGGCGCGCGCGCGGATCCGCGCCTTCGCCTCGATCGGCAGCGAGCCGACGATCATGCTGACCGGGCCGGCCGCGGCCAGCCGCAAGGCGCTCAAGCTGGCGAGGAT
Organism: uncultured Gammaproteobacteria bacterium; assembly: GCA_963695155.1. Classification (GTDB taxonomy): domain Bacteria; phylum Pseudomonadota; class Gammaproteobacteria; order Steroidobacterales; family Steroidobacteraceae; genus SG8-30. The sequence continues at coordinate 250,164 of CAVOGD010000006.1, forward strand.
GTCGCCCAAGGACATCGACCTGTGGGAGATCAACGAGGCCTTCGCCTCCGTCGTGCTGCACTTCATGCGGGTCATGGAACTGCAGCCGGACCGCGTCAACGTGGTCGGCGGCGCGATCGCCATGGGCCACCCGCTGGGCGCGACGGGCGCCGTCGTGCTGGGGATCGCGCTCGACGAACTCGAGCGCCGCGACCTCAACACGGCCCTGGTGACCTTGTGCATCGGCGCCGGCATGGGCACCGCCACCATCATCGAGCGCACCTGAGCGCTGCGCGACAGGCAAGGACGGACATCATGAGCAACACCATTCGTGTCGAAATCGATGCCGGCGGCATCGCGACGCTGACGCTCGACAGCCCGGGCAAGCCGGTCAACCTCGTCACGCCCGGATTCACCGCCGACCTGGAGCAGGCGATCGAGCGCATCGCCGGCGACGACGCCGTCAAGGGCGTGCTGATCACGTCGGCCAAGCGCGACTTCATGGCGGGGGCCGACCTCAAGGACCTGGTCACCGCCTACGACCGCGGCATGTCGGCGGCGAAGGCCGCAGCCTTCAGCGCATCGCTCAATCGCCTGTACCGGCGGCTGGAAACCTGCGGCAAGCCGGTAGCCGCCGCCGTCAACGGGCTGGCGCTTGGGGGGCGGCCTCGAGCTCGCGCTGGCCTGCCATTACCGCGTGCTGGCCGACGCGCCGAAGGTCGTGGTCGGCCTGCCCGAGGTCACCGTCGGCCTGTTGCCCGGTGCCGGCGGCACGCAGCGCCTGCCGAGGCTGATCGGTGTCGCCGCGGCCCTGCCGCTGATGGCCGAGGGCCGGCACGTCAAGCCCGCCGAGGCGCTCAAGCTCGGCATCGTCCACGAGCTGGCAGCGCCGGAACAGGTCGTGGAACGCGCGCGGCGCTGGCTGGCATCGTCGCCCGAGCCGGTGCAGCCCTGGGACAAGAAGGGCTTCAAGGTGCCGGGCGGCGCCGGCATGCAGAACCCGGCCGTCGCACAGACTTTCATGGTCGGCAATGCGCTGGTCGCGAAGGCCGGCTGGCGCAACTACCCGGCGCCGCTGGCGATCCTGTCGGCCGTGTTCGAGGGCTCGCAGCTGCCGTTCGACCGCGCGCTGGCGGTCGAGTCGAAGTACTTCGGCAAGCTGCTGTCCGGTCCGGTCGCGCGCAACATGATGCGCACGCTGTTCGTCAACAAGAACCTCGCCGACGGCCTGGCGCGGCGGCCGAAGGACGTGCCGCCCGGCAAGGTCACCCGGCTCGGAATGCTGGGCGCCGGCATGATGGGCGCCGGCATTGCCTACGTGTCGGCGCGGGCCGGCATCGAGGTGGTGCTGCTCGACGTGACGCTGGAGGCCGCCGAGAACGGCAAGGACTACTCGCGCCAGCTGTTCAGGAAAGGCGTGGAGCGCGGCCAGGTCACGCAGCAGCAGGCCGACGCGGCGCTGGCGCTGATCCGCCCGACCGTGGACTACGCGGACCTGGACGGTTGCGAGCTGGTGGTCGAGGCGGTGTTCGAGAATCGCCAGCTCAAGGCCGACGTGACGGCCAAGGCCGAGGCGGTCCTGCCGAAGAGCGCGGTCTTCGCCAGCAACACGTCGACGCTGCCGATCACCGGGCTCGCCAGGGCCTCGCAGCGCCCGGCGCGGTTCATCGGCCTGCACTTCTTCTCGCCGGTGGACAGGATGCCGCTGCTCGAGATCATCATGGGCCAGAAGACCTCGCAGGAGACGCTGGCCAGGGCGCTCGACTTCGCCGGCCAGCTCAGGAAGACGCCGATCGTCGTCAACGACAGCCGCGGCTTCTATACCAGCCGCGTGATCGGCACCTTCGTCAACGAGGCGCAGGCGATGCTGGCCGAGGGGGTGAACCCCGCGCTGATCGAGAACGCGGCCAGGATGGCCGGCATGCCGGCCGGGCCGCTGGTGGTCTCCGATGAAATCACCATCGAGCTGCAGTGGAAGATCACCTGCCAGGCCGAACAGGACCTCGGCGGCCGTTTCGTCAAGCCGGCCGGCTACGACGTGTTGAAGAAGATGGTCGAGCTGGGCCGGCTCGGCCGCCGCCAGGGAGGCGGCTACTACGATTACCCGCCGGACGGCCCCAAGCGCCTGTGGCCCGGGCTGCGCGAGCACTGGCCGGTGGCCGAAAAGCAGCCCCCCGTCGGGGAGCTGGTCGAGCGATTCCTGGTCATCGAGGCCCTGGAGAGCGCGCGCTGCGTCGAGGAAGGCGTCATCACCGAGCCGGCCGACGCCGACCTCGGCTCGGTCTTCGGCATCGGCTACCCCGCCTGGACCGGCGGCGCGCTGTCGTACATCGACATGGTCGGCGCCGAGGCCTTCTACAAGACCTGCAAGGACTTCGCGAAGCGCTTCGGCCCCCGCTTCAAGCCGTCGCGCTGGTTGAAGAAGCGGGCCGCCGCCGGCGCGACCTTCCACCCCGTGCCGGGCCGCGAGCAGGCTGCCTGAGACGGTGCGGCGGGCCGGCAGCCTGACCTGCCGGCCGCGCCGCCTGCCTGCTCGCCCCGCGCATCCCGGCGCGCACGTCGTGGCGCCTCACTTGAGGGTCTTGAGCGCCGCAGTGGCCTCCGCGTGTTGCGGGTCGACGCGCAGCGCCTCCTGGTACGCCGCGCGCGCCTCCGGCTTGCGTCCCACCTGCTCGTAGAGCATGCCGAGACGCCAGTGCGCGGCCGCCAGCGGCGGATCGTCCACGCCCGGCGTGCCCGCCAGGAAACGCCTGAAGCCCGCCTCGCCTTCGGCATGGTTTGCATTGGCCAGCACCGCGGTGCGGCCGATCTGGTACCACGCGCCGAGCAGCCCGGGATCGCGTTGCACGACCTGGCGTAGCTGCGCGAACGCCTCGTCCCAGCGCTGCAGCTGCTGCAGGTAGATCGCCAGGCCCACACCGGTACGACCGTCGTCGGGCCGCGCCTGGTACGCCTTGCGGTAGGCGGCCAGCGCCTCCTCCGGCTTGTCCTCCAGGCGCAGGATCGTCGCCTGCGCCACCAGCCCGCGTACGGGGTCGCGTTTCGCGATCGCCTCCGCCTGCGCGCGCGCCTTGTCCGCGCCGCCGCCGGCAAGCGCCGGCGCCTGGGCGTAGTACTGCAGCAACGACTCGCGATACGCGATCTCGTCGGGCGCCAGTTCGACCGCGCGCTCGAAATGCTCCCGCATCTTCCCGGCCAGGCGCATCCTGGCGAGCATGCTGCCGCGGCCGGCCTGCAGCCCGTACACCGCCCCCAGCAGGTGGTGCGCCGCAGCATCGCCGGGCGCCTCGCCGACGGCACGCTCCAGGCTCGCAGCCGCTGCGCTGAGGTCCCCGGCACGCATCAGCGCCTCCCCGCGGGTGCGCGAATCGCCGACGGCCGCCGCCAGCGCCGCCGCGGAGGCAAGGCAGCAGATGGCGACGAAGACCCATGACTTCATGACACAACTCCTTGCGGCGCTTGCGCGGTCCAGCCTGGAACCGGCCGGTAAATCATAGGTTCGGGTGCCGGGGCCCGCAACGCGCGCCCCGTGACAGGCGCGCGACGCTGCTGCTAGTGTGCCGTCTTGGGGGGCGCCGCCGTCATGGCGCAGCGGCAGTGCTGCGTTCGCTCGACCCGGGCACGCCGCAAAGCAACGCCGCTACCGGGAAAGCGACTTTGGGCGAGTTCAAGTACTTCGCGTTCATCAGCTACGGCCATGCCGACGAGCGCTGGAGCCGCTGGCTGCACCGCGCGCTCGAAACTTATCGCGTGCCGAAGCGACTGGCCGGGCATGCTACCGCGCACGGCCCCATCCAGGCGCGGCTGGTCCAGATGTTCCGCGACTCGCAATGAACTGTCGCCGGCCAACCTCGGCAGCCGCATCGGCAGGCTCGAGGCATCCCGTTACCTCATCGCATCTGTTCGCCTGCGGCGCCAGTTCGCGCTGGGTGGACCACGGTGCGCGTATCAAGCGACTGGGCCGCGCCGACCGCGTCTTCACGGGATCGGACGGCGAGCCCGGTGTCGGCGACGCGGTCCGCGGCGTGCTTCGTCGAATCGCTGCCCTTCCAGTCGACGCCGCCAGGACGCGGCAGGCGGCACGTCGAGCCGATCGCAGCAGCGCCCGCCCCGCAGGACGGGCGCAGCAACACCAAGAGGCTGATCGCCGGGCTGCCGGGCACCGGTTTCGACACGCTCCTGCAGACGCGGGCCCGCCGCTGTTCGGAGACGTGCTGCGTTCGCGCGAGCACCTGTGGCGCCAGCGTCATCGGGCGCGGCCGTTCGCCGCCATCCCACCAGGAGGTCGAGGAACCGCGACTGGCCGGAAGACTGATCGGGATTCACGCTGGGCGTCTTCCGCCAGCACCCGACCCGCGGGGAAGCTCAACGTGCGCACGGATGTCGGCGGCAAGGCTGGACTGCTTTTCGTCGCGCAGGAGCGGGACATCACCGACGAGTCCTGTTGCGAAGGGCGGAAGCGCTGCGCCAGATCGGCGACGTGCGCCTGTCGCTCGGCGACTTCGGGCCGGCGCTGTCGGCGTTCCAGGAGCGCTGGCGCTCAGCCAGAGGCTCGGCGATCGTTCCCGCCAATCCGGACTGGCAGTTCGCGCTGGGCAACGCCAGGTGCTGGATCGGCACGTGCACTGGCAGGAGGGCGACCTCGAGGCCGCGGTGGCGAGACCCGTTACCTCGACGCGGCGAGGAGACTGGCTACAGCTCGACCCGGCCAGTGCCGCGCGGCAGCTGAAGGAGTTACGCCCGGGCAGTCGGCGGCATGGCCTGCGGGTGGCGCAGCGAGCAGGCGCTGGCACTACGAGGACGCCGGGAGCCATCGAGCCGCTCGTGCGGGACGCGCCTGACGACCTGGAACTGCTGCGCACCCGGATCGAGTACCACGCCTGGCTGGCGTCCATCCGCGAAGGCCGCGGTGAACTGCACGTCGCGCGTGACCTGACGCCGCACCCTGCAGCTGACCCGCGAACTGCTGGCGGCAACCGGATGACCGGCGCCTGTGGGAGGAAGAGGTCCTGCGGCGCAAGCTGTTCGGCAATGCCCTGTTGCTGATGGGGCGACTGGACGAGGCGAAGACCGTCACGCGGGAGGCCACGGCCGGCAGGCGCGCACTGGCCGAGCTCGACCCCCGAATGCCATGTGGCAGCGGCAGCTGGCCAGCCTGCTGGAACACGAGGCGCGCGTGCTGCGGGCGGCGGGCGCTGCGCCGTGGCGCGCCGATCACGAGGAAGGCCTCGCCCTCAGCACCGTGCTCAAGGCGATCGCCGCGGAGATGGACGTGGCGCAACGCACGCACCTGGCCCTGGTGAACGAACGAGCGGCGTGCCTGCTCGATTCCGGGCGGGCCCGCGAGGCCCGCGGCCTGCTGGACGAGCTGCTGGCGCAGGCGACGGCGCCCGACCGGAAGCGGGTCGATTTCGTAGCGCGCGCCAGCGCGCTGGCGATGAGCCGCTACCTCGCGGGCCGCAGCTGTTCCTCCGGTGGGCAGCCGGACCTGGCCCGCCAGCATTGGGATCTGGGCCTGGCCCTGCTGGAACCGCCGCAGTCGGACCCGAATTACCGCGCGGTCCGGGTGTTGCTGCTGTACGCACTGGGCCGCAACCGGGACGCGCAGGAGATGCACGCCCGGCTGTCGGCCCAGGGTTATGCGAGCCCGCCTTCGCCCGGCAGGCAAAGGCCCGGTCCGTAGCGCCGCGCGTCTGCCGGCGGCGGACCGTTACGGGTTGTTTCTGATCGTGGGGTCGAATTGCCCCTCTTGGCCCGACGGGTCCGTGTACAGCAGCGTATACGAATGGTCGCCAAGGTCGGCCACCGTGTCGCTGACACTCATGACCGACCGGCCGGCGGGGTGGTGCGATGGCGGGCGTGCCGAAGTCGCCAGTCGGTCGGTGTTGCCGATCTTCACGCCGGTAGACGTGTACCGCGTCGCGCCCGTCCAGGTGACGCCGTCCTGCCTACGCAGCGGATGTCCTGCTCGACCGTGCGGCCACGCCCAGTTGGGCGAACAGGTGCACCTGTCGTAGCCCATAGGAATCCCCCGCCGGTACCCGACGACTGGCGAGCGGCCGGATACCGATCAGCGACAGGTCGATCGCCGTGGCATCGATATTGTCCGTATAGGAAATCGCGCCTTCGCCGCCATCGTACGAGCCTGCCACGCTGAGCGTGCCAAGGTCCGCATAGCCCAGGCTGACCGCAAAGTAGTCCGATGCCTGCCAGCCCGCAAACACATGGAAGGCGGTGTCGCTGTCATCGTTCTTGACGACCGTGTCCGAACCGAACTCGTACGCACCGATATCGCTTTGCCCGACCGTTGCGCCGATGAACACCTCGGCCTGGGCGGGCGCCGCGATCAGACCGACGCCAGCCAACGCGCCCGTGAGGGCGCCGACTTTGATCTTCTTCATTAGTGAACTTCCCCCTGTCAGATGTAACGAGGAGCCAGCCTTGAACGGCTCCGACCCCCCCCCTTTGCCCCACATTGACCGTCCTTTCTTGCTCCCGCGGCCGGAAAAAGTCAACACCGGCATGCAAACTGCCCGTGTCCCCGGCCTGCTACGCACGTGACAGGCCGGTCACCAGCGCATGCCGTCGATGCGCTTGTCCCGGTGCGACAGGATCCACTGGGCGTGCTCGGTGAGGCAGGCATGGCCGAGCGAGCGCAGGATGTCCAGCTTGCCCGCCCTGGAACGCGCCGAGCCCAGTTCGCGCGCCGCAAAATCGAACAGGGACTGCATGTGGCGATACTGGCGGATCAACGAACGGTCCTCCTTCTCGGACAGATAGACCTCGAAGATGCCGGTGTACGCGGTCAGCAGGAACAGGGCCAGCAGCAGCAGGTCGCGCGATCCGGTCGCGATGAAGGGCGCCCGCTCCAGCATCGGCAGCGCGACGTTGGCCGCCAGCACGAGCGCCAGCAGCAGGCCGCCGAACAGCATGGCGTGGGCGATCCGCTCGGCATTCGCCACGCGGCGTTCCAGCCTGGCGGCGCTGCGCCCGTAGTACGCCAGCTGGCCGGAGCCCGCGGCCGGGTCGGCGCGGCCCACCCAGGCGGCGAGTGCTTCCTCGAGGCCGTTCGGCGGCGCCACGGACGCGCACAGCGCGCAACGCAGCGTCACGTTGCGCATCGCGGCGCGGATCCACTCGATCTGGGTGTCCTGCTTCTGCAGGAAGGTCTCGTGCGCGAAAGCGTCGTCGAAGTGCGCCCGGACGCCCGACAGTTCCCAGTAGAAATCGACGCGCAGCCCTTCCGCCAGCGCACGGTAATCGAGATAGCGCCGGTCCCATGCGCGCCGCCCGGCCCACAGCGCCAGCAGCCAGCCGAGCCCGAACACCACCAGCACCGCGGCGATGGTCAGGAAGCCGTGCACGCCGTCCGGCGAGTGCTTGAAGGCGACCAGCAGGTACGCCATCAGGGCCCACAGGCTGAACCGGGCGACCAACGCCCGCGTAAAGCAGCGGCGAAAATGCACGGCCAGCCAGTCGGCGGGGACGAACAGCCGGTCGATGAACTGCATGGCCTCCGGAACGGGACCCGCCATGCCCGCGGCCAGCGGCCGGCCATGACTGGCGATGCGCTCGCCGTACCCGGCGACATCGCGGTTGAACGCCGCCGTCTTCGCCAGCAGCGTCGCCAGCCCGGGCGGGATCCCCTGCTCGATGCGCCGTGGCGCCGATTGTCCCGTGAGGAAGCCCAGGACCTGCACGGCGGCCGCTGCGCCTGGAGCCGGATTCGTGAGGCGCGAGCAGCGGATCTCATAGATCAGGTCGTTGTCAGTCGCGAACAGCAGGCTGGACGGCGCGGCGCTTTGCGGGTCGCCCTCCGACGGACCCAGCCGGCCGCGCCTCCGCTCTATGCAGCGCGCGGTGCCCGCGCGATGTTCCGTGTCCTGGCCGTCCCAGACCGCGATCACGAGCGAGCTGTAGCGGGCGATCAGTTCCCCGGCGCGCTCGAACTGCCGGTCACGCGCCTCCTGGAGCTGTTCCGCGCCGCCGCCGGCGGCCTCCACTGCGCAGGCCACTTCGAGCTTCTGCGCGCCAGCCATCGTGCGGTCGAACACCTCGCGGGCGGCATCGCTGCCAAGCTCGGCGCGGCACTGCGCTTCCGGAAACGGCAGCAGCGCGACGATCTCGATCCCGAGCCGGTGCGCGACGTCGGCCGCGAGCAGGTCCGCCCCGTCGGCCTGCGACGTCAGCAGCTTGACCCGCACGTGCGGTTGGGTATCGCGCAGCTCGCGCAGCAGCCGTTCGATGGCCGCGCGGATCGCCGGCACCTCGCCCGGCACGAGGTCGCGGTGGCCCACCACGCCGACCAGCAGCGGGATGCCGCGAAAGCCCGATGTGACGCCAGCCGGCTGTGTCTCGTCCATCATTGGGATCCTGTTGTCGCTGCCGCGCCCGGCCGGTGCCCTCGATCCGCAACAGGTCACGGCGCCTGCGCGTGACCGGGCCGCTTCGTGCGCTGGATGCAAGTTTTTCGGGGCGCCGCCGCAGATCGTCCTGCTGCGCGGCATTATGCCGGGGGCAAGCCAGCGCGAACAGGCGAGGCCCTCAGGGCGGCGGCGGCGGCGTCAGCCCCAGGTAGCGCAGCAGCGGATCGAGCGCCTCCTGCAGCGCCTGCAGGTCGAGGTGCGGCTCGCGAACGGCCCGCACCGCCAGGCCGCCGACCAGGCACTGCATGAGCAGGGCGCGCGAGCGGGCGAGGTCCGGCGGCAGGCCCAGGCCGCCTTCCTCGCGGCCGCGACCCAGCCAGCGCTCGAACTCGCCGCGCACCCGCACATCCGACGAGGCCACCGCGTCGGCGATCTCGGCATCGCGCGTCGCCTCGGCGCCCATCTCGAGATACAGCGCCGCGTTCATCGCCTGCGGGTCGCCCGCCTGCCACTGCCGGACCGTCTCCATCATCCGCTCGAGCAGGTCCGCACGCGTGTACAGGTCGGCGATCTTCACGCGGCTGTGGCCCAGCTCACGCTCGATGATGGCCTTGACGATCGCGTTCTTGTTCTTGAAGTAACGGTACATGAGGCCCGCGCTCATGCCCGCCGTCTCGGCGATGCTGGCGATGCTGGCCGCGTGGAAGCCGCGCTCGATGAAGCACTTCTGCGCGGCATCCAGGATGCGCTCGCGCTGCGCCTCGGCCTGCGGCCTGGCCTGCTGCGCGCCGCCCGCCGGCGCGGTCACGGGCCGGCTCCGGCGTCCGGTTGCGCCGGCGCCGCGGCCGGCGCGCGCGCAAACAGGCGCTGCACGCCGACGAAGAACAACGGCACGAACAGGATGCCGAGGAAGGTGCCGACCAGCATGCCGCCCACCACGCCGGTGCCGATCGCGCGCTGCGCGCCGGAACCGGCGCCGCCGGCGAGGGCCAGCGGCAGCACGCCGAAGCCGAAGGCGATCGAGGTCATCAGGATGGGCCGCAGCCGGTCGCGCGCGGCGGCCAGCGTGGCCTCGACCAGTTCCATGCCGCGCTCCACGTTGGCCTTGGCGAAGGCGATGATGAGGATCGCGTTCTTGCTCGACAGGCCCACGGTCGCGAGCATCGCAACCTGGAAATACACGTCGCGCTCGAGCCCCCGCAGCATGGTCGCGGCCGTGGCGCCCAGGATGCCCAGCGGCACGACCAGCAGCACGGCGGTCGGCACCGTCCAGCTCTCGTACAGCGCCGCCAGGCACAGGAACACCACCAGCAGCGACAGCGTGTACAGCAACGGCGTCTGCGCGCCCGCGGCGCGCTCCTGATAGGACACGCCGGTCCACTCGACGCTGACGTTCTGCGGCAGCTGCGCCACCAGTCGCTCGACCTCGGCCATGGCGTCGCCCGAACTCACGCCCGGCGCCGCCTCGCCGTTGATCTGCATGGCCGGCAGGCCATTGTGCCGCTCCAGCCGCGGCGAGCCGTAATCCCAGTACGAGGTCGCAAACGCCCGGAACGGCACCATGTCGCCGTTGCCGTTGCGCACGGACCAGCGGTCGAAATCCCGCGGCACCATGCGAAACGGCGCATCGGCCTGGATGATGACGCGCTTGACGCGACCGCGGTCGATGAAGTCGTCGATGTACTGGCCGCCCCACGCGGTCGACAGCGTCGCGTTGATGTCCGCGATGGACAGCCCCAGCGCCGCGGCCTTCGCGGTGTCGACGTCGATGCGGAACTGCGGCGTATCCTCCTGGCCGTTCGGCCGCACGTTGGCCAGCAACTTGCTTTGTGCAGCCATGCCCAGGAACTGATTGCGCGCCTGCGTGAGCCCTTCGTGTCCGATGCCTATCGTGTCCTCCAGGTAGAACGCATAACCACCGACCCGCCCCAGCTCGGGTATCGCCGGCGGCGAGAAGGTAAAGACGAAGGCGTCGCGGATCCGGCTCAGGCTCGCCATGGCCCGGCCGGCCACGGCAACGGCGCTACTCCGCGGCGAGGTCCGCTCCGACCAATCCTTGAGGCTGATGAATGCGATGCCCGTGTTCTGCCCGCTGCCGCCGAAGCTGAAGCCTTGCACCGTGAACAGCGAGCTGACAGTGTCCTTCTCCTCCTCCAGGAAATGCCGCTCGACCTCCCTGACGACCTCAGTCATGCGTTCCTGGGTCGCACCGACCGGCCCCTGGATCTGGGTGAGCAGCACGCCCTGGTCCTCGGCAGGCAGGAACGCCGCGGGCAGCCGCAGGAACAACACGACCATCAGCGCCACCATGGCCCCGAACACGGCCAGAGAGCGCTTGCTGCGCGCGATCATGCGGCGCACGACCCCGCGGTAGTTGAGGTTGCCCTGGTCGAACGCCCGGTTGAACCAGCCGAAGAAGCCGCTGTCGCTGGCGTGATGGCCCTTCTCGATCCGCTTGAGCATGGTCGCGCACAGCGCCGGCGTCAGCACGATGGCCACCAGCACGGATAGCGCGATGGCCGAGACGATCGTCGCGGAAAACTGGCGGTAGATCACGCCCGTCGAGCCGCCCAGGAAAGCCATCGGCACGAACACGGCCGACAGCACCAGGCCGATGGCGACCAGCGCGCCGGTGATCTGGTCCATGGACTTGCGCGTGGCTTCCAGCGGCGTCAGCCCCTCCTCGCTCATCAGTCGCTCGACGTTCTCGACCACCACGATCGCGTCGTCCACCAGCAGGCCGATCGCCAGCACCATTGCGAACATGGTCAGCATGTTGATCGAAAAGCCCAGCGTCGCCAGCACACCGAAGGTGCCCAGCAGCACGATCGGCACCGCAATCGTGGGAATCAACGTCGCGCGGAAGTTCTGCAGGAACAGGTACATCACCAGGAATACGAGCACGATGGCTTCCAGCAGCGTCGAGACGACCTCCTTGATCGAGGCCCTGACGAACGGCGTCGTGTCGAATGGAATGACAGCCTTGAGCCCGGCTGGAAAGGTCGGCTCCAGCTGCCCGATCAGGGCTTCCATGCGCTGGGCAGTCGCCAGCGAATTAGCCCCCGTCGCCAGCGAGATCGCGAGGCCCGTGGCCGACTGGCCATTGAAGCGCGCAAAGACGCTGTAGTCCTCGGCGCCCAGCTCGACGCGCGCCACGTCGCCGAGCGTCAGCGCCGAACCATCGATCTTGCTGCGCACGACGATGGCCCGGAACTGCTCCGGCGTCTGCAGGCGGCCCTGTGCCGTGATGGTGGCGTTGAGTTGCTGCCCGGGAACCGCGGGCAGCCCGCCGAGTTGCCCGACCGTGACCTGCTGGTTCTGTGCGCGAACCGCGGCGATCACGTCGGCGGGCTGCAGCCGGTAGGCCTCCAGCTTGCCCGGGTCGAGCCAGATGCGCATCGCATAACGTGCCCCGAACACCTGCACGTTGCCCACGCCATCGACACGGCTGATGGGATCGACCAGGTTAGCCCGCAGGTAGTCCGCAATGTCGCGCTGGTCCATGCTGCCGTCTGCGGAGACGAAGCCCAGTACCATCAGGAACCCGGGGTTGGACTTGCTGACGCGCAGGCCCTGCGTCTGCACGATCGAGGGCAGTGACGACGTAGCCAGTTGCAGCTTGTTCTGCACCTGCACCTGCGCGGTGTCCGGATCCGTGCCGCTGTCGAAGGTGAGCGTGACCGATGCGCTGCCATTCGACTCACTGGTGGATGACATGTACAGCAGGCCGTCCAGGCCGGTCATGCTCTGTTCGATGACCTGGGTCACCGAATCCTCGACCGCCTTGGCCGAGGCGCCCGGGTAGAAGGCGCCGATCGACACCGTCGGCGGCGCGATGTCCGGATAACGCGAGATCGGCAGCTGCGTGATGGACAGGGCGCCGGCCACCATGATGATGATCGCGATCACCCACGCGAAGATGGGACGGTCTATGAAGAAGCGTGCCATGACCGGGCCCGCTTACTGCTGCTGCGCCGCGGCGGGGTCGACGGCAGGCGGCGGCTCCGCCACGCGCGCCGGCATGCCGGGGCGGATCTTCTGCAGGCCGTCGATGATCACCCGGTCGCCGGTCGCCAGTCCTTCCTCGACCAGCCACTGGTCGCCGATCGTCTGGCTGACGCGCACGACGCGCGCTTCGACCTTGCCGTCCGCGCCCAGCACCATGGCGCTGGTGTCACCCTTGGCGCCGCGCAGGACGCCGCGTTGCGGGGCCAGGATCGCGTTCGTGCGCAGGCCGGTGCCGATGACGGCACGCACGTAGATGCCCGGCAGCAGCAGGTGTTCCGGGTTGGGCACGATCACGCGCAGCGTATAGCTGCCGGTGGCGGGATCGACCGTCACCTCGGAGAAGGCCAGCCTGCCCGCGTGTTCGTAGCGACTGCCGTCTTCCAGCACGATCTCGACCGGCAGGTCGTTTGCGGTCTCGAGCCGGCCGGCTGCGAGCTGCCTTGCGCAATTCGAGCAGCTCGCTACTCGATTGCTTCAGGTCCACGTAGATGGGGTCGAGCTGCTGCACCGTGGCCAGCGCAACGGCCTGGTTGGCCGTCACCAGCGCGCCGGCCGTCACGGACGACTTGCCGATGCGGCCCGCGATCGGTGAGCTGATGCGGGCGTAGCCGAGCACGACCTCGGCGCGTTGCGCGACCGCCCGCGCCGCGGCGACGTCCGCCTCGGCCTGCTGCAGGGCGGCCAGCACGTTGTCATGGTCCTGGCGGCTCACCGCCGCGATGGCCAGCAGCCCGTCCGAACGCTCGGCCTTCAGGCGGGCTACGTTGAACGCCGCCTCGGCGCGCGCCACGCCAGCCCGGGCGCTGGCCGCATCGGCCCGGTAGGTCGCATCGTCCAGCTGGTACAACGGCTGCCCGGCCTTGACCAGGCCACCCTCGGTGAAGAGCCGATCCCTGACGACCCCCGTGACCTGCGGCCGCACCTCTGCCACCAGGAACGGGTTGGTGCGGCCCGACAGTTCGCGGGTGAGCGTGACCGGTTGGGCCTGCAGCACCACAACTCCCACCTCGGCCGGCGGCGGGCCCGCAGCGCCGCTACCATCCCCGCCTGAGCAACCCGCCATGAACGCTGCCGTGAGCAGAAGGCAGTTCCTTGATGAACGGAAAGTCAGTCGTGAAGGCATGGCAACCCCGCCGGTGAAGCGATCGCACGTTGATGGGTCTGAATGTATTGAGAATAAACGTTCATTCTCTATGGAGTCAAGCGGCGCGGCGGGCGGTTCGCGGGTTATCGATCTCGCGGATTCGGCAGGGTCGACGCCATGCAGCGCCCTCTCCCTTCGGCCCCCGGTCGGCCTATCCTGTGCATCGCGCCGAGGCGTCGAAAGGAACTCCGCCATGCCTGCCAGGAAACCCAAGGGCGGTTCAACACCGCCAGCCAAGCGACTCCCCAGGGTCAGGGACCGGCCCAGATCGTTCAGGTTCTCGTCCGAGGAGCTGTCCTGGCTGAAGCAACTTTCGGAGATCGCCGGCCTGTCCGAAACCGACGTGCTGCGCGAGCTCCTCAAGCACGCCGCAGAGAAGAATGGCATCCAGGTCCGGAAGCTCGTGCTATAGGCGCGCGTCCCGGGTTTCGGCCCTTGCTACATATTCCCTGCGACACGGAATCTGTGACGGCTTCGCGATTGCGTCGCCGCATGGTCCGGCGCATAGTCCACCTCGTGTAAACGGCAAACCCGTCGAAAGGCGGGGGCGCAAAACTACCGGTCGTCGGGACTTCGAGTCCACCGATAGCGGGGTTGCCACAGTCCGACTCGCAGGCGTCGCGCCGCTTTCGCCGCAGCCTGCGGTCAGCCGGCGCGGCCCTCCATGGGTCCGTCGCCTCCTGGCATATCCCCCGGCGATCGTCGCTTGTGCTGGCCTGTGGTTGCGGGGGAATTGAAATGAACAAGCTCACTCGTGGGCCGGGCGACGCATCGCATGACGACGCGCCGCCGCAGTACGTCATCACGCTGATGTCGTCCTGGACGCCGATGTCGCTGCAGGGACCGTCGGCGCGGGAACTCGCCGGGTTGGCCGTTTTCCGGTCGCAATGGCGCGAGGACGGACGGCAAAGGTTCCGCCTGCACATCGGCTTCTTCGCGACGGCCGAAGCGGCCGAGGCCGCGCTGCCGCTGGTGCGCGAGTCGTACCCGGCGGCGTTCGCAAGCCTGGCGCCGCAGACGAACATGGGCTCGCTGGACGACACGACGGTCGCACAGTTCACCGTCATCCGGCCGGTCGAGGCCGGGCCGCGAGCCCGGCGACGCAGGCGCCGCTGCCGCCCGCGCAGCCGCCGCCCGCGCAGCACATCAGCCTGCCAGTGCCTCCCGTCACGGCCGTGCGTGAGCCGGACGCTGACGGCCGCGCCGTCGACGCCATCGCCCGCCCCGCCGCAACCCGCACAGGATGAGCCTGCGCAGCACTACGCCGTGCAGTTGCTGTGGTCGGCAAAGCCGATCGACGTCAGCGTGATTCCCCGCCTGGAAATTTTCGACGGCTACCTGCTCTACGCGGTGGAGACCCATAGCGGCGGGCGCCGTATGTTTGGCGTGCGCCTCGGCTTCTACGCCGATGCGCTGTCGGCGGGCCTGGTCGCGCGGTACGTGCGACCGGCATTTTCCAAGACGGTGGTCGTGCCGGTCAGCGCCCGCGAAAACGCGCGGGCCTCGACCGCGACGATCAGCCTGGCACCGCCCAAGACCGGGCGGCAGTCCAAGTCGCGCGCGCGCTGGCCGGCGTCGCCCATTGCGGTGGATTTCGCTGCCCGACAGGCCTGGTGGAGTGTCCGCGACGCTCTGAGGCTGCGAGGTGCGAGGCCGGGGGCTCGCGAAGACCGCCTTCGCGGCACGCAGCGTAGGCCTTCAGTGCTTGGGCGAATTCGCTGCAACCAGCGCTTCGACCTCCGCCATTGCTTCCTCTTGCGTGGACTTGCGGCACTCCTGCTGTTTCCTGACGGCACGCAGGTCCGTGAGTTGCGCGTAGGGGCAGGCCCGCTGCGCGACCCCCCGAATGCGGGACTTGAGTCTCGCCACGTCCTTGGCGTTGGCCAGGTCAAGGTCGCTGTACGTAACCCGCTCGCCCGCGATCCTGATCACTTTGCTACTCGACACGTGCTCCGCCAGGACGGGCGGGGCATCAGCGGGCTCTTCCGAAGCATAGACACCCTCTTCTGCCTGGGCAGATGCGACCGGCAATGCCACGATCGGCCCGGCCAGCAATCCAACCGCCAGAATCGACAGGACTCTTGTCTTCATCCGCTTTCTCCCCCCGAGCGGAATGCCCGTTAGAAACAGTCTAAAGCAAGAAATACACCACCTTCAGCAGCGAGAATGAAATCAGCTACCTACGCAGGCCTTCCCATGGACGGGTTTTCGCCTGGCGTGCGACTTGTAAGATTTTCTGACGGCGGCTTGCTGGCGCACGCCCCTGAACAAGAGGACCCGCTCAAGTGGCGGGCGCCACAGCGCCTTCTGGACCTTCTCGGCCAGCGCTGGACGGGTAAGTGGTGCCGGTGGAGGGAATCGAACCCCCGACCTCTCGCTTACGAAGCGACTGCTCTACCAGCTGAGCTACACCGGCATGGGGGCGCGAAGTATAGGCAAGGGTCGCCGGCGCGGCAATGCGGCGCGGTTCAATCCACCCGGTGCAGGCGGATGATGACCTCGATCCCGGCGGATTCGGTGCCCGGGGGCAGTTTCGGCAGCCGCGAGAACTCGATCTCGCCGGGCGGCACGTCGATCAGCTCGCCCGTGTTCTCCACGTGGAAGTGGAAATGCGGCGCCGTGTTGGAATCGAACGAGCTGTGGCTCGTCTCGACGTTCAGGTGGCGCAGCATCTTTTTCGCCGCGAACAGGTTGAGCGTGTTGTAGACGGTGGCCTTGGACACGCGTGCACCGTTCGAGCGCAACTGCGACAGGATCTGTTCGGCCGTCAGGTGCTGGTCACAGGCGAACAGGAGCTGCCCCACGCGCACGCGTTGCGCGGTCGGCGTGATCCCGTTCATGCGCAGCAGCGACTTGACCCGCTCTCGCGTGTCGACGTCTGCCTTGACCATGGCCAGCTCCTTCGCCATCAGAGGCAATATAGCAGCCGGACCGGGTGCCTACCACCGAATCCGGCAGTGGGAATTACCGCATCCTGGCCGTTTATTCGACGACCACCGGCCGTTTGCTTGCCGCATCCTGCGGCCATGCTGCGGCAACCACGTGCAACGCGGAAACCCCGGGGCTTTACGCTCGCCGAGACGCTCATGGCACTCGGCGTGCTGTCGATCGCCGCGCTGGTCGCGACGCCGGCTCTCGGAGAATACCTACGCGATAGCCGGCGGGCCGCCACGCTGAACCTGCTGGCCCATGCCGTGCACACCGCCCGCTCCGCGGCCGCCGCACTGGGCGTGCGCACGACCTTGTGCGGCACCCTCGACGGAGAGTCCTGTTCGCGCAGCGGCGACTGGGGCGACGCGCTGCTGGTGCTGCCGGAATCGCCCGCCGGCGCCGACGGTCCGGCGGCGCCAGTGCGCGTGCTGCGGCTCGATGCCGCCCGCGCGCGGCAGAGCGTGCGCTCCAACCGCCCTGCCATCGATCTCGCCCCGCTGTCGCCGTCCGCGACCACGGCGACGGTGACGGTCTGCGACGATCGTGGCGCACGCGCCGCGCGCGCGCTCATCGTCAGCCGCACCGGCCGGCCGCGGCTCAGCGACCGCGACGCAAGCGGCCGTCTGCTGGCCTGCCCGTGAACGCGCCGGCTTCACGGTGGCCGCACGGCTTCGCGCTGGCCGAGTCGCTGGTCGCGCTGACCCTGCTGTCGCTGGGCCTGGCGTCCACCGTCAGCATCCTGGTGCAGTGCCTGCGCAACGAGCGGGACGCGGCAACCCGCACCGCGGTGCTGCGGCTGGCCGTCTCGCTGGGCGAGGAATTGCGCGCCTTGCGCCCGCCGGACGGTCGCGCGCTGCTGTCGGTCACCGGCACGCCTGCCGACGTCGCCTGTGCCGCGCGCCCCGCCAGTTGTGCCGCCGAGTCTGCCGCCGCGGGCGTCATGGAGACGTGGCGCGGCGAGCTGGCAGTGCGGGCGCCGGCCGGCACGACCGGCACCGTGGAGGTCGCCGATCCCGACGTGCCGGTCTATCGCATTGCGATCCGCTGGCCGTCGCCGGGCGCAGCGGACGATGCGGTGTTGCAGTGGATGGTGGAGGCCTGATGCGGCCCGCGGGATTCACGCTCGTCGAGGTGATGGTCGCCACGCTGCTGGCGGTCCTCGCGGTGGCGAGCGCGCTGAGTGTCGTGGCGCGTGGGCGCGGCACGTATCGCAGCGTCGAATCGCAGAGCCGCATGCAGGAGACGGCCAGGGCGGCGCTCGACCTGCTCGCCGTCGAGATCCACCTGACCGGTTACCTCGGACTCGCCCCCGCCGGCACGACGGTCGCCGGCAGCACGCCGGTCGGCAGCGCCGCCCCTGCGGGGCTGGGCGCCGGCGGCGGATGCGTCGCGTCGCTGGCACTCGACCTGGCCAGCCCCGTCGGCGGCGCGGATGGTGCCCTCGCCGCGGCACCGGACGTGCCGCTCGGCTGCCGCGCCTCGCCGCAGGGTCGCTTCCTGGCCGGCACCGACACACTCGTGCTGCGCCACGCGTCGGCCGAGGCAGCGCCACCGGCCGCGGGCCGCTTGCAGATCGAATCGTCACGGCGGTCGGCGCGGCTGCTGGCGGACGGCTCCGTGACCCTCGGCTCCGCCGGACGCGTGCACGACGTCGAGGCTAGCGTGTTCTATGTGAGCGCCGACTCGACCGGTCTTGCCGGCCGCCCGTCGCTGCGCCGCAAGCGGCTGGTCGGTGGTGCGTCGCCCTCGTTCCAGGACGAGGAGCTCGTCGCAGGCATCGAGGACCTGCAGGTCGAAGCGGCCCTGCACGGTAACGAGGCGGACGCCTCGGCCACGCGCTATCGCCCGCTCGACGACGTCGGCCCCGATCGAGCGCGTGCGCGCGCTGCGCGTCTGGGTGCTCGTTCGCAGCGACGTCGCCGACCCCGCGCCCGCTTTGCTGCCGGCGCTGGCCTATGCCAACCGCGAGCTGCCGCCCGAGACGTCGCGCTACCGCCGCCTGCTCGCGTCGCGCTCGTTCGAACTGCGCAATGCGGGCCCGCCGTCATGAAAGCCGCCGCACAGCGCGGCATGGCGCTGGGCATCGTACTGATGCTCTTGCTTGGGCTCGCCATGCTGGCACTGGCCGGCTACAGCGCAGCCATCGCCGCACTGGCCATCGCGGGCCTCGAGCAGCATGCCGCACGCGCCTTCGAGGCGGCCGAGGCCGGCGTGTCGCGCACGCTGAGATCCTGGCACGAGCAGGGTGCGGCCCCGAGCCCGGCGCCCGAAGCCGTCTGGCCTGCCGAGTGGCCGGAACTGACGATCGTGCGGCACGTCACGGCAGACCCTTCCGACGTGCCGGGGTCGTGGCCCGACGGCTTCAGCATCGGCAGCGGCGACGGGACGTTCGCGACCCGCCACTACACGATCGTGGCCGAGGCACGCGGCGTACGCCGCACGGCCGCACGCATCGAGCAGGGCTTCACGGTCATCGAGCCCGCGCCATGAACAGACCCGGGCTGCTGGCGGCGGTTGCGTTGCTCGTGGTGGCCACGGTGCCGTGCGGGGCCGGCTTCGAGGCACACGCACAAAGCGACGAGCCCTGGGTGGCAAGGGCTGCGCTGCCGGCAGGAACGAGGCCCTTGCTCGCGCTGATCATCGATACCTCGGCTGCGATGGCGGAGACCCTCAGCACGCGTGCCCCGTATGAACCGGGCCACGACTACGCTGTGGACGTCGCCTCCCCCTGCGATCCCGCAAGGGTGTACTGGCGCCGCGGTCCCGGCCCCGCGCCCGACTGTCGCAGCGCCGCGTCGCTGCCGCTCGATTCGACCGACGCGCAGCGGGGCTTCCGCTGCCGGGCCGGGCGGGATGCGCTGGCGCGCACCGGCACTTACGTGGCCTCGCGCGCGGCGCAATGGAGTCCCCATGCGCCGGGCGGCTACTGGCACGAACCGCTGCCCGGCGACGACGGCGCCATCGAGTGCCGTGCCGACCGCGGCCTGCACGGCGCCAGCGACGGCCCCTGGTACGCGACCCACGGCGAAGCAGGGACCGTGGAGCCGCCACAGTGCGGACGAACTGCGCTGGGACGCTGCACCCCTGTCCGACAGTTACGTCTTCCTCAGCGGCAATTACCTCAACTACCTTGCCGTGCAGGCCGCACCGGTGACGACCAGCCGTTATGCGTGGCTCACCTCGCTGGTCGCCAGCGCGGCGAGTTCCGTGGATGAACTGGAGCTGGCCCTGCTGCGCCCCAGTCACGACGGACTGCCTGGCGACGACGAAGGCCGAGGCGGCATGGTGGTGCTGGCGCCCACGCCGCTGCCCGCGTCCGCGGCGTCCCTTGCCGGCACCGTGGCAGGCTGGTCGCCCGCCGGGCCCGCACCGCTGGCGGAATCACTGGTTGAAGCCGCGGCATGGCTCACGGGCAGCCGCGTCCTGTTCGGGGACAGTTCGCACGCGGCTCCGGGGGAGCCGTTGCCCAGCGCCGCGGCCGTGCGCGACCCGCTGCGCAGCGGCTGGTACCGCACGCCGTTCACGACCGCCTGCCGGCCGGTCTCGATCGGACTGCTCACGGCGGGCCTGCCCTCCGCCGATGCCGGCGCCGGCGCGGCCGCGGCACAACTGCCGCGACCCTCCGCAGCCCGGGCCCGCTTGCGGCGCCGATTGCCTGGCAGCGCTGGCACGATGGCTGTGGCAGGCGGACCTGTTGCCAGCCATGGCGGGTCGCCAGCGCGCGCCGTTGTTCATTGCCGCGCCCTGGCCGCCCGCACCAGTGCTTCAGGAAGCCGCCGCCGCGGCCGGTGCGCCGGTCCTCGACCTCGCCGACCCGCTGGCGCTGGTGATGATGATCGCGCAGGCCCTGCAGCACGACGCCAGCCGTCGCGGCCGCGACCGCGGCTGTCGGCCGCGGCCGTTGACGTGCTGGCCGGCGGCGGCGACGGCCCGGCCGCGTACTTCGGCCTGTCGGTTCCCGCGGCGAACTCGCGCTGGGTGGGCAACCTGCGCAAGTACCGCTGGCGGCCGCCGCAAACGCCGCTCGACGCGCCGGCCATCGTCGACGGCGATGGCAACGCGGCCTTCGACGGGTCCGGCCTCGTGTTGCGTCCCGATTCCCGCAGCGTCTGGTCCACTGCGACCGACGGCGCAGACCCGCGCCTGGGCGGTGCCGCCGGCGCGCTGCCGCCGCCGGCCGCGCGGCGCCTGTACGCGGACCTCACTTCGGGCGACCTCACGGACCCTGGCAACCGGATCGCCGCAGCGAATCCCGCGCTGACGCGAGAGGCGCTGGGCCTGCTGCCACGCGACCCGCGCTCGAGCGCCGAGTTGATCGAGTGGATGCTCGGCGCCGACGCCTTCGATGCCGATGGCGACGGCCAGCGCGATGAATCGAGACGGGACCTGGGCGACCCCGGCCTGGCGCCGCCGACCGTCATCCGGTACGGCGGTGCGGACGAGCCGGTGCGGGTGTTCGCCGCGACGAACGACGGCCTGCTGCACGCGCTGGACGACGCCGATGGCGGCGAAAGGTGGGCGTTCGTGCCGCGATCGCTGTTGTCGCGGATGGCCGGGCTCGCGACTGCAGGAACGACTGTCGCCCGGCGCCACGGGCTGGACGGCGTCGTGACGCCGCACGTGTTCGACGCGGACGGCGACGGCCGCCTCACGCCGCGGTCCGGCGACCGGGCCTGGCTCATCGTCGGCCTCGGTCGCGGCGGGCCCGGCTACTACGCGCTCGACGTCACCGATCCCGACCGACCGCGGCTGCTGTGGTCGCTGGGCGGCGCCGCAGCGGCTGCGCTAGGCGAGGCCTGGCCTGCTGCCGTCGTCGTGCGCATGCGGCTCGACGACCGTCGCCAGGGCGCGCACCGGCTGGTGGCCGTGCTGGCCGGCGGCCACGATCCTGCGCAGTCCGCCTGGCCTCGCTCCCACGACCGGCGCGGCACGCGCCTGCTGATCCTGGACGCGGAATCCGGCGAGGTCCTGTGGCAGGCGGCAGGCGGCGCGGACGAGGACGTCGACCTGACGCTCGCGGGCCTGACTGCCAGCCTGCCGTCGGCGCCGCGCGTGCTGGATGCCGACGGCGACGGCCTCGCCGACACGCTGTACCTGCTCGGCGTCGACGGCCAGCTGTGGCGCATCGGCTTCACGCCGGGTGCGGAACCCTCGTCGCGCGCGACCGCCACCTTGCTGGGTCGCTTCGGCGAGGCGGATGACGCAGGCCGCCCGCCGCGCCGCTTCTACTCCACGCCCGACGTGAGCTACGACACGAACGGCGGCCGGCCGCGGTTCATCGTCTCCTTCGGTTCCGGCTGGCTGGCCAGTCCACGCGACACGACCATGGAGGACCGCTTCTACGCCGTGTTCGACTCGCCGGGCGGCGGCGCCCAGGCAGGCCCGGCCGGTCCGCCGAGCGTACTCGACGACGACGACCTGTTCGACGTGACGCCGGCGCCGCACACCGCGCCGCCCGACGCGCGCGGCTGGTTGCTGCGCCTCGTCGCGCATGGCCGGGGCGAGAAGACCGTGGGGTCCTCGCTCACCTTCGATCGCAGCCTGCGCTTCGCGACTTACCAGCCGCTGGCCGCGGATCCCGAACATCCCTGCGGTCCGCCGGCCGGGCGCAGCCGTTTGTATACGCTCGACGTGCGCACCGGCCGGCCCCGCAACTGGATCGGCGACCAGCCCGTGCCGGCCGAAGACCTGGCGGAGCCGGGCTTGCCGCCGGCGCTGCGGATCGCCTTTCCACCGCGCGGCGCGAGCGGCGCCTGCGCTGCGGACGACTGCCCGGCCGCGCCGTCCGGACTCCTGGGCGGCCGCCCGCTCGACCTCGGCTTTCGCAACGACCCGGTGAAGACGACATGGCGCCGACTCGAACCGACGCCGGAGTGACGCTGCTGGAGTTGCTCGTCGCGCTCGCCATCGCGGGGGTGCTGGCGGCCATCGCCTACCCCTCGTACCGGCAGCACCTGCTGCGCGCCCATCGCACCGAGGCCGTCGAGTCGTTGCTGGCGGTGGCGGCCGAGCAGGAACGGCACCACCTGGCGCACGGACGCTACGCAGAGGGATTTCGCGGCGACGACGAGCCGGGCTTGCCGGTCGAGCCGATCACGATGCGCGGCCTGTACCGGCTGGACCTGCAGGACGTCGGGCTGGCCGGCTACCTGGCCGTGGCGACCACCGTCCCCGAGGGTCCGCAGGCCCGCGACTGGCTGTGCGCGCGGTTCACGATGCACGCCAATGGCCGGCGCACGGCTTCCGACTCGGCGGGCCGCGACACGACTCGCGAATGCTGGCGCTGACGGTCCGGCCCGGCTCAACTGCGCCGCAACAGCGCCTCCGCGCGCGGCGCATTGCGCAACTCCGGCGGCCGGCCGAAGGTGACGTTTTCCTCGCGGCCGGAGACCTCCACGGCCGTCTCGCCGCCCCACTCGCGCAGCCGCTCGACGACCCGTGCGACCAGCAGCTCGGGCGCCGAGGCGCCGGCCGTCACGCCGACCGCGCCGACTCCCGCAAACCACTCGCGCTGCAGGTCGTCCGGGCCGTCGACGAGGTAGCCGGGAATGCCGCGGGCCGAGGCGATCTCGCGCAGCCGGTTGGAGTTCGAGCTGCTGGGCGAGCCGACGACCAACAGCACGTCGCAGGTCTCGGTCAGCTTCTTGACCGCGTCCTGCCGGTTCTGGGTCGCGTAGCAGATGTCCTCGCGGCGCGGCGACGACAGCGCCGGGAAGCGCTTGCGCAGCGCCTCGACGATGCGCGCCGTGTCGTCCACCGAGAGCGTGGTCTGCGTGACCAGCGCGACCCGCGACGGATCGCGGACCTCGAGCGCCGCCACGTCCTCGACCGACTCGACCAGCTGGATGCGCGCCGCGCCGGTGCCGCTGAACTGGCCCATGGTGCCCTCCACCTCCGGGTGGCCGGCATGGCCGATCAGCACGATGTCGAGGTCGTCCGCCGCAAAGCGCATGACCTCCATGTGCACCTTGGTCACCAGCGGGCAGGTCGCGTCGAACACCTTCAGGCCGCGCCGCTGCGCCTCGTTCTGCACCGAGCGCGGCACGCCGTGCGCGCTGAAGATCACCGTGGCGCCATCCGGCACCTCGTGCAGCTCGTCCACGAACACGGCGCCGAGCGAGCGCAGCCGGTCCACCACGAAGCGGTTGTGCACGACCTCGTGGCGCACGTAGATGGGCGCGCCCAGCAGGCCCAGCGCGCGCTCGACGATGTCGATGGCGCGGTCCACGCCGGCGCAGAAGCCGCGCGGGTTGGCCAGCAGGATCTTCACGACGGGTCCGTCTTGGCGCGCCGGCCGGACAACAGCGCGTCGATCACCAGCATGACGGCGCCGACCGTGATGGCCATGTCGGCCACGTTGAAGGCCGGGTAGTACCACTGCTGCCAGTGGAAGTGGATGAAGTCGATGACATGCCCGTGCCAGACGCGGTCGATGACGTTGCCCAGCGCGCCACCCATGACCAGCGACAGCGCCACGGCCAGCCAGGTGGCGCCGCGGCCGGACAGGCCCTTCAGCCACACCACGATCCCGGTGCTGATGCCCAGCGCCAGCACGATGAAGAACCAGCGCTGCCAGCCGGACGCCTGCGCCAGCAGGCTGAACGCGGCGCCGGTGTTGTGGAGCCGGGTCAGTTCCAGGATCGGCAGCACGTCCAGCACTTCGTACAGCGCGAACTTCTTCACCACCACGATCTTGCTCAGCTGGTCGGCGACGATCACCGCCGCCGCCAGCCACAGCCAGCGCAGTGCGCCCTTCCGACTGCCTTCGTCCGCGGTCACGCGAAACTCCTCGTCTCGCCGGGGCCGTCCAGGTTGGACACGCAACGGCGACACAACCCAGGATGGTGCTCATCGTGCCCCACATCGGGGCGCCGATGCCAGCAGCGCGCACACTTCTCGTGTGTCAGCGGCCGCACCGCGATCCAGGCGCCCTCGCCCGCGACCGACTTCGCGGCCACCGCGTCGGCCGGCCGGTCGGCCGCGTCGAAGCTGCGCGCCTCGGACGTGATCAGCACGAACCGCAGTTCCTCGCCCAGCCCGTCCAGGCGCCGGCGCTGGGCGGCATCGAGGTACAGGTCCACCTCGGCCTCGAGCGGCGCGCCGATCCTGCCGGCGTTGCGCAACAGCTCGAGCTCGCGCGACACGTCGTCCTTGAGGCTCAGCACGGCTTCCCAGTCGATGCCCGGGCTGGGGTGCACGTCGGGCAGCTCCCACCAGCCGGCCAGGAACACCGACTCGTCGCGCTCGCCCGGCAGGTGCTGCCAGATCTCCTCGGCCGTGAACGACAGGATCGGCGCCAGCCAGCGCACCATGGCCTCCGCCACGTGGTACATGGCGGTCTGCGCCGAGCGGCGCGGCTTGCCGGCCGCCGGCGTCGTGTACAGCCGGTCCTTGAGGATGTCGAGCCAGAAGCCGCCCAGGTCCACGACGCAGAAGTTGTGCACGCGCTGGTAGATGAGGTGGTACTCGTATTCGCGGTAGGCCTCGATCACCTCGTCCTGCAGCGCGCGGGCGCGCTCGATCGCCCAGCGGTCCAGCGCGACCAGCTCCGCGGGCGGCAGCGCGTCGCGCGCCGGGTCGAAGTCGGCCAGGTTGCCGAGCAGGAAGCGCACCGTGTTGCGGATGCGGCGGTAGGAGTCCGCCATGCGCTTGAGGATCTCCTCCGACACGTTCATCTCGGCGCTGTAGTCGGTGGCGGCCACCCACAGGCGCAGCACGTCCGCGCCCAGCGTGCTGACGACCTTCTGCGGCGCGATCACGTTGCCCAGCGACTTGGACATCTTGCGGCCCTTGTCGTCCACGGTGAAGCCGTGCGTCACGACCTCGCGGTACGGCGCCGCGCCCTTGCCCGCCACCGCCGCCAGCAGCGAGCTCTGGAACCAGCCGCGGTGCTGGTCCGAGCCCTCGAGGTAGACGTCCACCGGAAACGGGATCGCGTCGGGCCGCAGTTGCGGCAGGCAGTGGTGCACCACGCCGGAATCCAGCCACACGTCCATCACGTCGGGCGACTTCTCGTAGTCGTCGGCGTCGGCGCCCAGCAGCTCGCGCGGGTCGAGGTCGAACCAGGCCTCGATGCCCGCCTGCTCGACCCGGTCGGCCACCTGTTCCAGCAGTTCCGCCGTGCGCGGGTGCGCCTCGCCCGTCACCCTGTGCACGAACAGCGCCAGCGGCACGCCCCAGGCGCGCTGCCGCGAGATGCACCAGTCGGGCCGCGTCTCGACCATGCCGGCGATGCGCTGCTCGCCCCAGCCGGGCACCCAGCGCACCTTGCGGATCTCCGCGAGCGCCGCGGTGCGCAGTCCGCCCTGCTCCATGCTGATGAACCACTGCGGCGTGGCGCGGAAGATGACCGGCGTCTTGTGGCGCCAGCAATGCGGGTAGCTGTGCAGGAACGGCTCGTGCTTGAGCAGCCGCCCGTGCTCTTCGAGCGTCGCGACGACCGCGTCGTTGGCGGCGAACACCTGCTGGCCCTCGAACAGCGGCGTGCCGGACACGAACCTGCCGTCCGGCCCGACCGGGTTGTCCACCGGCAGGCCGTAGCTGCGGCCCACGACGTAGTCGTCGGCGCCGTGGCCGGGCGCCGTGTGCACCGCGCCGGTACCGGAGTCGGTCGTGACGTGCTCGCCCAGCGTCACCGGCACGACGCGGTCGTAGAACGGATGGCGCAGCTCGAGTCCTTCCAGCGCGGCGCCGGTCGCATGCGCCACGTTGCGCAGGTGGCCCAGCCCGATGCGCTTGGCGACGGCCTCGAGCAGCGCCGCGGCGATCACGAAATGCTCGCGACCCGCCCCCGCGTCGGCCTCGACCAGCACGTAGTCCAGTTCGGGGTGCAGGCAGACGGCCCGGTTGGCGGGCAGCGTCCACGGCGTCGTCGTCCAGATCGGGATCGAGGCCTCGGCCGCCTTGGCCGCATCCACCTTGAAGCGCGCGGCGAGGTCCGCCGGGTCCACCACCGCGAAGCGCACGTCGATGGCCGGCGAGGTGCGCTCGTCGTATTCGACCTCGGCCTCGGCCAGCGACGAACGGCAATCCAGGCACCAGTGCACCGGCTTGAAGCCGCGCAGCAGGTGACCGTTCCTGATGATGGCGGCGAAGGCGCGCAGCTGTTCCGCCTCGTACTGCGGCAGCATGGTCAGGTACGGGCGGTCCCAGTCGCCCAGCACGCCGAGCCGCCTGAAGTCCTCGCGCTGCCCGTCCACCTGGCTGGACGCGAACTCGCGGCAGGCCTGGCGGAAGGCCCTGGCATCGAGCTTGTGGCCCACGCGGCCCTGCTTCTTCTCCACCTGCTGTTCGATGGGCAGGCCGTGGCAGTCCCAGCCCGGCACATAGGGCGAGTCACACCCGTCGAGCGTGTGCGACTTGACGATGATGTCCTTGAGGATCTTGTTGACCGCGTGGCCGATGTGGATGGCGCCGTTGGCGTAGGGCGGGCCGTCCAGCAGCACGAACTTCGGCCGCCCCGCCGCGCGGGCGCGCAGCTTGCCGTACGTATCCTGCGCCTGCCACGCCTCCACCATCGCCGCCTCGCGACGGGCGAGGTCCGCCTTCATCGGAAAGTCGGTGCTGGGCAGGTTGAGGGTCTTCTTGTAGTCCACATCCGCTCCTGGGCGCAGCGTCGCGCCGTGGCCGGCTCAGCCGGCTGCCAGTATCTGCCGCGCGGCGCTGGCGTCCGCGTGGATCCGCTGGATCATCTCGTCCACGCTCGGAAACCGGATCTCGTCGCGCAGCTTCTCGACGAATTCCACCTCGAGGTAGCGACCGTACAGGTCGCCGCTGAAATCGAACAGGTGCACCTCGAGCAGCGGCTCGCCGCCGCCCAGGGTCGGCCGCACGCCGACCGAGGCGACGCCGGGCATGACGCGGTCGCCGAGGCCGTGCACGCGCACCGCGAACACGCCGGCCACCGGCAGGACGCGCCGGTGCAGGCGCATGTTGGCGGTCGCGTAGCCCAGCGTGCGACCCAGCCGGCGCCCGCGGATGACCCGGCCGCTCATGCAGAATTCGCGGCCGAGCAGGCGGCGCACCAGCGCCATCCGCCCCGCCGCCAGCGCCTCCCTGATGCGGGTCGAGCTGACCCGCTCGCCGTCCAGCTCGACCGGCTCGACGACCTCGACGCCGAAGCCATGGCGGGCGCCCGATTCCTGCAGCAGCGCCACGTTGCCGGAGCGGCGATGCCCGAACGTGAAGCCCGCGCCGATCACCACGCAGCGCGCTCCCAGCGCGCGGTCGAGCACCCGCTCGATGAACTGCCCACCGTCCCAGGCGCGCAGCGTCGCGTCGAAGCGCAGCAGCACCAGCCGGTCGATGCCGTACCTGCCGAGCGCGCCAGCCTTGTCGCGCAGGCGCATGAGGCAGGGCGGCGCGTTGTCCGGATCGAAGAACTCGCGCGGGTTCGGCTCGAACGTCACCAGCACCGGCGGCACGCCGAGTTCCCGGGCACGCTCGACCGCCCGGCCGAAGATCGCCTGGTGCCCGAGGTGCATGCCGTCGAAGTTGCCGATCGCGGCCACGCAGCCGCGATCGGCGGGACGGACGTTGATGAGGCCGCGCACGATTCTCATGAGCCTGCCGGACTTGCCCCGTTGCTGGTGCCAAAACACGAAATTATAGTGGCTGGCCGGGAACCTGCCCGAATTCAGTGACAGGAACCGGCCGGGCTCAGGCGCTGCGGAAATCGGCCGGCCGCGCGCCCAGCAGCCACAGCGCCGCGAAATACGTGACGGCGCCGCCGCCCACGCAGCCCATGAGTCGCGTGACCCGCTCGACGGCGGCCATCTGCATCCAGCCGTCCCAGTCGCCGCTCGCCCACCACAGGAAGCCGGCCATGGCGGCGTTCGCCACGGCCACCTGCAGCGCCAGCCGCCGCCAGCGGTCCGACGGCGTGTACACGCCGGCGCGGCGCAGCCCCCGGTACAGCAGCGTGCTGTTGACCACCGCCGACATGCCGGTCGAGAACGCCAGCAGCGCATGCGGCGCCGGGAAACCCGCCAGGTAGGCCGGCACCACGACCGCGACGTTGAAGCCGATGTTGGTCGCCAGCGAGATGATCCCGACCTTGACCGGCGTGCGCGTGTCCTGGCGCGCAAAGTAGCCGGGTGCGAGCACCTTGACGGCGGAGAACCCGAGCAGGCCCAGCGAATAGGCCATCAGCGCGTAACCGGCCATCTCGACGTCGCGCGCGCGGAACTCTCCGTAGCCGAATATCGCGGCCGTGAGCGGGCCGGCCAGCAGGAGCAGGCCGACCGCCGCCGGCGCGACGATCAGCACGGTCAGGCGCAGCGCCCAGTCGAGCGTCGCCGAGAACTGCTCGCGCGATTCGTTGGCGTGGTGCGAGGACAGGCCGGGCAGGATGACGGTCGCCAGCGCGATCGAGAACACCCCCAGCGGGAACTCGATGAGGCGGTCCGCGTAGTACATCCAGGCGATGCTGCCGGTGACCAGGAACGAGGCGATCAGGGTGTCCAGCAGCAGCGACACCTGCGCCACGGACGAGCCGAAGATGCCCGGCAGCATGAGCCGGCCGATGCGTCGCACGCCCTCCATGGCCCAGCCCCAGCGCGGCCTCGGCAGCAGGCCGATCGCGCGCAGCGCCGGCAACTGCACCAGCAGCTGCACCAGCCCGGCCACGAACACCCCCGCCGCCAGCGCCAGGCCCGGCCGCTCCGCGTGCGGCGCGACCAGGCTGGCGAAGACGATCATGACGATGTTGAGCAGCGTGGGCGTGAAGGCCGGCACACCGAAGCGGCCGTAGCTGTTGAGCACGCCGCCGCACAACGCCACCAGCGAGATGAAGAACAGGTAGGGGAAGGTCAGCCTCAGCATGTCGACCGTGAGGTCGAAGCGCCCGCCGTCGGCATGGAATCCCGGCGCGAAGGCGAACACCAGCACGGGCGCGGCCAGCACGCCGATCACCGTAATGACGAACAGCGCCAGGCTCAGCGTGCCGGACACCCCCGCGACCAGCTCCCGCACCTCGTCGTGCGAGCGGCGCACCCGGAACTCCGAGACGACCGGCACGAAGGCCTGCGAGAAGGCCCCCTCGGCGGTCAGCCGCCGCAGGAAGTTGGGGATCTTGAAGGCGACCAGGAACGCATCCATCAGCGGGCCGGCGCCGAAGGCCTGCGAATACACCATGTCGCGCACCAGCCCGGTGATGCGCGACAGCAGCGTCATGGCGCCGACGACGGTGGTGCTCTTGAGGAACGCGCGGGTCATGGCCGCGCTGCGGACACGGCCCGCAGGGGTCGGCTGGGCTCGTTGGGCGGCTTCATGCGCGTGGACTATACCTGCTGGGCGGGGTTTACCCACACTGTGGCGGCGTCCGGCGGCCCCGCGGCGGCCCGGGACCGCCGGGCCGTTTCCGTTGACAAGGCCGCGCCTCACCGGGACAATGCGCGGCTCTTTGCAAGCCCTACGATTGGAGCGATCCCTTGGCCAACACGAAGACAGCAGAAAAGCGCGCCCGCCAGGCTACGGCTGCCCGCGCCCGCAACGTCACGCAGCGCTCGAAGGTCCGCACGGCCATCAAGAAGGTCACCACCTCGATCGAGGCCGGCGACAAGGCCCAGGCGACGGCCGCGCTCAGGGAAGCGACGCCGGTCATCGACGCGATGGCGCGCAAGGGCATCATTCACCGCAACAAGGCGGCGCGGCACAAGAGCCGCCTGGCCCGTAAGGCCAAGGCGCTCGCCGGCAACTGAGCCGCCCCGCCCCGCACGAAAAAGGCCGGTCCCCAGGACCGGCCTTTTCATTGGCGCGGCTTGCGGCCCTGGCGTCAGCGCGCGGCTTCCTCCGCGGCGCGGCGCTCGTCCAGGCTGTTCATGACCGCCCGGCACAGTTCCTTGGTGCCCTGCCCGGTCGCCCCTGAGATCCGCAGCACCGGGCCCTTGAACCGCAGCCGGCGCACGATGTCCCGGCAGCGTTCGTCCTGCGGCGTCCGCCGGCAGCAGGTCCAGCTTGTTGAGCACCAGCCAGCGTTCGCGGCCGGCCAGCTCGGCGCTGAACTTCTTCAGTTCGCGCGCGATCGTGCGCACACCGTCCACCGGGTCCTGGTCCGGGTCCAGCGGCGCGATGTCCACGATGTGCAGCAGGAGCCGCGTGCGCTGCAGGTGCCGCAGGAAGCGGAATCCCAGGCCGGTGCCCTCCGCCGCACCCTCGATCAGCCCGGGGATGTCGGCCATCACGAAGCTCTTCTCCGGCCCCACGCTGACGACGCCGAGCTGCGGATGCAGGGTGGTGAACGGGTAGTCCGCCACCCTGGGGCGGGCCGCCGACACGGCGCGGATCAGCGTCGACTTGCCCGCGTTGGGCAGCCCCAGCAGGCCGACATCGGCCAGCAGCTTCAGCTCCAGCCCCAGGGTGCGCGCCTCGCCGGGCAGGCCGGGCATGGCCTGCCGCGGCGTGCGGTTGACCGAGCTCTTGAAGCGCTGGTTGCCCCAGCCGCCCTTGCCGCCCTTGGCGACCAGCAGGACCTGCCCGTCGGCCGTAAGGTCGCCCAGCGTCTCGTGGGTGTCCAGGTCGGTCACCACCGTGCCGACCGGCATCGGGATGGTCAGGTCCTCGCCGCTCTTGCCCGTGCACTCGCTGCCCCCGCCCGGCTGGCCGTTCTGGGCACGATAGGTGCGCGCGATGCGGAAATCCGCCAGCGTGTTGATGCCCTCCTGCGCGCGCAGCCAGACGCTGCCGCCCAGGCCGCCGTCGCCGCCGTCCGGCCCGCCGTAGGGCACGAATTTCTCGCGGCGGAAGCTGACCGCGCCGCGCCCGCCGTGGCCGGCCACGATCTTGATGCGCGCCTCGTCTACGAATTTCATGGGTTGCCTTTGCGGCGGGGCCGGCACGCGGATCCGGCCCCGGCCAATGAAAACCCCGGCCAGGCCGGGGTATTCGTCGAGCCGCGGCCGTGCCGGAGTTTACTCCGGCAGCACGTTCACGAAGGTGCGCTTGCCGGCGCCCTTCTTCTGGAACAGGACCTTGCCCGTGACCAGCGCAAACAGCGTGTGGTCGGTGCCCACGCCCACGTTGGTGCCCGGCTTGTACAGCGTGCCCCGCTGGCGCACCAGGATGTTGCCCGCCAGCACGGACTCGCCGCCGAACTTCTTCACGCCGAGGCGCTTGCTCTGCGACTCGCGGCCGTTCTTGGTGCTGCCGCCTGCTTTCTTGTGTGCCATTGCGCTGTCCTCCGATGTTCGCCGCGCGGCCTCAGGCCGCCGAAATGCCGGTCACCTTGATCTCGGTGTACGGCTGGCGGTGCCCCTTCTGGCGCAGGTAGTGCTTGCGCCGGCGGAACTTGACGATTCTGACCTTGTCGGCCTTGCCGTGCGCCTGCACGGTGGCCGTCACCCGGGCGCCCGCCACGTACGGCGCACCGATGGCGACCTCGGCCCCCTCGCCCACGACGAGGACCTTGTCGAATTCAACGGACGCGCCCGCTTCGGCGTCGAGCTTCTCGACGCGCACCACGGTGCCCTCGTTGACGCGGTACTGCTTGCCACCGGTTGCAATCACGGCATACATGACGGTCTGGACTCCAGCGGGCCGGATGCACCGGCCGTAAAACAGCCGGCAATTGTAGTGGCACCCACCCCCCCGGTCAAACGGCCCGCGGCGACGGCCTCGATTCCCCCGCGGGCGCTTTACCGGTAGGATGCGCGGACCGAGCAGTACCCCAGATTTGCATGCAACTCAACGACATACGCTCGACTGTCGCCGCCGACCTGGAGGCGCTGGACGGTGAGATCCGCCGCCAGCTCGCCAGCGACGTCGCGCTGGTGAACCAGGTCGGCAATTACATCGTGGCCGGCGGCGGCAAGCGCCTGCGGCCGCTGACGGTGCTGCTCGCCGCGCACGCGGCGGGCGGCGGCGCCCCGGCGGCGCGCGTGACGGCGGCGGCGGTCATCGAGTTCATCCACACCGCAACGCTGCTGCACGACGACGTCGTGGACGAGTCGCACCAGCGGCGCGGCCACGACACGGCCAACGACCTGTTCGGCAACGCCGCCAGCGTGCTGGTCGGGGATTTCCTGTACTCGCGCTCGTTCCAGATGATGCTCGGCCTCGACTCCATGCGGGTCATGCAGGTCATGGCCGACGCCACCAACGCCATCGCCGAGGGCGAGGTGCTGCAGCTGATGAACGCCGGCGACGCCGACACCAGCGAGGCGCGTTACCTGGAGGTCATCCTGCGCAAGACGGCGCGGCTGTTCGAGGCCGGCACGCGGGTGGCCGCCATCGTGGCCGGCGCGAAGGCGCCCGTCGAGGAGGCCCTCGGCGACTACGGCCGCCACCTCGGCATGGCCTTCCAGCTGGTGGACGATGCGCTCGACTACCGGGGTGACGCCCAGGCGCTCGGCAAGAACCTGGGCGACGACCTGGCGGAGGGCAAACCGACGCTGCCGCTGATCCACGCCCTGCGCACCGGCACGGCCGCGCAGGCGGCCCTGATCCGCGGCGCGATCGAGAACCGCGGCACCGGCGAGTTCGGTCCCATTCGTGCGGCGATTGAAAGCACGGGGGGGCTCGACTACACTGCGCGACTCGCCAAGAGCGAGTCGGATCTGGCTATCCGGGCGCTGGCCGACGTTCCCAGGTCGGCCCATCGCGATGCGCTCGCGGCCCTGGCGGAATTCGCGCTGTCGCGGACTTCGTGACCGGGACCGTTTCCCGCCGATTCGGGGTGTAGCTCAGCCTGGTAGAGCACTACGTTCGGGACGTAGGAGTCGCAGGTTCAAATCCTGTCACCCCGACCAGTTCACTTGCGGTCCTTGACCAGTTGCCGGGCGCCCAGCTCGATCTGGTCCATCATCGAATCGAACCCGTCGGCGCCGCCGTAATACGGATCGGGCACCTCCAGGTCGCCGAGAAACAGCCGGATCGGAGTCGAGTTGCCCGCCGGACGGCGCGCCTCGAGCTGCTGCAGATTGTCCCGGTCCATGGCCAGGATCAGGTCGCTGCCGGCGAAGTCCGCGGCCGTGATTTCGCGGCAGCGGAAATCGGCGAGATCGTAGCCCCGCGCCGCGCAGGCCTCTATGGTGCGCGGGTCGGCGGTGTCGCCGGCATGCTTGTCCTTCAGGCCCGCCGAGGCGAACTCGAGCGTGGCGGCCGGCGCGTCGCGCGCCGCCAGGGACCGCGCAACGACCTCCGCAGCCGGTGAACGGCAGTAGTTGCCGGCATCAACGAACAGGATCCGCATCGGCGTTCTCCAGGGTGCTTGAAACCGCCGCGAGGCTACGCTCGCATTCGGCGACGGCTGCGTCCAGCCGGTCGAGCCAGGCCGGGCCGTAACGCCCCGCATACCAGTCGCGCAATTCGCTGGTCGCGGCCTTCAGTTCGGCCCGCTGCGCCGGCGTGGCAGACTCGGCGATCCCGCCGCGGCGGCGGAACTCCTGAAGGGCCGGCTCCTCGCGTCGCTTGGCCGCGGCCCGCGTTTCCAGCGCGAGCGCACGGAAGCCCTGCCGCACCGCGTCCTGCAGCTCGGGCGACAGGCGCTGCCACTGGACCTCCGAATACCACCACATCGACGCCATGTAGGCATGGCGGTCCATGAACAGGTACTTGATGTGGTCGTTGAGCTTCATGCCGACCACGTCCTGTACGCTGTTCTTGACGCCGTCGAGCAGCCCCGCGCTCAGCGCACCGTAGACCTCGGACCAGGGCAGCGCCATCGGGCTGGCGCCGAGTTCACGGACCATCTGCTGCTCGAGCGCCGACGGCAGGGTGCGGATGCGCAGGCCCGCCAGGTCGCCGACCGAGCGGACGTGCCGGGTGGTCGTCGCGAAGTTGCGCCACCCGCCGGTGTTGCCCATGGCCATGAGCCGCAACCCCAGGCCGTCGGCCAGCATGGTATCGCCCATGTCCTGCACGATCTTGCCGTCCAGCACGCACTCGGCCACGGCGTCGTCGGCAAAGGTGTAAGGCAGGTCGAGCACCTGGACGCGCGGATACAGGGTCGCCAGCCCGCCGACGGTCGTCTGGTGCATCTCCAGCACGCCGCTCTGCAGGCCCTCGATGCACTCGCGTTCGCTGCCGCAGAACTGGCCGGACGGGAAGATCTGCACGTCGACCTGGCCCGGCAGCAGGGCCTCGATGGTTTCCTTGAACGCGACGGCGCCGAAGTAGTCCTCATCGTCCTGCGAGGCGAGGAAGGCGATGCGGATCGTATGGGGAGCGCGCTCGACGCGCGAAGCGACCGCCGCGACGAGGCAGCCGGCGACGATCAGCGCCAGCAGCACGCGCATGACCACCGGGTTGCTCATGCCGACCCGCTCACTGCAGGAAGCCCATCATCCTGGGCACGGTCAGCGTCAGGGCCGGGAAGAAGGTCACCAGCAGGATCACCAGCATCTCCACGGCCAGGAACGGGATCAGCGCCCGCACGATCGGCTCGACACGCTCGTTGGCGACCGCGGCGGTGACGAACAGCACCAGCCCCATCGGCGGCGTGGCCAGACCGACCGTGAGGTTGATGCACATGATCAGGGCGAAGTGCACGGGGTCGACCCCAATCGCCGTGAAGATCGGCGCCAGCACCGGACCGAGGATCAGGATGGCCGGCCCGGCATCGAGGAACATGCCCAGCACGAACAGCAGCACGTTCAGCATCAACAGCAGCAGCAGCGGGTTGTCGGTGATGCCGACCAGCGTCGCGGCGATGCGCTCCGCCATGCCCGACACGGTCACCAGCCAGCCGAAGGTGACCGCGGCGCCCACCAGCATCAGGATGACCCCGGACTGGATCGCGGTCGACACGAACACGCGCCGCAGCTCGGAGAACGTCATCGTGCGCAGCACGAACAGCGTGACCAGCAGCGCGTAGCTGGCCGCCACCGCCGCGGCCTCGGTCGCCGTGAAGATGCCGCCCAGCATGCCGCCCAGCAGGATCACCGGCATCAGGATCGCCAGCACCGCGCCGTTGAGCGCGCGGCCGCGTTCCCGCCAGCTGGCCTTTTCCGAGGCGACCGGCAGCTTGTGCCGGCCGGCCAGCAACCGCGTCACGGCCATGAGCCCGAGGCCCATCATCAGGCCCGGCACGATGCCGCCGGCGAACAAGGCGCCGATCGACACGTTCATGACGAAGCCATACAGGATCATGATGCCCGACGGCGGGATGATCGGTCCCACCACCGCCGCCGCCGCGGTGACCGCCGCGGCGAAGCTGCGCTTGTAGCCGTTGGCCTCCATGGCCGGCACCATCATCTTGCCGATGGCGGAAGCGTCGGCGACCGCCGAGCCCGAGATGCCGGCGAACAGCATGGACGACATGATGTTCACCTGCGCCAGGCCGCCGCGCACGTGGCCGACCATCGACTGGCTGAAGCGCACGATGCGCGCGGTGATGCCGCCGGAGTTCATCAGCTCGCCGGCCAGGATGAAGAACGGCACGGCCAGCAGCGGAAAGCTGTCTATGCCGTTATAGAAGCGCGAGAGCAGGGCTGCAAGGTAGGGCCGCTGGTCGTCGAGCAGGAGGCTCAGGCCCGGGCCGATCAGCAGTGCGAAGACCACCGGCATGCCGAGCGCCAGCAGCATGACGAAAATCCAGAAGAATGCCGCCGACACGGCCTACTTCCCGTCCTGCACGCCGGCGACGGCGCCAGCCAGGGTCAGCCTGGGGTCCGGGTCCAGCAGCGAGCGCAGCAGCCTGGCCACCAGCTCGATGCCCACGAGCAGCAGCAGCGCGAAGGCCAGCGGCACGATGGAGTAGAACCACGCCATCTGGATGCCCATGGCCGACGCAGTCAGCGTCAGGCCCCTTTCCCAGAAGAACAGGCTCTCGCGCAGCATCTCGATGCAGATCCAGACGATCAGCACGTTGAGCACGGCGCTGGCGGCCAGCAGCAGGCGCGGCGGCAGGGCCGCCGCGAAGGAACCGATGGCGACGTGGGCGCCGCTGCGATAGGCGAACGGCGACACCAGCAGCACCGACCAGACCAGCGCCACGCGGGCCAGTTCCTCGGCCCAGTCGAGCGTGTAGCTGAACAGCGCGCGCGACAGGATCTGCGCGAGCGCGAGCGCCACCATCGCGGCGATCAGCGCCGCCGCCAGGTTGCGCCCGGTGCGCGCGATCGGCGCGTTGACCGCGCCGAGCGCCTTAGCCACCCGGTCCAGGAAGCGCAGCAGTAGATGCGGTCCGGGCCGGGTCATGAGTCGCCTGGGAAGGGCGCCCCGGATGGGGCGCCCTCCAGTCTACTCACTTTCCGCCGAAGTTCACGCGGAACTGCGCGCCGAAGTAGCGATCCGCGTCGCGCGGGATCTGCAGGCGTGGCGCCCCGCCCGGGCCGCCGCGCGTGATGAGCGCCGCGTAGCTCTCGTCCGTCAGGTTGCGGCCGACCAGCGTGAGGCGGTACTTGTCGTCCTTGTCGGCGATCGCCACCGACAGGTCGAAGGTCGAGTACGCGGGAATCAGCGTGATCGCCGGCTCGTTGAGGTCGGAGTACTGGTCGTCCGTGTAGACGAACAGCACGCTCGGGATGACGTCAACCGAGGCGAGGTTGATCGTGTACTGGGCCCCCAGCGAGCCCTTGATCTCCGGTGCCAGCGGCAGCTTGGTGTTGTCCGCCACGGTCGGGGTCGAGCCCGGCGGCGTGAAGAACTTGTCCACCCTGGCATCGGTGTAGGCGATGCCGCCGCTCAGTGACAACTGGTCCGTCGGCCTGGCCAGGAAGTCGAGTTCGAAGCCCTCGGTGGAGACTTCGCCGGCGTTGGTCAGCGTCGTGATCAGCACGCCGCCCAGGAACAGGAAGTTGTTGGCCTGGAAGTTGTCGTACTTCGCGCGGAAGGCGGCGCCGTTCAGGATCATGCGGCCGTCCGCCAGCGTGGACTTGAAGCCCACCTCGTAGGAGTCCGCCGTCTCCGCATCGATGACCGGCGCGTTGTTGACCGTCATGTTGAAGAACACGTTGTAGGCCGGCCCCTTGTAGCCGCGGGCGTATGACGCATAGGCCATCAGGTTGTCGGTCACGTCGAACTGCACGCCGCCGCGGCCGGACATCTCGTCGGACTTGTTGCTGCCGGACAGCACGGCCGTGCCGCCACCCGCCTGGCTACGAATTCCCGGTCCCGGGATCGGCGAGAAGTTGTAGGTGTGCAGGAAGCTCAGGTCGTCCTGGGTCCAGCGCAGGCCGAGGATCGCGCGCCAGCGGTCCGTCAGGTTGAAGGTGCCGTCCGCGAACACTGCCAGGTTCTTGAAATCGGCCCCGAACAGGGCGTTGGCCGAAGGCGCCTCGATGACCGAGGCGGCAGGCGTGCAGGGTGCCAGCCCGGTCGCGTCGACCGGCAGCGTGCTGGAACGGCACACCACGGTGTCGCGCTGGAAGTAACGCTCCGCGTCGGTCTTCGCGTAATAGATGCCGGCCACGTAGTCCAGGAATTCGCCGCCCGGCGATGCGATGCGGATTTCCTGCGAGAACGTCTCCTGCGTCTGCGGCCCGAAGTCGTGCAGCTGGTTGACGCCGACATAGGCGGCGCCCGCGTCCAGCCAGTCGCCTTCGCGGATCTCGGTCGAGTCCCAGGTGCGATAGGCCGAGATCGACGTCAGCATGTGGTCGGCGATGCCGACGTCCACCTGCGCGGACAGGCCCCACGCCTCTTCCTCGGACCTCATGACGAGGTTCTGCTTCACCTTGCGGCTCTGGTCGCCCAACAGGAAGTCGGTGCCGGCGAGCAGCTGGGTGATGGCCAGGGCCTGCGCCCCGGTCGGCGCCCCGCCGATGACCTCCACGCAGCAATTGTCGTCGGACTTGCGGTAGTCGCCGATGAACGTCAGTTCCACGTTGTCGCTGGCATCAGCCACCCAGACGCTGCGCAGGCCCCAACGGTCGTAGCCGTTCAGCTTGCCGCCGGCGGGCGTGGTGCTGATGTTGTCGATGTAGCCGTCATAATCGCCCCAGGTCACCGTGGTGCGCGTGCGCAGCCGGTCCGACACCGGCGCGTCCAGCGCCGCCCGCACGTTCATCTCGTTGCCGTCGAACCAGCCGAAGTCTATGAAGCCGCCCAGCTCGTCGCCGGGCTTCTTGGACACCACGTTGACGACGCCGGCCGAGGCGTTCTTGCCGAACAGGGTGCCCTGCGGCCCGCGCAGCACCTCGACGCGCTCCACGTCATAGAGGTCGCCGAAGGCCTCGCCCGCGGACGAGAACACCACGCCGTCGAGCACGAACGCCACGCTGGGCTGCGCCGCGATCGCGAAGTTGATGGTGCCCACGCCGCGCAGGAAAAGGGCCTGGTTGAGCTGCGTATTCGTCTTGCGCACGTTCAGCGAGGGCACCAGCTGGACGAGCGACTCGGTATTGAAGCCGCCGGCCGTCTCGATCATGGAGCCGGTGACGACGGACACGGCGACCGGCACCTCCTGCAGAAGCTGCTCGCGCTTCTGCGCGGTGACGACGATCTCGCCGAGCAACACGGAGGCGCCCGCCTCCTTCTGCGCCTGGGCAGACTGCGCTGCCGCCAGGGCTGCCAGCACGGCCACCGCGAGCTTCGCGTTTGACCTATTGGGACGGGTCGGGTCTTGCATTTGGAGTTACTCCCTCACCAGCTGTTGTAGTGCGATGGCCAGCAGTGGCCCCAGGGCGGAATTCGCCGTGAAGCAACGCTAGCATGAGATTTCTATGTCTTACAACCGTTATATAAGACATGACAGTTAATCACTGTTGCGAGGGCGCAACAAGCGGGCGCCGACACCCGACGATGGCCCCGCACAGGCCTGCCGCAGACCGTGCGGGCGCCGCGCGTTACGCAGATTCAGCGGTGCTGCGCAGGGCCGGCCCCAGCGGAATGACGGCCCCGGCCCGCGCAAAGACGGCTGTCTCGGCCAGGGCGAGTTGCAGCGAGTGGACACACCCGCCCTCCAGGATTTCGCCGTCCGGGAAGCGCTGCCAGCACCCCGCCGGCAGGTAAGCCTGGACCGCCCCGCCCGGGCGGATGCAGGGCGCAACCAGCAGGTCATCGCCGAAGAAGAACTGGTGCTCGAAGGCCCAGGCCGGGCGCTCGTCGGGACATGCCAATGGCATCGCACGCTGCACCGGCAGGCCGGTCGCATGCGACTGCGCCATGGCGCGCTCGAGATATGGCAGCAGCCGGTAGCGCAGCTCCAGCGCCGCGCCGACCGCCGCTTCCGCCTCCGCGCCGTAGGACCAGGGCTCGCGCTGGCCGATGCCGTGCAGGCGCATGTGCGCCGAATAGACGGCCGCCTGCGCCCAGCGCACGAACAGTTCCGGGTCGCGGCCGTCGCGGTAGAAGCCGCCGACATCGGTCGCATAGTACGGCGCGCCGGTCATTCCCCAGGACAGGCCGCCGCGCAGGCTGGCGGCCAGGCCGCCCCAGTCGGCCTGCGGGTCGCCGCCCCACTGCGAGGGATAGCGCTGCGACCCGGACCAGCCGGACCGGCTGAACAGGAAGGCGCCGCCGGGCGCGTAGCGCTCGGCGGCCTCGTAGACGCAGCGGTTGTAGAGCAGCGCATAGGCATTGTGCAGTTCGCTGCCGCAGGAACCGTCGCTGGCAAGCATGTGCCCGTCGACCTGCTCGCCGAAATCCGCCTTGATCATGTCCACGCCCGCATCGAACAGCTCGCGATGCCGGTCGCGCCAGTAGGCGTAGGCGTCCGGATGGGTGAAGTCGAGCAGCCCGGACTCGGGCAGCGGCGTGAGCACCGCGCCGAACGGCTCCGGATCCCACCGGTAACGGTAAGCCTCGCCCGTGCGCCGGTCGCGCAGCAGCCAGCCGCGGGCCGCCAGCTCCGCGAACAGCGGGTGCTTGACGGAAATCAGCGGGTACTCCCAGACGCAGATCCGGAAGCCCAGCGACTTGAGCTGCGCGATGACCGGCGCAGGATCGGGATAGCGCCTGGGGCACCACTCGAAGGCGAAGCGCGTGTCGGTATCCAGCCAGGCACGGCCGTCGAAGGTGATCGTGTCGCAGGGCATGTTGCGCGCGCGGACTTCGCGCGCCACCGCGAGGATCTCATCCGCATCCTTGTAGTAGGCCTTGGACAGGATCACGCCCAGGCTCCAGCGCGGCGGGATGGGCGCGCGTCCGGTCAGCGCCGTGTACTGCCGTAACTGCGCCGCGCCATCGGCGCCGTCGAGGATGAACAGGTCGAGGGCCGGCGAGTCGATATGGAGTCCATAGGCGCGCTGCGACCAGGGCGCATGGCCGACGCCGTGGGTCACGGCCGCAGTGGTGTGCACGAAGACGCCCCAGCCGTCCGGACTCCACGCAAACGGCGCATTCTTGTAACTCACCTCGGCGTTGACGCCGAGCGAATCATGGTTGAAGGAGCGCACGAGCTGGCCGCGCCGGTCGAGGCGGCCCCATTTCTCGCCGAGGCCATAGACGGCGCTCTCGTCGCCGAGCTCGAGGCTGACGAACCAGCC
Source organism: uncultured Gammaproteobacteria bacterium (assembly GCA_963695155.1). GTDB lineage: Bacteria > Pseudomonadota > Gammaproteobacteria > Steroidobacterales > Steroidobacteraceae > SG8-30. Next base: position 290,957 of record CAVOGD010000006.1, read on the forward strand.
CTCCTCCACCTGCGCAAAGGGCGGCAGGCGGAACCGGCGCACAAAGTGCGCGTCGCCGGGCGAGGACTGCACCACCCTTGCGCCGCGCGACAGGACGAAGGACAGCGGCTCGTGCCGCAGCACCAGCGACAGGTCGCCGCCGGCCATGCGCGTCTCGCCGTCGCCCGGCGTCAACGTGGCCTGCAGCGCAGCGGGTGCCGCGACCAGGATGCCGTATTCGCGGGCCGGCGGGCCGAACCGCAGGCGGGCGCCGAACTCGTGCAGCGTGACGGTCAGCGTTCCCGCCGTGGTCGGCAACCTGACCTCGCCCTGCCCGTCCGTCGTGGCCGCGCCGGTGATTCGCACCGGGGGCAGGCGGCCCCAGTCCGGCGACTCGACGTCGAAGGCGCCCATGGTCAGGCCAGTTCCAGCAGCGGGACGCCGAAGCGCTCCGCCATGGCCCGCAGCGCCGGCCGGTGGTCGCCATAGGCCAGCGCGAAGTGGTGCTCGAGGCCTTCCCGCATGAGGGTCGCGCACACCTCGCCGGCCGGCCGGTCGAAGCGGATCGTGCCGGAGCACCCGGTGAACGCCATCGGCGCGCGGATCACCGTGGCGCCGGCCAGCACCAGCTTGACCTCGTTCCGCGCGCGCGACAGGCGCGCCAGCGTGATGCGGCCGGGCTTGATCGGGAACTGGTGCAGCAGCGGCATGCGGCGATTGGTGTGGATCGTGGCCTGCGCGGCCACTTCCGGGTCGCGCATGGACAGCGGTGCGAGACCGCAATGCCAGATCACGGCCGTGTCGCCGGCCGCATCCAGGTCCACCAGGTCGGCCATCCACGCCGGCTCGTCGGCCAGCTCCTGCAGCAGCAACTGCGTGATGGAGCCGTTGACGTCAGCCTCGCACGCGGACGGCACGCGCTGCTGGTTCATCATGGCCATCGGTCCGCAGGCTGCGCAGCCGTACTCAGTGAACATCTCGGGCCAGCAGCGCACGGCCAGGCCCTGCGCGCCCTGCTCGCGCTGCACGTCCTCGAGCGCGCAGAACACCCGGAACGACCGCTCGAGCTGCTCCTGGTCGACCGCGTCCAGGCCATGCACTTCCGCGTCGGCGGCGGCGCGCGCGTTGGCGACGCGGCCGGCATCGGCCGCGCGCGCGTGATCGAAGAGGCGGCTGAGCGGCACCGCCTCGACCTTCATGCCGACGAGCCTGTCCAGCAGGGGTTCGTCGTATTCGCAGGTGTCGAAGCCGTCCGGATGCTTGCCGATGACGGCGATCGTGCCGCCCGCCAGGGCGGCCAGTACGCGTTCGGCCGCGTCCCGGGCCGCCGGGCCGGGCACGGCCGCAGGCGCGGAGTGCCCCGCGGCCAAGGTCGGCGGCTGCAGCAGCCCACGCAGGCGCGTGGCCAGCCCCTCCTCTTCCGGCGCCGCGTAGAGCCAGCCATGGGGCACGCCGGCGCGGCCCAGGGCGTGGGCCGCGAGATTGAGGCCGCAGAAGGCATTGAGCCGCAGGCGACCGCCGGCACGCGGTTCCGGGACCGCCCAGACCGCAATCGGCACGCCCGCCCGGCGCGCCAGTTCGACGGTCATCGTGGCATCGGTGAAGGTCACCTGCAGGATCAGCAGCAGGTCGATCGGGCCCGCCCGGGAGATCGCCCCGATGGCGCCTTCAGCCGCCGCGCGGTCGAACAGCAACTCACGCGACCCGACCGCCTCGATGCCGGCGGCCTCGAGCGCCGCGAAGGCGCGCTCCTTCATGTCCTCGGCATACGGCACGTCGAACGTGGGCCGAGCCAGTGCCGCGACGCCGAACCGGACTGCCATGTCAGCCTCCAAAGCCGGGGTAAGCGTGACGGAAGCCCGCGTCGGCCGGCAGCACGCGTGGGCCGGATGCGCCGTAGCAGGGGTGCCTGTGCCACGGCCGCGCCTCCGCATCGGTCAGGACGTTGAGTTCGCGCATGTACTCGACGGCCTCGCCGCGCAGGCCGGACTGCATCGCATCCCAGTCCGGAAACTCCTGGAACGCCTTGAGCCAGATCGCGCGCCCGGCCAGGTAGCCCGATGCGCCGGCGCGGTAGGCGTACGACAGCACGCGCCTGAATTCCGCCATGCCGGCGCCGGCGGACAGCATGACCCAGGGGCGGCCGGCGGCCTTGCCGAGCTCGTCGAACCACTCCTGCACCTGCGCAGAACCCTCGCTGCCCGGCGGCGGCACGTCCTCGGCAGCCACCGGGCTCTCCAGCTTGAACAGGTCCACGCCGTAACGCTCGCCGGCGAACACGGCGACGCTCTCGAGCACCAGTTCGGGCCGCTTGGTCTTCATCTCGACGTAGTCGCGCGTCTGCTCCCGGTCGAGCGCCAGCGGATACACGAGGAGTTCGAAGACGAAGGGGATGTCGTAGCGTTGGCAGGCATCGCCGATCCGTGCGGTGAAATCCTGCTGCGCGCGGCAGACCGCCGGGTCCGCGTCCGGCCGGTACCACGCCAGGACCTTCACCGCATCGCCACCGGCGCGCTTGATCTTCTCGACCGACCAGTCGTCGATCTCCGCCGAGAGCCGCCCGCCGGCCGTGTCCTGAAATACCGAATCCTCCAGCGTGAGGATCATGCCGAGCGACGCGTCGAGCAGGGCGACGCCGCGCGGGTAGGCATAGTGCGGATCCAGCAGCATGGCCGACGACTGGCCCTGCAGTTCGCGGATCAGCAGCTCCTTGAAGCCGGCCACGTCCTCCCACGGCGCCTGCTGCACACCGCGCCGCTCGCGGATCAGGTTCTTGATGGGCGGCCGCTGGTCCACCGCGGTCATCTTGAACCGGCCGGCCGCGTCGGCCATGCGCCGCATGCCCCGGAACTTGCCTGCCGACAGGATCATTCGACCGTCCTTTCGATGATGTCCGGTTGCGCCCGCAGGAACGCCTCCACCTCGGCCCGCGACGGCGCGCCGGCGCGGCCCCCGGCACGCCCTACCTTGAGGGCCGCCGCGGCCCCCGCAAAGCGGACGGCGGCCGGTTCCGCCATGCCTTGCGCCAGGCCGAGCGTGAACGCCCCGTGCCAGACGTCGCCGGCGCCCAGCGTATCCACGACCGTCACCGCATGGCCGGGGAAATGCACGATGCGGCCCGCGTCGGCCGCGTAGACGCCGGCCGCGCCCGCCGTCACGCAGCACCACTTGCGCAGGTCGCGGGACACCTTGCGCAGCCCCTGCAGCGGGTCGGCCTGTCCCGTGCAATCGGCCAGCGCATCGGCCGAGAACGCGACGTGGGTGGCCGCCGCCAGCGCCGCGGTGTCGCCGGGCAGCGGCTTGTCCGCATCGAGCACGGCGGGCAGCCCGGCGGCGCGGGCACCGGCCAGGGCATGCGCCGCCCCCTCGGGCCAGCGCGTGTCCGCCAGCACGGCCATCGCCCCGACGGCTTTCGGCTGCGGCAACCAGTCGACACCCGCCGGCATCGACCGGTCGAGGTGGTTGACGATCATGCGCTCGCCGGCCGGGTCCATCATCACCGCGGACAGTGACGACGCATGGCCCGGAAAGCGCTTCACGTAGCGGCAGTCGACCCCGTAGCCCTCGAGCTCCGACACGATGGCGTAGGCGATGGCATCGTCGCCCACGCGCGCCGCCAGGCTGCAGCGGCCGCCCAGCAGCGCAATCGCCACCGCCGCGGTGGCGGCGGGCCCGCCGCCCACGGAAAGCAACGCGGTGGCCTGGTGCTTGACCGCCAGCCGCGGCAGATCCGGTACGCTGAAGACGTAGTCCTGCACGGCGTGCCCGACACAGAGAACGATCGTCATGTTGGCCTGGCCAGGTGCTGCGCCGGATCAGGACAGTGTGATCGCGTAGACCAGGTGACTCGTGTCGCAGCGGCTGACCCGCCATTCGACCCGCGTACCGTCCAGCCCGATCGCGACCCGTTCGATCTGCAGCAGCGGCGCGCCGGCCTTGACGGCGAGCCGCCGTACATCGTCACGCCCGGCCGCATCCGCGCGCAGTTCCTCCTCCGCACTGACGATGTTGATGCCGTATTCCTGCTGAAACAGCGTGTACAAGGCGTTGGGCAGCGGCCAGCGCCGGTCAATGCCCGGGAACAGCGCCAGCGGCAGCACGATCCGCTCCACCATCACGGGGAGGCCCGCGACGAGCCGGGTCCGCACGACTTCCACGACCTGGGCGCCCTTCTTCAGGTGCAGCTTGGACAGTTCGGCCGCCTTGGCGGCCCGGCGACGCACGACCTCGTCCTCGCTGGTCGGGACCGCCCGTTCCCCGCCGGGCTCGGCCAGGCGGAAGAACCTGAACAGGGCCCGCTCCTGGGTGTGCTCGGCCACGAACGTGCCCTTGCCCTGGTGACGCTCGATCAGTTTCTCGACTTCCAGCACGTCGAGCGCCTTGCGTACGGTGCCCTGGCTGACTCGCAGCTTGACCGCCAGCGCCTGTTCGCTGGGCAGCGCCTCGGCAGGGCGCCATGCCCCTTCGGCGATCTGGCGAACCAGGAAGTCATACACCTGGCGGTACAGCGGACGGTAGTGCGGTGATTCGTCCATGTTCGGTCCCGGGCGCCTGGGCGGGGGGCCCGCCCAGGGCATGGTACGCGGCGAGTTGCATGAGCGTCTAGTATCTCCTGTATAGTATCTTATATAAGACTTCAGCCGTCTCCCGGCACCGATCCCGCGCGCCGGCCGGCCACAGGAGGACCCGTCCCGTGAGCGTTCCGCAACTGCTGGTTCACGACCGCCGCGACAACGTCGGCGTAGTGGTCGTCGAGGGCCTCGAGGCCGGCGCCGACATGCTGTGCGTGGTGACCGCCGACAACTCCGATTTCCGGATGGTGTCGCGTCAGGACGTGCCGATCGGCCACAAGGTCGCGCTGACCGACCTGAAGCCCGGCGACACGGTCATCAAGTACGGCCAGGACATCGGCCGGATGGTCGCCGCCGCGGCACGCGGCGAGCACGTCCATATCCACAACCTCAAGACCAAGCGCTGGTAGGAGCGGACACAGACATGAGCACTGCCAGGAAGATCTGGGGCTACCGCCGCGAGAACGGCCGGGTCGGCGTGCGCAACTACGTTGCCATCCTGCCGGTCGACGACATCTCCAACGCGGCCTGCGAGGCCGTCGCGGCCCACATCCAGGGCACCATCGCGTTGCCGCACGCCTATGGCCGGTTGCAGTTCGGCGAGGACCTCGACCTGCACTTCCGCACTATGATCGGCACCGGCGCCAACCCCAACGTGGCCGCCTGCGTGGTCATCGGCATCGAGCCGGGCTGGACGCAGAAGATCGTGGATGGCATCGCCGCCACCGGCAAGCCGGTCGCGGGCTTCTGGATCGAGAACAACGGCGACATCGCGACCGTCGCCGCGGCCTCGCGCAAGGCCAAGGAGTTCGTGCACCAGGCCACGGAACAGGTGCGGGTCGAGTGCGCCCTGTCCGAACTGTGGATCGCCGCCAAGTGCGGCGAGTCGGACACCACCACCGGGCTGGCCTCCTGCCCCACCGTCGGCAACATGTACGACAAGCTGATCCCGCAGGGCATCTACGGCTGCTTCGGCGAGACGTCGGAACTGACCGGCGCCGAGCACCTGGCCGCGGCGCGCGCCGCGACGCCCGCGGTGGCGGACAAGTTCATGAAGACCTGGCAGGCCTACCAGGACGACGTGATCGAGGCGCACAAGACCTCGGACCTGTCCGACAGCCAGCCCACCAAGGGCAACATCGCCGGCGGCCTGACCACCATCGAGGAGAAGGCGCTGGGCAACCTGGAGAAGATCGGCAAGAAGACCAGCTTCATCGACGTGTTGCAGCCGGCGGAAGCGCCGGCCCGGGGCCCGGGGCTGTATTTCATGGACACCTCGTCGGCGGCGGCGGAGTGCAACACGCTGCAGGCCGCGGCCGGCTACGTGCTGCACATCTTCCCGACCGGCCAGGGCAACGTGATCGGCAACCCGATCATGCCGGTCATCAAGGTCACCGGAAACCCGCGCACGGTGCGGCTGATGTCCGAGCACATCGACCTCGACGTGTCGGGGGTGGTGCGGCGCGAGACCACGATCGAGCAGGCCGGCGACGCGCTGATCGAGATGATCGTGCGAACGGCCAACGGCCGGATGACGGCCGCCGAGGCGCTTGGCCATCGCGAGTTCGTGATGACCAAGCTCTACCGCAGCGCCTGACCCACCCCCGGACACCCATGCCAGACCCTATCAAGCTGACGCTCGACGAAGCCCAGAACCTGGCCACCGCGGCATTGCTGGCGAGCCGCACCAGCGCGCGCAACGCGCGGCCCACGGCGCGGGCCCTGGTGGCCGCCGAGGTCGACGGGCAGGCAGGACACGGGCTCTCGCGCGTGCCTTCCTATGCCCTGCATGCCCGGTGCGGCAAGGTGAATGGCCTCGCCGAACCCAGTCTCGAGCGCGCCGGCGCGGCAGCGCTCAGGGTGGACGCCGCCCACGGCTTCGCCTATCCGGCCATAGACATCGCGCTGGGCGAGCTGGTGCCGCTGGCCCAGCAGGCCGGCGTCGCCGCGGCGCTGGTCCATCGTTCACATCACTTCGGGCAGGCCGGCGCGCATGCCGAGCGTGTCGCCAAGCGCGGGCTCGTGTGCCTGGTCCTGGGCAACACCCCCCGCGCGATGGCCTTCTGGGGCGGCCGCCAGCCGGCGATGGGCACCAATCCCGTCGCGTTCGCCGCACCCCTGGCCGGCGGCAGGCCGCCGCTGGTCATCGACCTGGCCCTGTCGGTGGCGGCGCGCGGCAAGATCGTCGCCGCGCAGAAGGCAGGCAAGCCGATCCCGGCGGAGTGGGCGGTCGGGCCCGACGGCCAGCCGACGACCGACCCCGGTACAGCCCTGGCCGGCGCACTGTCCCCCATCGGCGGGGCGAAGGGCGCGGCGCTGGCGCTGATGGTGGAGGTCCTCGCGGCTGCGTTGACGGGCAGCGCGTTCGGCTGGGAGGCCAGCTCGATGTTCGACGACAAGGGCGGCCCGCCGGGCACGGGACACGTCCTGCTGGCGTTCGACCCGGGACCGTTGTCCGGCGGCGCCTTCGCCGGTCGCATGACGGACCTCGTACAGACGCTCGAATCGGAGCCGGGCGCGCGCTTGCCGGGCACGCGCAGGCTGGAGCGCCGCCAGGCCGCCGCGCGCGACGGCATCACGATCCCGGCATCCCTGCACGAAGAGATCCAGTCACTCATCCAGCACCCGGCCTGAACGGCGCGGGGGCATCACCGGAGCGCTATAGATGGCCGATATCGTGATCACCGAGTTCATGGACGAGGACGTCATCGCCAGGGAGTTCGCCGGCCGCGACGTGCTGTACGACGCGAAGCTCGTGGACCAGCCGGAAGCGCTGGCCGCCGCCCTCGGCGACGCGCGCGCCCTGCTGGTCCGCAACCGCACCCAGGTGCGCCCGCCGCTGCTGGCCCAGGCGCCGCAGCTGAAGGTCGTCGGCCGGCTGGGCGTGGGGCTCGACAACATCGACCTTCCCGCCTGCGAGGCGCGCGGCGTCAAGGTCTACCCGGCGACCGGCGCCAACGACGTGGCCGTCGCCGAGTGGGTCATCACGGCGGCGCTCGTGCTGTTGCGCGGCGCCTGGTTCGCCAGCGCCCGTGTCGCGGCAGGCCAGTGGCCGCGCATGGCCCTGATCGGTCGCGAGCTGTCCGGCCAGCGGCTCGGCCTGGTGGGCCTCGGTGCGATTGCGCGCGAAACGGCGAGCCGCGCCCGTGCGCTCGGCATGACCGTCGCGGCTTTCGACCCGCACCTGGAGGCGGACCACGCCGCCTGGGCTTCGGTCGAGCGGCTGGACCTGGACGCGCTGCTGGCGACCAGCGATGCGATCAGCCTGCACGTGCCCCTGACGCCGGAGACGCGCTCCATGATCGACGCCCGCGCCCTGTCCCTGATGAAGCCGAGGGCGGTCCTGATCAACGCCGCGCGGGGCGGCGTGGTCGACGAAACGGCGCTGGTGGCGGCCTTGCGGGGCGGGCAACTGGCCGGCGCCGCGCTGGACGTGTTCGAGTCGGAGCCGCTCGACGCCACCCTGGGTGCGCGCTTTGCCGACGTCCCCAACCTGGTGCTGACGCCGCACATCGCCGGCGTCACCGAGCAGTCCAACCTGCGGGTCAGCGAGGTGACGGCCACGGCCGTGCTGCGGCACCTCGATGGCTGAAGGGGCGCGCAGGCCGTGACCGGGCCGCCGGCGACTGACCACGGTTACGACCTGCTGGTCGTCGGTGGCGGCATCAACGGCTGCGGTATCGCACGCGACGCGGCGGGCCGCGGCCTCAAGGTCCTGCTGTGCGAGCAGGACGACCTGGCCGCGCATACCTCCTCGGCAAGCACCAAGCTGATCCACGGCGGCCTGCGCTACCTGGAACACTACGAGTTCAGCCTGGTCAGGAAGTCGCTCAGGGAGCGCGAGGTGCTGCTGGACGCAGCGCCGCACATCATGTGGCCGTTGCGATTCGTGCTGCCGCACGACTCGCACCTGCGGCCGGCCTGGCTGATCAGGCTCGGCCTGCTCCTCTACGACAACCTGGCCCGCCGCAGGCGCCTGCCCGCCTCCGCCGCCGTCAACCTCGGGTCGCACGCGGCCGGCCCGGCGCTGCAGCCGCGGTTCCGCCGCGGCTTCGAGTACTCCGACGGCTGGGTCGACGATGCGCGGCTGGTGCTGCTCAACGCGCTGGACGCCCGCGAGCGCGGCGCCGAGGTGCTGGTGCGCACGCGCTGCGAGAATGTGCGTCGCGAGGCCGGTCACTGGCTGGCGAGCCTCGTGGACACCGACGGTGCGGTGCGTGAATGCCGCGCCCGTGCGGTGGTGAATGCCACCGGGCCCTGGGCGGCGCGTTTCCTGCGTCGCCACTCGCCGGTCCGCAGCGAGAATGGGGTGCGCCTGGTCAAGGGCAGCCACATCATCGTGCGCGCCCTCTTCGACCATCCCTACGCCTACATCTTCCAGGGCGCGGACGGCCGCATCACTTTTGCCATTCCGTACGAACAGCAGTACACCCTCGTCGGCACGACCGATGTCGAGTTTCTCGAGGAACCCGGGGCGGCGACCCGGATCAGCGACGACGAGGTGGCGTACCTGTGCGGCATGATCAACCGCTACCTGCGCACGGAAATCGGGCCCGCCGACATCGTCTCCAGCTACTCGGGCGTGCGCCCCCTGCTCAATGACTACGCGAGCGACGCACCGAGCGTGACCCGGGACTATGCGCTCGAGCTCGATAACGGCGGGCCGCCGATCCTGACCATCTTCGGCGGCAAGCTGACGACCTACCGCAAGCTCGCGGAAGAGGTCGTGGACCGGCTGCTGCCGCTGCTGGGCCACCGCGCCGGGTCCTGGACGGAAGGTGCCTGCCTGCCCGGCGGGGACCTGCCGGGAAGGGACTTCACGGCGTTTCGCGCCCAGCTGGCCAGGCGCTGGCCCTGGCTGCCTGCAGCGCTGGCGGCGCGCTTCGCGCGCTCGTACGGGACGCGCATCGAGCGGGTCCTGGGCGATGCGCGGGACGTCGCAGGACTCGGCACGCAGGTGTTGCCCGGCCTGCATGAGCGCGAGATCCTCTATCTTCGCCGCGAGGAGTGGGCGCGCACCGCCGAGGACATCCTGTGGCGGCGCAGCAAGCTCGGGCTCGGCCTTGCGGCGGACGCGACGGCCCGCCTCGACAGGTGGCTCGCCGGGAATCCGGTCTAGTGTCGCGGGACGGCTCAGCGGCCGGCCACGGCAGGAGGTCCAGACATGCCACGCTACGTACTTTCGCTCGATCAGGGCACGACCAGTTCGCGGTCGATCCTGTTCGACCACGGCGGCAACGTCGTGGCCAGCGCGCAGCGGGAGTTCACCCAGCATTTCCCGCAGCCCGGCTGGGTCGAGCACGATGCGAACGAGATCTGGGACACGCAGGCCGCGACGATCCGCGAGGTGCTGGCGCGCGCACAGGCGACGCCGGCGGACCTGGCCGCGGTGGGCATCACCAACCAGCGCGAGACGGTCGTGTTGTGGGAGCGTGCGACGGGCAACCCGGTGGCCCGGGCCATCGTCTGGCAGGACCGTCGCACGGCTGACCTGTGTGCGAGACTGCGCGACGAGGGGCACGAGGCGCGGGTGTCACAGCGCACCGGCCTGCTGCTGGACCCGTACTTCTCGGCCAGCAAGCTTGCCTGGCTGCTGGACGCGCTGCCCGGCGGGCGCGAGCGCGCCGAGCGCGGCGAACTGTGTTTCGGCACCATCGACAGCTGGCTGGTGTGGAAGCTGTCCGCACACCGCCTGCACGTCACCGACGTGAGCAACGCCAGCCGCACGTCCTTGCTGGACCTGCACAGCGGGCAATGGGACGAGGAGATGCTGCAGCTGTTCCGCATCCCCCGGGCATGCCTGCCCGAGGTGCTGCCCTCATCGCTGGGCGCCGGCACTGCAGGACCGCTGGAAGTGACGATCGCAGGCACCACGGTTCCTCTGGGCGGCATTGCCGGCGACCAGCAGGCGGCACTGTTCGGCCAGGCCTGCCTGCAGCCCGGCATGGCCAAGAACACCTATGGCACCGGTTGCTTCCTGCTCATGAACACGGGCCACCAGCCCCTGCCCTCCCGCAACCGGCTGTTGACGACGGTGGCCTGGGACCGCGGCGGCAGGCAGTACGCGCTGGAGGGCAGCGTGTTCATTGGCGGCGCCGTCGTGCAGTGGCTGCGCGACGGTCTCGGCCTGATCGAACGGTCGGCCGATATCGAGGCGCTGGCGGCCACGGTGACCGACAGCGGCGGCGTGTTCCTGGTGCCGGCCTTCGCCGGGCTGGGCAGCCCGCACTGGGACGCCTATGCGCGCGGCATCATGGTGGGCATGTCGCGCGGCACGAACCGCGGTCACGTTGCGCGTGCCGCGCTCGAGTCCATCGCGTTCCAGAGCGCGGAGCTGCTGCAGGCAATGCAGCAGGACGCCGGCCAGCCGCTGACTGAGCTGCGCGTGGACGGCGGCGCCACGGTCAACAACCTGCTGATGCAGTTCCAGGCGGACCTGCTCGGCGTGCCCGTGGTGCGGCCGCGCGTGACGGAAACGACCGCGCTGGGAGCCGCCTATCTCGCCGGCCTGGCCACGGGTTTCTGGTCATCGGTGGGTGAGGTCGAGGCCGGCTGGCAGGTAGACCGGCGCTTCGAGCCGGCGGGTGACCGCGGTCGCGCCGAGGAGCTGATGCACCATTGGTCGCGGGCTGTCGAACGCTCGCGCGGCTGGAGCCGGCCGGGCTGACCCGACGGTCCGCGCCCGGGCCTGCCGGCCCGGGTATCCCGCATGGTGCGTACGCGCGAATGATGGGACACTTGCCGTTGCGCGCTGCCGCGCCCATACGGGTCATGCCTGGCCGGGAATCGGCCCGCCGGGCGTGTGCCCGGCAGGAGGAAACATGGCTGGCCTGAAGACGATCCTGGTCCCCGTCGATTTCTCGATCCATGCCGCACAGGCGCTCGAGACCGCGATCGAGCTCGCCAGGACGTTCAAGGCGAAGCTGCATCTCCTGCATTGCTGCCAGCTCAACGTGGGCGTGAATTCAGCCTACGGACTGATGGTCCCACCCAGCTTCGACCGCGAGATCCGCGAAGCGGCGGCCCGCCGGCTCGCGGAGTGGCGCGACAAGGTGACCGCCATGAACGTCGAGGCCGACACCGAGATTTCCGCGGTGTCGCCCACGGAGGCCATTGCGGGCACGGCGGACCGCATCGGCGCGGACCTCATCGTGATCGGCACGCGCGGCCTGTCCGGTATCAAGCACGTGATGGTGGGCAGCGTCGCCGAGCGCACGGTGCGCAACGCCAACTGCCCCGTGCTGACCGTCAAGGCCAAGAGCGAGGACTAGGTACCGCGCGCACCCGGCCGGGTGCGGCGAACCTGGGAAGGCCGGGCCGCCAGGGGGCGGCCCGGCCGCGTCAAGCGGGCGATATCCCCGCCCCGCGTGGCCCGCTTACTCGCCTTTGGCCCAGGGGAACGTGGTCGAGATCGAGAACAGCACGCGCGGTTCCGTATTGAACACGTCGTCCGTGATCTCGTTCGCGCTGTTCAGGTTCGTGCCCGTGAACTTGAGCTCCATGTCGAAGTAGCCGGCCGTGTAGCCGATACCGACCGCGAAGTCCATGTACTCATCCCAGCCGTCGAAGGCATCGCCGTAGTTGTAGCCGGCGTGCAGGTTCAACGCGAAGTTCTCGGCCAGCTCGAAGCTGGCATTGACTTCGGTGTACAGGGCATTCTCGTCGGTGCCGCTCCAGTCGTTCGTGAACCACTGCTTGAACTCGAACGGTCCCTTGCTGATGCCGAACCAGATCTCGGGGTAGGCCGAGATCTTGGATGCGGTGATGGAACTGGAACTACCCGGGTAGGTGTACCACACGATGCCGGTGTCCCAGCCTACGCCGCCGGCCGTCTCGCCGCCGAAGCCCAGGTAGAGGTCCAGCTCGATGTCGCCGTCGATGTCGCTGCCGTAGTCGATGTTGCTGGCCCAGGCACCGGCATAGAAGCCGCTGTCATGGGCCCAGTCGAGGCTTGCCTGCAGCGCCGGATCCTTGGCGCTCAGCGAGACGCCGCGGAAGTCGTAGTCGGACACCGCGGTAACCGTCCCCGAAAACTCATTGGCGCTTGCAGCCCCAGCCATCAGGCACAAGCTGCCTGCCACAAGACCTGTTAAATACCTCATTGGTTCTCCTTGGTTGTGCCGGGCTCTAGGCGAACCACAGCGTATGCTCAAACTCCCACTAAACAATCCGGCCCCTCAGCGATGCGGCGGGGGCACGCCGGTTGTGCCCTCGCCGCGGCATCCTCGTCATCCCGCCGGGCGCGGCGCGGGTTCCACCCTGCCCTCGATGGCCTGCGTGAAGAGCGCGGCCAGGTTCTCGACCGTCAGCGGCAACGGGTTGCCGCCGCAGGAAGGATCGACCGCCGCCATCTTCGCCAGCGCCGGCACATGCTGCGGCGTGACGCCCAGCGTCGCCAGCGTGTGCGGGATCCCGATCCGCCTGCGCAGGTCCAGTATCCAGTCCAGGACCGCCGCGAAACCCTCACCGGGCAGGTCGAGATAGCGCGAAAGCGCGGCCAGCTGCGGCTCGATGGCCGGCCGGTTGAACGCCAGTACGTAGGGCATCACCACCGCATTGGTCAGGCCGTGATGCGTGTCCAGCGTCGCGCCGCACGGGTGGCTCATGGCGTGCATCGCGCCCAGCCCCTTCTGGAACGCCGCCGCGCCCATGCTCGAGGCGATCATCATGTGGGCGCGCGCCTCCAGGTTGGCGCCGTCAGCAACGGCCACCGGCAGCCATTCCTTGATCAGCCGCATTCCCTCCAGCGCGATGCCCTGCGCCAGCGGGTGGTAGAACGGGCTGCAGTAGGCCTCGAGGTTGTGCGACAGCGCGTCCATGCCGACGGCGGCGGTCATAGCCGGCGGCAGCCCCACCGTGAGCGCCGGGTCGGCGATCACCATCGCCGGCAGCATGCGCGGATGGAAGATGATCTTCTTGGTGTGGTCGCGCTGGTCGGTGATGACCGAGGCGCGCCCCACCTCCGAGCCGGTCCCCGACGTGGTCGGTACCGCCACCACCGGCGCCATGCCCTCGACCTTGACGCGCGTGTACCAGTCCTCGCGGTCCTCGAAGTCCCACAGCGGCCGCGTCTGCCCCACCATCAACGCCACCGCCTTGGCGGCATCGAGCGCGCTGCCGCCGCCGAAGGCGATGACGCCGTCGTGCTGGCCGCGACCATAGGCCTCGACGCCGGCCGTGACGTTCTCCTCCACCGGGTTGCCGCGCACGTCGGCAAACACCTCGCAGTGCAACCCGTCGTCGCGGCACGCCGCCAGCGCCTGCTTGACCATGGGCAGCGCCGCCAGCCCGGGATCCGTCACCAGCAGCGGCCGCCGCATGCCCAGCGTGCGGCAGGCCCCCGGCAGCTCGCCGATCCTCCCCACGCCGAAACGGATGGCCGTCGGGTAGTTCCAGTTGCCTTTCAACGCAGCAATGTCGCCCACGGGTGCTCCCTGCTCAGCGTGTGATCTTCTTGAGGTGATAGGACTTGGGTCGCGTGAGGTTGTGATAGCCGATTTCGGAGAGCGCGCCTCCGCGGCCGGTCGCCTTGCAGCCGGTCCAGCACAGGCCGGGGTCCAGGTAGTCCGCCCGGTTCATGAAGACGGTGCCGGTCTCGATGCGGGCGCCCAGCGCGGCCGCACGCCCGGGGTCGCTGGTCCACAGCGAGGCGGTCAGGCCGAAATCGCTGTCGTTCATCAGCGCCAGCGCCTCCTCGTCGCCGGCCACCTTCATGATGCCCACCACGGGCCCGAAACTCTCGTCACGCATCACCCGCATGGTGTGGTCCACGTCCACCAGCACCTGCGGCATCAGGTAGGTGCCGCCGTCGTCCTGCGGGAACTGCGCCGGGTCGACGAGCGGCGTGGCGCCCGCCGCGACCGCCTCGGCGGTCTGCGCGCGCACCTCGGCCGCAAAGCGCCGGTGCGCCATGGGACCCAGCGTGGTCGCCCCGTCCAGCGGATTGCCCAGCTCGTAGCCCGAGACGATCGCCACCGCCTTGTCGACGAAGGCATCGTAGAGCGATGCCGTGACGTAGATGCGCTCGATGCCGCAGCAGCACTGCCCCGAGTTGTACATGGCGCCGTCCACCAGCGTCTCGACCGCCGCATCCAGGTCGGCGTCCTCCATGACGTAGCCGGGGTCCTTGCCGCCCAGCTCGAGGCCCAGCCCCGTGAAGGTGCCCGCCGCGGCCCGCTCGATGGCGCGGCCGCCCTCGACCGAACCGGTGAAGTTGATGAAGCCGAAGCTGCCGGCCGCGATCAGCCGCTCGGTCGTGGCATGGTCGAGGGCGATGTCCACGAACAGCCCGCGCGGCAGCCCGGCCTCCTCGAAGGCACGCACCATGCGCTGCCCCACCAGCATGGTCTGCGTGGCGTGCTTCAGGACCACGGCATTGCCCGCCATCAGCGCCGGCGCGATGCTGTTGATCGCGGTGAGATACGGGTAGTTCCACGGCGCGACCACGAACACGACGCCGTGCGGCTCGCGCACGATGCGGCGCTCGAAGCGCTCGGAAGACTCGACCACGATCGGCGCCAGCACCCGCGCGGCGATCTCGGCCATGTAGGCGGTGCGCTCGCTGACCCCGCGGAACTCGCCGCCGTAGCGCACCGGCCGGCCCATCATCCAGGCCAGCTCGGGCACGACCTCGTCGTTCATCGCGCCCAGCCGCGCCACGCCGGCCTGCACCAGCGCGACGCGCTCCGCCAGCGGCCGCGCGGCCCATTCGCGCTGCCGGTCACGCGCCGCGGCGATGAGGCGCGCCGCCTCGGCGGGCGCGGCGACGGGGCGTTCCGCGTAGACCGAGCCGTCCACGGGGGACACGCACTGCAGGACCTTCTGTGCACCCATCGTCACGCCCTTTCGAAGCCGCGCGCCACTTCCCAGTCGGTGACGCGGCGATCGTATTCGAACTGTTCCCAGCGCGCCGCATGGACGTAATGGTCCACCACCTCGTCGCCCAGCGCGGCGCGCAGCATGGCCGACTCGTCCAGCGCCGCGGTCGCGGCGCGCAGCGTGGTCGGCACCTCGCGCACCTCCTTGCTGCGGTAGGCGTTGCCCACGAACGCCGGCTCCAGTTCACGCTGCTGGTCGATGCCGTCCAGGCCGGCCGCCAGCAGTGCCGCCATGGCGAGGTACGGGTTGAGGTCGGCGCCGCCGACGCGGCACTCGACCCGCACCGAGCGCGATCCCGCGCCGCAGATGCGGTATCCCGCCGTGCGGTTGTCCAGGGACCATACCGCCTTGGTCGGCGCAAAGGTGCCGGCCGCGAAGCGCTTGTACGAATTGATGTACGGGGCCAGGAAATAGGTGATGGCGCCGGCGTGGTGCAGCAGGCCGGCCAGGTAATGGCGCATCAGCGCCGACATGCCGTGCTGGCCCTTCGGGTCGTGGAACAGGGGCTTGCCGGCCTCGCTCCACAGCGACTGGTGGATGTGCGACGAACTGCCCGCGGACCTGTAGTTCCATTTCGCCATGAAGCTGACCGAATGCCCCTTGGCCCAGGCGATCTCCTTGCAGGCGTTCTTGATGATCGCGTGCCGGTCCGCCATGGCGAGCGCGTCCGTGTAGCGGACGTTGATCTCTTCCTGCCCGGCACTCGCTTCGCCCTTCGAACACTCCACCGGGACGTCGGCGTCGTTCAGCCCGTTGCGGATGGCGCGCATCACATCCTCCTCCTTGGTGGTCTGGAAGATGTGGTAGTCCTCGTTGTAGGCGCTCGCCAGCGTGAGGTTGCGGTAACCGGCCGCCTGGGCCGCCTCGAAGCTGTCCTTGAACAGGAAGAACTCCAGTTCCGAGGCCATCATGGCCCGCATGCCGGCCGCCTGCAGCCTCGCCACCTGCTTCTTGAGGATCGCGCGCGGCGCATGCGGCACCGCCGCACGGCTGTGGTGATCGAGCACGTCGCAGATCACCAGGGCGGTCCCCGCCAGCCATGGAATGCGGCGCAGCGTGGCCAGGTCGGGCTTCATGACGTAGTCGCCGTAGCCGGCCTCCCAGCTGGTCGAGCGGTAGCCCTCCACCGTCTCCATTTCCATGTCGGTGGCGAGCACGTAGTTGCAGCCGTGCGTCTCCTCCCAGCCGCCATCGACGAAGTACTCCGCATGGAAACGCTTGCCCATCAGGCGGCCCTGCATGTCCACCTGGGCCACGATGACCGTGTCGATCCGGCCTGCGGCGACTTCCTGTTTCAGTTCGTCGAAAGAGAGTTTGCCCGCCATCTGTATTGCCCGTCTCGGTTGCAGGGTTTCAGGAAACGGCGCCCCTCGCTGCCAGGGGAGTCCTTGCCCCTGGCAGCGAACAGTCGCCGGTCAGCTGGAGTGCCACGGCCCGCTCGCCGTCACGCGCTGCGATACGGAGGTCCGGCCTTGGACATGAGCGCGTTGTACTCCTTGAGGATCTGCACGACCTTGGCAGTCCGCGGGCTCTTCTGGGCGATCTCGTCCCAGAACTTCAGCGCCTCGTCCTCGACCGTCTTCCATTCCGCCTCGGGAATGGTCGTCAGCTTCATCTTATCGCCCTTGACCCGCAGGTGCGCCTCGCCGCCCCAGTACCAGTGCTGGCGATAGTAGTGCGAGCTGTCCATGCACACGCGGAACAGTTCCTGCAGGTGCGGCGGAACCGCGTTCCATGCATCCGTGTTGGCGAAGTAGGAGCCGATCCAGGCACCCGAGATGTTGTTGGTCAGGAAGTAGTTGGTCACGTCGGCCCAGCCGACCGTGTAGTCCTCGGTGATGCCGGACCAGGCGATGCCGTCCAGCTCGCCGGTCTGCACCGCGACTTCGATGTCCTCCCAGGGCAGCGTGACCGGCACCACCCCGAAGCGCTGCAGGAAGCGGCCCGCCGTCGGGAACGTGAAGACCCGCTTGCCCTTGAGGTCGGCCAGGCTGTGGATCGGCTTGACCGTGTTGAAATGGCAGGGATCCCAGGCACCGGCGCTCAGCCAGGTGACCCCCTTGATCTCGTTGTAGGCCTCCTCCCAGATCTGCCGCAGGCCGTACTGGTTGAACAGCACCGGCACGTCCAGGCTGTAACGGCATGCAAACGGGAAGTAGCCGCCGAATACCGCGATGTCGGCCGGCGCGGCGATCGAGTCGTCGTCGCTCTGCACCGCGTCGATGGTGCCCTGCTGCATGGCCCGGAACAGCTCGCCCGTCGGCACCAGCTGGTCGGCATAGTAGAGCTCGATCACCATCTCGCCGTTGGCGATCTTGTTGAAGGCATCGATGGACGGCTTGATGACGTGCTCGGCCAGCGCCGGGCCGGCATAGGTCTGCAACCGCCACTTGATGGTCGTCTTCTTCTGCGTCTGGACCTCGGGGCCCGGCGAGCAGGCGGTGGCCGCCGCCGCCGCTGCCGCACCCAGTCCCGCCTTGATCAGGAAATCGCGTCTGTTGTTCACTGTCCGAACCTCCTCCTCGTTATGAGCACACCGCTTAACGTCGGTCCGCGTGCCCTCACCCGCATCCCGGGATGTTCACGGCACCGAACCCGGCCATCGCGGACCCTAGTTTCCATAGACCGTATTCGGCAGCCACATGGCGATGCCGGGGAACACCATCAGCAGGACCATGCCGACCATCATCACCAGCACGAACGGGATGATCGAGCGATAGATGTCCATGAGCGAGATCTCGGGCGGTGCCATCGCCCGCATCAGGAACAGGTTGTAGCCGAATGGCGGCGTCATGTACGCGATCTGGCAGGTGATGGTGTAGAGCACGCCATACCAGATCGGGTTGAAGCCGAGTGCGATCACCAGCGGCACGTACAGCGGCGCCACGATGACCAGCATGGCCGTGTCGTCCAGGAACGTGCCCATGAGGATGAACGAGAGCTGCATCATGATCAGTATGGTCCAGGGACTGAGATGCCAGCGCTCGATGAGCAGCGACTGGATCGCGTGCACGGCGCCCAGCCCGTCGAAGACGGCGCCGAAGCACATCGCCGCCAGGATGACCCACATGAACATGCAGCTCACGCCCAGCGACTTGCGCAGCGTCTCCTCCATGACCGCACGCGTGAGGCGCCGCTTGACGAAGGCCGCGGCCGTGGCGGCCGTGGCGCCGACCGCCGAGCTCTCCACCAGGCTGGTGACCCCCATGATGAACAGCCCGGTCATCGCGAAGAAGATCAGGATGGGCAGGATCCCGGCCCGCAGCAGCTTGAGTTTCTCGACCATCGGCATCTGCCGCTGCTCGATGGGCAGCGGCGGCCCCAGTTCCGGCCGGAACCAGCAGCGCACCAGGATGTAGAGCATGAACAGGCCGGCCAGCATCAGCCCCGGGAAGACACCCGCCAGCCACAGCTGGCCGACCGGCTGCCTGGCAATCATGGCGTACAGCACCAGCACGACGCTGGGCGGAACCAGGATGCCGAGCGAACTGCCCGCCTGGATGACGCCGGTAATCATCACCTTGTCGTAACCGCGCCGCAGCATCTCCGGCAGCGCGATGCTGGCGCCGATCGCCATGCCCGCCACGCTCAGCCCGTTCATGGCCGAGATGACGATCATCAGGCCGATGGTGCCCAGCGCAAGCCCGCCGGGCAGCGGCCCGCACCAGACGTGGAAGGCCTCGTACAGGTCGTTGGCGATGCCCGACTCGGACAGCATGTAGCCCATGTAGATGAACAGCGGCAGCGTCAGCAGCGGATACCAGTTGAAGAGCGTGAAGGCGGCGGCGAACGGCAACTCGACGCCGCCCACGCCCCACAGCGCCAGCGCGAAAGCCGCGGCCACGAAGCCGATCGCACCGAAGACGCGCTGGCCGGTCAGCAGCATCAGCAGCATCGACGAGAACATCAGCAGGGCGATGACTTCGTACATCATGGCAGCGGTTCCCCGCGCGCCCTGGCCAGGTCCCGGAAGAAGGTGGCGATCACCTGCAGCAGCATCAGGCCGATGCCGGCCGTCATGACGATCTTGATCGGCGCCATGTACGGCGCCCACGCCGAGTAGTTCCGCTGGCCGTACTCGAGCGCGTATTGCGTGCTTGACACGCCGCCGTAGATGAGCACCACGATGTAGAACAGCAGGAACGCGGAGGTGATCGTGTCGAAGAAGGCCTGCCGCCGGGGCGCCCACCGGCAGTACAGGACGTCCATCCTGACGTGGGCGTCGAGCTGCATCGAGTACGCACCGCCCAGCAGGTAGTAGGCGGCCATGGTCATCTGCGCCACTTCCACGACCCACAGGAGCGGCAGGTTGAAAGCGGTCCGCGCGATGGAGGACACCAGCAGCACGCCGATCATGACGAAGATGAGGTACATGACCATGCGGCCCACGCGGCGGTTGAGGGCCTCGACGTAGCGCACGTAGAGTTGTACTGCTCTCGGCATGGTCTGCTGTCCCCTCCCCTGCTCCGGACGATGCCAGCGCCGCCGTTCGCGGTCAGGTGCGCAGCAAGGCTGCGCGTGCCTCGATGAGGTGCCGCGCGAGGCGTGTCGCGATGGCCGATTGCTCGGCCGCACCCGCTATCAGGTCGTTGCGGATCTCGATCATCACGTTCAGCAGGCCGTGCGGCACGGCGTGCTGCGCCAGCGTGTAGGTCACGCCGTCCTCGGGCCCGTAAGGCTCGTTGCGACCGATGCGCCAGCCGCCCTCGGCCGTGATGAGCCGGATCATCTCTTCGGCCAGCCGCGCGTCCACGTCGTGCAGGATGCCGATCTCGAGTTCGCGGCTGCGCTGCTTGAAGACCGGCGTGAACGAGTGGACGCTGACCAGCGCCGGCGCCGGACCTGCGTCCAGCCTTGCCTGCAGCAGGTCCGCCAGCGTGTCGCGGAACGGCAGGTAATACCGGTCGACGCGCTGCTGACGCGCCGCGGCGGACAGGCCGACATTGCCGGGGATCCTGTGGACTTCGCTCTCCACCGCCATGGCGCTTTGCGCCTGCGGAGGGCGATTGCAGTCGTAGACCAGGCGTGAGACGCGCGGCATGACCAGCGGCGCGTCGAGCTGCACGGACATTGCCCGCGCCACCGCCGCCGCACCGGGGTCCCACACGATATGGCTCAGGAGCAGGTCGCTGGCCAGGCCGAGCGTCCCCAGTTCCGGCGGGATGAAATGGGAAGCGTGCTCGCACACCAGCACGAACCCGCCCGCACCGTGCGGGTTGACGACCTCAACGGTCAGATCGACCCCTCGATCTGCCGCGGCGACCGCGGGCGATTGTTGTTCTTTAGGTGCCAAGCGCGCCCCCCTCGACGCTTGATTGTCTATATTTCTTCTGTCACTCTCCAATTGTCAAGTTATTTACGAAACGACGGTCTTCCCGATAACATGGGACGGTACCCCGGCACAGCCGCGCGGATCCGCGTGCAGCGACGATGATGGAATCGACCCAAGAGCTTACCGTAGCCGAGCGAGTGCGCAGCCAGTTCGGCACGTTGACCCGCGCCGAGCGCCAGTTCGCCAACATCCTCGTGGAGAACTACCCGGTTTCGGGGCTCGGCAGCATCACGGCCATTGCCGAATCGTCCGGCGTGTCGACGGCGACGGTGGCGCGCACCGTCCGCAAGCTGGGATTCGGGGGCTTTCCGCAGCTGCAGGCCGCGCTGCGTGCCGAACTCGAGGCGACCATCACGAGCCCGGTCACCAAGTACGACCGCTGGGCGCAGGAAGCCCCGGATACGCATATCCTCAACCGGTTCGGCGAGGCCGTGCTGGAAAACCTGCGCGGCACGCTGCAGCAACTCAACCCGGAGACCTTCGGCGCGGTCGTCGGCCTGCTGGCCGAGCAGCAGCACGCCGTGCACGTCGTCGGCGGGCGCATCACGCGCTCGCTGGCCGACTATTTTTTCACCCACATGCAGGTCATCAGGAACGGCGTCACGCTGGTCGCGTCGAACTCGAACACGTGGCCGCACTATGTGCTGAACATGCAGGCGCGCGACGTGCTGGTCGCCTTCGACATCCGCCGTTATGAACGCGACATCCTGCGGCTGGCCGAGATGGCGACCGCCAAGGGCGTGACGCTGGTGCTGTTCACCGACCAGTGGGGTTCGCCGGCGGCCAAGCTGGCCACCCACAGCTTCCACTCCCGGATCGAGGCGCCGTCGGCGTGGGACTCGTCGGTCGTCACGATGTTCATCCTCGAGGCGCTGATTGCCGCGGTGGAAGACGCGACCTGGAAGGAAACCCAGGCGCGCATGAACTCCCTGGAGGAACTGTTCGACCAGACCAAGCTGTTCAGGAAGTTCACCTAAATGAAGATGCGCAAGCCCGTCATCGGGATACCGGCCGATCGCCGGCTCTTGGGACCACACTGGTTCCATTGCGTCGGCGAGAAGTACATCGACGCCATCACGCGGGCCACCCGGGCGGTGCCCGTGATCCTGCCCGCTCTGGGCGAGCAGGACCTGCAGGACTGGCTCGCGAGCGTCGACGGCATCCTGTTCACGGGCAGCCGGTCGAACGTCGAGCCGCATCGCTATCAGGGTCCGCCGGCCGCGCCCGGCACCTTGCACGACCCCGAGCGCGATGCCACCACGCTGCCCATGATCCTGCACGCGGTCGAGGCCGGCCTGCCGGTATTCGGCATCTGCCGCGGCTTCCAGGAGATGAACGTCGCCTTCGGCGGCACGCTGGCGCAGAAGCTGCACGAGCAGCCCGGCCGGCAGGACCATCGCGAAGACGCCAGCCAGCCGCTCGACGTGCAGTACGGGCCGGCGCACGAGGTCGAATTCACCGAAGGCGGCCTGTTGCAGCGGCTGGCCGGCCGGCCGCACGCCATGGTCAATTCGCTGCACTCGCAGGGCATCGAGCGGCTCGGCGCACCGCTGGTCACCGAGGCGAAGTCGGATGACGGGGTGATCGAGGCGTTCCAGGTCGGCGGCGCGAAGTCGTTTGCGCTGGCCGTGCAGTGGCACCCGGAGTGGAAGGCCATGGACAACGCCCTGTCGCGCGCGCTGTTCGGGGCCTTCGGCGAAGCCGCGCGCGAGCGCGCGGCGCGGCGGTCGCGGTGAGCGCGATCAGGCAGTTCCTGCGCGACCGCGCCGTATCCGAGGTGGAGGCGCTCATCCCGGACATGGCCGGTGTCGCGCGCGGCAAGATCATGCCGGCCGAGAAGTACGCCGAGGACGAAGGCATGCGCCTGCCGGAATCGATCTTCCTGCAGACGATCACCGGCGAGTATCCGCGCGACGACAGCTCCATCCACCCGTCCGAGATCGACATCGAGCTCGTCGGCGACCCCGGCACGATCCGCATCGTGCCGTGGGCGCCGGAGCCGACCGCGCAGGTCATCCACGACTGCTTCTACGACGACGGGCGCCCGGTGCCCATGTCGCCGCGCTACGTGTTGCGCCGGGTGCTGGACCTGTACGCGGCCAGGGGCTGGAAACCGGTGGTCGCGCCGGAGTTCGAGTTCTTCCTGGTCGAGCCGAACATCGACCCCGACTACCCGCTCAAGCCCCCGGTGGGTCGCTCGGGCCGTCCCGAGATCGGCCGGCAGGCGTACAGCATCGCGGCGGTCAACGAGTTCGACCCGCTATTCGACGACATCTACGCCTACTGCGAGGCGCAGGACATCGACATCGACACGCTGATCCACGAGACCGGCGCCGCGCAGATCGAGATCAACCTGATCCACGGCGACGCGCTCGACCTGGCCGACCAGTCCTTCCTGTTCAAGCGCACGGCGCGCGAGGCCGCGCTGCGCCACAAGATGTACGCGACCTTCATGGCCAAGCCGCTGGCCTCCGAGCCCGGCAGTTCCATGCACATCCACCAGAACGTGCTGGACAGCGAGACGGGCGCCAACGTCTTCAGCGACCAGAACGGCAAACCCACCGCGCTGTTCGAGTCGCACATCGCCGGGCTGCAGAAGTACCTGCCCGCGGCGATGTCGCTGCTGGCGCCCAACGTCAACAGCTACCGGCGGATCACGCCCTACAACCTGATGCCCGTCAACGTGCAGTGGGGCGTGGACAACCGCACCACCGGCCTGCGCGTGCCGGTCGCGCCGCCGCAGTCGCGACGCCTCGAGAATCGCGTGGGCGGCGCCGACGCCAATCCCTACCTGGCGATCGCGGCCTCGCTGGCCTGCGGCTACCTGGGCATGACCGAGGGGCTCAAGCCCACCGCGCCGGTCACGGGCTCGGCCTACGACCTGCCGTTTACGCTGCCCATGATCCTCGCGGACGCGCTCACCCTGCTGCGCGGCTGCGCGCCGCTGGTCGACCTGTTCGGCGAGCGGTTCGTCGCGGCCTACGTCGCGGTCAAGGAAAACGAGCACGAGACCTTTGCGCGGGTGATCAGCTCCTGGGAGCGCGAACACCTGTTGCTCAACGTCTGAGCCAGCGAGACGCCGCATGACCGCCAGGGGGCGCACGACCTTGGAACGAACGACCCGCGACTGGCAGGCGCTCGACGCCCGCCATTACCTGCACCCGTTCACCGACTTCCAGGCGCTCGCCAGGGAGGGGTCGCGCGTCATCACCCGCGCCGAGGGCGTCTACCTGTTCGACTCCGAGGGCCAGCGCATCCTCGACGGCATGTCGGGGCTGTGGTGCGTCAACCTCGGCTACAGCCGGGGCGAGCTGGCGGACGCTGCGGCGCGCCAGCTGCGGGAACTCCCCTATTACAACAGCTTCTTCAAGAGCAGCAACCCGCCGGCCATCGAGCTGGCGCGGCTGCTGGCGGAGCTGACCCCGCCGCAGTTCAACCGGGTGTTCTTCACGAATTCCGGGTCCGAGGCCAACGACACGATCGTGCGCATGACGCGCCGTTACTGGGACCTGCTGGGCGAGCCCGCGCGCAGCGTGATCATCAGCCGCGAGAACGCCTATCACGGCAGCACCGTGGCGGCCGCCAGCCTGGGCGGCATGGCCGCGATGCACGCACAGGGCGGCCTGCCGATACCCGGCATCGTGCACATCGAGCAGCCCTACTGGTACGAGAACGGCACCGACGTGACGCCCGCGGAATACGGGCTGCGCGCCGCGGGCCGGCTGGCGGAGAAGATCGAGGAGATCGGGCCGCAGCGCGTCGCCGCCTTCATCGGCGAGCCCATCCAGGGCGCCGGCGGCGTCATCATCCCGCCCGATACCTACTGGCCCGAAATCCAGAGGATCTGCAGCCACTACGGCATCCTGCTGATCGCCGACGAGGTGATCTGCGGCTTCGGGCGCACGGGCCACTGGTTCGGCTGCGAGCATTTCGGCTTCGCGCCCGACTTCATGACCATCGCCAAGAGCCTGACCTCGGGCTACCAGCCGCTGGGCGGGGTCATGGTGTCGGACCGCGTGGCCGACGTGCTGGTCGACCGGGGCGGCGAGTTCCACCACGGCCACACCTGGGCCGGGCATCCGGTGGCCTGCGCGGTCGCCATCGAGAACCTCGGCATCCTGCGGCGCGAGCGGCTGGTGGAGCGGGTGCGCGACGACATCGGCCCCTACCTGCAGCGGCGCTGGCGCGAACTGGCCGACCACCCGCTGGTCGGCGAAGTGCGCGGCGTGGGCATGATCGGGGCGCTCGAGCTGGTGGCAGACAAGGACCGCCGCACCTTCTTCCCCGACCGCGGCGAGGTGGGGACCCGCTGCCGGGACCATTGCTTCGCCAACGGCCTGGTCATGCGGGCCGTGCGGGACACCATGATCATCGCGCCGCCGCTGGTGATCGAACACGGGCAGGTGGACGAACTGGTGGACCGGGCCCGCCGCTGCCTCGACCTGACGGCGGCCGACCTGGGGGTGGCCTGACGGCGGCGCTCGCCGGCCGGCTGCTGCTATATTAGGATCGCGAGCACCGGGCGCACCCGCCCGGGCGAGAACTGCCAAGGGGATCCGGGCTGCGCCCGGCCAGGGGGATGACCATGCGTACTGAGATTCGTTATGGGCTGCTGACGGCGGCCGTCGTCGTATTGGCCGCCTGCGGTGGCAAGCAGGCCGGCGAGGAGCAGGCTGGCCCGGAGGCCAAGGAGCTGTTCGTCTACAACTGGTCCGACTACATCGCCGAGGAGACCGTCCCCGGATTCGAGGCAAAGTCCGGCATCAAGGTCACCTACGACGTGTTCGACTCGAACGAGGTGCTGGAAACCAAGCTGCTGGCCGGCAGCACCGGCTACGACGTGGTCGTGCCTTCGGCCTCGTTCCTCGAGCGGCAGGTCAAGGCTGGCGTGTTCATGAAGCTCGACAAGTCCAGGCTGCCCAACCTGGCCAACCTCGACCCGGAGATCATGGCGCGCATCGCCGAGCACGACCCGGGCAACGAGCACGCCGTGCCGTACCTGTGGGGCACGACGGGCATCGGCTACAACCCCGACAAGGTCAAGGCGGTGCTGGGCACCGACACGATCGACAGCTGGTCCGCGCTCTTCGATCCCGCCATTGCGGCCAAGCTCGCGCAGTGCGGCCTGGTGATGCTGGACGCGCCCGGCGAGGTGGTCGACTCGGCGCTGATCTACCTGGGCCGCGACCCCAACAGCGAGGCGCCGGAGGACCTGGCGGCGGCTGAGGAACTCCTGATGAAGGTCCGCCCGTACGTCCGTTACTTCCACTCATCGCAGTACATCAACGACCTCGCGACCGGCGAGATCTGCGTGGCGCTGGGCTGGAGCGGCGACGTGCTGCAGGCCCGCGACCGTGGCGGCGAGGCCGAGACGCCGGTCACCGTCGCCTACGCGATCCCCAGGGAGGGCGCCATCATGTGGTTCGACATGCTGGCCATCCCCGCCGATGCCCCGCACCCGGGCAACGCGCACGAGTTCATCAACTACCTGATGGATCCGGCGGTCATCGCCCAGGTCACCGACTACGTGTCCTATGCCAACGGCAACGCGGCCTCGCTGGCGCTGGTCAGCGACGACGTGAAGGGCGATCCGTCGATCTACCCGACCGCCGAGGTCGCCCAGAAGCTGTATCCGCACCTGGCGGAGTCCCAGGAGTTCAGCCGGCTCATGAACCGCAGCTGGACGCGGGTCCGTACCGGGCAGTAAGCAGCGACCGAACCGGGCCCCGGCGGCCGGTCGCCGCCGGGGCCTCGCATTGCGGGGAGGCGGCAAGTGGCGAACGGGCGCCCGGAGCAGGCGGCGGAACCCTGGAGGGACGCCAAGGCGGAGCCTTACGTCCGCCTCGACAAGGTCACGAAGAAGTTCGGCGAGTTCGTCGCCGTGGACGACGTTTCGCTGAAGATCTACCGCGGCGAGATGTTCTGCCTGCTGGGCGGCTCGGGCTGCGGCAAGACCACGTTGCTGCGCATGCTGGCCGGTTTCGAGGAGCCCACCGCGGGCTCGATCTGGATCGACGGCGTGGACGTGACGGCGCTGCCGCCGTACGAGCGCCCGGTCAACATGATGTTCCAGTCCTATGCGCTGTTCCCGCACATGACGGTCGAGCAGAACGTCGCGTTCGGGCTGCGACAGGACCGCGTCCCCGCCGCCCAGATCAGGGAGCGCGTGGCGGAGATGCTGGACCTGGTCAGCATGGGCCGGTTCGCGGCGCGCAAGCCGCACCAGCTGTCCGGCGGGCAGCGCCAGCGCGTGGCGCTGGCGCGCTCGCTGGTGAAGCGACCCAAGCTGCTGCTGCTCGACGAGCCGCTGGCCGCGCTCGACAAGAAGCTGCGCCAGCAGACGCAGTTCGAGCTGATCAACATCCAGGAGACCCTGGGGGTCACGTTCGTGGTCGTGACGCACGACCAGGAAGAGGCGATGACCCTGGCCTCACGGATCGGCGTGATGAACCACGGCGAGATCGTGCAGGTGGGCACGCCGACCGACATCTACGAGTATCCCGGCTCGCGCTTCGTCGCGGACTTCATCGGTTCGGTCAACCTGTTCGAGGGCACCCTGATCGAGGACGAGCCCGACTACGTGCGGGTCGCCTCGGAGGAGCTGGGCGGCGTGTTCCACGTCGGCCACGGCGTGAGTGCCGCGCCCGACGCGACCGTCTGGGTGGCCCTGCGGCCCGAGAAGATCGAGATCTCGCGTGCGGCCCCGGACAGCGAGGGAGACAACCGGGTGGCGGGCACCGTTGCCGAGATCGCGTACCTGGGTGACCAGTCCGTGTACCTCGTGCAGCTCGCCAGCGGCCGGCGGGTGCGGGTCACGCGGCCGAACAGGGTTCGCCACGACAGCATGGGCCGCATCACCTGGGACGAGAAGGTCTGGCTGTCCTGGGATTCGACGAGCCCCGTGGTGGTCACGCAGTGAGCGCCCGGCCGGCGCGCGTCCGCAGCAGCACGCCGTTCATACTGGCGGAACTGATGGCCTGGGTGCGCTCCCTCGGCCCGTACCGCTGGACCAGGAACCAGCTGCGGGACTGGGGGCTGACCGGGCGCGCCATCGTGACCTCGGTCCCCTACCTGTGGCTGCTGCTGTTCTTCGCGGTGCCGTTCCTGATCGTCTTCAAGATCTCCATGTCGGAGATGCGCCTCGGCATGCCGCCGTACGAGCCGCTGTACACCTGGGTCTCGGCGCTGGTCGTGGAGTTCAAGGTCAACCTGGCCAACTACGCATTCCTGTGGGAGGACGCCCTCTACCGCAACGCCTACCTCAACTCCGTCTGGGTGGCGAGCGTGTCCACGGTGTTGTGCCTGCTGCTGGGTTACCCGCTGGCCTACGGCATCGCGCGCAGCAACCCGTCCTGGCGCAACCTGCTGTTGCTGATGGTCATGCTGCCGTTCTGGACCTCGTTCCTGCTGCGCGTCTACGCCTGGATCGGCATCCTCAAGAACAACGGCCTGATCAACAACATTCTCATGTCGCTCGGCATCATCGACCAGCCGATCGTCATGCTGCAGACCGACTTCGCCGTCTACCTCGGCATCGTTTATTCCTACCTGCCGTTCATGGTGCTGCCGCTGTACACGGCGATCGAGAAACTCGACGGGTCGCTGCTGGAGGCGGCCGCCGACCTCGGCTGCCGGCCGGTGCGCGCGTTCCTCACGATCACGCTGCCGCTGACCGCCGGCGGCATCGTCGCGGGTTGCATGCTCGTGTTCATCCCGGCCGTCGGCGAGTTCGTGATCCCGGCGCTGCTGGGCGGACCCGACACGCTGATGATCGGCCGCGTGCTGTGGGAGGAGTTCTTCAACAACCGCGACTGGCCCGTCGCCAGCGCGGTCGCGATCGCGATGCTGCTGCTGCTGGTGATCCCGATCATGATCTTCCAGCACGTGCAGGGCCGGCAGGTGGAGGCGCAGCGGTGAACGGCCGGCGTTCCTTCTTCGTCGTGACGATGATGGCCTTCGGCTTCGCCTTCCTGTACATCCCGATCCTGTCGCTGATCGTCTACTCGTTCAACGAGTCGCGCCTGGTGACCGTCTGGGGCGGCTTCTCGACCAAGTGGTACGTCGAGCTGTTCCAGAACCAGCAGGTGATCGACGCGGCCAGGCTGTCGTTCAAGATTGCCGCGATCAACGCCACCGGCGCCACGATCCTCGGCACGCTGGCGGGCCTGGCGCTGGCGCGTTTCGGGCGTTTCCGCGGGCGCGCGCTGCTGACCGGCATGGCGACCGCCCCGCTGGTGATGCCCGAGGTCATCACGGGCCTGTCGCTGCTGCTGCTGTTCGTCGCACTGGAGCAGGCCATCGGCTGGCCGGCCGGGCGCGGCGTCACCACCATCACGATCGCCCACATCACGTTCTCGATGGCCTACGTGACCGTGGTCGTGCAGTCCCGGCTCGCGACGCTCGACGAGTCGCTCGAGGAGGCGGCCATGGACCTGGGCGCGCGCCCGGCCAAGGTGTTCTTCCTGATCACGCTGCCGATCGTGATGCCGGCGGTGCTGGCGGGCTGGCTGCTGGCCTTCACGCTGTCCTGGGACGACCTCGTGATCTCGAGCTTCGTCGCCGGCCCGGGATCGAGCACGCTGCCGATCGTGATCTTCTCGAAGGTGCGGATGGGCGTCAGCCCCGACATCAATGCGCTCGCGACGATCCTGGTGCTGATCGTCACGATCGGCATCGTCACG
Organism: uncultured Gammaproteobacteria bacterium; assembly: GCA_963695155.1. GTDB lineage: Bacteria > Pseudomonadota > Gammaproteobacteria > Steroidobacterales > Steroidobacteraceae > SG8-30. The sequence continues at coordinate 320,398 of CAVOGD010000006.1, forward strand.
GCCGGCGTCTACATGCAGCGCCAGGAGAAGCGCCGCCAGCGGGACGTGCAGCAGGCGCTGGCCGCCAACGACTGACGCGCCGCGCCGGAAGCGTGCCTATTCCGCGGCCATGAACGGATAGCGGTAGTCCGTGGGCGGCGCGAAGGTCTCCTTGATGGTGCGCGGCGACACCCAGCGCACGAGATTCAGGATCGACCCGGCCTTGTCGTTGGTGCCGCTGGCCCGTGCGCCGCCGAAAGGCTGCTGGCCGACGACCGCGCCGGTCGGCTTGTCGTTCAGGTAGAAGTTGCCGGCCGCATTGCGCAACGCCGCGGTGGCTTCGACCAGCCGGGCGCGGTCCTGCGCGAAGACGGCGCCGGTCAACGCATACGGACTGGTGCCGTCCACCAGCCCGAGCGTCGCGGACCAGTCCTGGTCCCGGTACACGTACACGGCGAGCACCGGCCCGAACAGCTCCTCGCGCATCAGCACGTGCTGCGGATCCTTGACCTCGACCAGCGTCGGCTCGATGAACCAGCCCTCGCTGTCGTCACAGCCGCCGCCGGCCACCAGCGTGGCCTGCGGGTCCTTGCCGACCGGCGCGAGGTGGCTGGCAATGCGCTGGAAGGCCTTCTTGTCGATGACCGCCCCCACGAAGTTGCGGAAATCGGCCGGATCGCCCATGCGGATGTCCCGCAGCATCGCGACCACCCGGTCCCGGACCGCGGGCCACAGCGAGGCCGGCACGTAGGCGCGCGAGGCCGCGCTGCACTTCTGGCCCTGGTACTCGTAGGCGCCGCGCACCATCGCGACCGCCAGCGCGTCCACGTCGGCGCTGGCGTGCGCGACGATGAAGTCCTTGCCGCCGGTCTCGCCGACCAGCCGCGGATAACTGCGGTAGCGGTCGATGCGCTCAGCCACGCCGCGCCACAACTGCTGGAACACCGCGGTGGACCCGGTGAAGTGGATGCCCGCCAGGTGCGGGTCGTCCAGCAGGCGCGCGGTCACCATGGCCGAATCGCCGGGCACGAAGTTGATGACGCCGGGTGGCAGGCCGGCCTCGCGCAGCAGGTCCATGAACAGCCAGTTGCTGAGCGCGGCCGTGGTGGCCGGTTTCCACAGCACGGCGTTGCCCATCAGGGCCGGCGCGGTCGGCAGGTTGCCGCCGATGGAAGTGAAGTTGAACGGCGAGATGGCGTAGACGAAACCCTCGAGCGGCCGGTGATCGAGCCGGTTCCACAGCCCCGCTGCCGAGATCGGCTGCTCCGCGTAGAGCCGCTCCGCGAAGTGCACGTTGAAGCGCAGGAAGTCGATCAATTCGCAGGCCGCGTCGATCTCGGACTGGAACGCGGTCTTGCTCTGTCCCAGCATCGTCGCCGCGTTGATGCGGGCGCGCCACGGGCCGGCCAGCAACTCGGCCGCCTTGAGGAACACCGCGGCGCGGTCCTCGAAGCGCCAGTTGGCCCAGTCGCGCTGCGCCTCGACGGCCGTCTGCTACGGCGCGCTCGAGCCCGGCAGCGTCCACGCGGTGGGTGTGCGCGATCACGTGCCGGTGGCGGTGCGGCATCGTGACGGGAACCGGCTTGCCGACCCGGCATTCCTCGGCGCCCACCAGCGCCGGAATGTCCGCCACGGACCTGCCGGCCGCGTCGAGGGCGGCCTTCAGTGCGGCGCGCTCCGCGCTGCCCGGCGCATAGCCGAGGATGGGCTCGTTGTGCGGGACGGGGATCGTGAAAGTGCCGTTCATCTGCTGGGCGCTCCTGTGAGGCTGCGTCGCCACCGTCACCCGGGCGGGACTGCTGCATCGGGGAATCGATAATTATAACCCCGCGTCCGGCGCGCGAGTCCGTAGTCGTCACGGCCGGCGAACCGGAATTCCTGCGGGCCCGGCGGCGCTCTGCTACGGTTCCGGCATGGGCTCGATCGGGGTCAGGGCCGTACGCCATCGCGGCCGCGTGGTCATGCTAGGCTGCGGCAGCATCGGCCAGGCAACGCTGCCACTGCTGCGCCGGCATATCGCCTTCGCCGACGACGGCCTCACGGTCCTCTCGGCCGACGAGCGCGGCCGCCGCATCGCCGAGGCGAGCGGCGCCAGGTTCGTGCACTGCCACCTGAAGCCCGCCACCTGCCGCCGGCAGCTGGCCCGGCACCTGGCACCCGGTGACCTGCTGCTGAACCTGTCGGTGGACGTGTCCAGCGTGGACCTGGTCGACTGGTGCGCCGGCCACGGCGTGCTGTACGTGGACACCTCGATCGAGCCGTGGCCCGGCGTGTTCGACAACCCGATGTTGCCGGTCCGCGAGCGCACCAATTTCCTCGCACGCGACAGGATGCTGCGCCTGGGCCGCAAGCTCGGTCCCGTCGCCCCCACGGCTGTCGTCGACCATGGCGCCAATCCCGGCCTGGTCTCGCACTTCGCGAAGCAAGCCCTGCTCGACCTGCGCGCGAAGCTGCTGCCCAGGGCCCGGCCGCCCGCCGATGCGCAGGGCTGGGCGACGCTGGCCCGCGACCTGGGCGTCAAGGTCGTGCAGGTGTCGGAGCGGGACACGCAGGTCGCACGGCGCCCGAAACGGCCCGGCGAATTCGTCAACACCTGGTCCATCGACGGCTTCGTGGACGAACTCATGCAGCCGGCCGAACTGTCGCTCGGCACCGCCGAGCCCCGGCTGCCCGCCGGAGCGCATTGGCATCGCCGCGGTTCGGGGACGGCGTACCTGCGCCGCCCGGGCGGAGCGACCTACGCGCGCAGCTGGCTGCCGTCGCTGGGCGGGTACCAGGGCCTGCTCATGACGCACGACGAGGTGTTTTCCATCGCCAGTCACCTCTCGTTGCGCGGCGCACGCGGCTTCGACTACCGGCCGACGGTCATGTTCGTCTATCACCCCTGCGACGATGCGCTGCTCTCGGCGATCGAGCTCGAGGGACGGGGCTGGCAGCTGCAGCCCGCGCGGCGGGTCATCGCCCGGGAGATCATTGCCGGCACCGATGAACTCGGCGTGCTGGTCGCCGGTCACGCACGCAACGCCTACTGGTACGGCTCGCAACTGTCGATCGACGAGGCGCGCCGGCACGTCCGCCATGCCAACGCCACCAGCGTGCAGGTCGCCGCCGGCGCACTGGCCGCCGCCGTGTGGGCCATCCGGCATCCGCGCCGCGGGCTGCTGGAGCCGGATGACATGGACTTCCGGGAATGCCTGGCCGTGGCGCGCCCCTACCTGGGGTCGCTGGTCGGCGCCTTCACCGACTGGACGCCGCTGCAGGGTCGCGGGCAGCTCTACGAGGAAGGCCTCGACGCGGACCAGCCCTGGCAGCTGAAGAACATCCGCGCGCGGCAATGGAAAGCGTGAGCCGTGAGCTGTGAGTTGTGAGCCGCCCGAGGAATCTTGTCTTACGGCTCACTATTCACGGCTCACGACTCACTCCCCCTGCTCCACCAGCCAGCGATGCAACCACGCATCATGGGTACGGAAGTGCTCGCCGAACCAGGCCGACAGGCGCGCTGACAGCACGGCTGCGTCGTAGCGGCCCGTTCCATACACGTCGTCCATGATCGCTGCGATCTCGTCCAGCAGGTGTTCGTGGTCGGCCTTGTGCGCCGGGTACCCCGCGTAGCGCAGCATCGTCATGTTCTTCTCTTCCAGCGCGAAGTGCGCGGCGATCCGCAGGTTGATCTCGCCCAACGCCATCGCGATCTGCTCGACGCCATCGCCCCGCAGCGCCTCACGGTGCAGCTCGTTGATCAGCTCGATCATCTCGCGATGCTCATGGTCCACCTCGGCGATGCCGATCTGGAACTCGTCGCGCCATTCCATCAGGCTCATGTCGTGCTCCGTTGCTCCGCCGCGATCCGCTCAGCGAAAGGTGAAACCGGTGCGCTGGTTGAAGTCGATCACCAGCTTCTGCTCCGGCACCAGTTCGACCTCCCGGCTGGCGACGTGGTCGAAGCCCTCTGCGGCGCCCGTCTCGCGCATGCGCACCGCGAGCCGCTGCGGTCCCGCCGGCACCGTGAACCGCTCGTAGAAGGCCACCGGCCCGTCGTTCCACAGCCCGGCCGCCTGGTGCGTGCCCCGGTACAGGACCTGCCCGTCGCGCTCGAACTCCAGGTAGATCGGCCACCGCGCCCGCGCACAACCCACCTCGCGGCGCATGTTGGGCTTCAGCGCGGCGAGTTCCGCGGGCGTGAGCTTCTTGCAGGCCACGACCGGTTGCGCGGCATGGCTGAAGGACAACAGCACGACGGCGGTCGCCGGCTCGAGCTGGCGCCAGGCCGGATAGGTGGCCAGCGCCGCAACCGGCACGCAGACGGCGACGACGGCCGCGGCCTGTGCCAGCCACCTGGCGGGCGCCGGCCAGCCGCCGCCCGTGCGACGCCATGCCGGGGCCCGGCCCGCGGACTGCGCGCGCGCCGGCGCCGGTGATCCCGGCAGTTGCCGGCGGAACGCCTCGAGGTCCGCGGCACGCGCCGCGCCCTCGCCCGCGCCCCGCCACGACACGGCGACGCGCTCGCGGGGCACCCGCTCGCGCAGCCAGGGATCGCGCTGCCCGGCGATGCGCTGCTCGACCCACTGGTCGCCAAGCCGTTCGTAGCAGCCCTGCGTGGCGCAGCCCGCGAAGACCACCCCGTCCGCGAGCTTGCGGGTGAGCGCATAGTCGACGAACGACGGCGGGATCATGCCCACGCAGGGCACCGTGATGGTGGCGGTCGCGGCGCCCGCCCCCACCCGCGCGCCGTGCCCGCAGTGGAATACCAGCAGCCGTGCAGCGCCCGCCAGGGGCCGGGTCGCTTCCTCGATTTCGCTGCGCAGCGCATCCAGCCGGCGCCCGGGCAGCTCGATGCCCGCCACGAACGCCGACGCGCGTCTGAACGGCGTGGCCGTCGGGCAGGCGCCGACGCACAGGCCGCAGGCCATGCACTGCGCCGGGTCCACCGCGGCCTGCTGGTCGTAGGCGCGACCGTCGCTGCGCCGCACCAGGGTAATGGCGCCGAACGGGCAATCCGCGAAGCAGCGCCCGCAACCGTTGCAATTCTCCAGGTCGACGACCGCGGCGGCCGGCGTCTTCCTGGGCGGCAGCCAGGGCAGCAGGACCAGCCCCAGCAGCAGCAGGCCGCCGGCCAGCCACACCTCGGCGGCGCCCCAGTGCTGCACCAGCGGGTACGCCGCCAGGTAGAACCAGTCGAGGCCGACGGTGGTCGGCACCCGGTCGAGGTCCGCGGGCGCCTGGCTCAGCGCCGGCCAGGCCAGCGACAGCACCGTCAGCGCCGCCAGCACCAGCACGCCGAGTCCGCGCGACGGGTTCACGCGCGCCCGCGCATGGCGCTGGATGTGCACCCACATGAACAGCAGCATCAGCAGCGGTGCGGCGATGTGCACGTAGGCCATCAGCGTGAAGAAGCGGCTCGACAGCGCCGGCTCGTTGAGGAAGTTCCTGGCCAGTGACGCGCCGAACAACGGCAGCGCATCCAGCCACTCGCTGGACACCACGGCCACGTACTGCGCGAGCACGTCCCACACCAGCCAGTAGCCCGTGATGCCGCACACGTAGATGAACAGCAGCAACACGAGGCCGGTGACCCAGGCGAACCAGCGGTTGCCGCGCAGGCGGTCCAGCGAGTACTCGCGCAGCAGGTGCACGAGGACGACCACCACCAGCGCGTCCGATGCGTAGCGGTGCAGGCTGCGCATCACGCCGCCGGCCCACCATTGCCCATGCGTGATGGCCTCGAGCGACTCGTAGGCGCGCGTCACGCCGGTGTCGAAGAACACGTACAGGTAGATGCCGCTGACCGTGATGATCCAGAACAGGAACCAGCCCAGCGCCCCCAGCTGCAGCAGCGGGTTCCAGGCTTCCGGGAAGGCGCGCGCGCACAGGCCCTCGAGGCCCGCCAATGCCGCCCGCAGCGCGCGTTTCGGGGTCACGAAGCGCGCGGTCCGCGCGCCTGGGCCCGCCACGACCGCCAGATGAAGATCGCCACACCGCCCAGCGAGACCAGGCCGATGGCGAAGCTCAGGAAGATCGAGTAGTCGAAGCGGTAGCGCCCGCTCTTGGCGTCGAACACGGTGCAGAACAGGCGCACCTGCTCCACCATGGAACCGAACGTGTCCTCTTCCAGCCGCTGGCCCAGCACCAGTCTCTTGAGCGGGTCCACCAGCAGCGGCGTCTCGAACTGCTGGCCGTAGACCTGCCGGTACACGCGGCCGTCGCGATCCACGATGGTCGCCTGGATCATGTGGTCGAACCCGCCCGCAGCCGGCGCGTAGGCGAAGCCGATCGCCTCGAGCAGCCGCGCCACGGTCTGCGCGTCGCCGCTGGCGAAGGTCCACTGCGGCGTCTCGATGCCGCGCTGCCGCGCATAGGCCCGCATCCGCTCCGGCGTGTCGTTAGGGGTGTCGAAGCCGACGGTCAGCACCGCAAAGGCCTCCTCGCCTACCACGCCGGAGGCGACGTCGCTGGCGCTATGGAGCCAGGTCGTCGTGGTCGGGCAGATGTGGTAACAGCTGGTGTAGACCGGGCTGATCACCAGCGGCCGGCCGCGAAATTCCGCCAGCGACAGCGGCCGGCCATGCTGGTCGGTGAAGGTCAGCGGCGGCAGCTCCCTGCCGATGGCGGCCTGGCTCGCCGCCAGCGCCGTGCCCGCCTCGAAGGCCGCCGGCTGAACGTCGCCGGGCGCCGGCTCGCCCGCGCCCGCGCCCGCGACGGCGGCCGCCACGCACAGCGGCGCGGCCAGCCACCGCGCCCGGCGGTTCATGCGATCAGCCGACCGCTCAGTGCGCCGTCGGCGATCGCCCCGACCAGCAGCAGGCTGAGCTGCACCAGCGAGGCCCGGAAATTCGCCAGCGCCATGTCACGGGTCGGGCGGCGGACCAGCAGGATGCTGCGATACAGGAAGTAGGCGCCCCCCGCGCCGGCGCAGACGCCGTACACGAGGCCCAGCCCGGTGAACGCCGGCACGATGGTCAGCGTCACCAGCACCCCGGTGTGCGCGAGGATCACCCAGGCCGTCGCCTGCGGCGAGGTCACCGCGGGCAGCATCGGCACGCCGGCCGCGACGTAGTCGGCGCGGTTGTACAACGCCAGGCTCCAGAAATGCGGCGGCGTCCAGAAGAACATCGCGATGGCCAGCAGCGCCGGCTCGAGCGCCAGCGCCGGGTCCACCGCCAGCGCGCCGGCCAGCAGGGCGAAGGTCCCCGCGAATCCGCCGAACACGATGTTCAGCCAGGTGCGGCGCTTCAGCCACAGCGTATAGATGACCCCGTAGGTGAACGCGCCGAGCAGCACCTGCGAGGCCGCCGCCAGGTTGGTGGCCCAGGCCGCCAGCACGACCGAGGACAGCAGCAGCAGCGCGATGATGGCCAGCCAGTGCGCGCCCGGCGTCAGTTCCCCGGTGACGAACGGCCGCTGCCGCGTGCGCAGCATGCCGGCGTCGAGGTCGCGCTCCGCGTACTGGTTGAAGGCCCCCGCGCTGGCCGACGACATGAGCACGGCCAGCGCGAGCAACGCCAGTTGCCAGGCCGGCAAGCCGGTCCCGGGCGTGACGGCCGCGCCGGCGATCATCGCCAGGGCAATCTCCGCGCCGATCCGCAGCTTGAAGACGGACGCGACGGTGCGCACCTTCCGCAGGCTCAAGCCGCCGCCATCATTTCGCGACCACGATTCCAGTCCCAAGGCGCCCTCATCTCATCGGCCAGATTTCGGAGAGATACTTCCAGTTGACGAAGTAGTACAGCACGAAGGCGATGAAGAATACCGCAACCAGCACCAGCGTGCCCGGCACGCGCCAGGTGCCTGCATTGCCGTACGTCGCCACCGCCGAGCCGCCCGCCGGCGCGCCCAGCTCGATCTTGCCGGTAATGCGCTTGCCGAAGAACACCGAGGCGACCACGACGACGATGTACATAACGCCACCGAGCGCCGCGGCGATCGCCGACAGGCCGTTCAGCGCCAGCATCAGGAACGCCGCGGGCGGGTAGCTGAAGTCGAACGGCGCGTCGGCGAAGGTGATGTCCCAGTGCCGGCGCGACACGCCCAGCGTGCCCGCGCCCATCATGAACAGCGAGATGCCCGCGACACCGAGCCCGAACACGTACGGCTGCAACTTCGCGATGGTCGGGAAGCGGATCTCCCGCTGGAATATCAGCGGCACCAGCAGGTAGGTGATGGCCATGAATGCCAGCGTCGTGCCGGCCACCACGGTGCCGTGGAAGTGCCCCGGCACGTACAGGGTGTTGTGGATGATGATGTTGATCTGCTCGGCCCCCATCACCACGCCGGAAATGCCGCCGAGGAAGCCGAACATGACCAGCGACATGAACATGCCGGAGAACGCCGGGTTGCCCCACGGCGCCTTGCGCAGCCACTCGAACAGGCCCTTGTTGAAGCCGCGCTTGCGCTGCGCCGCCTCGATGGCGCCGGGCACCGAGATGCCGTGGATCATGCTGCCCAGCACCGCGAGGTACATCGCGTAGCTGGTGTTGAAGATCTTCCACTCGGAACTGAGGCCCGGCTCGACGAGCATGTGGTGCGCGCTGGCCAGCTGCAGGAACAGGATGTACATCAGGAACGCCAGCCGGCTGACCTTCTCGGACAGCGGCTGCGCGCCGAACAGCATGGCCGCGATCGCGTACCAGACCGCGACGTGCGCCGAGACGTTGATCTGCTGCGAGGAATGGCCCATGGCCCACCAGACCAGCTTGTACATCAGCGGGTCGATGGTGCTGATGATCCCCAGCGACCACAGCCAGGTCGGGATCAGGATGATCGCGCCCGAGGCCAGCGTGAACACCGCGATGATCGCGGCGGTCATGGCGCCGAAGGTCACCAGCGGGATCGACCCCTGGTAGGTCCTTTCGTCGCGCGCGATGACCAGCGTGCCGAAGAAGATGCCGCAGACCAACAGGGCTCCCACGGCAAACAGGATCAGGCCCAGGTAGAAGTGCTGGGCCGCCATCATCGGCGGGTAGGAGGTGAACATCACGCTCGACTCGCCCTGCAGCACCGCGACGTTGGTGAGCAGCCCGCCGCCCAGCATCAGCGCGAACGCCACCCAGCCGAGTTTCGGCGCCGCCAGCCGGCAGTTGAGCAGCACGGACGACGCGAAGTACAGGATCGCCATCTCGAAGAAGATGATCCACAGGAGCAGCACGTCCAGGCCGTGCGCCGTCAGGGCCAGGTAGAACCAGTCGGCCGGCAGCAGGTGGACGGCCGGCCAGCGCGTCAGCGCGACGCCCAGGCCGAACAGCCCGCCCAGCGCCAGGAAGACGACCGCCGCGACCGCATTGGCCTTGATGAGCGCCTGGGCGTTGAGGTCGACCTTGAGCCCGGTCGTGGGGCAGGTACGGAAGTTTCCGGTGTTCATGTCAGGCCCTCACTGCCGGTCGACGACGAAGATCTTGCCGAGCATCGTGTGATGCCCGAGCCCGCAGAACTCGTTGCAGACGATCGAGAATTCGCCCGTCTGGTTCGGCGTCAGCGTGAGCACGTGCTCGTAGCCGGGGTGCACCTGCACGTTGATGTTGACGGGCTGCAGCGAGAACCCGTGCTGCAGGTCCAGCGCGGACAGGTGCAGCCGGTAGCTCTGGCCTTTCTCCAGCTCCAGCACCGGATACCACAGCCACATGCGGCCGATCATGTACACGTCGGCGCCGGCCGGCGGCTTCACCACCGGCACGCCGTTGAGCTCCCGCACCTGCCACTGCCGGACCGTTTCCTCGGTCTTGGCGTAGAACGCGTTGGGCGTCGTGCGGTAGCTCTCGGTCGCGAGGTTCTGCTGACCGAAGGCGTGCCAGTAGATCATCATGAAGAACATCACGAGGCCCCACACGAAGGCCACGATGATCCACACGAGTTCGGCCCGGTGGATGGGCTCGTTGAACCAGAGCCGTGCGGTGGGCGGACTGATGGCCATTGCTCTAACCCCCGGTGTGCTTCAGGGCGCGACGGGAATCTGGGACAGTTCCATGACTCCCCAGATGATGTACAGGACCGTCGGTATGACGACCCCCAGGAACAGCAGCAGGAACGGGTTGTCCAGCACCCGTTGCATGAAAGGTATGCGTTCCCGGTCGTTGCCCGGTTCGTGGTCGCTCATGCTTCCCCCCCCTTGTACGGTGCGATGCCTGCCAGCCGGCCGCCGCGGCGGCCGCCGGCGCCGTCATCTTCCGCATCACCGCAGGACGATGCCTGCGCCGCATTGACCTAGGTCAATTACCCGGGGGAGTCGGGCCGGCTATTCGCCAGACAGGCGGCGAATGACACCGAAGGACACGAGCGCAAGGCCGAGCAGCAGGCCGAAGAAGATCAGCGTGCGGTACTCGAACCTGCGACCGGCACGGTTCTCCATCTGGCGCAGCAGCCAGTCGGCCACCAGATAGAGGATGATCGCGGCCAGCGTGAAGTAGATCGCCGACATGTGCGTCGTCCCCCGCCCGGCGCGTCGTGCCCAGCCCCCCCACCGGGCAGATTAACCGAATCCGGGGGATTCGACATCCCCGCTGCCGGGCCGCGCGCTGGCAGCGACGGCACAGGGCGGCCGCGGCACCTATAATTCACGGCATCGCCCTGATCCCCGGAGCACCGATGAACCGCACACTGGCCGCCCTGTTCCTGATACCGCTGCTGGCGCTGGCTGCCCCGGCGGCCCCGGCCGAAACGGCGGCCAGGCACCCGATCACGCACGAGGACGTGTGGCTGATGAAGCGCCCGGGCACGCCCGTGCCCAGCCCGGATGGCCGCTGGATAGCCTTTGCGGTGTCCGAGCCCGCCTACGACGACGAGCAGAAGTCGAGCGACCTGTGGCTGGTGCCCGCGGACGGCAGTGCGCCGCCGCGCCGGCTGACCGCCACCAAGGCGGGCGAGAGCGACCTGGCGTGGCGCCCGGATTCGGGCGCACTGGCGTTCGTCGCCAAGCGCGAAGGTGACGAGGCGAAGCAGGTCTACCTGCTCGACATCGCCGGTCCCGGCGAGGCCCAGCGCGTCACCACGCTGGCCGGCGGTGCCGACCGTCCCGTGTGGCGGCCGGACGGCGGCGCCCTGCTGGTGAACACGCTTGTCTACCCGGGCGTGGCCGGCGAGGACGGGAATCGCCAGGCGATCGCGGACCGCAAGTCACGCAAGTACAACGTGCGCGCCTACGACGAGTTTCCGATCCGGATCTGGGATCGCTGGCTGGACGACCGCCGCCCCATGCTGGTGGTGCAGCCGCTGGCGCCCGGTGCCGGGCCGCGGTACCTGCTGGCCGGCAGCCGCCTGTTCGCGGCCCGCGGTTACGGCGGCGGCCTGGGCAACGACGGCGAATCGATCGCCGCGGCCTGGACGCCGGACGGCGCAGCGGTCGTCTTTACCGCCACCGACAACCGCCACGAAGCGGCGCGCGCGGAGGTCGTGATGTCGCTGTGGCAAGTAGCCATCGAGGGCGGCGAACCGCGTCGCCTGACCGGCAAGGAAGGCAGTTACTCCGACCCGGAATTCTCGCCGGACGGCGCGCGCCTGTACGCGAAGCTCTCCGCCGACACCGCGCACGTCTACAACCTGAGCCGGCTGGTGGCCTTCGACTGGCCGGACCTCGGCAAGCCGCGGGTGCTGACCGCGTCGTTCGACCGCCCGGTGGGCGACTACGGAATCGCGCCGGACGGCCGGACCGCCTACCTGCTGGCCGATGACGAGGGCGCCACGCGGATCTTCTCGCTGGCCCTGCCCGGCGGCGAAGTGCGCGCGCTTGGCCGCCTCGAGGCGGGGTCGCTGTCGGCGCTGCGGGTCACCGGCACCGCGGAACCCGTGATCACGGCCAGGTGGGAGAGCGCCATCAGCCCGCAGGAAGTCGGGACCATCGATCCTGCCACCGGCCACTGGTCGGCACTGACCGCCCTCAATGCGGAGCGGGTGGCGGCCATCGACTGGCAGCCGGTCCAGCAGTTCTGGTTCACGTCGAGCCGCGGGCGGCGCATCCACAACGTGCTGACCCTGCCGCCCGGTTTCGATCCCGCCGCCCGGTACCCGCTGCTGGTGCTGATCCACGGCGGACCCCACTCGGCCATGGGCGACGAGTTCATCACGCGCTGGAACTACCACCTGCTGGGCAGCCCGGGCTATGTCGTGCTGGCCACGAACTACACGGGGTCGACGGGCTTCGGCGAGGCCTTCGCGCGCGCCATCCAGGGCGACCCGCTGGCCGGCCCGGCCAGCGAGGTCAATGAGGCGGCCGACGAGGCCATCCGGCGCTACCCCTTCATAGACGGGTCGCGCCAGGCTGCGGCCGGCGCCAGCTACGGCGGGCACCTGGTCAACTGGCTGGCCGTGTCCACGACCCGCTACAAGGCGCTGGTCAGCCACGCCGGCCTGTACGACCTCAAGTCGCAGTGGACGACCAGCGACATCGCGTACGGTCGTGAGCGCAACCTGGCCGGGCCGGCCTGGGACGGCAGCCTGCGGGTGTGGCGTGAGCAGAGCCCGTTCTACCGCTCCGCCAGGCTCAAGTCGCCGATCCTGCTGACCTTCGGCGAGAAGGACTTCCGGGTGCCGCTCAACAACGGCCTCGAGTTCTGGACGGTGCTGAAGCGCCAGGATGTGCCGAGCCGGCTGCTGTTCTTCCCCGACGAGAACCACTGGATCCTGAAGGGCGAGAACAGCCGTTATTTCTACTCCGAGGTGCACGGCTGGCTGGGACGGTACCTGCAGTGACGGCCGGCCGTTGACTGTGACACCGCGGGGTCGCAGCGGTTAGCATCGGCGTGCAGGCGCACGCCCCGGGAGGATGCCGATGGCCCAGCCCACCGCCCTGAACTGGTTCCCCGAGTGGCTCAGGAAGGCCGTCGAGCTCGGCTACTCGCAGATGGAACTGGCCAAGGTGCTCGGCACGACGCCGGCCACCGTCGCGCAGCTGATTCGCGCCGTGCCGACCCGGCCCGCCGAGGTGCGCAAGCTGGCGCGCGAGCTGGGCGTGGATTACGGATCGCTGCGTACGTTCACGGACAACGCGCTGCAACCGCTGACGGGCTTCGACAAGGAAACGCAGCGCCTGCTGCGGCTGTGGGAACGGCTCGACCCGCCGCGCCGCGCGGCCCTGCTGACGATCCTGCAGGACATGGCCCGGGGCCGCAGCGCGCGCCGGTCCGGCGCAGCGAAGAAGACCGCACGCAGGAAGTCGCGCTAGCGGGGCGCCGCTGCCGCGGCGACCGGACTCAGGGCAGCTGGATGCCGCCGCCGCCCTTGCCGCCCATGCCCTTGAGCGTGGCCGCGCCGGCGTCCGGTATGACGATGGACGACGAGGCCTGGCGGCGCATTTCCTGGATCTCGCGGGCGGCCTCCTCGACGGCCTTCTGTGCGGCGCCGCCGAACGCCTGGACCGCCTCGGCCAGCGTGCCGGCCTGCAGCTCGAAGCTGAGCGGGAGCGAGCCCATCGGCGTCATGACGGTCGCCTGCCCGATGTAGACCACCGCCCGCGTGGCATCGTCCTTCCCCTCCGCAGTCACCGGGGTCAGGCAGCGGATGGCGCCGACCTTCTGGTCGGAGAAGATGTCCTCCCGGTACAGACCCTTGTCGTCCATCCGGGGCTCCTGCGTCTGGTCCTTGTTCATCGGCGTATCGCTTCCGGTTCTCGTCCGTGGAAGCCGCGCACTTTACCCTGCCGGCGGGGGAAGCGCACGGCGGCATTCCGCCCTGCGGTCCGCGCGGCGCTGCGCAGGGCTACAATGGTCGAGCCGGGAGGGCCATGGATCATGACTGACCAGACGCTGCCAGAGCTGTTGCGCCGGCTGCACGAGGAACTCGGCTGGGCCGACTCGCTGGACGACGAATCGCGCAGGCTGCTCGGCGTCGTGGCGCGTGACATCGAGGAGCTGGGGGCCAGTGCCGCAGCCGCCAGCGACCACGTCCCCGCGCTGGAGCGCCTCGCCGTGCGCTTCGACGCGGACCACCCCGCCCTGTCGGCGGTGGCGCGCCGGCTGGTGGATGCCCTGGGCAAGGCCGGCATCTGAGCCGCGGCGCGGCGCTCAGCGCACGACGGCGTTTTCGATCTGCCCCGCGTCCCAGCCCGGCGCGGTCCTGATGGCCTCGAGCACGTCGTCCGGCCCGGCGACCACTTGCCACATGCGGCCATGCGCCCCGTTCATGAAGCGCTGCTCGATCGCGCGGTCCAGCTGCGCGACCAGCGGATCGTAATAACCGGCGGTGTTCACGATCACGATCGGCCCCAGGAACAGCCCCAGCCGCTTCAGCGTGATGGCTTCCATCAACTCCTCGAAGGTGCCGCAGCCGCCGGCGAGCGCGACGACCGCCGTGGCGCGCGCCAGCATCTCGTGCTTGCGGGTGCGCATGTCCTCGACGATGTGCAGCTCGCTCAGTCCCGCGTGCCCCCACTCCAGTTCCTGCATGAACTGCGGGATGACGCCGATGACGCGGCCGTTCTCCGCCAGCGCGCCCTCGGCCAGCGCGCCCATCGACCCCGTGCCGCCGCCGCCGTAGACGATGGCGCACCGGGACCGCGCCAGCAGGCCGCCCAGCCGGCGCGCGACGTCGTGATAGACGGGATCGCAGACGCGGCTCGACGCGCAATACACGCAGACGGTGTGCAGCGGCGCAGCCTGGGGCACGTTGTCATTCACTGGGACCGGTCCTGTCGTCCTGGGGACTGTGCAAGATAACGGGGATTCGCCGCAGGTCAATGGGGCGCATCGCGCGGCCCCGGTCAGCGCCCCTTGCGGCCCTTCTTCGCGGTGCGCGGCGGCGCCGCCGCCGGCGGCAGCCCGGTGTGCTGGGTCAGGAACGGCTGCGCCTGCCTGGCGCCCGGCCGCCGGCCGCCTTCTTCGCGCTGGCCGGTGCCCTTCGGTTGCCAGGCCGGCACCAGGTGCCGCTTGCCGCTGCCGATCAGGTCCACGCGACCCATGCGCCGCAGCGCCGCGCGCAGCAATGGCCAGTTGTTGGCGTCGTGGTAGCGCAGGAAAGCCTTGTGCAGCTGGCGCTGCTTGAGGCTCTTCGGCACGTACACGTCCTCGCTGCCGGGGGTCACCTTGTGCAGCGGGTTCTTGCCCGTGTGCCACATCGCCGTGGCCGTCGCCATCGGCGCCGGCAGGAAGGCCTGCACCTGGTCGGTGCGAAAGCCGTTCTGCTTGAGCCAGAGCGCGAGCTGCAGCATGTCCTCGTCGGTGGTGCCGGGATGCGCCGCGATGAAATACGGGATCAGGTACTGCTCCTTGCCCGCCGCCTGCGAATAGCGGTCGAACAGCTCCTTGAACCGGTCATAGGCCGCGACGCCCGGCTTCATCATCTTGGACAGCGGCCCTTCGGCGATCGCCTCCGGGGCGATCTTCAGGTAGCCGCCCACGTGGTGCTGCGCCAGCTCCTTGACGTACTCGGGCGACTTGACGGCCAGGTCGTAGCGCACACCGGAGGCGATCAGCACCTTGCGCACGCCCGGCAGCTCGCGCGCGCGGCGATACAGCCTGATCAGCGGCGCATGGTCGGTGTTGAGGTTCGGGCAGACGTCCGGGTAGACGCAGGACGGCAGGCGGCAGGCGGCCTCGATCTTCGGGTCGCGGCAGGCCAGCCGGTACATGTTCGCGGTCGGGCCGCCCAGGTCGGAGATGACGCCCGTGAATCCCGGGACCGTGTCGCGCACGGCCTCGATCTCGCGGATCACTGAATCCTCCGAGCGGCTCTGGATGATGCGGCCCTCGTGCTCGGTGATGGAGCAGAACGTGCAGCCGCCGAAGCAGCCGCGCTGGATCGCCACCGAGAACCTGATCATCTTGTAGGCGGGAATGCCGGCATCGCCGTAGGCCGGATGCGGCCTGCGCTGGTACGGCAACTCGTACACCCAGTCCATCTCCTCGGTCGTCAGCGGCACCGGCGGGGGGTTGAGCCACAACTCGGTGCTGCCGTGTCGCTGCACCAGCGCCCGTGCATTGCCCGGATTCGCCTCCGTGTGCAGGATCCGCGAGGCGTGCGCGTACAGCACCGGATCGTCGCGCACCTGCTGCCACGACGGCAGCCGCACGACGCTGCGCGCGCGGTCCTCGGCCTTCACGCGCCGTGCGAAGCGCACGACCTTGACGCCGGACCCCGCTCCCTTGACGTCGCAGCCGGCCGCCGTACTGGCGGGCTCGGCCGCGTACGGGTCGACCGGCGGGTTCAGCGGCCCCGGCTCGTCGAGATGGGTCGAGTCGATCTCGATCCAGCCCGCCGGCACGCCCGGCCGCAGGAACGCCGTGCCGCGGATGTCGGTGAGCGCGTCGATGCGCTCTCCGGCCGCCAGCCGGTGCGCGATCTCGCAGATGGCGCGATCGGCATTGCCGAACACCAGCAGGTCTGCGCGCGCATCGAGCAACACCGAGCGCCGCACCTTGCCGGACCAGTAGTCGAAGTGGGCGATGCGCCGCAGCGACGCCTCGATGCCGCCGACCACGACCGGCACGCCGTCGAAGGCCTCGCGGGCGCGCTGTGCATAGACGGTCACGGCGCGGTCCGGCCGGCGCCCGCCCTCGCCGCCGGGCGTGTAGGCATCGTCGCTGCGGACCCGCCGGTCCGACGTGTACCGGTTCACCATCGAGTCCATGTTGCCGGCCGTCACGCCGAAGAACAGGTTGGGAGGCCCCAGTGCGCGGAAGGCCTCCGCGCTCTTCCAGTCCGGCTGCGCGATGATGCCGACGCGGAAGCCCTGCGCCTCGAGCAGGCGCCCGACGATGGCCATGCCGAAGCTCGGGTGGTCCACGTAGGCGTCGCCGGTCACGATGATCACGTCGCAGCTGTCCCAGCCGAGCTGGTCCATCTCGTCCCGCGACATGGGCAGGAACGGCGCAACGCCGAAGCGGTGCGCCCAGTGCTTGCGCCAGGAGTTCAGTGGGCGGGCGTCGTACATCCGCAGGATTGTACCGGTCGCGGCGGCGCCGGTCCGGGCGGCGTGGATCAGCCCGTCGCCTGCAGTCCCTGGGCGATCCCGGAGATGCTGGCGAGCAGCGCCTCGAACAGCGCCGGGTCCTTGCGGTCGGCCGCGCGCCAGCGCCGCAGCAGGTCCACCTGCATGTAGTGCATCGGGTCCAGGTAGGGCGAGCGCAGCAGCGCCGACCGCTGCATGCGCGGCTCGTCGTCCATCAGGTCCACCTCGCCCTTGAGCCAGACGATCCAGCGGGTGGACAGCTCGTACTCGCGGCGCAGCTCCGCCGCCAGCGGCGCCAGCGCGTCCGGTGCCAGCTCGTCGTACAGCGCCGCCACGGAGAAGTCGCTCCTCAGCAGCTGCATTTCCACGTCATTGATGAAATGCGCGAAGAACGGCCACGCCGACCAGGCCTGCGCCAGCCGGTTCGGCCCCAGCACGGCGGCGGCGTGCTCCAGTCCGCTGCCGGTGCCGTACCAGCCCGGCACCGTGTGGCGGCTCTGCGTCCAGGCGAATACCCAAGGCACCGGCCGCAGCGCCTCGATGCCGGTCATCCCCGGACGCGACGCGGGACGCGAGCCGATCTGCATGCGCTCGATGACGTCGACCGGCGTGACGGCGCGGAAGAATTCCTCGAAGCGGGGCGTGCCGTACACCAGCGTCCGGTAGCGGTCGCGGCTCGCGCACGCCACCTGCGTCATGACCTCCAGGTGGGTGGCGACGTCCACCGGCGCGTCCTTGCGCCCGGCCGTGGCGCGTATGACGGCATGCAGGGCCTGCTCGAAGGTGCGCAGCGCGATCCAGTGCAGGCCGTAGTTGTTGGTCACGACCTCGCCTTGCTCGGTGGCGCGCAGCGTGCCGCGTACGGCGCCCGGCGGCGAGCTCTGCACGAGCATCTCGATCGGTCCGCCACCGCGGCTGGCGGTGCCGCCGCGGCCGTGCAGGATGTCCAGTTCGACACCGGCATGCTGCGCGGCCCCGACCAGCGCCGCCTGGGCCTGATAGACGGCAAACCGGGCGGCCGCAATGCCGCATTCCTTGTTGCAGTCCGAATGGCCGATCAGCGCGGTCTGCCGGCCGCCGCGCGATGCCAGGTGTGCGGAATACATGGGCTGGGCGCAGCTGTCGCGCAGGATGTCGCCGGACCGCTCCAGCGCATGGTGACCCTCGAATTGCGGCACGAAGTCGAGCGGCACCTGGCCGGTGTCCTTGTCGGTGACATTGGCCCAGCGCGCCAGCAGCAGCGACGACAGCAGGTCCTCGGGGCCGCGTACGCCGCTCACGATATAGTCGCCGACGGCCTGCTCGCCGTACTTGGCCCGGCCCTGCAGGATCGCCTCGAAGACGGCCAGCGAGCGCCGTCCCACCGCATCCAGCGCGCCGACCGGCCCGCGGTCGCGGCTGATCGCCTCCGCCAGGATCCGCACGCGTTCCGCGCCCGGGCGGGCTGCCCAGGATTCATCGCCCAGCCCCTGCCCCACGACATGGTCGTGCACGTCCACGTGCTGGCGCACGTCGAGCGTCGCCAGGTGGAACCCGAAGGTGCGGGCCCGGCGCAGCAGTTGCTTCACCAGGAACAGGCCGGCATGCAGGCCACGGTTGTCGCGCAGGCTGTTGGCCACCAGCTCCAGGTCGCGCACGAAGCCCGCCGCGTCGTCGTAACCGTTGGGGCGGCCGTCGTAGGTCGTGCGCAGCCGCGCCGCCACCTGCGCCAGGAACACGCGGTAGGGCATGCGGTCGTGGCGTGCCGGCGCAATGGAGTGGGCCGGGGCCGCGATCAGCGAGTATTCGTCGATCTTCCGCTCCAGCTCGGCGGCCACGCCGACCCGGCCGGCGCTCTGCGAGAGCTTGTTCGCCAGCTCCAGGCACTCGTCGTAGTACGTCGAGATGATCACGCGCTGCTGGCGGTGCAGCGTCTCGCGGATGGTCTTGGCATGCACGTCCGGGTTGCCGTCCATGTCGCCGCCGACCCAGCTGCCGAAGCGCAGCACGCCGGGCAGTGGGCGCGCCGCGCGCTCCAGCCCGTAGACGCGCTCGAGCCACACTTCCAGCTCCTCGTACAGCACGGGCACGATGCGGTAGATCACCTCGGCCAGGTAGAACAACGCGTGTTCGCGCTCGTCGGCGACGGTCAGCGTCTCGCGCGGATACTCCTTGGTCTGCCAGCCGGTGGTCAGCTCGAAGCGGATCCGTTCGGTCAGCGCGCGGCGCTCGGTCAGCGTCATGGTCGGGTCGAGGCGCTGCAGCAACAGCTCGGCGATGCGCTGCTGGTTGCGCAGCGTGGTGCGGCGCGTGGACTCCGTCGGGTGGGCGGTGAAAACCGGGTAGATGGTGAGTCCGGCCAGCAATTCCAGAACCGCGCCGACGCCGAGGCCTGCCGCCTTGAGCCGGAACAGGCAATCGCCGATCCCGCCGGGTTGTGGCCGGTCGCTGCGGGCGTCGTAGGTCCTGCGGCGCCGCACGCGGTGGACCCGCTCGGCGAGGTTCACGACCTGGAACCAGGTCGAGAACGCGCGCACCAGGTCGCGCGCCTCGTCGGCCGGACGGTCGCTGGTGCGGACCATCATCTCGACCGCGGCCTGCGGATCGCCCTCGCGGCGGCGGATCGCGGCGACGCGGTCTCCTTCAACCGTATCCAGCAGGCGTTGCCCCCCCTGGTCGCGCAACACCTCGCCGACCAGGCCGCCCAGCGTGTGCACGTCGTCGCGCAGCGCGGAGTCCTTCGCCGGAAACTTGATTTTCTGCCTGTCGCTCACTGGAGGTCCACGCCGCGAAGGTGCGCGGTTTGCGGCGTGCAATCATAGCAAAGCGGCGCAGGGTCGCGAGAACGGCCGGACGGCGCATCCCGTATACTGCGCGGCCCTGCCGGAGTACACGCATGACCACCGCCCTGCCCGACACGGCCCTCGACCTGCTGTTCCGCGAGGCCCGCTCCTACAACCGCTGGTCGGACACCGCGGTGCCTGCGCGCACGCTGCGCGCACTCTACGACCTGCTGAAGATGGGCCCCACGTCGGCCAACTGCTCGCCGGCACGCTTCGTCTTCGTGGCGAGCGCCGCGGGCAGGGAGCGGCTGGCCGGGTGCGTGTCCGCCGGCAATGCCGTGAAGGTGCGGCAGGCGCCAGTCACCGCCATCATCGGCATGGACGAGCTCTTCCACGACCGCATCCCCGAGCTGTTTCCGCATAACCCCGGGGCCCGCAACTGGTTCCTGGAGCCGGCGGTCCGCCAGTCGACGGCGTTCCGCAACTCGAGCCTGCAGGGCGCCTACCTGATGCTCGCCGCGCGGGCGCTGGGGCTGGACTGCGGCCCGATGTCCGGCTTCGACCACGGCAAGGTGGATGCCGGGTTCTTCGCCGGCACGAGCACCAAGTCGAACTTCCTGTGCGCGCTGGGACACGGCACGACCGAGGAGCTGTACCCGCGCAGCCCGCGCCTCGCCTTCGACGACGCCTGCCAGGTGGTCTGAGGCCTCAGCCCTCGAGCAGGCCTTCCTGCGCCAGCCGTGCCACGACGAGGTCGGCCGCCTGCTGCGCGGACAGCCGCGTCGTGTCGAGGCTGAGCTCGGCCGCCTCGGGCGGCTCGTAGGGCGAGTCGATGCCGGTGAAGTTCCGGATCTCGCCGAGCCGGGCCTTGCGGTACAGGCCCTTCGGGTCGCGCCGTTCCACCTCCTCGAGCGGCGCGTCCACGAAGACCTCGACGAACTCGCCCGCCTCCAGCAGCCCGCGCGCCATGCGGCGCTCCGAGCGGAACGGCGAGATGAACGACACCAGCACGATCAGGCCGGCGTCCACCATCAGCTTCGCGACCTCCGCCACCCGGCGCACGTTCTCGACGCGGCCGGCCTCGGTGAAGCCCAGGTCGCGGTTGAGCCCGTGCCGCACGTTGTCGCCGTCCAGCGTGTAGGTGTGGCGCCCCATCGACAGCAGCCGCTTCTCGACCAGGTTGGCGATCGTGGACTTGCCCGCCCCCGACAGCCCCGTGAACCACACGACGCAGGAGCGCTGGCCCTTGAGCGCGGCGCGCACGCGCTTGCCGACGTCCAGCGCCTGCCAGTGCACGTTGTGGGCGCGGCGCAGGGCGAAGTTGATCAGGCCCGCGCCCACCGTGTCGTTGGTCAGCTTGTCGATGAAGACGAAGCCGCCGGTCTCGCGGTTCCCCGCGTAGGCGTCGAAGGCCACCGGCCGGTCGGTCGAGAGGTTGCAGAGCCCGATCTCGTTGAGTTCGAGCTGCCGGGCGGCGGCGTGCTCCAGGGTATTGACGTTCACCCGGTGGCGCAGCTCGGTGATGCTGGCGGTCAGCGTCGCCGGCCCGATCTTCATGAGGTACGGCCGGCCCGGCAGCATCGGCTCATCGTGCATCCAGATCATCGTCACCTGGAACTGGTCGGCCACCTCGGGCGGGTCCTGGGCGGCGGCCAGCAGGTCGCCGCGGCTCACGTCGGTCGCGTCCTCCAGCGTGAGCGTGACCGCCTGTCCCGCCACGGCCTCGGGCAGGTCCCCGGCCTGCGTGACGATGCGTGCCACGCGCGACTGGCGCCCCGACGGCATGACGCGAACCGGGTCGCCGGGCCGCACGCTGCCGCTGGCGATCGTGCCGGCAAACCCGCGGAAGTCCTGGTGCGGGCGGTTGACCCATTGCACGGGGAAGCGGAACGGCTTGTGCTGCAGCGCCTCCTCGACCTCGAGGCCCTCGAGCAGCGCCATCAGTGCCGGCCCCCCGTACCACGGCGTGTTGGCGCTGGCCTGCGTGACGTTGTCGCCGCGCAGTGCCGACAGCGGGATCGCCTGCACGTCCGTGATCCCGATGCGCGCCGCGAAGTCGCGGTAGTCCCGCTCGATAGACTCGAACGTCGCGCGCGCGTAGCCGACCGCATCCATCTTGTTGACCGCCAGGACCACCTGCCGGATGCCCAGCAGCGAGACGATGTAGGAATGACGGCGGGTCTGCGTCAGCACGCCCTTGCGCGCGTCGACGAGGATGACCGCCGCATCGGCGGTCGACGCGCCGGTCACCATGTTGCGGGTGTACTGCTCGTGGCCCGGCGTGTCGGCGACGATGAACTTGCGCCGGTCCGTCGAGAAGTACCGGTAGGCGACGTCGATCGTGATGCCCTGCTCGCGTTCCGCCTCGAGCCCGTCCACCAGCAGGGCGAGGTCCAGCTCGCCGCCCTGCGTGCCGACCGTCTTCGAGTCCGCCACGACCGCCGCAAGCTGGTCCTCGAAGATGAGCTTCGACTCGTACAGCAGGCGGCCGATCAGCGTGCTCTTGCCGTCGTCCACGCTGCCGCAGGTGATGAACCGCAGGAGGCCCTTGCGGCGCTGCGCCTCGAGATACGCATCGATGTCCCGGGCGATGAGCTCCGACGAGTGGGACATCAGAAATAGCCCTCCTGCTTCTTGCGCTCCATGGACCCCGCGGCGTCATGGTCTATCACGCGGCCCTGGCGCTCCGACCTGGTGGCCAGCAGCATCTCCTGGATGATCGCCGGCAGCGTGTCGGCGTCGCTCTCGATGGCGCCGCTCAGCGGGTAGCAACCCAGCGTGCGGAAGCGCACCCTGCGCAGCGCAGGGCGCTCGCCCGGCGCCAGCGGCAGGCGCTCGTCGTCCACCATGATCAGCATGCCGTCGCGTTCCACGACCGGGCGTTCGGCCGCGAAGTACAGCGGTACGATCGGGATCCGCTCGAGGTGGATGTACTGCCAGACATCGAGTTCGGTCCAGTTGGACATGGGAAAGACCCGCAGCGTCTCGCCCTTGTGCTTGCGAGCGTTATACACGCGCCACAGCTCGGGACGCTGGCGCTTCGGATCCCAGCGGTGCTGCGCCGAACGGAACGAGAAGATCCGCTCCTTGGCCCGCGACTTCTCCTCGTCGCGCCGCGCGCCGCCGAAGGCGGCGTCGAAGCCGTGGCTGTCCAGCGCCTGCTTCAGCGCCTGCGTCTTCATGACGTCGGTGTGCACGGCCGAGCCGTGCGTGAACGGGTTCACGCCCTGCGCCAGCCCCTCGCGGTTGACGTGCACCAGCAGCCGCAGCCCGGGCTCGGCGGCGAGTCGGTCGCGGAACGCGATCATCTCGCGGAACTTCCAGGTCGTATCCACGTGCAGCAGCGGGAACGGCAGCGGCGCGGGGTGGAAGGCCTTGCGCGCCACGTGCAGCATGGCGGCGCTGTCCTTGCCGATCGAGTAGAGCATCACCGGCCGCTCGCAGGTGGCGACCACTTCGCGCATGACGTGGATGCTCTCGGCCTCGAGGCGCTGCAGGTGGCTCAAAGTCGTCATTCGCGCTCCCGCCGGCCCGTACTGCGGGGCCGGCGAGGCGCTATGTTAGCCGACCGGCCGGCCGGCAGCAGGTCGCCGGCGCGGACCTGTGCCGCGGCGGGGAATTGACCGTGGTCAACGCGGCCGGGGCGGGCGGCCCCGATCATCTGCCAGACTAGGGCAGTCCTTGGCGCGGGGCGATCCATGGAACGGTCTCTCTCATGCTGGCTGACGGGCGGCCTGGCGCTGCTGGCCTGGCCGTGCCCGTCCGCCGCCACGCCGGCGACGCAGCTCGAGACGGTCACGGTCGTCGGCAAGATGGAACAGCCGCTGGCCGAGGTGGCGGCGACCGTCTCCGTCATCACGGCGTCCGACATCGAGCGCTCGCTGTCCGGCGACCTGCGCGACCTGGTGCGTTTCGAACCCGGCCTGGCGGTCGGGGCGGACCCCGGCCGTTTCGGGCTCGGCGCGCTCGCCATCCGCGGGCTCGGCGGCAACCGCGTGCTGCTGGAAACGGATGGCGTGCCGGCCGCGTCGGGGTTCGCGGTCGGCAGCTACAGCAACGCCGGCCGGCACTTTGCGGAGCTCGAACTGGTGCGCCGCGTCGAGATCCTGCGCGGGCCCGCATCCAGCCTGTACGGCAGCGATGCCATGGCCGGCGTCGTGGCCACCGCCACCATCGACCCCGCCGACCTGCTGCGTGGCGGGGAATCCGTGGCGGCACGCGTACGGACCGGCTACTCGAGTGATGACGACAGCTGGTTCACGGGCCTGACCGGCGCGGCGCGCGCCGGCGCGACCGACTGGCTGCTGGCCTGGGGCCAGCGCCGCGGCCATGCGCTGGACGTTGCGTCGAACCTCGTGGTGCCCAACCCACGCGACGCGTCCAGCGACGCGGTCCTGCTGCGGGCCGTCCATCACGGACTCGGCCGGCCGCTGCGGATCACCGCCGGCTGGGACCGCGGTGCGAACCTCACGCAGGTCGATTCGCTGGAGCTGTCGCCGGGACGGTTCGCCAACACGATCTTCATGGCCGCCGACGATCGCAACGAATCGGCCAGGATCCTGCTCGACCAGGACCTGCACGGCGTGGGCGCCCTCGAGCGCCTCGCCTGGCGTCTCTACTGGCAGCGCAGCGAGGTCGTGCAGCGGACCGACGAGGATCGCCGCGCGGTGGCGCCGCGCACGCCGCCGCTGGCGATCGCGCGCGAGTTCCGCTTCCGCGAGCGTGCGGCCGGCGGCGAACTGACGGTGTTGCTGCCGCTGGCTGCGGCCGGCGGTCCGCACCGGCTGACGGCGGGCGCGGCATTTTCCGTGTCCCGCCTGGACGAGATCCGCGACGGCCTGCAGACCGACCTCGCCACCGGCGCCACCACGCCGGTGCTGCTGGGAGAGACGATGCCGGTGCGGGACTTCCCCACCTCGCAGGTCGTCGAGGCCGGCCTCTACCTGCAGGACGAATTCCGCCCGCGTGACGGGCGCGTGGGCCTGATCCCGGCCGTGCGGCTGGACTGGTACCGGCTGACGCCGCGCCCGGACGCCATCTACGCGCAGGACAATCCGGCGCAGGTCGCGGTGGCCGTCGAGCAGTTGTCTCTGTCGCCCAAGCTGGGCCTGTCGTACGACCTGCGCGACGACGCGGTCGTCTTCCTGCAGTACGCACACGGCTTCCGGGCCCAGCCGTTCGAGGACGTGAACATCGGGCTCGACCTGCCCCAGTTCAACGTGCGGGCGATCCCCAACCCCGACCTGCGGCCGGAACGCAGCGACAGCCTGGAGGCAGGGCTGCGGCTGTCGCACGAGGACCTGTCCGGCACCTTCAGCGTGTACTACAGCCGCTACCGCGACTTCATCGAGTCGCGGGTGAACATCGGCCCCGACCCTGCGACCGGGACCCTGCTGTTCCAGTCACGCAACGTCGCACGGGCGGTCATCCGCGGCGCCGAGGCCGCGCTGGCGTGGCGACTCTCGTCCCTGAACCCGGCGCTGTCCGGCTGGTCGGCCCACTTCGCGGCCGGCTACGCAGAGGGCGACGACACGGTGCGTCACGTGCCGCTCAACTCGATCGGGCCGCTGCGGGCCTCGCTGGCCTTGCGCTACGACGACGCGGCCGGCCGGCTGGGCCTCGAACTGGCGGCCCGCGGCGCCTCGTCGAAGGTGCGCGTGGACGACCCGCAGGGCACCCAGTTCCGGCCCGGCTCCCACCTCGACCTGGACCTCACCGCGCGCTGGGCGGTCAGCGGGCGCTGGCGCATCAACCTGGGCGTGTTCAACCTGGCCGACGCGTCGCACTTCGAGTGGGCCGACGTGTACGGCAGGCAGGCCGCCGACCCGCTGCTGGAATACCACCGCCGGCCGGGCCGCCACTGGTCGGTGGCGCTGACCGCCGAATTCTGAGCGATCCCGCCGGCGCGGGCGCGTCAGTGGTGGTGATGCCCGCCGGCGCCGTGCACGTGGCCGTGCTCGAGCTCCTCGCGCGTGGCGTCGCGCACGCCCTCGATCGCCACCTCGAAGTGCAGCGTCTGCCCCGCCAGCGGGTGGTTCGCATCCACGGTCACCAGGTCCTTCTCGACCTGGGTCACGACGACCACGCGCGCGCCCTGCGGGCCGCCGGTCTGGAACCGCATGCCGGGCGCCAGCTCGTTCACTCCCTTGAAGGCGCTGCGTGCCACCGCCTGGACGAGGCCCTCGTCGCGTACGCCGTAACCCTGCTCCGGCGAAACGGTGACCGACAGCTTGTCGCCGGCCGACTTGCCCTCGAGCGCACTCTCCAGGCCCGGAATGACGTTGCCGAAGCCGTGCAGGTAGGCCAGCGGCTCGCCCTCCGCGGAGGCGTCGAGCACCTCTCCCCCGTCGCTCTTCAGCGTGTAGTGGATGGTGACGACCTTGTCGCCCGCAATCTTCATGTGTCGCTCCGGCCGCTGGGAAAAGTGGCCGCATGGTAGCGCATCGCCTGCGGCGAGGCACGATCGCGCGCAACGCGAAAGACGGGCGGCGCCCGCTTGCGCGCGGCGCCGCCCTGGTCGAATTGCCGGCGGACCGGCCGCTTCAGTAGACGTCGTTGACCGTGTTGTAGACGTTGAACTTGCCGGTCGGCGTCACGATCCGCGGGTCGTCGATGACGTGCTTCAGCTGCAGCGTGCGGTCGTCCACGACCACGATCGCCGAGCGCTGCTCCTTGCCGTTCCACACGGAGAACCACACTTCGTCGCCGGCCTGGTTGAACTCCGGTTGCACGACCCGCTTCGGGCCCTCGCCCAGATTGGCCCAGTCGGCGATGGGCAGCACCTTGAAGCCGGCCTCGAGGTTGGTCACGTCGAACACCGCCACGCTCTGGCTGATTCCCTCATCCGGATTCAGGGGCGTGTCCACGTACAGATGGCGCGACGTCGGGTGGCTCTTGACGAACAACGAGCCTCCGCCCTGCCCCTTCAGGACACGCACGGCCTTCCAGGCATGCTCGGCATGGTTGTCCGGGTCGGTACCGATGAACGTGATCTTGTCGTTGCCGAGCGCGCTCGTCACCCATACCGGCCCGAACTTCGGATCGTTGAGGTTGGCGCCGCGGCCCGGGTGCGGGATCTTGTCGACATCGATCAGCGCCACCAGCTTCTGGTGCCGCGAGTCGACCACGGCGATCTTGTCGGACTGGTTGGCGGCGGTCAGGAAGTAGCGCTTGGTGGCGTCCCAGCCGCCGTCGTGCAGGAAGCGCGCCGCGCCGATGGTCGTCACCTTGAGGTTGTCGATGTCCTGATAGTTGACCAGCAGGATCTGCCCGGTCTCCTTGACGTTGACGATCCACTCCGGGTGCTCGTGCGAGGCGACGATCGCCGCGACCCGCGGTTCGGGATGGTATTCCTGGGTATCCACCGTCATGCCGCGCGTGGACATGATCTTCAGCGGCTCCAGCGTGTCGCCGTTCATGACCACGTACTGCGGCGGCCAGTAGGCGCCGGCGATCGCATAACGATCCTCGTAACCCTTGTACTTGGACGTCTCGACGGAGCGCGCCTCCAACCCTATCTTGATTTCCGCGACGATCGCCGGTTTCTCCATCCACAGGTCGATCAGGTCCACCTTCGCGTCGCGTCCGATCGTGTACACGTAGCGGCCGGAATGCGACAGGCGCGAGATGTGCACCGCATAGCCGGTCTTGAGGATGCTGATGATCTGCTTGGTGTCGCCGTCGATCAGCGCCACTTCGCCGGAGTCGCGCAGCGTCACCGCGAAGATGTTGCCGGTGTGATAGGCATTCATCTTGGCGGCCGGCCGCTGGGCGGGCGGAATCAGCAGCTTCCAGCTCGCCTTCATCTCCGGCAGACCAAACTCCGGCGGCGTCGGCGGCGTGTGCTGGATGAAGCGGGCCATGATGTCCACTTCCTGCGGCGTCAGGTCGCCGGAGCTGCCCCAGTTCGGCATGCCCGCGGGCGACCCGTAGTTGATGAACACCTTCAGGAACTCGGTGCCGCGCTTCTGCGTGATATCGGGGGTGAGCGGCTTGCCGGTGGCGCCCTTGCGCAGCACGCCATGGCAACCGGCGCAACGCTCGAAGTACACCTGGGTCGCGCGGTCGTACTCGGCGCGGCTCATGTCCGGCGCGCCGGGCGACATCACCATCTCGATCGTGCCGGCCTCGCCCGCCATGGCGGTCGGCGCGCCCTGGTACTTCATCTCGGCGACGCTGGATCCCGGATGCTCGGTGGGCGACTCCGCCGCCTGCCTGGGCGCCGGGCCGGCACGCAGCGCGGCCACCTCTGCCGCGCTGACGCTACCGTAGGCGTTGCCCCAGGCGTTCATCACGTAGGTCAGCGCATCGGCGATTTCGACGTCGGACAGCTGACCCATCGGCGGCATGACGGAGTCGTACTCCTTCGCGTTCACCACGATCGGCCCCTGCAGGCCGTGCAGGACAGTCTTGATGGACCGTTCCTTGTCGGCGGCGAGATAGTCGGACTGCGCCAGCGGCGGGAAGGCGGCTGCCAGTCCCTTGCCATCCGCCTGGTGGCACACGGCGCAGGCGGCCTCGTACACGGCCTGGCCCGCCTCGACCTGCGCGGCGGACACCGCGCCGGAGGCCTGGGCGACCTCGGCCTTGTGCACCTGCAGCGCGTCCTGTCCCTGCGCGGAGGCGCAAACCAGCAGCAGGACCGAACCGGTCAGCAGACCGGACAGCGCGAACGGATGGCTCAGCATGGGAATCCCCTTTGGGTGCGCGGTTACGGGGCCCGGCGGCCCGCTTGTACCTGAAGTTAGGTGCCCGGGTCGCTCGAGTTCATTGACCTCGGTCAAGCGTACGGCGGCCCGCCGCTACATGCGGTGATCGCGCAGCCGCTCCAGGTCCGGGATCACGATGTCCCGCCCGTCCAGCCGGATCAGGCCGGCGTCGCACAGGGTGCGCGTCAACCTGGACAGGGTCTCGGGCTTGATCGACAGCTGCGAGGCGAGCATCTGGCGGGTTTCATCGAAATGCACGCCCAGGCTGCCGTCCTCCCTGGGCTCCGCGCGCCGCAGCAGGTGGTTGATGAGGCGGTTGCCGGCACTCTCCAGCGTCAGTTCCTCGATTTCCTGCACGCGCGCGTGCAGCCGCTGGCTCAGCACGCCGAGCAGCCGCAGGCAGGTGTTGGGGTCGTCCCGGAGTGCCTGCACGTAGTCGCGGCTCGGCATGGCCACCAGTTCGGTCGCCTCCGTGGCCCCGGCCGAGACCGGATAGACGGGTCCCTGCATGAACATGATGGCTTCCGCGAAGCTGTGGCCCGGGTGCAGCAGCGCGAGGATCTTCTCGCCGCCGGAACGCGACTCCAGGAACAGCTTGACCTGGCCGCTCAGCACGACGAAGAAGGCGTTGGCTGCCTCGCCCTGCTGGAAGAGCAGCTCGCCCGCCTCCAGGTGGACGACGCGCGCCGCTGCCGCCAGGCGCTCGAAGCGTTCCTCGTCGAACGCGAGGAACAACGCGTGAGCACGCAGCATTTCCCTGTTTTCGGTGCGTGTCAGCATGTCGGCAAGGATAGGCAGTTGGACACGATTTAACAACGAGAGCCGGTGCGCGGCGCTGTCGCCGGCAGGCGGGACGTGGAAAGCCACTAGCCCCGGCTTGATCCGGGTCAATTAGCCTGCTGCCCGCGCCTACGATAATTCGCGTCTCCGACCGGATATGGCACTCGCCACCACAGCGCAACAGAAAGGACCCCCGATGCGTTCCACCAAGAGACTGTGGGCCGTCCTGGCCCTCGTTACGATCGTATCGTTCGCCGTGCTCGGCCTGCTGGGCCGGGAAGTGTACCGCCAGGCCCCGCCCATCCCGGCGCAGGTCCGCTCGGCGACCGGCGACGTGCTGTTCACCGCGGCGGACATCATGACGGGCCAGCAGGTCTGGCAGTCGATCGGCGGGCACCAGCTCGGCTCCATCTGGGGACACGGCAGCTACGTGGCGCCCGACTGGACGGCCGACTGGCTGCATCGCGAGGCGGTCGCGCTGCTGGACGGCCACGCGCTGGCTCGCTACGGGGAGTATTACGCCGGGCTCGACGAGGCGCGGCGCGCGGCGCTGGAGGCGGTCATCCGTCTCGACATGCGGCGCAACACGCACAATCCCGAATCGGGCGTGGTGACCGTTTCGACGGAGCGGGCCGCCGCCATCCGGCAGGTGGCCGCCCATTACCAGTCCGTGTTCTCGGGCGCGCCGGAAACGGCCCTGCTGCGCGAGCAGTACGCGATGCGCAATAACCCGGTCCCCGATGCCGGCCGCCGCGAGGCGCTGTCGGCGTTCGTGTTCTGGTCGGCCTGGGCCGCCGTGACCGACCGCCCCGGCAAGCCGTACAGCTACACCAGCAACTGGCCGGCGGAGCCGCTGGTCGGCAACGTTCCCACCTCGTCCACCTTCATTTGGACCTTCGCCAGCATCTTCCTGCTGCTGGCCGGCGTGGGCGCGCTGGTCTGGTACCACGCCGCCACGGCAGGCCGCGAGCCTGCCCCGCAGGTGCCCGACCAGGATCCGCTCGCGGGGCTGGCGCTGACGCCGTCGATGCGGGCGTCGGTCAAGTTCTTCCTGCTGGCGATCGCGCTGTTCCTGGCACAGGTGGCGCTGGGCGGCATCACCGCCCACTACGCGGTCGAGGGCCAGAGTTTCTACG
Organism: uncultured Gammaproteobacteria bacterium; assembly: GCA_963695155.1. Taxonomy (GTDB): domain Bacteria; phylum Pseudomonadota; class Gammaproteobacteria; order Steroidobacterales; family Steroidobacteraceae; genus SG8-30. The sequence goes on from CAVOGD010000006.1 coordinate 350,630, forward strand.
GCATCCCGCTGTCCGAGTACCTCCCCTACACGCTGGCGCGGACCTGGCACACGCAACTCGGCGTGCTGTGGATCGCGACCGCGTGGCTGGGCACGGGCCTGTTCATCGCGCCGGCCCTGTCCGGGCGCGAGCCCGCCTGGCAGCGCTTCGGCGTCAACTTCCTGTTTGCCGCGCTGCTCGTGATCGTGCTCGGCGCATTCGGCGGTCAGTGGCTCAGCGTCATGCAGCAGAACATGAGCCTGGAGGCCAATTTCTGGTTCGGCCACCAGGGCTGGGAATACGTGGACCTGGGCCGGTTCTGGCAGGCCTTCCTGTTCGTCGGCCTCATGGTCTGGCTGGCGCTGATGGCCCGCGCCCTGTGGCCCGCCCTGCAGCGCAAGGATGAGGCCCGGCCACTGGTCCTCTTGCTGTTCCTGTCGGTGGTGGCGATCGGCTTGTTCTACGGCGCCGGCCTGATGTGGGGCCACAGCACGCACCTGTCGATCGTCGAGTACTGGCGCTGGTGGGTCGTGCACCTGTGGGTCGAGGGCTTCTTCGAGGTCTTCGCCACCGCGGTCATCGCGCTGCTGTTCGCGCGCCTCGGGCTGGTGCGCAACACGACCGCCGTCAACGGCGTGCTGCTGGCCACGTCGATCTTCCTGGCCGGCGGCGTGCTCGGCACCCTGCACCACCTGTACTGGGCGGGCACGCCCACCGCCGTGCTGGCCTTCGGCGCCGTGTTCTCTGCGCTGGAGATCGTGCCGCTGACCGTCATCGGCTTCGAGGCCTACCACACGTACTCGCATGTCAGGAGCAAGCCGTGGGTGGCCAGCTATCGCTGGCCGATCCTGTTCTTCGTGGCGGTGGCATTCTGGAACCTGGTGGGGGCCGGCCTGTTCGGCTTCCTGATCAACCCGCCGCTGGCCCTCTACTACATGCAGGGACTGAACACGACGCCGCTGCACGGGCACACGGCGCTGTTCGGCGTCTACGGCATGCTGGGCATCGGCCTGATACTGTTCTGCCTGCGGCTGCTGCCGAGCCGTGCCGCCTGGGACGAGCGGCTGCTGGCCGGCACGTTCTGGACGCTCAACGGCGGTCTCGCCGCCATGGCGCTCATGTCGCTGGCGCCGGTCGGCATCATGCAGGTGATCGCGGCCGTCGAGCACGGCTTCTGGTACGCGCGCTCGCCGGAGTTCCTGCATTCCGGCGTCATGCAGACCCTGGTGTGGCTGCGTGTGCCGGGCGACGTCGTCTTCGCGCTCGGGGCCGTGCTGCTGGCGCTGTTCGTGGCGCGCCTGTTCATGCCGCCGCGGAAACGCGCCGGCTTGCTTGAGCCGGAAACCGTGCGCACGCCGGGAACCTGACGGTCATGCATCCTTTGCAGGCCGCCCCGCACCGCATGATGTTCCTCGCCGGAATGCTGTCTGCCGGCGCGTCCGGCCTGTGGTGGCTGTTTGAACTGGCCGGGCGGGTGGTGCCGGTGCTGGCACCGCCCGCCGCGGTGGCGCCCCTGTGGGCGCACAGCTGGCTGATGCTGTTCGGCCTGTTCGGGCCGTTCATCCTGGGTTTCCTGTTCACGACCTTCCCGCGCTGGCAGTCGGGCCCCGAAGTACCGCGCAGCACCTACCTGCCGATTTTCGTGCTGCTGTTGGCTGCGCTGGCCGCAGCGATCGCCGGACTGCTGTTCAGCTCGCTGTGGTTCTTCATCGGCGTCGTGCTGGGTGCCTGCGCCTGGCTGGCGGGCTGGATCGCCCTGTTGCGCGTGATGCTGGCGGCCCGGGACCTGGTCTCGCACGCGATCGTCGCCGCCGGCGCCATCGGCCTCGGCACGGCCTCGCACTTCCTGTACGCCGTCGGCGTGTATACCGGCGACGTGACGCTGCTGCACATGGTGCTGCGCCTCGCCCTGTGGACTTCGCTGCTGCCGTTGTTCTTCGCCGTCTGCCACCGCATGGTGCCGTTCTTCACGCAGGCGGCGGTGCCCGGCTACCAGGCGCACCGCCCGTTGTGGTGGCTGGTCCTGGCCACCGCCCTGTTCCTGTCGCACCAGGCCCTGGCGCTGGCCAGCCTGTACAGCTGGCTGTGGCTCCCCGACGGCCTGCTGTTCGCGCTGACCCTGGTGGCCGGCCTGCGCTGGCGGCCGCTGGCCAGCCGCGGCAACCCGTTGCTGTGGACGCTCTACGTCGCGTATTTCTGGCTGCCCGCAGGCCTGTTCCTGCAACTGGTCGCGGACCTCGGTTTCGTGGCGACGGGTGAGTGGCTGGTGGGTCGCGCGCCCGTGCACGCCCTCGGCATCGGCTTCATGGCCAGCATGCTGCTGGCCATGGTGACCCGCGTCTCGCTGGGCCACTCGGGCCGCCGGCTGTGGATGGACCGCTGCACCGTGTTGTGCTTCTTCGCGCTGCAGGCCGCCGCCGTCCTGCGGGTCGCCGGCGAGCTGAGCCAGGCGCGGTGGCCGGCGCTGTTCCTGCCGTTGCTGCTGGCCAGCGTCGCGCTCTGGGTGACGGGACTGTGGCCGTGGGCCATCCGCCACGGGCGCATGTACCTCGCGCCGCGCGTGGACGGCAAGCCCGGCTGACATGGGCTACCCCGCCGCGGTGGCGACCCACCTCGCCCTGGTGTCGGTCTCGGTCGGACTGTTCTGCCTGCGCTGGGTCCTGCTCATGGCCGGGTCCGCGTGGCCCCGGCACCGGTCGCTGCGCATCGTGCCGCACCTCGTCGACACCGCCCTGCTGGCCAGCGGCGCGTGGCTCATCGTGCTCACGCGGCAGTACCCGTTCGTCCAGGACTGGCTGACGCTCAAGTTGCTGGCGGTCGTCGCCTACATCGTGTTCGGCAGCGTCGCCCTGCGCAGCGACCGCTCCTGGCGCCTGCGTGTCATGGCCGGCACGGTCGCATTGCTGACGGTCGCCTGGATCGTCCTCGTCGCACGCGCCAGGCCTTCGTTAGGACCGCTCGCCCTGCTGTCCTGAGGTGCCGCGGCAACGGCCTGACCCGCGCTGTGGCGAGCGGGTACACTAGGCGATGGACTCCCGGCGACGGAACTTGCCGGCATCCGGGCGGTCCCCAAGACGGAAGCCAACGACGCCCGAGGACACCGATATGCGCAAGATCGCGCTCACCCTGATATTTGCCGTGGCCTGTGCCGCGCCACCGGCCCCGGCCCAGGCGCGGGAAGCAGAGATCATAGACAGCAGCCTTACGGTCCTCACCGAGATGCAGGCGATGCCGGACCTGGGCATCCCCGACTGGCTGCTGCAGCGTGCCGAGGGCATCGCGATCCTGCCGGAAGTGGTGAAGGCCAGCGCCTTCCTGGGCGGGCGCGGCGGTACCGGCGTGCTGGTGCTGCGGCAAGCCGACGGCAGCTGGAGCAACCCGCTGTTCATCGGCATCGGCGCCGGCAGCATCGGCTGGCAGTTCGGCGTGCAGGCGTCCGACGTCGTGCTGGTCTTTACGACCCGCCGCAGCATCGAGGGCATCACGGACGGCAAGATCACGCTCGGCGGCGATGCAGCGGCCGTGGCTGGTCCGGTCGGGCGGTCGGCGACCGCCGCCACCAGCATGACCTTCGACGCGGAGGTGTATTCCTACTCGCGCGCCAGGGGCTTGTTCGCAGGAGTGTCCCTCGAGGGCAGCTTCCTCTTCATCCGTGATCGCTCCAATGCGCGCTTCTACGACAAGCCGGGGGTCGTGGCCTCGGACATCGTCGCGCCCACGGCACCGCGGGCTCCGGCGCCGGCGCCGGCGCTGGTGGCGGAAGTGGCGCGCATCACTGCCGTGCCCGCCGCCACCGACACACCGGCGGCGGTGCAGGGTCCAGCGCCTGGGCCGGCCGGTCCGCCGGAAACGACGCAGGACGGAGCCAGGACCTACCCGATGGCGGATCCCAATCCCGGCGTCGAGCCGCGCTGACGCGGCGCGCGGAGCACCCGCATGAAAATAGGCTTCGTCGGGCTGGGCACCATGGGCCAGCCGATGGCGCGGCGCCTCGCCGCCGCCGGCCATGAAGTGATCGGCTGGAACCGCACGCGCGCCAAGGCAGAGGCGCTGGCGGCGGACATGATCGTGCCCGTCGCCACCCCGGCCGAGGCGTGCCAGGCGGAGGTGCTGATCACGATGGTCAGCGACGACGCGGCGCTGGAGTCGGTGCTGCTGCCGGCGGGGAAGCTGGTCTCGGTGGGCCTGCCGGGGCTGATCCACGTCGGCATGAGCACGATCGGGGACGGCCTGGCCGTGCGCCTCGCGGAAGCGCATGCGGCGCTCGGCCAGTCTTATTTCTCCGCCCCCGTTTTCGGCGCCCCCGAGGCGGCCAGGTCGGGGCGCTTGATCATCCCCTGCGCGGGGCCGAAGGCGATCTTCGACCGGGTGCGGCCGTTGCTCGCGATCCTGGGGCGCCCCGACTACCTGGGTGAGGACCCGGCCTCTGCCAACATCGTCAAGGCGGCCGGCAACTTCCTCATGGCGGCAGTCGTGGAGAGCCTGCGCGATGCCACGGCCCTCGTGCACGCCGCGGGGGTGGATCCGCGCGAGTTCACGGGCATCGTGACGCAGGCGCTGTTTCCGACCCCCGTCTATCAGTACATCGGCGGCATGCTCGCCAGCCGCGAGGCGCTGCACGGCACCCGCGTGCCAAACCCGTTCCTCAAGGCCGCGGGCTACTGCACGGACGCGGCGGCGCGCCTCGGCGTGGACGTGCCGACCATGCAGCACATCCGCGACCGTACCGGCTGATTCGCGCACCGCGGTACCGGGAGCAGGCAGGCATGAAGTTCATCAGGTTGCTGCTCGTCGCCGTGGCCGCGCTGGCCGGCGTGCTGGCCGTCGCCGGCCTGCTCTTGCCGCAGCGCCTGCAGGTGGAGCGCTCCGCCGGGATCGCCGCCGCGCCGGAACAGGTGTACGCCTACGTGGCCGGATTTGCGCGCTTCAACGACTGGTCACCATGGGCCGGGCTCGACCCGCAGGCCCAGTTCATCCTGTCCGGCCCCGCCGCGGGACCGGGCGCGCGCCTGGAGTGGAAGAGCAAGGTGCCGGAGGTGGGATCAGGGTCGCAGGAGGTGGTGGCGGCCGACCCGCCCCGCGAGGTGGTGATCCGGCAGGTCTTCGACGGGCAGGACGAGGCCCGCTCGACCATGCGCCTCGAGGCGGTCGGGCCGGGCACGCGCATCACCTGGCGCCTGGACATGGACCTCGGCATGAACCCGGTCAACCGCTGGATCGGCTTCGTGGTGGCCGATTCCGTCGGCGCCGATTACGCGCGCGGCCTCGAGCGCCTGAAGTCGCTGGCCGAGGCCGAGGCGGCGGCCGCGGCGGCGGCCCGCGCCGCGGCACAGGCTGAGCTCGAGGCGGCGCTCGCCGCCTCACCCGAGCCGGCAGCGCCCTGACGCCTCAGCCGGCGGGTATTCCCGTCGCGGCGGGACACGCGACGCCGGTGCCCCCCAGCCCGCAGTAGCCTTGCGGGTTCTTCGCCAGGTACTGCTGGTGATAGTCCTCCGCAAAGTAGAACTCCGGGGCCGGCGCGATTTCCGTCGTGACCGGGCCGTGGCCCGCCGCGGCCAGCGCACGCTGGTAGGCGTCGCGCGACGCGACCGCTGCTTCCCGCTGCGCGGCGTCGAAGCAGTAGATGCCGGAACGGTATTGCGTGCCGAGGTCGTTGCCCTGGCGCATGCCCTGGGTCGGGTCGTGCGATTCCCAGAAGACCCGCAGCAGTTCCTCGTAGCCGATCCGCGCCGGGTCGAACACCACGCGCACCACCTCGGCATGACCGGTGAGGCCGGAGCACACTTCGTCGTAGGTCGGGTTCGGCGTCGTGCCCGCCGCGTAGCCGACGGCCGTGACATGCACGCCGGGCAGCTGCCAGAACTTCCGCTCCGCACCCCAGAAGCAACCGAGCGCAAACAGCGCGCAGGCATGGCCGGGCGGGAGCGGCGCGACCATCGGCTTGCCGTTGACGTAATGGCGCGCAGCCACCGGCATCGGCGTAGCGCGGCCGGGCAGCGTCTCGGCGGGTTCCGGCATCGTGCTCGGGCGACCTGATCCGGTCATGGCGACCTCCCTCGTGTCGGCCACATCCTAGGAGAGACCACCGCGAAACTCCACCGGGCGCGAGCGGTGGCGGCCGGCGCTTGGTGGGCACGTGCGCTTCGGTTATCGTAACGGCCCACCCGCCGATGGCGACCGATCGCGATGGCCATTTCGCAACCGCACAATGTCACGCGGCAGACGCCGGCGGAGCGGCCCTTCGGCATTCGCGTCAGCCTGCGGCCCGGCGACCCGTTCGCCGCGCTGGTCGGCGCCGACTGGCAGCGGGTGCACTGGTTTGCGTCGGAATCCGAGCGCGACCAGGCCCTCGCGGACCTGCACCGCCGGCACCGTTTTTCGCGCGTCGGCGACGAGCCGGCGCTCGCGTATTCCAGGGTCGAACGGCTGGGGCGGACGCGGCGCGGCTGAGGGTCAGCGGATCCCGCCCAGCTGCAGGTACAGGGTATTGCCACCGCCCTCGCCGAACCCCGACGCCAGGTACACGGGTCCGATCGGCGTATCGAAGCCGAAGAACAGCGCGCCGTTGATCTGGGCCGAACCGAGGTCGATGTCGCTGCGTTGGCGCCAGACGTTGCCGAGCTCCAGCGACAGTCCCACGTAGGCCGGTACGTCGAGGAACCCCGGCCCGCCCTGCCCGATGCGACGGAAGTAGAGGCCGCGCGCAATCGCATAGTGCGGCCCGCTCAGAGAGTCCGCCACGCGGCCCGACAGGTTGAACAGCCCGCCCAGCGTGTAGAAATCCCGCGGCACGTCCCGCGGGCCCGACACGATCGAGCCGCCGCTCAGCCATACGACGTACGAATGGCGGCCGCTGGACCGCGCCGCCATCCACTCGGCCGTCACGCGGTCGGAATCGTAGTCCGCGCCGAACGACTCGCGGCCGCCGTGCCAGTCCAGGGCGAACAACTCACCGTCGCCCGGAAAGTGCACGTTGTCGAGCCGGTCGAGTCCCAGGTGCGCACGGATCTCGCCGCGCTCGAAGTCGGTCCGTCTCGGCAATCCGGGGCCCGTTACGCCCGTGCGCAGTTCGCTGCGTCCGCTCGCCCGCAGCATGCCGATGCGCAGTTCGCCCCAGTTGCCGAATTCCCGGCCCACGTCCAGCCCGACCTCGTTGCTGCGAACGAGGTACTGCGCGAGCCGGTCTTCGTCCTGGATGACGTCGTAGCTGCGCCGGTCGAACCGCAGGCGCGGCGCAACGAACCAGTTCGAGACGAGCCCGAGCGGCTGGTAGAACTCGGTGAAGAACGTGGGTTCCTCGCCCATCTGCAGGTCCGTCTGCCACTCCGCACCGAAATCGTTGATCTCGGTGACGAGCAGCCGCACGCCGGCGTTGAAGCTGTTGCCCCCCTCGAAGTCATCCTGCAGCTCGAGCCCGAAGCGCAGGTAGTTCGGGCCCCAGCTGCGTGGCCGGGCGGAGACCTCCAGGCCGCGCGACTCGCCGTCCCGCACCACCTGGTAATCGACCGTCTCGAAGATCCCGTCGCCGTACAGCAGCGACACGCCGTGCACGGCCGCGCTCGATTCCAGCGGCCGGCCGACCAGCGGCGCGAAGGCCGCGTTGATCTTCGCCTCGTAGCGCTCCGATTCCCCGTCCGCCCGCACGAATCGTATGGTGGGTTCCAGCTGCTGCCTCGCCACCCGGGCCGCGAGGTGGCGCGACCAGGCCGCCGGCTCCAGCGTCAGCGATGCGAGCCGGGCCGCCTGTTCGCGCGCCGCCCGCTCGCCGCCCCTCACCAGGCGATCCGGGCGGGAGAAATCGATCGACGACCACGTGCCGAGCGACGGCTCGATCAGCAGGTCGCGTTCCGTAAGCAACGCGCGCTGCCGGTCGGCCTCGCGCTTGAACATCACGGCCAGCATCTGGTTCGAGATCGCGAAGGCCGAGTCCAGCTCCTCGCGCGGCTGCGGCGGGAAGCCCACGTCCACGGCGATGATGACGTCGACGCCCATCGCCCTGGCGACGTCCACCGGGAAGTTGTTGGCCACGCCGCCGTCGACCAGCAGCCGTTCGCCGATTTCCACCGGCGTGAAAACCCCCGGCGCGGACATGCTGGCCCGCACGGCGCTGGTCAGGTCGCCCTGCCCCAGCACCACGAGTTGGCCCGTCTCGATATCGGTCGCCACGGCGCGAAAGGGAATGGGCAGGCTGTCGAAGTCGTCGACTTCCGCGACCCGCACGGTTTCGCGGCGCAATACCTGGGTCAGCTTCTGCCCCTGGATCAGTCCGTGCGGCAGCTTGAAGCCCTCACGCCCAAAGCCGACCGGCAGCCGCACCAGGAAGGCCCGCTCCTCCTGCTTGCGCCGGTAATCCAGGTCTTCGCGGGGCGGGCTGTCCTGGAAGGACGACCGCCAGTCCAGCGTATTGACCAGCGCCTCGATCTCGGCGGCCGACATGCCGGACGCATACAGGCCGCCGATCACGGCTCCCATGCTCGTGCCGGCGATGGCGTCCACCGGCACGCGAAACTCCTCGAGCACCTTGAGCACGCCCGCGTGGGCCAGGCCGCGGGCGCCGCCGCCGGACAGCACGAGCCCGACCCGTGGCCGCGTGTCCTCCTGCTGCGCCGCCGCGGGCAACGCTGCAAGCCAGGCAAGTGCGCAGGTCAACAGGGCAACGAGTTGGCGGCGACTGGCGTTCATCGGGACAACACGTGTTGGGAGCCGCATGTTAGCACCGCGCTGTGCCCACCGCGCGGCGCCCCGCCGCGGTATCCTGCACGATCGGCGGCGTTGTCCCGCCGGCCCGCGGCGACGCCGAGATGCGCGGACTGACCTATGCCATCCTGCCCCTGATCCTGCCCGGCGTGGCGGTCGCCGCGCCGCCGCCGATCGTGGAGGTGCTGGTGACGTCGCAGCGCATCGAGGCGCCGCTGCTGATGCACGCCGGCAGCGCCACGCGCCTGGACGCGGCTGCCATTGCGGGCGTCGCGCCCACGCACCACGCCGAGCTCGTCAACCGCGTTCCCGGCGCGTTCATCCAGCGTGGCAGCGGCCAGGAGTCGCTCACTGCCTTGCGCTCGCCCGTGCTGACCGGCCCGGGTTCCTGCGGCGCCTTCCTGTTCCTGGAGGACGGGATCCCGCTGCGGCCGGTCGGCTTCTGCAACGTCAACCAGCTGTTCGAGGCGTATTTCGAGCAGGCCGACGCCGTGGAGGTGCTGCGCGGCCCGGGCAGCGCCCTGTATGGCGCCAATGCCCTGCACGGCATCGTCAACGTGCTGAATCCGTCCCCATCCTCCATGCCGGCGCTGGGCCTGTCGGCCGAGGCAGGGTCGGATCGCTACCTGCGCGCGGCGCTGCGCATGGCCGGCGCGACGCCGGCCGGTCCGGCCGGCCTGGCGGTGCACGCCACGCGCGACGGTGGCTGGCGCGCAGCCACCGGCCTGGAGGAGCATAAGCTGACGAGTGCCCTGGTGCGGCGCGCCGGGCCCGGGGAACTGACGTTACGCCTCAGCGCCACGCGGCTCGAGCAGGACACGGCCGGATTCGTGACGGGCGAAGAGGCCTACCGTGACCCGCTCACTGCGCGCTCGAACCCGAATCCCGGGGCGTTCCGCGACGCCACCAGCGTCCGGGCCACCGCGCACTACTCGCAGTCGCCCGGTGGCGGCCCCGGCTGGGACCTGCGGGGCGTGTTGCGCAGTTCGCGCATGGAGTTCCTGCAGCACTTCCTGCTGGGCGAGCCGCTCGAACGCAACGGCCAGGACAGCGTCGCGGTGCTCGCGTCGCGCTCGCTGGACGCGGCCGGCGGCCGGCTGGTGGCGGGGCTCGACCTGGAGGCGGCGCGGGGCTCGCTGCTGCAACGGCAGTCGGCGCCGACCAGCGGCGGCCCGCCGGCCGCCAACGCCATTCGCCCGGTGGGCCGGCATTACGACTACGCCGTGACATCGCTGGTCGCCGCGCCGTACCTGCAGTGGGAGCGCGAGCTGGCCGCGCGCCTCACGCTGACGGCGGGGCTGCGCGCCGAATGGCTGCGCTACGACTACGACAACCGCATGCTTGATGGCAATACCGACGAGACCGGCACCCCCTGCCCGGCGCCGGAAGGCTGTCTGTACTCGCGCCCCGCCGACCGCCGGGACACGTACTTCAACCCGGGGCCGCGACTCGGCCTCGCGTGGCAGCTGGACGGGCGCAGCACGGCCTGGCTGGCGGCCAGCCGCGGCTACCGCCCGCCGGAAGCCACCGAGCTGTACCGCCTGCAGCGTGGCCAGCGCGTGGCCGACCTCGACTCCGAACACCTGGACGGCCTCGAACTCGGCCTGCGGCACTCGGCGCCGCGACTGTCATTCGAGCTGGTCGCGTTCCGGGCGGACAAGGACGAGGTGATCCTGCGCGACTCGCTCGGCTTCAACGTGAGCGGCGGGAGCACGACGCACCGTGGCATCGAGTACGGCCTCGACTGGCGGCCGGATGCCCGCTGGCGGGCCGGCGCCTCGGGCACCTGGGCCCGTCACCGTTACGCATTCACGGGCGGCATCGAGCAGGGCGAGCAGGTGACGCGCGGCGACGACATCGACACCGCGCCGCGGCACCTGCACTCGTTGCGGCTGGGCTACGACAACAGTCGCCTGTCCGGCGAACTCGAGTGGCTGTACGTGGGTGCTTACTGGACCAACGCCTCCAACACCGCCCGCTATGCGGGACACGACCTCCTCAACCTGCGACTGGCGTGGGCGGCCGGCGACGACCTGCGGCTGGCGCTGCGCCTGACCAACCTGCTGGACCGCGCCTATGCCGACCGTGCCGACTTCGCCTTCGGCAGCCACCGGTACTTCCCGGGTCGCGGCCGCGCCGCCTTCGTGGAAATCGCCTGGCAACGCGATTGAGGCACTAGAATCGGCAGCCGACACACCGCAGGGACCCGCCATGTACACGACCGCCTTCCTGATCACCGCCCTGATCGGCGCCTCGCTCGCCGCGCAGGTGGGCCTCAACTCGATCATGCGCGTGCATGTCGGCAGCGCCGCCACCGCGGCCTTCATCAACTTCGCCGTGGGCACGGTCGTGCTGGCCGCGGTGATGCTGGTCACCCGCACGCCGCTGCCGAGCACCGCGCAGCTGGCCGGCGCACCGTGGTGGGCATGGCTGGCGGGTTTCGCCGGCGCGGCCTACGTCGCCTCATCGGCGGTGATCGGCCCGCTGATCGGCGGCGCGGCCTTCCTGGCGCTGATCGTCGCCGGGCAGATGATCGGCTCGCTGGCGCTCGACCACTACGGCGTGCTCGGGTTTCCCGAGCGTCCGGCGGATGCCCTGCGCATCGTGGGCGCCGTGCTGGTCGTGACCGGCGTGGTGCTGCTCGCGCGCGACTAGGATCCGCTCAGGCCACGCGGCGGCGGCCCGACTGGCGCGCACGCCGCGCGCCCAGCGGCACCTGTTGCGTGATGCAATGGATGTTGCCGCCACCCAGCAGGATCTCCCGCGCCGGCACCCCCACGACCTCGCGCCGCGGAAACAGCTTTTTCAATTCGCGCATCGCCCTGGCGTCGGTCAGCGGGTCCAGCAGCGGCATCACGATGCGCCGGTTGGCGATGTAGAAGTTGACGTAGGAAGCGGCCAGGCGATCGCCCGCGCGGCGCGGGCGCGTGCCCGCGCGGCGCTCGATCCCGGCCGCCTCCTTGCTCGTCATGTGCAGCGGTCCCGGCTGCGGCAGCTTGTGGACCTTGAGCCGGCGGCCGCGCGCATCGCGCGCCGCCGACAGCCGTTCGAACGCCTCGCTGCTGACCTCGTACTGCGGGTCGCTGCGGTCGTCCGGCCAGGTGAGCAGCACTACGCCCGGGCGCACGAAGCAGCACAGGTTGTCCACGTGGCCGTCGGTCTCGTCCTCGACCACGCCGCGGCCCAGCCAGATCACCTGCTCGGCTCCCAGGTAGTCGCGCAGCCCGCGCTCGATACCCGCCCGGTCCATGCCTGGATTCCGGTTCTGGTTGAGCAGGCACTCCTCGGTCGTCAGCACCGTGCCCTGCCCGTCACAGTGGATCGAGCCGCCTTCCAGGATGAACGGCGCGCCATAGCGATCGAGCCGCTCGACCTCGAGCATCTTGCGTGCAACCCACTCGTCCTGGTCCCAGGGACGGTAAGCCCCGCCGTCCAGGCCGCCCCAGGCGTTGAACTGCCAATCCACGCCGCGCACGCGACCGCGATCGTCCGCGACGAAAGTCGGCCCGGTGTCACGCGCCCAGGCGTCGTCAGCGCTCATCTCCACGACCTGCACCGCGTCGGGCAGGGCCGCGCGGGCGGTTCCGTATTGCGCCGCCGAGGCGCCGACCGAGACCGGCTCCGTGGCGGCGATGGCAGCCGCCACCGCGGCAAACGCCTGCTGCGCCGGCTGCGCGAGCTCGCGCCAGTTGTCGGGCCGCTGCGGCCACAGCATCCAGGTGCCGGCATGCGCCTCGAACTCGCCGGGCATGCGGAAGCCGTCGCGGCGCGGCGTGCTTTTCAGGGTGCGGGGCATCGCGTCCTCCCGCGCCGATTCTAGGACATTGGCGTCGGGTGCGCCGTGTCTCGGGTGTACAGGTTCGCCTGCGCTTCCACCTGCGCCGGCGCGCAACTGGTCAGCCGGGGTCCCCCGCTCGCTCCGTCAATCCGATAGTCGCTCGCCGGGGGACCCCGGCTTCCCCACGCGCCGGCGACCGACCGTCGGCCTACAGGCGGATCCTGGCCAGCCTGAGTGCGTTGGCGATGACCGTCACTGAACTCAGCGACATCGCCGCTGCCGCAAAGGCTGGCGTGAGCGTCCAGCCCAGCAGCGGGTACAGCACGCCCGCCGCCAGCGGCACGCCTAGGGCGTTGTAGCCGAACGCCAGCCACAGGTTCTGCCGCACGTTGCGCAGCGTGGCGACACTGAGGCGCCGGGCGCGCGCGATGGCGGCCAGGTCGCCCTTCACCAGCGTCACGCTGGCGGTCTGCTTCGCCACGTCCGTGCCGTGTCCCATGGCGATGCCCACGTCGGCCAGCGCGAGCGCCGGCGCGTCGTTGATGCCGTCCCCCGCCATCGCCGTGCGCAGGCCCTCGCGCTGCAGCGCAGCGATCGCCGCAGCCTTGCCGTCGGGCCTGACGCCGGCGATCACGCGCCCGATGCCCAGCTCGGCGGCGACCCGGCCGGCCGCGGCCGCCGTGTCGCCGGTCAGCATGACCAGCTCGAGACCCAGCGCCCGCAGTTCAGCCAGCGCCTCGGGCGTGCCGGCGCGCAGCGGGTCGCGGGCCGTCACCAGGCCCGCGACGCGGCCGTCCACCGACACGTAGACCAGGCTCGCGCCGCGGTCCCGGGCGTCGCGCGCTTCCGCCGCGAAGTCGTCGACCGCGCCGACCCAGTCGGCGCCGCCCAGCCGCACGGCCGCCGCTCCGACCTGTCCCGCCGTGCCGGATCCCGGCGTCGAGGCCACGTCGCGCGCCAGCGGCGGACGGATCTTGCGCGCCCGTGCCGCCGCCACGACGGCGCGCGACAGCGGATGGTCGCTCTGCTGCGCGATGCCGGCCGCCGCGCGCAGCACGTCGGTTTCGTCCAGGCCGGCGGCCACGTGCACCGCATCCACCACCGGGCTGCCTTCGGTCAGGGTGCCGGTCTTGTCGAGCACCAGCACGTCCAGCCTGGCCAGTGCCTCCAGGGCGCGCGCCTCGCGAAACAGCACGCCGGTCTGCGCGCCGCGGCCCATGGCGGTGGTCATGGACATCGGCGTGGCCAGGCCGACCGCGCAGGGGCAGGCGATGATCAGCACGGTGACCGCGGCCACCAGCGCGTGCGCGAGCCGCGGTTCCGGCCCGGCGAGCCACCAGGCCACGGCGGCCACGACCGCCACGGCGATGACCGCGGGCACGAACCACGCCGACACGCGGTCGGCCAGCGCGTGGATGGGCGCGCGGCTGCGCTGCGCCTCCGCCACCATGCCCACGATCCGCGCCAGCGTGCTGTCGGGACCGATTCCCTCGGCCCACATCAGCAGCGACCCGTTGCCGTTGACCGTGCCGCCGATCAGCCTGTCGCCGGGTCCCTTCGTGACCGGCACGGATTCACCGGTCACCATGGCCTCGTCCACGCTGCTGGATCCCTCCAGCACGACGCCATCCACGGGCACGCGCGCTCCCGCCCGGACCCGCAGCCGGTCCTGCTTGCGGACCGCGTCGAGCGGCACTTCCTGCTCGGCGCCGTCGTCGGCGACCCGTACCGCGACGGGCGGCGCGAGTTCGAGCAGCGCACGCAGCGCGGCCCCGGTGCGCATCCGCGCGCCGAGTTCGAGGATCTGGCCGGCCAGCACCAGCGTCACAATCACGGCCGCCGCCTCGAAGTACAGGGGCACCATGCCCATGGCATCGCGGGCGGAGTCCGGGAACGCCCCCGGCACGATCATGCCGGCCACGCTGAACAGGTAGGCGGCCGACACGCCCAGCGAAATCAGCGTGAACATGTTGAGCCTGCGCCGCAGCGACTCGGCGCCGCGCCGCAGGAACGGCCAGCCGCAGTACAGCACGACGGGCGTGGCCAGCAGCCACTGGGCGTAGCGCGCCCACGTGGCGTGCTCGAGCGGCGCCAGCACCGGCAGCAGCATGGGACCCATGGCCAGCCCCAGCACGGCCAGGGTCAGCGGCGCGGCCAGCCATAGCCGGCGGCGGAAATCGGCCAGCTCGGGGTTCTCGGCCGGCTTCGCGACCGCTGCGACCGGTTCCAGCGCGCAGCCGCAGTCCGCGCAGTGTCCCGGCCCGGCCGCGCGCGCCTCGGGGTGCATCGGACAACTCCAGTGCGACGTGGTCGCCGCCAGCGGCTCCAGCGCCATGCCGCACAGCGGGCAGTCGCCGGGCGCGTCGCGAGCGACCTGCGGGTGCATGGGACACGTGTAGGTCATGCCACCTCTCCCTGCGGTCCGCCCAGCCCGGCCCGCTTCCACAGCAGGAACACCGAGGGGATGACGACCAGCGTGAGCAGCGTGGCGCTGACCATGCCGCCCACCATGGGCGCGGCGATGCGGCGCATCACCTCGGAGCCCGTGCCCGTGCCCCACATGATCGGCAACAGGCCGACGATGATGGTCAGCACCGTCATGAGCTTGGGCCGCAGCCGCAGCAGCGCGCCGTCGCTGATGGCCTCACGAAGATCCGTTTCCGCCAGCGGGCGACCTTCCGCAGCCGCAACCGCCACGCGGCGGTCCCAGGCGTGATTCAGGTACAGCAGCATGATGACGCCGGTCTCCGCGGCGACGCCCGCCAGGGCGATGAAGCCCACGGCCACCGCGATGCTGAGGTTGTAGCCGAGCGCGAACAACAGCCAGACGCCGCCGACCAGCGCGAACGGCAGGCAGCCCAGGATCAGGGCCACGTCGCCGAAGCGCCGGAAATTGAGGTACAGCAGCAGCACGATGATCGCCAGCGTGAACGGTACCACGACGCGCAGCCGCTCGACCGCCCGCTCCCAGTATTCGTACTGGCCGGACCACTGCAGGCCGTAGCCGGCCGGCAACCCGACCTGCTGCGCGACCCGCTCGCGCGCCTCGGCCACGAACGAGCCGAGGTCGCGGTCCCGGATGTCCACGAACACCCACCCCGACGGCCGCGTGTTCTCGCTGCGGATCATGGACGGGCCGTCGGTGATGCGCACCGTCGCGACGTCGCCGAGCGTGAGGTGCGCGCCGGAGGGCGCGACGATCGGCAGGCTGCGCAGCCGCTCCAGCGAATTGCGCCAGTCCTGCGGGTAGCGCAGGTTGACCGGGTACCTTTCCAGCCCCTCGACGGTGGTCGCGATGGTCATGCCGCCGATCGCCATTTCGACGACCTCGTGAACGTCCGCGACGTTCAGCCCATGGCGCGCGGCGTCGGCGCGGCGGATATCCACGTCCACGTAGCGCCCGGTCGCGGCCCGCTCCGCATACACCGACGCCAGCCCCGGCATGCCCGCAATCGCGCGCTCGACCTCCAGCCCGATGCGCTCGATCACCGCCAGGTCGGGCCCCGAGACCTTGATGCCCAGCGGCGTCTTGATGCCGGTGGCCAGCATGTCGATGCGGGTCTTGATCGGCGGCACCCAGGTGTTGGCCAGGCCGGGGACCTGCACGACGCGGTCCAGCTCCTGCCGGAGTTTCTGCGGCGTCATGCCCGGGCGCCACTGCTCGCGGGGCTTGAGCCGGATGGTCGTCTCGAGCATCTCGAAGGGCGCCGGGTCGGTCGCCGTCTCGGCGCGGCCCGCCTTGCCGAACACCGTATCCACCTCCGGCACCGACTTGATCAGCCGGTCGGTCTGCTGCAGCAGCGCGCGCACGGTGTCGGCCGACACGCCGGGCAGGGCCGTCGGCATGTACATGAGGTCGCCCTCGTCGAGTTCCGGCATGAACTCCGTGCCCAGCTCCAGGTACGGCCAGGCCGTCGCCACCAGGATCGCCGCCGCCGCCGCCACGACGCTTCGCGGGTGGCGCAGCGACAGGGCCACCAGCGGCCGGTAGGCCGCCATGGTTGCACGGTTCACCGGGTTGTCGCGCTCCGGCCGCACGCGCCCGCGCACCAGCAGCGTGATCAGCACGGGCACCAGCGTGATGGACAGCAGCGCGGCCGCCACCATCGCGTAGGTCTTGGTGTAGGCCAGCGGCGCAAACAACCTGCCCTCCTGCGCACCGAGCGCGAAGACCGGCAGGAACGACAGCGCCACGATCATCAGCGAGAAGAACAGCGACGGCCCGACCTCGAGGCAGGCCTCCACCACCAGCTCGACGCGGTCCTTGCCGTGCAGGAACTCGTGCTCGAGCTTCTTGTGCACGTTCTCGATCATGACGATGCTGGCGTCGACCATCGCGCCGATCGCGATGGCAATGCCGCCCAGCGACATGATGTTGGCGTTGATGCCCTGGAAGTACATGACGAGGAAGGCGGCCAGCACGCCCAGCGGCAAGGTCACGACGATCACGACGCTCGAGCGGAAGTGGAACAGGAACAGCGCGCACACCAGCGCGACGACGACGAACTCCTCCAGCAGCTTGCCGCGCAGGTTGTCCACCGCCCGCTGGATCAGGGCTGAGCGGTCGTACGTCTCGACGATCTGCACGCCCGCCGGCAACCCCTGGCGCAACTCGTCCAGCCGGGCACGCACCTGGCGGATGGTGTCGCGCGCATTCTCCCCGCTGCGCATGACCACGATGCCGCCCGCCACCTCGCCCTCGCCGTCGAGTTCGGCGATGCCGCGGCGCATCTCCGGTCCCAGCCGGACATCGGCGACGTCCGACAGCAGCACCGGCACGCCCGCCGTCGCCTTCAGCGGCAGCCGCCGCAGGTCGTCGATGCCGAGCAGGTACCCGGAGGCACGCACCATGTACTCGGCCTCGCCCATCTCCAGGACCGAGCCGCCGGCCTCCCGGTTGCCACGTTCGACCGCCCTCTTCACGTCGTCGAGCATGAGCCCGTGGCCGCGCAGGCGCAGCGGATCCACGACGACCTGGTACTGCTTCACCATGCCGCCCACCGTCGCCACTTCCGCGACGCCCGGGACCGACTGCAGCTCGTACTTGAGGAACCAGTCCTGCAGGCTGCGCAGCTGCGCGAGGTCGTGCCGGCCGCTGCGGTCCACCAGCGCGTACTGGTAGATCCAGCCGACGCCGGTCGCGTCGGGACCCAGCGCCGGCAGCAGCCCGGCGGGCAGCCGCGGCGCCGCCTGGCTCAGGTATTCCAGCACCCGCGAGCGGGCCCAGTACAGGTCGGTGCCGTCCTCGAACAGCACGTAGACGAAGGAGTCGCCGAAGAACGAGTAGCCGCGCACCGTGGTGGCGCGCGGCACGGACATCAGTGCCGTCGTCAGGGGATAGGTCACCTGGTCCTCGACCACGCGCGGCGACTGGCCCGGGAACGACGTGCGCACGATGACCTGCACGTCCGACAGGTCGGGAATGGCGTCCACCGGCGTGCGCGCCAGCGCCCAGAAGCCGGCGACCATCAGCAGCCCGGCCAGCATCAGCACCAGCACGCGGTTCGACATCGAGCCGCGGATGATTGCCTCGATCATGGGGCGCCCTCCGCGCCCGCGGCCTCGAAGCGCCGGACCGCGCCGCGCACCTGCGACTCCGAGTCGATCATGAACTGCCCCGACACCACGACCTGGTCGCCTTCGGCGAGCCCCCCGCGCACCTCCACCTGTTCGCCGCTCTCGCGCCCGGCCACGACCTCGCGCGCGGCGAACCTGCCGCCGCCCAGCGCCACGATCACGCGTTCGCCGCGACCGGTGCGGATCAGCGCCTCGGCGGGCACGAGCAGCACCGGTTCGCCGGCCCCGCCTTCGATGCGCACGTTGGCGAGCATGCCGGCGCGCAGCCGGCCGCCGGCGTTGCCGACCGCGAGGCGGGCCTGCAGCGTGCGCGTCGCCTCGTTGAGGCCGGGCAGCACTTCGAGGACTTCGGCGATAAAGCGCTCGCCCGGCAGCGCGGTGAAGGACACCGTCGCCGGCGCGCCGGCCCGCACCCGCGCCGCGTCCGCCTCGGGCACCTCGGCCACGACCCAGTAGCGGTCGACCGGGGCGATCGTCATGGCGCTCATGCCGGGTTCGGCCAGCCCGCCGTCGCGAATACCGAGCATCGCCACGGTGCCGTCCACGGGTGCGTGGTAGGTGACCCGTTCGCTGACGCTGCGGGTCTCGCGCAGCCGCGTGACCGTCGCGGCGTCCAGTCCCAGCGACTGCAGTCGCTGTGCCGAGGCGGCAATCAGCGCGGTCTCGCCCAGGTCCAGCGCATGCACGAACTCGCGCTGCGCGGCCGCCAGGCGTGGCGAGAACACCGCAAAGAGCGCCTGGCCGCGCCGCACGGTTTCGCCCTCCGCGCGCACCGCGAGCCGTTCGACGAAACCGTCGGCTCGCACCCGCACCTCGACCTTGCCGCGGTCGTCGTAGGCCACGGCACCGACCGTCTCGACGGCCTGGCCGAGCGCGTCACGCCGCACGGTTGCGGTGCGCACGCCCAGGTTGTTCACCATGGCCGGCGACAGCAGAACGCCGTCGTCGCCGCCCGGCGGGTCCCCATACACGGGCACGAAATCCATACCCATCTCGTCCTTGCGGGGCGTGGGCGAAGTCACCAGCGGGTCGTGGGGGTGCCGGTAATAGAGCGGATCGCCCGCACCGGGCTGCGCCGCGCGCACCTCGACGAGGTCCATGCCGCAGATCGGGCAGCGACCGGGCTCCTTCGCAGTCACCTGCGGGTGCATCGGGCACTGATAGGACGGTTCCAGGTGCTTGCTTGCATGCTCGAGCGCGGTTTCGGCGCCGGCGGATGGCTGGCTGCCGCCGCAGGCGCCCAGCAGCAGCGCTGCCGCGGCCAGCACGGTTGCTGTCACGAGGGTGCGATTCATGGCTGTTCTCCGGAGAGGTATCTGATTTCGGCGCGGGCCCGCGCGCGGTCGGCCCGGCTGCGGGCCAAGCGGTCGCGTACGTCGAGCAGGCGCCGTTGCGCGTCGATCAGGTCGGCCAGCGAGCCGTCGGCGGCGCGGTAGGCCGACAGCGCGGCATCCACCGACACCTCGGCCAGGCGCTGCACCTGCGACTCATACAGCGCCAGAATCTCGTCGAGGCGCGCCGCCCTGGCATGGGCGGCACGCAGGCTGCCCTCAAGCTCGCGCCGTTCATCCGACCGTCGTGCGGTCGCAGCACGTGTCCGCGCGCGCGCCGCGGCCACGTCGCGGTCCTGGCGGTCGCGCGTGAACAGGGGCAGGTCGAAGGTCACCATCGCACTCAGCATGTCGGGCCGTGCGGCACCGCCCATCGAGTCACCGCGGCGGAACCCGTAGGACAGGTCGAACCCGAAGGACGGCTTGTAGGCCTGCGCCGCCAGCGCGGAGTCCGATTCGGCGGCCGCGGTCTCGAAGTCCATGGCGATGAGCCGCGGGTGGGACCCGAGCTGCTCCAGCAGCCGTTCCAGCGGCGGGCCCTGGCCGCCATCGGGCGTGGCGGCGACACGTTCCGGCAGCGTCGGGACGTCCATCCAGCGCAGCAGCTCCGCGCTCATGACGTCCCGCTCGCGCCCGATGTCAATGCTGCGTTCGGCCAGCTCGAGCGTCATCAGGCGCGCCTCCAGCAGGCCGGCCTGCGCGCCGTCCCCGGACGCATAGGCGGCGAGGATGCCGGCGACCAGCGTCTCGGCCCAGCGGCGCTGCGACTCCAGGATGACCGCCGCCGCATCCAGATAGTCGAGTTCGTGCCAGGCCTGCGCGACGGCCAGCCGCACCCTGCGCGCGCGATCGTTTGCCGTCTCCGCCATGGCCAGCGAGCGCCGCTCGAAGCCCGCGCGGGCCAGGCTGCGCGACCTGCCGGCCGGCAGGCGCTGCATAAGCCCGACCTCCAGCATGGTCATCTCTTCGGCGTCGAGCGCGAACGAATCGGTCGGCACGCTGACGGCGCCGACCCGCGCCTCCGGGTCCGGCAGCTGGCCGGCCGAAACCGCCATCTCCCGCATCGCGGCCGATTCGTCCTCGATGGCCAGCCGGCCCGCATCGCGGGCGACCGCGATGCGCTGGGCTTCCTCGAGGGTCATGACGTCGGCGCCCGCGGCAGCCGCCGCGAACAACGTCACGAGTGTGATCAGGGCTGTCTGACCCGCCCTGCGGTCGTGGATCCTGTGCATGCCTCCTCCTGCCGAAACGTCGTGCGGACGCCGCTGGCGGGAGTGGCTATTTCAGGTAGGTGCAGTACCGTTGCTGGACGGTGCGGGGCGCAATGCAGCGTGCGGGATCGGGCGGCGCCCTGGGTGCGGCGTGACCCGGCCCGGCCAGCGTCGCGTGCAGAATCGCCGGCGCAATGGCGACGCCCGGGTGCGTGTCGGGCGCCTTGACGGTCTTGGCGGCCAGTGCCGGTTCGCCGGCTGCCGCGCAGTCGAGCGCCACCGCGGTGCTGCAGTCGTGGGACTCGTCGGCCGGCGGCGGGCAGTGCGGGCAGTCGTGCCCGTCGCCGCCCGGCATCTCGGGGACCGGCTCGCCGGCACCGTGCATTCCGGACGCCGCACAGGGCTGCACCGCGAGCCCGAGCCAGCTCGCCGCGAACAGCACCACCGCCGCCCGGCCGAGCGGCAGCGAGTAATGCCTGAGAGCGCCCAGCAAGTTCATGCCCGTAGGTCCAACCCTGGTTGAGGGGTTCGACACGCTACCCCGGGCGCCGGTTCCGGTCAATTCGCACACCTGCGGCCTGAGGCCGGCGTCACAGGCCGCTGCGGGACGGGCGCCGGCGGCGGCACCTGCCCGCCCTGTGATAAAATTCGATGGATAAACAACTGCCCATTCGCCCGGTCCCGGCATTCGCCGCACCCCGGCCGCCGGGTCCCCCAGGAGCCTCCTACATGACCAACGTGACCATCACGCCCCCCGCGACGGGCGCCAAGATCAGCATCCGCAACGGCAAGCTGACCGTTCCGGACCAGCCGATCATCCCGTTCATCGAGGGCGACGGCACCGGCGCCGACATCTGGCGCGCCAGCGTGCGCGTGCTGGACGCGGCCGTGGCCAGGGCCTACGGCGGCAAGCGCAAGATCTCGTGGATGGAGGTGTATGCGGGCGAGAAGGCCAACAAGCTGATGAACTCGTGGCTGCCGGACGCGACCGTCGAGGCCTGCCGCGAATACCTGGTGTCCATCAAGGGCCCGCTGACCACGCCGATCGGCGGCGGCATCCGCTCGCTGAACGTGGCGCTGCGCCAGATGCTCGACCTGTACGTGTGCCTGCGCCCGGTGCGCTGGTTCAAGGGCGTGCCGTCGCCGGTGCGCATGCCCGAGAAGGTGGACATGGTCATCTTCCGCGAGAACACCGAGGACATCTACGCCGGCATCGAGTTCGAGGCCGGCTCGGCGGAGAACGCGAAGTTCCTCGAGCTGTTCAAGGGGGCGTTCCCCAAGCTGTACGGCAAGATCCGCTTCCCGGACAGCTCGGGCATCGGCATCAAGCCGGTGTCGCGGGAAGGCACCGAGCGGCTGGTGCGCGCCGCCATCCAGTATGCGATCGCGAACCAGCGCAAGAGCGTGACGTTCGTCCACAAGGGCAACATCATGAAGTACACGGAGGGCGCGTTCCGCAACTGGGGCTACGCGCTGGCCGAGACCGAGTTTGCCGACCCGACCTATACCTGGGACCAGTGGGAACGGACCGCCGCCGCCAAGGGCGCCAAGGCCGCCAACGAGGAGCAGAAGGCGGCGCTCGCCGCCGGCCGCGTGCTCGTCAAGGACGCCATCGCCGACATCACGCTGCAGCAGGTGCTGACGCGGCCCGAGGAGTTCGACGTCATCGCCACCATGAACCTGAACGGCGACTACCTGTCCGACGCGCTGGCCGCGCAGGTGGGCGGCATCGGCATCGCGCCGGGCGGCAACGTCAACTACGTGACCGGCCACGCGGTGTTCGAGGCCACCCACGGCACGGCGCCGAAGTACGCCAACCTCGACAAGGTCAACCCGAGTTCGGTCATCCTGTCGGGCGAGATGATGCTGCGCTACCTGGGCTGGACCGAGGCGGCCGACCTGATCATCAAGGCGATGGACAAGAGCATCGCCGACAAGGTCGTCACCTATGACTTCGCGCGCCTCATGGAAGGCGCAACCGAGGTCAAGTGCAGCGAGTTCGGCGACGCGCTGATCCGCAACATGGCTTGAGCCGGCAGCGCCGGCCTTGGGCAAGCGCAACATCGCGTTGAGCAGCGCAGAGGCCCTGGCGCAAGGATGCGCCAGGACGATCGTCGACGCCTTCGCCTATTACAACCACGAGTTCGGCGCCATCACGCGCCGCGCCCCCGAGCGGTTCGAGAACCGCGACTGGGCCGGCATCCAGAGCGACACGGTCGAGCGGCTCGACCTGTACACGCAGTGCGTCAACCAGGCCATCGAGGACGTCTCGCGCGAACTCGGGCCGCGGGCCCGCGACGAGGCGGTCTGGCGCGACATCAAGCTGCAGTTCGGCGGCCTGATCGGCGGCCTGCCGGACCCGGAGTTCCTGAAGACCTTCTTCAGTTCCATCACCCGCCAGCTGTTCGGCACCGTCGGCGTGAACGACGGCATCGAGTTCTTCGCCCTCACGCTCGATCCGCTGCGCGGCATCGACTCCGAGGTCATGACCAACGCCTACCCGAACCGCGGGTCGCTCGACCTGCTGTGCGAGGAATTGCTGTCCGACTTCCGGTTCCGCACGCCGTGGCGCGATTTCGAGGGCAGCGTGCGGCACGTCGTCACCGACGTGCGCCTGCGCCTGCAGCGTGCCGGTGCGCGCGGCCCGGTGCGCCGCGTCGAGATGATCCGGCCGGTCTTCTACCAGATGTCGCGCGCGTACGTCGTCGGCCGGATGACCGGCGACGGCTGGACGCTGCCGCTGGCGATCGCCTTCCGCAACGACGACCGCGGCGTGCTGGTGGACGCCGTGATGCTGGACGAAGCCGACGTCTCGGTGCTGTTCAGCTTCACGCGCTCGTACTTCCACGTCGACCTCGAGCGCGTCGGCGAGGCCGTGCTGTTCCTCAGGTCCATCCTGCCGCGCAAGCCGGTGTCGGAACTGTTCACCGTCCTGGGACGCGCCAAGCAGGGCAAGACCGAGCGCTTCCGGGAGATCTTCCGCCACCTCGGCCAGACCGACGACCAGTTCGTCACGGCGCCGGGCGAGAAGGGCCTGGTCATGGCCTGTTTCACCCTGCCGTCGTTCGACGTCGTGTTCAAGGTCATCCGCGACCGCTTCCCGGACGTGAAGAACGTGCGGCGCGACGAGGTGCTGGCGAAATACGACATGGTCTTCAAGCACGACCGCGCCGGGCGGCTGGTCGATGCGCAGGAGTTCAAGGACCTGCGCTTCCCCAGGGCGCGCTTCGGCGCGGAGGTGCTGGACGAGTTGACCGGCCAGTGCGCCGAGACCGTGCGCATCGAGGGCGACGACGTCATCGTCGGTCACCTCTACATCGAGCGCCGCATGTCGCCGCTCAACCTGTACCTGCGCAGCGCCCCGCGCGAGCAGGCGGAACTGGCGGTGCTCGACTACGGGCAGTCCATCCGGGACCTCGCCAGCACCAATATCTTCGCCGGCGACCTGCTGCCGAAGAACTTCGGCGTGACCCGCCACGGCCGGGTCGTCTTCTACGACTACGACGAGCTGTGCCGCGTGACCGACTGCCGCTTCCGCGACCTGCCCGAGGCCGGCAGCGACGAGGACGAGTTGCGCGCCGAGAGCTGGTTCTACGTCGCCGACAACGACGTCTTTCCCGAGACGTTCATCAGGTTCCTGGGGTTCGACGAGCCGCTGCGGCGGCTGTTTCTCGAACGGCACGGCGAGCTGCTCGAGGCGGCCTGGTGGCGCACGCTGCAGCAGCGCCTGACGGCCGGCGAAATGGTCGAGGTGCTGCCGTACCAGTCTTACCGCGTGCGGATCGCGGACTAGTCCCGGGCGGCAGGCGCCGCCCGGGAATCCGGTCCATTCGTCAGATGCGGGTCAGCCAGCCGTGACGATCCGGCCGCTGGCCGGTCTGGATGCCGACCAGCGCGGCCCGCAGCTCGCTGGTCTTCGGCCCGATGTCGCCGGTGCCGACCCGGTATTCCTTGTCCTGGTAGATCAGCGCGCCGATGCCCGTCAGCACGGCCGCCGTGCCCGACAGCGCCGCCTCGCCGTCCTTGACCCACTCCAGCATCTCGGCGACGGTGAACACGCGCTCCTCCACCTTGAAGCCGAGATCCGGCGCGATGCGCAGCAGCGAGTCGCGCGTGACGCCGTGCAGGAACGTGGTGTCCAGGCAACGGGTCATGATGTGCCCGTCGCGAATCAACAGGAAGTTCGCGGCGCCGGTCTCCTGCACCCCGTCGCCCGGGCAGAACAGCACCTGGTCCACCTTGTGCTTGCGGCGGGCCGCCATGATCGGACCCATGGCCGCCGCGTAGTTGCCGCCGGTCTTGACCATGCCGAGGTGCGTCGCGCAGCGCATCGCCTGGTCCTCGACGTAGATGCGCAGCGGCTTGGCGCCGCTCGCGAAGTAATCCCAGACCGGGCTCGCCAGCACGATCAGCTTGAGCTGGTCCGGCGGCACCGTCGCCGCGCCGATGTTCGGCGTCGTGCCGAACAGGATCGGCCGCATGTACA
Source organism: uncultured Gammaproteobacteria bacterium (assembly GCA_963695155.1). Lineage (GTDB taxonomy): Bacteria > Pseudomonadota > Gammaproteobacteria > Steroidobacterales > Steroidobacteraceae > SG8-30. The sequence continues at coordinate 375,689 of CAVOGD010000006.1, forward strand.
GCGCTCCCGGCGGCTCGGGCACCTGGTCGCGGCAACGGTCAATGACCGTCTTGACCATCTCGGTCAGCTGCGCGGCATCCGGCTCGGGCATGGCCAGCGCGCGGGCGCTGTTCTGCATGCGCGCCACGTGCCGCTCCATGCGGAAGACGTTGATGCTGCCGTCGGCCCAGCGGTAGGCCTTGAAGCCCTCGAAGCAGGTGCTGCAGTAGTGCAGCGCGTGCGCCCCCGGGCTGATCTCGATGGGCCCCGTTTTGCAGACCTCGTGGTCGGACCAGCGGCCGTCACTGTAGGTGGCGACGGCCATGGTGTCCGCCAGCACGGAACCGAAAGCGGGACGGGGGGTCTGCGGGGGCTGGGCTTTTGCATTCATGGGTATTGACACCTAGTCCGGGATGAAAATGGTGGCGGGATGCTCGATGTAGTCCTTGAGCGACTGGATCATGGCCGCGCCGTCGAAGCCATCGACGAACCGATGGTCGAAGGATGAAGACAAGTTCATCATGCGGCGCACCGTAATGGCACCCGCAATAACCACCGGCCGCTCAATGGCCTTGTTGATGCCGACAATGGCGACTTCCGGCGCGTTGATCACGGGCGTCGAGGCGATGCCCCCCAGCTTGCCGAGGCTCGTCACGGTGATGGTCGAGCCGCCCAGTTCCTCCCTGGTCGCCTTGTTGCTGCGGGCCGCTTCGGACAGGCGGCCGATCTCGGTCGCCAGGTCGTACAGGGGGCGCGCCTCCACGTTCCTCACCACGGGCACCTTGAGCCCGTCGGGCGTCTGCGTGGCCACGCCGACGTGGACCGCGCGGTGCCGCACGATGACCCCGCGCTCCTCGTCATAGGTCGCGTTGCACTGCGGGAAGCGCTCGAGCACGCGCGCCAGCGCGGCCACGACGAACGGCAGGTAGGTGAGGTTGGGCTGCCCGGCGGCCTTGCGCGCATTCATGGACTGGCGCAGCGATTCGAGCGCCGTGACGTCCACTTCCTCGACGTAGGCGAAATGCGGGATGTTGCGCTTGGCCTCGCGCATGCGCTGCGCGATCAGGCGCCTGACGCCGATGACCTTGATTTCCTCGGTGCCGCTGCGCGGGGCGTGCGGCGCCGCAGCCGGCGTCGCGGCGCCGTCCAGCGCGGCCTCCAGGTCGGCGGGCAGGATACGCCCGCCGGGGCCCGTGCCGCTCAGCTGCGCGAGGTCGATGCCCGATTCACTGGCGCGGCGCCGGGTGGCCGGCGAAGCCATCACCCGGCCGGCCGGCTGCGACGCTTTCGCGGTCGCCACGGCGGCCGGCGCGGGCGCAGTGGCCGGCGGCTGCGCGTCCCGGCCCGGGGCCGGCGCCGCCGCCGCGTCCGCCGCGGCGCCGTCCGTGTCGAAGACGGCCAGTTCGGCACCGACCGCCACCATGTCGCCCGGCTGGCCCGCGACCGAGACGACCGTGCCGCTGACCGGCGCCGGCACCTCGACCGCCGCCTTGTCCGTCATCACCTCGGCGATGACCTGGTCCTCGCTGACGCGGTCGCCGGCCTTGACCTTCCACTCGACGATCTCGGCCTCGACCGTGCCTTCGCCCAGGTCCGGCATCCTGAAGACGTAGCGGCTCATGCATCCTCCATCGCGGCACGCAGCGCGGCGGCCACGCGCACCTGGCCCGGAAAATATTCCCATTCGAAGGCGTGCGGGTAAGGCGTGTCCCAGCCCGCCACGCGCCGGATCGGCGCCTCGAGGTTCCAGAAGCACTGCTCCTGGATGGTGGCCGACAGCTCCGCGCCGAAGCCGCAGAACCGCGTCGCCTCGTGCGCGATGACACAGCGGCCCGTGCGGCTGACCGAGTTGCAGACCGTCTCCGTGTCGAGCGGCACCAGGCTGCGCAGGTCGATGATCTCGGCATCGATTCCCGCCTGGGCTGCCGCGGCCTCGCAGACGTGCACCATCGTGCCGTAGGTCACGACCGTCAGGTCGTCGCCGCCGCGCACGACCTCGGCGCGCCCGAGCGGCACGCGGTAGTGGCCCTCCGGCACCTCCCCCCTGGGGTGCTTGCTCCAGGGCACGGCCGGCTTGTGCGGATCGCCGTCAAACGGGCCGTTGTAGATGCGCTTCGGCTCGAAGAAGATCACCGGGTCATCGTCCTCGATCGAGGCGATCAGCAGCCCCTTGGCGTCGTACGGGTTCGACGGCATGACCACCTTGATGCCGCAGACGTGTGCAAACACGGCCTCCGGGCTCTGCGAGTGCGTCTGGCCGCCGCGGATGCCGCCGCCGCTGGGCGTGCGCACCGTCACGGGCGCCCAGAACTCCCCCGCGCTGCGGTAACGAAGCCGCGACAATTCGCTGACGATCTGGTCGTAGGCCGGGTAGATGTAGTCGGCGAACTGGATCTCGGCCACCGGTCGCAGGCCGTTGACGCCCATGCCGATCGCCGCGGCCAGGATGCCGCCTTCCGCGATCGGCGTGTCGAGCACGCGGTGCTCGCCGTACTTGCGCTGCAGCCCGTCGGTGCAGCGGAACACGCCACCGAAGAAGCCGACGTCCTCGCCCAGCACGACGACCGAGGGGTCGCGGCCGAGCATCACGTCCATGGCGGAATTGAGCGCCTGGATCATGTTCATCTGCGCCATGACTCAGTCGCCTCCCAGCTCGGCGCGCAGCTGCGCGGCCTGCCTCGCGAGATGCGCGGGCACCTCCTTGAAGACGTCCTCGAACATCAGCTGCGGGTCGAGCCGCGGCGGATCGGTGAGCGTGCCGTGGCCGATCGCCTCCTTCCAGGACGCGGCGACCTGCGCGTCGAGTTCCTTGACCAGCTCGAGGTGCCGGGCCTCGGTCCACGCACCGAGGCCGACCAGGTGCTGCTTGAGCCGCTCGACGGGGTCGCCCAGCGGCCAGCTCTCGTAATCGTCCTTGGGCCGGTACTTCGACGGGTCGTCGCTGGTCGAGTGCGCCGCCGCCCGGTAGGTCACGTGCTCGACGAGCGTCGCCCCGAGTCCCCGGCGCGCGCGCTCGGCCGCCCACTGCGTGACGGCGTGCACCGCCAGGAAGTCGTTGCCGTCCACGCGCACGCCGGCAATGCCATAGCCCGGGCCGCGGGACGCGAAGCTCACGTCCTCGCCCCCCGCCACCGACTGGAAGGTCGAGATCGCCCACTGGTTGTTCACGACATTGAGGATGGCGGGCGCCCGGTAGACCGCCGCGAACACCAGCGCGTGGTGGAAATCGGCCTCGGCGCTCGAACCCTCGCCGATCCACGCCGCCGCGAGGTTATCCTCGCCCTTGATGGCCGAAGCCATGGCCCAGCCCACGGCCTGCGGAAACTGCGTGGTCAGGTTGCCCGAGATCGAGAAGATGTTGCCGTCGCGCCAGTGGTACATCACGGGCAACTGCCGGCCCTTGCACATGTCGTTGCGGTTCGACAGCAGCTGGCACATGAGGTCCACGACCGGCCGGCCGCGCGTGATGAACAGTCCCTGGTTGCGGTACGACGGGAACAGCATGTCGCCCGGCCGCAGGGCCATGCACTGCGCGACCGAGACCGCTTCCTCGCCGAACGACCGCATGTAGAAGGAGATGCGCCCCGAGCGGTGCATGCGCTGCATGCGCTCGTCGAAGACCCGCGTCAGCAGCATGTGCCGCAGGCCGGCCAGCAGGGTCTTCGGGTCGAGGGCGGGGTTCCATGGCCCGACGGCCTGGTGACGCTCGTCGAGCACGCGGACCAGCCCCGTGGCCAGGTGGGCGATCTCGCGGACCGGCGCCCCGCTGTCGGGCCGATCCGCGGCGCCGGCCGGCGACAGGCGCAGATAGCCGAAATCCGGCACTTCGCCCGGTCGCGCGTGGGACTTCGGGACGTGCAGACGTGATTCTTTCATGGACAAACGGACCCCCGACCCGCCAGGCGGGCGATACTTTATCGTACCCGCCAGGCATTTCTGCTGTTGCATTTATTTTAGTGTTGTGAGCAAATATGAAAATTATATTTCATAACTAACCAATGCACGAAATCAGGATTGCAAATGACGCTTGACCTCATAGATCGTCGCATCCTGGACGCCCTGCAGCGCGACAGTTCCTTGTCCGCGGCCGATATCGGCGGCCGGCTCGGCCTGTCCACGACGACCTGCTGGCGTCGCATCCAGCAGCTCGACAAGGCAGGCGTGATCAGGCGGCGGGTCGCGCTGCTCGACCGGGCAGCGCTCGGCCTCGACATCGTCGTGTTCGTGCAGGTGCGCCTGTCCACCCAGGGCCGGGACGCGATCGCGCAATTCGAGGCCGCGATCCGCGACCGCCCGGAGGTGCTGGACTGCTATACGCTGACCGGCGAGTGGGATTTCTGCCTGCGCATCGTGACCCGCGACATGAAGGAGTACGAGGCTTTCTTCCTCGATCACCTGTCGAAGATTCCCAACGTGCAGTCCGTCAATTCGTCGATCGCGGTCACGGTCATCAAGGAGTCGACCGCGCTGCCGATCCTGTGAAGGGTGCCGCGCGCGCCCCGGTCAGTAAGCCTCGACCTGCCGCGCCACCCAGTCGGCGCGGTCCACCAGGCCGCGGAAGCGGTCCGGCCCGATGTTGAGGATGTCCAGGACCGGGTCGGCCGCCAGCGCTTCACGCGCGAACTCGGGGCCCTGGCTGGCCACCAGGTCGGCGAGGTGCTGGCCCAGGTGCACGACAGGCAGCTCGCGCGGACCCTGCCCGCCATCGCCGGCCTGCGGCCAGCCACGCATGCAGTGCACGACCGTTTCCGGCAGGTTCCAGCGGTGAGCCAGCTGTTCCGCCACCGCCGCGTGGTGCTCGTGAATGAGGTCGGCAATCGCCGCCGGGTCGAGCTCGACGCCGAGTTGCGTGGCCACATCCTCGCAGGCGGCCGCCGTCACCGGCCGGCCTACGTCGTGCAGCAGTCCGCACACGTAGCTCAGCCGCGAGCGGCGCCGGGCCAGCGCGGCAGCCTCGCGCGTCCAGATGGCCGCCGCGGTGCAGACCTGCCACAGGCGGCGTGCCAGGGCGTGCTGCGGGCGGGACGCCAGCAGCGCATCGTGTAGCGCCGCGGTATAGACGATGTCCGCCGCCTCGCCCGGACCGATCCAGCCGATGACGTCCCGTGGCGTATCGAGCCGCAGGCCCGGATCCGCCGCGGCCTGGCGGCCCACGTTCATCAGTTTGAGCGCGAGCCGGTCGTCGGCGCAGGCGATCTCGGCCAGTTCGCGCACGCGCTGCGGAGCGGGCCCCGTCAGCGCCGCCACCCGGGCCGCGCCCTCCGGCAGCGCGGGAAGCTCGAGGGCCTGCTGTCGCATCAGCCGGGCAAACTCGTCGCTGACACGCCCGATGTCGGGCGCCGCCTTGCCGGGTCTGGAGATTATGTTCAATGCAAAGGTCCTGACGATGACTCTCCGCCACATGGACGGACAGCCGTCATTCAGGACTATTTGCGGTCGCGGGTCGTGGACGCAGTGCCTATTTTTGCGATCCGGCGCAGCGGGGGCCCGGCCGGCTACGCCTCGCCGGCGGCGAGCGCCGCACCCACGATGCCCGCAGCGTTGCCCAGCGTCGCCGGCACGATGCGAGCCGGTGATTTCAGCAGCGGCCCGAAGCTGGGCCAGTTCTCGGTGACGCCACCGCCGATCACGAACAAGTCGGGCCAGAACAGCGCCTGCAGGCGCTCAAGCACCTCGTTGACCCGGTCCGACCACTCCGTCCAGCCCAGTTCGCCGGCCGTCTTCGCCCGCGCCGACGCGCGCCACTCCGCTTCCTGGCCGCGAATCTCCATGCGGCCGAATTCGGTGTTCGGCAGCAACCTGCCCGCCTGGAATATCGCGCTGCCGATGCCGGTGCCGAAGGTCAGCACGATGACCACGCCCGACTCGCCGCGGCCCGCGCCGTGGCGCATCTCCGCGAGCCCGGCGGCGTCGGCATCGTTCAGGAAGGCGGCCGGGCGACCGGTCGCCGTGCGCACCAGTTGCGCGCCATCGCAGCCGATCCAGGCGGGGTCGACATTGGCCGCGGTGCACGCGAGCCCGGCTTTCACCACGCTGGGAAACGCCAGCCCGATGGGCCCTGTCACGTCGGGAAACTTCCGCGCCAGCGTCGCGATGACAGGCCCGATGGCGGCCGGCGTGGCGGGCGTCGGGGTCGGCAGGCTGGCGACCGGCCGAGCGAGCGCGCCGCTGGCCAGGTCCACCGGCGCCGCCTTCAGCGCGGAGCCGCCGACGTCGATGCCGAGCAGGATCCTGTTGGAGAGCGCCATGCGCCGATGCGGCCGGGGTCAGACGTTGAGCAGCAGGTGCTCGCGTTCCCACGAGCTGATGACCCGCAGGAAGGTCTCGTACTCGTTCTCCTTGACGGCCACGTAGGCCGCCACGAACCGCTCACCCAGCAGGTCGACCAGTTGCTTGCAGCCGCGCAGCATGTTCAGGCTGTCGCCCAGCGTCGTCGGCAGCCCGAACGGCCGGTCGTAGGCGGACCCGGACAGCGGCTCGGTCGGGCTCAGCTGCTCGACCATGCCCAGGTAGCCGCAGGCCAGCGAGGCCGCAATCGCCAGGTACGGGTTGGCGTCGGCGCCGCCCACGCGGTTCTCGACCCGCCGCGCGTCCGGCGGCGAGGTGGGCACGCGCAGCCCGGCCGTGCGGTTGTCGAATCCCCAGTGCACATTGATCGGCGCGGAGTTGTAGCGCGTGATGCGCCGGTAGCTGTTCACGTTGGGGGCGAACAGCGCCATCGCGACCGGCATGTACTTCTGCAGCCCGGCGATGTGCGAGTGAAACAGCTGCGACGGGCTGCCGTCGGCATTGCTGAAGACGTTGCGGTCGGTGCCGGCCTCGACGACGCTCTGGTGGATGTGCATGGCGCTGCCCGGCTCCTGGGCCATCGGCTTCGCCATGAACGTGGCGTACATCTTGTGGCGCAGCGCGGCCTCGCGCGCCGTGCGCTTGAACAGGAAGGCCTGGTCGGCCAGGTCCACCGCGTTGCCGTGGATGAGGTTGATCTCCATCTGCACCGCGCCTTCCTCGTGGATCAGCGTGTCGATGTCGATGTTCTGCGCCTCGCAGTAGGCGTAGATGTCGTCGAACAGCGGGTCGAACTCGTTGACCGCCGCGATGCTGTACGCCTGCCGCCCCGTTTCCGCGCGGCCGGACCGGCCCGTCGGCGGCTTCAGCGGGTAATCGGAATCCGTGTTCCGCTCGACCAGGAAGAACTCGAGTTCCGGCGCGACCACCGGTTCCCAGCCGCGCGCCGCATAGAGTTCGAGCACCCTGCGCAGTACATAGCGCGGCGCCATGGGCACCACCGAGCCGTCGTCGTAGAAGCAGTCGTGGATGACCTGCGCGGTCGGCTCCGGCGCCCAGGGCACGACCCGGATCGTGTTCGGGTCCCCCACGAGGTCGATGTCGATCTCCATGGGGTTGATCAGCGTGTCGTCGTCCGGGTACTCGCCGGTCACGGTCTGCAGGAAGATGGATTCGGGCAGCCGCATGCCCTCGTCCTCGGCGTACTTCTCCGCCGGCATCACCTTGCCGCGCGCGACGCCAGCCATGTCCGGGACGATCGCCTCGACCTCCGAGATGGCCTGGTCGCTCAGGAATTGCTGGATCGTGCCCATGAGTCTCTGCCTGCCCGCGCCGTGGAACCCGTGCCGGCCGAAACCGCGCCGGACCGCTGGATCGCGATGACGAGTTTGCGACGATGCATTGGTGTTGTTGGCGGCGGCCGCTGTGGCCGCCGTACTCCGTTACGGCGCCATTCTCGCACACTCGGGGTGGGGGCCGCCTGCGGCAGTTGTGACCAAATACCTGATTTTGTGGAGAAAATGACCCGTTTCCCGGCGCCGGCGCGTGCCGCAAAGGGGCCACCGGGGGGGGTGGCAGGGCCCGGCTTGGAGCCGGCGGCTTCGGCATGCGAGCATGCGGTTCCACCCGGGGAGCCCCCTGCCCTTGCCGGTCTGCACATGGCGCTGGAAGAGAAGAACCTCAACAACTACTACGCCGCCTCGGTGCCGTCGCGGGCCGCGCGGGCGGCGCTGCAAGGACCGCTCGAGGTGGACGTGGCGGTGGTCGGCGGCGGCATCGCCGGCTGCTCCGTCGCGCTGCACCTGGCCGAGCGCGGCTACCGCGTAGCCCTGCTGGAGGCGGAACGGATCGGCTTCGGGGCCTCGGGGCGGTCCGGCGGCCAACTCCTGTACGGCTATGCCTGCGGTCAGCGCAAGCTCGAGGGCCTGGTCGGGGCGGCCGACGCGCGCCGCATGTGGGACGTGACGGTCGAGGGCCTGTCGCTGGTGCGCCAGCTCGTCGAGCGGCACGCCATCGACTGCGACCTGTCATGGGGACACCTGCATGCGGCGGTCAAGCCGAGGCAGGCGAGCGCCCTGCGGGCCGAGCAGGAGCGCCTGGTCAACCGGTACGGTTACCGCTCGACGCGGTTCGTGGACGGCGAGGAAGTCGCGTCGCTGCTGGCGACGCAACGTTACTGCGGCGCCCTGTACGACGCCCGGGGCGGCCACTGCCACCCGTTGAAATACGTCGAGGGGCTGGCCGCGGCCGCCGAGCGCGCGGGCGCGGTCCTGTTCGAGGACAGCCGCGTCACCACCGTCGAGCGCGGCGCGCGGGCCACGCTGCGCACGGCGCAGGGCAGCGTCGCGGCGCGGTTCGTGGCGCTGGCCGGCAACGCGTACATGGACGGGCTGGAGCGCCGCCTGCAGCGCAAGATCGTGGCCGTCGCCACCTACATCGTGGCCACCGAGCGCCTCGGTGCGGCGCGTGCCGCGGCGCTCATCCGCGACAACCTGGCCGTGTCCGACGCGAACTTCGTCCTCGACTACTTCCGCCTGTCCGCCGACCACCGGCTGCTGTTCGGCGGGCGCGTCAGCTACTCCGGTGTCGACCCGCTGGGGACCGAGCGCGCCACGCGGGCGAGGATGCTCAGGGTCTTCCCGCAACTCGCCGACACCGGCACCGACTACGCCTGGGGCGGCTTCGTGGACATCACCGTCAACCGCGCGCCGCATTTCGGCCGGGTCGCCGACAACGTGTACTTCCTGCAGGGCTTTTCCGGCCACGGCATGGCGCTGGCCGCCGTCGCCGGCAAGCTGCTGGCCGAGGCCATCGCCGGCCAGGCGGAACGCTTCGACCTGTTCGCGAAGATCCCGCACATGGACTTCCCGGGCGGCATGGCGCTCAGGCGCCCGGCGCTGGTGCTGGGCATGCTGTGGTACCGGTTCCGCGACCTGCTCTGAGCCGCGCGGCCCGCCGCTCGCCGCGCCATCACCTGCGGCGGACCTCAAAGCAGTGATGGGCGCGCGCGTTGCGCGCGAAGTCCCTGGGTACGGTCGCGGCGGTGATGTCGCGGATCTCGAGGCCGCCGAGCGCGCCGTCGTCCAGCTTGAAACGCCGCAGGTTCGTCGAGAACAGCAGCAGCCCTTGCGGCGCCAGCCGTCCTGCGGCCTGTTCGAGCAGCGCGACATGGTCGCGCTGCACGTCGAAGTCGCTGGCCATGGACTTCGAGTTGGAAAAGGTCGGCGGATCCAGGAACACGAGGTCGAAGCGCCGACCGTCGTCGCGCGCCAGCCACGCCAGGCAGTCCGCGCGCTCGAGCGCGTGTTGCCGCCCGGCCAGCCCGTTCAGTTCCAGGTTGCGCGCGGCCCAGTCGAGATAGGTGTGCGACAGGTCCACCGTCAGCGACGCCGCGGCCCCGCCGGCAGCCGCGCACACCGTCGCCGTGCCGGTATACGCGAACAGGTTCAGGAAGCGCTTGCCGCGCGCCAGCTCGCGCAGCCGCGCGCGCACCGGCCGGTGGTCCAGGAACAGGCCGGTGTCCAGGTAATCGGTGAAGTTGACCAGGAACTTGAGCCCGCCCTCGTCGACGGTCTCGAACTGCCCCAGTTCCGCGAGCTTTTCGTATTGCGCGGCGCCCTTCTGGCGGCGGCGCGTACGCATGTAGATGTCCTCGACGGCCACGGCGGTGACCTCCGGCAGCATGGCCAGCGCCTCCTCCCGCCGCGCCTTCGCCGCGCCGCGGTCCACGTCCGCCGGCGCCGCGTATTCCTGCACGTACAGCCACCGGCCGGCCGTGCCTTCCGGATCGGACTGGTACAGGTCGATGGCAAACGCGTACTCCGGCATGTCGGCGTCGTAGAGCCGGTAGCAGGACACCGCCTCGCGCCGCGCCCACGACCGCAGCTGGCGCAGGTTCTTGCGCAGCCGGTTGCCGAACATCCCGGCGCCCGGACGCGCCCGTGCGGCCTCGGCGTCGAACGGTGGCGGCCGGCCCGGCACGCGCTGGCGGTCGAATCGCGCCGGGTCCACGTCGAGTCGCAGCAGGCGGCACTCCAGCGCGCCGTTGTACATGCGATGCGCGCGGCGCGCCTCGATGCCCAGTGCGCGCGCCAGCGGCGGATTGCCGGTGAACACCGCGGCCTGCCAACCCTGGTAGCCGTCGCGCAGCCGCTCGCCGAGCAAGGCGTACAGCGCCTCGAGCTCGTCGCCCCGGCCCATGCGCTCGCCATAGGGCGGGTTGACGGCCAGCAGTCCCGCCGGCGCCGGCGCCGGCGGCAAGGCGGAAAGTTCACCGCGGCGAAACTCGATGACGTCCTGCAGGCCGGCCCTGGCCGCGTTCTCGGTGGCCGCCTGCACGGCCGCCGGGTCGCGGTCGAAGCCCAGGATCCTGCCCGGGTCGAACCGTCCGGCCGCCCGTCGCTGTCCGGCCTCGAGCGTCAGCCGCCGCCAGCAGGCCTCGTCATGGCCGCGCCAGAGGCTGAAGCCGAAACGCTCGCGCAGCAGGCCCGGCGCCACGTCGCCGGCGATCAGCGCCGCCTCGATCGGCAAGGTGCCGGAACCGCACATCGGATCCACGAAGCTGCCGCCCTCGATGGCGACCTGCGGCCACCCCGACCTGAGCAGGATCGCGGCCGCGATGTTCTCCTTGAGCGGCGCGGCAAGCTGACGCGCGCGATAGCCGCGGCGGTGCAGGCTGTCGCCCGCCAGGTCCAGGGCGACAGTGACGGTGTCGCGGTCCATGCGCACATTGATGCGCACGGCCGGCGCCGCCACGTCCACCGACGGGCGCACGCCGCTGAGCTCGCGGAACTGGTCCACGATCGCGTCCTTGACCCTGAGCGCGCCGTAGTGGCTGTGCTGGACGCCGCTGCCGGCCCGCGCCGAGAAGTCGACGGCCAGCGTGTCGTCCGCGCCCAGGTGGACGGACCAGTCCACGCCACGCACGCCCGCATACAGCGCGTCGGCGTCGGCCGCGCGAAAGCTTGCGACCCGCCACAGCACGCGCAGCGCGACCCGCGACCACAGGCAGGCGCGGTAGGCGACCTCGAGCGTGCCCTGGCAGGACACGCCGGCCCGCTCGGCATGCAGTTCGGTAGCCCCCAGCGCGACCAGCTCCATGGCCAGCAGGTCCGCCGTTCCCGCCGCGGCGGTTGCGTAGATCGGCGCGACCGCCGGGCCGTCGGCGGCAGGCCGGTCGCCGTTTCCGGCAGGCGCGCGCGTGCCGGTCACCGCGCCGCGCCGGGCACGTGCCCGAGTTCCAGGAGCGGACCGTACAGGTCCGGCCGCCGGTCGCGGAACACGCCCCAGGCCTGGCGGTAGCGATGCACCGCATCGAGGTCGAATTCCGCGGTCACCACGGCCTCGGACTCGCCGTCCGCCTGCGCCACGATCTCGCCCGTGTGGTCGGCGATGAACGAATGCCCGTAGAACGTGATCGAGCATTTTTCGCCTCGTTCCGTGCCGATGCGGTTGGAGGCCACCAGCGGCATGATGTTGGCCGCCGCATGGCCCTGCATCGTGCGCTGCCAGTGCCCGCGCGAGTCGAGGCTCGCGTCCTGCGGTTCGGATCCGATGGCGGTGGGATACAACAGCAGCTCGGCGCCCAGCAGCGCCATGGCGCGCGCGCACTCCGGGAACCACTGGTCCCAGCACACGCCGGCGCCCAGCTTGCCGAAGCGCGTGGCCCACACCTTGAAGCCCGTGTCGCCCGGCGAGAAGTAGAATTTCTCGTGGTAGCCGGGGCTTTCCGGGATGTGCGCCTTGCGGTAGATGCCGAGCAGCGCGCCGTCCGCATCCACCATGGCCAGCGTGTTGAAGTAGGCGTTGCCGGCGCGCTCGAACAGCGACACCGGCAGCACCACCCCGAGTTCCGCCGCGACCTCGCGCAGCCGGCGCAGCGCCGGATTGCTTGCGACCGGCGTCGCCAGCTGGAAGTGCTCCGCCAGATGGTCCTTGCAGAAGTACGGCGTCTCGAACAGTTCCTGGATCAGCACGACATGGGCGCCGCGGCCGGCCGCCTCGCGCACCAGTCCCTCGGCCTGCGCCAGGTTGGCCGCACGATCACTGCCGCAGGCCATCTGCGTTGCGGCGACGGTTATCTTCATGTCCAGCCTCCAGCCTCACGGCACGGCGTGATGATCTCACACGGGCGCATCGCGCGATCCTCCTGCCGCCCGGCTCAGCCGCCGCCGGCTTCGTACATCGCGTAACGCTTGCGCGCCGGCTCGACCGTCTCCCAGATGCCGGAAAAGCCCGCGGGAATCACCCAGGTGTCGCCCGGGCCGAAGCGCCACTCGCGGCCGTCGTCAGAGGTGATGGTGACGCGGCCCTCGAGCAAGTGACAGAACTCGTGCTCCGTGTAGCTGACCCGCCACTTGCCCGTCGTGCTCGCCCAGGTGCCGGCGAAGAACCTCGAACCCGCGTCCGCGTAGTGGTTGCTGACTTGCGTTCGCGGCGCGCCCGTAAGGACCTTTTCGCGCGCGGGCGCAGTCTCTTCGGTTGCGACCGGATCCCTGAAGTCAACGATGGACGGAATCGTCATGGGTGCCCTCCGCGACGTGCCTGTTCCATCAAGCCTAGGGTCGCAGGCGCGCGCGCTCAAGCGCGGCGTAACTGTCGTGCAGCGCAGCATGATCTTGTGGGGAGTGCCGATGGCCAATGACGGCCGGGCGGCGTAGCATTCAATCGTGGGCCGATGTAGACCGGCAAGAGGACCGGGTCATGATCAACCGTCTGCAGCCGCAAATAGGCAACTGGTACAACCATCTCGACAAGGGCGACCTGTTCCAGGTCGTCGCCGTGGACGAGGACTCGGGCACCATCGAGATCCAGGACTTCGATGGCGGTCTGGACGAGGTCGACCTCGAGGAATGGCGGCAAATGGTCATCGAGCCTGCGGCGGCGCCGGAGGACCTGAGCGGCGCGCTGGGCGACGTCGAGCCGGACGACCTCGGCTACACCGACGCGCAGATGGACGAGATCCGCGAGCCTTCCGGGCCACGGGTCACCCACTGGGAAGAGATCGTCGAAAATGACGACGGGCAGGACATCTTCGACCTGCCGCTGCGCACCCGCCATGCCGCCGGCAGCCGGCGCCGCGATCACTGACGAGCGCATCAGGCTGCCGGACGACCTGCTCGAGGCGCGCGCCTGGCCGCCGGGCAGCGGCGATATCGAACTCGTCGAGACGCACATCTCGTGGGTCTTCCTGGCCGGCGACTGCGCCTACAAGCTCAAGAAGCCGGTGCGCCTGTCGTTCCTGGACTTTTCGACGCCGGAACGCCGCCGCCACTTCTGCGAGGAAGAGCTGCGCATCAACCGGCGCTTTTCCCCCGACCTCTATCTCGGCCTGTCGCAGGTCGTCGCCACGGCGGCGGGCGCGGCCGTGGACCGCCCCGGCGAGACCGTTGAGGTCGCCGTGCGCATGCGGCGCTTCGCGCGCAAGGACGAGCTGGACCGGCTGCTCGAAGCCGGCCGCGCCAGCCACTCGCTGCTGTACCGGTTCGGCCGGCGGCTGGCCCGCCTGCATGAGGCCCTGCCGGTCGCCGCGCCGGGCCACGAGCACGCCGATCCGGCACGTACGCGCGCCGCCTGCGACGAGAACTTCGCGACGCTGCGGCGGTTGAGCGAACCCGCGCTGCGCGACCGCGTGGCCCGCATCGGGCAATGGACCACCGCGGAGTACCTGCGGCGCGAGCCTGCCCTGCGCGCGCGCCTCGCGGCGGGGCGGTTCCGCGAGTGCCACGGCGACCTGCATTGCCGCAACGTGGTCCGCTACGAGGGCATGCTGCAGGCCTTCGATGCGCTGGAGTTCGACCCCGGCCTGCGCTGGATCGACACTGCCAGCGACCTCGCCTTCCTGCTCATGGACCTCACGGTGCGCGGCCGGCCGGACCTCGCCGCGGTCACGCTGGACGGCTGGCTCACCGGCAGCGGCGACTACGCGGCGCTCGCGGTGCTGCGCTACTACGAGGCCTACCGGGCCTGCGTGCGCGCCAAGGTCGCGGCCATCCGCGCCGGCCAGGACCCGGACGCCGCGGGTCATGCGCTGCACGAAGTCGCGGTCTACCTGGACGCCGCGCTGGCGCTGACCGCGCCACCGCGGCCGCGGCTGGTCGTCACCACCGGCCTGTCCGGCTCGGGCAAGAGCTGGCTGGCATCGCGGCTGCTGGCGCCGCTGGGCGCGGTGCGCGTGCGCTCTGACGTCGAGCGCAAGCGCCTGGCCGGGCTCGACCCGGACCTGCCCAGCGACGGCTCGATCTACACGCCGGCGCACACGCGGGACACCTACGCGCAGCTCGCCCAGGTGGCGGCCGGCGCACTGGACGCCGGCTTCCCGGTCATCGTGGATGCCGCGTTCCTGCTCGAGCGCGAGCGTCGCGATTTCCGCGAGCTGGCGCGGCGCCTCGGCGTGCCGTTCGTCATCCTGGCGACCGCCGCCGGCCGCGCGGTGCTCGACGACCGCCTGACGCGGCGCGCGGCGCGCGGCGACGACCCCTCCGAGGCGACGCCTGCGGTGCTGGCCCTGCAGCTCGGGTTCGCGGAGCCGCTGTCGGGCGCCGAGACGGCCGTCGCGGTCACCGTGGACACCGGCGCCGCCATCGACCTGCCGGCCATCGCGGCCGCGGTCAACCGGGTCGCGGCGAACTGACGCCCGTCAGCGCGTCCTACAGCGGCGGCAACACCATCGGCCGGTAGCCCGGCCGCCTCGGCACCGGCGTCTTGAAGTCGTCGGGCTTGACGACCAGCACGTCGCACGGCAGGCGATCGATCACGCGCTCGGCCGTGCTGCCGATGAACAGGCGCTTCAGGCCGCTGCGGGATACTGCGCCCATGACCACGACGACGGCCTTGATGTCCCTGGCCACCGCCGGAATCTCGCGCACCGGGCTGCCGGGCCGCACGTGCCTGCGCTTCGCGGTCAGCGAATGCGGCTTGAGCAGCGCGTCGCAGGCCTTGCGCACTTCCTTGAGCTGCAGCTCCGTGACGCTGACCGGCAGCGACACGGTATCCAGCAGCGCGCCCGAGCTGAACGGGGTGCCGAGCAGGTAGCTGTGCACCGCGTGCAGCTGGCCGTTGAAGGTCGCCGCCAGTTCGCTGCCGATGGCCAGGATGCGCTCGTCGAGATTCTGCGGCTTCGCATGCGCATGCATGGGATCCACGGCGGCGAGCACACGACCGCGGTCGTAGGGACGCGCGGTCTTCACGAACAGCACCGGGCACGGGCAGAGCCTGATGAGCTGCCAGTCGGTGTTGGTCAGCAGGACCCGGGCCGCACGCGTGTGCCGGTGGCTCTCGGCGACCACCAGGTCGATCTTCTCGCGCATCACCTCGCGCACGAGGCTCTCGTAGACCGGATAGTCCCAGCGTGCGCGCACGCGGATTTTCAGCCCGTCCTTTTCCAGCGGGGCCGCCATCCTGGCCAGCTGGTCCCGCGGCACGTTCACCGCCGCCTCGATGTCCTTCTGCAGGACGTCCGGGCTGTAGAACCGCTCGCCCGCGACATACGGGCTGTAGATGCTGTGGAACAACGTGATGGTGGCGTCCGACTTGCGCGCGATGACGGCGGCCTTGTCCAGCGCCGGCGATTTCTTCGCGGACAGGTCGGCCATGGCGACCAGAATGTGCCTGACTTTCATGGTGGCACCCCTTGCCAGCGCTGCGATGGCGCGCAGCCGTCGGCTTCAGCCTAGACCCGGTGCAACCCGCTGTCACCGGCACTTGTGCCTAAAGCCGCGTGGCGCTTACCTATTTTCTGCGATGGGCGGCGAATGGACCGCCTCGGCGCGGCTGGCGGCCGGCGTTGGGCGGATCCGGCCATGCAAGAAACGGCGCCTGACGTACGACGGGCCGGGTCCCATGACCCGGCCCGCGTTCGATGCAATGGTGGCTAGGGGCGGGATCGAACCGCCGACCCCGGGGTTATGAATCCCGTGCTCTAACCAGCTGAGCTACCTAGCCACGCGGTGGGAAGGTCAACCTCGGGGAGCGCGGATTCTCGGCGTGGCCGCCCGGCCTGTCAAGGCGAGGCGTCCCGGTGCGGGGTCATTCCCAGGGCGGGAAGCCGCCCTCTGCGGCCAGCGCGTCCATGCAGGCACGATAGGCGTCCATGAAGCCGTTCACTGCGCCGGCTTGCCGGCCTTGCGGCGACGGCCGGGCGTCTTGCGCTTCGCCTTCACGACACCGTCGGGCTTGCCCTTGCCCTTGCGCTTCGCCTTCACGGCGCCGCCGGTCTTGCCCTTGCCCTTGCCCTTGCGCTTCGCCGCCGCGGCCACGCCGGGCTTGCGCTTCGCGCGCGGCTTGCGGGCGGCCGGCTTGCGCACCGCCCGGGGCGCCGCCGCCTCGAGCTCCGCCAGCGCGTCGGCCGTATAGACGGCCAGTTTCTGCAGGTGCGGCAGCGTGTCGCGGCAGCCGACGAACGCGAAGTTGAAGGTATCGGCATAGCTCTGGCAGGTGATGTTGAGCGCCAGGCCGTGCGCGATCAGCGAGATCGGGTAGATCGCATCGAGGCGCGCGCCGCGGAAATACAGCGGCCGGTCCGGGCCCGGCACGTTGGACACCGTGACGTTGAACATCGGCCGCGTGCGTCCGCCCAGCGGCGTCAGCATCGAGATGATGCTCGGCGCCATCAGCAGCATCGTGTACTGGGTCATCGCGCTGCGCGGCAGGCCCTGCACGTGGTGCTTGGCGCGCCGGGTCGAGGCGGTGATCGCCGCCAGCCGCTCGAGCGGGTCCTCGATGTCGGTGCCCATGGTGGCGATGATGAAGGTGATCGCATTGCCGGCGCCTTCGTCGTCCGCCGGCCGCACCGAGACGGGCACGCCGGCCGTCAGCGACTTGTCCGGCAGCAACCCGTCGTCGAGCAGGAAGCGCCGCAGGGCGCCGCCTGCGAGCGCCAGCACCAGGTCGTTCAGCGTGCATCCCGCCGCCTGGCTGAGCGCCTTGAGACGCGCCAGCGAGAACTGCTGGGTGGCCACGCGGCGCTGGCCGCGGATGCGGCGCATTGAGGCTCGATTTCGGCGCATCGAACGGCACCACCAGCGCGTCGTCCGGGTCGCCGGTCGAACTCACCATGGCGGCGAAGGCGAGCGCGAGCTGCGGCGCCGTGCGCAGCTGGCCGCCCACCGACTCCACCACGTCGCGCAACGCACCCTCCAGCGACAGGCGCGGCTGCGGCTTGGCCGGGCCGCGCGGCTTCGGCGCGTCCGGGCCCCAGAACGGCCGCAGGTTCCGGCTCCTGGCCCGGTTGTCCGACATGGAGTTCATCAGCATGCGCACGCCGCTGATGCCGTCCAGCAGCGAATGGTGCATCTTGATGTACAGCGCGAAGCGGCCGCCGTGCAGCCCCTCGATCAGGTGCAGTTCCCACGGCGGGCGGCTCATGTCCAGCGGCTGGCTGTGCAGGCGCGCGATCAACTGGCCCAGTTCGCGTTCGCCGCCGGGGTGCGGCAGCGCCTCGTGGCGCAGGTGGAACTCCAGGTCGACCGTCTCCTCCTCCACCCAGGTCGGCAGCAGGTGGCCGAGGCCGATCGGCCGCAGCCGCAGGTTCCACGGCGGCATGAACTCGCGGTGCGCACGCATGTCCGCAATCAGCGATTTCAGGAACTCCGGCGGCTCGTCGTCCGGCAGCGAGAACATCAGGAGCCCCGCGATGTGCATCGGCGTGTCGCGCGACTCCACCTGCACCCAGGAGGCGTCAAGCGGGTTGAGGGAATGCACTTTCACGTCAGGCTCCGGGAACTCGGCCGGCATACAGTGTAACCCCCGGCGCTGGCCGGTTGGCTGCCGCCGCGGTGCGGTGCCGCGACCGCGCGTAGTCCTACGGTCGGCGGCGGGCCGCCCGGCAGCGTAGAATCGCCGCGGCGCCGTCCCTGTCCTGGAGTCACCATGCGCACCATCATCGAGCCGTTCCGCATCAAGGTCGTCGAGCCGTTTCGCGTGACGACCGCCGAGGAGCGGCGGCGCCTGCTGGAGCAGGCGTCCTGGAACCTGTTCGGCCTGCACGCCGACGACGTCATGATCGACCTGCTGACGGACTCCGGCACCAGCGCCATGAGCGCCGAGCAATGGGCGGCCGTCATGCGCGGCGACGAGTCCTACGCCGGCTCACCCTCCTACTACCGGTTCGAGTCGGCAGTGCGCGAGTTGATGCCGTTCAAGCACGTGATCCCGACCCACCAGGGCCGCGCCGCCGAGGCCATCCTGTTCCTGCTGACCGGCGGGCCGGGCAAGGTCATCCCCTCCAACACGCACTTCGACACGACGCGGGCCAACATCGAGGCCAGCGGCGCGGAAGCCGTGGACCTGGTCACGCCCGAGGCGGCGAACCCCGACAGCCGGTACCCGTTCAAGGGCAACATGGACCTGGCGCGGCTCGAACAGCTGCTGGCCAGGGACGCCGACCGCGTGCCGCTGGTCATGGTCACCATCACCAATAACGCCGGCGGCGGGCAACCGGTGAGCCTGGAGAACCTGCGCGCGGTCGCCGGGCTCGCGCACCGGTTCGGCAAGCCCCTGTTCATAGACGCCTGCCGGTTCGCCGAGAACGCCTACCTGATCAAGTGCCGCGAACCCGGCCAGTCCGGCCGTTCAGTGCCGGACATCGTGCGCGACATGTTCGCGCTGGCCGACGGCATGACCATGAGCGCCAAGAAAGACGCCTTCGCCAACATCGGCGGCTGGCTGGCCATGAACGACGACGCGCTGGCCGGGCGCGCCCGCGACCGCCTGATCCTCACCGAGGGCTTCCCGACCTACGGCGGCCTGGCCGGCCGCGACCTGGATGCGATCGCGCAGGGCCTGCGTGAGATCGTGGACGAGGATTACCTGCGTTACCGCATGCGGACCGCCGAGTACATCGGCGAGCGGTTGCTCAAGCTCGGCGTGCCGATCGTGCAGCCGACCGGCGGCCACGCGGTGTTCGTGGACGCCCGGCGCTTCCTGCCGCACATCCCGCCGCTGCAGTACCCGGGGCAGTCGCTGGCCGTCGCGCTCTACGAGTTCGGCGGCGTGCGCGCCTGCGAGATCGGCACCGTCATGTTCGGCCGCCACCCGGATGGCAGCGAGTGGCCCGCTGCGATGGACCTGGTGCGCATGGCGATGCCGCGCCGCGTGTACACGCAGTCGCACGCGGACTACCTGCTGGAGGTGTTCGAGCAGATCGTCGCGGAGCGCGACAAGCTGCCGGGGTACAGGATTGTCTGGCAGCCGGAGCGGCTGAGGCATTTCACGGCGAAGTTCGAGCCGCTCGACAGGTGAACCCGCGGCGTTCCGGGCGTGTCCGGGCGTGGGCGGCGCAGTGATGGCCGCCGCATCCCATGATCCGGTTAGATCACCTTCAGGCAAGGCCAGCCAGGTACTTACGACCCGGGTGGGTGCTTATCGGGCCGAAAAGGCGTATTACTAAAGGGCACTTTCAACACCCAATTAGAGTTAGGTGCTTCTATGGCCCAAGTCGTCATTCGGGGAGGCAAAGAAGAGTCGGTGTGCATCGACCTACCCGATGCGATTGCAAATCCCCACGGCTGCTACGGCATGCCGACGGAGGTTATTGTTGCCGGGTTCTCGGCTCGCGCGGTACCGGCGTTGGAGCTGGCTGACCTGGAGGGCTTTCAGCGCCAGCTCCTTGCCCTCTACGAGTCACTCAGTGGTGCGGCCGTGCTAGATCCCGGCGAAGGTCAGTTGTCGCTCCAAATCTCAGCGGAGAGGCTGGGGGCAATGGTGGTTAAGGGGCGCCTAGATGATCGAAGTCATGGGCTCGGTGGCACCGGGCTGACGTTTGAATTTGCTACTGACCAAACCTACCTTCGGGAGCCGCTGGCGATACTCACGGCATACCTTGAAAGTCCTCCCTTGGAAGCACCTAACATCTCGTTGGAGCGGCGGTGATCGATAAAGTGCTCACTTCTATGCGTCGGCGTGCCGCCGCTCAACTCGGGCGTTAGGCCATATCCGGGTTACCACTATGATTGACCGGGCAGCATTCTGCAGAACTCTCTTGTTGCTCACTTGCTGCAACACGGCGATCTCTATGGCCGCCGACAACGGCACCTGTTCCGCGACGGGAAACGAGGTGGCAAAGCTCATGACTACAACAAAGATCGCCCTTGTCACAGAGCTTGAAGTGCCGGCTGCTGACTTTAAGTCGGATGGAGATCCCAATTCGCTGGAGATTGTGTTCTTCGAGAAGAAGGGCGCAAAGAGTCGGGTGTCTGGGGACGGGGAGGTCATCTTCTTGGCGCCACGAGCGCCCGATAAGGTACTGGAGGAGGCGACCATCCAGGCATTTGCTATCAAGATCGTGCTTAGAAAGGCTGCCGACACTGGCTGCAAGCTGCCCTAATGTGTTTGTCTTCACCTTAAGGCCTAACTTGTCGCTGGAGTAGAGCCGTGACACATAAGCTGCATCCTTCATGCGCTGGCGCGCGGCCTGCTCAGCTAGTGCGTTAGGCACGACAAGAGAGATGGAAAACACTTGCCGTCTCTACACAGACCTGGCGTGGTTGTGGCCGCTGTGGGGCGATGCCGCCACGAGTACGCGCACTACTGCCGGCACGTTACAGGCCTGATACGCCGGCACGCCAGGCGCCCGGCAGATACGTTGCTGGACATTGGATGTGGCGGTGGGAAGAACGTCCTGAACCTGAAGAACGAGTTCAATATCACAGGTGTCGATCTCAGTTCCACGATGCCGTGAAGGCAGGCTTGCCGAAGTGTACGGATCTGAGGCTTTCGACGAACGGCGCAAGGAGCGAAGCTCGGCTTTCGAGGCATCGTTCCACGGGCAGCTGAAGCCTGGCCGTGGTCGCTACGCATTACGACCGAGACCTTCCAGCAGACGGACCACATGACCCGGTCAACGCGCGACGGACTGGATCGTCGAGAACGTGTCGCCGACCCACGGATGCGAGGATGCGAAACGACGATCCCAGACCACACGCCTTCGAGAAATTGGCTGGGTACTCTGACGGTTTCAGGATTCGCCAGGCCATCTCCGCAATCGTTCTTGTCTTCTTGGTATTTCTTCCGGCGCGTGAGGTGCGGATCAGTTAAGGTGCAAAGTCGAACGAAGCGCTAACCAGCCACCTTGTAACAAGCGCATGCAGCGTTAGAAAGCAGTTCTTGGCGCTGCACGGTTGGAGACCATGGATCACTCGACCAGATTCTGGAACAGGATTGCGGACCGCTATTCGCGGCAGCCCATCGCGGATGAAGCGACCTACCAGAAGAAACTCCAGCTCACCCGCGAGTACTTCCGGCCCGACATGGAGGTGCTGGAGTTCGGCTGCGGCACGGGCTCGACCGCCCTGCTGCATGCGCCCCATGTGAAGCACATCCTCGCCACCGACATCGCCCCGAGGATGATCGAGATCGCACGCAGCAAGGCGGTGGCGCAGGGCATCGAAAACGTCACGTTCGAATGCGCGGCCATCGACACATTCAGTGCTCCGCCTCAGGGCTTCCATGCCGTGCTGGGGCTCAACATCCTGCACCTGGTGGCCGACCGGGACGAGGTCATCGCCAGGGTCCACCGGATGCTCAGGCCGGGAGGCGTGTTCGTCACGGGCACGGCGTGCATCGCGGACATGACGTGGATCTTCAGGGCCATCGTGCCGGTCGGGCGATTCCTGCGCCTGATACCAGTGGTCAGGGTGTTCACGGCCAGGGAACTGGAGTCCAGCCTGACCCGTGCCGGGTTTTCAATCGAACACGTGTGGCAGCCGGGCAAGAACAAGGCGCTGTTCATCGTGGCGAAGAAGGCCGTCCTAGCGAGCCACGCGCGCACGATGACGCTGCAGCGAATCGTAATCAGGGACGAGACCGCGGCGGATATCGCCGCCATTGACGAGGTGACCGTCGCGGCCTTCGCGACGCTGGAGATCAGCAACCACACGGAGCAGTTCATCATCAGGGCGCTGCGTGCCGCGGGGGCCTTGACCTTGTCGTTGGTGGCGGAAGTGGATGGCCGTGTCGATCGGGCACGTCGCGGCCTCGCCGGTGACCATTTCCGACGGCACCGGGGACTGGTACGGCCTCGGTCCGCTCTCGGTACTGCCGGAATGCCAGCGCCGCGGGACCGGCAAGGCCCTGATGCGGGAAGTGCTCTCGCGCCTTGAGAAGCTAGGCGCGAAGGGCTGCTGCCTGGTGGGGCATCCGCAGTACTACACGAAGTTCGGATTCAGGAGCGTGGCCGGCCTCGTCTACGAGGGGGTGCCGCCGGAGGTCTTCGTCGCCCGTTCATTCGACGGACATCTTCCCCAAGGCGAGGTCGTGTTTCACGAAGGATTCAAGGCAGTAGAGTGACCGCGACCAGCGTGGCGGCCTGAGACCGTCGCGGGCCGCGGCCACGACGGGCGCTCGTCCCGGTCAGTCCGCCCAGTCGCGCTCGAGCCAGCGTGAACTCAGGAAGAACAGGCCCGAGGCCAGCAGGTAGAAACCCGTGCCGGCGAGGATCGAGTAACGCAGCGAATCGTCGCCGTACTGCAACTGCAGCGCGTCGGAGAGCGCGCCGATCGCCCAGGTCCCGATCCCGATGCCGATCAGGTTGTTGACGAACAGGAACACCGCTGACGCGGTCGCCCGCATGTCCGGCCGCACCAGGTGCTGGACGGCGGAAATCACCGGTCCCAGCCAGACCAGGCCGAGCGCGGTCGGCACCAGCAGCACGAAGAAGCTGAGCACCGGCGTCGACGACAGGATGCCCAGCACGTAGAACGGGATCGTCAGCACGAAGGCCAGCGCCGGGATCTTTACATAGAGCTTTCTGCTGCCCTGGCCGAAGCGATCCCCGGCCCAGCCGCCGATCCAGACTCCCGCCAGGCCGCCCACCAGCAGGATGGCCCCATAGAACAGGGAGGCATCGAGCAGGGTCATTCCGTAGCTGCGCACGAAGAAGGACGGAAACCAGAAGAACAACCCGTAGCCCATCATGGACGAGCAGGAAGCGGCGAGCGAGATCAGCCAGAAACTCGGCTTTTTCAGCAGCGTCCGCAGGATCGTCGCCAAGGCCGGCGGGGCGCGGTCGTCGTGCTGCCGGTCGTAGCGGCCGCGCTCCGGCTCCTTGATGGTCAGCCTGAACACAGGCGCGAGCAGGATGCCGGCGATGCCCACGGCAAAAAAGGCGAAGCGCCAGTCGATCAGGCTGGCGATCACGCCGCCGAACAGGATGCCCAGCGCGCTGCCGATCGGGATGCCGAAGGAATAGATGCTCAGGGCGCGGGCCCGCTGCTCCGGCGGGAACAGGTCGGAGATCAGCGAGTAGGCCGGCGCGACCCCGCCCGCCTCGCCGACGCCCACGCCGAGCCGGGCCAGGAACAACTGCCAGAAGTTGGTCGCCAGCCCGCAGACGGCCGTCATGCCGCTCCAGATCACCAGCGCCCCGGTCATGATCCAGGTGCGGCTGTAGCGGTCCGCCGCCATCGCCACCGGGATGCCAAGGCCAGTGTAGAACAGCGCAAAGGCGAGCCCGCCCATCAGGCCGAGCTGCGCGTCGCTGAGGCCCAGATCGGCCTTGATCGGCACGGCCAGGATGCCGACGATCTGGCGGTCGATGAAGTTGAAGGTATAGACGAGCACCAGGATGCCGAGCGCAGCAGCCCGTTCCCGGGTCAGCAGTCCGTCGCCCTGTCCGCCGTTCGCTCCCATGCCTCTCCCCCCGGGGCGCGCCGGTTTCCTCAGACGGAAGGGGGCGCAGCCGAATCGGCTGCGCCCCCGGTCCTCATCGCGTCACAGGCGCCGGTCAGCGCCAACACTACTGCACGAGGGCTAGAAGCGTCCCGTGATCACGAAACTGAAGGTCTTGGGCGGTCCGTAATAGACGGTGCGGATATTGCCCACCGAGGAGAATTCCTGGCCATCCGTCCGATAGACCTCGTTGAACAGGTTGCGGGCGTACAGGCCGGCACTCAGCTTGCCGCTGCGGTGAGTCCACAGCACGCTGCCGTCGAAGATCCAGTATGCATCCTGGAACAGGCCCTCGATCTCGACGTTCGAATTGACCGGCGTGTTGTCCACGGACAGCGCCATGCGCGACCGGGAGCGCGCAGACCCTGCGAACCGCATCGTGCCGAGTTCTGCCATGTCGAACTCATAGGAAGCGCCGAAGCGGGAAGTCCACTTGGGCGAAAAGGCCGGCTCCTGGAAGGCGCGGCTGCCGCCGAACGCGGTAAAGCGCGTGTCGGCGAAACTGCCGTACTTGGCATCGAGATAACCGATCTGCGCATCCAACATTACGGCCTTCGAGGGACGGAAGGCGAACTCCAGCTCGGCACCCGAGATCTCGAGCGAGCCAGCGTTCAGCACCGTCAGTTCAGGGCTCGGCAGCCCGGTTCCCGGATCGACGGTGAGGCCTGAGACGCGGGCCTGGAAGTCCGTGTAATCGTTGTCGAAGATCGACAGGTTCAGGCGTACGGAATCATCCATCCAGTCGGACTTGAGGCCGATCTCGTAGGAGGTCATCTCCTCGGGCTCGTAGGGCGCCTGCTCGCCCGGGTTGTTGGCCCGGCCATTGAAGCCGCCCGACTTGAAGCCGCGCGCGGCGCGGGCATAGAAGAGGACGTGGTCGGTGGCCCGGAAGTCGATCGAGGCCATCGGCGAGACGTCGGTCCAGGTATCGTCGATGGTGAAGGCGAATGCCGGATCGGCAGTCACCCCCGGGAAGTTGGAAAACGTGGACGTCGTGCGCGCGTAATCCTTCTTCTCGCTCGTGTAGCGAACGCCGGCCGACGCGTTGAACCGATCCGTGACGGCGTAGGTGACGTTGGCGTAGGCCGCCCAGCTGGTCGTCTCCAGGTCGTCGTCGATCGTGCGCAGGAACGTGAAGCCTCCGGGTCCCGTGAACAGGTCGTCCGCAAACGCCTCCTGGTGCGACTTGACGTTCTCGCGCAGGTAGTAGAGGCCGCCGACAAAGCCCAGCCTCTCCCCGGCATAGTTGGCCTGGAATTCCTGGCTGATCTGGTCCTGGTCGACGTCGACGAGGACGTCGCCGGTCTCGATGACCGTCGCGTCGATGTCGATGTAGTCGGTGCTTTCCAGCTCACGGTAGGCGGTGATCGAACGCAGGGTGAGGGCCTCGCTGGCCTCCCATGCCACGTTGAGCGCCGTACCCTGGTGGGTGAGTTTCGTCGAGTTGGGCAGGCCGGGCGTCGGCGTGGCGGTGAACCTGAATTGCGGGACGTCGGCGGGCAGCACGATGATCGGCACGCCGAACAGGGTCGTCAGGGTATTGATCGGCTGTCCCAGCACGAGCGCGTTGTCTTCCTTGGAGTAGTCGGCGGACCAGTCGACTGCCACGTTCCCCGACGGTTTCCAGGACAGGGCGACGCGACCGGCCTGGACGTCGCGATCGTTGTATTCCGCATCGTTCGTCGGGTTGGTGACATAGCCGTCGCGCTGCGCACTGAACAGCGAGATGCCTCCGGCCAGCGACTCGCCGAGGGGGCCGGATGCCGAGAGGCGGCCTTCCAGCTGGCCATAGTCACCTAACGTCGCCTGCAGCATGGTCTGCCGCTCCTGGCTGGGCCGGCGCGTGATGACCTTGAGCGCGCCGCCGATCGTGTTCTTGCCGTACAGGGTGCCCTGCGGGCCGCGCAACACCTCGATCCGCTCGATATCGAACAGGTCCAGCTGCGTACCACGGATGCGCGAGTAATAGACGTCATCGACGTAGAAGCCGACCGCCGGATCGAACGTCTGCAGCGCATCGGGCTGGCCGACGCCCCGGATGTAGATGTTGGTCGCATTGGACGAGCCGCGACCCTGCACGATGTTGAGGTTCGGAACGAGACCCTGCAGTCCGGTGCTGTCGGCCGCGCCGATGCGCTCGATGGTCTGCTCCGAGAACGCCGACACCGAGCCGGGCACGTCCTGCACCGACTCCGCTATGCGCCGCGACGTGACCACGATTCCCTCCAGGGCCGCTACGCCAGTCTCCTGGGCGAGCACGGGTGCCGGCAACGCAGCGGCTACGGCGATCGCGATCAGCATGTTCTTGGAACCGCGCTTCTCTTTCATGCAATTCCCCTTGACAGTGTTGTGTTAGCGCGATGCTGGCGACGCCGCAGCGGCGGCTCTTTATCCAGGATCGCCCAGCGAGCAAAGACGTCTTGCCATCCGGGCCCGATCATGCAAGATTGTGAAACATGAATCAAGTTTCAGGTCGCGGGAGGATTCCGAAGACCGAACGGGGCCGAAAGACGCGAAACCGCCTGCTCGAAGCCGCCGAGATCGAGTTCGGCAACAAGGGCTTCCATGACGCGGCGATCAGCGGCATCACCCAACGGGCCCGCGTGGCGCTCGGGACCTTTTACACCTACTTCGACAGCAAGCAGGAGATCTTCGCGGCCCTCGTGTCCTACATGAGCGAGCGCACGCGGCAGTGGGTCGGCGAGCGGGTCGCCGGTGCACCGGACCGGCTGGCCGCGGAGCGGCTCGGCCTCGCCGCCTACATCGAGTTCGTCCGTGAGCACAAGGGCATCTACCGCATCATGTCCGAGGCCGAGTTCATCGCCAACGACGCGTTCCGCGCGCACTACGAGAGCTTCGCCCGCTCCTACCTCGCGAACCTCGGCAAGGCGGACGCGCGCGGCGAGATCCGCCAGGGCGATTACCAGGTCTGGTCCTGGGCGATCATGGGCATCAACGTCTTCCTCGGCATGCGCTTTGCGGAGTGGGATGAGAGCGAATCACCGTTGCGGATCGCCGAGTCGGCGCTGGACCTGATCGGCAACGGGATGTCGCCGGACAAGGGCTGATGCGCGGCGACCGGCTGGTCCTCTTTGGAGCGCTCGCCGCGGCAGGCGAGCACGGCAGGATCGGGGCACTGAATCCATGAACACCATGGGAATCGTCGCAACCGGCACCTGGTTCCCGGACACCTACGTCACCGCGGCGGAGATTGCCAAGCGCAGCGGCATACCCGAGCAGGTGGTCCGCGAGAAGCTCGGCATTGAGCGCAAGTACGTCGCCGATCCGCAGGTCCACCCGAACCAGATGGCCGTCCTGGCAGCCCGCAAGGCCATTGACCGGGCCGGCATCGACCCCATGGAAATTGACGTGGTCCTGTGCACGACGGAGGAGTGGCGCGAGTACCTGCTGTGGACCACGGCCATCGACCTCGCCTGGGAAATCGGCGCCCGGAAGGCATGGGGGGTCGACCTGCACACCCGCTGTGCGACCACGATTGCCGCGCTCAAGATGGCCAGGGGCCTGATGGCCAGCGATCCCTCCATCAACACGATCCTGGTGGGCGGCGGCTATGCCGTCTCCCATTTCATCGACCTGGGCGACGTGGACACCTCCTTCCTGTTCAACATCGGTGCGGGCGCCGCGGCGCTGATCCTGAAGCGCGACTGGCCGGAGAACCAGGTCCTGGGCACGCACCTGATCGCCGACGGGTCGATGAGCCGGCACGTGATCGTTCCGGCCAGCGGCACGATCCGCCACCCGACGGACGAGGCGGTCGACCAGGGGGGCTTCAAGTTCCGGCTGGTCGAACCCGCCGCCATGAAGGCGCAGCTCGGGGCGGTGTCGGTCGACAACTGGCTGACCTGCGTGGACGTCGCGCTGCGGGAATCGGGTCGGAAGCGCGACGGCACCGCCTACACGCGGCAGGACATCGACTTCCTGAACATGTCGCTGGTCAAGCCTTCCGCCTACCGCACCATGCTCGGCCAGCTCGGCCTGACGGAGGAACAGGGCGTCTACCTGTCGCACATCGGGCATATCGGCGAACAGGACGCGATCATCAACATCGAGGCGGGCCTCGAGCAGGGCCGGCTGAAACCGGGCGACACGATGGCCATCCTGGCGGCCGGCATCGGCTATGTGTGGGGTGGCGCGATCGTCCAGTGGGGGACGCCCAGATGAGCACCGCGGGCACTTACGCAACCGACTGGCTGGCCCGGCGGGCCCAGCTCACCCCCGACCGCCTTGCGCTGGTCGACCGCGCGAGCGGGACGCAGGTGAACTACGCGCAGTGGAACGAACGTGCGAACCGGACGGCCCGTTTCCTGAAGAAGCTCGGTGTCGGCAAGGGTGACCGGGTGGCCGTCTACGCAGCGAACTGCCCGGAGTACCTCGACCTGTTCTGGGCCGCGCCGAAGATCGGCGCGGTGCTGCAGAACCTGAACTGGCGCCTCACGGTGCACGAGTTGCGAGGCATCGTCGCTGGCGGCAGCCCGAAGGTCCTCATCTACGGCCCGGAGTGGCGCGAGCAGGCCCGTCAGCTCAAGCCCTCCTGCACCACGGTCGAGCACGTCGTCGCCATCACGGACCCGGGCCCGGGCGAACTCGACCTGGCGGAGCGGGACGCGATGAGCGCGCGTCCCGAGGCGCCGCCGCCGCTGACGCTGGACGACCCGTGGGGCATCTACTACACGGGCGGCACGACGGGGCTGCCGAAGGGGGCGGTCCTCACGCACGGCAACATCACCTGGAACAGCGTCAATACCGTGACCTCCTGGGGCCTGCACGCCGGCCACGCGGCGCCGCTGCAGTTGCCCTTCTTCCACGTGGGCGGGCCCAACATCTTCATGGCCCCCCTGGTTCATGTGGGCGGCACCACGATCCTCTGCCCGGGTTTCGACGCGGAGGAAACCTTCGACCTGGTCGAGCAGGCCGGCATCACGCATTACGTCGGCGTGCCGACGATGTTCCAGATGCTGCAGCAGCACCCGCGGTGGAGCACGACCGACTTTTCCCGGCTGGAACTGGTCATCAGCGGCGGCGCGCCCTGCCCGCTGCCGGTCATGGAAAAGTTCTGGGAGCGTGGCGTCGACTTCAAGATGGGCTACGGCCTGACCGAGGCCACGGGCAACAACTTCTGGCTGCCGCCGGGGGAGGCGCGCAGGAAGAAGGGCTCGGTCGGCTACCCGAACTTCCACATCGACATGCGGGCCGTCCGCGAGGACGGCAGCGACTGCGGTCCTGGCGAAGCGGGCGAACTGCTGATCCGCGGCCCGCACGTCTGCGCCGGCTACTGGAACAACCCCGAGGCGACCGCCGCGACGATCCGTGACGGCTGGCTGCACACCGGCGACATCGCGATGCGGGATGACGACGGCTGTTACACCGTCCTCGGCCGTGCCAAGGAGATGTTCATCAGCGGCGGGGAGAACGTGTACCCGGCGGAGATCGAGTCGGTGCTGATGGCCCACCCGAGCGTGGTCGCCGCGGCCGTCGTCGGCGTGCCGCACGAAACCTGGGGAGAGATCGGCCGGGCCTTCATCGTCGTCGCGACGGGTTACGACGAGGAAACATTGCGCGCCCACCTCACCGAACGCCTCGCCCGCTACAAGTTGCCGCGGTCCATCGTCGTTGTCGATGCGCTGCCGCTGACCGCAATCGGCAAGGTGGACAAGAAGTTGCTCGCCACGATGGAGCTACCCCCATGAGCGTCGCAGTGCTCGACGGAATCAGTGCCCGCAGGGTGACCACGAATCGCCTGGCCACCCGGGTGTTGTTCTCCGGCCCCGAGGACGGCATTCCGGTCGTATTCATCCACGGGAATTTCTCCTCCGCCACCTGGTGGGAGGAGACCATGCTGAGGCTGCCGCCGCAGTACCGCGGCATTGCCCCGGACCAGCGCGGTTTCGGCGACGCGGATCCGGCCAAGAAGGTCGATGCGACGCGCGGCATGCGCGATTTCGTCGACGATGCGATCGCGCTCATGGACCACCTGGGCCACGATCGATTCCACCTTTCGGGCAACTCGCTGGGTGGAGTGGCCGCGTGGTGGATGATGGCCGAACATCCTGGCCGCCTGTTGTCCGTCACGCTGCCCGGAGCGGGCTCTCCCTTCGGTTTCGGCGGAACGCGCGACGCGCGTGGAACGCCGATCAGCGGGGATTTTGCGGGCTCCGGCGGGGGCCTGCTCAACCCGATCCTGATCCAGGGCGTGGCGCAGCGGGACCGATCCCTCGATCAGCCTTTCAGTCCGCGCAACGTGCTGCGGCTGCTGGTATGGGGCCCGCCCTTCATTCCCGGGCGCGAGGATGACCTGCTGGACGCCATGTTCCGCGTTCACCTGGGCGACCGGGACCTTCCGGGAGACTGGGTGGAGTCGCCGAACTGGCCCTACTTCGCCCCGGGCAGATGGGGTGCGACCAACGCGATGTCGCCCATGTGCTCCGGCGGGCTCGTCGAACGAATACTCGCGGCAGGGACCAAGGCAAGGGTGCTGTGGATCTACGGCGCCGAGGACATTGCCGTCTGCAACAACGCCGCGTCCGACCCGGCAACGCGCGGACAGCGGGGTCTGCTGGCCGGCTATCCCGGCCCGGAGCGTTATCCGCCGCAGCCGATGATGGACCAGATCCGCACCCTGCTCGAGGATTATGCGGCCGCGGGCGGGAGCTACGAGGAGGTCGCCGTGGCAGGTTCGGGACATGTGCCCTTCATGTCTCATCCGGTCGAGTTCGACACCGCCTTTCACCGTCACCTGGAGCTGGCCGTATGACCAGATTACTGACCGTCGCCCTGCTCTTCACGATCACTGCAGCCTGCGCCGAACCGGCGCCCACGCCGCGCCTCGATCCCGCGCCCGCGCCGCGCGTCGACCCGGCGCGCATCACCGTTTCCGGCATTTCCGCCGGCGGCCAGATGGCGCACCAGCTGCACATCGCGTACTCCGATATCTTCTCGGGCGCGGCGATCATCGCGGGCGGCCCTTTCGGTTGCGCCCAGGGCTCGGTGGCGACCGCCTTCGCGCGCTGCATCGCCACGACCGGCGGCAAACTGTCGGCTGGGGAATTCATCGACGAGATCGGCAAAGCCGCCGGCCAGGGGCTGGTGGCGGACACCAGGCACCTTGCGGACGACCGGGTCTGGCTGTTCCACGGTTCGCTGGACAAGGTTGTCGCCCCGGAGCTCAGCGATATCCTGCGCGACGAATACCTCGCCTTCGTGCCGGCCGAGAACATCGCCTACGTCAATGACGTTGCAGCCGGCCACAGCTTTCCGGCGCGCGGCGCCGGACATGCCTGCGGAGAGTTCGAACCGCCGTATGTCGGTGATTGCGACTACGACGCGGCCGGCCAGTTGCTGCAGCAGCTCTATCCCGGACTCGAGGCTCCGGCCGCAGGGGGACACGCCGCGCTGGGCACGGTCGAGCTCGCTGCGGCGGCCGGCGCCGGGGTGCATGAGACCGCCTTCATGTATGTCCCCGCGCAGTGCGCCGCCGGGAGCGAGGCCTGCGCGCTGCACGTGGTGCTGCACGGCTGCGCCCAGTCATCCGTCAAGCTCGGCACTGCCTTCATCGAGCAGAGCGGCTACCTGCCCTGGGCCGAGGCCAACGGCATCGTGCTCGCCTTTCCGCAGATTGCGCCTTCCGCGGTCAACCCCATGGGGTGCTGGGACTGGTGGGGTTACACGGGCCCCGACTACCGCTGGCGAAACGGCGCGCAGATGAAGCTGCTCGCGGACTGGGTGCGGAGCCTGGCAGGCCTCGAGGGCTGAACCCCGGCATCACACGTTGAGGGTACGGGAGGCTTGCCCGGCAGCACCCCCGCTGCTTTGAGACCCCGACATCGGCCTCCCGCACACGCCGCGCCGCAGGGGCGACGTTGAAGCAGGGGTTGCCACGGGACCGGGGCACGTCGCTGGATTGTCTGCTAACGGCCAGGAACGGACATGCTCGTACACTTTGGACTATATTTCACTAGCCTTTCCTCGGAGCCTAGGCATGAATCGACGGACTATCGCCCTGCCCGCAGTTCTCGTGGCGCTAACGGGTTGTGCGACGCAAATGTCGCCTGCTCAATTCATGGAAGAGTTCCCAAGAGCAACGAAAGTGAGATTTGTTGAGCAGCTAGCAGCCAAAGACCTCATCGATAGCGGCGCATGCAAATTGCGAATCGCTGACCGCAAGTACTTATCGCCAATCGGCTTGACTGTTGCCGATGACCTTCGCGGGGGCGCCAAGGGAGTTGACGAGTGGGTCGCTAACCGACCCTTCCGATTGGCCGGGAGTGCGCGTCAGCCGAAGGGTCGCTTACCGGCCAGCAACGGACATCGGCCGACAGCCGGCCGGCCGCACTTCAGGTAGGTCTCGAACTCCTCCTGTACGAAGGCCGGCAGCGGCCTGCCGACCTCGGCTCGCAGCTCGCGGAAACGTGGACGCCTTGTTTGAGCGCTTCAAGGCCAGGCCTGGGCCGGATCCCAAGACCGTCCTGCCCGCCGATCGGGTCATCAGCCGCGGCACGCTGGCGCAGGTGGCTGCGCACTAGGCGTCCTGCGGATTCTTTCAGCGGCGCGACAGCTGCCAGCGATAGTTGACGTTGTCGCAACCCCCGGCGCCCTGCAGGTCGCGGTCAGCAGCGCCGCCGTTGCCGGGGGCGCAGGTGGCCAGGATGCCGGTGATGTCCTGCGGCACCCTGACACCGTGGCAGCTGATCTCGAATGATTCAGTCATGAGCGCCAGCAGGTGCTGCCCGGCGTCAGGTGCATCGAGCTGCAGGCTGCCGGCCAGCGGCAGCACGCCACTGAAGGCCGAGCAGTCATCCGCCTGGTATTGCACGTTCAGCCAGCCCATCACCGAGTTGAAGCTGCCGCTGTCCGGCGCGTCTTCACGGAAGTAGACCTGGCCGGAGGCACTGACGTTCATCCCGGGTTGCGAGAAGCTGGCGCTCACCGTGCCCCGATAGGAGCGCCGGGTGGGTGGTTCCGGCTGCTGCGCGGGCTTCGGCTGCTGCAGGCCGCACAGGTAGTCTGCAATGCGGCGCGCGATGGACTCCGACACGTAGATGGCCTCGTTCGCCGGGACGGTGCCCGTGTCCGTGCGCAGGATCGTGTTGCTCTCGGCGCTGCGGACGTCGATGGTCCAGCTGACGCTATCTTCCGTCGTGCTGACCGAGCCATCGACGAAGATATTGGGGTCGATCAGCTGGCTCGTGTCCATGCGCGTAGCCGGGTCGACGTACTTTGATTGCGAGAACTCGATTTCCTTCAGGATCTCGTCGCGCCGCATCCACTCGGTGATGGCCATATGGCAGTCGGCAAATTCGGGACTGTTATTTGCAAGTTCCGCCAGGTCGACCATTACCAGTTCGGCGAGGCCCTTGCCGAGGTAGTCATGCGGCCCGGAACCCTCGAAATACTTCACTGCCACGGCAGGGCCGTCCTTATATTCCGCGGCCATGGCCGGGGCGGTCGCAAGGCAGGCGACCAGGCAGAGGGCGGTGCGCAGCTCACTGGACATCGATGCTGCCTTCCGGAGAGATCAGGATCGGCGCAATTCTGCGCGCATTGCCAGACGGTCCGCCAGCGGGAGTTGATCGATGCCGCATCCGCTAGTCGGTTGAGCGCAATGCTTAGTTCATCTGGTCTGAGGTGCCAGGCAATTTCGCAGCTGGCTGCGCGGCGCTGACCGCCTTGTCGCCCTCAAGAACCTCCCGCCCTACACGTTGAAGCGGAAGTACAGCACGTCGCCCTCGCGCACGACGTACTCCTTGCCCTCCAGCCGCATCTTGCCGGCATCGCGCGCGCCCGCCTCGCCCTGGCAGGCGATGTAGTCGTCGTAGGCGATGGTCTCCGCGCGGATGAAGCCGCGCTCGAAGTCCGTGTGGATGGCGCCGGCCGCCTGCGGCGCCGTGGCGCCCTGCACGATGGTCCAGGCGCGCACCGCCTTGGGCCCGGCCGTGAAGAAGGTCAGCAGGCCCAGCAGCCGGTAGGCGGCGTGCACCACGCGGTCGAGCCCGGGCTCGTCGAGCCCGAGGTCGGCCAGGAACGAGGCGCGGTCCTCCGCGTCCAGCTGCGCGATCTCGGCCTCGATCGCGGCGCACACCGGCACCACCTCGGAACCTTCGCGCTCGGCCAGCTCGCGCACGGCGTCCAGCATCGGGTTGTGGTCCAGGCCGCCTTCCAGCACGTTGGCCACGTACATGACCGGCTTGGCGGTCAGCAGCGGCAGTTCGCGCAGCCTGCCGCGCGTGTACTCGTCGAGCGGCAGCGCACGAACCGGGCGCCCGGCGTCCAGGTGCGCGCGCAGGCCGAGCAGCGCATCGCGCCAGCGCACCGAGTCCTTGTCGCCCGCCTTGGACGCCTTCTCGGCGCGCGCCAGGGCCTTCTCCACCGACTCGAGGTCGGCCAGCGCGAGCTCCGTGTTGATGATCTCGATGTCGGCCCGCGGATCGATGCGGCCGGAGACGTGCACGACGTCGGGATCCTCGAAGCAGCGCACCACGTGCGCGATGGCGTCCGTCTCGCGGATGTTGGCCAGGAACTGGTTGCCCAGCCCCTCGCCCTGGGACGCGCCGGCCACCAGGCCCGCGATGTCCACGAACTCCACCGTCGTCGGCAGCACCTCCTGGGGCTTGGCGATGCGGGCAATCGCCTTGAGCCGCGGATCGGGTACCGGCACGACGCCCACGTTCGGGTTGATCGTGCAGAACGGGTAGTTCTCGGCGGCGGCGCGCGCCTGCGTGAGCGCGTTGAACAGGGTCGACTTGCCGACATTGGGCAGGCCGACGATTCCACATCGGATAGGCATCGTATTTCCGGCGCGACGGGCGTCAGCCCTTGTCGCCGTCCTCTGTTTCGGTTTCGGCCGTCGCCGCGCGTGCATGCAGCCGGTTCATGACCTTCTCGGCGCCTTCGGCCAGCAGGCGCGGCAGTTCGTCGGCGGCGCGCGCCACGGCGTCTTGCGTGAGCCGCTCCTGCCCGGCGGCGGCGCGCTGCAGCACATAGTCGATCACGTCGTCGCGGCTGCCGGGGTGGCCG
The DNA here is from genome assembly GCA_963695155.1 of uncultured Gammaproteobacteria bacterium. Lineage (GTDB taxonomy): Bacteria > Pseudomonadota > Gammaproteobacteria > Steroidobacterales > Steroidobacteraceae > SG8-30. The sequence continues at coordinate 410,651 of CAVOGD010000006.1, forward strand.
ATGCCGAGCCGCAGCCGCCAGAATCCTTCACCCAGGTGGCTGATGGCGTCGGTCAGCCCGTTGTGGCCGCCCGCCCCACCACCCAGCTTGAGCCGTGCGGTGCCCGGCGCAAGGTCCAGGTCGTCGTGCGCCACCAGCAACTGCTCCGGCGGGACCGACAGGTAGTCGCAGATCGAGCGGATGGATAGCCCGCTGCGGTTCATGTAGGTCATCGGCTTGAGCAGCCACAGGTCCGCGCTGCCGACGGTCACGCGGCCCGCCTCGCCACCATAGCGGCGCTCGGTCTTGAGCCGCCCGCCATGCCGCCGCACCAGCTCGTCGACGAACCAGAACCCGGCGTTGTGACGGGTCGCGGCATATTCCGGCCCCGGATTGCCGAGGCCGACGACCACACGCAATGCAAGACCGGCCATGGAATTCAAAGAGAAGTCCCGATCGCATCGCCACGCCGGACGGACCGCCTGTCGGCGCGGTCCGCCCGGCACGGCGTACGGTCAGTCCTTCTTCTTCGCCTCGGGCTTCTTCGCCTCTGACTTCTTCGCCTCCGGCTTCTGCGCCTCGGGCTTCTTGGCGTCGGCGGGCTTCTTGGCGTCGGCGGCCTTCTTGTCGTCGCCCGGCGCAGCCTCGCCTTCCGGCACCTCGCCTTCCGGCGCAACGGCCAGCGCCTCCGCCACCGGCGCCACCTCTTCCTCGGCGCGCGGCGCGTGCACCGTCACCACCGGCGCATCGTGGCCCTGCACCAGCTCGGGCAGCTGCACGCCTGCCGGCAGCTTGATCTCGGACAGGTGGATCAGCTGGTTGAGGCCCAGCTCCAGGACGTCCACCTCGATGAACTCCGGCAGGTCCTTCGGCAGGCACAGCACCTCGAGTTCCTTGCGCAGGTGCGAGATGATCCCGCCCTGGCCCTTGACGCCGATGCACGATGCCTCGTTGAGGAAGTGCAGCGGAATGTGCAGGCGGATCGCCTCGCCCGCGAAGACGCGCTGGAAGTCCACGTGCAGGATCTGGTTCTTGTAGGGGTGTCGCTGCAGGTCCTTCAGCACCGCGGCCTGCTGCTCCTCGCCGACCCGGATGGCCAGGATCGTCGAGTAGCAGCGCTCGTCGCCGAGCACCTGCAGCAGCTTGGTGTGGTTGAACGACAGCGGGCGCGCTTCCTGCGGGCCGCCGTAGAGGATCGCCGGGACTTTTCCGTCACGACGCAGGCGGCGGCTCGCACCCTTGCCCTGGTCGTCACGGAACTCGGCGACGAGTTCGAAAGACGTTTTCATCTGAGTAGCACTCCTGGAGCATTGAGGCGCCGTCCCGCGACCAGGAACGGCACCCCGACCTGACGGCCACCGGACCCTCCGGCGGCTCGGCGGGGACCGGGTCCCCTCAATCGACAACCAATGAACTGACCGATTCCTCGTCCCGTATGCGCCGCATGGTCTCCGCCAGCAGCTCGGCCACCGACAGCACGCGGATCCTGTCGCAGCGGCGCGCGGCGTCGCTCAACGGGATCGTGTCGGTCACGACCAGCTCGTCGAGCACCGAGGCGCTGATGTTCTCGATGGCGGGGCCCGACAGCACCGGGTGCGTGATGTAGGCAAGCACCTTCGCCGCGCCGTGGTCCTTGAGCGCCTGGGCGGCGAGGCACAGCGTCCCGGCGGTGTCCACCAGGTCGTCGACGATGATCGCGACCTTGCCGGTCACGTCGCCGATGATGTTCATCACCTGCGCCTCGTTGGGGCGCGGCCGCCGCTTGTCGATGATCGCCAGGTCGGCGTCGTCCAGCCGCCGCGCCAGCGCGCGGGCGCGCGCCACGCCGCCGACGTCGGGCGACACGACCACCTTGTTGCGGTACTTCTGCCGCCAGGCGTCACCCAGCAGCACGGGCGAGGCATAGACGTTGTCCACCGGGATGTCGAAGAAACCCTGGATCTGGTCGGCGTGCAGGTCCACGGTCAGCGCCCGGTCCACGCCGGCACCCTTGATCATGTTGGCGACCAGCTTGGCCGTGATCGGCACCCGCATGCCGCGCTGCCGGCGATCCTGGCGCGCATAGCCGAAATACGGGATGACCGCGGTGATGCGCCCGGCCGAGGCGCGCCGGCAGGCGTCGGCCATCACCAGCAGTTCCATCAGGTGGTCGTTGGCGGGCGGCGAGGTCGGCTGCACCAGGAACACGTCGCGCCCGCGCACGTTGTCCATCAACTCGACCTGCACCTCGCCGTCGCTGAAGCGGCCCACGAAGGCGCGCCCGAGCGGCTGCATCAGGTGCCGCGCAATCTCCTGCGCGAGCCAGGGATTCGAGTTCCCGGTGAACACCGTCATCGTCCGCTGGTCCACGCAATTCCCCTTCTCGCCGGCCTGCGGCCGGCGGTGGCGTCAAATGGCTGGGGTGGAAGGATTCGAACCTTCGCATGGCGGGATCAAAACCCGCTGCCTTACCACTTGGCTACACCCCATTCGTTCCGTCAGCCAAGCTCGGCGCCGCGCTCCGCATCGCGGCGGCCCACCAGCGGCGAGACGTCGAGCCCGCGCGCCACGAAACCCCGCCACGGCGACGGCAGCCCGGCCAGGGCCGCGACCGTCTCGTCCCGCCCGCCGAATGCCGCGAACACGCAGGAGCCCGTCCCGGTAAGCCGCGCGGCGCCACGTTGGCCCAGCCACTCGAGCGCCCGTCGCACCTCGGGATGCCGCGACACGACCACCGGCTCGCAGTCGTTCCGCCCTCCCGAGCGCAGGTAACTGCGAATTGTGATTGGGGGGGTATTACGTGTCAATTCAATCGCCTGAAACACCCCTGCCGTCGGGACCGCCACCGCCGGCCAGACGACCGCAAACCAGCTGGGCGGCAGCGCCATCGGCGTCAGCCGCTCGCCCACGCCCTCGGCCCAGGCCGAGCGGCCGTGCACGAAAACCGGCACATCGGCCCCCAGTTCGAGCCCCAGCGCGGCCAGCCGGTCCTCGTCCAGGCCCGTCCCCCACAGTTCGTTGAGCGCGACCAGGGTCGTGGCCGCGTCCGAACTGCCGCCCCCCAGTCCGGCCTGCAGCGGGATGTGCTTGCGCACGCTCACGTCGGCGCCCTGCCGCGTGCCGGTCCGTTCGCGCAGCAGCCGGGCGGCCTGCACCGCCAGGTCGTGCGCGGCCGGCACCTGCGGCGACCCGGCCACCCGCTGGACCTGCCCGTCGTCGCGGACCCTGAATTCGAGTTCATCGGCCAGGTCGAGCAGCTGGAACACGGTCTGCAGCTCGTGATAGCCGTCCGGCCGCCGGCCCACCACGTGCAGGAACAGGTTCAGCTTGGCGGGTGCCGGCCAGGCGAGGGAGTTCAAGGGGTGAGGTCCCAGCGGCTGACCGCCAGCCTGATGCGGGCGCCGTCGCGCTCGGCGGTCAGGCGCGCCGGCAGCCGGTTCCCCTGCACGTCCTGCCAACGATCCATGCTGACCCGCCAGCCGGCCTGCTCGAAGGCGGGCGGCGCGCCGTCGCGGGCGCCCAGGTTGCGAAACGGAAGCCCCGGCGCCGGCGCCCCCAGCACCCAGTGCCGCAGTGCCCACAGCGGCACCTCCGCACCCAGCCGGTCCGCCAGCAGTTGTTCCGCCTGCGCGCCTTCGATCCAGGCGCCCTCGCCGTCCTCGAGGCGCATGCCCTGCGGCCCGAGGGTCACGCGCAGCGCGCCACTGCCGAACGGCCCGCTGATCCTGACGTCGCTCACGCCGCCGGCCTCATGCCAGTCCAGGCTGCCCGATCCGCCCTCGCCACCGACCGCCACGGCAACGCGCCCCGTCATGCGCCAGTCGGACACGGCCTGCAGGGCAGCCCCGCGCGCGGCCCAGTCCACGGATTCCGTCATGCGGGCCGCGCCCGCGCAACCCGCCAGGGCGGCGGTCATCATCAGGCACACGACCAGGCGCATGGCGGTCAGCCCTGGTGGCGCGCGACCGTGCGCTGCAGCGAGCGGTTGTCAGGGCTCGCTTCGCCGGCTTCGGCCCACAGCCGGCGGGCCTCCTCGCGACGCCCCTGCGACCACAGCACCTCGCCGAGGTGCGCCGCCACCTCGGGGTCGCGGGACCGCTGCCAGGCGCGCTCCAGCCAGGGCAGCGATTCCAGCGGGCGATCGAGCCTGAACAGCGCCCAGCCCACGGAGTCCATCACGGCATAGCTGTCGGGACGTCCCGCAATGGCGCGGCGCACGAGCTCGTAACCCTCGGCCGCACGATCGGTGCGGTCCGACAGCGTATAACCCAGCGCATTCAGCGCCGTGGGGTCGTCAGGCCGCTGCCGCAGCACGTCGCGCATCACGGCGACGGCTTCCGGCACCCGGTCCAGGCGCTCCAGCAGGTAAGCGTGGCCGAGCTGCAGGTCGCCGTCGTCCGGATAGAGCGTCACGATCCGCCGCATCAGCCGCAGCGCTTCGTCGCCCCGCCCCTGCTCCACCCGCCCGCTCGCGAGCCCGGACACCACGTCACGGGCACTCTCGGGTGAGGCCTCCAGGAAGTCCTCTAGCACCTGTTCGGCGCGCTCCGGCGCACCGGATTCCTCGCCGAGCCGGTGCGCCCGCAGCTGCGACGCCACCGCCCGGGGACCGGACGTCACGCGCTCCAGCAACCGGATCGCGATCGACGTTTCGCCGTGCTTCTCGGCCAGCAGCCCCAGGTAGGCCAGCGCCGTCGAGTCGCCGCGGGACAGTTGCGCCAGTTCCGTGAAGTGCTTGCTGGCGCCCGCGTAGTCGCGCGCGGACCACGCCAGCGAACCCAGTCCTTCCAGCGCCTGCGGCACCGCCGTGCCGGACTTGCGCAGGTCCTCGAACAGCTGGCGGGCCTCGTCATCGCGTTCCGCCCTGACCAGCCACCAGCCCAGGTTGAGGCGCGACAGCGGGTCGCCGTCGGCCGCCAGCGCCTCGGCGAGCACGAGGCCCTCGTCCATCCGGCCCGCCAGCAGCAGCGCCCGCACTTCCGCCAGCTGCGCCATGCGCCAGCCGGGCCGCAATTCCAGCGCCCGGCGCGCGGCCTGCAGCGCCAGTTCCCCATGTTCCGCCTGCTCCCACAGGACGCTGCGCGCGAGTTGCGCCTCGGCGAGCCCGGCGTCGCGTCCGGCCAGTCGTTCCATCACCCGCGCCGCGCCGGTGCGGTTCGATTCCCGCGCCAGCGTGGTCATCAGGGCCGTGTAACCCTCGGCCCGGTCCTGCCACGCGGAGTCCAGCACGGCGGCGAAATGCAGCGCGGCCTCGTCGGTGCGGTACAGGCGCAGCAGCGCCGTCGCCAGGTGACGGCGGGCTTCCTCGCTGCCCGGCGCCAGGTCCGTCCAGCGGCGCGCCGCACGGGCGGCCGGGTCCATCTGGCCGCTCTCGAAGGCCGCGCGCGTCGCCTGCTCCGCAATGCGCGCATCGTCCGACGCCGCGGCCGCACAGGCGAAGGCGCCGGCGGCGCCGGGCCAGTCGCCGCGCGCCAGCGCGCGCTCCGCGGCGGCCATCTGGGCGGCCGGCGCGCGCGCCGCACACCCACCCGCGGCGGAGGACGGCGGCAGCGCCGCGAGGGTGACCAGCAGGACGGCCGGGACGATCGATCTGGCGCACATCGGCGCACTATAACGCAGCGCCCGCGCCTGCCGCGCGGGGCTTGGCTTGTGCTGCCAGCGGCCATCCCGGACAATCCGCCGCGTCAACTGACTGGTCCGCCATGCCCATCGTCGTCCTCGGCCTCAATCACCGCACGGCACCCGTGGAAATACGGGAGCGCGTCGTGTTCGACGCGCCGCGGCTGCCCGCTGCGCTGCACAGCCTGTGCGCGCGGCCCGGCGTGCAGGAAGGGCTGATCGTGTCCACCTGCAACCGCACCGAGGTGTACGGGATCGTCGAGGGTGGCGAGCCGCTGCTCGCCGACTGGCTGGCCGGGTACCACCAGGCCGGGCCGGACCTGCGGGACTGCTGCTACGAGCTGCATGGACCGGCCGCCATCCAGCACGTCTTCGCCGTGGCATCGGGCCTCGATTCGCTGATCATCGGCGAGCCGCAGATCCTGGGCCAGCTCAAGGACGCCTACCGCGCGGCCCACGACGCAGGAACCGCCGGGCCCTTGCTGAACCGCCTCTTCCAGGCCACCTTCGCCGTGGCCAAGCGGGTGCGCACCGAGACGCGCATCGGCGCCAGCGCCGTGTCGGTCGCCTCGGCGGGCGTGCAGCTGGCGCGGCGCATCTTCGCCGGCTTCGAGCAGCACACCGCGCTGCTGATCGGCGCCGGGGAAATGATCGAACTGACCGGCCGGCACCTGCATGCGCAGGGCCTCAAGCGCATGATCATCGCCAACCGCAGCCTCGAGCGCGCGCAGCGGCTCGCGCTGGAGTTCAAGGCGTCCGCCATCACGCTGGACGCGCTCGACGAGCACCTGGCCCAGGCCGACATCGTCATCAGCTCGACGGCCAGTCCCGTGCCGGTGGTCACGCTGGCGGCGACCCGCGCCGCCATCGCCGCGCGCCGGCACCGCCCGATGTTCATGCTGGACATCGCCGTGCCGCGCGACATCGAACCGCAGGTGGCCGACCTCGAGGACGTGTTCCTGTACACGATCGACGACCTCAAGGACGTCGTGGACCTCAACCTCAAGGCGCGCCAGGACGAGGCGGAGGACGCGCGCCAGCTGGTGGCGCAGGAGGTCGAACGCTTCAGCCTGGCGCTCAGGACCCTGGACGCCGCGCCGGTCATCAGCATGGTGCGCGCACGCGCGGACCAGACCAAGGCGCAGACGCTCGAGCAGGCGCGGCGCATGCTCGAGGCAGGCAAGCACGAGGAGGCGCTGGAGTTCCTGGCCAACACCCTGACCAACCGGCTGCTGCACGCGCCGTCGCGGGCGCTGCGGCTGGCGGCAGAACAGGCCGATGGCGAGCTGATCCGCGCCGCGCACCGCCTGTACGGACTCGATGACCAGGGTTGATGGACCCGCCGGCGCCTGCAAACCCATGAAGGACTCGATCAGGCTCAAGCTGGAACGACTGGCCGACCGGTACGACGAAGTCGGCCGGTCACTGGCCGACGCCGCGGTGCTGGCCCGCCCGGACGCCTACCGCGAGCTGTCCATGGAATTCTCGCGCCTCGAGCCGGTTGCCAGGGCGTTTGCCGACTGGCAGGAACTGGAGCGCCAGCTCGCGGCCGCGCTGGCCATGGCCGGCGATCCGGACCGCGACGTGCGCGACATGGCGGACCAGGAAGCGCGCGCGCTGCAGGAACGGATCGCGGCGGACAGCATGGCGCTGCAGGACGCGCTGGTGCCCGCGGACCCGCACGACGCCAGCGACGTCTTCCTGGAGATCCGTGCAGCGGCCGGCGGCGACGAGGCCGCGATATTCGCGGGCGACCTGTTCCGCATGTATTCGCGCTACGCCGACGCGCGGGGCTGGCGGGTCGAGCTGCTGTCCGAGAGCCGCGGCGAGAAGGGTGGCTACCGCGAGGTCATCAGCCGCATCGCCGGCCGCAACGTGTACGCGCGCCTCAAGTTCGAGTCGGGCACGCATCGCGTCCAGCGCGTGCCCGCCACCGAGGCGCAGGGGCGCGTCCACACCTCCACCTGCACCGTGGCGATCCTGCCCGAGGTCGAGGCGACCGACAGCGTCGAGGTGAACCCCGCCGACCTGCGCATCGACACCTACCGGGCCTCGGGCGCGGGCGGCCAGCACGTCAACAAGACCGACTCCGCAGTGCGCATCACCCACCTGCCGACCGGCCTGGTCGTCGAGTGCCAGGACGAGCGGTCGCAGCACAAGAACCGCGCCCGTGCGCTGTCCCTGTTGCGCGCCCGGCTGCTCGCCGCGGAGCGCGACCGCCAGCAACGCCAGACCGCCGCGACGCGGCGCCTGCAGGTCGGCAGCGGCGATCGCTCGGAGCGCATCCGCACCTACAACTTCCCGCAGGCCAGGGTCACCGACCACCGCATCGACCTGACGCTCTACAGGCTCGACGACATCATCAACGGCGGCCTCGACGACCTGGTCGAGCCGCTGCTCAGGGAGCACCGCGCGGAGCAGCTGGCCGAGCTGTCATGAGCGGCGGCCCGCGGCGCCGCGCGTCATGACCACCGTCAGTGCGGCGCTCGCCGCCGCGGGCATGGCGCTGCAGGACCGCTCGACGTCGCCGGCACTCGACGCGAGCCTGCTGCTGGCGCAGGTCCTGGGCCAGCCGCGGGGCACGCTGCTGGCGCGCGGCGAGCAACGCCTGGCGCCCGCGCAGCTGTCCGCGTTCCTGGCGCTGGTCGGGCGGCGCGCCGCCGGCGAGCCCGTCGCCTACCTGACCGGGCGGCGCAGCTTCTGGACGCTGGACCTCGCCGTCACGCCCGCCGTGCTGGTGCCGCGACCCGAGACCGAGCTGCTGGTCGAGCGGGCGCTGGCGGAGCTCACCGGCCGGCCCGCGCCGGCGGTTCTCGACCTCGGCACGGGCAGCGGCGCGATCGCGCTCGCCATCGCCGCCGAGCGCCGCGACGCGACCGTGGTTGCGACGGACGAGAGCGAGGCCGCCCTCGACGTCGCCCGCGGCAACGCCGCGGCCAGCGGCCTCGACGTGGAGTTCCTTTGCGGTCGCTGGTTCGAGCCGCTGGCGGGACGCCGCTTCGATGCGGTGCTGGCGAACCCGCCCTACCTCGCGGAGTCGGACCCGCACCTGCCCGCGCTCGCCTGCGAGCCCCGCAGCGCACTGGTGGCCGGGCCGACGGGCCTGGAGGCGATCGCGCAGATACTCGCCGCGGCCTGCGACCACCTCAACGCCGGGGGCTTCATCGCCGTCGAGCACGGCGACGTCCAGGGCGCGGCCGTGCGTGGCCTGTGCACGAGCAGCGGCCTGCGGCGCCCCGCCACCCATCGCGACCTGGCCGGCCTGGAGCGCGTGACCACGGCCTTCGTGCCTGCGCCCGCCGCCGCGGGCGGTTAGAATGCACGCCCTTCCACCGCTGCATACCGGACCCCAGCATGATCAAGTTCCAGACCTCGCTCGGCGACTTCACCGTCGAGCTGTTCACCGACAAGGCGCCCGTCACGGCCGCCAACTTCCTGCAGTACGTCGATGACGGCCATTTCGACGACACGATCTTCCACCGCGTGATCCCGGGTTTCATGATCCAGGGCGGTGGCTTCACCGCCGACATGAAGCAGAAGGCGACCCGCAAGCCCATCGAGAACGAGGCGACCAACGGCGTCAAGAACCAGCGCGGCACGCTGTCCATGGCCCGCACCAACGACATCCACAGCGCCTCGTCGCAGTTCTTCGTCAACCTCGTGGACAACGCCTTCCTGGACCACCAGGGGCCGCGCAACTTCGGTTATGCGGTGTTCGGCAAGGTCACCGAGGGCCTCGAGGTGATCGACGCGATCGCCGCCGTCAAGACGGGACGCAAGGCCGGCCACGACGACGTGCCCGCCGAGCCCGTCGTGGTCAAGTCCGCGCGGCGCGTGCAGCCGGACTGAGCCGACCGGCGGACGGCCGTGCGCAGCCGCCGTTCCCTGCCCGCCCGCCTGCTGCGCGCCGCGGCCGGCGCCCTGCTCGCCGTCGTGGCGGCCAGCGTGCTGGTGGTCGGGGCGTTCCGCTGGCTGCCGGTCCCGTTCACCTCGTTCATGCTGCAGGACCGCCTCGCGGCGCTGGCCAGCCGTGAGCCCGGCTACCGTTACGCGCACGACTGGGTCGCGTGGCGGGACATCGCCCCGCACGCTGCGCTCGCGGTCGTCGCGGCAGAGGACCAGAACTTCATGCGGCATGCCGGCTTCGACCTCGAGGCCATCGACCAGGCGCTCGACGAGCGGCGGCTCGGCCGCCGCCAGCGCGGCGCCAGCACCCTCACCCAGCAACTGGCCAAGAACCTGTTCCTGTGGCCCGGCCGCAGCTGGCTGCGCAAGGGACTGGAGGCGTGCTTCACCGTGCTCATCGAGGCGCTGTGGCCGAAGCAGCGCATCCTCGAGGTGTACCTCAACAGCGTCGAGTTCGGCCGCGGCACCTGGGGCATCGAGGCGGCCAGCCGCCGCTATTTCGGCAAGCCGGCCGCGCAGCTGAGCCGGCAAGAGGCCGCCCTGCTGGCGGCCGTGCTGCCCAGCCCCGCGCGTCTGCGCGCCGACCGGCCCACCGGTTACCTGCGCGGCAGGCAGGCCTGGATCCTGGAGCAGATGGCGCAGCTGCGCGGCTCCGAACTCGACCCCGCGTCGCGCTGACGCTCGCGGCGCGGGATAGCGCCCGGTCAGTCGCCGTGGCCCAGGTTTGGCGCCAGCCAGCGGCGCGCCTCGTGTTCGTCCATGCCCTTGCGCGCGGCGTAGTCGCTGAGCTGGTCGGGCCCGATCGGACCGACCGCGAAGTACCTGGCCTCGGGGTGCGCGAAGTACCAGCCGCTGACCGAGGCCGCCGGGTGCATCGCGAAGGACTCCGTGAGGCGGATGCCCGTGTGCCGCTCGGCTTCCAGCATCCGCCACAGCACCTGCTTTTCCGTGTGGTCCGGGCACGCCGGATAGCCGGGGGCCGGCCGGATGCCGCGATACTGCTCGCGCACCAGTTGCTCGCCGCTGAGGCGCTCCCCGGGGGCATAGCCCCACAGCTCGCGCCGCACCCGTTCATGCAGCGCCTCGGCGCCAGCCTCGGCCAGGCGATCGGCCAGCGCCTTGAGCACGATGGCCGAGTAGTCGTCGTGGTCGGCCTCGAAGGCGGCCACGCGCTCCTCGATGCCGTGGCCCGCGGTGACCGCGAAGGCGCCGAGGTAGTCGGGCGTGCCGCCGCCTTTCGGGGCGACGAAATCGGCGAGGCACGACTGCGCCACGCCCTGGGCCTTGGGCTTCTGCTGCCGCAGGTGGCAGAGGCGCCAGGCCACGTCGCGCGCCGCCGCATCCGCGTAGACCTCGATGTCGTCGCCGTCGGCGTTGGCCGCGAAGAAGCCAACCACCGCGCGCGCCGTCAGCCAGCGTTCGCGCACGATCCGCTCGAGCATCGCCTGCGCGTCCTCCCACAGGCCGCGCGCGGCCGCGCCGCGCTGCGGGTCGTCGAGGATCGCGGGGAAGGTGCCCGAGAATTCCCAGGCGTTGAAGAACGGCATCCAGTCGATGTAGCGCACCAGGCCGTCGAGTGGCAGCTCGCCCAGCGGCTGCACGCCCAGCGATTGCGGCACCGGCGGCCGGTAGGCCGCCCAGTCCAGCGCTGGCCGCAATGCGCGCGCCTGCTCCAGCGGCAACAGCGCTGCGCGGCTGCGGCGCCCCGCGTAGCGTTCGCGGCGCGTCGCATGGTCCGCCTTGGCGTCGCGCGTGAACGCCTCGCGCGTCGTCGCCGTGGCGAGCGCCTGGCACACGCCGACCGAGCGCGAGGCGTCCTTGACGTACACCACGGCCTGCCCGTACTCGGGGTCTATCCTCACCGAGGTGTGGGTCGGCGAGGTGGTGGCGCCGCCGATCAGCAGCGGCAGACTGAAGCCCTGCCGCTGCATCTCGCGCGCGACGTGCACCATTTCGTCCAGCGACGGCGTGATCAGGCCCGACAGGCCGATCATGTCGGCCTGCTCGCGCCGCGCCGCCTCGAGGATCTTCTCGGCCGGCACCATCACGCCCAGGTCGACGATCTCGAAGTTGTTGCACTGGAGCACGACGCCGACGATGTTCTTGCCGATGTCGTGCACGTCGCCCTTGACCGTGGCCATCACGATGCGGCCGTTGGACCGGCTGGCGCCATCGCGCCCGCGTTCCAGGTACGGCACCAGGTGCGCGACCGCCTTCTTCATGACGCGCGCCGACTTGACGACCTGCGGCAGGAACATCTTGCCGGCGCCGAACAGGTCGCCCACCACGTTCATGCCGTCCATCAGCGGGCCCTCGATCACCTGCAGCGGCTGCGCCGTGGCCAGCCGCGCCTCCTCCACGTCCTGCTCGATGAACTCGTCGAGGCCGGCGACCAGCGCATGGCGGATGCGCTCCGCGACCGGCCGCGTGCGCCAGCTCAGGTCCCGCATCTCGCGCTCGGCCGCCCCGCCGCGGTGGCGATGGGCCACCTCCAGCAACCGCTGCGTGGCATCCGCGCGCCGGTTGAGGATCACGTCCTCGACGCGCTCGCGCAGCTGCGGCTCGATCTCCTCGTAGACGGCCAGCTGCCCGGCATTGACGATGCCCATGTCGAGGCCGGCCTGCACGGCGTGGTACAGGAACACCGCATGCATCGCCTCGCGCACGGCATCGTTGCCGCGGAACGAGAACGACACGTTGCTGACGCCGCCGCTGGTCAGCGCACCCGGGCAGCGCTGCTTGATGGCGCGCACGGCCTCGATGAAGTCCACGCCGTAGCCGTCGTGTTCCTCGATGCCGGTCGCCACCGGGAAGATGTTCGCGTCGAAGATGATGTCCTCGGGCGCGAAGCCGGCCTGCCGGGTCAGCAGGCCGTAGGCCCGTTCGCAGATCGCGACGCGGCGCTCCCTGGTATCCGCCTGGCCCTGCTCGTCGAAGGCCATGACGATCACCGCGGCGCCGTAGCGGTGCAGCTTGCGCGCCTGCTCCAGGAACGGGGCTTCGCCCTCCTTCAGCGAGATCGAATTGACGATGCCCTTGCCCTGCAGGCACTTCAGGCCGGCCTCGATGACCGGCCACTTCGACGAGTCGATCATCACCGGCACGCGCGTGATGTCGGGCTCCGCCGCCACCAGGTTGAGGAAGCGCACCATCGCCGCCTCGGCGTCGAGCATGCCCTCGTCCATGTTGACGTCGATGACCTGCGCGCCGTTGTCCACCTGCTGGCGCGCGACGTCGAGGGCCGCGCTGTAGTCGCCCGCCTCGATCAGCTTGCGGAAGCGCGCCGAACCCGTGACGTTGGTGCGCTCGCCCACGTTGACGAACAGCGTCTCCGGGCCGACGTTGAGCGGTTCGAGTCCCGCCAGGCGGCAGCGCCGCGGCACGACCGGCGGCACGCGCGGCGGCTTGCCGGCGACCGCCTCGCGCATGGCGGCGATGTGCTCGGGCGTGGTGCCGCAGCAGCCGCCCACGAGGTTGACGAAGCCGGCCTCGGCCCACTCGCGGATGAACGCGGCCGTGTCGGCCGGGCGCTCGTCGTACTCGCCGAAGGCGTTCGGCAGGCCGGCGTTCGGGTAGGCGCAGACGAAGGTGTCGGCGACCCGTGACAGCTCCTCGACGTGCGGCCGCAGTTGCAGCCCGCCCAGCGCGCAGTTGAGCCCGACCGCGGTCGGCCGCGCGTGCCGCACCGAGTTCCAGAAGGCCTCGGTCGTCTGCCCGGAGAGGGTGCGGCCGGAGGCGTCCGTGATGGTGCCGGAGACGATGACCGGCAGGTCCAGCCCCGCTTCCTCCAGCACGCCGAGGATCGCGTACAGGGCCGCCCGCGCATTCAGCGTGTCGAACACCGTCTCCACCAGCAGCAGGTCGGCACCGCCCTGCACGAGGCCGCGGGCCGCCTCGGCATAGGTGTCGCGCAGCTGGTCGAAACTGATGTTGCGATAGCCCGGGTCGCTGACGTCGGGCGACAGCGAGGCGGTGCGGTTGGTCGGGCCCAGTGCGCCGGCCACGAACCGCGGCCTGCCGCTGGCCGCCGCGGCCTCGTCCGCCGCCTGGCGCGCCAGCCTGGCCGCCGCCAGGTTGATCTCGCCGACCAGGCCCTCGAGGCGGTAGTCCCCCAGCGAGGGCGCATTGGCATTGAAGGTGTTGGTGCAGATGACGTCGGCGCCGGCGTCCAGGTACTGGCGGTGGATGCCCGCGATCAGCTCGGGTTGCGTGAGCGTCAGCAGGTCGTTGGCGCCCTGCAGGCTGCCGGGCGCCCCGGCGAAGCGGCGGCCGCGGAAGTCGGCCTCGTCCAGGCCGTGGCGCTGGATCATGGTGCCCATGGCCCCGTCCAGCAGCAGGATCCGCTCCCGCAGCAGCCGGCGGAACAGGATGGCGTGTTGAGCGCTCCTGCTGCTCATTGCTTGGCGCGCGCCGGCCGCACGCCCAGCGCGTGACAGATGGCGTAGGCCAGCTCGGCGCGGTTGAGCGTGTAGAAATGAAACTCGTCCAGCCCCTCATGGCGGAGTCGCGCGGCCTGCTCGATGGCCACGGCCGCCGCGATGAGTTGCCGTGTCTCGGCGTCATCCTCGAGCCCGTCGAAGCGCTCGACCAGCCACGCCGGCACCGACGCCCCGCAGCGCTCGGCGAAGCGCGTCAGCTGCGGGAAGCGCGTGATGGGCAGGATTCCCGGCACGATGCTCATGGTGATGCCGGTCGCGGCACAGGTGTCGCGGAAGCGCAGGAACAGGTCGGTGTTGAAGAAGAACTGCGTGATGGCGCGGGTCGCCCCGGCGTCCTGCTTGCGCTTCAGCACGTCGATGTCGAACGCGGGGCTGGGCGCCTCGGGATGCGCCTCCGGATAGGCCGCTACCGAGATCTCGAAGGCGCCCACCGTCTTCAGGCCGGCGACCAGGTCGGCCGCGTAGTGGAAGCCGTCCGGGTGCGGCCGATAGGCGCCCGAGCCGTCCGGGGGATCGCCGCGCAGCGCCACGATGTGGCGCACGCCCTGGTCCCAGTAGCGCCGGGCGATGTCCAGCACCTCGCCGCGCGGCGCCCCGACGCAGGTCAGGTGCGGCGCCGCCGTCAGCGGGGTCTCCCGGCGGATGCGGGTCACGATGTTGTGGGTGCGCTCGCGGGTCGAGCCGTCGGCGCCGTAGGTGACCGAGACGAAGCGCGGCGCCAGCGGCGCCAGGCGCTCGACCGACGCCCACAGCCGGCGTTCCATGGCCTCGTCGTTCGGCGGGAAGAACTCGAACGAGACCTGCACCGGCGGCCGCGGCGGCGGGCCGGAGGGACTGTCGCGCCGGGCGGTCGGGGGCGGCGTGGGCATCCGATCAGTATACGAGCGCCCTTGCATGCCGCAAGACACCACGGCGGGCAGAACGGCTAGAATGCGCCCCCGTTTCAACGAGGGGGCAGTTACGTCATGGTCGAACGGTCAATCGAGCGCCTGTTGTTCGCGTGCCGCTGGCTGCTGGCGCCGCTGTACGTCGGCCTGTCGCTGGCGCTGCTGGCGCTCGGCGTCAAGTTCTTCCAGGAGGCCTGGCACGTGCTCACGTCGGTCGCCGTCCTGGCCGAGGCCGACCTCGTGCTGACCGTGCTGGCGATGATCGACCTGGCGCTGGTCGGCAGCCTGATCGTGATGGTGATGTTCTCCGGTTACGAGAACTTCGTGTCGCGCATCGACGCCGACGTGAGCGCCGACGCGCCCGCCTGGCTCGGCAAGCTCGACGCCGGCACGCTGAAGCTGAAGGTGGCCGCGTCCATCGTGGCGATCTCGTCGATCCACCTGCTGCGGGTGTTCATGAACACGCAGAACACCGACAACGACAAGATCTTCTGGTACGTCGTGCTGCACCTGACGTTCGTGATCTCGGCCGTGCTGCTCGGCGTGCTCGACCGGATGGCCTTCGCCACGCACCGCAACCACTGACGCCGGCCGGGCGCAGCCCCGGCCTGCAACTCATGGACCGGCCAGCAGCTTCTGCAGCAGTTCGTTGACCTGCGCCGGGTTGGCCTTGCCGCCGGTGGCCTTCATGACCTGGCCGACGAAGAACCCGAACAGCTTGTCCTTGCCGGACCGGTAGGCGGCCAGCTGGCCCGGGTGGGCGGCCATCACCCCCGCGATGACCTGCTCGATCGCGCCGCTGTCGGTGATCTGCCTGAGGCCGCGCGCCGCGATGACGGCATCCGCCGTCGTGCCCTCCTCCCACATGGCCTCGAGCACGTCCTTGGCGAGCTTGCCGGAGATGGTCCCGTCGACGATCCGCGCCAGCAGCCCGGCCAGCGCCGCCGCATTGACGCGCGACGCGCCGATCTCGATGCCGTCGCGGTTCAGGAACCCGGACAGCTCGCCCATCACCCAGTTCGCGGCCAGCTTGTGCTCGCCGCCCAGCCCGCTGGTGACCGCCTCGTAGTAGCCCGCCAGCTCCCGGCTCGCGGTCAGCACGCCCGCGTCGTAGTCCGACAGCCCGAACTCCGCGGCGAACCGCGCGGCCTTCTGGTCCGGCAGCTCGGGCAGTTCGGCCCGCACCCGCTCGATCCAGTCGTCGTCCAGCACCAGCGGCAGCAGGTCCGGGTCCGGGAAGTAGCGATAGTCGTTGGCTTCCTCCTTGCTGCGCATCGGCCGCGTCTCGTTGCGGTCCGGGTCGTACAGGCGGGTCTCCTGCACGACCGAGCCGCCGCCCTCGAGGATGTCGATCTGCCGCGCCACCTCGAAGTTGATCGCCTTCTCGATGAAGCGGAACGAGTTGAGGTTCTTGATCTCGCAGCGCGTGCCGAACTCGTGGCTGCCCCTGCGGCGCACCGAGACGTTGGCGTCGCAGCGAAACGAGCCCTCCTGCATGTTGCCGTCGCAGATCTCCAGGTAGCGCACCAGCGTGTGCACCTTCTTCATGTACGCGATCGCTTCCCGCGCCGAGCGCATGTCGGGCTCCGAGACGATCTCCAGCAACGGCGTGCCGGCGCGGTTCAGGTCGATGCCCGTATGGTCGCCGAAGCCCTCGTGCAGCGACTTGCCGGCGTCCTCCTCGAGGTGCGCGCGCGTGATGCCCACGGTCTTGCGGGCGCCGTCGTCGAGGACGATCTCGACCGCGCCGCCCTGCACGATGGGCAGCTCGTACTGGCTGATCTGGTAGCCCTTCGGCAGGTCCGGGTAGAAGTAGTTCTTGCGCGCGAACACCGAGCGGCGCGCGATGACGGCGCCGGTCGCCAGCCCGAACCGCACCGCCATGCGAACGGCCTCGGTATTGAGCACGGGCAGCACGCCCGGATAACCCAGGTCCACCAGGTTCGCCTGCGCGTTGGGCGGCGCGCCGAACGCGGTCGAGGACCCGGAGAAGATCTTGCTGCGGGTCGCGAGCTGGGCGTGGAGCTCCAGCCCGATCACGACCTCCCATTCCATCGCCATCGTGCCGCTCCTCAGGCCCATGCCGGCGGTGCGCGCCGGTGCCAGTCCGTCTCGCGCTGGTAGGCGTGCGCCGCCGCGAGGATGGCTGGCTCGGCGAAATGCGGGCCGATGACCTGCAGCCCGACCGGCAGGCCGTCCACCAGCCCGCAGGGCACCGACAGCGCCGGCAGGCCGGCCAGGTTGGCGCCGATCGTGTAGATGTCGTTCAGGTACATCGTGATCGGGTCGTCCGTCTTGGCGCCGATCGCGAAGGCGGGCGTCGGCGCGGTCGGCCCCATCAGCACGTCCACGTCCTGGAAGGCGCGCTTGAAGTCCGCGTTGATGAGGCTGCGGACCTTCTGCGCCTTGAGGTAGTAGGCGTCGTAGTAACCCGCCGACAGCACGTAGGTGCCGGTCATGATGCGCCGCTTGACCTCGGCGCCGAAGCCCTCGCCGCGCGAACGCGTGTACAGGTCGAGCAGGTCGCGCGGCTGCTCGCAGCGGTAGCCGAACCGGACGCCGTCGAAGCGCGACAGGTTGGACGAGCACTCCGCCGGCGCCACGACGTAATAGGTCGGCACCGACAGCGGCAGCGCCGGCAGGCTGACCTCGACCAGCTCGGCACCCTGTGCACGGAAGGCGTCGAGCGCCGCCTGGACCGCCGTGCCCGTGCCCGCATCGAGGCCCTCGCCGAAGAACTCGCGGATGATGCCGATCCGCAACCCCCGCACCGGCTTGTCCAGCTGCCCCACATAGTCCGGCACGGGCGCATCCACGCTGGTCGAATCCCGCGGGTCGAACCCGGCCATGGCGCCGAGCGCCAGCGCGGCATCCTCGGCGGACTGGGCCAGCACCCCGCCCTGGTCGAGGCTGGATGCGAAGGCGATCATGCCGTAGCGTGAGACCCGGCCGTAGGTGGGCTTGAGGCCGGTCAACCCGGTGAGCGCCGCCGGCTGGCGCACCGAGCCGCCGGTGTCGGTGCCCGTCGCCAGCGGCGCCAGGCGCGCCGCGACCGCCGCCGCCGAGCCGCCGGAGGACCCGCCGGGCACGCGCGCCTCGTCCCAGGGGTTGCGGACCGGCCCGTAGAAGCTGGTCTCGTTGGACGAGCCCATCGCGAACTCGTCCATGTTCGTCTTGCCGAGCAGGACCACGCCGGCCTGCGCCAGCCTGGTGACGACCGTCGCGTCGTACGGTGCGACGAAGCCGCTCAGCATCTTCGAACCGCAGGTCGTGAGGATGCCCTCGGTGCAGAAGATGTCCTTGTGGGCCAGTGGCACGCCCGCCAGCGGACCGCCCTCGCCCCGGGCGATCTGCGCATCGGCGCGGCGCGCGTCCGCCACGGCCCGGTCGGCCGTCACCGTGATGAACGCATTGAGCCGCTCGTTGCCGCGCGCGATGCGCTCGAGGAAGTGGCGCGTGACCTCTTCGCTGGAGAACTCGCCGGCGCGGATGCCGCGGGCCAGCTCGGCGGCGGTGCGCAGGTGGATGCTCACTCGATCACCTTGGGCACGATGTAGAGTCCCGCCTCGGTGGCCGGGGCGTTCCGCTGGTACAGCGCCCGCCGGTCGGACTCGACGACCTCGTCGCCGCGCAGCCGCTGCACCTGGTCCTCCAGGGGGTGCGGCATGGGCTCGACCCCGTCGGTCTCGGCGGGCCCGAGCTGCTCGACGAACTCGATGATCCGCGACAGGCCGCCCGCGAAGGCATCCATTTCCGCCTCGGTGATCTTCAGGCGGGCGAGGTTCGCGATGTATTCCACGTCGCGACGCGTCAGCATTGCGCGGCCTCCAGGGGTCGGGATGGTGCGGAAAAAACCCTGCGCAATCATACACGTCGGCTTGTGCAATGTCCTGCCGAGGGCTACACTGATCGATCTTTATCCAGACGCCCGGCGCACCCGCAAACCACTATGTTCAAGAGCCTCCGGGGATACTTCTCCAGCGACCTGTCCATCGACCTCGGGACCGCCAACACGCTGATTTACGTGATCGGCCGGGGCATCGTCCTGAACGAGCCTTCGGTGGTGGCGCTGCAGGACAGCCCGGGACGGGGCGGCAAGACCATCGTCGCGGTGGGCGCGGAAGCCAAGAACATGCTGGGCCGCACGCCCGGGCACATCACCGTGGTGCGTCCGATGAAGGACGGCGTGATCGCCGACTTCACGTACACCGAGAAGATGCTGCAGTACTTCATCGGCAAGGTGCACGGCAACCGCTGGCTGCGGCCGAGCCCCCGGGTGCTGATCTGCGTGCCGTTCGGCTCCACCCAGGTGGAGCGGCGCGCGATCCAGGAGTCCGCGGAGGGCGCCGGTGCGCGCCGCGTGGACGTGATCCCCGAGCCGATGGCCGCCGCGGTGGGTGCCGGCCTGCCGGTCCACGAGGCGCGCGGCTCGATGGTGCTCGACATCGGCGGCGGCACCTCCGAGGTCGCGGTCATTTCCCTGAACGGCATCGTCTATGCGGAATCCGTGCGCATCGGCGGCGACCGGTTCGACGAGGCCATCATCCAGTACGTGCGCCGCAACTACGGCATCCTGATCGGCGAGGCCACCGCCGAGCGCATCAAGATCGAGATCGGCACGGCCTACCCGGGCCAGCAGGTCAGCGAGATGTCGGTGAAGGGACGCAACCTGTCGGAGGGCGTGCCGCGCAGCTTCACCCTGAACTCCAACGAGATCCTCGAGGCGCTGCAGGAGCCGTTGCACGGCATCGTGCAGGCGGTCAAGAAGGCCCTCGAGCAGACCCCGCCGGAGCTGGGCGCGGACGTGGCCGATCGCGGCATCGTGCTGACCGGCGGCGGCGCCCTGCTCAAGGACGTGGACAAGCTGCTCATGGAAGAGACCGGCCTGCCGGTGGTCGTGGACGAGGATCCGCTCACCTGCGTAGCCCGCGGCGGCGGCCGCATCCTCGAGCTGTCGCCCGAGCACCCGGGACTGTTCGGCCTGCAGTGACGGCGCGGCCTGCCGCGCAACTGCGGCACGGGCGGCCCGCCTGTCGTGTACATTTGAAGTCCTGATCGCCGGCACCGGCTGATTGCCGCGGAGCGCCCGTTGTCGTCCATGCACGACCAGGATTCACGACCACTGCTGCTGGAGGGGCCGTCCCTCGGCTTGCGGCTGGCCATCCTCGCGGCTGCCGCCGTCGCCCTGATGGTGGCCGACCAGCGGCAGCAGTACCTGCCGGTCGTGCGCGGCTGGCTGTCGGTCGCGGTGTATCCCGTGCACTGGGCGGTCGATGCGCCCTCTTCCGCCTGGCGCGCCGTGCGCGAAGCCGTGACCGCGCGCGCCGGCCTGCAGGCCGAGAACACCCGCCTCGAGTCGCAGAACCTCGTGCTGGAACTGCGGCTGCAGAGGTTCGAGGCGCTGGAGCGCGAGAACCAGCGCCTGCGCGAGGCTCGCGAGAGTTCGGCGCGGGTCGCGCAGCGCTCGCTGGTGGCCGAAATCCTCAAGGTGGATCTCGACCCCTACCGGCAGCGCGTACTGGTGGACAAGGGCACCCGCGACGGCGTGTTCAGGGGCCAGAGCGTCCTCGACGCGTACGGCATCTTCGGCCAGGTGACCCGCGTCGGCCCGCTCTCGGCGGAAGTCATCATGATCTCCGATCCCGAGCACGCCATCCCCGTCCAGGTGAACCGCACCGGCGTGCGGACCATCGCCGTCGGCACCGGCCGGCCGGACCTGCTGCTGCTGCCGTACCTGCCGCGCAGCGCCGACGTGGAAGCCGGTGACCTGGTGGTCAGCTCGGGCCTCGGCGGCGTGTTCCCGCCCGGCTATCCGGTGGCGCTCGTCGGCGAGGTGGTGCGCGACCCCGCGCAGCCGCTGCTGGCCGTGCGGGCCAGCCCGCTCGCCCGCCTCGACCGCGATCCGGAGGTGCTGCTGGTGTGGTTCGACAACGTCGTCGCCGAGCCGGAGGAGCCGGCGACCGTCCCGGAGGGCGCGGCACCCGCCGCGCAGGACTGACGTGGCGCGCCGGCCGGGCTACAACTGGCGGGGCATCGTGCCGCTGCTCATCGTCTCGCTGGCCGCGACGGTGGTGCCGCTGCCCGGCTGGCTGGCGCCGCTGCGGCCGGACTTCATGGCGCTGGCCGTGCTCTGGCTGTGCCTGGTCTCGCCGCGCACGACCGGCCTGGTCGTGGCCTGGTCGGCCGGCCTCGCGGTGGACGCGCTGGGCGGCGCATTGCTGGGGCAGCACGCGCTGGCGCTGGTGCTCATCGCCTACATCGCGCTCAAGTTCCGGCTGCGGATCCGCGCCTTCCCGGTGCTGCACCAGACCGTCGTCGTGCTGGGCTTGCTGTTGCTCAGCGAGTTCACACTGTTCTGGATCGACGGGGTCGCCGGCCACCCGGTCACCGACTGGGCGCGCTGGGCCGGCGTCCTGACCGGCGCGGCCTGCTGGCCGCTGCTCACCGGCGTCTACGCGCGCGTCGTGCTGCGCTGAGCGGGCTGCGATGCGCCGCGTGCGGGTCAAGGACATCTACCGGGAGCAGCAGGCCTTCGGCCTGCGGGTAATCATCGCCGCGGCCATCGTCGTGGTGTCGCTGGGGCTGGTGGCAGGGCGCCTGTTCTGGCTGCAGGTCGTGCGCTTCGACCATTACGCCGGGCTGTCGCAGGGCAACCGGGTCCGCATCGAGCCGCTGCCGCCGGACCGCGGGATGATCTTCGACCGTGCGGGCCGGCTGCTGGCCGAGAACACGCCCGCCTACCAGCTGACCATCACGCGCGAGGAAGTGCGCAACCTCGACGCCACGCTCGCCCGCATGGTGGAGGTCGGGCTGCTGGAGGAGAGCGACCTCACGCGCGTCGGACAACTGCTGGGCTCGCGCCGCAGCTTCGAGGCCGTTCCGGTGCGCCTGCGGCTGACCGACGAGGAAGTGGGCCGTTACGCCGTGCACCGCCACGAGTTGCCCGGCGTGGATCTGGCCACGCGCGTCGCGCGTTTCTACCCTTATGGCCGGACCGGCGTGCACGTGCTGGGCTACGTCGGCTCCATCAGCGAAGACGACCTGCAGCGCATCGACCCGGCCGACTATTTCGGCACGGTGACCATCGGCAAGACGGGCATCGAGCGGCACTACGAGTCCTCGCTGCACGGCGCGGGCGGGTTCCGCGAGGTGCTGGTCAATGCCGAGGGCCGCAGTGTCGCGGCGTTCGGCGAGACTTCGATGGAGCTGCGCGACAAACAACCGGTGGCGGGCGCCGACCTGGACCTGACGCTGGACATCGAGCTGCAGCGCGTGGCGGAGGAAGCCATGGCGGGACGCCGCGGCGCGGTCGTGGCGCTCGACCCGAGCAACGGCGACGTACTGGTGTTCGCCAGCCTGCCGGACTTCGATCCCAACAAGTTCGCGCGGGGCATCTCGACGACCGACTACCGCGCGCTGACCGGCGACCCCGACCAGCCGCTGTACAACCGCGCACTGCGCGGCACCTATCCCCCGGGGTCGACGATCAAGCCGTTGATGGCGCTGGCCGGCCTCGAGAGCGGTGCCGTGTCGCCCCACGACACCGAGTTCTGCGCCGGCTCGTTCCGCCTGCCTAATTCCTCGCACCGCTACCGCGACTGGAAAAAGGAAGGCCACGGCACCGTCGACATGCGGCAGGCCGTGATGGTCTCCTGCGACGTCTACTTCTACAACCTCGCGGTGTCCCTCGGCATCCAGCGCATCCACGACTTCATGGTGAAGATCGGCTTTGGCGTGCCGACCGGCATCGACGTCGACGGCGAGCGTGCCGGCATCATGCCGTCGCCGGCCTGGAAGAAGAACGCCTTCTCGAAGCGGGAGATGCAGGTCTGGTTCCCGGGCGAGACCGTCATTGCGGGCATCGGCCAGGGCTACTGGACCGCCACGCCGCTGCAACTGGCGCACGCGACCGCCGTGCTGGCGACGCGCGGCAAGCATTTCCGGCCGCGCCTCGTGCGCGCGGTGCGCGACCCGGTGACCGGCGCCAGCAGCGTGCGCGCCCCCGTGCCCCTGCCCAGCGTCCAGCTCGGCAACGCCGCCAACTGGGAGGTGATCGTGGACGCGATGGTCGCCGTCACGACCGGCGCGCAGGGCACCGCCGTGCGGGCGGCGCGGGGCGCCGCCTACACGATCGCCGGCAAGACCGGCACGGCGCAGGTGTACAGCGTCGGCCAGAAGGACAAGTACGACGAGAAGACGGTGGCCGAGCGGCTGCGCGACCACGCGCTGTTCGTGGCCTTCGCGCCCGCCCGCGAGCCGCGCCTCGTGGTCGCCGTGCTGGTCGAGAACGGCGGCCACGGCAGCTCGGCCGCGGCGCCGGTCGCGCGCGCGATATTCGACGCCTACCTGCAGGAGACGCCGCCATGAGCGGCCCGACCTTCGGCATCTCGGGACCCGGCCCGGACGTCGGCCGCGGCGGGCGCGCGCTCAAGACCCTGCACCTCGACGGGCCATTGCTGCTGCTGATCGCGGTGATCGCGGCGTTCGGCGCCCTCGTCCTGTACAGCGCGGCGGGCGGCAGCTTCGCCCTGTGGACCCGGCAGCTGCTGCGGCTCGGCATCGCGGTCGCCGTGTTGCTGGTGCTGGCGCAGGTTCCGCCACGCTTCCTGCGCCTGCTGACGCCGCCGGCCTACGTCGCGGGCCTGCTGCTGCTGGTTGCGGTGGAACTGATCGGGGACTTCGGCAAGGGCGCCCAGCGCTGGCTGGACCTGGGAGTGGTGCGCTTCCAGCCCTCCGAGCTCATGAAGCTGGCGGTGCCGATGATGTGCGCCTGGTACCTGCACGACCGCGTGCTGCCCGCCTCGCTGCGGCACACGCTGGTGGTGCTGCTGATCGTGCTGGTGCCGACCCTGATGATCGCCGCGCAGCCGGACCTCGGCACCGCGCTGCTGGTGGCGGTCGCCGGCCTGCTGGTGCTGTTCCTGGCGGGCCTGCGCTGGCGCTACATCCTCGGCATGCTCGCCGTGGCGGCGGCCGCCGCGCCGCTCGCCTGGCACTTCATGCACGACTACCAGCGGCGTCGCGTGCTGACCCTGCTGGGCCAGCAGGACGACCCGCTCGGCGCCGGCTACCACATCATCCAGTCGCAGATCGCGATCGGCTCGGGCGGCGTGTTCGGCAAGGGCTGGATGCAGGGCAGCCAGGCGCAACTCGAGTTCCTGCCGGAGCGCTCGACCGACTTCATCTTCTCGGTCATCGGCGAGGAACTCGGCCTGCTGGGCCAGTTGCTGCTGCTGGCGCTGTACCTGGCGCTGATCGGCCGCTGCCTGTACCTGGCCAACCGCTGCAACAGCACCTTCAGCCGCCTCGTCGCCGGCAGCATCGCGTTGACCTTCTTCGTCTACGTATTCGTCAACGCCGGCATGGTGACGGGCCTGCTGCCGGTGGTCGGCGTGCCGCTGCCGCTGGTCAGCTACGGCGGGACCTCGATGGTGACCCTGCTGGCGGGATTCGGCATCCTCATGAGCCTGCACGGCCACCGCCAGCTCGTACGCTCGTGACATCCCGCCGCACCGCCGCCGCACTCCTGCTCGCGCCCTGGCTCCTGTTGCCGGCCGCGCGGCCCGCCCTCGCCCTCGACCTGACGCGCGAGGACGTGCGCGGCTTCATCGGCGAGATGCAGCAGCGCCACGGCCTCGAGCGCGCCTGGCTGGAGCAGTTGCTGGCCGACGCAGCCGACCAGCCGCGCATCATCGAGCTGATCAGCCGGCCGGCGGAGCGCGTCCGGCCGTGGCACGAGTACCGCGCCCACTTCCTCACCGAGCAACGGGTCGCCGAGGGCGCGCAGTTCTGGGCAACGCACCGCACGCGCCTGGCCGCCATCGAACGCGACACCGGAGTGGACGCGGCGATCATCGTCGCCATCATCGGCATCGAGACGTTCTACGGGCGCATCACGGGCGGCTTCCGGGTGCTGGACGCGCTCACGACGCTGGCCTTCGACTATCCGCCGCGCAGCGGCTACTTCCGCGGCGAACTCGAGCAGTTCCTGCTGCTGACCCGCGAGGAACGCGTGGCGGCCCGCAACGTGAAGGGCTCGTACGCGGGCGCCATGGGCGCCCCGCAGTTCATGCCGCGCAGTTATCGCGCCTATGCGGTCGATGGCGACGGGGACGGCCGGCGCGACCTGTGGGGAAGCTGGCACGACGTGCTCGCCAGCGTTGCCAACTACCTGGCCGCGCACGGCTGGCGAGCGGGCGAAGCGGCTACCGCGCCCGCCGAGTTGTGGTTCCCCGACGCGGAGGGCCTGGTGGCGGGCAGCCTGCAGGCCAACGAGACCGTGCAGTCGCTGCGCGACAAGGGCCTGTTGTTCGAGTCGGGGCTGGCCGGCGATGCGCCTGCCCTGTTCATCGGCGTGGCGGGTCGCGACGGGCCGGAGTTGCGGGCCGGCTTCCACAACTTCACGGTGATCACCCGTTACAACCGCAGCGTGCTGTACGCCCTCGCGGTCGAGGACCTCGGCCGGGCCGTCGCGGCGCGCGCAGCCCTGGCCGGCGGCCCGTGAGAAGCCTCCGCAGCATCGTCCTGTGCGCCGTGGCCGCGCTGGCGGCCTGCGGCGGCACGCCGGTGCGCGATGCCGGGCGCGCGCCCGTGGATCCCGCCGCGGTGCCCGACGCGGTGCCGCGCGCCGAGCCGCGCGCCGCGCGCGGCAACCCGCCCTCCTACGAGGTGTTCGGCCAGCGCTACAGGGTGCTGGACAGCGCCGACGGTTACGAGGAGCGCGGCGTCGCCTCCTGGTACGGCCCGGACTTCCACGGCGGCACGACGTCTTCCGGCGAACGTTACGACATGCACGCGATGACCGCCGCGCACCGCACGCTGCCGCTGCCGTCGTATGTGCGCGTGACCAACCTGTCCAACGGGCGCAGCATCGTGGTGCGGGTCAACGATCGCGGGCCCTTCAAGGGCAACCGCATCATCGACCTGTCCCGCTCCGCAGCGGCCAGGCTCGACATGCTGCGCGACGGCACCGCGATGGTCGAGGTGCGGAGCGTGGGCCCGTCGTCGTCGCCGGCCGCACCGGCGCCGGCTGCCACCAGGCAGTTCTATGCGCAGGCCGGCGCCTTCCAGGAGGCGGACAATGCGCAGCGGCTGGCCGAGCGGATGGCCGCGGCGGGATTCACGGACGTGACCGTGCAGGCGGCCCGCTCCGGTGCGCGCACCTTGCATCGGGTCCGCGTGGGGCCGTTCACCAGCGTCGCCTCCTATGATTCCATCGTGGAGCGGCTGCGGGCCGCGGGTTTCGCCCCCGTCGTGCTCGCCTTCGACTGACGCGAGCCGCCCTACCTGCTGGCGGCCCGGGCGGCTAGAATTGCGATGCTGCACGACCACGGCGGCCCGAGCCGCCCGCACACCCGAGCCACGAACCGGAGAGCCGATGCCCCAGCACGCCCGCCTGCCCGCCGCCCTCGCCCTGTTTGCCTGCCTCGCCCCGGCGCTGGCGGCCCCGCTCCCCGTTCCGCCGCCGCCGCAGATCAAGGCCAAGGCGTGGATCCTGCTGGACCAGCAGAGCGGCCGCGTCATCACCAGCCGCGACGCCGACCGTCCCATGGAGCCCGCCAGCCTCACCAAGCTGATGACCGCGTATGCCGTGTTCAAGTCGCTAGAGGGCGGCATGCTGCAACTCGACACGCCGGTGCCGGTCAGCGAGCGCGCCTGGCGCGCCGAGGGTTCCAGGACCTTCGTCGACGTCGGCGACCGCGTGGCCGTCGAGACGCTGCTGCAGGGAATGATCGTGCAGTCGGGCAACGACGCCAGCATCGCCCTGGCCGAGGCGGTGGCGGGCAGCGAGGCGACCTTCGCCGCGCTGATGAACCAGTATGCCGCCCGCCTCGGGATGAAGAACTCGCATTTCCAGAATTCCACCGGCCTGCCCGGTCCGCGGCACCTGATGTCGGCGCGCGACATCGGCCTGCTGGCCCGCGCGATGATCACGGAATTCCCCGATTACTACCGCTGGTACTCGCAGCGGGAATTCACCTGGAACAACATCACGCAACCCAACCGCAACGGGCTGCTGCAGCGCGACCCGGCGGTGGACGGCATGAAGACCGGCTACACGGAGGCGGCCGGCTACTGCCTGGTCAGCTCTGCGCAGCGCGACGGCATGCGCATGATCGCGGTCGTGCTGGGCACCGACAGCGTGAAGTCGCGCGAGAACACCAGCTACGCCCTGCTCAACTACGGGCTCGGTTTCTTCGAGACGGCCCGGGTGCAGCCGCGCGGCGCCGAGATCGCCAGGCCGCGCGTGCTGGGAGCGGCCGGCGGCGAGGCGGCCGTCGGCGTGCGCGACGAGTTCTACGTGACGGTGCCGCGCGGCCGCGGCGGCGACATCGAGGTCTCCTTCACGCTCGAGCAGGGCCTGCGCGCGCCGCTGGCGGCGACGCGACGCGTCGGCACGCTGCGCGCACGCCTCGACGGCGAGCTGGTCGGCACGCAGCCCTTGTACGCACTGGCGGACGTGCCGGAGGGCAACATCCTGCGGCGCGCGTGGGACAGCGCGACCGGCTGGTTCGACTGATGGCCGCCTGCGACGTCGCCTGGCTGAACGGCAGCTTCCTGCCGCTGGCCGAGGCCCGCGTCTCGCCGCTCGACCGCGCCTTCCTGTTCGGCGATGCCGTCTATGAGGTGCTGCCGGTCTATGCGGGCCGCGTTTACCGCCTGGCCCAGCACCTGGATCGTCTCGACCGCAGCCTGCAGGCCATCCGCATGGAGCCGCCGCTGAACCACGCGGCCTGGCAGTCCGTGTGCGGCGGCCTCGTGCAGCGCAACGGCGCCGGCGACCTGCTCATCTACCTGCAGGTGTCGCGGGGGGCCGAGGCGGACCGCGCGCACGCGCCATCGGCCGGCGCGGCGCCGACCCTGTTCGGTTTCGCCAGCCGCCTGCCGCCGCCGGCCGCCGACGCGGCCGCGCGGGGCACCGCGTGCGTGACCGCCGCCGACAATCGCTGGGGCCGCTGCGACATCAAGTCCACTTCGCTGCTGGCCAACGTGCTGCTCAGGTGGGCGGCGCAGGACGAGGGGGCCTCGGAGGCCGTCCTGCTGCGCAACGGGCTGCTGACGGAAGGCGCCGCGAGCAGCGTGCACGTGGTGCGCGACGGGCGGCTGGTGACGCCGCCGCCGTCGGCGGCGCGGCTGCCCGGCACGACGCGCGACGTGCTGTTCGAGGTGGCCCCGCGCTGCGGCATCGAGTGCGTCGTCGACGAAGTCAGCGAGGCGGAACTGCGCGGCGCGCCCGAGGTCCTGCTGGCGTCGGCGGGCGCGGGCCTGCGCGCGGTGGTGTCGCTGGACGGAAGGCCGGTGGGCGACGGCCGGCCGGGACCGCTGTTCAAGCGGCTGTACGCGGCGTGGCTGGACACCCGCCTGGAGTTCTCGACCGAGTGCCGCGAATGAGCGACGAGGACCTGCTCACGTTTCCGTGCGAGTTCCCGATCAAGGTGATGGGGCGCGACGACGAGGAATTCCGGTCGCGCACGCGGGCCATCGTCGAGCGTCACGCGGGACCGCTGGACGATGCCAGCGTCGCGCAGCGGTCCAGTTCCGGGGGCAGGTTCCTGGCGCTCACCTACACCATCGACGCGCAAAGCCGCGCGCAACTCGACCTCATCTACGGCGAGCTCACCGGCAGCGGCGTCGTGCTGGTGGCGCTGTAGGAAGTGATCGGTGATCGGTGACTGGTGATTAGTAAGAGGTGACTGGCCGATCACCAGTCACCGATCACTGATCACTGATCACCGATCACCGATCACCGCCTCGCTCCACCGCCCGTCCCAGTCCAGCCCCAGCCCGGCGCACAACAGCGGCGCCAGCGCCGCGCCGGCGGTGCGCACGTCGCAGCCCACGCCCAGCTCGCGCAACTGGGTCATTTCCAGTCCCGGCAGCCCGCAGGGATCGATGCGCCGGAACGGCTCGAGGTCCATGTCCACGTTGAGCGCGAGGCCATGGAAGCTGCAGCCGCGGCGCACACGCAAACCCAGGCTGGCCAGCTTGCGCGCGCCGACGTAGACGCCCGGCGCGTCGCGGCGGCCGGCCGCTTCGATGCCGTGGGCCGCGGCCAGCGCGATCACGGCGCGCTCGAGCGCGGTCACGAGCCCGCGCACGCCCAGGCCCAGGCGCCGCAGGTCCAGCAGCGGGTAGACGACCAGCTGCCCCGGGCCGTGGTAGGTCACCTGGCCGCCGCGGTCGATCCTCACCACCGGGATGTCGCCCGCGGCCAGCACGTGCTCGTCGCGGCCGGCCATGCCCAGCGTGAAGACCGGCGGGTGCTCCAGGAACCACAGCTCGTCCGCCGTATCCGGCCCGCGGGCCTCGGTGAACGCCTGCATCGCGCGCCAGGTCGCTTCGTAGTCGACCTGGCCGAGCCAGCGGAGCCGCGGCCCCGTCAAGCGTTCACCACCTCGGCCTCGAGGTGGCATTCGCTGTTCAGGGAATTCGTGACGAGGCAGACCTTCTCGGCCTTTTCCATCACGGTGCGGGCCCGCGCGTCGTCCGTGCCGGCCGGCACCGTCAGTCGCGCACGGGTCGTGAAGCGCGTGAAGCGCGTGACGCCTTCCACGCGCTCCAGCACGGCCTCGACGCTGGCGGACAGCTCGATCCAGTCCAGCTTCGAGGCGCGCGCCACGGCCCGGAAGCTCAGCATGAAGCAGTCCGCGACCGCCGCGGCCAGCAGCGTTTCGGGCGACCAGTAGCCGCCGGGGCCGTCGAACTCGGGCGGCGGCATGGACGGCAGGTCGGCGAGCCCCTGCGAGCGCAGCGTCACCTCGCCTGTCGCCTGCGCCGCGGCACTCACGGTGTACGTGTGCGGGTACGGGTGCATGCGCGATCTCCTCTTGCGGCGGCCCGGCCTCAGGCGGTGCCCGAGTCCTCCAGGCCGCAGTTGTTCATGTCGAGCGCACGCTCCGCGCGGTAGCTCGAGCGCACCAGCGGTCCGGCGACGCACTCGAGGAAGCCCAGTTCCAGCGCCGTGCGGCGATAGGCGGCGAACTGCGCGGGCGTGACGTAGCGCTCGACCGGCAGGTGGTTCAGGGTCGGCCGCAGGTACTGGCCCAGCGTGAGGATGTCGCAGCCGATGTGCCGCAGGTCGGCCATCGTCGCGGCGATCTCCTCGTCGGTCTCGCCCAGGCCCAGCATCAGGCTGGTCTTGGTCAGCACGCCCGGCCGGTGCCGCTTGGCGTGGGCCAGCACGGCGAGCGTCTGCCCGTAGCCGGCCCGCCGGTCGCGCACCGGGTGCGTCAGCCGCCGCACGGTCTCGACGTTCTGCGCGAACACCTCGACGCCCGAGTCCACGACGGTCTCGACCTGCGCCTCGTTGCCCTGGAAGTCCGGCGTGAGCGCCTCGACCGCGGTTTGCGGGTGGCTGGCCTTGATGGCGCGCACACACGCGGCAAAGTGCCCGGCGCCGCCGTCCGGCAGGTCGTCGCGGTTGACCGACGTCAGCACCACGTAGCGCAGCCCCATCAGGCCGACCGTGTTGGCGACCGCGGCGGGTTCGCCGGCGTCCAGCCAGCCGCGCGGATTGCCCGTGTCCACGGCGCAGAAGCGGCAGGCGCGCGTGCAGACGGTGCCGAGCAGCATCAAGGTCGCCGTCCCGGCATTCCAGCACTCGCCGATGTTGGGGCATTTCGCCTCTTCACACACGGTGCCGAGGCGGTGCTCACGCACGACCCCGCGCACCGCTTCGAAGCGGGCGCCCGCCGGCATCTTCGCGCGCAGCCAGCCCGGCTTGCGCCCGGGCGCCGGCGCGGCCGCGGCGGCCGGCGTCTTGATGCCGTCGCGGATGGCCGTGAAGCCCTGCGGCGTCACGTATTTCTGCCCGCTGCGCGTGGCGGTCCCACCCACGACGGGAATGCCCTTGAACGTGCTCATCCGGCCTGTCCGCCTGTCACGGTCGATGCGTCATTTTAGCGCGGACCGGCCGTCACCGCGGCACGGCCGGGTGCGCCAGCTCGCCGCGCGCCAGCATGCCGTCCAGCTCCGCGAGGCGCGCCGGCGTGCCGACGTCGAACCAGCGGCCGTCATGGGCCTCGCCGGTGAGCGCGCCGCGCGCGGCCGCGCGGTCCAGCAGCGGCCTGAGCGGGAAGCGCCCGGGCTGGCAGTCCTCGAACAGCTGCGGGGTGAACAGGCCGATCCCCGCATACGTGCGGCGGAATCCGTCCCCCCCGATCCGCCCGGCGGCGTCGACGGCGAAGTCGCCCCGCGGGTGGTGGGCCGGGTTCGGCACCAGGACCAGGTGCGCCAGCGAGCCGGCCGGCAGCGCCAACGCGCCCAGCGCACAGTCGGTCCACACGTCGCCATTGACCACCAGGAACGGCCCGGGTCCCAGCCATGGCAGGGCGCGATGGATGCCGCCGCCCACCTCGAGCGCGACCGGTCCCTCGTCGCTGAAGCTGAGCGACAGCCCGAAGCGGCTGCCGTCGCGCAGGTGGGTGCGCAGCGCATCCGGCTGCCACGACAGGTTGACGACCACCTCGCGGATGCCTGCCAGCGCCAGCGCGTGCAGGTGATAGTCGATGAGCGCGTGGCCGCCGGCGCGCAGCAACGGCTTGGCGGTCGCATCGGTCAGTGGCCGCATGCGCTCGCCCCGGCCGGCCGCCAGCACGATGGCCCTCATGGCCCGGCCTGTGCGCGCTGCTGGGCAGCGGCGAATACCGGCAGCACGCGTGCCGCCAGGAAGCGGCGCAGTCCATCCAGGTCCCGGTGGCAGGCGGTCGCTTCCATCGCATAGTCGAGGACCCGCGGCAGGTCCGCCAGGTAGCCGCGCTTGCCGTCCCGATACCACAGGCGGGCGAAGATCCCCAGGACCTTGAGGTGCCGCTGCAGCCCCATCAGGTCGAACGCGAGCACGAATCCGTCGCGGTCGGCACCCGCGTCGAGGCCGGCCTGCCCGGCCCGCTCACGGTACAGGTCCAGCCAGCCCAGCACGCGGTCCCGCGGCCAGCTCACGTAGCAGTCCTTGAGCAGGGACACGAGGTCGTAGCTGATCGCACCGCGCACCGCGTCCTGGAAGTCGAGGATGCCGGGATTGGCCGCCGCACAGACCATCAGGTTGCGTGAATGGTAGTCGCGGTGCACGAGCACGCGGGGCTGCGCCAGCGCGCTCTGCGACAGCAGGTCGAACGCGGCATCGAGCATGGCCCGCTCGGCGGCGGAGACCTGCAGGCCCAGGTGCCGCTCGACGAACCACGCCGGGAACAGTTCCATTTCGTCGTGCAGGCGCGGGCGGTCGTATTCCGGCAGCTGCCGCGCGGCCGCGGGTGCACGGGACTGCAGCCGCACCAGCGCGTCGAGGGCATCGCGGTACAGAGGGCTCGGGATCGTCGCCGGCGCACAGCGCATCCAGGTACTGCCGGTCGCCGAGGTCCGTGAGCAGCAGCAGGCCCTGCCCGGCATCGCTGGCGACGATGCGCGGCACGTTGACGCCGGTCGCGGCCAGCAGCCCGGCGACGCGCTGGTAGGCTCCGAGATCCTCCTTGCCTGGCGGCGCATCCATGGCAATGAGGGTCGTGTCGCCATGCCAGACGCGGAAATAGCGCCGGAAACTGGCATCCGCCGAGGCGGGCGCGACGCGGCGCGGCGTGGCACCGAGTACCTGTGGCAGCCAGGCATCGAGCAGGGCCCGGCGTTCGTCTTTGGGGATCGTGGCGTTCATCGTGCGGGCGCAAAACGGTGCGGCATTATAGACTGCGACCTGGAATGCGCCGTCCGTAATGCGAACTCCATTGTCCGATTGGTCGTCCAGAATCCTGCCGCTCGCCATGCTCGGGACGCTAGCCGTGCCGGGCTGGGCGTCCGATTGCCCGGCCCCCGGCGACCTCGGCGCACCGGCACTGCTGGCGCCGGGCGCTGCGGACGACGACGAGCAGGCCATCGTCATCGAGAGCGATGGCGCCGAAATCACGCGCCGGGGCGATGCCACGCTGCTGGGCGAGATCCTCATCCGCCAGGGTTCGCGCACCCTCACCGCCGAGGATGCGACCTACGATGCAGCCACGCAGTCCTTCAAGGTCGACGGGCATGTCGGGTACCGCGACGGCAACGTGCGCATCCGCGGCGAGTCCGGCACCTGGAACGGGCAGCGGGGCGGACGGTTCACGGAATCGGAGTTCGAGCTGCCGGCACGGCCGGCACGCGGCTCCGCGGCCGAGCTGGTGCTGACGCCGCAGGGCGACCTGCAGCTCGAGCAGGTGACTTTCACGACCTGCCCGGCCGGCAACGAGGACTGGCTGCTGCGGGCTGCGTCCATCGACATCGATCGCGAGCGCGCCCAGGGAACCGGCCGCAGCGTGCGCCTCGACTTCAAGGGCGTGCCGCTGCTGTACCTGCCCTTCATGTCGTTTCCCGCGGGTACCGGCCGCATGTCCGGGTTCCTGTTCCCGTCGCTGGGCACGTCCAGCAGCAGCGGCTTCGAATTCACGCTGCCGTACTACCTGAACCTCGCGCCCAATTACGACGCAACGATCGAGCCGACCCTGCTGGCGCGACGCGGGGTCGCGCTGGGAGGCAGTTTCCGCGTGCTGACCGAGCGCAGCCGCGGCCGGCTCGAGGGCCGCTACCTGCCGTCGGACCAGGTCGCCGAACGCGACCGCGGCTACGCGAGGCTGCAGGAGCTGACCGACTTCAGCGACCGGCTGCGCCTGACCGCCAGCCTGGAGCACGCCAGCGACGGGCTGTACTTCGAGGACTTCGGCCGCGGCCTGGACGGCACCAGCATCACGCACCTGGAGCGCCGCATCCTGCTGGAGTACCTGGGCCGCGGCTGGCGCCTGGAAGGGCTGCTGCAGAACTACCAGACAATTGACATGGAGATCCCGCAGGCGGACGAACCCTACGCGCGGGTCCCGCAGTTGCTGCTGCACGGCAGCTGGCCGCTGGCGGCCAGCCGTTTCACGGTCGGGCTGGACGGCGAGGCGGTGCACTTCATGCGCGACACCGGCGTCGTCGGCAGCCGCCTCGACCTCGAGCCGCGCCTGGAGTGGTCGTGGCGCACGCCCGGCTACTACCTGGAGCCGTCCGTCTCGTACCGGCACACGCTCTACCGGCTCGACGAGACCGGCGCCGGCCAGGACCGCTCGCCGTCGCGCTCGGCGCCGGCCGTCGCCGTGGACGCCGGGCTGGTGTTCGAACGGCCCGCCACCGCGCAGGGCCGGCTGCTGCAGACGATCGAGCCGCGCGTGCTCTACACCTGGGTTCCCTATCGCGACCAGGACGACCTGCCGGTTTTCGACAGCGGCCTGCCGGAACTCGACATGGTGCGGCTGTTCAGTCCCAACCGGTTTGTCGGCGCCGACCGCCTGGCCGACGCCAACCAGCTGGCGCTCGGCCTGACGACGCGGCTGCTCGACGCCGAGGGCGGCCGGCAGTTCCTGGCGGCCACGATCGGCCAGCAGTTCTTCTTCGAGCGCTCGCGCGTCGGGCTGCCCGGCGCAGCGCCCGAGACCCGCGATTCGTCGGACCTGGTGGCCGAACTCGAGTTGACGGCCTACCAGAACTGGAGCGTCGACCTGGGCATGCAGTGGGATCCCGACCAGTCGAACACCGTGCTGAGCCAGGCGACCCTGCAATACCGGCCGCGCGCGGGCAGCGTCGCCAACCTCGGCTACCGCTACCGCGAGGGCCGCATCGAGCAATGGCAGGCGTCGGTGGCCTGGGCGGTGCACCGCAACTGGAACCTGTACGGCCGCTACATCTACTCGTTGCGCGACAGCAAGGCGATCGACTCCTTCGCCGGATTCGAGTACGAGTCGTGCTGCTGGCGCCTGCGGCTGCTGGCGCGGCGTCACGTGTCGAGCCGCACCGGGCAGCGGGACACCGCGATCGACCTGCAGCTGGAACTCAAGGGCCTGTCGTCGGTCGGAACCACCAGTGCTTTCCTCGAGAAGAGCATTCGGGGATACTCCCGCGGCCGCGCTGACGGCCCCTGACCTCGGAACGACCCCATGAAACGACTCACGCTGTTGCTGACCTGCGCGTCCCTGCTCGCCCCTGTGGCGGCCATGGCCCAGACCCGGGAGCTCTCCACCCGCGGCACGCCGCTGGACAAGATCGTCGCCATCGTCAACGACGGCGTGGTGCTGCAGAGCCAGGTGGACCAGCAGGTCGCGGCCGTCATCGAGCGGCTCGGGCAGCAGGGCACGCAGCAGCTGCCCTCCCGGCAGGTCATCAGCCGCCAGATCCTCGAGCGGCTCATCGTGCAGGAGATCCAGGCCCAGCGCGCCGCGCGGCTCGGCCTCACCGTCTCCGACGAGACGCTCAACGCCGCGCTGCGCGACGTCGCGGTCCGCAACAACACCCCGTTCGAGCAGCTGCCCGCGATACTGGCGGCGCAGGGCGTCGACTACGCCGCCTACCGGGAGGACATGCGCCGCGACATCGCGCTGTCGCTGCTGCGCCAGCGCGACGTGATCGCCCGCATCTACGTGTCGCCGCGCGAGCTCGAGCAGGCGCTCGAGAAGCGCTCCGGTCGCGCCAGCGAGAACGTCGAGTACGACGTGTCGCACATCCTGCTGTCGTTGCCCGAATCGGCGACGCCGGCCCAGCTGGCGGAGGTCGAACGGCGGGCGCAGGAGGTCCACGAGCGGGCCGGGCGCGGCGACGACTTCGGGCAGCTGGCCCTCACCTACTCGCAGTCACAGTCGGCGCTGGACCGCGGCAAGCTGGGCTGGCGCCGGCTGGCGCAGCTGCCCCAGTTCATCGCCGAGCAGGTCGCGTCCATGGAGCCGGGCCAGGTCGCGCGTCCGCTGCGCACCCCGACCGGCTTCCACATCCTGCGTCTCGACGCGGTGCGCGGCGTCGAGGGGCCGATGATGGTCGAGCAGATGCATGCCCGGCACATCCTGATGCGGCCCACCGAGGTGCAGGACGACGCCACCACGCGGCAGCGCCTCGCGGAAATTCGCGAGCGCATCCTGGGCGGCGAGAACTTCGCGGCCCTGGCCGCCGTCACCTCGGAGGACCCGAACTCCGCGGCACAGGGCGGGGACCTGGGCTGGACCGAGCCCGGCACTTTCGTGCCCGAGTTCGAGCAAGTCCTCGCCGGGCTGCAGCAGGACGAGATCAGCGAGCCATTCCGCACGCAGTTCGGCTGGCACATCGTGCAGCGGCTGGGCCAGCGCGTCTACGACCAGAGCGGCGAGGTCCTGCGCCAGCGCGTGCTGGCCACGCTGCGCGAGAGCAAGGCGGATGAGGAAACCGAACTCTGGCTGCGGCGGCTGCGCGACGACGCGTACGTCGAATACCGCGGCCTCTGACGCCCGCGGCGCTGCGGCGCGCCGCCCGTCCGGGAGCTTTGCATGAGCGTGCAGCGCCTGATCCTGACGTCCGGCGAACCGGCCGGCATCGGCCCGGAGCTGTGCCTGGCCGTGGCGACCCGTGCCAGGCCCCAGCAGCTGGTCGTGGCCGGCGATGCGGGACTGCTGCGGCAACGGGCGCAGCAGCTCGGCCTGCGCGTGACCCTCGAACCCTACGATCCGGGCGCGCCGCCGGTGGCGCACCGGCCGGGCCGGCTGCCCGTGCTCGACCGGCCGCTGGCCGTACCGGCCCGCGCCGGACGCCTCGATCCGGCCAACGCGCATTACGTGCTGGGGATGCTGGATGCCGCCCTGGCCGGGTGCGGGCGCGGCGAGTTCGCGGCCATGGTGACCGCCCCCGTGCACAAGGGCGTCATCAACGACGCCGGCGTGCCGTTTCCGGGACACACGGAGTACCTGGCCGCGCAGCTGGGATGCGCGCGCCCGGTCATGCTGCTCGTCGCGGATGCGCTGCGCGTCGCCCTGGCCACCACGCACCTGCCGCTGGCCGAGGTGCCGTCCGCCATCACCCACGCGCGGATCGTGGACACGCTGGCGGTGCTCGACCGCGGACTCAGGGAGCGCTTCCACCTCGCCGCGCCGCGCATCGTCGTGTGCGGCCTCAACCCGCACGCGGGCGAGTCCGGGCACCTCGGCCGCGAGGAAATCGAGGTGATCGCGCCCGCGGTCGCCGCAGCGGCGGCGCGCGGCATCGCCGCGACCGGCCCGGTGCCGGCGGACTCGGCCTTCACGCCCGCGGCCCTGGCGCACGCCGATGCCGTGCTGGCCATGTATCACGACCAGGGCCTGACGGTGCTCAAGCACGCGGGCTTCGGCCGCTCGGTCAACGTCACGCTGGGCCTGCCCATCGTGCGCACGTCGGTGGATCACGGCACCGCGCTCGAGCTGGCCGGCACCGGCCGCGCAGACCCCGGCAGCCTCGAGGCCGCGATCGGCCTGGCCGCGGAACTGGCCGGCCGATGATCCAGGCGCGCAAGCGCTTCGGCCAGCACTTCCTGCACGACCGCGCGGTGGTGGCGCGCATCGTCGAGGCCATCGCGCCGGTGGCGGGGGACCGGCTGGTCGAGATCGGGCCGGGGCACGGTGCGCTGACCGTGCCGCTGCTCGGCCGGACCGGGCGCCTGGAGGCGATCGAGATAGACCGCGACGTCATCCCCGACCTGAGGCGCCGCTGCGCGGACCTCGGCGACCTGGTCGTGCACGAGGCCGACGTGCTGCAGGTGGACTTCCGCGCGCTGCGCGGCGCGGGCGCCGCGCTGCGGGTCTGCGGCAACCTGCCCTACAACATCTCCACGCCGCTGCTGTTTCACCTGCTGGCCGCCGGCGACGCCGTGCGGGACATGCACTTCATGCTGCAGAAGGAAGTGGTGGACCGCATGGCGGCCGCGCCCGGCGGCAAGACCTACGGCCGCCTCACGGTGATGCTGGCCGCGCGCTGCAGCGTCGAGAAGCTGTTCAAGGTCGGCGCGGGGGCCTTCCAGCCGCCGCCACGGGTCGAGTCCGCGGTCGTGCGCCTGGTGCCGTTCGACGTGCCGCCGTTTGACCTGCCCGACCCGGCCCGCTTCGCCCGGGTCGTGGCCGCCGCGTTTTCGATGCGCCGCAAGACCCTGCGCAATGGCCTGCGCGGCGTGGTGGACGAGGCCGGCTTCGCGGCGGCGGGCGTGGACCCGGGCCGGCGCGCCGAAACGCTCAGCCCGGACGAGTTCGCCGCGCTCGCGGCCACGCCGGACCCGCTGCGCACCCTATAATCGGCAGGTCGGCGGCACCGCCCGCCCGGGCGGCCGCCAGCGCGGGAGACTGTCATGAGCGCTTACAGCAAGATCCTGCTGGTGATCGACCTCGGCGACGGCAGCGACCTCGTCGGCCGGCGCGCCCAGGCGCTGGCTGCGGCCGCGAAGGCGGAACTGTCGCTGCTGCACGTGGTCGAGTATGTACCCGTCGAGCCGATGGGCGAGACGCTGCTGCCGGCCGTGCAGATCGAGGAGGAACTCGTGCAGCGGGCCACCGTCAGGCTGGCGGAGTTCGCCGCCCGGCTGGGCCTCGAAGCGGCGCCGCGAACGGTGGCCACCGGCAACATCAAGGCCGAGATCGTGCGTCTGGCGGAGCAGCAGGGCGTCGACCTGATCGTGCTGGGCAGCCGCGAGCGGCACGGCTTGTCGGTGCTGGTGAACTTCACCGAGGACACGGTCCTGCACGCCGCGCCCTGCGACGTGCTGGCCGTCAGGCTGCGCTGAGCGTGCGCCGCGAAGCAGGACAGGAACGGTACCCAGGATGAGCGACCCGCAGAAACACCGGATTGCCGTGGACGTGGACACCAGTTACCTGGAGGACCAGTCGGACCCGGGCGGCAACCGCTTCGTGTTCGCGTACACCATCACCATCAAGAACGAGGGCCGGGTGTCGGCACGGCTGCTGCGGCGCCACTGGGTGATCACCGACGCCAACGGCCAGGTGCAGGAAGTGCGCGGCGACGGGGTGGTCGGCGAGCAGCCCTACCTCGAGCCCGGGCAGGGCTTCCGCTACACGTCGGGCGCGGTGCTCGAAACCCCGGTCGGCGCGATGCAGGGCCGCTACGAGATGCTGGATGACGACGGCGTCACCTTCGATGCGCCGATCGCGCCTTTCACCCTGGCGATGCCCGGCACGATCCACTGACCGCGATGGCCGTCTACGCCGTCGGCGACATCCAGGGCTGCCACCGGGAGTTCATGGCCCTGCTGGACAGGCTCGCGTTCGATCCCGCGGGCGACCGGCTGTGGCTGACGGGAGACCTCGTCAACCGGGGCCCCGATTCGCTCGCCGTGCTGCGCAGCGTGCGGGCCCTCGGGCCGGCGGCCACCGTCGTGCTGGGCAACCACGACCTGCACCTGCTGGCGCGCGCCGCGGGGGCCGGGCCGGACCGCCCGGAACCGGGCCTCGATGCGGTGCTTGCCGCACCGGACCGCGACGAACTGCTGGGCTGGCTGGCGACGCGGCCGCTGCTGCACCACGATCACGAGCTGGGCTGGACCCTCGTCCACGCGGGGTTGCCGCCCCAATGGGACCTGGCGACGGCCGCGGCTTGCGCAGGCGAGGTCGAGGCGGCCCTGGCCGGGGACCCCGCCGCGTTGTTCGACGGCATGTACGGCAATGAGCCCAGCGCCTGGTCGCCGCAGCTGCACGGCGCGGCGCGACTGCGTTTCATCACCAATTGCCTGACCCGGCTGCGCTACGTGGACAGCGCCGGCCGCCTGCTGCTCGGCCACAACGGGCCGCCGGCCCGCGCGCCCGCGGGCGCCATTCCCTGGTTCAGGCATCCGCTGCGCGCGAGCGCCGCCGGGCGGATCGTGTTCGGGCACTGGTCCACGCTGGGCGTCCTGCAGGAAGACGGCCTGCTGGGCATCGACGCCGGCTGTGTCTGGGGCGGGTCGTTGTGCGCCGTGCGCCTCGACGAGCCAGGACCGCCCGTGCTGCTGCCGTGCCGGGGCGAGCTCGTTCCCGGCCAGGACGACGACGGCTGATCAGCGCTGCTGCGCGGCGGCCGCGGGCGGCACGCCCTCCAGCACGTCGAAGCGCAGGTTGAACATGCTGCCCGCCAGCTGGTGCGGAATGCAGTTGATGTCGCCCTCGAGGCCGCGTATCTGGAACGCCGTCAGCACGCGGCTGCGGAACTGCTCGACCAGCTCGCAATCGCCGGTTTCCAGGTCGCGCGGCTTGTTGCGGGACAGCGTCACCGG
The DNA here is from genome assembly GCA_963695155.1 of uncultured Gammaproteobacteria bacterium. Taxonomy (GTDB): domain Bacteria; phylum Pseudomonadota; class Gammaproteobacteria; order Steroidobacterales; family Steroidobacteraceae; genus SG8-30. The sequence continues at coordinate 450,481 of CAVOGD010000006.1, forward strand.
CCGCCAGCGCGCCATGGCCGCCTCGCCTGCGTCGCGGCGACCGGCCTGCAGGATCCCGGGCGCTTCGAACACCATTCGTACGATCGGGAAGGCATCCACGCGGCCCGGCACGCTGGCGCAGGCCCGCGTCGTCACTTTGAACCCGGGGCGTGCGCCCAGCGTCTCGAGCAACAGCTTGATCTTGTCGCGCAGGCCCTCGCACGAGTAGCGGGTCGTGAAGCCCATGTAGACGAATTCAATCTCGTGACGCTGCCATGCCGCCGGCACCCCGGCGTCGCCGGCCAGCGCCACCGGTGGCAGCGCCGTCACACAGACGATCAGCACGCCCGGCCAGATCCTCACCGTACACCTCTTGCCCTGTCGCGAGGCGGCATGCCGATGCGCGCGCCTCTTATGGCAGTTGTGGGACAGCGCCGGCCTGGCGGGGTTCCGTCGAGGGCCGGCGCTCCCCGCTATAATGCCACCCGCAGCGGCCCGGGGAAGCAGCCATGTCCGTAATGCACTTCGAGCACGACGGCCGGCGACTGCTGGCCGATCTTGCCGACCCGCTGCCGATTGCGATCCCGCTCGATTTCGGGGGCCCCCAGCCCGGTTTCATGGCGGCGCCGCGCGCCACCGCGCAGGCGCTCAGCCTGCCGTCCTTCCGTGGCGACACGCGCACCGGCGGCAGCTGCAACTGCGAACAGCTGACGCTGGTCCCCCACTGCAACGGCACGCACACCGAGTGCGTCGGCCATCTCACCGATGAACGCGTTTCCGTGGCCGAGACGCTGCGCGGCGGCCTGAGCCTGGCGCTGCTGGTGTCGGTGCGGCCGCAGCGCCCGGGCGCCGTGCACGAGACGACCGAACCGCCACCCGAGGCCGGCGATCACGTCATCAGCGCACAGGCCCTGCGCAAGGCGCTGGCACAACACCCGGAACTCAAGCCGCGTGCGCTGGTGGTGCGCACGCTGCCGAACGGACTGGAGCGCCTGTCGCACGCGTATTCCGGACCCGCACCGGCGCCGTACCTGACCCGCGAGGCCGCCGAGCTGCTGGTCGCGAGCGACATCCTGCACCTCGTGCTCGACGTGCCTTCCGCCGACCGCGCCCGGGACCAGGGGCGGCTCACCGCGCATCGTGTGTTCTTCGGCCTGCCGCCGGGCAGCCGGCGCGCGGCCGAGGCCCGGCGTGCCAGCGCAACGATCACCGAGCTCGCCTTCGTCGCGCCGACCATCCGCGACGGCTACTACCTGCTCGACCTGCAGATCCCGGCCTTCATGTCGGACGCCGCACCCAGCCGCCCGGTCCTGTATCCGGTGCGCTTCGCATGAGCTTCGCGGCCCCGCTGGACTGGGCACGCGCCCAGGACGAGGCCGACTCGCTGGCGGCATTCCGTGGCGAGTTCTCGTTCCCGGCCGGGCCCGATGGCAGGCCCGCCGTGTACCTGTGCGGCAATTCCCTCGGCCTGCAGCCGCTGCGGGCGGCGGCCGAGGTCGAGCGGGTGCTGTCGGAGTGGCGCCGGCTGGCCGTGCTGGGGCACCACGGCGGGGGCGCCGAATGGCTGGGCTACCACGACCGGCTCAGGCCGGCGCTGGCGGCGCTGGCCGGCGCGCAGCCGGACGAAGTCGTGGCGATGAACTCGCTGACCGTCAACCTGCACCTGTTGCTGGCGACTTTCTACAGGCCCACGGCGGCGCGGCCGGTCGTGCTCATGGAACGCGGCGCGTTTCCGTCGGATCGCTACGCGGTGGTTTCACACCTGCAATGGCACGGCTTCGACGAGCGGGCCGCGCTGGTCGAACTGGCGCCGCGTCCGGGCGAGTCCTGCCTGCGCGACGAGGACGTCGTCGACGCCATCGGGCGCGAAGGCCCGCGACTGGCCCTGGTGCTGCTGCCCGGCGTGCAGTTCCTGACCGGGCAGGCGTTCGACCTGGCGGCCTGTGCGGCGGCGGCCCGCGCCGCCGGCGCGCCGCTCGGCCTCGATCTCGCCCATGCGATCGGCAACATCCCGCTGGCGCTGCACGACTGGGGCGTCGATTTCGCGGTGTGGTGCTCGTACAAGTACCTCAATGCCGGGCCCGGCGCGACGGGCGGCGCGTTTGTGCACGCGCGGCACGCCGGCGCAACACTGCCGCGCCTGGCCGGCTGGTGGGGCAATGAGGCGGCCACACGCTTCGAGTTCAGCCCGGAATTCCGGCCCGCGGCGGGTGCCGCCGGCTGGCAGGTCAGCACCGGCCCGGTGCTGGGCAGCGCGCCGCTCAAGGCCTCGTTGTCCCTGTTCGAGGCGGCCGGCATGGCTGCGCTGCGGGACAAGTCGCTCCGCCTGACGGGCTACCTCGAGTACCTGCTGGCGACGCACCTCGCTGAACGCTTCGAGGTCCTCACGCCCAGCCAGCCGGCGGCACGCGGCGCGCAGCTGTCCCTGCGCGCACGCCAGGGCGCGGCCGCGGGCCGGGCCGCATGGAGCGCCTTGATGGCGCGCGGCGTCGTGTGCGACTGGCGTGCGCCAGACGTGATCCGGCTGGCGCCGGCGCCGCTGTACAACTCCTACGAGGACTGCTGGTCCTGCGTCGAGGCGCTGCGTCAGGCCTGAGGCTTGCGCAGCAGCGTCATGAAGCTGAAGTCGTGCGCGTGCCGCCCGTCGGCCGGGTGCCGCTCGGCCGCCTGCACGAACCAGTCCTGCCAGTCGAACCCCGCCAGCCGCACGTCGCCTGCGGCCTGGGCATGCACCAGCGTCATCTCGATCCTGGCGATCCGCGGCCAGCACTGGCCGTACAGTTGCGCCCCGCCGATGATCATCACTTCGGGCACGTCGCCCGCCGCGGCCAGCGCCTGCTCCAGCGAGTGCGCGGCGGTGACGCCGTGCCCCGCCCAGGCGCGGTCGCGCGTGAGGACGATGTTGTGGCGACCCGGCAAGGGGCGCAGCAGCGTCTCGAAGGTGCGCCGTCCCATGACGACCGGCCGTCCCAGCGTGATGGCCTTGAAGCGCCGCAGGTCGTCCGGCAGCCGCCAGGGCAGTCCCGTGCCGTCGCCGATGACGAAGTTCTCCGCCATGGCGACGACCGCGACGAGTTGTGTGCCGCCCGCGTCCACCGCCGCGCCTAGGCCTTGCGCCCGGTGCGACCGTGCGCGTGCCGTTCCCGTTTCGCCCGCCCGCCGCGCCGGCGCGGCCGGGCGCCGACCAGCATCGTGCCGCGACAATCGGGCGCGCCGCAGCGGCAGGCGAAGATGTCGTCTATGTCGGGCGGGTCGCCCGGCTCGCGCTTGATCTGGTAGTCGTAAGCCAGCTCCTCGCCTTCCTCGATGGTGCGCAGCGCGTGGATGAAGACGCGGCGATCCTCGATCAGGGTCTCGCAGTTCGGCGCGCAGGAGTGGTTGATGAAGCGGGCGTCGTTGCCGCCGACGCCGGCGTCGATGACGGTCCGCCCGTCGACGATGAACAGGAAGGTGTGGTTGTCGTCCTCGGGCCGGTCCTCGTAGCGCCGATCGGCCTCGACGTGCGACACGCGCTCGCCCAGGTATTCGATGATGCGCGTGCCCTTGCGGATGCGGCGCGCGGCAAACACGCCGCGCCCGTGGATCTTCGAGCTGCGCGCCCTGAACAGCGGTGTCCTGGCGCCCCTGGCCTGCGGCATCGTCCTGCTCCTTCCCGGCGGTGGCGGGCTAGACGGCCACCGGCGCGCTGATCGCCGGGTGGTGACGGTAGCCCGTGATGATGAAGTCTTCGTAGCGGTAGTCGAACAGCGTGGGCGGCCGGCGTGCGAACTCCAGCCGCGGCAGCGGATGCGGGTCGCGCGACAGCTGCAGGTCTGCCTGCTCGAGGTGGTTCAGGTACAGGTGGCAGTCGCCGCCGGTCCAGACGAGTTCGCCCGGCGCCAGGTCGCACTGTTGCGCGAGCATGTGGAGCAGCAGGGCGTAGCAGGCGACGTTGAACGGCACGCCCAGGAACATGTCGGCGCTGCGCTGGTACAACTGGCACGACAGCCGGCCGCCCGCCACGTGGAACTGGAAGAAAGCGTGGCAGGGCGCCAGCGCCATGCGCTCCAGCTCGCCGACGTTCCAGGCGCTGACGATGATGCGCCGCGAGTCGGGATTGCTGCGCAGCTGCTCGACGACCGCGGCCATCTGGTCCAGCTCGCGGCCGTCGGCCGTGCCCCAGGCCCGCCACTGGCGCCCGTACACCGGCCCGAGCTCGCCGTCCGCATCGGCCCACTCGTCCCAGATGGTCACGCCCTGCTCGCGCAGCCAGCGCACGTTGGTCTCGCCGCGCAGGAACCACAGCAGTTCGCAGACCACCGACTTCAGGTGGATGCGCTTGGTCGTCACCAGCGGCAGGCCGTCGGCCAGGTCGAAGCGCATCTGGTGGCCGAACAGCGAGAGCGTGCCGGTGCCGGTCCGGTCCTCCTTGCGTTCGCCCTGTTCGCGCACCCGGCGCAGCAACTCCAGGTACTGGCGCATCAGGCCCGGTTCCCCGAGACGACGCGGGCGCGATACGCCCAGCCCAGCATCGCCAGCCCGGCGACGACCAGCGGCAGCGACAGCAGCTGGCCCATGGTCACCCAGCCGAAACCGAGGTAGCCCAGGTTCGCGTCCGGCACGCGCACGAACTCGATGAGGAAGCGGAACGTGCCGTAGCAGGCGAGGAACAGCCCGGAGGGCGCCAGCCGCCAGCGCGGCCTGGCCGTGAACCACCACATGATCAGGAACAGCAGCAGGCCCTCCAGCAGCGCCTCGTACAGCTGCGAGGCATGGCGCACCTGCCCGTCCACCAGGAAGCCAAAGGGCAGGTCGGTGGTCTTGCCCCACAACTCGCCGTTGATGAAGTTGCCGATGCGGCCGGCGCACAGCCCGATGGCGGGCAGCGGCGCCGTGAAGTCGAAGACGTCGGCGACCGCGCGCCCCCGGCGGCGCGCGAACCAGGCCAGTGCGATCATCACGCCGGCCAGCCCGCCGTGGAAGGACATGCCGCCCTGCCAGATGCGCAGCGCCGCGAGCGGGTCGGCCCGGATGCCGTCGAATCCGTAGAACAGGATCCAGCCGATGCGGCCGCCGAGGATGACGCCCAGCGCGGCGAGGAAGATCAGGTCGTCCACGTCCACCGGCTTCCAGATCGAGCCGGTCTGCGCGGCGCGGCGCCGCGCCAGCCACCATGCGGCGATGAAGCCGACGACGTACATGAGCCCGTACCAGTGGATGCGTACGGGTCCCAGCGTCAGCGCGACGGGATCGATGTCCGGGTAGGTGAGCACGGCGGCAATTCTAGCGGATGCGGGGCGGGCTCAGCCGTCCGTGACCCGGCAGACCAGCGCCTTGAGGTAGCGCGTCTCGGCGATCGCCGGATGCACGGGGTGGTCGGGCGCCTGGCCGCGGAACTCGATCACCTGCGCGAAGCGGCCGAGCTGCCGGGCGGCCTGCTGCACGGCGCCGGTCAATTCCGCGGCCTCGAGGTGCCAGGAGCAGGAGCAGGTCACCAGCAGGCCGTCGCCCTCCACCAGCTGCATGGCCAGCCGGTTCAGCTTGCGGTAGGCGGCCAGTCCCTTGGGGTGGTCCTTGCGGCGCTTGATGAACGCCGGCGGATCCACCACCACCAGCCCGAAGCGCTCGCGCGCGGCGTGCATCGCCTCCAGCACATCGAACGCGTCGCCCTTGCGCGTGTCGAGCCCGAGCCCGTTCGCGGCGGCCGTCGCCTGCGCGGCATCGAGCGCTGCCTGCGAGGCGTCCACGCACACGACGCCGGCGGCGCCGGCCCGCGCGCCCTGCAGGCCGAAGCCGCCCGCGTAGCTGAAGACGTCCAGCACCCGCACGCCGCGCGCCAACCGCGCCACCGCGGCGCGGTTCTGCGACTGGTCGTAGAACCAGCCCGTCTTCTGGCCGGCGGCCAGCGGCACGCGGAAATTCACGCCGCCCTCCTCGACCTCGACCTCATCGGGCACGGTTCCCGCGGCCGTCTCGACGTACGACGGCAGGCCCTCGAGCTGCCGTGACGGCGAGTCGTTCTTCCACAGCACGCCGCGCGGCCGCAGCACGCGTTCGAGCGCCTCCAGCACCTGCTGCTTCGCGGCCTCCATGCCGGCGGTCGCCAGCTGCGCGACCAGCGCGTCGCCATAGCGGTCCACCACCAGTCCGGGCAGCAGGTCCGACTCGCCGAAGGCCAGCCGGTAGAACGGGCGCGCGTACAGTTTCTCGCGCAGCGCCAGCGCCGTCTCGAGCCGGCGCACCAGCAACGGCGTACCCGGCGGCTGCGCCGCCTCGCGGCCGACGATCCGCGCTGCGATCAGCGAGTGCGGATTGACGTGCACGTAGCCCATGAAACCGTCGCGGCTGTTGCGCAACTGCGCCGGCTGGCCCGGGCTGAACGCCGTGAGCGGTGTGGCCGACACGTCCACCTCGTTGGAGAACACCCACAGGTGGCCGGCCTGCAGGCGCCGCTCCTCGCGCGGCTTGAGCCGCAGCACGGGCAGGTCCGCAGCGGACGCCGGGTCGGTGTGGGAATCGGTCACTGATGGATCCCGGGGTGGGCGGCGCCGCATTCGTTGCGGCCGCGCGCATTGGCTATAGTGCGGGCGATTCTACCCGACCGGAGCACCCGCTACATGTCAGGCCCAGCCGCAACCGGCGCAGGCAACCGGCTCGCCGGCGAGACCAGCCCTTACCTGCTGCAACACGCGCACAATCCCGTGGACTGGCATCCCTGGGGCGACGACGCGCTGGCGCTGGCGCGCGAGCAGGACCGCCCCATCCTGCTGTCCATCGGCTACTCCGCCTGCCACTGGTGTCACGTGATGGCTCACGAGTCCTTCGAGGACCCGGCCACGGCCGCCGTCATGAACCGGCTGTTCGTCAACGTCAAGGTCGACCGCGAGGAGCGGCCGGACCTCGACAAGGTCTACCAGCTGGCGCACCAGGTGATCACGCAGCGCGGCGGCGGCTGGCCGCTGACCATGTTCCTGGCGCCCGACGACCTCACGCCGTTCTTCGGCGGCACCTACTTCCCGCGCGAGCCGCGCTACGGCATGCCGCCCTTCGTCGAGATCCTCGAGCGCGTCGCCGCCCATTACCGCGCGCAGCGCGACGACGTGCGCCGGCAGAACGGCTCCCTGCAGGCCGTGTTCGCCGACCTGGCGCCGCCGGCCGCCACCGCGGACACCGTGCTGGATGCCGCTCCGCTGCAGGCCGCGCGCCGCGAATTCGAGGCGACTTTCGACGACCGGTACGGCGGCTTCGGCGCGGCGCCGAAGTTCCCCCACCCGGCCACCGTCGAGCGGTTGCTGCGCGACTGGCGCGCCTCCGCATCCGGCGACGAGCCGGACCTGAAGGCCCTGTTCATGGCGACGCTGACGCTGAAGCGCATGGCCGAGGGCGGGCTCTTCGACCAGCTGGGCGGCGGGTTCTGCCGGTATTCGGTGGACCCGTACTGGATGATCCCGCACTTCGAGAAGATGCTGTACGACAACGGCTCGCTGCTGGCGCTGTACGCCGAGGCGGCGGTGGCGACGGGCGACGGCCTGTACCGGCGCGTCGCCGCCGAGACTGCGGAGTGGGCGCTGCGCGAGATGCAGGCGCCGGACGGCGGGTTCTACGCGGCGCTGGACGCGGACTCGGAGGGTCACGAGGGGCTCTTCTACGCCTGGCGGCGCGAGGAGATCGAGTCGCTGCTGTCGCCCGCGGAATTCGCGGCCTTCGCGCCACGCTACGGACTCGACCGCGAGCCGAATTTCGAGGGCCGCTGGCACCTGCACTGCTTCCAGGACCTGGAGCAGGTGGCGGCGCAACTGGGACAGGCCCCGGAACAGGTCGAGCGCACCCTGGACGCCGCGCGCGGCAAGCTGTTCGCGGCGCGTGAGCCGCGCGTGCGGCCGGGCCGCGACGACAAGGTGCTGAGCGGCTGGAACGGCCTGATGATCCGCGGGCTGGCCGTGGCCGCGCGGGCGCTGCAGCGGCCCGACCTCGCGGCCGCGGCGACCCGGGCGGTGGACTTCCTTCGCGACCATGCGTTCGTGGACGAGCGGCTGCAGGCGGCGTGCAAGGACGGCCGCGCCCGCTTCCCGGCCTACCTGGACGACCACGCCTTCCTGCTCGAGGGACTGCTCGAACTGCTGCAGGCGCGCTGGCGGGAGGCCGACCTGCAATTCGCCTGCCTGCTCGCCGACCAGTTGCTGGAGAGGTTCGAGGACCGGCGGGACGGCGGCTTCTGGTTCACGGCCGAGGGACAGGACCCCCCGCTGCACCGTCCCAAGGGCTTCGCCGACGAGGCGACGCCCGGCGGCAACGCGGTGGCCGCGCTGGCGCTGGCGCGGCTCGGCTGGCTGCTGGGCGAGCAACGCTACCTGCTGGCCGCCGAGCGCACGCTGCGTGCCGGCTGGCCGTCCCTGTCGCGGGTGCCGCAGGCGCACGCCAGGCTGCTGACGGCCCTCGAGGAGTTCCTGCACCCGCCGCAGGTCGTCATCATCCGCGGCGCCGCAGGCCAGGCCAGCGAGTGGGCGCGCGCCCTGGCGCCGCTGTACGCGCCGCGGCGCATGATCTTCGCCATTCCCGGCGACGCGGCGGGACTGCCGCCGGCGCTGGCGGCCAAGCGGCCGCAGGACCGCACCGTCGCCTACCTCTGCGAAGGACCGACCTGTTCGGAGCCGATCGGCGAGCTGCCGCGCCTGGTGCAGTTCCTGCGGGACGGCATCCTCACCGGCGCGCCCCGGGCGCGCTGAGCTCAGTCGCGCGGCGTGCCGACCAGCAGCGTCACGATCGCCAGCACGAAGAACAGCGCCGCGGCCGCCCAGCGCAGGTACTTCATGTTGACCCGCTCCGCAAACCGCTCGCCCATCCACACCGCGGGCACGTTGGCAAGCACCATGCCGGCCGTCGTGCCCAGTACGACCGTGGCCAGCGCGTCGTAGCGAGCGGCCAGCGCGATCGTCGCCAGCTGGGTCTTGTCGCCGATCTCGACCAGGAAGAACGCCACCAGCGTGGTGACGAACACGCCCGCCGACGGCATCGTCGGGTTGCCGTCGAGGCGGTCCGGCCACAGCGCCCACAGGCCGAAGATTGCGAACGCGCCGGCCACCGTCCACTGCAGCACCTGCGGCGAGACCAGCGTGGCCAGCCACGCCCCCAGCCAGCCGGCCAGGAAGTGGTTCGCCAGCGTGGCGATCGTGATCCCGAGCAGGATCGGGACCGGCCGCCGGAAGCGCGCCGCCAGCACGAAGGACAGCAGCTGGGTCTTGTCGCCCATCTCCGCCAGGGTGACGATTATCGTCGAGGCCATCAGCGCTTCCATGCAGTTCCCCGTGATGTGCGCGCGAACCTACTCGGGCGGGTGAGGCGTCGGTACCTGCCGCGCTCGCCGGCTGTGACGGCTGCGGCGCTGGCTGTGCCGTCCCGTCAGCTCGCCCAGAACAAGGCGTCGCGCGCGTAAATGACGCCCGCCAGCACCGCCAGCGTCACCAGCCACCCGACGAGGTAGAAGGCCATGGCGCGCTTCGCCCTGGCCTTCTCGAACCAGGTGCGCGGCCGGATGCCTTTCAGCAGGAACACGAGCTTCGCCGCCAGGTTGACCGACACCACGTTGACCGCCAGCAGCAGCGCCGCGCCGGTCGCCAGGTCCCACTCGCCATGCCCCATCATGAGGCCGACGGCGGCCGTGGGCGGCAGCAGCGCGACCGCCACCATGACTCCCACCAGCACGGACGACAGGCCCGTGGTCAGCGACAGCACCGCGGCGGCGCCCGAGGCCAGCGCCAGCACGATCGAGTCGAGTCCCGCAAAGGTGCGCGACGTCAGTTCGTGGCTGGTCACCTCGAACGGCCACGCGTAGCCGATGGCGACGGACAGCAGCAGCGCCACCGACAGCCCCGCGGCGGTCGTCACCAGCGCCTTCTTCATCAGGCCCACGTCGCCGAGCGCGGTGCCGAGCGCCAGCGCGAGGTTCGGACCCAGGAGCGGCGCGATCACCATTGCGCCGATCACCACCGCGACGTTGTCCTCGATCAGGCCGATCGCCGCCACCAGCGTGGACAAGGCCACCAGGATGATGAAATTGGCGTCCAGGCGCACGTTCTTCTCGACCTGGTCGTAGAGCGCCTCGCGGGCGGCGGTCGCGGAGTCCTCGCGGCGGCGTTCCTCCTCCGGCGGCCGCGGCAGGAAGGTGTCGACCGGCAGCACCATGATGCGGGTCGCCGGTTGTGCGCCGGTCAGGCTCTGCAGCATGTCGAGCGCCGACTGCAGTTGGTCGTCACCCACCGTGAAGCGGACCGGCTGCAGGCCTTCAACCGTCTTCTCGCCCAGCCGGTAGTAGTGCGACGCGTGCTGGTCCGCGATCGCCCGCACCGAATCGGTGCTGCTGGCGTCGGTCAGGACCTCGATCAGCTTCATGCCGTCCTCCCGGCGCGGGACACTCATGGGCGCCGGCCGGCATGTTAGCGGGAGGCCGCGCCGGCCACCATTCGGGTCTTGAGCCGTGCCAGCGCCTGCCACACTGCCAGGTCCCAGTGGCTGCGGGCCTGGCCGGACGGCGAGGTCAGCACGTACAGGACCGTCGTGCCGAGGCGGCCCCGCTGCCGGCCGTAGTCCGCGGCCGCGCCCAGGAACTCGCGCGCCGCCCGCTTGCTGGTGAACGCCAGGATGCGCGGCCGCACGGCCAGGATCGCGTGCCTGACCCGCGACGCATCGAAGCTGCCGCGCGGCAGCTCGCTGTCGTTGCCGCAGACGGTCTTGGCCAGGTCGGTCAGGCCCAGCCCGAATTGCGTGACCAGCCTGAACTCGGCCGGCGCCAGCCGTCGCGGCGTCAGGCCGATGGCATGCAGGGTGGGCCAGAAGGCATTGCCGGGACCCGCGTAGTAGGCGCCGGCCCGCGCCGAGGCGGTACCCGCCGCCGTGCCGCAGAAGACGATGTCCAGGCCCGGCTGCAGCACGTCGGGCAGAACCGGGTCACGCGCCGCAACCCGTTCCGTGCCCGGCCGGCCGCGCCTCGTCCTGTCCACCATGCCGCGCCGTCAGCTGCGCGGGCTCACCGCGCGGTACTTGGCCAGGCCCTCGGCATCCGAGTCGTAGCGCGGCAGGTCGTCTGCGGGCGTGAACCAGTCTGCGTGCTGATCGTAGAAGCAGTGCAATTGCGCGGCGCGGTCGATATCGCCCTGCAGCGAGGCGCGGGTCACGTGTATCTCGCCCGGGCACAGGGTCGAGGCGAAGAACAGCGTCGTGCCGCAATGGCCGCAGAAACCGCGCCGGCTCTGCGCGGAGGACTGGTACCAGCGCAGGGTGTCGGCGCCGCTCACGATGCGAAACCGCTCCTCGGCGATGCCGACCCAGCTCACGAATGCCGCACCATGCGCCTCGCGGCACCAGCGGCAGTGGCAGTGCGCGAAGAACAGCGTGGGCGACAGCGCCTCGTAACTCACCGCGCCGCACAGGCAGCGGCCATGGAACTTCATATGCACCCTCCCCGGCCGGGCGGCCGCGCCGCCCGGCTCGCTCCGTCCCGCCCCGGCGGGGTCAGGCCGCCTTCGCCGCCCCCCGGGCCGCGATCAGGTTGTACAGCCAGGCCAGCAGCGCACCGCCGATCAGCCCGTCGGCGAAACCCCACAGCAGCCCGACCACGCTGCCCACGGCGCTGATGCTGTAGCCGCGGTACACGCTGGCGATGAACGTGGCGTCACCGCCCGCACCGTCCAGCAGGATGATCCACCAGGTCACCAGGAACAGGCACGCGCCCCACAGGATGCCGCCTGCCAGCGCCAGCGCCTTGACGTCGAGTTTCATCACCGTCCTCCTTGCGGCGGGACGCCGCAGGAATCCGCCCAGCCTCAGGGAAGTGCCGCGGTCCGTGTCAGCGCCGCATGGATGCGGTCGCGCAACTCGCCGTGCCCGGCCGGGTCGAAGGCCGGCGCCGCACCCCAATCGTACGCCCATGGATGCGCCGTGCCGAGCGGCTTCGGCTCGTGCGAATAGCGGGGCAACACGTGCGCATGCAGCGCCGGCTCGAGGTTGCCGAACATCGCGTAGTTGATCCGCAGGGCGCCGGTGGCCGCCAGCACCGCCTCGCCCAGCGCGGCCATGTCGCCCAGGAACTGCATGCGATCCGCCGGGCCGAGCGAGTGCAGGTGCGGCACGACCGGGTCCGGCAGCAGCAGGCAGTAGCCGGGCAGCACCTGCGGGTCGCCCATCACGGCCCAGCCCGAAGCCAGGCGCGCGATGAAACCCGGGTCCCTTCCGGACTGCAGCAACCCGACGCGGCGGTGGATGGCTGTCGGCATGGTCATTCCTTGATACTCGACTTGTTGCGGCGCGGGCGGCTACGCCGCGCGCCGCTTACGCGCGCACGCCCAGCGCAGCGAGCGCACCGGCCGTGCGTTCGTGGCTTTCGTGCAGGATCGCCTGCCAGCCGCAGCGGCGCGCCCCTTCCACGTTCGTCGCCAGATCGTCCACCAGGACGGTGCGCGACGGCTCCAGCCCGAACATCTCCTCGGCGAGCCGGAAGATCGCCGGCTCCGGCTTGACGGCCCGCGCGCGGAACGACGGCAACGCGCCGTGCCCCAGCCTCTCCACGCCCAGCTCGCGGTCCAGGTATTCCCAGTGCAGGTCGCCGATGTTGGACAGCAGGTACACGCGGTGCGTGCCGGTCAGCGTGCGCACCAGTTCGAGCATGGGCCGCTGCGGAACGAAGACGCCGACCCAGTGGGCCTGCAGCACGTCGGCCGCCATCGGCCGCTGGCCGAGGCTGCTGATCCGATCGAGCAACGCCGCGCCGTCGAATTCGCCGCGCTCATAGGCCACCAGGTCCATGCGCCGGAGCAGGTCGCCGATGTCGCCGACCTCGACGCCGTGTTCCGACAGGTAGCCCAGCAGGCGCCCGAACTCCAGGTGCACGAGCACCCGGCCGATGTCGAAGACGACGGTGTCGATCGCCTGCGTCACCGCTTGGCGCGGGAGGCGCGCACCGCGGACACTTCCGCCTCCGTGACGGGCGCGGCCTGGTTGCCGAAATTGCCACGCACGTGCGTCAGCACGGCCGCGATGTCGGCGTCCGACAACCAGGGGAACGGCGGCATGCGCACGGCACTGCGGTTCGGCGCCAGTCCTGCCGGGCGCTCGCCGAACAGCAGCCACGCCGCCAGGACCTGCGGATCGCCGGCGGCCACCGCGGAACCGGCGAGCGCCGGCTGCGCCCCCGGCCGGCCGCGGCCATCACGCTGGTGGCACGATGCGCAGTGCACGCCGTAGACCCGCGCGCCGCGATCCACCGGCGCGCCGCCCGATCCGCAGCCGGCCAAGGCGGCGGCCAGTGTGGCGGCCAGCCATGCCGCAGGCATCCCGGACGGGGTCATCCGGCCCACGTACGTACCCGCCCCATGTCGAGGTGCACGAAATCCGACCGGCGGTAGTAGCCCACGCCGCCGGCCTGCACCTGCAGCGCCAGGTCGCGCAGCCGGTCCGTGGCGCAGCCCGCGAGGCGCACGTCGATCGCCTGGCCGTCCATGTGCAGGCTGTGGCGGGCCACGCCCCCCGAGCGCGCGTTCAGCGCGGCATTCGTCTGCGGCGAGCGGTAACCGGAGATCACCTCGTAACGGGGCTCGCGCCCGGCCCGCACCGCCAGTTCGTGCAGCAGGTCGTACAGGCGATGGTCGATCGCCGCGACCTCGCCGGTGCGATGGTCGCGCAGCAACCGGTCGAGTGCGGCCAGCGCGTCCGGCTGATAGCTGCCGTCCACGCAGTAGTCCACCGAGAGTTGTTCGCCCGTATGCGTGCTGACCAGCGCGATACTGCGCCGGTCGTCGTCACCGGCCAGCGCGCGCAGCGGCGCCGACGACAGCAGCGCCACGGCCGGCCAGCCGGCCAGCGCACGCAGGATGCCGCGGCGGGCGGCGCGGAACGCAGGGTCGGGTGGCAGGTTCATGGGCCCATCGGGCAGGCAGCAACCGGGATGGGCGAAAGGATCGTGGATGCACGCGGAAAAGGCAAACACGTCCGTCACATCGCGGTGACCCGGGCCCGCCCCGGGACGCCGGAAGCGCCCCGGTTCAGCGGTTCACGACCAGCAGCCGGGCCCGCGGGAAGAAGTTGAAGTCCGTGGCCGACGCCGCCGTGTAGGCGCCCATCTGCCGCCCGATCAGGATGTCGCCGATCTGCAGTTCCGGCAGCAGTACGTCTTCCGCGATCACGTCGATGCTGTCGCAGGTCGGTCCCGCCAGCACGCTGTGGATGCGCTTGCCGGGCGGCCAGACGAGCGGCTCGACCGGATAGTGCGCATGGTCGTACAACTGCCCGCTGAACGAGCCGTACAGGCCGTCGTCCAGGTAGTACCACCACAGCGCGTCGCGCCAGGCGCGGCCCATGACCGTCGTCAGCACCGTGCCGGCCGGCCCGGCGATGAAGCGGCCCGGCTCGGCGATGATGCGCGTCCCCTCGGGCACGGCCGCCAGCGCGCGGCGGATGGGAGCGCAGAATTCGTCGATGGGCGGGGCCGGCTCGAGGTAGTCGATCGGGAAGCCCCCGCCGATGTCCAGAACGGCCGGCGTCGCGATGCCCTTGCCCGCCTGGGACCGCAGGATCTCGGCGCAGGCCTTGATCGCGCGCACCTTGGTCGTCGGCACCAGCGACTGCGAGCCGACGTGGAAGGACAGCCCGGCGATGCGGATGCCCAGTTCCTGCGCCAGCTCCAGCAGCTGCACGGCCCGCTTGGGGCTGCAGCCGAACTTGCGCGACAGGTCCACCACCGCCGCGGGACTGCGGAATGAAATCCTCAACAGCAAATCCACGCGGTCCTTGTACGGCACGAACTTGCGCAACTCGTCCGGGTTGTCGGCGACGAAGGTACGCACGCCGTAATCGAGCGCCGCGCGGATGTCCGCATCGCGCTTGATGGGATGAGTGTGTATGCAGCGCGCCGGGTCGATGCCCGCCTGGCGCACGAGTTCCACCTCGCCGGTCGTCGCCAGGTCGAACCAGCCACCCTCCGCGGCCAGCGTCTCGACCACGGCGCGTTCCGGCCAGGGCTTCAGCGCGTAGTGCAGGTCGACGCCGGGCAACGCCTCGGCCAGCGCGCGGTACTGCTGCCGCAGCACTTCGCAATCGAGGATCAGCAGCGGCGAGCCGTAGCGCTTGACCAGTCCCGCGAGCACCTCGGGTGCGTACGGCTGCCCCAGCAGCAGTTTCTCCCGCTCCGCAGCCGTCGCCCGTGACATCTTGCCTGTCGCCACCCGCTTCCCCCGCTCATCCGCAGCCCCGCGGATTCTAGGCCAATGTGCGCGCGCTGCAACTACGGCCCCGCGCCTCCGGACGCCCGGCCGCGGTCGATGAGCGGCGTCACCAGCCTGGTCAGGCGGGCGAGCGCGCCGCGATTCTCGCGCACGACCGCAAACCCGTTCTCGCCCATCCTGCGGCGTGCCGCGCCGTCCGCCAGCAGCGCGAGCAACGCCTCGGCCAGCGCCGTCGCGTCGGCCACGACGCGCACCGCGCCCGCTTCCCGCATCTTGCGGAACACGTCCTCGCCGTTGAAGTTGTGCGGGCCGGTCAGGATCGGGACGCCCAGCGCGGCCGGCTCCAGCAGGTTGTGCCCGCCCACCGGCTGCAGGCTGCCCGCCACGAAGGCGACGTCCGCCGCCGCGTACAGCATCATCAACTCGCCCATCGTGTCGCCGAGCAGCACCTGGCTGTCGGGCGCCAGCGGCTGCCCCGACGCGCGCCCCACCCAGCTGACGCCGCGGCGCCCCAGCAGCGATGCCACCGCCTCGAAGCGGTTCGGGTGGCGCGGCACCAGCACCAGCAGCGCCTGCGGATGATCGCGGCACAGGCGCTCATGCGCGTCCAGCAGTATTTCCTCCTCGCCCTCGTGCGTGCTGCCGGCAACCCACACGAGCCGGTCCGCCGCCTGTGCGGACCGCCATGCGCGGCCCTGCCGCTCGACGTCCGGGCGCAGCTCGAAGTCGAACTTGATGTTGCCGATGACGTGCGTACGCGCGGGATTCGCCCCGATCGACAGGAAACGTTGCGCGTCGTCGGCGCTCTGCGCCGCGATCACGACCCCGTGCGACAGCGCGTCGCGGAACAACGGCACCAGGCGCCGGTAGCGGTTCACGGACCTGGGCGAGATGCGCGCGCTGGCCAGCACCAGCGGCACGGACCGCCGGCCGCATTCCGCGTACAGGTTGGGCCACAGCTCCGTCTCCATGATCAGCGCGACGCGCGGCCGCACGCGGTCGAAGAACCTGCGCACCGAGCCGGGCAGGTCGAGCGGCACGTAGCGCAGCACGATGTCCGAACCGAACAGCAGCCTCGCGCGCCCGGCCCCCGTGGGCGTGACCGTGGTCAGCACCAGCGGCACGGCCGGGTAGCGTTCGCGCAGCGCACGCACCAGCGGCGCGGCAGCCTGCACCTCGCCGACCGACACCGCGTGCACCCAGATCGTGTCCTGCGCCAGCGCGGCGCCGAGGCCGAGCCGTTCGCCCAGCCGCTCGCGGTAACTGGGGTCGCGCAGGCCGCGCCACAGCTGGATCAGCAGCGCGACGGGCGCGGCCAGGTAGATCAGCACGTTGTACAGATAGCGCATGTCGGCCTTCAGCCCGGCGTGCCGTGCGCCGCGCGCAGCATCGCGAATCCGGCACGCCAGTCGGGACAACCGGGGTGTGCGCGCGACAGCTTGTGCATTGAACGGGCCAACCGTGTCAGCACGCGGTCCTGCCAATGTCCCGGCCCGCGCAGCCGGCCACGGTCGAAGTCGAGCAGCCAGACCTCGCCGCCGGCGCCCAGCATCACGTTGTGGGCGTTGAGGTCGGCGTGCTGCACGCCGGCATCGTGAAAGCGGCCGATGCAGCGACCCGCCGCGCGCCAGTCCTCGTCACGCATCTCACCGGCCAGCCAGCGATCGGCCAGCGAGCGGCTGTGCGGCAGTCGCACCGTCACGAGCTCGGCCTGGTAGCTGAGCCCGCGTCGCTGGTAGCGTGCGGCCACCGGCGCCGGCACGGGCAGTCCGCGGCCCTGCAGCGCATGCAGCAGCCGGAACTCGCGCCAGGCACGGGTGCGGGCCTCGCCCAGCCACAGGTAACGGTCCTGCGATACGCGCGCGGCCAGCCCGCCGCGCCGGTAGCGGCGCAAGACGAGCTCGCCGGCGTCATCCTGCAGGAACGCGACGGCGCCGCGGCCACCTTCCACGTCGCGCAGCGCACCGCGCGCCAGCCAGTGCTCGCGCTCGAACAAGCGCGGCGCGTTGCCCGTCCTGGACGGGTCGTATAGGATGGCGCCGCCCCCGGTGGCGATGCGCACGAGACTCATGCCCGCCATCCTACCTGCAGCGCCACGCCACGTCTGTATCCTCAGGCTCTCCGCCATCGGCGACACCTGCCACGCCCTCGCGGTCGTGCGCACCCTGCAGAAAGCCTGGCCGCAGGCGCGCTTCAGCTGGGTCATCGGCAAGGCGGAAGCCGGGCTGCTGAGGCTGGCCTACGACATCGAGTTCATCCCCTGCGACACACAGGGCGGGCTGTCGGAGTTGCGGCGCGTCGCCGCACAGCTGCACGCGCGCCGCTTCGACCTGCTGCTGCACATGCAGCCCGCGCTGGGCGCCAGCGTGCTGGCACTGGCCGTGCGGGCGCCCGTCAAGCTTGGCTTCGACCGGCCGCGGGCGCGCGGCGGGCAGTGGCTCTTCACGACCCATCGCATCGCCCGGCGCGGCAACGAGCACGTCCTCGATTCACTGTTCGGCTTCGCCGAGGCGCTGGGCGTGCACGACCGGGAACTGCGCTGGGACCTGCCGCTGCCGCCGGACGCGCTCGCCTACGCGCGCCTGGTCGTTCCGGACAGCCAGCCCACGCTGGTGATCAGCCCGTGTTCCGGCCACCCGCTGCGCGACTGGCGCGCCGAGCATTACGCCGCCGTGGCGGATCACGCTGCGCAGATGCATCACATGCGGGTCGTCCTCGTGGGCAGCGCCGCGCCGGCCGCACTGCAGATGGCCGGGGCGATCGTCGCACGTGCGCGCAGCGAGGTCGTCGACATGACCGGTCGCGATACCCTGCCCCGGCTGCTGGGCCTGCTGGGCCGGACCGACGCGCTGCTGACACCGGATGCCGGGCCGGCGCACATGGCGGCCATGGTCGGTACGCCGGTCATCGGCCTGTACGCCGCGACGCGCAGCGAGCGCAGCGGCCCGTACCTCAGCCGCCAGTGGTGCGTGGACCGCTACGCCGAGGCGGCGCGCCGTTTCCTGCACACGGAGCCCGAGCGGCTGCCGTGGGGAACCAACATCGAGCTGCCCGGCGTCATGGACCTCATCGAGCCGCCCGCGGTGACGGCGCGGCTCGACGCCGTCATGCGTCGCGGACCGCGCCGTGCCTGGCACGCCTGATCGTCGCGGGTGGTGCGCGGCCGCTCTAGCGGTTCAGCGTGAACTCGGCGCTGCAGTACGGGCACTTGGCCCGGCCGTCCGCGCCGAACGCCAGGTAGACGCGCGGGTGCGAATTCCACAACTGCATGCCGGGCATCGGGCAGCACAGGGGCAGGTCCGCTTCCGTCACGTCGTAGCTGTTGCGCGCATTGGGCTGCATGAGCCCGCGTTGCGCCGTTACCCTGGCCGTCATCCGTCCTGCCCTCCCCGCCGGCGCCGCGGATTATAGCGGCGCCGGATCTTCGCCGGCGACCATCACGCGCTGCCACACGCCCGCCACCCTGGAGCGCAGGTCCGCGAAGGGCGCGGCCTCGACGATGGCGGGCAGTTCCTCGAGCGACAGCCGGTGGACGGTGCGCCGGTAGCGCCGGTACGCGTCCACCAGCAGGTCGATGACGCGGTGATCCACCAGCGCCGCCGACCCCACCGACTCGAGTTGCCGGATGGTGTCCGAATAGGCGCACAGCGGTTCGCGCCCCTGCGCCCAGCGCAGCACCCAGTACTGCGCCAGGAACTCGATGTCGCCGATGCCGCCGGAGCCATGCTTGAGGTCGAACTCGCCGGCCCGGCTGCGGCCCAGTTCGGCACGCATCCGCTCGCGCATCGAGCGCACGTCGTCGCGCAGCGTGTCGCGCCGCACGTGGTCCATCAGCACCTCGCGCCGCAGGCGCTCGAAGCCGGCGCCGATCGCGCGGCTGCCGGCCACGGCGCGCGAGTGCAGCAGGGCCTGGTGCTCCCAGGTCCAGGCCTCGGTTCTCTGGTACTCGCCGAAGGCCTTGAGCTGCGTGACGGTCAGCCCCCCCTTGCCGCTCGGCCGCAGGCGCATGTCCACCTCGTAGAGGCGGCCGGCCGCCGTGTGCACCGTGAGCAGGTGCACGACCCGCTGGCCGAAGCGCGTGAAGAACAGCGCATTGTCCACGACCTTCGGTCCGCCCGTCTGCTGCAGGTCGCCGTCCGAATCGTGCAGGAACACCAGGTCCAGGTCGGAGGCGTAGCCCAGCTCCCAGCCGCCGAGCTTGCCGTAGCCGATGGCCGCGATGCCCGCCACGCGCGTGCCGCCTGCCCCGCAGCGCGGCTCGCCATGCACCTCGGCCAGTTGCTCCCATGCCAGCCGCATGGCGCGCTCGACCACCAGCTCCGCCACGTCGGTCAGCCGGTCGCTGACGACCATCAGCGGCAGGTGGCCGGTCAGGTCGAGGAACGCGATGCGCAGGCGGGCCGCGCGCCGGAAATGGCGCAACGCGTCGACCTGCTGTTCCAGGTCGCCGCCGGCCTGCTCCAGGCGAGCGTCCAGCTCGGCGGCGAACTGCGCCCGGTCCGGCAGGACCTCGAGCACGCGCTCGTCGATCAGCTCGTCGAGCAGGATCGGGAAGGCCGCCACCTGCCGCGCCAGGAAGTCGCCATGCCGGCAGACCCCCACCAGCCTGGCCAGCGCGGCGGAATTCTCGTTCAGCAGCGCCAGGTACGCGGTGCGCCCGCCCAGCGCCTCGATGACGCTGAGCACCCGGCGCAGCACGTCGCGCTCGAGGCTGGCGCGGTCGCCCGCCGCGACGGCGGGGCCGTCGGCGGGCGCCTCGGGGAGCGCCGCGACTTCCTGCAGCACTGCGGGCAGCAGCACGCCGAGGCGGCGGCGGCCGCGTTCGTCGAGGCGCGCGAAGTAACTCGATTCGCGCAGGGCCAGCAGCGCCGTGGCCGCCTGCCGGGAATCCGCCAGCCCGTAGGTCGCCAGGTCGCCAGCCAGCCGCCCGGCGTCGGGTTCGAGCACCCACAGCGCCGCCAGGTCGGCGACCCCCGCGCTGCCGGGCTGCCGGTCCGGACCGACCACGATGTGCGCGAAGTGCCGCGCCACCCGGTCGCGTGCGGCGGCGAGCGCCGCCGAGAATTCGGCCCAGCCGGCACAACCCATCGCATGCGCCAGCGCCGCCTGCTCCACCGCATCCACCGGCAACGCGTGCGTCTGCGCGTCGGCGGCCATCTGCAAGCGGTTCTCCGTACGTCGCAGCAGCACATAGTCGTCGCCCAGCTCGCGCACGGCGCTGGCCGGCAGCAGCTTGCCGCCCTCCAGGCAGGGCAGCACCTCGAGCAGCGCGGGGTTCTGCAGCCGGTCGTCGGCGCCGCCCCGGATCAGCTGCAGCGACTGCACGACGAACTCGATCTCGCGGATGCCGCCCGGGCCGAGCTTGATGTTGTCCCTGAGCTCGCGGCGCACCACCTCGCGCGCGATCATCTGCTTCATGTCGCGCAGCGCCTCGAAGACGCCGAAATCCAGGTAACGACGGTAGACGAACGGCCGCACGACCTCGTCGTACAGCGCGGCGTAGCGCGGCGCGGCCGTCACCGCGCGCGCCTTCACCCACGCGTACCGTTCCCAGTCGCGCCCATGCTGCTGCAGGTAGTCCTCGAACGCGCCGAAGCTCGCCACCAGGGGGCCCGCCTCGCCGAACGGCCGCAGGCGCATGTCCACGCGGAACACGAAGCCGTCCGCGGTGGGCGCATCGAGCAGGCGGATCAGCGCCTGGCCCAGCCGCGTGAAGTACTCCTCGGCGGCGATCGCCTGCCGGCCGTCGGTCTGGCCGGCCTCGGGAAACAGGAATACCAGGTCCACGTCGGACGAGAAGTTGAGCTCGCCGCCGCCCAGCTTGCCCATGGCGACGACGACCAGCTCGAGTTCCTCGCCGGCGGCCGAGCGCGGCACGCCGAAGCGTGGCGCGAGCTGGCCGGCCGCGAACGAGCAGGCCGCACGGATCGCCGCGTCAGCCAGCCGGGACAGTTCGCCCAGCGTCTGCGCCAGCGGTGCCGCCCCGCTCAGGTCGCGCCAGGCGATGCGCACCAGCTCGCGCCGCCGCAGCCGGCGCAGCGCCGCCATGAAGCCGGCTTCGTCCGGCTGCCCCGGCAGCAGTGCCTGCGCCAGGGCATCGATCTCGCCGTCGCGGCGCGGCCGCGCCAGCTCACCGCTGTCCTCCAGCGACGGCAGCAAGTCAGGATCGCGGATGACGCTGTCCGCGACGAAACCGCTGCAGGCCAGGACCTGCTCGAGTGCTGCGGGTCCGGCGGCGGTCGGCGGGACGCCGGCGGCGTGCCGCCAGCGGCCGGCCAGTTCCCGGGCACGCGGCTCCAGGGCCGCGGGCAGCGGCGGCGCAGGCGCGCGGGGAGCGTTGCTGCTCACGGCGGTACGGGCCGGCTCGACATCGCAGGGGGTTCCTCGTTCCGGGCACCCAGAGCGTACCTGAGGCGCCGGGCCCGTTCCTATCAGGCTCATCCCGGCGCGCGTGAAGTCGCCTCGACTTGCGTTTAGTATCACGCCACGGGGCTGCCGGCCGGCGAAACGGTCCCGGATTCATCCAAGGGGGGCGAATGTACACGGCACGAAACAGGTATGCGTTGCATCTGGCGGCGGCGGCGCTGCTCGCCCTGGCATTCGGCACGGGCGGCGTTGCGCACGGCCAGCAGCCCGAGCCGTATCCCGACCCGGATCCGGAACTGGAGGCGTCCGACCCGCACGAAGACGATCCCGGGTTCGTGGACGAACCGGCGTTCGACGACTTCGCCGAGGCGACCGATGAGCAAGCGCTCGGCGCGGCCGACGACGAGTGGCAGGAACCGCCGGAACCGTTTCCGGACCAGGCCCTCGACGAACCGGAAACGGCCTGGGACCCGTTCGACGGCGACATCGTCGACTACGAGGAAGACGACTCGGACTGGATGGCCGACGGCGACTGGCAGTTCGTGCCCATGGCGGAGGACGAGGACTGGGCCGGCGAACTGGTCATCGACGAGTCCGACGACGCCATCGCCCTGGACGACGAGCTGAACCCGACCGGCGAGGACTGGGAAGTCTTCGACTTCGAGGACGCCGGCGACGAACAGCCGCAGGCCGCACAGGGACCGGTTGGCGATACCAACCGCTGGGACGCGCTGCCGGTCGTGCGACGACCCGCGCGCCGCGCGGCGGCGGCGCCCGGGCGGGACACGCCCTTTTCCACGGGCGGCAGGCCGGTGGGCGACCAGGGAGTGCCGTGGCAGGCGCAGATCTACTACCCGTATTCCTCCGAGAACTGGGCGGAGGCCATCAGGAAGGGAACGCCGCTGTGGTCGCTGCAGCATGAATGCGGCGGCACGCTGATCGATTCCAACTGGGTGCTGACCGCCGCCCACTGCATCGACGAGGACAAGGTCAGGAAGGGCTATCGGGTGCGCCTGGGCTCGAAGGACATCTCGAAGGACGACGGCATGACCTTCAAGATCGCCCGCATCGTGAGGCATTCGCAGTACGCCAGGAAGGGGCAGCCGGCGAACGGCCCGCTGCCGCCGCGGCCCAACATGTATGCCCACGACATCGCGCTGATCTACATCGTCGACGACGGCCCGCCGCGGCCGCGCGACCCCGCGCGGATCCGGCCGATCCCGCTGCATGCGGGCCCGCTGCCGGCCGGCGCCCCGGTCAGCGCCACCGGCTGGGGCAAGACCGAAGCGGTGGACAGTTACCAGCGCAGCGCCGTGATGATGCGCGTGGACCTGCAGGTGATGGACACGAAGCGCTGCGCGCAACTGCCCGGCTACGGCCCCCAGAAGATCCACGGCGAGGTCATTTGCGCGGCCCAGGCTGGCCGTTCGACCTGCGCGGGCGACAGCGGCGGCGCGATCACGCCGACCAACGGCGCTCCCGCGGTCGTGGGCATCGTCAGCTGGGGCAAGGGGCGCTGCAACGGCGACGGCCAGCCCGGCGTCTACACGCGGGTGGCGAGCTACCGCCAGTGGATTGCGCAGGCCATGAGGCTGGACGCGTCGAGAAACGCTCTGCCCTGAACGTGCGCCACGGCGTCGCGGCTGGCGCGCAACCGGCGTCGACCGCCGGCCGCGCGCCAGGCTGTCCGATCAACGACTAGGGATTGACCTTGTCGCCGCCCGACTGCGGGTCGTCCGCGGTGTCTTCCGTCGCCGCCGGATCCGCGTCGGTGGCCGGTGCCATCGGTTCCGCGGGCGCCGCTTCGACCGGTGCCGGGGCCGCTTCGGGTGCCGCCGCCGGGACCGCTTCTTCCTGCTTGGCGCACGCCGCAAGCAACAGGGCCGCCGCCGCCACTGCAAGGACCGTCTTCACACGCTGCATGAATGTCTCCCTGTTTGTAACGCCCGGCGTTTCCGTCGCCGTGCGGCCCCGAGCCTAGTCGAAGCCTATGCCGCTCAGCAACTGCGCGAAGCGCGGGTCGTCGCGCAGCGGGTCCAGCAGGGGGTCGTTGCGGGAGTAGATGAGGCCGGAATCGCCAACCTGGAGCGCGCGTTGCAGCCTGGCAAACGCGTCATCCCGCTGGCCCCATTGGGCGAGCACCTGGGCCTGCTGGTACAGCACCCGGTCCCCGTGACCGGCCACCAGCTGCGACATCGCCGCCTCCGCCGCCGCCACGTCGCCCAGCCGGTGCTCGGCAACCGCGAGGCCGGCCAGCCTGAAGTCGCCGACCGGCTCGGCCAGGTACTCGGCCCGCGCCTCGCCGACGCGCCCCAGCATCAGCAGGGCGTCGCCGATCGCCGCGTGCGCGCGCGACATGCGCGGGTTCATGGCGAGGGCCCGGCGCAGCGGCGGGATGGCGTCGGCGTAGCGGCGCGCGGCGTACTCGATGGACCCGGCCGCGCGGTGGATGAGCGGGTTCAGCTTGTCCAGCAACAGCGCGCGCTGCATGGACTCGGCGGCCTCGCGCTCGCGCCCGCACCGCGCGGCGTACTGCGCATAGCGGGCCAGCACGGTGGCTTCTCCCGCGCCCAGCTGGCGCGAGCGTTCGAACGGCTCGCGCGCCGCCCGCGCATCCAGCTGACCCTGGAACAGCGTGAAGCCCAGGGTCGAGTGCGCATCGGCGAATTGCGGCGCGATCTCGATGGCGCGCTGCGCCGCGGCGACGGCGGCCTCGTAGAGCCCGGACAGCTCGCCCACCCTGCCGTACTGGTTGGCGATGGCCGTCAGCGAGCGGGCCCGCGCGGCGTGGGCGGCCGCGTAGTTGGGATCAATGCCGATCGCCTTGTCGAACTGCGCCAGGGCGGCACGCTCCGAGGCCTCGTCCACGCTCAGGTCGTACAGTGCGCGCCCGCGCAGGTAGGCGTCGAACGCCTCGACGCTGGTGGTCTCGCCGGACGCCGGCCGGGCGCCGCCGGGTCCCGTCGCCAAGGCGTCCGGAGCGACCTGCGCGACCAGGGCGCTTGCAACGTTGTTCGCGATCTCGGTCTGCACGGCAAAGATGTCGTGCAGGCCGCGGTCGAACGTCTGGGACCAGCGGCTGAAGCCCGTCTGGCCGTCGATCAGGTCGGCGGTCACGCGCACGACCTCGTGCGCCCGCCGCACGCTGCCGTCCAGCAGGAATGCCACGCCCAGCTGCGCGGCGATCGTCACCGCGTCTTCCTGGCGGTCGCGGAACCTGGCTGACGACGCCTGGGCCATGACCAGCAACTGCAGGTTGCGCGCGAGCGTGGCGCGAAGTTCCTCGGACAGCCCGTCCGAAAAATAATCCTGGTCCCGGTCGCCGCTCAGATTGACGAACGGCAACACCGCCACGCTGTTTCCCGAAGCCTCGCGGCGGCCGCCGAATGCGCCCTGGCGCCAGGCCAGCAGGCCGGCGACGCCGGCTGCGCCGGTGCCGACAGCCGCGAGCAGCACGCCTCGCCGCGAGACGACCAGCGGGCTGCGCCGCGGGCCCGGCGCAGCAGGGAGGCGGTGCAGTGCGAGGCCGGCCGCGGACGTCACCCCGCGGGCGATGGCCGCGATTTCCGCGGCCTCCGCCGTGCCGCGCCAGCCCGACAGGTCGATCGAGTGGTACTGGCGGAATCCCAGCGGCGGCTCGGTGCCGTCGAACGAAACCGGCACCAGCTTGCGCAGGTCGCGGCCCTTGGCGGCCTCGTCCAGCACCCAGTCGGACGTCACCGAGGTCCTGGACCAGACGACGACCACGGCGTCGCAGTTCTCGAGGGCCGTCTCGATGGACCTGGCGAACGCCGCGCCGCCCTCGATCAGCGTGTCCCACCAGACGATGAGGCCCGCGTCCTGCAGCGCCCCGGCCAGCTTCGTCGCCTGCGCCCGGTCCGTCCTGGCGTAGCTCAGGAAGACCTTCGGACCGGCGGGTTCGGCGGGCTTGTGCTCGTTGCCGGACATGATTCCTGGCCCCTGCTGCCGGTACCGGCCCTGGCCGGGCGGCGGAAGGGCCGGAAATCCAGTGCCCTTGGCGCTGGACTCTAGGCGCTGGGGTGACTGCGAATCAAGCAAACCCGGGACGAGCGGGCGGCGGCGGCCCTGAAGGGCGGCCGCCCAGGGCGGGCCCGGCACCGCCGGCGAACGCTACGGGCCGGGCGATGACCGGCGGCCGGGGCGGAGCCGCACCGCGGGCTCCGCCTGGCCGGGACGCCGGTCCTGATCCGTCAGAAGCGCCAGGTCACGCTCGCCGAGATCAGGTCCACCGTATCGAGGTCGTGGACCTCGAAGGCCTGGTACTCGACACGGGCCCCGAACTGCTCCGTGAAGTCGAAGCCGGCGCCGAGACCCCACGAGAGGTCCTCGCCGCTGTCGTTGTAGACGGTGATGGCTCCGCTGTAATCCTCGGTGAAGTCCACGTCCCAGAAGACCATGCCGAGCTTGGCGAACACCGTGAACCGCTCGCCGATCGGCGCCACGCCGACCACCGACAGGTTGAAACCGGTGACATCGATGTCCACGTCGAGGGTCGTGCCCTTCCCCAGGTCGTAGGACTGATCGATCGTGCCGCCGTCGAAATACTCCAGTTCGGTACCGATGTACCGGTTGAAGTTGTATCCGCCGAACAGCTTGAACGCCGTATCGTCACCCTTGAACGTGAAATCGACCGAATTCTCGGTTTCCCTGTAATCGATGCCGAAACTGCCCATGCCGGCGCCGACATAGAAGCCGCCGTCTTCCGCGGCCATGGCCAGTGGGCTCGCCAGCAGGGCGGCAGCAAGGAGTGCAGTGCAGATCTTCATGATGCCTTCCTCTTCTTCTGTTGAGGCCGGCAGCACATCGAGGGCAAGGATCCGCCGCGCCGACGCACCGGCCTGTCCCCCGTCGAATTGATGTTACGCCCGGGAAATTCTGCAAATCAATGCGCGGTTGGCGCAGGTCGCAGCCCTGGCACGATCGTCAGGCGCATTGTTTGAAGGGAAAAGGCGTGTCGTCTGGACCGGGTCTCGCTGCGGCCGTCGCGGCGCGATGCCGGGGTCGGCCGGGCCCCGCGTCACCAAAGAGAAAGGCCCGGGAGTCGCCTCCCGGGCCTTGTCAATCGAGCCGCAAGGTCCTGCGACCTTACATGTCCATGCCGCCCATGCCGCCGCCCGGCATCGGCGGGTGGTCGCCTTCCTTCTTCGGCGCCTCGGCCACCATGACCTCGGTCGTCAGCAGCAGGCCTGCCACCGACGAGGCATTCTGCAACCCGAGGCGCGTGACCTTGGTGGGATCCAGGATGCCCATCTCGATCATGTCGCCGTATTCGCCCGTGGCGGCGTTGTAGCCGTAGCTGCCCTTGCCCTCGCGCACCTTGGCGAGCACGACTGAGCCGTCCTCACCCGCGTTCTGCACGATCTGGCGCAGCGGTTCCTCGATGGCGCGCGTCAGGATGCGGATGCCGACGTTCTGGTCCTCGTTGGCGCCGGCCAGCTTCTCCAGCGCCTTCTGCACGCGCACCAGCGCCACGCCGCCGCCCGGCACCACGCCTTCCTCGACGGCGGCACGGGTCGCGTGCAGCGCGTCCTCGACGCGGGCCTTCTTCTCCTTCATCTCGATCTCGGTGGCCGCGCCGACCTTGATCACGGCGACGCCGCCCGACAGCTTCGCGACGCGCTCCTGCAGCTTCTCCTTGTCGTAGTCGGAGGTGGCATCCTCGATCTGGCGCCGGATCTGCTCGATGCGGCCCTTGATCTCGGACGACTTGCCGGCGCCGTCGATGATCGTGCTGTTCTCCTTCTCGACGACGATCTTCTTGGCCTTGCCCAGGTCATTGAGCGTGGCCTTCTCGAGCGACAGGCCCACCTCGTCGGAAATGACGGTGCCGCCGGTCAGCACGGCGATGTCCTGCAGCATGGCCTTGCGGCGGTCGCCGAAGCCCGGCGCCTTGACGGCCGCGACCTTGACGATGCCGCGGATGGTGTTGACCACCAGCGTCGCCAGCGCCTCGCCCTCGACGTCCTCGGCGATCACCAGCAGGGGCTTGCCCGCCTTGGCGATCGTCTCGAGCAGCGGCAGCATCTCGCGGATGTTCGAGACCTTCTTGTCGTACAGCAGGATGTACGGGCTCTCGAGCTCGCTGGTCTGGTTCTGCGCGTTGTTGATGAAGTACGGCGACAGGTAGCCGCGGTCGAACTGCATGCCCTCGACCACCTCGAGTTCGTTCTCGAGGCCGGAGCCTTCCTCGACCGTGATCACGCCTTCCTTGCCGACCTTCTCCATCGCGTTGGCGATCGTCTCGCCGATGCTCTCGTCGCAGTTGGCGGAAATCGTGCCCACCTGCGCGATCGCCTTCGAGTCCTTGCAGGGCTTGGAGAGCTTCTTGAGCTCGGCCACCGCGGTCGTCGTGGCCAGGTCCACGCCGCGCTTGACGTCCATCGGGTTGATGCCCGAGGCGACGGCCTTCATGCCCTCGCGGATGATCGCCTGGGCCAGCAGGGTCGCCGTGGTGGTGCCGTCGCCGGCCTCGTCGGACGTCGCCGAGGCGACTTCCTTCACCATCTGCGCACCCATGTTCTCGAACCTGTCCTCGAGCTCGATCTCCTTCGCGACCGATACGCCATCCTTGGTGATGGTCGGGGCGCCATAGCTCTTCTCGAGCACCGCATTGCGGCCCTTCGGGCCCAGCGTCGCCTTGACGGCGTTGGCGAGCACGTTGACGCCGCGCACCATCCTGCTGCGCGCGTCATCGCTGAAACGGACTTCCTTAGCTGCCATGTGTCATTTCCTCTGAATACTGTGTTCTGCGTGTTTCGCGCGACTTACTTTTCGATGACGGCGACGACGTCTTCCTCGCGCATGACGAGGAGGTCCTCACCGTCGACCTTGACTTCGGTGCCGCTGTACTTGCCAAAGAGGATCTTGTCGCCGACCTTGACGTCGAGGGGACGGACGTTGCCGTTCTCGAGGATCTTGCCCTTGCCGACGGCGATGATCTTGCCCCTGATCGGCTTCTCCGCAGCCGTATCCGGGATCACGATGCCGCCTGGCGACTTGCGCTCTTCTTCCTCGCGCTTGACGATGACGCGGTCATGAAGCGGACGAATCTTCATAGATCAACACTCCCTAAGTGCGATGCTTGGTGGATGGCGTGTTTCCAGGATCCGACGAATGCCGTTAGCACTCGTCCTGTGTGACTGCTAATGATAGGGGCTGGCTGGCGAAATTCAAGGCCGGCCGGCCGACACCGGGCCGGCAGGCACCCGGGCGGACGGGGGTCCATGGAGGATGATAACCACATGAAAAACAAATACTTGGTCGTATTCTGCACCTGCCCGGACGAGGCTGCGGCCGCGGCGCTGGCCAACGAACTCGTGGGCGAGAACCTCGCCGCCTGCGTCAACCGTATTCCTGGCGTGCGCTCGACCTACCGCTGGGAGGGCGAGCTTCGGGACGACGCCGAAGTGCTGCTCGTCATCAAGACAAGCGGCGACCGAATGGGTACCCTCTTCGCCCGAATCGAGCAGCTGCACCCCTACGAGGTGCCCGAAATCATCGCCGTCGAAATCGGCGCCGCGTCGGAACGATACCTGGGCTGGCTGGGTCAGACCCTGCCCCCGACAGGCTGATGCAGGCGCCCGCCCCCACGCAGGAACCACGATGAACCGATGCACCCGTCCCCTGTTCGCGTTGCTCGTGCTGCTGCCTGCGCTGGCCGCCGCGCAGGGCCTGCTGGGCGGCGTCTCCGCCGACCAGGACTTCCTGCCCCCGGACGAGGCGTTCCGCTTCAGCGCCAGCATGCAGGGCAGCGATGCCGCTGCGCTGCATTGGGGGGTGGCCGACGGCTACTACCTGTACCGGCACCGGCTGGCGGTCAAGACGGACACGCCGGGCGTCAGCCTCGGCGAGGTGCAACTCCCGGCGGGCAAGCCGAAGTCCGACGAGTTCTTCGGCGACGTCGAGGTCTACTACAAGCAACTCGATGCCGTGGTGCCCATCGAGCGCGGCGCGGACGTCGTCAGCGTCGAACTCAAGGTCACCTACCAGGGCTGTGCCGACGCCGGCCTGTGTTATCCGCCCATCACCAAGACGGTCAGCCTGACCCTGCCGCCGCCGGGAACCACGGCGGCCGGCCACGACGGGCGGCAGCATGGTGGCCGAGCAGGACCGGCTCGCCGGGCTGATCGGCAGCGGCAACCTGTTGCTCGTGATGGCGACCTTCTTCGGGTTCGGGCTGCTGCTGGCCTTCACGCCCTGCGTGCTGCCCATGATCCCCATCCTGTCCGGGATCATTGCCGGCCAGGGTGCGCAGGCCACGACGCGGCGCTCGTTCATGCTGTCCCTGGTCTACGTGCTGGGCATGGCGCTCACCTATACCATCGCCGGCGCCGCCTTCGCGGCCGCCGGGCAGCAGGCGCAGACGTTCTTCCAGCAGCCGTGGATCATCGCGCTGTTCTCGCTCTTGTTCGTCGCGCTGGCGCTGGCCATGTTCGGCTTCTACGAACTGCAGATCCCGTCGGGGCTGCAGTCCAGGCTGAACGCCGTGTCGGGACGGCAGCGGTCGGGGACCTTCACCGGCGCTTTCGTGATGGGCGCCTTGTCCGCGCTGGTGGTGACGGCGTGTGTCGCGCCGCCGCTGGTGGCCGCGCTGGCCGTGATCGGCCAGACCGGCGACGTGCTGCGCGGCGCGCTGGCGTTGTTTGCGCTGTCGCTCGGCATGGGTGCGCCGCTGCTGGCGGTGGGTGCGGCGGGCGGCAAGCTCCTGCCGAAGGCGGGACCCTGGATGGATACGGTCAAGGCGCTGTTCGGCGTCATGTTCCTGGGCGTGGCCGTGTGGATGCTGGAACGCATCCTGCCCGGCCCGTTGACGCTGGCCCTGTGGGCGCTCCTGGCGTTCGTCGCCGGTTACTACTTCGGCGGCTTCGGCCGCCGCGCCGACGGCCCGGTGTCCGCCGGCGCGCGCGTCGCCCGTGGCGTCGGGCTGTTCGCCATGGCCTGGGGCGCCATCCTGCTGGTCGGCGCCACGGCGGGCAGCCACGACCCGCTGCAGCCGCTCAAGGGGGTCGCACTGTGGTCTGGCGGCGGCACCGCCGCCGCGCCCGTCGAGGCCACGCTGCCGTTCGTGCGCATCGGCAGCGTCGCCGACCTGGACCGTGAACTGGCGGGCGCGAACGGCCGGCCGGTGATGGTGGACTTCTATGCCGACTGGTGCGTGTCCTGCAAGGAGATGGAGAAATACACGTTCTCCGACGCAGCGGTCCAGGCCCAGCTCGGCGGCTACCTGCTGCTGAAGGCCGACGTGACTGCCAATAACGATGCGGACCAGGCGCTGCTCAGGCGCTTCGGCATCTTCGGGCCGCCCACCACGGCCTTCTTCGGCAGCCATGGCCGCGAGTGCCGCAACTTCCGCCTGGTCGGGTTCGTGGCCGCCGCGGAGTTCTCCCGGCACCTGGCCCGGTTCGCGGCCGAGTGCTGAACGTGCGCACGGCCTGGACAATCACCGGCCTCGCCGCGGTCGCCGGCGTGGCGCTCGGCGTGGGCTATTACCTCAGCGGCGGCGGCGGCGAGCCGCCCGGCCCGCCGCCCGCCGCCGCGCCGGTCGTGCCCGACCAGCGGCCGCTGTTCTCGCTGGCCGACGCCGCCGGCGTCCAGCGCTCGATCGCGGAGTGGGACGGTCGCGCCCTGATGATCAACTTCTGGGCGACCTGGTGCCCGCCCTGCCGTCGGGAAATCCCGCTGCTCAACACCTTGCGGGACCGCCATGCGCCGCAGGGCTTCGAGGTCATCGGCGTCGCGGTGGATTTCCGCGAGGACGTGTTGCGCTACATGGAAACGACGCCGATCCACTATCCGATACTGATCGGCGAGCAGGAGGGCCTGGACGTGGTCAAGGCGTTCGGCCTCGCCACCCTCGGCTTCCCGTTCACGGTCTTCACCGATACCCGCGGCAGGATCGTGACCATCCATGTCGGCGAATTGCACGCCAACCAGGCCGACGTCATCCTGTCGGCCGTGGGCGACCTGGTCGCGGGCAAGGTCTCGATCGACGCGGCCCGCGCGCGCATCCGCACGGACCTCGCCGCCATCAACCCCAAACGTGGCTAGCCGATCAGGCGACTAATTGCCGCGAACGGCCGCGAACGTGCGCGGTTCCCCGCCGATAATTGGACAAACGGGCATGGGTCGGGTAGTAATGCCCCGGAAGACCGCCCCGAATGACGGCTTGGTACGCACCCCATGCAAAGCATCCTGCTCATCAACGGGCCCAATCTCAACCTGCTCGGCACGCGGGAGCCCGGCCTGTACGGCAAGCTGTCGCTGGCCGACGTCGAGGCCCTGCTCAAGGAGCGGGCCGCGCGGCGTGGGGCCGGCCTCGAGTGCTTCCAGAGCAACGCCGAACACGAACTCGTCGAGCGCGTGCAGCGCCTGGGTCGCGAGCCGGTGGACTTCGTGATCCTGAACCCCGGGGCGTTCACGCACAGCAGCATCGCGCTCAGGGACGCCCTGCTGGCCGTGGCCGTGCCCTTCATCGAGGTGCACCTGTCCAACATTCATGCCCGGGAGCCGTTCCGCCGGTTCTCGTATTTTTCCGACATCGCCGCAGGCTGCATCACCGGCCTGGGCGCCGCCGGCTACGGACTGGCACTCGATGCCGCGCTCGACCGGCTGGCCACGCCGCCGAAGGGAGGCTGACCGCATGGACATCCGCAAGGTCAAGAAACTGATCGAACTGCTCGAGGAATCGGGGATCGCCGAGATCGAGATCTCCGAGGGCGAGGAGTCGGTGCGCATCAGCCGCTACCCGCCGGGCATGGCCGTCGCACCGGCCGCGATGCCGGCGATCAGCGCCATGGCGCCGGCGCCGGCCCCTGCCCACGCCGCGGCGCCGGCGGCGCCCGCCGCGCCGGCCACCAACCCGGACAACGTGATGACCGCGCCGATGGTCGGCACCTACTACTCCGCCGCGGCGCCCGGCGCCAAGCCGTTCGTGCAGGTCGGCAGCGAGGTCAAGACCGGCGACGTGCTGTGCATCATCGAGGCCATGAAGATGATGAACCAGATCGAGTCCGAGAAGGAGGGACGCATCGCCTCGGTCCTGGTGCGCGACGGCGAGCCGGTGGAGTTCGGGCAGCCGCTGTTCGTGGTCGAGTAGCGGGGCCCGGCCGTGCTGGACAAGGTCGTCATCGCCAACCGCGGCGAGATCGCGCTCAGGATCCTGCGGGCCTGTCGTGAGCTCGGCATCAAGACCGTGGCCGTGCATTCCACCGCAGACCAGAACCTCAAGCACGTGCTGATGGCCGACGAGACCGTCTGCATCGGCCCGCCGCAGGCCCGCGACAGCTACCTCAACATGCCGGCCATCATCAGCGCCGCCGAGGTGACCGATGCGGTGGCCATCCACCCCGGCTACGGCTTCCTGTCCGAGAATGCCGACTTCGCGGAACGCGTCGAGCAGAGCGGCTTCGTGTTCATCGGGCCGCGCAGCGAGACCGTGCGGCTGCTCGGCGACAAGGTCTCGGCGATCCAGGTCATGAAGCAGCACGGCGTGCCGTGCGTGCCCGGATCGGACGGGGCGCTGCCCGATGACCACGACGAGTGTTTCCGGCTCGCCAACGCCGTGGGCTACCCGGTGATCATCAAGGCCTCCGGCGGCGGCGGCGGCCGCGGCATGCGCGTGGTGCACTCGGACGCGACGCTGCTGAATGCCGTCAACGTCGCCAGGGCCGAGGCGCAGGCCGCCTTCGGCGACGACACCGTGTACCTGGAGAAATTCCTCGAAAAGCCCCGCCACATCGAGTTCCAGGTGATCGGCGACAACTACGGCAGCGTGGTATCGCTGGGCGAGCGGGACTGCTCGCTGCAGCGCCGCCGCCAGAAGATCATCGAGGAAGCCCCCGCACCGGGCATCACCCCGCAGCAAAGACTCGAAATGGCGGAACGCGTCTGCATGGCCTGCGCGGCCGTCGGCTACCGCAGCGCCGGGACGGTGGAGTTCCTGTACGAGGACGGCGAGTTCTACTTCATCGAGATGAACACGCGCGTGCAGGTCGAGCACCCGGTGACCGAGCTGGTGACCGGCGTGGACATCGTCAAGCTGCAGCTGCAGATCGCGGCCGGCGAGCCGCTGCCCTTCAAGCAGGAGGACATCCAGATCCGCGGTCACGCGATGGAGTGCCGGATCAATGCCGAGGACCCCAAGACCTTCGCGCCCTCGCCGGGACTGGTGAAGCTGTGGCACCCGCCAGGCGGCCCGGGCATCCGAGTGGACAGCCACATCTACAGCGGCTACAGCGTGCCGCCGTTCTACGACTCGCTCATCGCCAAGCTCATCTCCTTCGGCGACACGCGCGACTCCGCCCTGTCCCGCATGCGCAACTCGCTGGCGGAGATGGTGATCGAGGGCATCAAGACCAACGCGCCGTTGCACCAGGAGATCTTCAACCACGCGGCGTTCCGCCAGGGCAGCCTCGACATCCACTACCTGGAACGACGGCTGGGCCTCAAGTAAGCGCCTGCCGGCCGCACCGCCGTGCCGTTCCTGCAAGTGGTCCTGGACCTGGACGACGGCGACCCGGCCGCCGCGGAGGCGGCCTGTTTCGCGCGCGGGGCGTTGTCCGTCACGCTCGAGGATGGCGGCGATCACCCCGTGCTGGAACCGGCCCCCGGCGTGACGCCCCTGTGGCCGCAGATTCGGCTGAGTGCCTTGTTCGAGGCCGGCACGGATGCCGCGGCGCTGGTCGCCGCGCTGGCCGGGGAACTTGGCCTGGCCGCCGGTCGCCTGCACCACGCCCTGCTGGCCGACCGCGCCTGGGAACGCGAATGGCTCAGGGATTTCCGGCCGATGCGCTTCGGGCGCCGCCTGTGGATCTGCCCCGGCGGACAAGCGGCGCCGGATCCCGACGCACTCGTGCTGGAACTCGACCCGGGCCTGGCCTTCGGCACCGGTACGCACCCGACGACTGCCCTGTGCCTCGAGTGGCTGGACGCCGCGGGCGTCGCGGGCCAGACGGTGCTCGACTTCGGTTGCGGCTCGGGGGTGCTGGCGCTGGCGGCGCTGCGCCTCGGCGCCGCTGCGGCCTGCGCCGTGGACATCGACCCACAGGCGCTGCTGGCGGCCCGCGAGAACGCCCGGCGGAATGCGCTCGACTCGCGACTGACGGTCATGCCGGCCGACGCGCTGGGGGCCGGGACCTGGAACATCGTGCTGGCCAATATCCTGGCCGGGCCGCTGGTGGACCTTGCGCCGCGGCTTGCGCAGGCGACCCGGCCCGGCGGCGGCATCGTTCTGGCCGGCCTGCTCGGGCACCAGGCGGCGGACGTGGCGGCAGCCTACCGTACGTGGTTTGATATGCAGTTATTCGAGGCCCGGGGCGAGTGGACCGTGCTCGAGGGCCGCAGGCATCGGGAGTAGGCCTGTTGTACACACAGTGTCCTGACTGCGGAACGGTGTTCAAGGTCACCGCCGACGCGCTGCGCGTTGCGCAGGGTGACGTGCGCTGCGGGATCTGTTCGACCAGCTTCAGCGCGCTCGACTACCTCAGCGAGCGGCCGCTGCTGCGGCCGCACGAGGGCGAGCCCTCGCACGACGACACGATCACCGTCGAGGAGACGCCGGGCACGGAGTTCATCGAGCTGTCCAGTCCCGCCGAGTCCGCCGCCGAATCCTCGCCTTCAGCACCCGGCGGCGACCCAGCGACCGACTCGGCGCTGGCGGCCACGGACGAGGGGGCCGGCGATGAACCGGCTGACGCCGACGTCGACACTGGCGCAGAGCCCGACACAGAGCCCGACGCAGAGCCCGACACGGAGGCCGATGTAGATCCGGATGATGCAGAGGCCGCGCTCGAGTTTCACGGTTCCGCCGAGGACCTCGAGAGGCTCTTTGTCGAAGGGTCCATCGGGGTTGCCGGATCCGACAGCGCGTACGTCGCGGATTTCGAGCAGTCGCTCAGCGAAATCGCCGGCGCGGACCTCAGCGGCATCGAGGTGACCGAGGAGTCGCCGCCGCGGGACGAGGACAGCGCAGGCGGCGCAGCGCACCCCGGCCAGGTCGCCGCCGTGCTCGCCTTCCGCCGGCCTGGCCACGACGCCGGCGACGTGCGGGAGCAGGCCGACGTGGACGACGCCAGCGATCCGCTGAGCCGCACCGACGAATACCCGATACTGACGCTGCAGTCGCCCCCCGGTCCGGGCCACGGCGACGACGGCGCCCCGCCGGAACCCGAAGAGCCGCTGCAGATCCTGATCCCCGAGGAACTGCGGCGCGCCGCCGAGGACAGGTACCCGCACGCCGAGGCCTTTGCCACAGGCGATGAGCGCGAGCCGACGGGCGGCTGGCGCTGGCCGCTCACCGCTGGATTGCTCGTGCTGCTGCTGGTGTTGACCGCGCAGGGCATCCATTTCTGGCGCGACGATCTCGCGCGGCACTCCATCGTGGGACCGTGGTTGCTGCGCGCCTATGCCGCCGCCGGGCTCGAATTGTCCCCGCCCGTGGACCTGGCGGCGTTCGAAATCCGGCAACTCGGTGCCGCCAACGACCCGATCCAGGCCGGGCGGCTCAAGGTGCGCGCCAGCATCGTCAACAACGCCCCCTTCGCCCAGCCGTACCCGCTGCTGCGCCTGTCGCTGCAGGACCGGTTCGGCACCACCGTCGGCGTGCGCAACCTGGAGCCGGCGGAGTACCTGCCCGGGGGCAGTGCCGGCGCCATGCTGGCGCCGTCGCGACGGGCCGACGCCGAGATCGTGTTCGTGGATCCAGGCCGCGACGCGGTCGGCTACGAACTGGACGTCTGCCTGCGCGATGCCGGCGGCATCCGCTGCAGCGCCGAGCTGGCCGGCCAGCGACCGTGAAGATCGGCCCCTGGGAACTGCCGGCGCCGCTGGCACTGGCGCCGATGGCCGGCGTGACCGACCGTCCGTTCCGGATGCTGTGCCGGCGCATGGGGGCCGGCCTGGCCGCATCGGAGATGCTGACCGCGGACACCCGCCTGTGGGCCACGCGCAAGTCGCGGTTGCGCCTGGACCTGGGTGGGGAGCCGGAACCGCGCGCGGTGCAGATTGCGGGCGCCGACCCGCAGCAACTGGCGATCGCGGCCCGCCTGCAGGCCGAGCGCGGCGCCCAGATCGTGGACATCAACATGGGCTGCCCGGCCAAGAAGGTCTGCAACAAGGCGGCTGGATCGGCGCTGATGCGCGACGAGCCGCTGGTGCGCCGCATCCTGGAACACGTCGTGCGCGAGGCTGGCGTGCCGGTCACGCTCAAGATCCGCACCGGCTGGGACCGCGCCAACCGCAATGCGGTCAGCATTGCCCGCATGGCGGAGGACCTGGGCATTGCCGCGCTCGCCGTCCACGGGCGCACCCGTGCCGACGGGTTTGCCGGCGAGGCCGAGTTCGAGACCGTGGCGCAGGTCGTGCGGGCGGTGCGGATTCCGGTTTTCGCCAACGGCGACATCGATTCGCCACATAAGGCGGCGCGCGTGCTGGCCGATACGGGTGCCGCGGGCGTCATGATCGGCCGTGCCGCGCAGGGACGGCCATGGCTGTTCCGGGAGGTCAAGTCGTATCTGGCGACGGGCGTTGCGGTCAACCCGCCTTCTGCCGCGGAGGTCCGTGATATCATGCTCGCGCACCTGGAATCGCTGCATGTCTTCTATGGAGAAGAGGGCGGCGTCCGCGTCGCGCGCAAGCACCTCGGCTGGTATTTCCGGCAATTGCCGCAGCGGCCGAGGCCACCGCCCGAGTTGCTGCAGGCGACCCGGCCGGCGGACCAGCTGGCGCTGGCGGGCGCATTCCTGGCGCAGGCCGTTGCACCCGACAGGCGGGCGGCCTGAAACGAAATAAACGCGAAACGCGGCAGGCGGGGACCGAAGCAAGATGATCGCCAGAACGAAGGCGCGGCGCGCACGGCGTGGACCCGTGGTCCGTAGCGGCGGCAACGGCACGAGGCCCGTGCCGCTACGCAGCCAGACCGAGGAGGCGCTGGACGCCTATTTCAACTCGCTGAACGGCCACCAGCCGGGCCGGCTGTACGAGCTGGTCATACGCGAGGTGGAACAGCCGCTCTTCAAGTCCGTCATGGACTACGCCGAGGGCAACCAGAGCCAGGCAGCGACCATTCTCGGCATCAACCGCGGCACGTTGCGCAAGAAACTGCGCGAGTACGGGCTGTCGGAGTGACGCGGTCCGGCGCGGCTGCGGCCGGCCGGGATTGCGGAGGACCGCCGATGAGCACGATCCGGCGCGCCCTGCTGAGCACGTCCGACAAGGCCGGCGTTGCCGACCTGGCTACGGCCCTGCACGGGCTCGGCATCGATCTGCTGTCCACGGGCGGCACGGCCGCGCTGCTGCGCCAGGCGGGGCTGCCGGTACGCGAGGTATCGGACTACACGGGCTTCCCCGAGATCATGGACGGCAGGGTCAAGACGCTGCACCCGAGGGTGCACGGCGCCTTGCTCGCGCGCCGCGGCACCGATGACGCCGTCCTGCGCGAGCACGGCATCGAGCCGATCGACCTGCTGGTCGTGAACCTGTATCCGTTCGCACGGACGATCGCCCGGGAAGGCTGCACGCGCGAGGCGGCCATCGAGCAGATTGACGTGGGCGGGCCCGCCATGCTGCGGGCCGCCGCCAAGAACCACGAGCGGGTCGCGGTGCTGGTGGACCCGGCGGACTATGCGCCCGTGCTCGAGGAACTGCGGGACACCGGCGCACTGGCGGCCGCCACCCGCCTGCGGCTGGCCGCCAAGGCCTTCGCGCATACCGCGGCCTACGACCATGCCGTCGCCTCCTACCTGGACCTGCAGGGTCCTGCCCCCGCCTCCTGGCCCGACACCCTGCACCTGACTTTCACGCGGCGGCAGGTCCTTCGCTACGGCGAGAACCCCCACCAGGCGGCCGCGTTCTACGCCGATCCCGGCGCGTCCGGCGCCGGCATCGCCCAGGCGCGCCAGTTGCAGGGCAAGGAACTGTCCTTCAACAACATCGCGGACGCGGACGCCGCGATGGAGTGCGTGCGGCAGTACGCCGAGACGGCCTGCGTGATCGTCAAGCACGCCAACCCCTGCGGGGCGGCGGTCGCCGACACGACGTGGACCGCCTACGAGCGCGCCTACCGTACCGACCCGACCTCGGCCTACGGCGGCATCATCGCCTTCAACCGCGCGGTGGACGAGGCCACGGTCGCCGCCATCCTCGAGCGGCAGTTCATGGAAGTGCTCGTCGCGCCGGGCGTGGCCGCCGGCGCGCTGGCGCTGCTCGGATCGAAACCCAACGTGCGCGTGCTCGTGACGGGCGATCTCGGGCCGGCGGGGCGCGGGCGCGACCTCAGGAGCGTGACCGGCGGCCTGCTCGTGCAGGACCGCGACGCCGGCGACTGCGGCAGCGCGGACCTGAAAGTGGTCACCCGCCGCGCGCCGGAACCGGGGGAGCTCGCCGACCTGCTGTTCGCGTGGCGCCTCTGCAAATTCGTCAAGTCCAACGCCATCGTCTATGCGCGGGGGGGCGCCACGCTGGGCATCGGCGCCGGGCAGATGAGCCGCGTCGTATCGAGCCGCGTCGCCGCCCTCAAGGCCGGCGAGGCGGCCCTGGAACTGGCCGGCGCGGTCATGGCCTCGGACGCATTCCTGCCGTTTCGCGACGGACTCGACGTCGCCGCCGGGCACGGCATCCGCGCGGTGATACAGCCGGGCGGCTCGCTGCGCGACGCCGAGGTGATCGCCGCTGCGGACGAGCACGGCGTGGCGATGGTCTTCACCGGCATGCGGCACTTCAGGCACTGAGCCCGTGAAGGCGCTGGTCATCGGCGGCGGTGGACGCGAGCACGCCCTGGCCTGGAAGCTGGCCGGCTCCGCACGCGTCGACGAGGTGCTGGTGGCGCCGGGCAATGCCGGCACGGCCCTCGAACCCGGCTGCCGCAACGTCGCGGTGGCGGCCGACGACGTCGCCGGTCTCGTGGCGCTGGCGCGCCGGGAGACCATCGGCCTGACCCTCGTCGGTCCCGAGACGCCGCTGGTCGCCGGCGTCGTGGATGCCTTCGCCGATGCGGGACTGCCCTGCTTCGGTCCGCGGCGCGCCGCGGCGCGCCTCGAAGGCAGCAAGGTCTTCGCCAAGGAGTTCCTGGCCCGGCATTCGATTCCGACGGCCCGGCATGCGCGCTACACGCGCGACACCTTCGACCGCCCGGCGATCCGTGCGTGGCGCACGCCGCTGGTCGTCAAGGCCGACGGGCTGGCGGCGGGCAAGGGCGTGGTGATCGCGGCCACCGCCGCGGAAGCCATCGCGACGGCCGAGTCGATGTTCGGCGGCGCCTTCGGCCCGGCCGGCGAGACGGTCGTGGTCGAGGACTTCCTCGAGGGCGAGGAAGCGAGCTTCATCGTCATGGTGGACGGCGAGCACGTGCTGCCGCTCGCGACGTCGCAGGACCACAAGCGGCTGGGCGACGGCGACACCGGACCCAACACGGGCGGCATGGGCGCTTACTCGCCGGCGCCGCTGGTCACGCCCGCGCTGCACGAGCGGATCATGCGCGAGGTGATCCAGCCCACCGTGCGCGGGCTGGCCGCCGAGGGCATGCCCTATACCGGCTTCCTGTATGCGGGCCTCATGATCGCCCCGGACGGCACGCCCAACGTGCTGGAATTCAATTGCCGCTTCGGCGATCCCGAGGCGCAACCGGTCATGGCCCGGCTGCGCTCCGACCTGGCCGGCTTGTGCGAGGCCGCGCTCGGCGGCCGGCTGCACACCGTCACGGCGGAGTGGGACCCGCGCGCCGCGCTGGGCGTCGTGCTGGCGGCGGAAGGCTACCCCGGCACCGTGCGCAGCGGCGATCCGATCCTGGGCCTCGAGGCTGCCGCGCGGCTGCCCGGCAAGGTGTTCCATGCCGGCACCCGGCTGGTGGGCGACACGGTCACCACCCACGGCGGCCGCGTCCTGTGCGCGGTGGGCCTGGGCGACGGCGTGGCGGACGCGAGGCGCGCCGCCTACGCGCTCGCCGACTGCATCAGCTGGCCCGGCCTGCAGCACCGGCGCGACATCGGCTGGCGGGCGCTCCCGCGGGCCGGCTAAAGTTGAGCCGGCCCACGGCCCCGG
Organism: uncultured Gammaproteobacteria bacterium; assembly: GCA_963695155.1. Classification (GTDB taxonomy): domain Bacteria; phylum Pseudomonadota; class Gammaproteobacteria; order Steroidobacterales; family Steroidobacteraceae; genus SG8-30. The sequence goes on from CAVOGD010000006.1 coordinate 491,070, forward strand.
CCGCACTTTCCGCTATGCTGCGCGCCGGAGCGGGTCGTGGGGACCCGCGACGGGCACCGCACGCATGAGCCACATCACCATCCGGCGCAGGCACAAGCTCGCGCAGGGCGCGCTGCGCAAGCGCATGTCGCACCTCGCCGAGCGCCTGGCCGAGAAGTACGGGGCCGACTGCCGCTGGGACGGCGACGCGGTCCACATCGAGCATTCCAACGTCACCGGCACCGTGCACGTCGGCAAGGACGAAGTGGTGATCGATGCCCACCTCGGCTTCTTCCTGTCGATGTTCCAGCATCGCGTCGAGGAAGAGATCGCCGGCCTGCTGGACGAGGAACTCGGCAGCGCCGTGTGAGCGGCCCGGCCGGCGCCGGCTCAGCGCGCCGCGCGCGTGCCGGCCAGCCGGCCTTCCCTCGACAGGTCCACCGCGCGCCACAGGTACCACGACGCGGTCGTGCGGTACGGCGCCCAGCGACGCCCGAAATCGTCCAGGGCCTTGGCTGAGGGCAGGCTGCGCTTGCGGTAGGCGAGCCGGTAGCCATTACGGATCCCGTAGTCGTCCACCGGCAGCACGTCGGGCCTCGCCAGCGTGAACATGAGGAACATCTCGACCGACCAGCGGCCGATGCCGCGCACCGCCGTCAGCCGCTCGATGATCGCCTCGCTGGACAGCCGCGCCAGGCGGCGCCGGTCCGGGATCGTGCCGTCCAGCGTCTTCGCGGCGATGTCCTTGAGCGAGGCGGCCTTGGCACGGGAAAAGCCGGCCGCACGCAATGCGTCGTCCGGCGTGGCGAGCAGCTCTTCGGGCGCGGGCAGCCGGCCGTCGCCGTACAGCGCGAAGAACCTGCCGAGGATCGTGCCGGCCGCCTTGCCGGTCAACTGCTGGTGCGCGACGGCCCGCAGCAATGCCTCGTACGGCGTGCGCCCGCGCACCGGCTTGATCGTGCACGGCCCGGCGAGGCGCATCAGCCTGCGCATGACCGGGTCGCCGGACAGGTGGCGGCGGGCGGTGGGGTTCATGGGCGGTGCCGTCATCGTTGGTTCGGAGGGGTCAGACCCCAAAGGGGTCAGACCCCCAAAGAGGTCAGACTCCGGCAATGGATCGGGGTCTGACCCGCATGGCGGGTCTGACCCCTCCGGAAGAACGGCCTGCGGCCCCTAGCCGCGCTTCATGGCGTCGAAGAACTCGCCGTTGGTCTTGGTGTCCTTCATCTTGCCGATCAGGAACTCGACCGCCGCCAGTTCGTCCATCGGGTGCAGCAACTTGCGCAGGATCCACATCTTGCCCAGCTCGTCGGGCGCCGTGATCAACTCCTCCTTGCGCGTGCCGGAGCGGTTGATGTTGAACGCCGGGTAGACCCGCTTCTCCGCGATGCGCCGGTCGAGGTGGATCTCGCTGTTGCCGGTGCCCTTGAACTCCTCGTAGATCACGTCGTCCATGCGCGAGCCGGTGTCGATCAGCGCGGTGGCGATGATGGTCAGCGAGCCGCCTTCCTCGACGTTGCGGGCCGCGCCGAAGAAGCGCTTCGGCCTCTGCAGCGCGTTCGCATCCACGCCGCCGGTCAGCACCTTGCCGGAACTCGGCACCACCGTGTTGTAGGCGCGCGCCAGCCGCGTGATCGAGTCGAGCAGGATCACCACGTCGCGCTTGTGCTCCACCAGCCGCTTGGCCTTCTCGATGACCATCTCGGCGACCTGCACGTGCCGGCTGGCCGGCTCGTCGAAGGTCGAGGCGACGACCTCGCCGGAGACCGTGCGGGCCATCTCGGTGACTTCCTCGGGCCGCTCGTCGATCAGCAGCACGATCAGGTACACGTCGGGATGGTTGGCCACGATCGAGGTGGCGATGTTCTGCAGCAGCATCGTCTTGCCGGCCTTGGGCGGCGAGACGATCAGGCCGCGCTGGCCCTTGCCCAGCGGCGACATCAGGTCGATGACCCGCGCCGTCAGGTCCTCGGTCGAGCCGTTGCCCCGCTCCAGCTTGAAGCGCTTGGTGGGGTGCAGCGGCGTCAGGTTCTCGAACAGCAGCTTGTGCCGGCCGCTCTCGGGCGAGTCGAAGTTGATCTCGCCGACCTTGAGCAGCGCGAAGTAACGCTCGCCGTCCTTGGGCGGGCGGATCAGCCCGGAGATCGTGTCGCCGGTGCGCAGGTTGAAGCGCCGCACCTGCGACGGGCTGACGTAGATGTCGTCGGGGCCCGCCAGGTACGACCCCTCGGCCGAGCGCAGGAACCCGAAACCGTCCTGCAGGATCTCCAGCACGCCGTCGCCGTAGATGTCCTCGCCGCCGCGCGCATGCGCCTTGAGGATCGAGAAGATGACTTCCTGCTTGCGCTGCCGGGCCGTGTTGTCGAGGCCCATCGTCTCGGCCATCTGCACGAGCTCGTGGACCGGCTTCTTCTTCAGCTCGCTGAGGTTCATGGAGCGCCGCGAGGCCGCCAGCTCCTCGGGCGAGATGATCCCGGTCTCGCCTTCCGCGAAATCGTCCTGCTGCGGCAGGCCTTCCTGCTGGCTCGGCCGGTTGCCGCGGTGACGCCCCTTGCTGCGGCCGCCGCCACGGGCCTGATTGCCCAGATAGCCCCTCACAGGTGCTGTTCCAGCAGGGCGGTGAGCTTCGACTTCGCCACCAGGCCGACCTGCTGGGCCTCCGGCGCACCGTTCTTGAACAGGATCAAGGTCGGGATGCCGCGCACCCCGTACTTGAGCGGGGTCTGGCGGTTATCGTCGATGTTCAGCTTGGCGATCCTGAGGCGGTCGCCGTATTCGCCGGCGATCTCGTCCAGCAGGGGAGCGATCGCCTTGCAGGGGCCGCACCATTCGGCCCAGAAGTCCAGTAGCACTGGGACGTCCGACTTGAGCACGTCCTGTTCGAACGTGTCGTCGGAAGTCTGGATGATCTTGCCGCTCACGCGGTTCTCCTCCTTTCAAGGAAGTGGGGGGTGGATTGCTCGATACCGAGAATCTGGGCCAGTCACCGGGTCTCGAGTGACGAGTCACTGCCCGATGCGGCACAATACTGTCTGGCGCTTAAACCTAGAGCTGCCTGTCTTAGAGTACCGGACCGACCAGTGGCCTTGACGCAGCCACCACGATTTGCCGGCTTTGCGCGGATGCTTGCGGGGAACCCGCGATGTTCAGGTTGCCTTTGTAGCCGGTTGCGCGCCATTTTTCAAGCAGTGAATACACCGAATACACAAGTAGACACCAAGTGAGCGATCAACTCCTGTCCGAGATGTCCTTTACCAGCCTGCACCTGCCGGAGTCCGTTGCGCGCGGCATCGCCGACGCCGGCTTCGAGCGCTGCACGCAGATCCAGGCGCGCGCGCTGCCGCGCGCGCTGTCCGGACTCGACGTGGCCGGCCAGGCCCAGACCGGCACCGGCAAGACGGCCGCGTTCCTGATCGCCATCTTCGCGCGCCTGCTGCGCAACCCGCCGGCGCCGGACCGCCCCACCTCTTCGCCCCGCGCGCTGGTGCTGGCGCCGACCCGCGAGCTGGCCCTGCAGATCCACCACGATGCCGAGGTCCTCGCGCAGTACACCGGCCTCACGCTCGGGCTGGCCTACGGTGGCGTGGATTACGACAAGCAGCGCCGCCAGATCGCGTCCGGCGTGGACCTGCTGATCGGCACCCCGGGCCGGCTCATCGACTACTTCAAGCAGCACGTGTTCGACCTGCGCCATGCCGAGGTGCTGGTCGTGGACGAGGCCGACCGCATGTTCGACCTGGGCTTCATCCGCGACATCCGCTACCTGCTGCACAGGATGCCGCCCCCCGACCAGCGGCTCAGCATGCTGTTCTCCGCGACCCTGGCGCAGCGCGTCCTGGAACTCGCCTACGAGCACATGAACGATCCCGAGCTGATCCGGATCGAGTCCGAGCGGATCACCGTCGACCGGGTGCGCCAGACCATCTACTTCCCGTCCATGGAGGAGAAGGCGCCGCTGCTGGTGCACCTGCTGCGCAGCAAGGAAGCCACGCGCTCGATGGTGTTCGTCAACACCAAGCGCGTCGCCGAGTACCTCGAGCGCAAGCTGCGGGCCAACGGCATCGTGGCCGCGGCGATGTCCGGCGACGTGCCGCAGGCGCGCCGCCAGCGCATGTTGCGGGACTTCCACGGCGGCAAGCTCGAGGTGCTGGTCGCCACCGACGTGGCCGCACGCGGCCTGCACATTCCGGACGTCAGCCACGTCTTCAACTACGACCTGCCGCAGGACCCCGAGGACTACGTGCACCGCATCGGCCGCACGGCGCGCGCCGGCGCCACCGGCGACGCGGTCAGCTTCGGCTGCGAGAACTACGTGGTGACCCTGCCTGACATCGAGTCGTTCATCGGCCACAAGCTGCCGGTTTCCAGCTTCGAGCCGCACGACCTGCCCGAGGTGAAATCGGCGACCAGCGTGCCGCGGCACAAGGACACGCAGTCCTGGCTCGAGCGCGGCGGCGGTGGCGGCAGCCGCGGCGGTGGCGGCGGCGGCAGCCGCGGCGGCGGCGGCGGCGGCAAGCGCCCGGCGCCTGCGCGGCGGGGCGGCGGCCCGCGCCGGCCGGCGGCACCGGCACCGGCGCCGGCGCCAGCAGCCGAGGCTGCGAAACCCGCCGACGGCGGCGCAGCGCCGGCGCGCAAGAAGCGGCGGCGGCGGCGGCGCGGCTCCGGGCCGCGGGGCGGCCAGCCCCCTGCCAAGTCCTGAGCCGGGAGCGGCGCCCGACCCCATGGACTGCGCATGACCGGCGACCTGCCCCAGTTGCTGCACGACACCGTGGCGCTCGCGCGCGAGGCGGGCCGGGCCGTGCTCGGCGTGTACGCCTCCTCGTTCACGGTGCAGGCCAAGGAGGACGCGTCGCCACTGACCGAGGCCGACCTGCGTTCGCAGGAGATCCTGTTGCGCGGACTGAAGCGGCTCGCGCCGGAGGTGCCGGTCCTGTCCGAGGAAGCGGAGGCCGCGCCGCACGCCAAGCGCGCCCGCTGGGACTGGCTGTGGGTCGTGGATCCGCTGGACGGCACGCGCGAGTTCGTGCAGCGCAACGGCGAGTTCACCGTCAACGTGGCGCTGGTGCACGGCAACCGGCCGGTACTCGGCGTCGTGCATGCCCCGGTGCTGCAACAGGACTACTACGCCTGCGAAGGCTACGGCGCTTTCCGCAGTACCGCCGACGAGGCCGGCCGGCCGCTGAAGGTGACGCTGCCTGCCGCGCAGCCCGTGCGCGTCGTCGGCAGCCGGTCGCATCGAGGCTCCTCGCTGGATGCGTTCCTGGGCGCGGCTGGGTCCGCACGAGCTGGTGGCGGTCGGCAGCTCACTGAAGTTCTGCCTGCTCGCCGAGGGCGGCGCCGACGTCTACCCCAGGCTCGGCCCGACCAGCGAGTGGGACACGGCCGCCGGGCAGTGCGTCCTCGAGCAGGCCGGCGGCCAGGTCGTGGACCTCGCCGGGCAGCCGCTGCGGTACAACGCGCGCGCCACGCTGCTGAACCCGCATTTCATCGCCTTTGCGGACCCGCGGATCGACTGGCGGGCGCTGGCCGCATGAGCTGGACGGTCTTTGGCGGGATCACCGCATTGATCCTGGCCGCGTGGGGCTTTCACGCCAGCCTGGCCGCGCGTGAAACGGCGAACCGGTTTGCGATCGACACCTGCAAGCGGGCCGAGGTGCAGCTGCTGGACGGCACCGTGTCATTGCTGCGGATGGGGCTGGCGCGCGCGGCGGACGGGGGCTGGACGCTGCGCCGCACCTATGTCTTCGACTATTCCGAGGACGGCTGCAGCCGGCTCCGCGGCTTCGTGGTGCTGAGCGGACTGCAGCTCGAAAGCGTGGGGCTCGCGCTCAGGGCCGGCACGTGACCCAGGGCCAGGTGGACCTGCACCTGCACTCGCAGGCCTCGGACGGACGGCTCGAGCCAGGCGAACTCGTGAGGCACGCGTACCGCTGCGGCGTGCGGCTCATGGCCCTGACCGACCACGACACTACCGCCGGGCTGGCGGCGGCCTCGGTCGCAGCGCAGGAGGTCGGCATGGCCTTCGTGCCGGGCATCGAGATCTCCGCCGACTGGAAGGGTCGCACCGTGCACGTGCTGGGCCTGGGCATCGACCCGCAGGCAGAGGGGCTGTGCGCGGGCGTACGACGGCTGGGCGCAGAGCGCGAACGCCGTGCCGGCGAGATCGCCCGGCGCCTGGATGCGGCGGGGGCGCCCGGCAGCGAGGCGCTGGCGCACATCCGCGCCTCGGCGCCGATGACGACCCGCACCCACTTCGCCCGCCGCCTGGCGGAGCTGGGAGCCGCACACAGCCTCGCCGACGCTTTCGACCGTTACCTGGGCCGCGGCCGTCCGGCTGCAGTGCGCTCCGCCTGGCCCGCCATGGCCGAGGCCGTCGCCTGGGTGTGCGCCGCAGGCGGCATCGCCTCGCTGGCCCATCCCATGCGTTACACGCTGTCGGCCGGCGCGCGGCGCGAGCTGACCGGCGCCTTTCGCGACGCGGGCGGCCGCGCCATCGAGGTGGTCTGCGGCGGAGGTTCAGCGACCCACCTGCAGCACGCCACGCTGCTCGCGCAACGCTATTCGCTGCACGGATCCGTGGGCTCGGACTTCCACGACCCTGCGGTGCCGTGGAATCCTCCGGGGCGATTGGCTAAGCTGCCAGCGTCCGTCCGGCCCGTCTGGGCGGAAGCACCGTTCCCCGCCGGTTTCAGCTGAGGCTACATGGGCACAGACGAAGACAACGTCGACACCAAGCTGTTCGCGCAGATCCAGAAGCTGCGCGAGCTGCGCATCGAGCACCGCGATCTCGACGACGTGATCATCAGGCTGACCATGGACGTCTATGTCGACGAGTTGCAGCTGCGCAGGCTGAAGAAGCGGAAGCTCTCCCTGAAGGACCAGATCGCCAAGCTCGAGAGCGAGCTGATTCCGGACATGAACGCCTGACATGAACAGGCTCGCCGACCTGGTCGAGGAGCTGTTCACCGCCGCCAACCTCGCGCAGCTGACGGCGCTGGCGGTCGCCGTCCTGGCCGCCTGGCTCGTCCACGGCGTCACGCGGCGCTGGTACGTGGGCCGTTCCGAGGCCGGCATGCGACTCGGCGGACTGCTGCTGGAAGCGGTGGTCGTCGCGTCGCCGTACCTCGCGGCGCTGGTCGCCGTGACGATGGCGCGCACGGTGATCGCGGCGGCGGCCCTGGATACCGCCCTGCTGGCGCACGGCGTGCGCCTGGCCGTCGCGCTGATCATCATCCGGCTGGCCGTGTTCGCGCTGCGCCGCTCGGTGTCGCCGACGCCGCGCTTCAAGCACCTCGAGAACCGCGTCGCGCTGGGCATCTGGGCGGTGGTGGCCGCGCAGATGCTGGGCTGGTTCGACGCCGTCGTCGCCGCGCTCGATTCGGTCGGCCTGTCCACCGGCGCGGACCGCATCTCGGTCTGGTCGGTACTGGCCGCCCTGTTCACCGTGTCGCTGTGCGTCATTGCCGGCGTGTGGGCGGCCCGCTGGCTGGACCGCCGGATCGCGACCATCGAGGCGCTGGCGCCCTCCACGCGCGTCGGCGTGACCAAGACCGCCTACGCCTTCTTCATCGGCCTGGGCATCCTGCTGGGGCTGCGCGCCTCGGGCGTCGACCTCACCGCGCTGGCGGTCTTCTCCGGCGCCATCGGCCTCGGACTCGGGTTCGGCCTGCAGGCGATCGCGGCGAACTTCGTCAGCGGGTTCGTGCTGCTGGTGGACAAGTCCATCAAGCCGGGGGACGTGATCAGCTTCACGGGCACCACCGGCACCAGCACCACGGGCTTCGGCTGGGTGGAGGCCCTGCGCGGCCGTTATATCGTGGTGCGGGACCGCGACGGTGTCGCCACGCTGGTGCCGAACCAGAGCGTGATCACGAACCCGGTCATCAACTGGAGCTACGGCCACCCCAAGGTGCGGCTGCGGCTGCCGGTGCGCATCAGCTACCGCGACGATGCCGAGTTGGCGCTGGCGCTGCTGCTGGAGGCCGCCAGCGAGCACCCGCGCATCCTGACCGAGCCGCCGCCCGTCTCGCGGCTCATGGAGTTCGCCGAGTACGGCATGGAGGTCGAGCTGCGTTTCTGGATCGGCGACCCGGCCGAGGGCGTCAACAACGTACGCTCTGACATCAACCGCCGCATCTGGGCGCTGTTCCGCAAGCACGGCATCACCATCCCGCCGGCGCAGCGCGAAATCCGGATCCTCGAGGGCGGCGACTCCGCCTCCACCCTCGCGCCGCCGCAGCGCACGCCCATCGAGCCTAGCCGCGACGGCCAGGACTGACGCGCATGCCCGCCGGCGGCGACATCGTCATCCCGCCCGCGGAGTACGAGCTGGCCTGGGTGCGCTCGCCCGGCCCCGGCGGCCAGAACGTCAACAAGCTGGCCACCGCCTGCCAGCTGCGCTTCAGCGTCGCCGGGACGTCCTTGCTCGACGAAGAGGGCCGTGGCCGCCTGCGGAGCCTGGCCGGGCGGCGCCTCACGCTGCAGGACGAAATCGTCATCCAGGCGCGGCGCCACCGCACCCGTGAGGGCAACCTGCGCGACGCGCTGGAGCGCCTCGCGGAGCTGCTGGAAGCGGCGGCGGTCAGGCCGCGCGTGCGGCGCAAGACGCGACCCACGGCCGGCTCGCGGGAGCGGCGCCTCGAGGGCAAGAAGCGGCGCCAGACGACCAAGCGCCTGCGTGGCCGCCCCGCCGCCGACTGAACCGGCTCAGGCCTTCTTCTTCTGCTTGTAGCCCAGCGGCAGCAGCCAGGCGCCCAGCGCCGGCAGCAGCAGCATCGCACCCAGCATGTTCACCAGGAACATGAAGGTCAGCATCAGGCCGACATCGGCCTGGAACTTCAGCGGCGAGAACGTCCAGGTCGCGACGCCGATCGCCAGCGTCACGCCGGTGAAGAAGATCGCGGCACCGGTCACGCGCAGCGCGCCGAAATAGGCGTCGTGCACGGAATCGCCGCGCCTCAGGAACTCCTGCATGCGGCTGAACAGGTAGATGCCGTAGTCCACGCCGATGCCCGCGCCCAGCGCCACCATCGGCAGCGTATTGACCTTGAGGCCGATGCCGACGATCGCCATCACGGCGTACACCAGGACGGAGACCAGCGTGAGCGGCACGATCACCAGCGCCGTGCCGATCACCGACCTGAAATTGATCAGGCACATGATCGTCACCGCGGCGAACAGCCAGCCGAGGATGACGAACTCCTTGGCCATGACCTCCTCGTTCTGGGCCGCCATCACACCCACGTTGCCGGTGGCGAGCCGGAACTTGACGTCCTCGGTCGGGTGCTCGGTGCGATACTGCTTGACCGCCGCGATCACGCGCTCGATGGTCTCGGCGCGGTGGTCGGCCAGGAACAGCACCACCGGCATCACGCTGCAATCACGGTTGAGCAGCCCGGTGCTGGTCTCGACGTAGCCCTGCGCCTGCACCAGCTGCCGCTCGTCGCGCGGCAGGTTGCGCCACTTCAGGCTGCCCTCGCTCCAGCCCGCGCTGATGACCTTCGACACGCCGGCCAGGCTCAGCACGTCGCGTACGCCGTCGACGTTGGCCATGTGCCATGCGAAGCGGTCGATCGCGTCGATGACGCGGTGGTCGATGCAGCCGTTCGCGGGGGTCTCGACGATGACGTTCAGGATGTCGGTGCCGATCGAGAACTTCGAGGTGATCAGCTCGCTGTCCAGGTTGTAGCGGGAATCCGGCCGCAGCTCCGGGACGCCCGACTGGGTGTCGCCGATCGGCGTCTCGGCGCCCTTGATGACCCCGAACACCCCCAGCAACGCCGCGATCACGATGATGACCGTGGCGGGACCGCGGTCCGCGACCCGCACCAGGCGGACCCACAGCTTCTTCAGCACCAGCTGCCGGTCGGCCACCCGCTTGCGGTAGCGGTCGGTGATCGGCACGTAGGACACCAGTATCGGCAGCAGCACCAGGTCGGTCAGGATGACCACGCCGATGCCCAGGCTGGCGGTGATCGCCATTTCCTGGATGACCTGCACAGGGATCAGCAGGATGGTGATGAACCCCACCAGGTTGGCCAGCAGCGCGACGATCGCCGGCAGGAACAGCAGGCGGAAGGTGCGCCGCGCCGCCTCGTTACTGTCCGCGCCCGCCATGGCCGCATCGCTCACCGCACTGATCTTCTGCACGCCGTGGCTGGTGCCGATCGCGAAGATGATGAACGGCACGAGGATGCCCAGCGGGTCCACGCCGTAGCCCAGTATGACCAGCAGGCCCAGCATCCAGACCATGGCGATCAGCGACGAGACGACCGGCACCAGCGCGGTGCGGAAGGACTGGATGTACACCCACACGAACAGCAGCGTCAGCAGGACGGTGACCACCGCAAAGGTGATCACCGACATCGCGCCGTCGGCCACGTCGCCGACCACCTTGGCGAAGCCGATCATGTGCACGGACACCGGCACGTCCACGGCGATGGCCAGGTCCGCGTCCTGGATCCGCTGCCGCACCTTCTGCTCGAGCGCCCGCGAAATGGCGATGTAGTCGATCGGCTTGCCGGTCTCGGGATCCGCGTCCAGCAGCTGCGCGCTGACCATGGCCCCGGAGAAGTCGTTGGCCACCAGCCGGCCCACGATGCCCGCCTTCAGGATGTTCTCGCGCACGCGGCTCAGGCCGTGTTCGTCAGGGGTGAAGTCCGACGGAATGACGTCGCCCGCCTGGATGCCGCCCTCGATCACCTCGGTGTAGCGCGTGTTGGGCGTCCACAACGACTGCACGCGGGAGCGGTCCACGCCCTCGATGAAGAACACCTCGTCGGTGGCGATCTTGAGCGCCTCGAAGAACTCCGGCGTGAACATGTTGCCGTCGCGCGCCACGACGGCGATCAGCAGGCGGTTGGCGCCGCCGAAGTCGGTCTTGTGGTCCAGGTAGGTCTGGATGTACTCGTGATCCAGCGGCAGCTGCTTGTTGAAGTTGGTGTCCAGCGCGAGCCCGCGGATGGCCACCCAGCCGAACGCGATGGTCAGCAGCGCGAACAACCCGAGGATCAGCCGGCGATTGTCGAAGACGTAGGGTTCCAGCCTCTCCGCCAGCGTCGGCCGGCCATTCGAATCCGCTTGCTCGACATGCATGGCGCTCACCTCAACCCGGGAACGGCCAGGCGGCGTACGCCGGCCTCGCCTGCCACGACGATCTGGCCGTCACCCACCCAGACCGGCGACGACAGCGCCTTGCGGTCGTCCTGCTGCGTGTAGGTGAAGGTCCTGCCGCCATCGGTGCTGACCAGCAGCACGCCGGTCAGCCCGGCGATGATGACGGTGCCCGGCGCCGGGCGGATCGCCGAGTTCAACAGCGCCACGGTGCCGGTCTCGATCTGCGTCCAGTTCATGCCGCCGTCTTCCGAGCGGAACAGGTTGCCGCGCAGCCCGAACGCCAGCAGCGCATCGCCGTCGAGCGGCAGGATTCCGTAGAAGGAGCCGTCGTAGGGAGACGGCAGCTCGCGCCAGGAATGGCCCAGGTCGTCCGAGCGGAACAATCGCCCGGCCTCGGCGGCAAGGTACAGCCGCGAATCCGGGCCGCGCACGATGGAATTGAGGTGGAACTCGAAGCCCATGTCCACTTCGGCGTTGTAATCGTCCGGGTCCAGCGCCGGCAACGGGCCGCCCAGCGGCGCCGGCTCGAAGGGCACCTCGACCCACTCCCGGCCGCCGTCCTCGCTCCTGTAGATGACGCCGTAGGCGCCCACGGCCAGCCCGTAACTCGCGTCCGCGAACCAGACGTCCAGCAGCGGCCGGTTCATTTCCGGCGCAAAATGGCTGCGCTGCCAGCTGTCGCCGCCGTCCTCCGTGCGCAGGATCACCTCATCGTGACCGACGGCCCAGCCGTGCCGCTCGTCCGCGAAGTACACGGCCGTCAGGTTGGCGCTGGCGGGCACCTGCACCTGGGTCCAGCTGCCGCCCGCGTCGGTCGAATACAGCACGTGGCCGCGCTCGCCAACCGCGACCAGCCGCGGCCCGGCCTCGGCCACGTCCAGCACGAGTGAGCTGGCGGCCAGCGGGGCGATAACGGAAGGCTGTGCGGCGGCATCCGCTTCGTGCTGGGCCGGCGCCACCGCCGGCACGAGCGCGGCCAGTGCAGCCGCTACTGCAAGGATACGGGAGTGCATGATCGTCCGCCTCCAGTACGCGGCGGGGCCGGCGGACTCCTCGCCCGCCGGCCCGCGCTGTCTCAGTCGACCGACCTCAACGCGTGCCGCGGCGCGCGATGGCAGACGGCGTGTAGTCCGAAACCGTGCGCTTCAGGTTGAAGTCGACAGTCATCGGCTCCTCGTTGTCGAAGCCGAGCGCCAGGTAGCGGCCCGACTGCAGGTCGTAGGTCATCTCCAGCGTGGACCAGAACGTCGGCAGTTCGTAGTAGCTGATGGAGTGAGCTTCCTGCACGCGCCACAGCTGGTCGCGGCCGTCGTAGCAATCCACGGCCATGATCTGCCAGGAATCCTCGTCCACGTAGAAGGTGCGGCGCTTGTAGATGTGGCGCTGGCCAGCCTTCAGCGTCGCGTCCACCACCCACACGCGGTGCAACTCGTAGCGGGCGTGCTCCTGGTTGATGTTCAGCGGGCGGATGATGTCGTCGTTCTTCAGCGAATTGGAGTGCAGCTTGTAGGAGTTGTAGGGGACGAGTATTTCCTTCTTGCCCACCAGCTTCCACTCGTAGCGTTCCGGACTGCCGTTGTAGATATCCAGCTGGTCCGAGGTGCGCAGGCCGTCGGAGGCACTGCCCGGATTGTCGAAGGCGACGTTCGGCGCGCGGCGCACCCGCCGCTGGCCGGGGTTGTACAGCCACGCACGGCGGTTTTCCTTGCTCTGGTCCAGCGTCTCGTGGACCAGCAGGATCTCGCCGGCGAGTCGCGCCGGCGCGGTGGTCGCCTGCAGGAAGTACAGGATCACGTTGTCGAGCTCGGCCTCCTTGGCGCCCGGCAGGCTGTATGCGCCGTAGAACTCATCGGCGAACTTGACCATCGTGTAGTCGCCGGTGCGGGTCACCGCCGCCTGGCCGATATTGCGGCCGGCCACGTCGGCGCGGTAGCGCAGGATGTGGTTCCAGATCACCTCGACGCCGGTCTTCGGGATCGGGAACGCGATGCCGATGATCGCGCCGGTCACGCCGTTGCCGCCGGCGGCCAGGTTGGCCGTCGTCGCATTGGCCTTGGTGGCGTCATAGATGCGTTGCGGGTACGCCGCGCTGCGGTGCGACGGGTACACGTTCATGAAGTACGAGGTCTTGTACGCGTTGAGCAGCGCCTTGTGGCCCTCGGTCAACTGCGCCGCATAACGGCCCATGTTGGACGAGTCGACCCGGTACAGCGGCTTGTCCGCCGCATAGGGATCCGGATGATGGCCGCCGGTCTTGAAGCCCGGGAAGCCGGCCTTGGCCGCCGAGGTGATGCCGCCGTCCCACGCCGGGATGGTGCCCGCCGCGTTGCCGGCCTTCTCCGCCCCCATCGGCGTCAGGTCCGCGCCGAGTCGCGCGGCTTCCTGTGCGCTGACCGCGGCCAGTGCCGCGCCGGCCATGCCGAACAGCGCCAGGGTGGCGACGCTCGCTACGATTTTCATTTTCATGATCTGTTTTCTCCGGGCGTTCAGAACGCGTACTTCACCGTCGCGGCGATGAAGTCACGGTCGTTGAGGTCGTTCCAGCGGCCCGCGCCGCCGAACTTCGTGTAGCCGAGGTCGACTTCCCAGGTGGCGCGCAGGTTGGCGTTCACGCCGAGCGTGAGGCCGTAGCGTCCCTCCACGAAGTTGCCGCCCGGTCCGGGGGTCGTGCCTTCCACGTCGTGCGACCACACGATGCGCGGGCTGACGTTCCAGGGCCCGACCAGGCCCAGGTAATCCAGCCGCACGGCCATGCGGTAGCCCCAGGAATCGGCGTCGGCAAAGCGGTCTTGCGGCTCGAGCCCGTTGTAGCCCGGGTGCTTGCCCGGCTCCAGCTCGGCGTTGCCGGACACTGAGGTGCCCGGGCCGTTGAAGCGCAGGCCGCGGCCGTTCGGCCCGCCCGATTCCTTGTCCGGCATGCTGCTGACGTGCGTGTAGCCCGCCTCCAGCACCGTCACGACCTGCGAAGCGCCCAGCATCGGCGGGAAGGCCTTGGTCATCGTGAACTGGCCCTGCCAGACGTCGAAGCGTTCCCAGCCCGATATCACTTCGTTGGCGCCGAAGCCACCCAGCTGGCCGCAGCGGACCAGCGTCGCGAGCGGCCCGGGCACGCAGGTGGCAGGAATCGGGATACCCTGGGCCCCGAACGCCACCGCCTCGAACGGCGTGAGCGCCGCGAACAGCAGCTCGACGTCGTCGTATTGCAGCGGCGTGTCCTGCTTCAGCGAGACCTCGCCCTGCAGCGCAATGCCGCTCGTGCCGAGCTGGGTGTTGAAGGACAGGCCGAACAGCTTGATGTCCTCCGGGTACTCGGTGAAGTACTGGGCGGTTTTGGTGTACTCGTGCGTGCCGAGGCTGGACGCCTGCGCCGAGGCGCTGCCGCCGAGCAGCACGGTATTCGCCGCGATGGTCGCGTACTGCGTTGCCGTCGCCGACGTGAGGTTGCCGCCTCTCGCCGCGGCCGCGCTCACGCCCTGGCTCGCGCCCAGCGCGATGGCCGAACCGGTCGGCAGGCCCGATGCCAGGGCCAGCGCCGTCGCCTGCACGGCCGTCAGTGCGCCGACGGAATTGCCCAGGCCAGCCACCGTGCCGGTGCGGCCGCTGATCAACGGCAGCTTGCTGTGGTAGTTCAGGTAGTAGAAGCCGAATTCCGTGCCGTCGCTGAAGCCCGGCAGGAACCACTTCAGCGACACGCCGTACTGGCCGTCGTCGCTGGCCTCGATGGTCGGCGCGCGCACCACGCCCTGGAAGTCCGTGATGAACGGGCCACCCAGCGGCCTGAAGTCCGCGCCCTGGTCGGAGATGGCGCCGAAGCCTATGTACACGCGGCTGCCGCCCCGCACCGCAAAGTCGTTCGCGGCGAAGTAGCTGCCCGACGGTTCCGGCAGGGTCTCGTCCCAGCTGAACAGGTACAGGGCCTCGAGGTTCACGTTCTCGGACAGCGCGAACGAGGCCTTGATCATCTCCTGCGGCAGGTAGGCTTCGCGCAGCTCCGAGCCCGGCACGCGCAGCGCCGAGACGTCGAAGTGGTTGATGGCACTGTTGATTCCGCCCTGGATGAAGGTGCTCTCGCCCCAGTTCACGACCATGTTGCCGGCGCGCAGGTCGAGCTCATGGCCGCCCAGGTCCCAGCGACCGTAGATGAACGCATCGAGCAGCCGCACGTAGGAGCCGGCCAGGTTCTTGCCGGACTCGGAGATCGGGGTGCGCTGCGTCGGCTGGTCCTCGATGTTGTAGTCATACAACCCCTGGGCGCGCACGAACAGGCCGTAGGACTCGCCGCTCAGCGCCAGTTCGGTCACGAACTTGCCCGCGTTCGACACCAGGCCGGTGCCGAAATTGAGGTTGCCGTCGTCGATGTTCGGTGACCGGCCGATCCCGCCGTTCGCGATGCCGATCAGGTCCAGGTCCGGGGACTGGACGCGGTACAACTGCCCGAAGGACAGCGTCGTGTCCCAGTTGCCCTGCAGTTCACCGAGCCTGAAGTCGAACGCCTGTGCCGACCCGGCGCTCAGTGCCGCAGCCGCAACCAGGGCCGTCGTCACGGCGCTGCGCACCGGACGGAATCCGTGCCTGGCGAGATGAGTGGTCATTAATGTATCCCCAGTTTTCTATGATGACCGAGAGGTCTCGGCCTACCCGGAACAACGCCGGAGCATAGGCTGCCGGCACCCGCGTTTCTTGTTGTGGCGTCGATGCCGATCACGCGCAGTCCGCACCACGTCCCATGCAGTATATCAGCGGCGCGGCCGTGGCCTAGCGGCGCGGCAACTACGTATACGGCCTTTTTGCACTGCAAAGCGATCAGTTGTGGGTCACCTGCAGGATGCTGTTGCGGATCTGCTCCGACAGCACGATCTGCGCATCGTCGGCGACGGCCCGCAGCGGTTCCCCGTAGGTCAGGCGGCCGGCCGCGTCCAGCTCGACCACCCGGCGTTCGCGCAGCAGCCCGATGAAGGCACGGAACATCGTGCGGTCGAAGAACTCCGGCGCGTTCAGGCCGTACAGCAGCGACATGCGCTGGGCCATGGCGGTGCAACGGCTCTCCAGCCCTTCCGGCGTCAGTTCGCCGCGGCCGGCGCGCAACAGCAGCGCGATCGCCAGGTAGTAGCGCTCGACGGTCTGGATGGTGGCCTGGGCGAGCACCGACAGCTGCACGGCCTGCGCCGAACCGGTCGGCGGCCGGCGCCAGACCCGCCCGTCCTCGCTGCGCTCCAGCAATCCGTTCCGCTCGAGCGCCGCCAGCACCTCGTCCACGACGCCCGGCAACTGCGCTTCCGCCCAGCGCAGCGACAGCTCCTGGCGGATGTAGGGATAGACGCGCCAGACGAGCCGGTGCACGTCCTCGCCCCGCATCGAGGCGTTGTTGAGGAACGCGCAGGCCACCAGCGACGGTATGGCGAACAGGTGGATGACGTTGTTGCGGTAGTACGTGCACAGGATGGCCGCTTCTTCCTGCATGCGCAGCACGTCGCCCAGCGGGTGCCGGCGGCGCGTCAGCATGTGCATGGACTCGCCCTTGGCGATCATCGCCGCGGCATCCGCCTCCGGCGGCACCACGTCCGCGGCGTACGGGCACTCGGCCAGCAACGCCCGGCACAACTCGAGCTGGCGCAGCAGGTCGGTCTCCAGCATCGCCTGGCGCGGCGTCGCCAGCAGGGTCACGCCCAGCAGGTTGATGGGGGTGACCGCCGCCGCGGCGTTGATGCGCCGCATGATCTCGCCCGCCAGCGAATCCACCGCGTCGCTGAACCAGGGCGGCCTCGTCGCATCCACGTCGCCCGCGTTGCGCCAGCCGGGCTCCATGGCGTCGAGGTGCGCTTCCAGCAGCACCGGCTCGCCAAAGCTGACCTGTGCGCGGCCGAATTGCTCGCGCAGGCTGGGCAATGCGCGCAGCAGCCCCAGCAGCGTCTCCTTTTCCTTCGGCCGGCCCGACAGCTCGTCGATATAGGTGCGGCCCTCGAGCAGGCGTTCGTAGCCGAAGTAGACGGGTACGTAGGCCACCGGGCGCCGCGGGTTGCGCAGGAAGCTGCGCACCGTCATGGACAGCAGCCCGGTGCGCGGCGCCATCAGCCGGCCCGTGCGGCTGCGGCCGCCCTCGATGAAGAACTCGACGGGATGGCCGCGGGCCATCATCACGTCCACGTACTTGGTGAAGACCACCGGGTACAGGCCCTCGCCGCGGAACGACCGCCGCAGGAAGAAGGCGCCGCCCTTGCGCAGGAACCGGCCGAGCAGCGGCAGGTTGAGGTTGATGCCCGCCGCGATGTACGGCACCGCATAGCCGCGCTGGTAGATGACGTAGGACAGCAGCAGGTAGTCCATGTGGCTGCGGTGACAGGGCACGTAGACGATCGAGCAGCCGGGCGGCAGCCGGTCCAGGTGTTCGGCGTTGCGCACGTCCACGCCGTCGTACAGGCGGTTCCACAGCCAGCCCAGCAGGCGCTCGACGACCCGCACGAAAGTGTGCGAGTAGTCGGCCGCAATCTCGACGGCGAACTTGCGCGCGACCCTCAGCGCCTCGCGGCGCGTGCGGTTGCGCTCGCGTATCTCCTGCCGAACGACCTGCCGGATGGCGCGCGTGCGCAGCACCTGGGCGACGATCACGCGCCGGGTCGCCAGCTCCGGGCCGACCGTTTCCGCCCGCAGGTAGCGGAACTCCGTGCGCAGTTCGCGCAGCAGGCGGCGGGCCGCGCGGGCCGGGTCCTGGCCATCTTCCGCGTAGTTGCGGGCCGGTCGCGGCTCGCCGATGCGGATCAGCGTGCTGCGGCCGTTCAACAGGATGGACAACAGCCGGCGGAACGGCCCCACCAGCGCCCAGCTCTCCGACAGGACCAGGTCCAGCCAGGACCGCTCGCGCTGCGGCGCGCGCCCCCAGTAGACGGCGACCGGCACGATGTCGAGATCGAGGTCCGGCTGCCTGGCCACGGCCGCGATGGCCTCCGTCAGTTCGCGCGGCATGCGCCGATCGGCGCGCTTGCGCAGCACGCCGGCACGCCGCTCCAGCGCGACATAGGACCGGCGCAGCGACAGGTCGCCGGCGGCGAGCCGCTTGCCGGGCCGGCGCAGGCCGGCATCCATGCAGACCTGCTCGACGGCCAGGAAGCCGGACAGGCTGCGCTCCTCCAGCACGTACAGCACCGGGCGGGCACGGCCGCGCAGCCGCTCGCGCGCATCCTCCGGCACGAGCGTCGGGCGCACGAAGAGGCGCAACAGGCCGCGCAGGGCCCACAGCGTCGTGCGATCGAGTCCCAGGTACTTGTTCATGGGTCTGCCCGCCATGGTACGCGGCAGACGGCGCCGGCCGCGGGACCGGCTGGCCGTCGGCCGGTCACTCCTGCGGGCGGCCTTCCTCGCTGTCGCGTAGCGCGTCCGTGAGCGCCTCGCGGCGCAGCTCGGCAGCGGCCCCGGCGCGGTCCTCGACCTTGCCCGGCGCCGTGACGAGATCGCCGAATACCGTGTCCTCCGGTTTCAGGCCCTCGCGTTCCTCGGCGCGTTCGCCGCCGCAGGCGGCCAGCGCCACCGCGACGGACAATGCTGCGATCCGGGCGCTCATCGGCGTGCAGGCCCTCCGTAAGCAGGTGACGCCAGTCTAACCCGAACGACCGGATCGTGGACGCCGCCCGGCGATTGTGCGAGCGTACGGCCATGGCTGAATTCACCCACCAGGTGGTCGTGCTGACCGGCGCCAGCGAGGGCATCGGCCGCGCGCTGGCCCTGCAACTGGCGGCGCAGCGCGCGACCCTGGTGCTCGCCGCGCGGGACCGCGCACGCCTCGAGGAACTCGCTGCGCTGTGCGGCGAGCGCGGGGCCCGCACGCTGGTCGTGCCGACCGACGTCTGCGAGGACGCCCAGTGCGCGGCCCTGGTGGCCGCGACGCTCGACCGGTTCGGGCGGATCGACATGCTGATCGTCAACGCCGGCGCGTCCATGTGGTCGCGCCTCGACGAGCTCGAGGACCCGCAGGTGCTCGAGCGGCTGATGCGGGTGAACTACCTGGGCGCGGCCTGGACCACGCGGCACGCGCTGCCCGCGCTCAAGGCCTCGCGCGGGCGCATCGTCGCCGTGTCCAGCATCACGGGCCTGGTCGGCGTGCCCACCCGCACCGGCTACAGCGCCAGCAAGCACGCGATGATGGGTTTCTTCGAGTCGCTGCGCACGGAACTGCTGGGCCAGGACGTGTCGATCACGCTGGTCGCGCCGGACTTCGTACTCTCGGAGATCCATCGGCGCGCGCTGGGCCCGGACGGGCGGCCGCTCGGCGCGAGCCCGATGCAGGAAGCGCGGATCATGACGGCCGGGCAGTGCGCCCAGGTCATCCTGCGTGGCGCCGCAGCGCGCGACCGGCTGGTCTTCACCTCCGTGCGCGGGCGCCTGCTGCGCTGGGCCAAGCTGGTCGCGCCGGGGCTGGTGGACCGCATGGCGGCCCGCGCCATACGCCGGCGCTACTGAGCGCCGCCGGCCCGCGTCACTTGCGGCGCGTGCGCGGCAGGTCCAGCGACACCAGGAAGTACTCGAACAGGTAGTTGATCAGCGGGATCTGGTCCTGCATGCGGTGGTCCGTGTCGATGATGTGCAGCGTCGCGTTGTAGTCGCGCGCATAGCGCACGCTCTCCTCGATCGGCACCACCTCGTCGCGCCAGCCGTGCACGATCGTCATCGGGCAGTCCTCGGCGCGCGGCACCGGCACCGGCTGGTCGGGCAGGTTCAAGGCGGGCGCCAGCAGGAACAGGCCGCGCGCCCGCAGCAGCGAGGACGCCGAGGTTGCGACGTGGCCGCCCAGGCTGGAGCCGACCAGCACCAGGTCGCCGCGCAGGTCGCGGCAGTAGCTGAGCAGGCGCGTCGTGCGGTCGTGCGGGTCTTCCACGCCGCGGTAGTCCACCGAATCCGCCTCATAGCCCTCGCTGCGCGCGACGTCGGCCATGGCCGCGATCTTGGACCCCCAGGGCCCGCTCTCCTTGCCGTGCGAAAAGACTACGTGGTGGCTGGCCATGCGCCGCTCCGTGCCGCAAAGCCGGGATGGTAGCAAAAGGCCGCGCGGCTCAAGGCTCGTCGCGGCGCGGACCCCACAGCCATTCGTCGAGACCGGTCCCGCGGCCGGGCGCATCGCCCAGCACGCGCCCGCCCGAGAAGCGGTGCCCCTCCGCCTCCAGCCGTCGCCGCTGCTCCTGGTGTTCCGCCGAACCCCGCCGCGGGCTGATCCGCCCGCCGGCGCCCAGCACCCGGTGCCAGGGCAGGCCGAGTGAGGCCGGCGCCACCTTCAGGGCATGGCCGACCAGTCGCGAGCGGCCCGGCAGGCCCGCGCGGCGCGCCACGCCGCCGTAGGAATCGACGCTGCCCCGCGGAATCGCCGCGACCGCCCGCCAGATCCGCCGCAGCTTCTCGTCGCCGTCCACGATGCCGGCGGCCTCAGCCCGCTGCGAGCACCGGCGCGACTTCTGCCTCACCGAGCGTTTGCGGCCGCCCCACGCCGGCCTGCAGGCGGTTCAGCGTGACCCGCTTGAGCCGGCTGCCGCCGGCCTGGTGGCTGACCAGGTAGGTGTGGAACTGTCCGGGCCGTGCGGCCGCGAAGCCGAACAGCAGGTTGACGGTGCCGCGGTCGCGCTCGAGCGGCCGGTTGACGCGCTCGTCGCAGATCGCGAACCAGCGATCGTCCGGCGCACGATCCGCAAAGGCGCCCTCCGCTTCCAGCGCACCGAAGAAGGTGCGCAGCTGGCGGTGGGCCCGGGCCCACAGGGCCGGGCCGTTGGGCTCGAACAGCATCCAGCGCGTGCCGCGCTCGATGCTGTTGAGGATGAACAGGGCCAGCCGGCGGTTGGCCAGCAGCCGCCAGTCGGCACAGGCGGCGCCCGGGCCCGCCAGCGTGCGGGCCTCGAGCCCCTCGCCGAGCGCGGGCCTGACCGCATGCAGCACGTTGATGCCAGCGACCGCCAGCTTCTCGCGCTCCTCCGCGGTGACCGGGCACAACGACCGCATGCCGGGCCTGAGGACCGCATCGTCCCCGGCCGCGGCCGTCGCCCACACGGGACGGCGGGCATCGGTGCGCGACAACATCCCGGCCACCGCGCCGCAGGGCGGGAATGCCTCGAACCGGCCCCGCAGCTTGTCGTGCGCCAGCAGCCGCGGGAAGTACATGACTGCGCCATCGCTGCAGAAGGCCCAGTCGTGGATGCCCGCCAGCGCCGCGGCCGGCGTGTCCCAGTCGCGCGGCGGATCCACGATCAGGATCGCGCGATGGTCGTTGCAGTACCGGTTGGCGACCAGCAGCGCGCTGGGTCCAAGGTCCACGTCCCGCGTCAGCGGCGGGATGCACAGGAAGTTGAAGCTCTCCGCCGCGGCCAGCGCGAACAGGCCGGTACCGCGCGCGGCCGACCCGATGATGTCGTAATCGGTCAGCGGGCCGCCGTCGTCGCCGTCCGGATTGGCCGAGACGTAGGCCGCCAGGAACTGGCCGCGGGCCGCATGGGTCTCGGTCGGGCGGCCCGCCGGCACCGCTCCCGACAGGCGCACCAGCTGCGATTCGGTCAGCGCGTCGGCCACGAACCGCGAGGACGCCTCGTCCACCGACAGCCGCCGGTAGATCTCCTGGTCCTCGATGTGCTCGGATCCCGGCGCACGCACGCGCTGCACCACGAGGTTGAAGCGGTCCTGCTCGTTGTCGCCGATCCCGTCGTAGTCGACGGCCGCGCGCAGGAACTCGCGCGTGCCCGGCGCCAGGGCGCACAGCGTCAGGCAGCCGCCCGGGGCCGGCAGCGAGAGGGTGCAGGGCCGCGCGCCATTGGCCACGCGCACCACGATCGCGTCCGTCCCGCCGCTCTCGAAGAACTGCTCGACCGCGTAGGACAGCGTGCTGGGCTGCCACAGCCCGCCGAAGGCCCGCCGGAAGTCGGCCAGGCCGTGCAGCAGGACCGGGCGATTGACCGGCCCGCGCAGGGTGCGCCCGACGAAGGCCGTCACGCCGGTCGGTGCGCGCGCAATCGAGTGCTCGGCGCTGCCTTCTTCTTGTACGTCTATCCCGGTGAGGCGTTCTGCCACCGGCGGCTCCCCTGGTTTGGCGAAGGTTAGCACAACGCCGCCGCGCGGTAGCGCGCTGGTTTATGCTTGCCCGCCGTATTCCGGAGCAGCCACGCAACATGCCATCCCGGGCCACCGGCGCGCGCACCGGCTTCATGCTCGCAGCGGTCACCGCCTGCATGTGGGGCGTGCTGCCGCTCGCGCTCAAGTTCACGCTCGAGCGGCTCGACGCCTACACCATCACGTGGTGGCGGCTGGCGAGCGCGGCGCTGGTGCTCGGCGCGGTGCTGGCGTGGCGGCGCCGCCTGCCGCGCTGGTCCGCGTTCGGGCGGCCGGTGATCGCGCTGCTGGGGGTCGCCACGCTGGGGCTGCTGGCGAATTTCGTCCTGTACCTGGTCGCGCTCGATCACACCTCGCCCAGCATCGCGCAGGTCGTCATCCAGGTCGCGCCGCTGCTGCTGCTGCTGGGCGGCGTGTTCCTGCTGCGCGAGCGCTTCGCGCCCCGGCAATGGGCCGGCTTCGTGGTGCTCGGCGCCGGGCTGCTGCTGTTCTTCAACCACCGGCTGCCCGAACTGGCGCGGCCCGGCGAGGGACTCGGCCTGGGCGTGGCGCTGCTGCTGGCCGCGTCGGCGACCTGGGCGAGCTACGGCCTGGCGCAGAAGCGGCTGCTGGCGAACCTGTCGGTGCGGCAGATCCTGTGGATCATCTTCACCGTCTGCGCCATCCTGCTGGCGCCGTTCGCGGCGTGGCGTCCGGTGCTGTCGCTGGAGCCGGTCTATGCCTGGGCGCTGCTCTTCTGCTGTGCCAACACGCTGGTGGCCTACCTGAGCTTCGCCGAGGCGCTCAGGCACTGGGAGGTGTCGCGGATCAGCGCGGTGCTGGCCACCGCGCCGCTGCTGACCGTGGCGGCCATGTGGCTGCTGGAGCGCCTGGCGCCCGGCACCCTGGGCGCGGAAGGCCTCAATGCCGCAAGCATCGGCGGCGCGCTGCTGGTCGTCGCGGGTTCCATGATCTGCGCGCTGTCGAGCCGGCCGGACGCGCCGCCCGTCGCGCCCGACATCTGACCGGTCAGCGCTTCGACCCGGCGGCGGGCTGCACCGTTTCGCGCTCCGCCAGCAATTCGCGGAAACTGCCCTCGTCCGCGTACTGGTCCTCGTTGCCGTCCCAGGTGGCGCCGCGCGGCAGGGCGTTGCGCACCAGCGGCGCGCCGGCCAGCAAGGCGTCCGCCGCCAGCTCGCGGCCGCGCGTCACCGGCAGCGGCAGGCTGTCGGCCTTGCGCGAAACCTCGCGCGCGCGCTCCCAGTTGATGTGCGCATCCTCGGCAACGATGCGCTTCCACAGCGGCGACTTCGACCGCGCGCCCTTCTTGCGCAGCGCGACCGGCCCGTGTTCCCAGTTGCGCTCGTCGTCTTCCAGCGGTCCGTAAGCCTGCACGAACAGCACGTCGTCCTCCCAGCCCAGCAGGTACGGCTGGTTGACCACGGTCACCGGCGTATTGAGCGGCACCGACTCGAACAGCCGCGAGATGTCCTCCGGGTAGAGGCGAATGCAGCCGTGGCTGGCCCGCATGCCGACGCCGTAGGGCTTGTTCGTGCCGTGCATCAGGTAGCTGGGCCACCCCAGCCGCATCATGTGCCGGCCCAGCGGGTTGTCCGGTCCCGCCGGCACCTTGGCCGGCAGCGGGTCGCCGTCCTTCGCGTGTTCCTGGCGCACCGACAGCGGCGGCGTCCAGGTCGGGTCCTTGACCCGCGAGACGATCCTGGTGCGCCCCTCCGGGGTCTTCCAGCCGACCTTGCCGATGCCGATCGGGTGGGTCAGCACCTCGACCGGCGCCTGCTTGTCCTTGCGCGGCAGGTAGTAGAACAGCCGCATGGATGCGAGGTTGATGACCATGCCCTCGCGCGGCGCGTCCGGCAGCACGAAGCGCGTCGGCAAGGTCACGCGCGTGCCGTCGCCGGGCAGCCACGGGTCCACGCCCGGGTTGGCGCGGATGATCTCCTCGTAGCCCACGTTGAAGCGCCGCGCGATGTCCGGCAGCGTGTCCTCGTGGCGCGCCACGGTCACCTGCACGCGGCCGACGATGTCCTGGCCGGGCGCCACGACGAAGCGATGCGTGGCCTCGGCCAACGGCGCCTCCACGACCGGCGCGGGCGGCGGCGGCGCCGGCGGCGGCGCCTGCCTGCGCCACAGCGAGCCGAACGGCACGCAGGCCGCGGTGCCGACGGCCAGGCACAGCACCAGCGCGCCACGCAGGGCCCGTGTGCGGTCCATGGCGTTCATGCGCAGCCCCGCCGCTTCACCAGATCTTCACGCGATCGGCTGCGGGCCGCCACAGCGCGTCGCCTTCCTCGACGTCGAAGGCCGCGTAGAACGGCTCGAAGTTGGTGAGCACGCCGTTGGCGCGGAACTCGCCGGGCGAGTGCGGGTCGCGCAGCAGCTGCTCACGCAGCGCTTCCTCGCGCTGCTTGGTGCGCCAGATCTGCCCGAAGCCCAGGAAGAACCGCTGGCTCGCCGTGTAGCCGTCGATCGGCTCGGGCTCGGCGCCGCCCAGCGACAGGCGCCAGGCCTGCCAGGCGATGGCCAGGCCCGACAGGTCGCCGATGTTCTCGCCCAGCGTCAGCTCGCCGTTGATGGCCAGGTCCGGCAGCGGCCGGTAGCCGTTGAACTGCGCGACCAGCCGGGCGGCCCGCTCCGCGAACGCGGCGTCGTCTCCGGCCGTCCACCAGTTGCGCAGGATGCCCGTGCCGTCGTACTGGCGGCCCTTGTCGTCGAAGCCGTGGCTGATCTCGTGGCCGATCACCGCGCCGATGGCGCCGTAATTCACGGCCGGGTCCGCGGCGACATTGAAGAACGGCGGCTGCAGGATCGCGGCCGGGAAGACGATCTCGTTGG
The DNA here is from genome assembly GCA_963695155.1 of uncultured Gammaproteobacteria bacterium. Lineage (GTDB taxonomy): Bacteria > Pseudomonadota > Gammaproteobacteria > Steroidobacterales > Steroidobacteraceae > SG8-30. The sequence continues at coordinate 516,069 of CAVOGD010000006.1, forward strand.
CCGGCGGCATGTAGTAGGCGTTGACCGTCTGCGGGCTCATCAGCCACTCGCCGCGGTCCACCGGCTCATCGAGCCGCGCCAGCTGCCGGCGCCATTCGAACCCGGTCGCGCGGCGCACGTTGCCGACCAGGTCGCCCGCGTCAATCTCCAGCTCCCCGTAGTCGCGCCACACGTCGGGATAGCCGATCTTGACGGTGATCCTCGCGAGCTTGTCGTGCGCTTCCTTGCGGGTCGCCGGCCCCATCCATTCCAGCTGGTCAATGCCCTGCTCCATGGCGCGGCGCAGGTTGCCGACCAGTTCGTCCATGCGCTGCTTGGCCATGGGCGGGAAGTGCCGGGCCACGTACTCGCGTCCCACCGCAAAGCCCATGCCGCGGTTCACCTCGCTCGCCGCGCGCTTCCAGCGCGGGCGGATCTCCGGCGTGCCGCGCAGGACCTTCGAGTTGAACTCGAATTCGGCCTGCACGAACGCGCCCGACAGGTAGGGCGCATAGTCGTTCAGCAACCGCGCCTGCAGGTAGGTGCGCCAGTCGGCCAGCGGCACTTCGTGCAGCGCCGCGCCGAGCGCGGTCGCATAGCCGGGCTGCCCGAGCACGAAGTCCCGCTGCGGCAGCCCGGCCGCCTCCAGCAGCGCCGCCCAGTCGAGGCCGGGCGCCGTCTCGCCGGCCTGCGCGGGACTCACGCGGTTGTAGGTGGCCACCGGGTCGCGCAATGCCACCCGCGGCCACTGCGCTTCGGCGAGCCGGCGCTCGAGCGTCATGACGCGTGCGGCGCCGGCGGCCGGCTCCTCGATGCCGCCGAGTTCCAGCAGTCGCGCGAGGTAGCGCAGGTATTCGGCGCGGATCTCGGCGAACTTGGCCTCCTCGCGCAGGTAATAGTCGCGGTCCGGCAGGCCCAGCCCGCTCTGCCACAGGTAGGGTACGTAGGCGCTGGAGTTGCGCCGGTCGATCGAGATGAACGACGCCATCGGCACCGACACGCCGGTCGCGGCCGCGGCCCCCATGTAGGCGGCGATGGCCGACGGCGAATCGAGTGCCGCGATGCGGGCGAGTTCCGCTGCCAGCGGCGCGGCGCCGAGCTCCTCCGCCCGCGCCTCGTTCATGTAGCTCACGTAGTAGGCCCGGATCCTGGCGCCGACGACGTCGTCCTGCGGCGCCGGCGACTCGAGGATCGCCCGCACGTTGTGGTCGGCCTCGTCGCGCAGCTGGTCGAACATGCCCCAGCGCGAGCGGTCGGCCGGGATGTCGGTCGTGCGCAGCCAGGCGCCGTTGACGTAGCGGAAGAAGTCGTCCTGCGGCCGGGTCTCCCGGTCGAAGCCGCTGAGGTCGATGCCCGAGGACATCGAGCCGGCCATGTCGGCTGCCTGGGCGTAGCCCGCGAGCAGCAGGGCGGCGGCGAGCACCGCGTTGCGCAGCATCATCATTGCACTCCAGTTCCCGTTCGTTGCACACGGGCCGGCGGCGATGCGGCCCGGCCCGAAGGGCGCACAGGTTACCAGAGCCGCACGCGGCCGGCCCGCCCCGCGCGGCTCATGTCGCGACGCAGCGACCGACCCGCAGGTGCAGCGGCCACGTCACCCCGCGGCGCCCGGCACCCCATGCCGTGCGCAACGGCGTCGCGAGCAGCGCCAGGGGATCGCGGCCTCGCGTGGCGCGATAGCGCTGCACCGCCGACCAGGTGCCGAGGTAGCCGAGCGCCTCGTCCAGCGACCAGCGCAGTTCGAGCGCAAGACACGGCGCCTCAAGTTGCTCGAACGGGAAAGCCAGGTGGCGGTAGCCCTCCTCCACGTGCCGACGCTCGCGCGGCCAGCAGGGGCCGACCACGTTGCGGTAGAAGTCGTCCACCACGGCGTCTACCTCTTGCCCGGCGCTGAAGCGACCGTAGGTCCACAGGGCCACCACGCCGCCGGGGCGCAGCACGCGCCGCACCTCGGCATGGAAGGGCCCGAGGTCGAACCAGTGCGCGGACTGGGCGGCCGTCAGCAGGTCGGCACTGGCAGCCGGCACGCCGAGGGCTTCGGCGCGCTCCAGCACGTAGTGGACGCGCGGATGCGGCCGCGCGGCGGCGAGCTGCCGGGCGCTCGGATCGCTGGCCCGCACGCGGTCGAAGTGTTGCGCCAGGCCCAGCGCCGCCTGGCCGTTGCCGGTGCCGACATCGAGCGCAAGGCGGCGCGAGGGCGCCACCGACGCCAGCCACTCGAACAACCCGGCCGGGTAGCCCGGCCGGCAGGATGCATACTCATCCGCCTGGGCCGAGAAATGGTCCTGGAAGGTCCCGCCGTCGCGCATGCGTACATGTTAATCGGGCGGCGCGGCCCGCTACGAGCCGGCCGGGTGCCAGCCGTCGGCACATAAAAAAAGCCCCGGGGCAATGCCCTGGGGCTCGAGAAGCGGACTTACGGTTTAGGGAAGGAAGTCCGCCAGGGGATTCACGCCAATGCCAATCGCTACGGCCCCAACCTACGCCCGCCAGGCCGCAACGTCTGTGACCTCCCGCACAGATCCGGGTCCGCCGCCGCCACCGGGCCGCGGGCGGCGGAACCCGCAGGCACGCGCGTCGCGGCTAGAATTCCGCATCATGGCCAAGGTTTTTACATAATGGGCCGGTGGCAACCCCCTGCCGCGCCGGGCTCGCAATACATCACGCCGGCCGGCGCCCGGCGGCTGCGCGAGGAACTGGACCTTCTGTGGCGCGTCGAGCGCCCCGAGGTCACGCAGGCCGTGTCCGAGGCCGCGGCCCAGGGGGATCGCTCGGAGAACGCCGAGTACCTGTACGGCAAGCGACGGCTGCGCGAGATCGACCGGCGGGTGCGCCACCTGCGCAAGCGGCTCGACGGCATGGTGGTGGTCGAGCAGCCGCCCTCCGACCGCAGTCGCGTGTTCTTCGGCGCCTGGGTCGAGCTCGAGGACGAGACCCTCGCGGTGCGCCGTTACCGCATCGTCGGGCCCGACGAGTTCGATCTCGCGCCGGGCTACATCAGCATCGACTCGCCGCTGGCCCGCGCCCTGCTCGGCAAGCGGCTCGACGACGAAGTCACGACCATGCTGCCCGGCGGCGAGCAGCGGCTGGCCATCATCGCCATTGAATACGAATAACATTGAGAGGCCGGAGCCGGCCTGCCGGCACAACTTTCCGCTCGGGACGTCGAAAGGCCGCGCTTCTTGCGAGGGACGGATTCAGGCCGCGCTTCTTGCGAGGGACGGTTCTATGCCGCGCTTCTTGCGCGGGACGATGAAAGGCCGGGCCCTTCGGCCCGGCCCTTTCCATCGGCCAGCTCCGCGCCAGTTCGTCTAGATGACCCTGATATTCTTGAATTGCCAGGGATCGCTCTCGTCCATGTCCTCCGGGAACATGCGGCCGCGGTCGAACAACGGGGTCCAGTCGGTGTACTGGCCGACCACCGGCCCCAGGTACGGCATGCAGATCTCCAGGTTGCGCCGGAAGTCGATGTCGTCCGGCTCGACCAGCCCCTCGTTCGGGTTCTCCATCGCCCAGATCATCCCCGACAGCGCCGCCACGCACACCTGCAGCGAGGTCGCGCTGTTGTAGGGCGCCAGCTTGCGCGCCTCGTCGGTCGAGAGCTGCGACCCGTACCAGTAGGCGTTCCTGGCGTGACCCGCCAGCAGCACGCCCAGCTCGTCGATGCCGGCCGTGATGTCGTCCATCATGATCCGCTTGTGCTGCTGCATGCGGTAGTTGCTGCCGCAGAACTCGTGCACCGAGAGCACCGCGTTGTCGGACGGGTGATACGCGTAGTGCACGGTCGGCCGGTAGACGACCTTCTCGCCTTCCTTGACCGTCAGGTAGTCGGAAATCGAGATCGACTCGCCATGCGTGATCAGGAAGCCGTGGAAGTGCCGTGCAATCGGCGTCCAGGTCCGCACCCGGGTCGCGCAGCCCGGCTGCATCAGGAAGATCGCGCCCCGGCGGCCGAAGTCGTGCTGCCGCCCGTCGCGCGGGAAATGCCGCTCATGCGTGCCCCAGCCCAGCTCCGCCGGCTGGCTGCCCTCGCTCACGAAGCCGTCCACCGACCAGGTGTTGACGAACTCGCCCGGCACCTTCGGCTGGCTGGACAGCTGCGTGTCGCGCTCGGCGATGTGGATCACCTTGACGCCCAGCGCCATGGCGAGCGCCGCCCATTCCTCGCGGCCTGCCGGCTCCGCGACCTCGACGCCGGTGTCCGCGGCGATGTTCAGCAGCGCCTGCTTGACGAAGTGCGAGACCAGCCCGGGATTGGCGCCATGGGTGATCACGGCGGTCGGGCCCTTGGCCCGCGCCTTGCGCAGTTCGAGCGCCTCTTCGCGCAGCGCGTAGTTGGTGCGGCGGCTGGCGGGGATGTTCGGGTCGTTGTAGCCGCCCGGCCAGGGCTCGATGCAGGTGTCGAGGTAGAGCGCGCCGGTCTCGCGGCACAGCTTGACCAGCGCGATGCTCGACACGTCCACCGACAGGTTGAGCAGGAAGTCGCCGCGCCCGACCAGCGGCTCGAGCACGTGCCGGAAGTTCTCGTGGGTCAGCGGGTACTTGATGAAACGGATGCCGTAACGCTCGGCCTCGGCGCGCCCGGCGTCGTCGGCGGTCACGATCGTGATGCGGTCGGGCGACAGCCCGCCGATGTGGCGCAGGATCAGCGGCAGGACGCCCTGGCCGATGCTGCCGAAACCGATCATGAGGATGCGGCCGGGGAAGGTCGTGTGGATCTTGTCGTGGGTCATGATGGAGGCTCGTCCGGGGTTGCAGCGGGACCGCGCGGCACCGGGGGCCGCGCGACGAATTCGCCTAATTTAACCCAAACCGGACCGCTCACGCAGCGTGGATCTCCGACCGCGCCGGGGCCGGCGCGCGGCAAGCGGTGCGCGACGCGATGACGCGGACTCAGTGCAGGGCCGTGCCGTCCGCTCCGCACGCCGCGCAGGCCGCCAGCGCAAGCCGTTGCCGCTCCACGGCCACCGCACGCCGCCAGAATTCGCGCTCCCGTTCGGACAATTGCGGGAGTCGTCGGCAATCCGCGGCGGGGTCGCGCCTGCCGCAGTCGGTGAGTTGTGCTGGCCTGCTCATGGTCCTTGAGATGCAGCGGGCGCCGGAATGGTTGCAGCGCACGCGCTAGACTTGGCCGGGTACACCACGCCCGGGAGGCCGCATGCGCTTCGAAACCCTGATCGCGCCGGAACAACTGGCGCCGCTGTTGGCGGATCCCCGGCTGCTGGTCGTCGACTGCCGCTTCGACCTGGCGCACCCGGCCGCCGGCGAGCAGCGCTGGCAGCAGGGCCGCGTGCCGGGCGCCGTGTATGCGCACCTCGAGCGCGACCTGTCCGCACCGGTGACGCCGGCCAGCGGCCGCCATCCGCTGCCGGCGCCCGCGGACTTCGCGGCGACGCTGTCCCGCTGGGGCGTCGGCGAGCACACGCAGGTCGTCGCCTACGACGATGCCGCCGGCATGATCGCCGGGCGCCTGTGGTGGATGCTGCGCTGGCTGGGCCACGACGCGGTCGCCGTGCTGGACGGCGGACTGGCCGCCTGGCAGGCGTGCGGCGGGGACCTGGACGCGGTCGTCCGGCCGCGCGAGCCGGCCAGCTTCCGGGTGCGGCTGCGGCCCGACATGCTCGTCACCACGGCCCAGCTGACGCGCGAACTGGCCGCCGCAGCGTGCCTGCTCGTCGATGCGCGCGCCGCGGAACGCTTTTGCGGCGACGTCGAGCCCCTCGACACCGTCGCGGGCCACGTGCCCGGCGCCGTGAACCACCCGCTGCAGCACAACCTCGGCGCGGCGGGACGCTTCCTGCACGACGACGAGCTCGCGGCACGCTGGCAGCACACGCTGCGCGGCCACTCGGCGTCGCAGCTGGTCTGCATGTGCGGGTCGGGCGTCACGGCCTGCCACAACCTGCTCGCGCTCGAGCGCATCGGCCTGCAGGGCGCGCGGCTCTACGCCGGGTCCTGGAGCGAGTGGATCCGCGACCCGGCGCGCGGCGTCGCGCGCGGCGCCGGCTGAGTGGAGCGATGTACCGCGGCGGCCGATCTGGTATCGTCCGCGCAGGAACCTGACGCGGGCGAGTGGCCCGCGTTTCGCATTGCGGAGTCGCCTGAATTGGATGAAGTGAAGAAGCCGCGACCGGCGCCCGGGTGGGATGTCTCCGACTCGCTCGACCTGTACGCCGTCGAGGCCTGGGGCGGCGGCTATTTCGGCATCAACCCGCAAGGCCATGTTGCGGTGATGCCCGACCGCGACCCGGCGCGGCAGATCGACCTGTACGAGGTCGTCGAGCAGTTGAAGGCGCGCGACCTGGCCGCGCCGGTCGTGATCCGCTTCTCGGATATCCTGCGGCACCGCCTGCGCGCCCTGCACCGCGCCTTCGGCGCGGCCATCGCCGAGAACGAGTACCGCGGCCGCTACGCCGCGATGTTCCCCATCAAGGTCAACCAGCAGCGCCTGGTCGTCGAGGAGGTCTATCGCGGCAGCGCGGACCTCGGTTTCGGCCTCGAGGTGGGCTCCAAGCCCGAGCTGCTGGCGGTCATGGCGATGACCGAGGATGCACCCGACCGGCTGATCATCTGCAACGGCTTCAAGGACGACAGCTACATCGAGGCGGTCATCCTCGCCACCAAGCTGGGCCGCAGCATCATCCCGGTCATCGAGAACTTCTCGGAGCTGGCCTACGTGCTGAAGCACGCGGCCGCCTACGGCGTGCGGCCGAGCCTCGGCGTGCGCGTCAAGCTGGCCTCGGAGGGCGCCGGGCGCTGGCGCGACTCGGCGGGCGACCGCTCGAAATTCGGCCTGTTCACCTCCGAGATCCTGGAACTGGTGGAGGTGCTGCGCGCACAGGGCATGCTGGACTGCCTGAAGCTCGTGCACTGCCACCCGGGCTCGCAGCTGCACGACATCCGCCGCATCAAGGAGGCGGTCGGCGAGCTGGCGCACGTCTATGCGGAACTGAGCCGCCTGGGCGCGGGACTCGAGTACATCGACGTGGGCGGCGGGCTGGGCGTGGACTACGACGGCTCGCGCACCAATTTCGAGTCGTCCATGAACTACACGCTGCAGGAATATGCCAACGACGTGGTGTACCGCATCGCCAGCGTGTGCGATGCGCGCGACCTGCCGCATCCGGTGATCATCAGCGAGTCCGGGCGCGCGATCGCCGCGCACCACAGCGTGCTGGTGTTCAACGTGCTCGGCGTCCTCAGGCTCGATCGATTCACCGTGCCCGACGACCCGGGCAACGGCGACGAGGAGCTGCCGCAGCCGGTGCAGGACCTGTACGACGCCTACCGTTCGGTGAGCGAGCGGCGGCTGGTCGAGTGCTGGCACGACGCCCAGCAGGCGCGCGACCAGGTGCACCAGATGTTCAGCCTCGGCTACCTGAGCCTCGAGATGCGCGGGCTGGCCGAGCGGCTGTACTGGGCGACCTGCGCGCGCGTGCGCAACCTCACGCGCAAGCTGCCGCGGCTGCCCGAGGAACTGGAGGGACTCGACAACGTCCTCACCGACACGTACTTCTGCAACGTCTCCATCTTCCAGTCGCTGCCGGACAGCTGGGCCATCGACCAGTTGTTCCCGATCATGCCGCTGCATCGCCTCGACGAACGGCCGCTGCGCAGCGCGGTGCTGGCCGACATCACCTGCGATTCCGACGGCAAGATCGACCGCTTCGTGTCGGTCCGCGACATCAAGCGCGCGCTCGAGTTGCATGAGCCGACGCCCGGCGAGGACTACTACCTCGCGGCCTTCCTGGTCGGCGCCTACCAGGAGACGCTGGGCGACCTGCACAACCTGTTCGGCGACACGCATGTCGTGCACATCCGCCTCGACGACGAGCACGGCTGGTGGATCGAGGAGGCGCTGAAGGGCGACACGGCGGCCAAGGTGCTGGGCTACATGCAGTACGACACCGACGAGCTGTACCCGCGCTTTGCCCGGGACTGCGAGCGGGCCATGCGCGACGGACGCCTGTCGGTCGCCGAGGGACAGGCGCTCAAGCGCTTCTACGAGTCGGAGCTGGCCGGCTACACCTACCTGGAGCCGGAATCCGGCGCCTAGGCGATCCGTGGTCGGGTCAAACTCCGTCCTGGATCGGGGTCTGACCCTTTCAGGGTCTGACCCCTCCGGTCCCCTGACCATCGCGCGTTGCGGCGTGCGCGCGGGATCCGGTCGGGTCCCGGTGCTCAACGGTGTTCGGCGCAACCGGGCCGGGGTCGCTCGCTCAGTCGATCTTTATTCGCTCGCCGACCCCGGCCCGCCCGCGCCTGGCACCTTGCATGGAGCTGCCGCGCTTCGGGGCGGGCGCGCGAACTGGTCGTGGTCCCCTAAGCGAGCGACTATCCTCCGTCGGAGCGAGCGTGGGGACCCGACCGGATCCCGCGCGCCCGACCTGGTGGGGGGTCGCACCCCCCGACAATCGGTGCATGCTGTCGTATCCTAGGCGGCGCCGGACCAACGCCCATGGAGATGTCGATGCGCACCGCCCGCCTGCTCGCCCCCCTCGCCCTGCTGGCGCTGGTCGCCGGCTGCGCGGGCCAGCCCGTCGCCGAGCCGCCGGCCGAAGAGGCGCCAGGCGGCACGGACGACGCCACGCTGGCGCTGCTGGACGCGGCGATTGCGGGCGATCACCGCGGCGACGCGAACCGCGCCCGCGACCAGTACCGTCATCCGCGCGAGACGCTCGCCTTCTTCGGGCTGCGCAGCGACATGTCCGTCATGGAGGTGTGGCCGGGCGGCGGCGGCTGGTATACGGAAGTCCTCGCGCCCGTGCTGCGCGAGCGCGGCGTGCTGTACGCCGCCCAGTGGGATCCCGCGACGGACAACAAGTTCGTGCAGGACAGCCTGCAGGCGTTCGCCGCCAAGCTGCAGTCGCGCCCGGACGTGTACGACAAGGTCAGGGTGGTGGCGCTGCACTACCCGACCGCGATGCAGCCAGTGCCGCCCGGCAGCCTCGACATGGTGCTGACGTTCCGCAACATCCATAACTGGATGCCGCGCGGCGCCGACCGGCCGATGCTGGAGGCCATGTTCGAGGCCCTCAAGCCAGGCGGCATCCTGGGCGTCGTCGAACACCGCGCCGCCGGCGAAGCGCCGCAGGACCCGCGGGCCCGCTCGGGCTACGTGCGCGAGGACTATGCGGTGGAACTCATCGAGAGCATCGGCTTCCGGCTGCTGGACCGCAGCGAGATCAACGCCAACCCGGCGGACGTCAAGGACTACGAGCAGGGCGTGTGGACGCTGCCGCCCACCTTCCGGCTGGGCGACAAGGACCGCGAGCGGTATGCCGCGATCGGCGAGAGCGACCGGTTTACGCTGCGCTTCGAGAAGCCGCGACCCGGGCAGGAGGGGTCAGACCCCTGAGAGGGGTCAGACCCCTGGGAGGGGGCAGACCCCGAACCCGGCGCGCGGGAGCTGGTCGCGGTCCCCGTAGCGAGCGACTTTCTTCGGAGCGAGCGCAGCGGGACCCGGCCGGATCCTGCGCGCCCCAGCACGGCGCCGGCACCCGGCGAGACCTCACCACATGTCGCGCAGCCGCTTGCCGACGTCCACGCGCACGGCAGTGCCGGCCGCGCCGTCCGGCGCCGTGGCCTCGCCCCAGCTCGTGCACTCCAGCGAGTCCATCACCGCCGCCGTCAGGAAGCGGCTGCGCGCACCGTAGACGTGCGCGTCGCCGTGGCGGTGCTGCTGCGTGACGTAGTAGCGCTGCGGCTCCAGCAGGTCGAGTTCCCGCCGCGCGCGGGTCATCGCCACGTACAGCAGCCGCCGTTCCTCCTCGATCAGCTCGTCGCGCCCGGCGGCGAACTCCGACGGGAAGTTCCCGTCCGCGACGTTGAGCACGAACACCGCCTCCCACTCCTGGCCCTTGGCCGAGTGCACCGTGGACAGCACCAGGTAGTCCTCGTCGAGCAGCGGCGGGCCGGCGAGGTCGCCGGAGGCCTGCGGCGGGTCGAGCGTCAGCTCCGACAGGAAACGCTCGCGGGTCGCGAACTGGGTGGCGATCTGGCCGAGCATCTCCAGGTCGCCCGCGCGCACGCCCGCATGCGCGTGCAGGCCCTCCAGCAAGGGCTGGTACCAGCCGCGCACGCGCTCGACCTGCCCCGCCCACGGCGTGGACGGCAGCAGCCAGCCCGGCCAGCAGCGCGCTGAATTCCGGCCAGCCGCCGCGCGCCGCGGCCGGCGGCGCGAAGGCCGCCAGCGCGTCCAGCGAATAGCCGGCGGCGGCGACCGACTCGAGGCAGCGGTCGGCGTTGGCGGGGCCCATGCCGGGCAGCAGCTGCAGCACGCGGAACGCCGCGATGCCGTTCCTGGGATTGTCGGCCCAGCGCAGCACGGCCAGCAGGTCCTTGACGTGGGCCGCCTCCAGGAACTTCAGGCCGCCGTACTTCACGTACGGGATGTTGCGGCGCATCAGCTCGACCTCGAGCCCGTCGCTGTGGTGGGAGCTGCGGAACAGCACGGCCTGCCTGCGCAGCAGGATGCCGGCCTCGCGGTTGCCGAGGACGCGGCCGACGATGTAGTCGCACTGCGCGCGGTCGTCCAGCACCGTCACGAGCCGCGTCTGCGCGCCCGCGCCGCGCACCGCGCGCAGCGTCTTGCGGTACTGGCGGCGACCCTCGGCGATCAGTGCGTTGGCGGTATCCAGGATCTGCTGCGTGGAGCGGTAGTTCTCCTCCAGCGCCACGACCTCCGCAGGCGGCGAGAAGCGGTCCGGGAACCCGAGGATGTTCTCCACCGTGGCGGCCCGGAACGAATAGATGGCCTGCGCGTCGTCGCCGACCACGGTCAGCCCGGTGCCCGCGGGCTTGAGCGCGAGCAGGATCCCGGCCTGCAGCGCGTTGGTGTCCTGGTACTCGTCGACCAGCACATGGTCGAAGCGCTCGCCAACCTGCCGCGCCAGCGCCGGCTCCTGCATCATCGCGTGCCAGTACAGCAGCAGGTCGTCGTAATCGAGCACGCCGTTGCGCCAGCTTGCGCTCCGACGTAGGCGCCGAACAGCTGGCGCAACGGCTCGCGCCAGTCCGCGCACCACGGAAACGCCTCCTCGAGCACGCGCTCGAGCTCCCACCCCGTATTGACGCGGTGCGAGTAGATGGCCTGGCAGGTGTCCTTGCGCGGGAAGCGCCGGCTGAGCTTCGACAGGCCGAGCCCGTGGCGCAGCCGGTCGAGCACGTCCGCGGAGTCGCCGCGGTCCATGATGCTGAACGAGGCCTCGAGCCCGACCGCGGCGTGGTACTGGCGCAGCAGCCGGTTGCCGATCGCGTGGAAGGTCCCGGACCAGGGCAGGCGCACGTCGGGCCGGCGGGCCTGCGCACCCCCCGGCGGCCGTGCCGCGGCCACGATGCGCTCCGCGCGCCGTACCATTTCCTGCGCGGCCCGGCGCGTGAACGTCAGCAGCAGGATGCGGCCGGGCTCGACGCCCTGCGCGACGAGGTAGGCCACGCGGTGCGCCAGCGTGGCCGTCTTGCCGGTCCCCGCGCCCGCGATGACCAGCAGCGGCGGCGCCGCGAAGCGGCCGTCCGCTCCCGGCGCGCCGAAGGTCGCGGCACGCAGCTGCGCCGGATTGAGGGCCTCGAGCAGTGCCGCGCCGGACATGCGCGGCAGTGTAGCGAAGCCCTGTATATCCATCCAGTGACGCGGGTGGCCGTGGAGACGCGCAGCCGCTGCCACGGCGTACCGGGGCGCCCGGCCGCGCCGGTTTGACATAGTGAAAAAATGAGAGCCACGTCACACAGCGGCAAGCCGGCGGCCGCTAACCTGTCGTCGCACGGTAATCCATCCGGGAAGAGGGTCGGCTCATGTCTGGGTCCGGGTCAGGCCGGTTCAAGCTGTTCGACGACACGGGGCAGTTCAGTCGCCGCGAACTGAGCCCGCCCGACCCGAAGGGTCGCACCGAATACGACGAGCTCGGCAACGCCGTCTGGGTTCCCTACAAGGGCCTGGGGAGCAAGGAGGCGATGGCCAAGCTGCTCAATGACGAGACGCTGGCGATCACCGAGGAAGACTCCCACAAGACGGGCCGGCGGATCCAGCACAACCGTGGCGGCCAGCGCAAGGGTTACGACCCCTACGACAGCGGCCTGCTGCCGGACAAGGACTGGAAGAAGCCCAAGGACCTGCGCGCGCTGTCGAAGTGGATCAAGCAGCAGAAGAAGTACAACCCGGAAGGCTGACCCCGGGCGGCCACTGCGCTCACAGCACGAGCCCGACCAGTTCGTCGAGGTCCCGCACCCGGTGCGCCGGCGGCGCGAGTTCGGCCGGCCACGGTCGCGCGAACCGGTCCATCCACACCGCCTCGAGCCCGGCCTGCCGGGCACCGTCCACGTCCACGACCGGGTCGTCGCCCACGTAGGCCGCCTCGCGCGGCGCCAGCCCGGCGCGGTCCAGCAACGCCGCGAACATCCGCGGGTCGGGCTTGGCCACGCCGGCCTCGCGCGCACTCAGTGACAGCTCGAAGTAGCCGGCCAGGCCGATCGCCGCAAGGTCGGCGTTGCCGTTGGTCAGCGCGAACAACCGGTACCGCGACCGCAGCCGTTCGAGCGCCGGCCGCACGTCCGCGAAGACCTCGACGTCGTTGCGGACGGCGAAGAACACCGTGAACGCCTCCTCGGCGCACTGCGCGGGGTAACCCGCCTCGTCCACCAGGGCCTGCAGCGCCTGTCGCCGCAGGAAGCTGAAGTCATGGCGCCGCCCGGGGTGCGCCTCGACCACGCGCGCACGCACCGCCTGCATGCTCGCCAGGTCGTGCCGCTCGGTCACCCGCGGACAGTGGACGGCCAGCCAGTCGTGCATCGCCTGTTCGGCGCGCCGCAGGACCGGGCCGACTGCCCACAGCGTGTCGTCGAGGTCGAGGCAGATGGCGGCAAGGTGTCGCATGCTGAGCGCCGCATGATAGCGCGCACCGGCCGCCCGGCCGGCCGTCGCCAAAATCCTTGCGGCTGCGTGGACCGTGCAATATGGTCGCTGTCTCCCGGATGGAGGTCACGCATGGCGACACCGCTGCTGGTCATGGGTACGCGCAACTACAGTTCCTGGTCGTTGCGGCCATGGCTGCTGCTCAGGCACCTGGGCATCGCGTTCGAAGAGCGCGTGCTGCACTTCGGCACGCCGGAATTCGCCGCCGAGGTCGCGCGCCTGTCGCCCACCCGCCGCGTGCCCGTGCTCGTCCATGGCGAGCGCCGCATCTGGGAGTCCCTGGCCATCTGCGAGTACTCGTCCGAACTCGCCGGCGGGCGGGGCTGGCCCGGCGATGCGGGGGCGCGGGCGCATGCGCGGGCGCTGGCCGCGGAAATGCACGCGGGTTTCGCCGCCCTGCGTTCCAGTTGCCCCATGAACGCGCGGGCGCGCGGGCGGCGCGTCGCGGACTCGCCCGCGCTCGAGCGGGACGTGCGGCGCATCAACGCCATCTGGTCGGAATGCCGGCGCCTGCACGGCGTGGCGGGACCCTGGCTGTTCGGCGCCTACAGCGCGGCGGATGCCATGTTCGGGCCCGTGGCGCTGCGGTTCCTGACCTACGGCCTGCCGCTGGAACCCGCTGCGCGCGGCTATTTCGACCACGCGCTGGCCGACCCGGCGCTCTGCGAGTGGATCGCCGTGGCCGACGGCGAGGGCGTGACGATCGCCTCGGAAGAAGTCGGGGTGCCGGCATGAATCGCGTCGGGACGACGCCGCGATGACGTTCGCCAGCGCCGTCGCGCAGGACCGCGACCTGGCCGCGGCGGCGGCCGCCGCCGTCGACGCCGTGCGCGGCGGGTTCCGGGGCGAGGCGCCCGACCTTGTGCTGGCCTTCGCGGCCGGCTACGACTCGCGGCGTCTGGCGGACCTGCATGACGCCCTGCAGCCCTGGCTCGGGGATGGACTGCTGGTGGGCTGCAACGCCGCCGGCGTCATCGGCGACGGCCGCGAAATCGAGGAGGAACCCGCACTCGCCCTGCTGGCCCTGCGCGCGGCCGGCACGGAGTTCACGCCCGTGCGCCTCGAACAGCGCACGCTGCCGGCCGTCAACGCCGCGCGCGAGGCCTGGTGGAAGCTGGCCGGCGTGCCGGCCGGCGCGGCGCCGTCCTTCCTGCTGCTGGCCGATCCGTTCACCTTCGACGCCGAGCACTGCGTGCGCGGGCTCGACCGCAGCTACGCGGGCGCGACAGTGGTCGGCGGCCTCAACTCGGCCGCCAGCCAGCCGGGCCACGCCGGGCTGTTCGTGAACGACGAGGTGCACGACAGCGGCGCGGTGCTGCTCGCCGTCACCGGCGCGCTGCGCCTGGAGGGGCTCGTCGCCCAGGGCTGCCGCCCCATCGGCGAGCCGTTGTTCGTCACCGCCGCCGAGCAGAACCGGATCCGCGAACTTGACGGGCAACCGCCGCGCCAGGTGCTGGGCCACCTGCTCGCCTCGCTCGGACCCCGCGACCGCGAGTTGTTCAACGACCGCCAGCTGTTCATCGGGCTCGCGCTGCCGGGCCCCAGGCAGGTCGTCGGCACCGGCGACTTCCTGGTTCGCACCGTGGTCGGGCTCGACGCACAGTCGGGCGACCTGGTCATCGGCGGCCAGGCCGGCGAGAACAGCGTCGTGCAGTTCCAGTTGCGGGACGCCGAGGCCTCCGCCGCGGACCTGGAGCGGCAACTGCAGCGGCACAAGAAGCGCGACCCGGCCGCCCCGCTGGCGGCGCTCATGTTTTCCTGCGTCGGCCGCGGCGCCGGCCTGTACGGCGTCGCCCACCGCGACTCCGGCCTGTTCCGCCGGGCTTTCGGCGACGTGCCGGTCGGCGGGATGTTCTGCGCCGGCGAGATCGGTCCGGTGCAGGGCACGACGTTCCTGCACGGCTACACGACGGTCCTCGGCCTGCTGCGCCGCCGCGCCGGCTGAGGCGCGCCGGCGGCGCACTTCCCGCCCCTGACACCGCGCAACGGAACCCCGACCCATGGCGATACTGCAACTCGACGAAGAGCAAATCCGCACCTGGTCCCGCGCCAGGAAGGACCGCTGGTGGTTCGAGAACGTGTGGCGCGGCGACATGCCGCAACTCACGCTGCGGTCGGCCCTGACCGGCTTCATGCTGGGCGGCCTGTTGAGCGCCACCAACCTGTACGTGGGCGCCAAGACCGGCTGGACGCTCGGCGTGGGCCTCACGTCCGTGATCCTGGCGTTCGCCATTCACCGCATCCTGTCGCAGCTGGGCACGCGCGACATGACCATCCTCGAGAACAACTGCGTGCAGTCCATCGCCACTTCCGCCGGCTACATGACCCAGCCGCTGGTGGCGGGACTGGCGGCCTACATGTGGGTGGAGAACAAGATCCTGCCGTGGTGGCAGATCGTGTGCCTGATGACGCTGCTGTCCATCCTGGGCGTGCTGGTGGCGTTCCCGATGAAGCGGCGCTTCATCAACGACGAGCAGCATCCCTTCCCCGAGGGCCGCGCCTGCGGCGTCGTGCTCGATACCCTCTACACGTCGGCGGCGGCGGCGGTCGGCATGTTCAAGGCCAAGGCGCTGGTGGTCGCGGCGGCGGTCGGCGGCGGCATCACCTTCCTGTCCGGCGCCAGCTACATGCGCCTGATCCAGGAGAAGTGGCTGGGATTCACGTCAGTGTGGGCGCTGCCGCACAGCCTCGACGGCTGGTACTACACGCTGGCCGCCAAGGGCGTGGTGCCCATCCCGCGGCTGGCCGGCGTGGACATCCGGCAGCTGGCGCTGAGCCCCGGCGTGGACCTCGCCATGATCGGCGTCGGCGGCCTGATGGGCATCCGCACGGCCATCAGCCTGCTGATCGGCATGCTGGCCAACTTCGTGGTGGTGGTGCCGGCGATGATCGCGCTGGGCGAGATCGTGCCGCGCTCAGGGTCGATCGCCGAGGGCACGGCCGTGTTCGGCCGCGCCTGGGTCCTGAACAGCTGGTCGCTGTGGTGGGGCATCGTGATGATGCTGGTGGCAGCCATGGCCTCGCTGTTCGCACGCCCCGAGGTGTTCATCGAGGCGTTCCGTGGCCTGACCCGGCGGCACAAGCCCGCGGTCGCCGAGGAGGACGTGCTGCGCGACATCGAGCTGCCGCTGTGGGTGTCCTGGACCGGCGTGCCGGTCATCGGCGCGCTGGCGGTGTGGATGACCCACGAGTGGTTCGGCGTGGACTGGCTGCTGGGCGCGCTGGCCATCCCGCTGATCGTGGTGCTGGCGCTGGTGGCGGCCAGCAGCACCGCCATGACCGCCATCACGCCGACCAGCTCGCTGTCGAAGATCCCGCAGTTCATCTTCGGCGCCGCGGACCCGCGCCATCCGCCCACCAACCTCATGACCGCGGTGATGTGCACCGAGGTCGCCAGCAACTCGTCCAACCTGCTGATGGACATCAAGCCGGGTTACATGCTGGGCGCCAAGCCGCGGCAGCAGGCCATCGGCCACGTCATCGGCATCTTCGCGGGTGCGATCGCCGCCACACCGTTGTTCTTCGTGCTGTTCGGGCTGATGGGCTTCGAGCCTTCGGCGGAGCGCACGGTCGAGGACGCGATGGTCACGGCGCAATTCACGTTCCCGTCGGCGCTGCAGTGGAAAGGCGTCTCCGACCTGGTGACGTCCATCTTCGGCGGCGACGGCAGCGGCACGCTGCTCACGACCTCCATCATCTGGTCCATGGGCATCGGCGGCATCGCGGGCCTGGTCATGGAGATCGCACGCATCCGCTCCAAGGGGCGCTTCCCGCTGTCGCCGCTGGCCATCGGCCTCGGCGTGCTGGTGCCGCCCGAGTCCACGTTCATGATGTTCCTGGGCGCGCTGTTCTTCTGGCTGATGGTGCGCCGCTACACGGAGCGCCGCGACACCACTGGCTGGAAGCTGTGGGTGGACACGCAGGAGCCGATCTGTGCCGGCCTGATCGCCGGCGCCGCGCTGATCGGCATCGGCGACACGCTGATCCGGGTCTTCGTGTTCCCGACCTGAGCGATCGGGGTCAGCGATCGGGGTCTGACCCCTCCTGGGGTCTGACCCCTCCGAACCACTGAGATCGGCACCGCGGGCGCGCGGGATCCGGTCGGGTCCCCACGCTCGCTCCGAAGAAAGTCGCTCGCTTAGGGGACCACGACCACCTCGCGCGCCCGCAGGCAGTGCCGTCACCGACGGTCTGGAAGGGTCAGACCCCAGGAGGGGTCAGACCCTGAGCGGACCGGAAGGGGTCAGACCCTGAACGGGCAGGCGCGGACGGGCCGGGGTCGGCGAGCGAATAAAGATTAGCTGAGCGAGCGACCCCGGGCCGGCTGCGCCGAACACCACCGTGCGTGGTCCGGACGGGTCAGACCCCTGGAAGGGGTCAGACCCCGCGGACGCGCCGCGGATGCCGCTCAGTAGTCGCGCCACTCGGCCTGGTAGGCCATGCCCAGCGACATGATGCGCTCCAGCAGCTGCGTGTACTCGATTCCCGCATGCACGGCGGCGCGGCCGAAGTCCTCGTACTCCTCGAGGTTCGGGTTGGCGTTGGCCTCCAGCACGAACAGCGCGCCGTCGGCGCGCAGCCGGAAGTCCATGCGCGCATAGCCCGACATGTGCAGCGCCCGGTAGATGCGCCGCACCAGCCGCCCCAGCAGTTGCTCCACCCCGTCCGGCAGTTCCTGCGCGGGGTCGGTCGCGATGCCGTGGCGTTCCTGGTACGCGCGGTCCCACTTCACCTTGCGCGTGGCGATGCCGATCGACGACTTCTGCATCGAGCCGAAGGTCAGTTCCCACGGCGCCAGCTGCGTGATGCGCTCGTTGCCGATGACGCCCAGGTAGACCTCGCGGCCCTCGATGTACTCCTCCACCAGCGCGTCGGAGTGCGTCTGCTCGTGGATGAACCCGATGCGCTCCTTGAGCCGCGCCTCGTCGTCCACGACCGAGGCCTGCGCGATGCCCAGCGACGCGTCCTCGGTCGCCGACTTGACGAACAGCGGGTAGCGCAGGCGCCGCGGGATCCGCGGCCGCCGGCCGCGGCGGAACAGCGCGAACTGGGGAGTCGCGATGCGGTGGTAGCTGAGGATCTGCTTCGACAGCACCTTGTCGCGCGACAGCATCATGCCGCGCGGGTTGCAGCCCGTGTAGGGCTGGCGCATCAGCTCCAGGTACGCCACCACGTGCTGGTCGTAGGTGACGATGCCGCCGAACTCCTCCAGCAGGTTGAAGCAGACGTGCGGCTGCCAGTCGGTGATCGCCATGCGCAGCTCCGTCAGGCTGTCGCCGATGCCCAGCGGGCGCACGTCGTGGCCCAGCTCGCGCAGCGTCGTGATGACGTCCCACTCCGTGCGGAACTCGTCGGCCTGCTGGTCCGTCAGGTGATCGATGCTGTCGGGCGGCACCAGCGTCTCGTGGACCAGGACCAGCACGCGTAGTTTCTTCATAGCGCCAACCAGGGGCCCGCGCCCTTCCGTGACTTCAGGGTGAGCACGACCAGCAACCGCTCGGCGCGGCGCACGGCCTTGCGCTTCTCGCCGCGCACCAGCAACCGCAGGCTGCGCGTGCGCTCGATGAGGTGGTCGAGCAACTCCTTGATGAGGTAGTCGCTGGCGTCCACGCGCGCCGCGACCCGCCGCCGCAGCCGCGGCCCGTTGCGCCGCAGGAAGGTGCTGGCGCGCATCTGGTTGCTGCGGCTGCGCCGCCTGGTGAAGACGTGGCCCAGGATCCTGTCGATCTTGTCCGCATCGTCGCCGCTGTAGTGGCGCAGCATCTCGGCGTAGTGCTCGCGCAGGGTGCGCCGGTCCATCTTGATCGGCTCGACGTGGTGCCGCGCCTGCACGTAGGGCCGCACCCCGCGCAGCTCCGTCATCGCCTGGTCCACGTACTCCAGCTTCTTCAGCGCCGGCCAGCCCTCGTACTGCCGGCGCCACGCCGACTTCGGCTTCAGCCACACGGCAAAGCTCTCGGCGAAGTCCTCGGTCGGATGGCTCTGCGCGTACCAGCTGTCCAGGTGCTGCACGAAGCGCTTGCTGCCCGGGCGCGGCCGGTAATGCCGCGGATAGCGCTTGGAGGCCGGGCCGAAGGCCTCGCGCCAGGCCTTGCGACGGCGCAGCCGGTACGCGGTGTCCACCGCGTGGCCCGCCTCGTGGCGCAGGATCTTCATGAGCGAGTCCGCGTTGCCGCCCTCGACCTCGCCCATGAAGCGGCGCTCCAGGCGCTTGAGCCGCGGGTGCAGCAGGTAGAAGGGGATGGCGATGCCCGGCACGCCGTCCGGCGAGAACCACTCCATCGCGATCCAGCAGTGCGGCCTGAACTTCAGCCCGCGCCGTTCCAGTTCCCGGTACAGGCGGGCCAGCGGCCGCATCACCGGCGAGCGCTTGATCGTGAGGCCCAGGTCGCAGGGCCTGAGTTCGAGCAGCTCCTCGTCGGACAGCCGCGTCCACCAGCGCCGGCGACGCGGGGCGCCGTTGGCTGGCTTGCGGGTCGACTTCCTACTGGCGCGCGCCATGCTCACCGGGCCTGGCGGCGCCCCGCCGCCGCAGCGGCCAGCGCGTCGGCCAGTTCGAGGATGCGCGCCTCGGCGACCAGCCCGGCGCGCCACGGCCGGGGGATGGCCGCCGCGCCGTAATGCGCGCCCGCGAGCTGGCCGATGATGGCGCCCGTCGTGTCGGCGTCGCCGCCCAGGTTGACCGCCGCCAGCACCGCCTCGCGGAACGAGCCGGCGCGCTCGAACGACCACAGCGCCGCCTCCAGCGCCGCCACGGCCTGCCCGCCGCCGAAGATGAGCGGCGGCGCCTTGTCGCGCCACGCGCCGCGCGCCACCGCTTCGATTTCTGGCTTGAGCTGATGCCGGTCCCAGTAACCCTCGACCGGACTGAACATCGGGGCCAGCAGTTCCACCTTGGAGAAACCTCGCAGTGCGCCGGTCAGCAGCCCGGCGAAGTAGCGTACCGCATCGAGCGTGAGCGGAGCCTGGTGCGTCACCCGCGAGCACTCGACCGCCGCGTCGATGGCCGCGGCCGGATCGGCGAGCCGCCAGGTCACGACCGGCCCGAGCCGCGCCAGCGGTTCCTTGGACGCACGCGCCGGGTCGTGCGAACCGGCCACC
Organism: uncultured Gammaproteobacteria bacterium; assembly: GCA_963695155.1. Lineage (GTDB taxonomy): Bacteria > Pseudomonadota > Gammaproteobacteria > Steroidobacterales > Steroidobacteraceae > SG8-30. The sequence goes on from CAVOGD010000006.1 coordinate 536,059, forward strand.
GGATTGCCGGTCCACTGCGCCTGGGCGAGCGCGCGCGCCGTATCCGCGCTGATGCCCACGCACTCGCCGGTGCTCGACAGGTAGCCCTGGCGCTGCCACAGCTGGTAGCGCCTCACCTGGCCGGCAAGGTCCACGCCGCCGCCGTCCACCAGGCTCTCGGCGAGGCACAGCGCCATCGCCGTCTCGTCGCTCCATGCGCCGCGCGGCAGGTCGAACGGCCCGCCGCCCAGCAGGTCGCCGATGGGCGTAAAGGTGCCCGGTTTGCGCTGGGCCGCCGGCTGGCCGCACGCGTCGCCGGCGGCCAGGCCCAGCAGCAGGCCGCGGCAACGGTCCTGCAGCGACAACGCCGCGCCCGTGGCCGGCCCGCGCACGACGGCCGGGCGGCTCTCGCGCCACGCGCGCACGTAGTCCACCTGGGCCGCCGTCTCCGGCACCGTCGGCCAGCCGGCCGACCTGGCGCTGGCGCCCCACAGCCGGTTGAGTTCGTCGAGCGCCGGTTCGTTCGCCAGCCCGCGTCGCACCAGCCAGCAGCCGACCACCAGGTTGGTGCGCCCGATTCCCGCGCGGCAGTGCAGGTAGATGCGCCGCCCTGCCGCCAGCGCCGCGTCCACCTCGTCGAGGATCTCCGTCATCTGCCCGGGGTGCTCGGGCAGGTCGTGATCGCGGATCGGCTTGCGCACGTAGTCGACCGGGTCGCGACCATAGGGACCGGGCAGCCAGCGTTCGTAGTCGTCGACCTCGCCCGGCGCGGTGAGGTCCAGGAAGAAATCCACGCCCGCTGCCAGCAGCCGGTGCACGCGGGCGCGGGTGGCCTCGTCGGAGCCGCCGGCCGGATGCTCGCCCGCCAGCAAGCGCCCGGGTTCGACCCAGTACGCATTGTCGAGCGGCGGCGCAGGCGGCGCTTCAATCATCGAGGTCTCCGGCCACGGAGGGGTCAGACCCCGCAGACGGGGTCAGACCGCGGAAGGAGTCGGAGTCTGACCCCGCAGGGGTCTGACTTCTCCGCACCGGCAGGGACGGCAGCCGGCAGCTTTCCGGGTCAAGCCCCTCGCCCGCCCTGACTGCCCCGAAGTCGAACGCCTCCCTGTCCATCAAGTGCGACACGCTGACGCTGCCCAGCGCCGTGAAGATCGAACCCAGCCGGCCGGGCTGCTCGCGCTCCCAGGATTCCAGCATGCGGGCGATCGCCTCGCGCTGCAGGTTCGGCTGCGAGCCGCACAGCCGGCAGGGGATGATCGGGAAGGCGCGCGCGCGCGCGTAGCGCTCGATGTCCCGCTCCGGCACGTAGCACAGCGGGCGGATCACGATGTTGCGGCCGTCCTCGGAGCGCAGCTTCGGCGGCATGGCCATGAGCCGGCCGCCGTGGAACAGGTTCAGGAACAGGGTCTGCAGGATGTCGTCGCGGTGGTGGCCCAGCGCGATCTTGTCGATGCCGTTCTCGCGTGCGTAGCGGTACAGCGCACCGCGGCGCAGGCGGCTGCACAGGCCGCAGCGCGTGCTGCCGTCCGGGATCAGGCGGTTCACCACCGCATGGGTGTCCTGCTCGATGACATGGAACGGCACGCCGAGGCGCACGGCGTGCGCCGGCAGCACGTCCGCCGGGAACCCGGGCTGCTTCTGGTCCAGGTTCACGGCCAGCAGATCGAAGCGCACGGGCGCGGCGCGCTTCAGCGACAGCAGCAGGTCGAGCAGCGTGTAGGAGTCCTTGCCGCCGGACAGGCAGACCATGACCCGGTCGCCGTCCTCGATCATCGCGTAGTCGGCGATGGCCTTGCCCACCATGCCGCGCAGGCGCGCCTGCAGGCGCTTGAAGTTCGCGGAACCGGTCGCTTCCGGGCCGCGTGGGGTGGCCGGCCGGTCCGCCGCCGCCGCATCGCCGGCCATCAGGGCGGCGCCCCCGGCGGGCCGGCGGGCCGCGCCGCGTCGCGCAGCCGCGCCACGACGCCCTTGAGGTAGTGCGGCGACGTGTGGGTGCGCGCGACGATCGCGTACGCGGCCGGCACCACGAACAGCGTCAGCAGCACGGAAATCGTCGTGCCGTAGAAGACCACCACGCCGATCGGCTCGCGCTGCTCCGCGCCCGCGCCGGTCGCCAGCAGGAACGGGATGGCGCCGAAGGCCGTGCACAGGCTGGTCATCAGCACCGGGCGCAGCCGGATCGCCGCCGCCTTGATCACCGCCTCGTGGCGATCCAGGCCGCGGTCGCGCAGCTGGTTCGCAAACTCGACGATCAGCACGCCGTTCTTCGCGGCGATGCCGATCAGCATGATCAGCGCGATCTGGCTGAAGATGTTCAGCGTCATGTTGAACAGCCACAGCCCGGCCAGCGCGCCGATCACGGCCAGCGGCACGGTCGTCATGATGACCGCGGGATGCTTGAAGCTCTCGAACTGCGCCGCCAGCACCAGGAACACGATCGCCAGCGCAAAGGCGAAGGTCGACCACAGCTGTCCCTGCGACCTGAGGTATTCGCGCGACTCGCCGTCGAACGACAGCCGGGCGCTGGCCGGCAGCTCGGCGTGCACCAGGTCCTGGAAGTACTGGACCGCCTCGCCCATCGTGTAGCCCGGCGCCAGGCCGGCGCTGATCGTGATGGCCCGCAGCCGGTCGAAGCGGTTGAGCTGGATCGCGCCGGCGGTCTCCTCCAGCCGCACCAGGTTGCCCAGCGGCACCAGCTCGCCGCCGCGGTCCGAGCGCACGTACAGGTTTTCCAGGTCCGACGGCGAGGCGCGGTCGCCGGTCTGGCCCTGCAGGATGACGTTGTACTCGCGGCCGCGGTCCACGTAGGTGGTGACGATGCGCGAGCCGAGGATCGTCTCCAGCGTGCGCCCCACGCTCTGCAGCGACACGCCCAGCTCGGCGGCGCGGTTACGGTCCACGGAGATGCGGATCTGCGGCTTGCGCTCGCGGTAGTTCGTGTCGATGCTGACCAGGCCCGGATTCTGCGCGGCCAGCTCGACGATGCGCTCGCTCCATTTCGCCAGCGTCTCGTAGTCCGGCCCGCCGATGACGGCCTGCACGGGCTGGCCGAAGCCGCGGAAGCGCAGCCCCTGCGGCGTGAAGACGAAACCGCGCACGCCCGGCAGCCTGTCGATCTCGGCCATCACCCGCTGCGCGAACTGCGCGGCCGTCACGTCGCGGTCGCCCCAGTCGGCGAGGATGATCCAGCCGCGCACGGCATTGACCTCGCCGCCGCCGAAGCCGCCGGCGCCGATGCGCAGCGAGAAGCGGCGTATCGTGCCGCGCTCCAGTTCGCGGTACAGGATGTCCTCGAGCGCCACCAGCTGGCGCTCCGTGTACTGCAGGCTGGAGCCTTCCGGCGCGTCGAGCCCCACGAACACCGTGCCGCGGTCCTCCTGCGGCGCGAACTCCGTCGGCAGCGCGCGGAACACCAGCGCCGCCAGCGCCACCAGCGCCAGCGCCCCGCCGATCACCCGCCACGGCCGGCGCACCACGCTGCGCAGGCGCCGCTCGTAGGCCTCCGCCAGCGCGTGGAAGAAGCGCTCGACCCTCAGCGCGAACCCGGCGCGCTGCTCGCCGGCACGGAACATGCGCGACGACATGGCCGGCGTCAGCGTCAGCGCGACCAGCGACGAGAACAGCACGGCGGCGGCCAGCGTGAAGCCGAATTCCTCGAACAGCTGGCCCAGCGCGCCGGGCAGGAAGGAGATCGGCACGAACACGGCCACCAGCACCAGGGTCGTGGCGATCACGGCGAAGCCGATCTCGCGGCTGCCGTCCAGCGCGGCGATCAGCGGCGCCTCGCCCAGCTCGATGCGGCGGAAGATGTTCTCCAGCACGACGATCGCGTCGTCCACGACGAGCCCGATCGCCAGCACCATGCCGAGCAGCGTCAGCACGTTGATCGAGTAGCCCATGAAGTACATGAACGACAGCGTTGCGATCACCGAGACCGGGATGGTCACCGCCGGGATCGCGGTGGCGCGCAGGTTGCCGAGGAAGACGTAGATGACCAGCAGCACCAGCGTCAGCGAGATGCCGAGCGCGATGCCCACCTCCCTGAGCGAGGCGCGGATGAACACCGCGCGGTCCAGGTTGGTGCCGATCTCCATGCCCGCGGGCAGGTCCGGCCGCAACCGGTCCACGGTCGCGTGCAGGTCGCTGGCCACCTGCAGCGTGTTGGCCTTGGACATCTGCACGATGCCGATGCTGATGCCCGCCACGCCGTTCGCGCGCGACACCGAGCGTTCGTTCTCCGCGCCGAGCCGGACCTGGGCCACGTCGCCCACGCGCACCAGGTAGCCGTCGGCGCCGCGGCCGATGACCAGGCTGCGGAAGTCCTCGACCTCGCGCAGGCCGGTGTCGGTCCGCAGCGAGAACTCGCGCTCCGTGGACTCGAGCCGGCCGGCCGGCAGCTCGACGTTCTCGCGCCGCAGCGCGTCCTCCAGGTCGGCGACGGTCAGCTGGCGGGCCGCCAGCGCGCGCCGGTCCACCCAGATCCGCACCGCATAGCGACGCGCGCCGCCCAGCTGCACGCGCGCCACGCCGGGCGACGCCGACAGCTGGTCCACCAGCACGCGCTCGGCATAGTCGGTCAGTTCCAGCGCCGAGATGCGGTCGCTGGTCAGGTTCAGGTACATGATCGGCTCGGCATCGGCCTCGGACTTGGCGATGTCCGGCGGCTCGGCCTCCGGCGGCAGGTCGTCGGCCACCCGCGAGACGCGGTCGCGCAGGTCGTTGGCGGCGCCGTCGATGTCGCGGTCGGTGCTGAACTCGACCGTGATGTTGGACCGCTCGTCGCGCGAGCTGGAGCGGATCTTGTCGATGCCCTCGATGCCGGCGATGCGGTCCTCGATGGCCTGGGTGATCTTCTCCTCGACGATGTTGGCGCCGGCCCCGCGGTAGCTGGTCGAGATGGAGACGACCGGCGGGTCCACGTCCGGGTACTCGCGCACCGACATGCGCGTCAGCGAGACCAGGCCGAGGATGATCAGCAGCAGGCTGATGACCGTCGCGAAGACCGGCCGGTGGATCGAGATTTCCGAGATCTTCACGGGGCCGCCGCCGCCTCGGTCACCGGCGCGCCGTCGCGCACCTTCTGCGTGCCCTGCACGATCACGAGGTCGCCTTCGGCCACGCCGCGCAGCAGCTCGACCTGTCCGGGCTGGCGGCGTCCGGTCAGCACCTCGCGGCGCCGGGCCACGCCGTCCTCGACGGCGAAGACGAACACCGCGCCGCGTTCCGGCACCAGCGCCGATTCCGGCACGACCAGCGCCGGCGACGGCTCACGGCTCAGGCGTACCGACAGGAACATGCCCGGCTTGAGCAGGCCCTCCTCGTTCGGCACCTCGCCCCGCACCATGACCGACCGCGAGACCGGGTCCACGCGCGAGTCCACCGACGCCACCGTCCCGGTGAACACGCGGCCCGGGTACGCGATGCTGGTCGCCTCCACGGCCAGGCCCCGCTCCAGCACGGCGATGAAGGTCTCCGGCACCTCGAAGTCGAGCTTCATGACGCTGGTGTCGTCGAGCGTCGTGATCACCATGCCCGGGTTCACCAGGCCGCCGACGCTGACGCGCCTGAGGCCGACGCGGCCCGCGAAGGGTGCGCGCACGACCGTGTCCGCGACGCGGGCCCGCGCCGAGACGACGCGCGCCTCGTTGGCCTTGAAGGTCGCCTCGATCTGCTCCAGCTGCGACTCGGACAGCGCCTGGCGCGCGTGCAGGTCGCGGCTGCGCTTGAAGGTCGAGCGGCTCTCGTCGAGCGCGGCCTCCGCCACGGCCAGGTCGGCGCGCGCCTGCGTGCCGTCCAGTTCCACCAGCACGGCCCCGCCGGCGACCCGCTGGCCCTCCTCGAAGCGCACGACGGCGACCGTGTTGGAGGTCTTCGGGGTGATCTCCACCGCCTCGTTGGCGCGCGCGGTCCCCAGCGCCTCGACCTCGACGGCCAGCGGCACGCGCTCGACGGCCGCGGTCACTACCGGCACCGGCTGCTGGCTGAGCGGCTGGCCGCCGGCGGGCGCGGCGCGATCCGCCGCGGCCGGCGTCGCGGGCGCGGGCAGCAGTTCCGGGCGCCGGCTCACGAAGACCCAGGCGAGCGCCGCCAGTACGATCGCGGCGATGATGAGCGTCAGCAGTCGTCTCTGCATGGTGTCGGATCCTGCCTGCGGTGGCGCGACCGGCGCGTCAGAAGTAGAAGCGCATGACCAGCTCGGCCACGCAGGCCGGCTTGGCCTCGTTCTCGATCTCCACGGTGCAGGTCTCGGTGACCTGCAGCGCGCCCTTGACCTCCTCGACCGCCGCCAGCGTGCAGCGCGCCCGCACCTTCGCACCCACCTGCACCGCGTTCGGGAAGCGCAGCTTGTTGATGCCGTAGTTGATGACGCGGCGCACGCCCGGGTAGAGGGGCGCGGCCTCGTCCACCAGGCCGCGCAACATCGGGTACAGCGACAGCGTGAGGTAACCGTGCGCGATCGCGCCCTGGTACGGCGACTCGCGCGCGGCACGCTCGGGGTCGACGTGGATCCACTGCCGGTCGCCGGTGGCCTGCGCGAAGGCATCCACCCGGTCCTGCGTCACCTGCAGCCACTCGCTGACGTGGACCTCGGCGCCGAGCCTGGCCTGCAACCGCTGAAGCGCCTGTGCCTGGGACATGGCCCTATCCTTCTGTCCTGCGTCCAATCGTTCATCTTACCGTGCGGCCGGGCTTTTTTCGTTCCCGTTGCAGTGCAGTAACGCACTGCACCATGATCCGCTACACTCAGGCCCATGAGCGGCGAGCGCCTGGTCAAGAAGTACGCCAACCGGCGGCTCTACGACGCGTCAATCAGCAAGCACGTGACGCTGGCGGACATCCGCGAGCTGATCGTCAAGGGCGAGAAGATCCGCGTCGTCGAGGACAAGACCGGCGTGGACATCACGCGCCTGATCCTGCTGCAGGTGATCGCCGAGCAGGAGCAGTCCGGCCGGCCGATCCTCACGGCGCCGCTGCTCGAGTCCATCATCCGTTTCTACGGCGGGCCGATGCAGGACTTCGTGTCGCGCTACCTCGAGCTGAGCGTGCGCGCCTTCGTGTCGCAGCAGGACGCCATGCAGAAGCAGGTCACGCGCGCGCTGCATTCCGCCCCGCCGCCGCTCGACGCCATGACCGACCTGGCGCGGCAGAACATGGAACTGTGGAGCCGCATGCAGGAGAACATGCTCGAGCTGTTCGTCGGCGACGGCGGCCCGGCGGGGGCCGCGGAGCCTGCGCCGGACAAGGACGCCGGCCCGCGCGGCGGGCGGCGCAAGCCCGCCGGCTGAAGCCGGGCGGCCGGCGTCAGGCCGGCGCCTGCGCCAGTTCCCAGGCCAGCATCGAACGCTTGCGGTCCAGCCCCCAGCGATAGCCGCCCAGGCCGCCGTCGCGCCGCAGCACGCGATGGCAGGGAATGACCCAGGCAATCGGGTTGTCGCCGACCGCCTGGCCGACGGCCCTCGCGGCAGTGGGCCGCCCGACCGCCGCCGCGAGCTGCGAATAGCTGAGCGGACCGCGGCTGCCCAGCTCGAGCAGCGCTTCCCAGACCTGCACCTGGAAGTTGGTGCCGCGCACGTGCAGCGGCATGCGACCGGCCCGTTCCTCGAACACCCGGCCCGCCATCGCGGCGGCGCGGGCATCGTCCCGCGCCAGGCTGGCGCGCGGCCAGCGGCGGCAGAGCGTGGCCTCCGCCGCGTCCTCGCGGTCGTCCGTGAAGGCGAGCCATGTCAGCCCGCGCGGGGTCAGCGCCAGGTGCGCCCGCCCGAACGGCGTCGGGGCGAAGCCGTGGGTCAGCGTGACGCCGGCACCGCCCGTCTTGAATTCCCCGGGGGTCACCGCCTCGAAGGTCACGAACAGGTCGTGCAGCCGCCCGCCGCCCGACAGCCCGCCTTCCCAGGCCGCCGCGATCACCGAGGCATCGCGCGCCAGGCTGCGCTTGGCCGCCAGCAGCGACAGCCGTTTCACGTACTGCGTGGGCGAGAGCCCGGCCCAGCGGCGGAACTCGCGCGAGAAGTGCGCCGGGCTCAGCCCGGCGACGCGCGCGAGGCGCTCGAGCGCGGGCTGCTCGGTGTAGTGCTCGTCTATGTAGCGGATCGCCCGCGCGATGCGGGCATAGGCGGCGGGGTCGGTCGTCGTCATGGCTGGGTCCGGTCTCTGGGCCTGCCGCAACGATGCGCGGCGCGCGGCCGCGCGGCAACCCGAATCTTGCCATCGCGGCGGGCGGGCGGCGGCGGCCGGCCGCTTGCTAGACTCGCACGGTGAAATATGACGTCTGCTTCGTCACCGCGGAACTCGCGCCCCTGGCCAAGGCGGGCGGGCTGGGCGACGTGGCCGCGGCGCTGACCAAGCAGCTGCACCGCGACGGGCACCGGGTCCTGCCCTTCCTGCCCCTTTACTCCGGGCTCGACCGCCGCGGCCTCGCGCTGGAGCCGGTGGCCGGGTTGTGCGGCCTCGAACTGACGTTCGGTCCGCATGCTTACCGGTACTCGGTGGTGCGCGGCCGCCGCGGCGACGGCTGGCCGGACGTCATGCTGGTGGACTGCCCGGCGCTGTTCGACCGGCCCGGCCTGTATGGTTCGGCCGCGGACGAACACCTGCGCTTCCTGCTGCTGTCGCGCGCCGCGCTGGAATCCTGTCAGCGGCTCGGCTTCGCGGCGCACATCGTGCACTGCAACGACTGGCAGACGGCACTCCTGCCGCTGTACCTGAGAACCGTATACGCCTGGGACCGGCTGTTCGCCGCGACCCGCTCGGTGCTGACGGTCCACAACCTCGGCTACCAGGGGATCCTGCCTGCGCAGGCCGCGGCGGAACTCGGCCTGGGCGATGCGGTACACGAACTCGACGCCCGGGAACTCGCGGACGGGCGCATCAACCTGCTGGGCCAGGGGCTGCGCGACGCGGACGCGGTCAGCACGGTAAGCCCCGGCTATGCGCGCGAGATCTGCACGCCCGGGCAGGGCATGGGACTCGACCGGGTGCTGGGCGGCCGCGACGAGCCGGTCACCGGCATCCTCAACGGCGTGGACTACGAGTTGTGGGATCCGGCCACCGATCCGCTGATCCCGCACCGTTATTCGGCGCAGGACCTCGGCGGCAAGGCCAGGATGCGCGACGCGCTGGCCGCGCGGCTCGGCCTGGCGGCCGGCCGCGCGCCGCTGGTGGGGATGGTCACGCGCCTCGCCTGGCAGAAGGGCATCGAACTCCTGTTCGACGTGCTGCCCGAAGCCCTGGGCGAGGGACGGTTGTCGCTGGCCGTACTGGGGAGCGGCGAGCCGCGCTACGAGGAGTTCTTCGCCGGGCTGGCCGCCGCCTGGCCGGGGCGCGCCGCCTTCGTGCGCGGTTACGACGACACGCTGGCGCACTGGATCGAGGCCGGCAGCGATGCATTCCTGATGCCGTCGCTGTACGAGCCCTGCGGGCTCAACCAGATGTACAGCCTGCGCTACGGCACGGTGCCGATCGTGCGCCGCACCGGCGGGCTCGCCGACTCGGTCGCCCCGTTCGACCCGGCCGTCGGCACCGGCACCGGCATCCTGTTTGATGACGCCACGCCGCAGGCGGTGCGGGGCGCCCTCGCGACCGTCACCGCGCTCTATGCCGACCGGCCCGCGTGGCGGCGCATGGTCGCCAACGGCATGGCCGTGGATCATTCGTGGCAGGGGCGCTTCGGCCAGTACCTGGACCTGTACGGTCAGGTCGTGGGTCGTGAGCGGTGAGTCGTGAGCCGTGAGTCGCGGAGTCAGGCGCGGTCGTCGGGCTGGCGGGTGCGCGCCTTGAGCGGGATCTTGCCGGTTTCCTCAAACGGCACGGAGCGCAGCAACCCCAGGCTGGTGCTCAGCTTGCCGCGGATCCGGTAGTCGAGCGACTCGCCCTTGAGGGCGTCGCCCTGGGTCGCGAGCTTGAGCAGCGCGGTCGCAGCGTTGGCCGTGACCATCATGTCGAACTCAGCCTCGCCGAAGGCGGGCACCTCGAAGGCGCGCGCGCTCACGCCCTGCGCGAAATCCAGCCCGGCCAGCTGGAAGTCCACGCTGAGGCCGCGCACCGGCAGCACGATGTCGTTGGGGTTCTGCACGCGCAGCCGCACCACCAGCCGCTGTTCGAACAGCGTCGCCTCGGTCATCTCGACCGACACCAGCGACAGCCGCGGCGTCTCGAGTCTCGTCAACAGCGAGGCACAACCGGCCGTCGCCGCCGCGACCGCCAGCAGCACCGCCAGCGCGGGCAGCGCGCCGCACCGGGCCGGCCGGCCCTGCTGTCGTGTGCGATGTTGCATGGTGGTCTCCGAAGCGCGGGATGCGCGGCGAGTATAACCGCCGCCGTTCAGCCCGTGCGCCGGCAGGCCGCGTTGCGCAGCGCCAGCGGCTGCGCCGCCGCGCGCAATGCGTCGAGGTCCGCGAGGCGCCACCGCCAGTTGCCGCCGCTCACGCCCGGCACGTTCATGCGTGCTTCGCTGCCCAGCCCGAGCAGGTCCTGGGCCGGCACGATCACCAGCGCGGCGCGGCTGTCCAGCAGCGCCGAGATCATCGCGGACGCGACCTCCTCCGCGGCGCAGCCCAGGTAGTCCGTGATGCCGGCCTGCGCGGCCGGATCGAGCGATGCGAACCAGCCGGCACTCGTGTCGTTGTCGTGCGTGCCCGTATAAGCCACGCAGGCCTCTGGGTAGGTATGCGGCAGGTGGGGATTGTGCGGCGAGCCGTCGAAGCCGAACTGCAGGACGCGCATGCCGGGCAGCGCGAACGAATCCCTGAGCCGCTCCACCTCCGCCGTGACGACCCCGAGGTCTTCCGCCACCAGCGGCAGGCGCCCCAGCGCGGTGCCGAGCGCCGCCAGCAGCCCGGCGCCCGGCCCCGGCCGCCACCGGCCCTCGCGCGCCGTGGCCGCGCCGGCCGGGATCTCCCAGTACGCCACCAGCCCGCGGAAATGATCGAGGCGCAGCAGGTCGAAGCGCGCCAGCTGCACGCGCAGCCGCTCGATCCACCAGCGATAACCCTGCGCGGCATGGCCTGGCCACCGGTAGGTCGGGTTGCCCCAGCGTTGCCCGTCGCGCGCGAAATAGTCCGGCGGCACGCCGGCGACGGCGTCCATGCGCCCCGCCGCGTCCACGCTGAACAGGTCGCGGTGCGCCCACACGTCTGCGCTGTCCGGCGCGACGTACATCGGCACGTCGCCGAACAGCAGGATGCCGCGCTCGCCGGCCGCGGCGCGCAACGTCCGCCAGGCACGGTCGAAGGCGTACTGCCCGGCGACCACGCGCGCGACCGGTTCCCTTAGCCGCAGCATGGCCGCCGCCAGGGCATCGTGCCGCCGGTCGCGCAGCGGCGCGGGCCAGTCCCACCAGGGCGCGCCGCCGTGCTCGGCGCCCAGCGCCACGAACAAGGCATAGTCGTCGAGCCAGTACGCCTGCCCGGCCGCGTAGGCCTCGACGGCCCGCGCGACGGCCGGCGGGACGCCGGTCGCCGGCGCCAGCGCCGCATGGCCGGCGAAGGCCGAATTGCCGAAATACGGCGAGCCATCGGCGCCCGGCGGGCCGACCGGCAGCATCTGCCAGACCGACAGGCCGGCCGCCTGCAGGCAGTCGAGCCACTCGACGGCGCGCGCCAGGGTGCCGCCGGGCAGCGAAGTCGGGTGCAGCAAGGCACCGGCGCGGCGACGGTTTAGCGCGTCGTTCAACCGGGCCCGCCGGCGCGCAGCATGGTGCCGCCGTGTTCCGGCGCGCCGCCGCCGTGCGCCAGCGGGCTGGCGAGCTGTTCGGGCACCTCTTCTTCCAGCAGCCGGTACAGGTTGGCGAGGTGGCGACGGTACAGCGCATCGAAGCTGTCCACCGCTTCCTCCGGGTTGTAGTCGGCGAACCACCAGAACCAGTCCGACCCCTCGCAGACGCCCAGCTGTTCCTCGGCGGCGCGCTGCGCCTGCTCCTCGAGGCCGCCCTCCACGACCACCTGGTCGAACACGCGCTTGGCGTCGCACAGCATGTCCCAGGCCCGGTTGCGGCTCGGATTGCCGATCCAGGTGGCCAGGCTGCCGTGGATCCAGCTGCCGGCGACCAGCCGTTCGAGCGGGCGGATCTCGACACCCTCCTGCAGGCAGCTGGTGAACGTCGAGAGCCTGAGGCGCGGATGGGCGGCGAGCTGCCGGTACAGGGCCTGCAGGAAGTAATAGCCGTTGAACGGGTAGTACTCCCAGGCGTTTTCGCCGTCCAGCACGACCGTCACCGCGCGCAACGAGTTGTCGTTGCTGGCGTCCGCCACCGCTTCCAGGCGCCGCACGAAATCGGCCGCGGCGTCGTCGCCGTGCCACTTGCTGTAGGTGAAGCCGATCAGGTCGGACAGCTCGTCGTCGCGGAAGAAGCAGGCCGTGTGCCGGCCCGCTGGCCGCCAGGCGCCGGCGTGACCGGCAGCGGCCGGCGTGCCGCCGCCCGCCAGCGAGCGTCGCAGCACCGACTCGCCGCTCGCCACCCAGTCGAAGCCGAACGACTCGAGCAGCTCGAGGGCCGCCGCGCTGAGCGCGCCCTCGGACGGCCAGCAACCCAGCGGCCGCGCGCCGAAGGCGCGGTGGAAGACCTGCACGGCCCTGGCGACGTGCCAGCGCGCGCGGTCCGCGCCGCCCGGGTAGGCGTCCGCGGCGGGCAGCGCGAGGCCAGGCTCGGCCTCCCGCGCCGACGCGAAATCGAACATCAGCGGCAGGATCGGGTGGCCCCAGGGCGACACCGACAGCTCGACCTTGCCGTCGCCCGCCAGCCGGCGATAGCGCGGCACGATCGCGGACAGCACGTCGCCCACACACTCCAGCAGGGTGCGCAGGTCGGCGGCCGAGAAGGGACTGCCGCGCTCAGCGAGTTCCCGCACGCGCGGATCGCCACGATGCACCGTCTCGCCGAACCACGCCAGGTGATACCAGCCGGCCAGGTCCGCCAGCAGTTGCGGCGAGGCGTAGTGCATGGCGCCGGAGTCGAGCAGCTGACCGGCCAGCTTCGCCAGGTCCCGGTACTGCGCGAAGCGGCCGATGCCGTGCTCGTCGTTGATGCGCAGGCAGGTGCGCAGCAGCGCCGGCCACTGCGCGCGGTCGGCCGGCACGCCGGCCGGCGTCAGCAGCGCCAGCACCGGATCCTTGAGCGGGCTGCCGGTGCGCAGGTGGGCGGCGACCTGTGCGCAGTAGTCGTCCAGCTGCTCGAGCAGCACGGGCGAGAAATTGACGACCGCGCGGGCCTCCGCCACGGTCTCGAGGTGGACGGCCATGTCCACGTAGTCCTTGATGCCGTGCAGGTAGGCCCACGGCCGCAGGAACTCGCCGCTCACGAGGTCGCGATACTGCGGCTGGTGCATGTGCCAGCACAGGATGACCCTGAGCCGGCCGTCCGCCGCGTCGCTCACCGGGCGTCGCGCAGCATGTCCGCGGTCACCAGCACCCGGCCCTTCTTCGTGATGAAGAAGCGCCTGGCGTCCTGTTCGCGGTCGTGGCCGATGACGGTGCCGTCGGGCACCTCGCATTCCTGGTCGAAGACGACGTCGCGGATGCGGCAGTCCCGGCCGATGTGCACGTCGGGCAGGACCACCGACCGTTCGATCAGCGAGCGCTCGTCCACGCGCACCCCGGTGAACAGCAGCGAGTCCCGGATCTCGGCCCCGGAGATGATGCAGCCCCCGGCCACCACCGAGTTGATGGCGTGGCCGCGGCAACCGTCCTGGTCGAGCACGAACTTGGCCGGCGGCGCGTGCACCTGGTAGGTCCAGATCGGCCACTGCGCGTCGTACAGGTTGAGCTCGGGGTGGATCGAGACGATCTCGATGTTCGCCTCGTAGAAGGCGTCCACGTTGCCCACGTCGCGCCAGTAGCTCTGCGCGCGGGTGCGGATGTCGCGGAACCGGTAGGCGAACACGTTCAGGTGGTCTATGGCCCCGGGGATGATGTTGCGGCCGAAGTCGTGCTTGGAGTCCGGGTCGGCGGCATCCTCCTCCAGCAGCTTCTCCAGCAGCTTCGGCTTGAACACGTAGATGCCCATCGAGGCCAGCGCGGTGTCCTCGCGGCCGGGGATCGGGTCCGGCTCGGCCGGCTTCTCGGTGAACTTCAGCACCTTGTTCGAGTCGTCCACGGTCAGCACGCCGAACTGGCGCGCCTCCTGCAGCGGCACCTCGACGACGCCAACCGTGATGTCGGCGTGGTGGTCGAGGTGCTCGGCGATCATCGGCCCGTAGTCCATCTTGTAGACGTGGTCGCCCGCCAGGATCAGCACGTGGGTGGGCCGGTGCCCGCGGATGTACTCCAGGTTCTGGTACACGGCGTCCGCCGTGCCACGGTACCAGTGCTCGCCGATCTGCTGCTGCGCCGGCACCACGTCCACGAACTCGCCGAACTCGCCGCGCAGGTAGGACCAGCCGCGCTCGACGTGACGGATCAGCGAGCCCGCCTTGTACTGCGTGAGGATGGCGATCTGGCGGATCCCGGAATTGACGCAGTTGGACAGCACGAAGTCGATGATGCGGAACTTGCCGCCGAACGGCGTGGCCGGCTTGCAGCGCGTCAGCGTCAGGTGCTTGAGGCGCTCGCCGCGGCCGCCGGCCATGATCACGGCCAGCGTGCCGCGCGTCAGGCGGCTCACGAACCGGCGGGACTGTCGCGGCATCGGCGTGCTGCTATCCATGCTGGACCTGCTGGTAAACGATCATTGTATGTTTATGTTAGCGTCAGGACCGCCGCGGGCAAGCACGGTGCAGGTTGGCGCATGATTCCATGGTGAGCGCACTCGAGCGGTTCGCGTCGCAGCGGCACGCGGAATTCGAGCGGCTGGCCGCGGCGCGCCACCATGACCCGCACACGCTGCTCGGTGCGCGCGAACTGGCCGGCCGCCGCCTCGTGGTCTGCTGGCGGCCCGGCGCGGTGCGCGCCACGCTGGAAGGCGGGCACGAGATGACGCCGCTGCCGGTGGCCGGCTGCTTCGGCTGGCTGGGGCCGCCCGCGGCGCTGCCGGTGCCCTACCGCGTGCGCTACGAGTTCGCCTGCGGCGCCAGCGCGCAGTCCGTCGACCCGTGGTGTTTCGCGCCGGCCCTCGACGAGGGCGCGCTGGCGCGCTTCAGCCACGGCGACGACGACGAGGCCTGGCGCCTGCTGGGCGCCCATGCGACCGCGGTCGGCGGCATCGACGGCGTGCGCTTCGCCGTCTGGGCGCCGGACGCGGAGCGGGTCAGCGTGGTCGGCCCGTTCAACGACTGGGACGGCCGGCGCCACCCGCTGACCAGCCGCGGCGCCAGCGGCGTCTGGGAACTGTTCGTGCCGGAACTGCCGCCCGGCACAGTCTACAAGTTCGAGCTGCGCAACCGCGCGGCGGGCACGCTGCACCTGCGGTCGGATCCCTACGGACGACGCTTCGAGCACCGGCCGGCCACCGCCTCGCTGGTGGAGGCCCCCTCCGGATTCGCCTGGTCCGACGGCGGCTGGCTGGCGGCGCGCGCCGCGGCCGGCTGGCTGCATGCGCCGATGTCCATCTATGAGTTGCACCTGGGCTCCTGGCGGCGCGGCGCGGACGGCGGCTTCCTCAACTACCGCGAACTGGCGGGCCCGCTGGCCGCGCACGCCCGGCAGCTCGGCTTCACGCACGTCGAGTTGCTGCCTGTGACCGAGCACCCGCTCGACGACTCCTGGGGCTACCAGGTGGGCGGCTACTTCGCGCCCACCTCGCGGCACGGCTCGCCCGACGACTTCCGCGCCTTCGTGGACCACCTGCACGGCGCCGGGCTGGGCGTGATCCTCGACTGGGTGCCGGGACACTTCCCACGCGACGAGCACGCGCTGGCGCGCTTCGACGGCACCGCCCTGTACGAGCACCCCGACCCCAGGCGCGGCGAGCAGCCCGACTGGGGCACGCTGGTCTTCGACTTCGCGCGCCGCGAGGTGCGTTCCTTCCTGCGCGCCAGCGCCTCCTACTGGCTGGACGAGTTCCACGTGGACGGCCTGCGCGTGGACGCGGTCGCCGCCATGCTCTACCTCGACTACAGCCGCCGCGCCGGCGAGTGGCTGCCGAACCCGCAGGGCGGGCGCGAGAACCTCGATGCCGTGGACTTCCTGCGGCGGCTCAATGCGCACGTGCACGGGCGCTTCCCCGGCGCCGTGACCATCGCCGAGGAATCCACGGCCTGGCCCGGCGTGAGCCGGCCCGTCGAGGCCGGCGGGCTCGGCTTCAGCATGAAGTGGAACATGGGCTGGATGCACGACACGCTCGAGTACTTCGGCAAGGACCCGGTGCATCGCCGTCATCACCACGACCGGCTCACCTTCTCGATGATCTACGCGCACCACGAGAACTTCGTGCTGCCGCTGTCGCACGACGAGGTCGTGCACCTGAAGGGCTCGCTGCTGGGCCGCATGCCCGGCGACGACTGGCAGCGCTTCGCCAACCTGCGCCTGCTGCTGGCGTGGCAGTGGACCTGGCCGGGCAAGAAGCTCTTGTTCATGGGCAGCGAGTTCGGGCAGCCGGGCGAGTGGGACTTCCGCGGCGAGCTGCCCTGGACGCTCATGGACGCCCCGCGGCACCGCGGCGTGGCCCGGCTGGTCGGCGACCTCAACCGGCTGTACCGGCTGCGGCCGGCGCTGCACCGGCACGACTTCGAGCCGGCCGGCTTCCGCTGGCTGGACTGCCACGACCGCGGCAGTTCGGTGCTGGCGTTTGCGCGGTTCGCGGGCGACGACTGCGTCGTGGTGGCGCTGAACTTCACGCCCGTGCCGCGGCCGGGCTACCGCATCGGCCTGCCGCGCCCCGGCGCCTGGCGCGAGGTGCTGAACAGCGACTCGGACCACTATGACGGCAGCAACCTGGGCAACCTGTCCACCGTGCAGGCCGAGGCGGTGCCCGCGATGGAGCAGCCCTGGTCCGCGTCCGTCACGCTGCCGCCGCTGGCCTGTGTCGTGTTCGTCCCGGCCGGCGACGGCTGAGCGCCGCCCGGCGCCTCACAGCCAGCGCACCAGGCCCATCTCGTACGGTTGCACGAACAGCGGGTGCTGCGGCACGGCGCGGAGGCGCCCGGCCAGCTTGCCGCACCAGCCGGGCGCGATGTCGGCCGTGTAGACCCAGGCCCCGTCCTCGAGGCGCTCGCCGGCGCAGTTCAGGTCGATGAAGGCGGTCTCGACGCCGCCGCGGATCCGCACGTCGCCGGCGGCGGCGCGGAACGAGGACAGCGGCGGCGGCTGGCGCTCGCCGTCCGGCAATTCGCGGCCCACCAGCAGTTCGACCCGCACCTCGGCCGGCTGCAGCGAGCCCAGCGTGGCGGCCACCCTGAGCCTGAGCGACTCGCCGCTTGCGACGCGCCGCGGCGGCCGCTCGAGCAGCCGCAGGCTGACGCCCGGCCACGCCTCCGCCGCCCGCCGCTTGAAGCCGGCCACGTCGCGCGCACCCTGGTGGTCGCCGGCGGCCCGCGCCGCGGCCGCACGCGCGGCGGGCGCATACAGGCACTGCGCGTAGTCGGCGACGACGCGGCCCATGCCGAACGACGGGATGATGGTCTCCATCGAGCGCTTCATGCGCGCCGCCCAGCGCCGCGGCAGGCCGTCGACGTCGCGCTCGTAGTACAGCGGCACCACCTCGTCCTGCAGCAGCTCGTAGATCGAGCGCGCGTCCTCGTCGTCGCGGCGCGCATCGTCGTGGAACGTCGAGGGCGCGATGCCCCAGCCGTTCTCGCCGTCGCAGCCCTCGGCCCACCAGCCGTCCAGCACCGACAGGTTGAGCGTGCCGTTGATGGCCGCCTTGATGCCCGAGGTGCCGCTCGCCTCCAGCGGCGACACCGGCGTGTTGAGCCACACGTCGGCGCCCGCGACCATGGCGCGCGCCAGCCCCATGTCGTAGTCCTCGACGAACACCACGTGGCCGGTCAGCTCGCGCGACGCGGCCGCGTCGCACACCTCGCGGATCATCTGCTGGCCGGGCAGGTCCTGCGGGTGCGCCTTGCCCGCGAACACGAAGACCACCGGCCGTTCCCGGTCGCAGGCGATCTCGTTGAGCCAGGCGCGGTCGCGCAGCAGCAGCGCGCCGCGCTTGTAGGTCGCGAAACGCCGCGCAAAACCCACCACCAGCGGCGCCGGCTCGTCCGGGTCCAGCCAGCGCACCATGCGCGCGAAGTGGATGTCGCTGAGCCCGTTGCGCCGGCACTGCTTGAGCAACCGGGCCCGCACGGCGCGCAGCAGGACCGCCTTCACCTGGCGCTTGGCCGCGAGGAACTCGTCGTCCGGGATGCGCCGCACCGCCGTCCAGAACTCCGGGTCGCCGAGCCGCTCGCGCCAGTCGGACCCGAGCGCGCGGTCGAACAGGTCCTGCCAGTACTGGAACAGGAAGGTCGGCACGTGCACGCCGTTGGTCACGTAGCCGATCGGGCTGTCCTCGACGGGCA
This sequence comes from uncultured Gammaproteobacteria bacterium, assembly GCA_963695155.1. Classification (GTDB taxonomy): domain Bacteria; phylum Pseudomonadota; class Gammaproteobacteria; order Steroidobacterales; family Steroidobacteraceae; genus SG8-30. The sequence goes on from CAVOGD010000006.1 coordinate 554,409, forward strand.
GCTCCGGCCAGTTGTCCGCACAGATCAACGCCGACACCTGCCCGTGCAGGCGGCTCACGCCGTTCTGGTGGCGCGTGCCGGCGATGGCCAGCCGGGTCATGTTGAAGTGGCCGTTCGAGCCGTTGCCGAGCTTCAGGAAATCGCCGGCCGGCACGCCGAGGCGCCGCACCGCGTCCTGCAGGTAGTGCAGCACGCGGGCCTGGTCGAAGGCGTCGTGGCCGGCCGCGACCGGCGTGTGCGTGGTGAACACGCAGCGCGCCGCGACGGCTTCCAGCGCCGCCGCGAACTCGACGCCCTGCTCCACCAGCTCGGCGGTGAGCTCCACGCACAGGAACGCCGCATGGCCCTCGTTCAGGTGATACACGGACGGCTCGATGCCGAGCGCCTTGAGCGTGCGCCGCCCGCCCACGCCCAGCAGCAGTTCCTGCTGGATCCGCAGCTCGTGGTCGCCGGCGTACAGCGCGTGGGTGATCTCGCGGTCCGCCGCCGCGTTCTCCTCGACGTCCGAGTCGAGCAGGTACACGGGCACCCGCCCCACCGATGCGCGCCACACGCGCACCCGCACCGTGCGCTCGGCCACCGGCACGCCGATCACCAGCGCGGCGCCCGTTGCGTCGCGCACCGGCTCGACCGGCAGGTCGTCGCGGTCGATGTCGCGATTGAGCGCGTGCTGCCCGCCCTCGGCGTCGATCTGCTGCGTGAAGTAGCCGCGCCGGTACAGCAGGCCGACCGCGACGAACGACAGGCCCGCGTCGCTGGCCGCCTTGCAGTGATCGCCTGCCAGCACGCCCAGGCCTCCCGAGTACATCGGCAGGCTCTCGTGGAAACCGAATTCGGCACAGAAGTACGCGACCGGCCCGGCGTCCAGCAGCCCCTCCAGGCGCGGGCCCGCGGGCGCGCCGGCCAGGTACCGGTCCAGCCCCTCGAGCACGGCATGGTAAGCTGCCAGCCATTCGCCGTCGGTCGCGGCGCGGTCCAGCCTGGCCTGGGACACGCTGCGCAGGAACAGCTTGGGGTTGCTGCGCACCGCCAGCCACAGTCGCGGGTCCAGCGCCGAGAACAGCGCCCGCGTGGGCCGATGCCAGGTGAACCTCAGGTTCCCCGCCAGTTCCTGCAGCCGTCCCAGCTCGGGCGGCAGCTGCGGGTTGATCTCGATATGGAGCGTTTCACCAGTCATGCAGCGTCGCGGCTCGCGCAGGCGCCGGGGATTCGGCGGCGCGGAGTCTAGCATCGCCTTCCCGCAGGTCCCGCGGGCCACTCCTCACGACTCACGACTCACGACTCACAACTTGAGCATTGACTATTATTAACTTCGTATTATTATTGACTTCACATTGCTAAGGACTTCCATATGGGAGACGTCGCAAACAAGAGGGCCCAACCGGCCGACGACGGCGCTGCCACCGGGGCGTTGTCGAGGAAATTCCAGAAGGAACTGAATTCCGGCCTGGTCGCGCTGGTGCTGCTGGCCCTGCTCGACCGGGCCGAGGAAGACCTGTACGGCTACCAGATCGCGAAACGGCTGCAGCGCGAGGGCGGCGCCGCCGGCCTGGTCAAGCAGGGCGCGCTCTATCCCGTGCTGCGCACGCTCTCCGGCGCCGGCCTGCTGGTCAGCCGCGTCGTGCCCTCGTACGCGGGACCGCCGCGCCGCTACTACCGGATCACCCGCGCGGGACGCGCCACGCTGGCCGACTGGTGCGCCATCTGGCGCACGACCCGCGATTTCGTCGATGATTTCACCGATACCACGGGAGGCACGCCATGAATACCGGAGCCGCACCACGCTCCATCGAGCACTACCTCGCGGCGCTGCGCGAAGCGCTGGCCGGCGAGGATCCGTCGCTGGTGCAGGACGCCCTGTACGACTCGGAGGAGTACCTGCGCGCGGAACTCGCCGCCAACCCGGGCAAGTCCGAGGCCGACGTGCTGGAACTCATCGCCAGCACTTACGGCGCGCCCGACGAGGTGGCCGACGCCTACCGCACCACCGAGAAGCAGGTGCGCACCGCGCTGGCGCCGCCGAAGCCCAGGCAGCACCGCACCGCGCTGGGCCGGTTCTTCGGCGTGTACGGCGACTCGCGCGCGTGGACGGCGCTGTTCTACATGCTGCTCGCGCTGGTCACCGGCATCGTCTATTTCACCGTCACCGTCACCGGGCTGTCGCTGTCCATGGGCCTCGCAGTGCTCATCATCGGCATCCCGTTCTTCCTGCTGTTCGTCGGCTTCACGCGCGTGCTGGCGCTGGCCGAGGGACGCCTCGTCGAGGTCCTGCTGGGCCAGCGCATGCCGCGGCGCCCGCCCTACCCGCAGAAGGGCAAGCCGGTCATGACCCGCATCAAGGACATGCTGCTGGACCGGCGCACCTGGACGACGATGCTGTACTTCCTGCTGATGCTGCCGCTGGGCATCGTCTATTTCACGGTGGCGATCACCGGCGTCTGCGTCAGCCTCGCGGTCATCGTCGCGCCGCTGGCGACCTGGCTGTTCGACGGCGCAGTGGTCCAGCTCGACGACGTGTATTACGGGCCCGAGCCGGTCGTGGCGCTGCTCCTGATCCCGCTCGGCGTGCTGGCGCTCACCGTCGTGCTGCACCTGGTGCGCGGCCTCGGCACCCTGCACGGCACGATGGCCAAGCACCTGCTGGTCGCGCGGTCCGGTAGCGACTGAGCATGGCGGGCACGATAGCGGCGCTGGCGCTGGCGTGGTTGAGCCTGCCGGGCGGCGCGGCGCCCGCAACCGACGGCGGGTGCCTGGCCGACGGCAGCGGCTTCCTGTCCGCCCGCTTGCGCGGCGGTATAGACGCCGACCTCGACTGGCGCGGCACGCAACTGGCGTGCACCGGCATGGCGCGCCCCGACGGACGCGGCCTGCGGCTGCGCTTTGCCGGCGCCCTGCCGGACGGTCGAAGCCTCGCCATCGTGTTCGCGCCGCCCGAACTGGCCGAGGGCGAGGACGCGCACGCCGTGCCGGTCAACGTCACGGTGCTGGACGAAACACGCGGCGCCATTTTCGGCACGCGCGGCGAACAGCGCTGCACGCTGGACGAGGTGTCGCAGCGGCGGCTCGCGGCCGACGACCCGACGGCGCGGCTGTGGGCGGTGCAAGGCCGTGGCTTCTGCACCGAGCCCGCCCGCTCGCTCGACGGCGACGGCGCCCTGCTGCTGACGCGCTTCGACTTCCTCGGGCGCGTCGAATGGCGCGACGACGAGTTGCCGGAGCCGCAGCCGGACCCATGAAGAGGCCCCTGCCCCACCCCGCCGCCGGAGTCCTCGCGGCCATCGCGCTGATCGCGGCCGCCGGGCTGGCCTGCGCCGGCAGCCCGGCGGCCGAGCGGCGCTTCCAGGCCTACCCGCAGGCCGAGGTGGTGATCGAGTCAGGTGCCGCCCGGCACACTTTTCGCGTCTGGGTGGCCGACACGGACGCCCGGCGTATTCAGGGGCTGATGCACGTCGAGAGCCTGGCCGTGGACCGCGGCATGTTGTTCCTGTTCGAGCAGCCGCAGTACGCCGCCTTCTGGATGAAGGACACGCCGGTCCCGCTGGACTTGCTGTTCGTCGGCCCGGACGGCCGCATCACCAACATCGGCGAGCGCACCCGGCCGTTCTCGACGGCGCTGGTCGCGTCCGACCGGCCGGTCACCGCCGTACTGGAAGTGGCGGCCGGCACGGCTGCCAGGCTGGGCATCCGCCCGGGCGACCACCTGACCCATTCCGCCCGCGCGGACCCACCCGCACGGTAGTCGTGCGGCGTTTGACTATGGCGCGCCGGGCCGCATCGGCTATCATTTCGCGCACGGGAAGGTCCCGCAGGGTCCGGGCGCACGCGCGAAGACGCGGCGCGCGGCGCGTACGCACACAGGAGAACTCTATGAACAAGGCGATTGCCCTGGGCATCGCGGTCGCGCTCGGGCTCACGAGCCTGGCGGCATCGGCTGGCGACCTCGCCGGCATGAAATATGTGGTCCTGCCCAAGGTCGAGGGCTCATGGGTCGACCGCGAGCGCGGGGTTGACGACGGCCTGCAGTTCGGCGCCGGCTTCGGCATCGGGCTCAACGAGCAGTGGAACCTCGAGTTCAACGCGTTCAGCGCCGACCACAACGGACCTGGCACGAACAACGACCTGGAGATCACCGGCCTCACCGTGAGCGGGATGCGGCTGTTCTACCCGCAGGCCAAGGCTTCGCCGTACCTGTCGCTGGGTTTCGGCATGATGTCCAAGGACATGGGCAGCAGCAAGGACGAGGACGCCGTGATCGAGGCCGGCGTAGGCGTGCTGGTGGACATGTACGAGACGGCCGACGGCTCGCGCAAGGTGCAGTTCCGTCCGGAGCTGCGCGCCCGTGCCGACATGGGATTCTCGGGCTCCGGCAACAGCCACTACAACGACTTCCTGGCCGGCATCAGCTTCAACTTTGCGTTCGGCCCGGCCCGCGCCGCGCCGCCGCCGCCACCACCGCCGCCACCGCCGCCGGCTGCTGAGCCGCCGCCGCCCCCACCGCCGCCCGTGGACTCCGACGGCGACGGGGTGTTCGACCCCGCCGACCGCTGCCCCAACACGCCCAAGGGCACCAAGGTGGACGAGATCGGCTGCTTCCTGGGCGTGAGCCTCAAGCTGAACTTCGGCTACGACTCTGCCGAGTTGACCGCGGAAGACAAGACCGAGCTGGACACCACGCTGGTGTCCATCAAGTCGCGCCCGGCCGACATCGTGGACAGCCTGGCCTTTGAAGTGGCCGGCCATACCGACAGCCGCGGCAGCGACGCCTACAACCAGGGACTTTCCGAGCGGCGCGCCAACGCCGCGCGCGACTACCTGGTGGCCGGCGGCATTGATGCCGACCAGCTGACCGCCAGGGGTTACGGCGAGTCCATGCCGGTGGCCGACAACGCCACCGACGAGGGCCGCGCCGAGAACCGCCGCGTCGAGATCAACGCCAAGCGCTGATCTGCTGCGGCCATGACCCGGGGCCTGGCGCCGCGAGGTGCCAGGCCTTTTTTTTGCGAGAAGATAGGAGGGGTCAGACCCCGGGGACGGGGTCAGACCCCAAGAATAAGAAGACCGGGTCAGACCGCTGCGCCGCTGTGGTAATCACCCTACAACAACGACCCGTTCTCTCATCTTACGAAAACAAATACGCGAATTAGCCTGATAGTAAGGCGGTTTTCCGGCCGGCGATGTGTGTGTTTTTTGCAACAAATTGGTCAAGTTGCTGCAATTAGTCCTATACTGACCGCCACACCTTAATGTCAGGTGTCGTGGCGCATCGTGTACACGCGGCGCCGCGGCAACTGGCGCGGGATTCATGGGTGTGTGTGGCGGCGGCCTTGGTCGGGCAACCGCTGCAACAACATCGCAACCTCTTCAAAGGAGGACTCAATGGCCAATCGCAACGTAGCGAATGCGGTGCGCGTCGCCCTCGTGACCGCCGGTGCAGTCAGCGCCGGTCTGTACGGGGTCGTGGGCGCAGCGCAGGAGCAACTCACAGAAATCGTCGTTACCGGTTCGCGCATCAAGCGCGCGGACCTGGATAGCGCCAGCCCGATCACGATCATCTCGCAGGCGGCCATCGCCGACGCGGGCATGGTTGACGTCGGCAGCCTGATCCAGCGCATACCCTCCATGTCCGGGTCGCCGATCGGCACGACCACGAACAATGGCGGCAATGGCTCGGTGCAGATCGACCTGCGCGGCATGGGCGTGGACCGCACCGTGACGCTGGTCAACGGCAAGCGCACGGTTGACGGGGGTGACTACCAGACCATCCCGGCCAACATGATCGAGCGCGTCGAGATCCTGAAGGACGGCGGCGCGTCCGTATACGGCGCCGATGCCGTGGCGGGCGTGGTGAACATCATCACCCGCACCGGGTTCGACGGCCTCGAAGTCAGCCTGCAGACCGCAGATTTCTTCGACATGAAGAGCGGTGCGCAGCAGACCTTGTCCCTGATCGGCGGCAAGACCTTCGATGGCGGCCATTTCACGTTCGGCGCCGAGTACGTGGACCAGGAAGAGGCCTTCCAGAGCGACACGCCCTGGGATTTCTTCCAGAACAGCTACTACATCTACCCCGAGGGTTGCGAAGCCCAGGTCACCGCACCTTACGACGGCACGCCGTCGGGTGGCTGCTATCCGCTCGGCTCCTCGCGCATTCCCGAGGGTCGCCTCAGATTCGCGAGCCAGGGCGTCTACATGAACACGGGCAGCGGCCTCGTCCCGTATGACAACCGCACCTACAACTACGCGCCCGTGAACTACATCCAGACGCCGTACCAGCGGACCAACCTGTTCCTCGACGGCAAGTTCGCCCTGACCGACAACATCGACTTCACCGCGTCGGTCCGCGGCAACTTCCGCCAGTCCGAGCAGTTGCTGGCGCCGCAGCCGTACGACTCGCGGCTCGACCCGGGATACCAGGGCATCTGGATGGGTACCCCGTATACCGGCATTTCCGAGGACAACTACTACCTGCGCCAGGCCGTCGCGGCAGCCGGGCTGGCCATCGAGCCGGTCACCGACGCACGGCGCCGGATGGTGGAGATCCCGCGGTCGTTCACGCAGGACGTCACGCAGATCCAGGCGAATTTCGGCCTCAACGGCTCCTTCGCCAACGACATAGACTGGGACGTCTACTACAACTGGGGCTATCGCAGTCGCATTGACCGCGACTTCGGCCAGTTCTCAGGCGCCCCGCTGGCACAGTCCATGGGCCCGTCGGCCGACCTCATCCCTGGCGGCGGTCCGGAGTGCTACACCAACATAGCCGACCCGACTACGCTGATCAGCGGCTGCGTGCCATTCAACTTCTTTGGTGGCCCGTTCTCCGTGACGCAGGCGATGCTCGACTGGGTTGGCGTTGACCTCAGCGACAGCATCATCACCAAGCAGCAGGAAGCCCAGGCCAGCGTGTCTGGTTCGTGGTTCGACCTGCCGGGTGGCAAGCTCGGTTGGGCGGCCGGCATGGCGTATGTCGATACCCGACTCACCTACTCGCCCGACTCGGCGAAGCAGCAGGATTCGGTCACCGGCAACACCGGCGCCGGAACCTCAGGGCAGCCTGGTGGGCACGGCGTACTTCGCCGAAGTCCAGGCACCGGTATTCGACAATGGCGCGCAGTCCCTCGACCTGAGGGCCAGCCTCCGCTATGACGACTACACCGCCTTCGACGCCGAGCTCACGTATGGGGCGGGAATGGAGTTCCAGGTCATCGAGGACCTGAAGTTCCGCGCCACGTATGGCTCGGTCTTCCGCACACCGACGATCGGTGACCTGTACGGCGGCCAGATCGACAGCTTCCCGACCTACAGCGACCCCTGCGGCGCACCCGTAGGAAATCCGTTGCCGCCGGGATGCGCGCAGCGCATCGTGCAGGTGGACTCGCAGTTGCTGGCCCGGCTGGGCGGCAACCCGTTCCTGGTCCCGGAGACCGGTGATACCTTCACCGCAGGCGTGGTGTGGACCCCGACTCTCGGCAATGGCGACTTCTCCGCCACGGTCGACTACTGGCAGATCGCCATCGAGGACGGCATCAGCTCGCTGGGCGTGCAGTTCATCCTCGAGGACTGCTATGTGCGTCAGGTCGCAGCGTCCTGTTCGCTGATCACGCGGCGTCCCGACTACAGCGTCGCCCAGGTGCTCGATGGCTCCATCAACGTGTCCGAGCAGGGCGCGAAGGGCATCGACACCGAGCTGCGCTACGGCTGGGACACCAACATCGGCAAGTGGGAGGCCTCGATATTGTGGGCGCACCTGCTGGAACGGACCAAGACCCCGTTCAGCGGTGCCTCTGAAGACGACCTGTCCGGCCGTTATACCGACCCGACTGCCGAAGACGGCGGGGCGTATGCCACGGACAAGTTCAACTACTCGCTGAAGTGGATGTGGAACGACCTCACGATCGGCTACCTGGGTGAGTACATCAGCAGCCTGGACGCCGACACGTTCTGCAACTGCGGGACCGGCAACCGTCCGGATGGCTCGTACATCCAGGCGATCTCCTCCCAGCTGTACCACGATCTGCTCGCCACGTACGAGTTCAAGACGGGCACCAAGATCGCGGCTGGCATCACGAACGTGACGGACGAGGCGCCGCCGTTCATCGAGACTGGCTTCAATGCGACGACGGATCCGTCGACGTACCGCATGTTCGGCCGGGGTTATTACTTCCGGTTGACGCACAGCTTCGAGTAAGGCAATCCGCCAACAAGAACAGTCCATTTCAAACTACAAGGGCCGCTTCCAGCGGCCCTTTTCTTTGGGTGCCGTTCGTGTCTGGTTGTCGCACACGATTGGCAATCCGGCCAGTCGCTGAACTATGCTGGTGATTGCGGCATCGAGCCCGCTTCGGTGGCGAAATGACTGGCCGACGAAACACGATTCTGGACCGACCACATGAGCGATGAACTTGGCCGCCTGAGCGAGCTGGGCAGGCGCGCCGTGCAATCACGGGACTGGGCGACCGTCAGCAACTGTGCCAGCCAAATCCTCGAGCACGACGGCGACAGCGCGGAGGGTCATTTCCTGTCGGGGCTGGTCGAGAAGGCGTCGCAACGGCCCGTCAAGGCCGCGGCAGCCTTCGCGAAGACGCTGGAACTGGACCCCGACCGCTACGACGCCGCGGTCGAACTGGCGAACCAGCATTCGATCGGGCGCCGCAACGCCGAGGCTGCCGCGCTGCTGGCCCGCTACGAGGCCAGGCTCGGCAACAGCCCGCGGTACCTCGACATGGCAGGCACCGTCTATACGGACATCGGCATGTCCGAGAAGGCCTGGCCCCTGTACCGCAAGGCCAACGCGCTGCAGCCGGGCGTGCCGCTGTTCCAGGCCAACCTGGCCGCCTGCGGCGTGTACCTGGGCAAGACCGCGGAAGCCAGGGCGATCTACCAGGCGCTGCTGCGGCAGACGCCGGCCCACCAGCGCAACCACTACCACCTGTCCCGGCTGGAGCGCGCCACGGACGCGAAGCATGTCGAGCAGATGAAGGACATCCTGCGCTCCCTCAGCCTGGCGCCGGACAAGAACGTCTTCATGTACTACGCGATCGGCAAGGAACTGGAGGACCTGGAGCGGTGGGACGAGGCCTTTCACTACTACCAGCTGGCGGGCAATGCGGTCATGCGGGTGGCTAACTACGACGTCGCCGAGGACCTCGCCCTCATCGACAAGATCATCGAGGTCTGCGACGCAGCATGGCTGGCGACCGGGCCGAACGGCACGCCGACCCGCGTGAGCGGCAAGACGCCCATTTTCATCGTGGGACTGCCGCGCACCGGCACCACGCTGACCGAGCGCATCCTGTCCAGCCACTCGCGGGTGCAGAGCCTCGGCGAGACGCAGTTCCTGCAGATGACGCTGCGGCGCGTCAGCGGCGTGGAGAGCGTCGAGGCCATGAACCCGGCCATGATCGAGGCGGCCGCGCGGCAGGACATCGCCCTGGTCGCCGACGGCTACCTGGACGCGATCGAATACCGGCTGGGCGACGAGCCGATGTTCATCGAGAAGCTGCCCTTCAACTTCCTGTACCTCGGGTTCATCGCCAAGGCCTATCCCGAGGCCCGCCTCGTGCACGTGCGGCGCAACCCGATGGACGCCTGCTTCGCCATGTACAAGCAGGTCTTCACCTGGGCCTACAAGTTCTCGTACTCGCTCGAGGGCCTGGGGCGCTACTACGTGGCGCACGATCGCCTGGCGCGGCACTGGCGCACGCTGCTGGGCGACCGCCTGGTCGAGGTGGACTACGAGTCGCTGGTCGCCGACCAGGAGGGCCAGACGCGCAGCCTGCTCGGCCGGCTGGGCCTGGAATTCGAGCAGGCCTGCCTGGATTTCGACAAGAACAAGGCCGCCAGCGCCACGGCCAGCTCCGTGCAGGTGCGCGAGAAGATCCATGCCCGCTCGGTCAGCCGCTGGCGGCATTTCGAGAAGCAGCTGCAGCCGCTGCGGGCCCATCTCGAGAGTGCCGGGATCGCGGTCGAGTGAAGATGACGCGACGCAGTCGCACGACGCACACAGCCGGCCGGTCCCACCGCCGATGACGCAGGACCTCGCACAGCTCAGCGCCAGCGCCCGACGCGCCGCCCAGGCGAAGGACTGGGCCCAGGTCGGCGCCTGTGCCGGCGAGATCCTGCGGCGCGACGCCGGCAGCCCGGAAGGCCACTTCCTGGCCGGGCTGGCGGACAAGGCCTCGAACCGCCTTGCCAACGCCGAGCAGTCCCTGGTGAAGGCGCTCGAACTGGATGCGGGGCGCTACGACGCGGCCATCGAACTGGCCAGCCTGTACGGCGCCTCGCAGCGCGCCGCCGAGGCGCTGGCGCTGATCCGCAAGTACGAACCGCAGCTGGGCAACAGCCCGCGCTACCTCAACATGGCGGGACTCACCTGCGCCACGCTGGGGCTGGACGGGCGCGCCTGGCCCCTGTACCGCAAGGCCAACGCGCTGCAGCCCGGCGTGCCCGTATTCCAGGCCAACCTGGCGGCCTGCTGCGTGAACCTGGGCAAGACCGCTGAAGCCAGGGCGATCTACGAGGCGCTGCTGGAACAGGCGCCTGCCCACCAGCGCAACCACTACGAACTGTCCCGCCTGCGGCGGGCCACCGACCTCACGCACGTCGAACAGATGCAGGAGGTCCTGCGCACGGCGAACCTGCCGCCGGACCGCAACATCTTCCTGTACTACGCGATCGGCAAGGAACTCGAGGACCTCGGGCAGTGGGCGGAGGCCTTCCGCTACTACCGGATGGCGGGCGACGCGGTCGCCAGCGTCTCCCCGTACGACGTGGCCCAGGACCTCGCGCTGATCGACAGGATCATCGAGGTCTGTGATGCGAACTGGCTGGCGGCCGCTCCGCACAACACCGCGACGGACAGCACCGGCAAGACCCCGATCTTCATCGTGGGCCTGCCGCGCACCGGCACGACGCTGACCGACCGCATCGTGGCCAGCCACTCGCAGGTCGAGAGCATCGGCGAGACGTTCTGCATGCAGCGGGTGCTGCAGCAGGTCGCCGGCGCGGCAGGCAGCGGCGGAATGACTCCCGCCGTGATCGAGGCGGCCGCAGGCCAGGACATCAGCCTGGTCGCCAGCGGCTACCTCGACGCGGTCGCCTACCGCTTCGGCGACAAGCCGCTGGTCATCGAGAAGCTGCCCGAGAACATGCTGTACCTGGGCTTCATCGCCAAAGCGTTTCCACAGGCCCGCCTCGTGCGCCTCCAGCGGAACCCGATGGACGCCTGCTTCGCCATGTACAAGCAGTCGTTCTTCAGGTTCGCCTACACGCTGGACGACCTCGGCCGCTATTACATCGCGCACGAGCGCCTCGTGCGGCACTGGACCGGACTGCTGGGTGACCGGCTGATCGAGGTCGGTTACGAGGCGCTGGTGGCGGACCAGGAGGGGCAGACGCGGCGGCTGCTGGCGCGGCTGGGACTGGAATTCGAGCAGGCGTGCCTGGAGTTCGACCAGAACGAGACGGCCGTGGCCACGGCGAGTTCGGCCCAGGTGCGCGAGAAGATCCACTCGCGGTCGGTCAACCGGTGGCAGCGCTTCGAGCAGGAATTGCAGCCGCTGCGACGCATGCTGGAAAGCGCCGGCATCGCCGTCGAGACCTGACCGTGATCCGGCATCCGGCAACGGACTCCAGGACGCGCCCGGTTCACTTCGGGTCGCGGCTGCTGGCTGCCCTGCTGCTGCTGTGCCTGACGGCCACTGCCGCCGCCCAGTCCATCACCGCCTGGCAACGGCCCGCGGAGCCCCCCGAGGCTTCCCCAGACGACCCGGAAGAGGTCCTCTACGCGGCGCCCACCACGGCCGACCGCATCGGCCGGATCATGGCCCCGGTGTTCGTCAATGGCCGCGGCCCCTACGCCTTCATCATTGACAGCGGCGCGTCACGGTCGGCGATCGAGCCGCGGGTCGCCGCCGAACTCGGGCTCGTCCCGGACCCGCAGCAGACGCTCACCCTGCGCGGCGTGACGGGCGCCGAGGAGGTGCCGTCGCTGCTGATCGAGACCCTGCAGGCCGGCGACATCGTCCTCAGGAACCAGCAGTTGCCGGTCATCGCCATCCAGGTGTTCGCGGGCGCGGACGGCATCCTGGGCGTGGACGGCTTCGCGGGCATGTGCCTGCATGCCGACTTCACGGACAACCTCATCACGATCGCAGCCAACGGCTGCCCGCGCATGCGGCGGGGCTGGATCCGCGTTCCCGCGACGCTGCGCTTCGGCCAGCTGATCCGCATCGGCGCCTCGGTGGCGGACGTGACGGTGCACGCGATCATCGACACCGGGGCGGCGAGCTCGCTGGGCAACCTCGCCCTGCTGCAAGCCCTGTCGCTGGAGCGCAGGGCGCAGGACCCCGGCAGCAACACCCAGGTCATCGGGACCACCTCCCACGAGGCCGAAGGCCAGCTGCTGGCGATCCCCGTCCTGCACCTGGGCAGGGTGGGCATCCGCAACATGCGCGTCACCTTCGGCGACTTCGATGTGTTCCGCCTGTGGGACCTGGAAAACGAGCCGGCCATCGTCATCGGCATGGACATGCTGGGCACGGTGGACGCCCTGATGATCGACTACGCCCGGGTCGAGTTGCGCCTGCTGCCTGAGGGCGCCCTGGGCAGGGTCAAGCAGGTGGGGACCCGGATCAAGTAAGTCAGTACGCTATGCTCGGGCCACCGTGAACGCGATGAAAGACCGTGTGTGGACCCTGCTGCTGGGCGCAACCCTTCTGGCGTTCGCCCCGGCAGGCTCCGTCGCGGCGGCGGCGGCAGAGGCGCCCCCCGAGCCCGCCGTGGACCCGGCTGCGCCGGACCCGGAACCGGTCGAGGAACCGCTGTACGCGGCGCCCACCACCCCCGACCGGATCGGCCGAATCATGGCCCCGGTGTTCGTCAACGGCCGCGGTCCGTACCTGTTCGTCGTGGACCTCGGCGCGTCGCGCTCGGCGATCGCGCCGCGCATCGTGGCGAAGCTGGGGCTGGCCCCGGATCCCGTCCAGCGGTTGATCCTGCGCGGCGTGACGGGCACCCAGGAAGTGCCGGCCATCATGATCGACCGGCTGCAGGCCGGCGACGTGCTGATCGAAAACGTGCTGCTGCCCGTGGTGGCGCCCAGGGTCTTCGCCAACGCGGACGGCATCCTGGGCGTGGACGGTTTCGAGCGCATGTGCCTGCACGCCGACTTCGCGACGAACCGCATTGCCATCACCGGCGACGGCTGCTCCCGGCTGCGCAGGGGCTGGATCCGCATCCCCGCGACGCTGCGCTTCGGACGGCTGGTCAACATCAGCGCGGTCCTGCGCGGCCGGCGCGTGCAGGCCATCATTGACACCGGGGCGGAACGGTCGCTGGGCAATCCGGCACTGCTGCACGCCCTGTCGCTGCAGCGCCGGGCGGAGGATCCCGCCAGCGACACGCAGGTGTTCGGGGCCACCTCGCATACCGCCGAGGGCAACCTGCTGGTCATCCCCACGATCTACCTGGGCGAGGTCGGCATCCGCAACATGCGGGTGACCTTCGGCGATTTCGAGGTGTTCCGGCTGTGGGACCTCGAGGACGAGCCGGCGATCGTGGTGGGCATGGACGTGCTGGGCACCGTGGACGCCCTGATGGTGGACTATGCGCGTTCCGAGCTGCGCATCCTGCCCAGGGGCAGCCTGGACCGGTCGAGCATCCGCCAGAGCTACGACGCAACCCTGCTCGAGCCCTAGGGGTCGGTGGCGCCGGTCGCCCCGTGCCTGCCTTGGAAATCCCCGGCACCCGCCAGAGAGCCACGAAAGTCGTGGCGTACCCGCAACATCAAGCGTCCGGAAGCCGGTTTTTGCGCGCCTGCAGCGCTATATTTTTCATGTTAAGTTATTGATTTATTGAATTTTATGTTTTATTTGCCTCGATTCGTTGCTTTTTCATTGACGAAGCGCAGTTCGCAATAGCATAGTGTCCGCACTGGGTTTCGGTCCGGGGCGTCCGTTGGCGCCCCGGCCGCGCCTTCGCCGTAGCGGAACCTCGCGATGTGGTTCCGGCGGTGCGGGAGACACCAGACAAGGGAGGTGACGGCCTCGGTCGGGCCGCCACCGGCATTGAGAAACACAACCTCTCCAGGAGGATTAATGGCCAATCGCAATATCGCGCACGCAGTACGCGTCGCGCTCGTCACCGCCGGCGCCGTGAGCGCCGGACTATACGGTGTGACGAGCTTCGCCCAGGAACAGCTGGACGAAGTCGTCATCACCGGCACCCGCATCGCCAAGCGCGATGCCGTGGCCGAAAGCCCGATCATGACGCTCGACAACGCAGCCATGAAGGACTCCGGCTACGTCACCGTTGACCAGTTCCTGAACACGCTGCCGCAGGTCGTCCCGGCGGTCAGCTCGCAGTCGAACAACCCGAGCTCGAACGGCCGGGCGTTCATCGACCTGCGCGGCCTCGGTTCCAACCGCAACCTCGTCCTCATCGACGGCCGTCGCGGCATGGGCTCGACGAGCGGCGGCGTGGTGGACGTCAACACCATCCCCGCGGCGCTGGTCGACCGCGTCGAGGTCATCTCCGGCGGTGCGGCCGCGACCTACGGTCCTGACGCCGTCGCGGGCGTCGTCAACTTCATCATGAAGAAGGACTTCGACGGTTTCGCGATCGACAGCACCTATCGCCTCACCGAGCAGAGCGACGGCGAGGAACTGGGCTTCGACCTCACCTTCGGCGAGAAGTTTGCCGACGGCCGCGGCAGCGCGGTGTTCAACGCCGGCTACTTCAAGCGCGAAGCGATCTACAAGGGTGCGCGCGACTTCTCGGCGCAGGCCTCCTCGCGCACGGGCACGTTCCCGGGCGGCGGCTGGTCGCCGGGCACTAACCAGCCGTCCCTGGCGGCGGTGAATACGGCGTTCGGCACGGGGCTGTGCCCCACGTCCGGCGGTACGTCGGGCTTCGCCTTCAACCCGGACGGTTCGCTGTTCTGCACCGGCTTGATCGGCAATTCGGCCTTCAACGTGGTCAACTACACGGGCCCGGCCAACTACCCGGCGACCCTGTGGTACCCGGATACCTTCTCGTACAACTTCGAGCCGGACAACATCCTGGTCCTGCCGATGGAGCGCTGGAGCCTCTATTCGCACTTCGAGCTCGACCTGGGCACGCACTTCAAGCCCTACGCGAAGGCGATCTTCACGAACTACAACGCCCTGCAGGAACTGGCGGCGACGCCGGCGGCCGGCTCGACGGGCTTCACGGTCCCCGTGACCAACCCGTTCATCCCGGCGCAGCTTGCGACCTTGCTGGCCTCGCGGACCACTCCGGGTTCGGCCTTCTCGTTCTCCAAGCGGTTCAACGACCTGGGCGGCCGCACCGGCTACAACACGCATGACGTGTGGCAGCTCGTGGCGGGCACCAAGGGCGAGATCGCCGGCAGCTGGAACTACGACCTCTACGCGTCCTACGGCCGTTCCGTGCAGAACGAGGTGCAGGGCGGCAACGTGCGCCGCGACCGTGTGCAGGCGCTGCTCGATGCGCCGACCGGCGCCATCGCCGGATCCTGCGACGCCGGGCTGAACCTGTTCGGCGCCTCGCCGATCAGCCAGCAGTGCAAGGACTACATCAGCCTCGAGGCCAAGAACCTCACGACCGTCGAGCAGCTGATCGTGGAGGCGGTGGTCACCGGCGACCTGTTCGAGCTGCCGGCCGGCGTGGTGCAGTCCGCGTTCGGCGCCAGCTACCGCGACATCGACTACAACTTCCAGCCGGACGGCGGCCTGCAGCCAGGCCTCGTGGCGGGCTTCAACCAGCAGCTGCCGACCTCCGGCCAGCTGGACTACACGGACGTGTTCATGGAAGTGTCGGTGCCGATCCTGGCCGACATGACGGCCGTGAAGAAGCTGTCACTGACGCTCGGCGCACGCACGACCGACAACAACATCTCCGGCGACGACCAGACCTGGAAGGCCACGCTGGACTGGTCGATCAACGACTATGTGCGGTTCCGTGGCGGTGCCCAGCACGCCGTGCGCAGCCCGAACATCAGCGAGCTGTTCGCGCCGCAGCTGAACAACTTCCCGACCGCGGGAAATTCTGACCCCTGCAACACCACCACCCCGCCGGGTACCGGGGCGATCCTGCTCTATCGTAACGGCCCGAACGATGCGCAGGTCCAGGCGCTGTGCGCGGCGCAGTCGGCCGTGGCCGGCGCCGCGGGCTTCAACCAGCCGTTCGGCCAGTTTACCGCCATCGTGGGCGGCAACCCGAACCTGAAGCCGGAAACGGCCGACTCATGGACAGCTGGCTTTGTCGTCAGCTCGCCGTGGGAGAGCCCGATGCTGGAGCGCCTGTCCTTCTCGATCGACTACTTCAAGATCGAGCTGGAAGACGTGATCACGTCGCTGAGTGCCGTGACCATCGTGCAGCGCTGCTACAACCGTGACGGCGCCAACCCGACTTACAGCATCACCAACAGCTATTGCCAGCTGTTCAACCGTGAGCCGAGCAACGGTGGCGTCATTGACCTGCAGCAGCTGGCGCAGAACCAGGCGTTCATCAGCGCAGATGGCGTTGATGCAACGATCAACTGGGGCTTCGGGCTCGACCAGATCGGCCTCCCGGCCAGCGCTGGCGACCTGAACTTCACGTGGATCACGTCGTGGACCGGGTCGTGGGAGTCGCAGACGACCACCGTCGACCCTGTGTACGACTTCGCCGGCTCGATCGGCCAGACGACTGGCTCGTCGACCCCCGAGTGGAAGGCCACCATCGCGACGACCTGGTCCAGGGAGAACCTGCAGGTGCAGCTGACCTCGCGGTTCATCGACGCGATGATCCACGGCAACGTGGTGACCGGCAGCGCGGCCACGCCAACTGCCAACACCCCGGTGCCGTCCACCTGGTACTTCGACCTGTCCGGCCGCTATGACATCACGGAGAACCTGAGTGTCCGTCTGTCGGTCAACAACATTGCTGACCAGCAGCCGCGTCTCTATACGCCGAACGTGCAGGCGAACACCGATCCGTCGCTGTACGACGTGCTCGGCCGCCGGTACTTCCTCGGCCTCAACTGGCGGATGTGATCCGCGCCCGGGGCTGATGCCCGGGACCTGACAGGGGGCGGAGAGCAATCTCCGCCCCCTTTTTGCTGGCCGCGGGATCGCCTTGGTCGGCCGCAGCCCATCACGTAGACTTCCGTGGTCGCCGGTTGCCCTGGTCTTCCCGCATGAGCCTCCTCGTCCCGATCGCCCTCGTCCTGGCCACCGCCGGCACGCAAGCAGGCGCTGAGGTTATCGCTGCCTGCCGCAGCGCCCACGGCGGCGACCCGCCGGCACACATCGCCTGCCTCGAGGCTGGATTGCGCGCACGGGATGACGCCATTGCGGGCAGCCCGCCGCAACCCCCCGTGTCGGCTCCCGCCGCGAAACCGGCCGCCGCGCCGCCGGCTGCGATGCCGGCCGCAGCACCAGCGCCCCCCGCGGCACAGCCCGCAACAGCAGCAGCAGCCGACCGACCGCCGACCGGCCTCGGCGCCGAGCAGGCGCGCGCCCGCGCGCGCACCGACGACGACCCGCCTGAGCAGGTCAGCGTGCGCATCGTGTCCGTGACCTACAACTACGAGGGTCGCGGCATCTTCACGATGGAAGACGGCCAGGTGTGGCACGAGACCGAGACCAGCGCCCGCTACCAGCGGCTGGCGACCGACCGGCAATACGCGGCCCGCATCCAGAAGGGCAAGATCGGCGGCTACCGCATGTACGTGGACGGCGTGCGGCGCATGATCAAGCTGGAGCGAATCAAGTAAGCCTGGACCCGGCGCGGTGCCGTCGTCTCAGGAGGGGTCAGACCCTTGAAGGGTCAGACCCCGTTTCTTGTTCCGTCTCCTCGATTGGGGTCTGACCCCTCTCAGGGGTCTGACCCCTCCGGACCATCAGCGACGGAACAACGCGTCCACTGGTTCCGGGGTCTGACCCCTCTCAGGGGTCTGACCCCTCCGTTTCCACGAACACCACCGTCTCCGCCAGCTCCTTGCGCTCAATATCCGGCACACGCGCGTTCGCGGCCGGATACCCGACGACCAGCAGCAGGAACGGCCGCTCGAGGTCCTTGGGCCGGCCGAGGATCTCGTTCAAGAACCCCATCGGGCTCGGCGTATGCGTCAGGGTCGCGAGCCCCGCGCGCTGGCAGGCCGCGATCAGCAGCCCCGTCGCGATGCCGACCGATTCGTCCGTGTAGTAGTGCTTGACCTTGCCGCCGCCGGGCTTGCGCTCGAAGCGACGGATAAAGATCGCAACGAGCCACGGCGCCACCTCCAGGAAGGGCTTGTCGGCATCCGTGCCCAGCGGCTTGAGCGCGTGCAGCCAGTCAGCCGGGGCGCGGCGGGCGTAAAACTCGCGCTCTTCGGCTTCCGCGGCCTCACGGATGCGTCGCTTGACGGCCGGATCGGACACGGCCACGAACCGCCACGGTTGCTGGTTGGCCCCCGAGGGCGCCGACGTCGCCGCCCGCAGGCACTGCTCGATGAGCGCCTTCGGCACCGTCCGGTCCGAGAAGTCGCGCACCGTGCGGCGCCGGTGCATGTCGTCGGCGAATTCGGCGGCGCGGGCCAGCATCTCGTCGGCCGGATACTCGCGGTAGCCGGGCAGCGGGATGGTGGGCGCGGCCTGGGACGTGGCGTGTTTCTTCATGGGTTCATTCTGGCGGCTTGATGCGGCAGCGTCACCTGAGGAGGGGTCAGACCCTGGAAGGGTCAGACCCCGGAAGTCGTGGCCACAGGAGGGGTCAGACCCGCAAGGCGGGTCAGACCCCAATCCAGGAAACGGGGTCTGACCCCTCCGGACCAACAGTGACGGCACCGCGCCCCCCCGCCCGCCTGCGGTTACACTGATTGCGACAGCACCCCGCCTCACGGAGACCGCGCGATGGAAGAGACCCTCAAGGCGCCTTTCGCCTCCCTGCCTGCCTGGCTGACCGACCCGTTCCTGACCGTGGGCAAGACCGGCATCAGCCTCGGCCGAATGCTGGCGATCGTCGCGATCCTGGTGCTGGCCTGGTGGGCGTCGAAGATGGCCGAACGCTGGCTGCACAAGCTGGCCGACCGCATGGCCGAGGGCGGCGAGCCCGGATCCAGCGCCGGCGCCTATGCGTTCAGCCGCGTGGCGCGCTACACCATCCTGGTGCTGGCGATCATCGTCGGCCTCACTTCGCTGGGCATCGACCTGACCAGCCTGGCCATCCTGGGCGGCGCCATCGGCGTGGGCGTCGGCATCGGCCTGCAGGGCTTCTTCGGCAACCTGTTCGCCGGTCTGGTGATCCTGTTCGAGCGCTCGGTCAAGATCGGCGACTACCTGGACCTGCAGTCCGGCGTCATGGGCCGGGTCACCGAGATCAGCATGCGCTACACGCGCATCACGACCAACGACTCGATGGACATCCTGGTCCCGAATTCGGAACTGACGAGCGGGCGTGTCATCAACTGGAGCTACGGCGAACACGTGCGGCGCGTGCGCGTGCCGTTCGGCGTGGCCTACGGCTCGGACAAGGACAAGGTGCGCGAAGCGGGCATCGCGGCGGCCCTCAGCGTGCCCGATACGCTCACCGGCCCGCAGCGCGACCCCGAGGTCTGGCTGGTGGGCTTCGGCGACAGCAGCCTGAACTTCGAGCTCCTGACCTGGGTGCCGCGCCAGATGCTGGTCCGGCCGGGCCGCACGCAGGCCCGCTACCTGTGGGCCATCGAGACCGAGCTGGCGAAACGCGGCCTGGAGATCCCGTTCCCGCAGCGCGACCTGCACCTGCGCTCGGGGTCGCTCAGGATCGAGAGCGGCGGCGACGCGAAGATCGCGAGGCTGGAGAAGGACTGATTGCGGCTTGCGGAGGGGTCAGACCCTAAGAAGGGTCAGACCCCAATCCGGGAGACGGGGGTCTGACCCCTCCTGCCGACCGCGGCGCCCTCACGGCTGCCGTTCCGGCGGGACCGGCGACTGCCGCTCGAGGCGCTCGTCCACGACGCCGATGCACGCCGACAGGGTGTTGGTGGCCGCGGCCAGCTCCTCGCGCAGGCGTTCCTCCGACTCCTGCTGCGACTCGCGCAGCGCGGCAAACTCTTGTTCGAGGTATTGCTTCAGTTCGGTGAAGCGCGAGGCTTCCGCGCTGTCCGCGAGCTGGCGCTGCTCGCGCAGTTCCTGCGACTGCCTGCGCGCCGCCGACAGCGCGGTCATCTGCACGTACAGCAGGTAGGCCAGGAACACGGCGGTCAGCACGGCCGTGAAGCCCAGCATCACGAGCCCGAGCGGCGCGTGCACGTGGGTCACCAGCAGCCACAGGTCGGTGGGCGCGATGAACGTGCCCCAGTTCGCGACCGCGAAAACGGCCAGCAGGGCCAAGAGGACGACGACGACGAAGCTGCGGATGTTCATGGCTTGCGGCCTCCCGTGACCTGCCGCCATGTTATCCCGGCCACCGGGTTCAGGCATCGTGGCGTCGCGTGCCGGCCGCCGGTGGTTCGGGTACGCTTGCGGCGTGCACATCCCCGACCTCGTCTGCTGGAAATGCGGCGCGTCGCTCGCCGCGCTCACGCTGCCGCTGCGGCGGCTCGAGGTCTGCAAGGCCTGCGACGCGGAACTGCACGTCTGCCGCCTGTGCGAGTTCTACGACGTGGGCGTCGCCAAGCACTGCCGGGAGCCCATCGCCGAGGAGGTCAAGGACAAGGTCCAGGCCAATTTCTGCGATTATTTCCGGCCGCGGCCCGCTGCGTTCCGGCCCGCGGGCGACGCGGCACGCCAGTCGCAATCGCAGCTCGAGGCCCTCTTCGGTCAACCGCGGGCGGGGGCCGACGTTGACGCACCCGAGGACGCGGCACGCACCAGGCTCGAGGAACTTTTCGGCAGCGGGGGTCCTCGAAAATGACTGGCGGGAGTCTGCGGCTTCCGCCCGGCGGGCCACGCGCAACGCCGCGCGCCGCCGCGCAACCATGAGGAAGGCCAGCATGCTTCATTTCCCGACCCGGCCGGCCCGCTGGATCTGCCTCGCTGCGGCGGCCCTGATCGCGGCCTGCGGGGGTGCGGAATCGGGCGGGCCCTTCACCGGCGGCGGCGGCGGGTCCTGCGGCGTCGAGGGGCAGAAGGCCTTCGTGCGGGACGTCACCAACGACTGGTACCTGTTCCCGCGAGCTGTTGCCCGCGTCGGTGAACCTGGCCACCTACGCCACGGCGCAGGACCTGCTGGACGCGATGACGGCCACGGCCCGCGCGCAGGGCCGCGACCGTTTCTTCAGCTACGTGACGACCCGGCAGGCCGACACCTCATTCCTGCAGGAAGGCGAGTTCGTCGGCTTCGGTTTCCGCATCCGCGTGGACGGCAACCGCGCCTTCTTCCTGGACGCGTTCGAGTCGAGCCCGGCGTCCGAGGCCGGCCTGGCGCGCGGGGCCGAGCTGCTGGCGGTCGATTCCGGCTCGGGTTACGTGCCCGTGGCCACGATCATCGCCACCGACCCCAACCTGAGCCAGGCCTTCGGGCCCTCGGACGTGGGCGTGGTGCGCGGCCTGCGCTTCTCCAGGGCCGGCGGCCCCGACATCCAGGCCACGCTGACCAAGCGCGTCGTGACCATCACGCCGATCCCGACCGGCGGCGTCACCACGATGCCGCTGCCGTCCAACCCGTCGGTGCAGGTCGGCTACGTCAACCTGCGCACCTACATCTCGACCGCCGAGACGCCGCTGCGCAACGCCTTCGCGGGCTTCCGCGCCCAGGGCATCCAGGATTTCATCATCGACCTGCGCTACAACGGCGGCGGGCTGGTCTCGATTTCCGACCTGCTGGGCGACCTGTTCGGCCGCAGCCGCACCACCGCGGACGTGTACTCGAACCTGCGCTTCAGCGCCCGCAAGGCGTCGAACGACGTCACGCACCGCTTCGCGCCGCAGGCCCAGTCGGTGACGCCGGTGCGGATCGCCTTCATCACCACCGGCGCCAGCGCCTCCGCCAGCGAGATGACCGTCAATGCAATGAAGTCGTGGGCCGAGCGTGGCCATCGTCGGCGCCGACACCTACGGCAAGCCGGTAGGCCAGTCGGCCTTCGACCAGACCGGCTGCGACACGCGGCTCAGGCTCATCACGTTCCGCGGCACCAACCGCAACGAGGAGGGCGACTACTACAACGGCCTGGCCGCCACCCTGCCCTTCGCCTGTGCCGCGGCCGACGACGTGACGCGACCGATGTACGACCGGTTCGAGACCTCGAACGGCGGAGGCGCTCGAGCTGGCTCGGCACCGGCGCCTGCTCGCTGGTCATGGCGCCGCGCCTGCCGGGCGCCGAAAAGCTGTCGCCGCAGGACGTGGAGTCGCGCTACCCGGTGCCGGAGCGCCCGTCGGCTGCGCAACTGCACCTGCCGGGGCTGTTCTGACCGGGCCTGCGGAGCGCGCAAACGCCTGATTCTGGACGATTAACCGCACTGGCCGGCCCGGCAGGCACTGCGGCGCGAATTGCGCCACAATACGCCGCGCTTCTTCCCCGGGGGTTCGACACATGACCGAGACGACCGTGGCTGCACGGCCGCCCATCAATTGGGTCACGACGCCGATGTTCGCGCTGACCTTCCTGGCCGCCGTGACGGTCGTGCCCTGGTGGGGCATCGTGCACGGCTATGGAACCGCCGCCTGGGTGGGGTTCCTCGCCTTCCTGGCCGCCAACGGCCTGGCCATCACGGCCGGCTACCACCGGCTGTGGGCGCACCGCACCTACCAGGCGCACTGGTCGCTCAAGCTGGTGTACCTCGTGTTCGGCACCATGGCGCTGCAGAACAGCGTGCTGGTGTGGGCCACCGACCACCGGCGGCACCACCGCAACGTGGACGACCCCGACCTCGACCCCTACTCGGCCAGCCGCGGCTTCTGGTACTCGCACATCGGCTGGATGCTGCGCCACTG
Organism: uncultured Gammaproteobacteria bacterium; assembly: GCA_963695155.1. GTDB lineage: Bacteria > Pseudomonadota > Gammaproteobacteria > Steroidobacterales > Steroidobacteraceae > SG8-30. The sequence continues at coordinate 577,287 of CAVOGD010000006.1, forward strand.
GGAAACCGGCCGCTGGGACTTCAGCAATGGCCGCGACCTGGAGCGGGACCCGATGCTGCGATTCCAGCATCGCTGGTACCTGCCGCTGGCGCTGGCGACGAACATCGGCCTGCCGGTGCTGCTGGGCTGGCTGGCGGGCGACGTGATCGGCGTGTTCCTGGTGGCCGGCCTGCTGCGCCTGGTCGTCAACCACCACGCCACTTTCTGCATCAACTCGCTGGCCCACATGTGGGGCAGCCAGCCGTACACCGACGAGAACTCCGCGCGCGACAACCCGCTGCTCGCCTTCGTCACCTACGGCGAGGGCTACCACAACTTCCACCACATCTTCGACCGCGACTATCGCAACGCCGTGCGCTGGTGGCAGTGGGACCCGGCCAAGTGGCTGATCAGCGCGATGTCCTGGCTTGGCCTGGCCAGCAGGCTGCAGCGCGTCCCGGACGTGGCCATCGAGCGCGCCCGGCTGGCCATGCAGTTCCGGCGCGCGCAGTGCGCGCTGGAACGCGTCCGCCACGGCGTGAAGCTGCCGGACTTCGAGGCCCTGCGCGAACGCGTGGGCCGCGAGTTCGAAGCGTTCCAGGCGACGCTGGCGGAATGGTCGAAGCTGCGCGAGGAGTGGTATGCAGGCACCCGCGAGCGCCTGGTGCAGCGCTGGGAGGAAGCCAGCTTCCGCACGCAGGTGCGCGAGATCGAGTACCGGCTGCGCATGCAGCGCCGCCGCATGCGCCTGCTGACCGCGCAGCTGTTGACGCCGCCCCAGCACGCCACCTGAGCCGGGGCCGGGAACTTGTGACTCACTGCGCTGGCCGCCGCGCCAGCGAGTGGCTACCCTTGGGGAGCCAGCCGAACCGGAGGACCTGCCATGGCGCTTTGGAAAGACATCATGAAAGACAGCACGGCCGAGGTCGCCCCGGATGCGTCCCCCGCCCGCCCCCGCCCGGAGCCCGTGCCGGCCCCGCAGTCGCCGGCGCCGGGTGGCCGCCGCGAGCTCAAGGAGTCCGTCATCGCCTCCGGCCTGACCTTCGAAGGCAAGATCGAGGGTTCCGGTCACGTGCGCATCGCGGGCCGCTTCAAGGGTGACGTGCACGTGGACGGCACGCTGACCATCGAGCAAGGCGCCCATCTGGCCGGCTCGGTGCGCGCCGGGGCGATCGTCATCGCCGGCGAGCTCGAGGGCAACATCGAGTCCGCCAGGACGGTCGAGCTGCAGCAGACCGCCGTGATCAACGGCGACATGACGGCCGGCTCGCTGAGCGTGGCCGGCGGCGCCAAGATGCGCGGCCGCGCCGAGTTCGGCTGGAACGAGACCGGCAGTCCGCGGCCCGTCGAGCGCCGCTAGCGGAAGCCGGACCGCCCATGAACCTGCGTGCCGCCGCCGTCGGCAAGACCAGGACCTGCCCGCACTGCCGCGCGACGATCCTGGAGAGCGCGCCCGTCTGCCCGGCGTGCAGGCATCACCTGCGGTTCGAGCCCCGCAAGCCGGACGCGCAGACGGAGCCGGCCGACGTCGCGCTGCGCGTCGAGGGGCGCTTCAGTCATTCCTCGCCCGCGGAGTCCCGCGAGTACAGCGTCGTCGTGGTCGTGCGCGACGGCAGCGGCGCGGAAATCGCGCGCAACGTCGTGGCGGTGGGCGCCCTCGCTCCCGGCGAGGAGCGGGCCGTGGACCTGACGGTCGAGGTGTCGCGGCAGCTGCCGCTGTCCTAGGAGGGGTCAGACCCCCACCCAAGTTGGAGTCTGACCCCGCAGGGGTCTGACTCCTCCGGACCCATGACGACGGCACCACCCGTCATGAAGAGGGGTCAGACCCTGGAAGGGTCAGACCCCGGAATGAACATCCCTACGGATACGCAACCGGCAGCGCGGCTTCGTCGGCATCGCCCAGGGCGATCGGCCAGCGGCTGCCCGGCCAGTGCAATTCCAGCGCCCGCCGCCGTGGCGAGTAGACGGCCGTGTAGAGGGTGCCGAAACCGCGGCTGAAAGCCAGCGAATAGAGCGGCGGCCTGCCCGTGCCGCCGCCCGCGGCGCCGGGTCGTGGGCTTCCGACATCAGACGGCGGCCCGAAATGGAGCAGAATTGCCCGGGGCTCCTGCGCCAGCGTCGGTGACGACCGGCAACATCGTGGGTCGCAACGCAGGGGTTCGTCTGCAGCCGGGCCGCCTCGCAGGGCCTGCGTCTTCGGCGTCACCGCGCTCACGACCGGCGTCGCGCTGGCCTTTTTCATCTTCGCGTCACTGCTCGAGAGCATCCTGGGCTGAGCAGGGTTATCATCTAGACGCGTTTGCACGCTCCCGCCTGCGGTTTCCGGACCGCGGGGCCGGTCGGCGGGCAGACGACAAAAGCTTCCGACCGGACTGCCATCACCCTCAATAGGACCGACCATGGCCAGGCTGTACTTCGCTTCCCTGACCCGCAACAAGACCAGCCTTGTCGGCAGCGCGTTGCTGCTGGGCGCGCTGACGATGATGGTCTCGCTCATCGTCATCCAGTTATTGGGGCTGCGCGGCGGCGCCTACCTCGGCATCATCACCTTCCTGGTGCTGCCCACGGTGGCGGGCGTAGGCCTGGTCCTGATCCTGGTGGGCATCAGGAGATCGCGCACGCTCGGGCCGCTCAGCGACGAGGAAGCCGCCAGGAAGCCGTTCCCGGTGCTCGACTTCAACGACGTGCGTACCCGCAAGGCGACGCTCGGCCTGATCGGCCTGTCCACGGTGAGCGTCGTGCTGCTGGCCGGGGCGACGTTCAAGGGACTGGAGGTCATGGACTCGGTGGAGTTCTGCGGTACGGCCTGCCATAGCGTCATGCAGCCGGAATTCGTGGCCCACCAGCGCTCGCCGCACGCGCGTGTCGCCTGCGCCGACTGCCACATCGGCCCCGGCGCCGACTGGTTCGTGAAGTCCAAGCTGTCCGGCGCCTGGCAGGTGGTCTCCGTCAACCTGGGCCTGTACCCGACGCCCATCCCGACGCCCATCGAGAACCTGCGCCCCTCGCGCGAAACCTGTGAGCAGTGTCACTGGCCGACGACCTTCTTCGGCGACCTGCTCAAGGTCAAGTCCGTCTACACGGACGACGAACCGAACACGGAGCTGAAGACGGCCGTACTGCTCAGGGTGGGCGGGCTGGCCGGCCGCACGTCCTCCGGCATCCACTGGCACGTCAACCCGGACGTGACCATCCGCTACCGCGCGAACCACGACCGCCAGGTCATCTATGACGTCGAGCTCACGCGAGCCGATGGCAGCGTCGACGTCTTCAAGACGGACGAGACGCCCGAGGATGCCGGACCGTGGCGCGTCATGGACTGCATCGACTGCCACAACCGGCCGACCCACCGCTACAACATGCCGACCGACGAAGTGGACAACGCCATGGCCAACGGCTACATGGACAAGACGCTGCCCTACATCAAGCGCGAGTCCATGCGTGTGCTGCAGGCCGAATACCGGGACCACGCCGAGGCTGTCGAGGCCATCGGCCGCGAGGTCCGCGCCTTCTATGCGCAGAGCTACCCCGACGTCGCCCGCGACAGGGCCGCGGCCATCGACCGGTCCATCGAGGAACTCGGCGTCATCTACACCTCGAACGTGTTCCCGCAGATGAAGGTGACCTGGGGAACCTACCCGGACAACAGCGGACACTTCGACTCGCCGGGCTGCTGGCGCTGCCACAACCGCAAGCACAAGACCGACGACGGCAAGAAGATCTCGCGCGACTGTGGCCTGTGCCACACGATCCTGGCGCAGGAAGAGGAGAACCCGGAGATCCTGGAGACCCTCAATCCCTGAGCGCGGCCGCTGCCGCCGACGGGCTTGTATATGATGATCGGGTCCGCCAGACGGCGCTGACGGGCCGCTGCAACAGGAGCGAGCGACAATGAGCGGGATTCCAGGTGCGATGCGGGCCGGACTGCTGGCGGCGGGTCTCGGGCTGGCGGCCGGCGCGGCGGCCGGCGCCGACCACGAGCTCCTCCACAAGTGCACGATCTGCCACGGTGCGAACGGCATCAGCCTGGAGGCGGCCTACCCGAGCATCGCCGGCCTGCCTGTGCAGGTGCAGGTGGACGCGATGAACGGCTATCGCAAGGGTACGCGTGACTGCGGCCCGGTGCCGCGCATGTGCAAGATCTCGCAGAACCTGACCGACGAGGAGATCCTGCAACTGTCGCAGCACTTCGCGGCCTTCCCCTTCACGCCGGCCGATCAGCCGTTCGATGCCGCGCTGGCGGAGCGCGGCCGGCACCTGCACGAGGATTACTGCCAGGTCTGCCACGGCGACAGCCCGGCCGACGCCGAGAAGAGCGTGCTGCACGGCCAATGGGCCGGCTACCTGCGCTATGCGCTGACGCAGTACCGAACGGGCCACCGCAAGCAGCCGCCCAGCATGCGCCGGCAGACGGAGAAGCTGAGCGACGAGGACATCGAGGCGTTGATCAATTTCTACGCCAGCTACCGCTGAATCAGGGGCCGGATGCCTGCCGCGCCGTGGAACCAGGGGGAGCCTCCATAGGGCCGGGCGCGCGGCGACTAGCATCATGAAATGAGCCCGCCGGCGCGGCGGGAGGGGGGGACAAGCAGATGAACAAGAGAATTCCAGGGGTTTCCTGCGTGCTGGCCGCGCTGCTCGTGGCCGCCGCCTGGCCGGTGACCGCCGCCCAGGCCCAGGACGTGACCAAGATGTGCGCCGGCTGTCACGGCGCGGATGGCGTCAGCAAGGATGGCAAGACGCCCATCCTCGCCGGCCGGGATGCTGAACTGCAGGAGGACCAGCTGCGTGCCTATCGCGACGGGTCCAGCCAGTGCGGGCCGGCGCAGACCTTGATGTGCAAGACGGCGGCCAGGCTCACCAACGAGCAGATCGAGCAGCTGGCCCACCACTTCGGCGACATGCCCTTCAAGGCAGCCGACCAGAAGTTCGACGCCGCCCTGGCGGCCACCGGCAAGGGCCTGCACGAGAAGAACTGCAAGGGCTGCCATGGCATGGGCGCGCAGGGCGCGCAGAACACCATCCTGCACGGCCAGTGGGCCGGGTACCTGCGTTACGCGATTGCGCAGTACGCGGCGGGCGCCCGCCAGCCAAACCCGATGATGAAGGCCAAGCTGGACAAGCTGGCGCCTGCGGACATCGACGCGCTGGTCAACTACTACGCCAGCCACCGCTGACCGCGGCGGGTGCCTGGGAGGGCCTCGGGCGAATGAGGACGAGAGCAAGGAGCGTCAAGGGCGGCACGACGGCCGGCGTCGTGCTGTCGGTGGCCGTGCTGCTGTCCTCCGCCGCCGCGCCCGCCTGGTCGCAGGACGATGCCGCCGCGGCCAGGCCGAAGCTCATGTTCCCGGGCTACCCCGACGCGCCGGCCTTCACGGTCAAGCCGCGGCGCGACGAGGAACTGTTCTTCTACCCCTGCTCGCAGTGCCACGAGTTCATGGACCCGAACGACGACGTTCGCGAGCTGGCCGCCCCGCACGACATCCAGCTCGAGCACGGCAACGGCCGCTTCTGGTGCGTGCAATGCCATTCGCTGCGCCAGCGCGATTCGCTGCAGACGCTGCTCGAGGAACCGGTGGACTTCGACGAGGCGTATATCGTCTGCGGCGGCTGCCACGCGAACCGCCAGAAGGACTGGTACTTCGGCGCCCACGGCAAGCGCCTTGGCGACTGGCGGGGCGAACGCGAGCTGGTCAATTGCACGCATTGCCACGACCCGCACTCGCCGAAGATCAAGCCGCGCGCACCGGTCGCCTTCCCGCCGGTGCGGGCCGGGCTGGAGCACCAGACGGGTCACATCCACGTGCCGCCGCAGGTGTGGGAGAAGAACGCCGCGGGCGCGGACAAGGAGCGGCCAGGTGAGCACTGACGACGGACGCGACGAGAAGCGGCGCTTCGAGCGCGCCCGCCGCCGGTTTCTCAAGGGCGCCGGCGTGGGCGCCGCAGCCACCGCGGCGGCCGCCACGCTGCCCGCCCCGGCCTGGGGCGGCGAGACCTTCATGGACGCGTTCGGCAGCTTCTTCCAGAAGCACTACAAGCGCATGAATCCGGAAGAAATCGGCGCAGCGCTGGAGCGCATCGAGCGGCGCGCCAAGGAACGCTACGGCGTGGACATCCAGTGTGGCAATGCGCCGCCGCTCGAGGGCGTCGTGTTCGGCTACGCCATCAACCTGTCGCGCTGCAAGGGCTACCGCGAGTGCGTGGCCGGCTGCGTCAAGGAGAACAACCTGGGGCGCGACTCGCAGATTCAGTACATCCGCGTGCTGCAGATGAACAAGGGGGACATGAACCTCGAGCACTCGGAGCATTACTACAATCCCGAGGAGGTCCCGGTCGAGGGCAAGTTCTACCTGCCGGTGCAGTGCATGCAGTGCGACGACCCGCCCTGCGTCAAGGCCTGCCCCGTCAAGGCCACCTGGATGGAACCCGACGGCATCGTGGTCGTGGACTACGACTGGTGCATCGGTTGCCGTTATTGCATGGCGGCCTGTCCCTACTGGGCCCGGCACTTCAACTGGACCGACCCGCAGGTTCCGCCGGAGGAACTCAATCCCGACACGCACTACCTGGGCAACCGGCCGCGCCCGAAGGGCGTCGTCGAGAAGTGCCACTTCTGCGTGCAGCGCACGCGCAAGGGCCGGCAACCCGCCTGCATGGAGGCCTGCCCGACGGGCGCGCGGGTGTTCGGCAACCTGCTCGACCCGAACAGCGAGATCCGCTACATCCTCGCCAACAAGACCGTGTTCCGGCTCAAGGAAGAGCTGGGGACGGAACCGAAGTTCTGGTACTACACGGACTAGGCGCCCCCATGGCAGTGCTGCGCTTCTTGTCGGATGCGGTCAGGGAGATGTTCCGTGGCCCCCGCCGTTACTGGGGCTGGCTCGGCGTGCTGACGCTGGTCGTGCTGGTCGGCGCCTCGCAGTACTGGCGCCAGCTGCAGGACGGCCTGGTCCTCACCGGCATGAGCGACCAGGTCTCGTGGGGCTTCTACATCGCCAACTTCGCCTTCCTGGTCGGCATCGCGGCAGCCGCCGTGCTGCTGGTGATCCCCGCCTACCTGTTCGACCGCAAGGACGTCAAGGAAGTCGTGCTGATCGGCGAGGGCATGGCGGTGGCCGCGGTGGTGATGGCCATGACCTTCGTCACCGTGGATCTCGGCCGTCCGGACCGCCTGTGGCACCTGCTGCCGGGCATCGGCGAGTTCAACTGGCCGGTGTCGCTGCTGGCCTGGGACATCGTCGTGCTGTCCGGCTACCTGGCGCTGAACATCGCTATCCCGTTCTACCTGCTGTACAGCAAGTACCGCGGCAAGGAGCCGAATTTCCGCGCCTACTTCCCGTTCGTCGTACTCGCCATGTTCTGGGCGATCTCGATCCACACGGTGACGGCGTTCCTGTTCTCGGCCAACCCGGCGCGGCCGTTCTGGCACACCGCGCTGCTGGGGCCCCGCTTCATCGCCTCGGCGTTCGCCTCGGGACCGGCGCTGATCATCCTCACGCTGCAGGCGGTACGCAGGTTCACCGACTACCCGGTCAGCCAGAGCGTGATCGACCTGCTGGCGCTGATCATGACCTTCGCCCTGCAGATCAGCGTGTTCTTCGTCGGCGCCGAGCTGTTCACCGACTTCTACAACGAGGGCGCGCACGCCGCCTCGATCCACTACCTGTTCCTGGGCATCGGCGACTTCGGCGCGCTGCGGCCGTGGATCTGGTCGGCACTGGCCATGAACCTGGTGGCGCTCGCGATCCTGATGATCAACCCGCTCAGGCGGCACGTCACGACCCTCAACATCGCCTGCGTGCTGGCCTTCGTCGGCATCTGGATCGAGAAGGGCATGGGGCTCGTGATCCCGGGCTTCATCCCGACGCCGCTGGGCGAGATCTTCGAGTACACGCCGACCGTGCCCGAGCTGTTGATCACCGCCGGCGTGTGGGCGCTGGGACTCCTGGTGTTCACGCTCATCACCAAGGCCGTGATCGCCATCCAGACGGGCCGCATCGCCCTGCACCGGCAACCGGGACCGGCCCAGTTGGGCGACTTCATCCGCTGACGAGTGAGCCGTGAGTCGTAAGAGGCCCGGGGTCTGACCCCCGCAGGGGGTCTGACCCCTCCGGAAATCGCGCCGCGGCACCCGCCACAAGAGGGGTCAGACCCGAAGACGGGTCAGACCCCGACGAAGTGCTCGCGGCTATCGGGACTTCCGCGCCTCCTGCGCCTGCTTGCGGGCCTCGTCGAACACGCCCTGCAGCCGGCCCAGGATGTCGCCGGCCTCCGCCTCGGTCTTGTCCAGGTCGAAGCGGTGCACGCGGTTGATGGCGCCGTCGTAGTCCGCGCGCAGCGCGGCAAGGGTCGCCCGCGAGTGGCCCGGCCAGCCTTGCGCCTCGAAGTGCACGGTGCTCCACCCCAGGAAGCCGCTGGCCACGTTCAGTTGCTGAAACGCCCGCTCGGCCCGGTCCGCGACGTCCGGCAGGCCGGCTGCGTTGCCGACCGCATGGCAGTTGCGGCAGGCGTTCAGCACGATCTGCTTGTAGCTGGGGCGGCTGCTCATCGCCGGATGGCAGGTGGTGCAGGTCGGCGCGGGACGATCCCCCTGCAGCGCCGCGTAGTGCTTGCTGCGGCGGAACTGGCCGAACTTGTCCGGGTGGCACTTGCCGCAGGTCGCCGGCTGGTTGCGGAAGTACAACCGGCTGCCCGGGTTTGTCACCGGTAGTACGCCCTGGTGGGCCGCGCCCGCCTCGGCCGCTGCGGGATTGCCGCCGTGGCAACTCTGGCACTTCACGCCTGACTGCGCGTGGGTCGACTCGGTCCACTGTTTGTAGTAGGCGTCGAGGCGCGGATATTTCGCGAAGAAGCCCGTCGAGCTGTGACAGCTGATGCAGGAATTGCCGTCCGCCCACGCGGTGCCGGCCGCGGCCAGCGCACAGGCCGCCAGCAGTCCGCTGGCCAGCCATCCGTTCGGTCCTGTGTCGGTCCGGGCAGCAGACATGGCGATGACCCCCTCACTCAAGACGGTATCCGGTTCCAGGCTCAGGCACCGGCAGCCACGCGCCGCCAAAGGCCTGCCGCGCCGGGATTGGACGGCATTTCAGCATACGACAGAGCGCCGCGCCGCGCATGGCGCCGCGGCGTACCGCTTATCATTCGCAACACGCAAGGACGGCCTGGCATTTGCCGGAACCTGGCCACAGCACCCAGAATCGGCGCGCGCACGCCGGATTGTCGCCGGCCAAGGAGTACGCGATGGCGTTGAAACGACCCGTGAAGGCCGCCGGGACCGTGGTCATGCTGGAGCACCGTTCCGCGGTGCTGAAGGGCAACCCGCTGGGCGATCCGCACGTGCGCAAGCTTGCCGTGTGGCTGCCGCCGCAATACGACGCGCCGGGCCGCCGGCAGCGTTTCCCCGTGCTGTACGACCTGGTCGGGTTCACGGGTTCCGGGCTGGCGCACCTCAACTGGAAGCCCTTCAGCGAAAACACGGTCGAGCGCCTCGCCCGGCTCACCCAGCAGCAGCGCATCGGCCCCGTGATCGTGGTGTTCCCCGACTGCTTCACGCGGCTCGGCGGCAACCAGTACGTCAACTCGTCGGCCATCGGTCCGTATGCCGACTACCTGACGAAGGAGATCATCCCGCTGGTGGACAACGAGTTCCGCACCCTCGCCGCGCGCGAGCACCGCGGCTGCTTCGGCAAGTCCTCCGGCGGCTACGGCGCCATGATCCACGGCATGCGCTATGCGAAGTACTGGGGCGCGATCGCCGACCATTCGGGCGACGCACTGTTCGACGTGGTGTATCGCGGCGACTGGCCCAACACGCTCAACGAGCTCGCCAGGTACCGGCGGCCGAAGCGGCGCGAGGGCGCCTATGACGTCAAGCGCCTCGCGCCCGGCCTGGCGCAGGGTCTCGACGATGGGCGCATCAAGCGCTTCCTCGACGCGGTGTGGCGCAAGCCCAAGCTGTCCAACGCCGAGGGCCACGCCATCATGAACGTGTGCATGGCCGCCACCTACGATCCCGACCCGCAGGCGCCGCTGGGCTTTCGCGTGCCGTTCAACCTGGAGAGCGGTGAATTGCTCGAGCCGCGCTGGAAGCGCTGGCTGGCGCACGACCCGATCCACCTGGTCTCACGCCATGCGAAGAACCTCAAGACGCTCAAGGCCATCTACATCGACTGCGGCTGGCGCGACCAGTACCACCTGCAGTACGGCAGCAGGATCCTGTCGCAGCGGCTGGCCGCGGCCGGCGTGCGGCACCGCTACGAGGAGTTTGACGACAATCACTCCGACATTGACTACCGCATGGACGTGAGCCTGCCGTTCCTGTACCGGGCGCTGAAGCCCTGACCGGACAATCCCTGATGGCGGCCGGCCGGCCAGCGCCCCAATATCGGGTTTCTTGCGATCAAACTGCGCGTCGCCGTGGCGTGCCGCCTGCGGGCGGCCGTCGGCGCGGGCAAACCGGAGGTTCCAGATGTCTCATCGTTCCTGGCTCACCGTCGCGGCGCTGGCCGTACTGGCCTGGCCGTTTTCTGCAATGGCGGAAGGGCACGAGGCGCCGTCCGTGAGCGACGCCGCACAGGCGCCCAACCCGCTGCTCGCGCCCTGGTCCGGCCCGCTGGGCGGCACCCCGCCCTTCGACGTGGCGCGCGTGGACTTGCTGGCCCCGGCGCTGGAGGTCGCGATGGCCGAGGCGCTCGCCAACGTGGACGCCGTGGCCGCCGACCCGGCACCGGCGACCTTCGACAACGTGATTGCGCCGCTCGAGCGGGCCGGCCGCACGCTGGGCCGCGTCATGGCGGTGTACAACATCTACAGCAACAACCTGAGCACGCCGGAATTCCAGGTCGTAGAGCGCGACATGGAGCCGAAGCTCGCCGCGTTCCGGGACAAGATCAACCAGAACGAGGCCCTGTTCAAGCGGGTCGCCGCCGTCTACGAGTCGCCGGACAAGGCCTCGCTGACGCCCGAGCAGCAGCGCCTGACCTGGCTGCGCTACACCAACATGGTGCGCGCCGGCGCCAGGCTCGACCCCGCGCAGAAGCAGGAGGTGGCCGCCATCAACCAGCGGCTGGCGGCGCTGTTCACGTCCTTCAGCCAGAACGTGATGGCGGACGAGGAACGGCTCTTCCTCGCCATTAACGACAGCGCGGACCTGGCCGGCCTGTCGGACTCGCTGGTCGCGGCCGCGGCCGCGGCGGCCAAGCGTCGCGGCCTCGAGAGCCAGTGGGTCATCAACAACACACGTTCCAGCGTGGCCCCGTTCCTGACCTACTCGGACCGGCGCGCCCTGCGCGAGCAGGTGTGGCGCACGTTCGTGAATCGTGGCGACAACGGCGACCAGTACGATACCAATGCGATCGCCGCCGAGATCCTGGCGCTGCGCGCGCGACGCGCCGAACTGCTCGGTTACCCGACCCATGCGCACTGGCGGCTCGAGAACACGATGGCCGGCACGCCCGAGCGCACGCTCGAGCTGATGGAGGCGGTCTGGACCCCGGCGGTCGCGCGGGTGCGCGAGGAAGTGGCGGACATGCAGGCCATCGCCGACGCCGAGGGCGGCGGCGTGACCATCGAGCCCTGGGACTACCGCTACTACGCGGAGAAGGTCCGCAAGGAAAAATACGACCTCGACGAGAACGCGACCAAGCCCTACATGCAGATGGACAAGCTGCTGGAGGGCACGTTCTGGGCGGTGGGCCAGCTCTATGGCCTGCAGTTCGAGCCCCTGGCGGCGGGCGCCGTGCCCGTCTACCACCCCGACGTGCGCGTCTGGAAGGTGAGCGACGCGGCCGGCGAGCCGGTCGGGATGTTCTTCGTCGATCCGTATGCGCGTCCCGGCAAGCGTTCCGGCGCCTGGATGAACGCCTACCGCGGTCAGGAGAAGTTCGACGGCCCGGTCACGCCGATCATCTCCAACAACCTCAACTTCATGAAGGGCGCCGAAGGCCAGCCCGTGCTGATCAGCTGGGACGACGCCAGCACCCTGTTCCATGAGTTCGGCCATGCCCTGCACGGCCTGCTGTCAGACGTCAATTACCCGTCGGTCGCCGGCACCGCCGTGGCCAGGGACTACGTCGAGCTGCCGTCGCAGCTGATGGAAAACTGGCTGCCGACGCGCGAGGTGCTGGACCGTTTCGCGCTGCATTACCAGACCGGCGAGGCGATGCCGGACGAACTGATCGCGCGCATCAAGAAGGCCGACACCTTCAACCAGGGCTTCGACACCGTCGAGTACCTGGCCGCCGCACTGGTGGACATGAAGTTGCACCTGGCCGGTGCGAAGCCGATCGACATAGACGCCTTCGAGCGCGAGACGCTAACCGAGATCGGGATGCCGAAAGAGATCGTGTTGCGGCACCGCTCGCCGCAGTTCCTGCACGTGTTCGGCAGCGACGGCTACTCGGCCGGCTATTACAGCTACCTGTGGGCCGACCAGCTGGTCGCGGACACCTGGGAGGCGTTCCAGGAGGCAGGCGGCGCCTACGACAAGGACGTGGCGAAGCGGCTGCGCGACAACGTGCTGTCGGTCGGCAACTCGGTGGACGCGGCGGCAGGCTACCGCGCCTTCCGCGGTCGCGACGCGACGGTGGACCCGCTGCTGCGCAAGCGCGGCTTCCCGGTGCCGGCCAAGGCTGAGGAGGCCAAGGCTCCCTGCCACTGAACGGGCGGGCTCCGCGAGTTCGATATCGAGGCCCCGCCCCGGCGGGGCCTCTTTTCGTGGCCCGCCGGCTAGTCGCCGTGCCGCACGCGCCGCGTGAACCAGCCGACCAGCAATGCAAACGCGGCGGCGCCCAGCAGCCAGCTGCCCGCTTCGCCGGCCCAGTCGAGGCCGATGCCGTCCGGCTTGCGGCCCAGCACGAAGGCGGCGCCGGCCAGCGCGACGCCCAGCAGGCCCTCGCCGCCCACGAAGCCGGAGCCCAGCAGCACGCCGCGCTCGGTGCGGCCCTCGGCTTCCGCCGCGCTGCGGCGGCGGGTCACGAGCCAGCGCAGCAGGCCGCCGATGAAGATCGGCGTCATGGTGGACAGCGGCAGGTAGACGCCCACCGCGAACGGCAGCGACGGGATGCGCGCCAGCTCGGCGAGCAGCGCGATGCCCACGCCGATGCCGACCAGGCCCCAGGGCAGCGACTGGTCGATGACGCCGTCGATCACCAGCTTCATGAGCGTGGCCTGCGGCGCCGGCAGGTCCTTGCCGCCGAAGCCGAAGGTCTCGGCCAGCAAGAGCACCGCCAGGCACACGAAAGTGGCCGAGGTCAGCACGCCCACCAGCTGCCCCACCTGCTGGAAACGCGGCGTGGCGCCCAGCAGGTAGCCGGTCTTGAGGTCCTGGGCGGTGTCGCCGGAAATCGACGCGGCGATCGCCACCACGCAACCGACCATCAGCGCGGCCGCCTTGCCGGTGAGGTCGTCCCAGCCGATGGCCAGGAAGATGGTGGCCGTGCCCAGGAGCGCGGCGATGGTCATGCCCGAGGTCGGGTTGCTGGTGACGCCGACCAGGCCCACGATGCGGGCCGCGACCGTCACGAAGAAGAAGGCGAACAGCACCACGCACAGCGCGGCAACCAGCTGGCGCGGCACGCCCTCGATGACGTCGAAGACCTGCGGCACCAGCGCCATCACCAGCGTGACCGCCAGCACGCCCGCGGCCAGCACCCACAACGGCAGGCTGCGTTCGGTGCGCGGCGTCTGCGCGGCGCCGGACGTCGCCGACGCGCCGAATTCCCTGGCGCCGGCGCGAAAGCTCTCCAGCATGACCGGAATGGCGCGCAGCAGCGTGATGATGCCGGCCGTGGCCACCGCGCCGGCGCCGATGTAGCGCACGTAACCGCTCCAGATCTCGTCCGCCGACATCTGCGCGATGGTCCTGACGGTCTCCGGAAACAGCGGCTCGATGCGTGCCTCGCCCCAGGTCGCGAGCACCGGGATGATCACCAGCGACGACAGCAGCCCGCCGCCCACCATGACGGTGGCGATGCGCGGGCCCAGGATGTAGCCGACCCCGAACAGCGCCGCCGAGAGGTCCAGGCTCAGCTCGGCCTTCTTCAGGACCGGCAGCGGCAGCACCAGGTGGTCGGGCAGCACCCGGGCCCACGAGGTGAGCGCCTTGAAGGCCGCGCCGACGCCCAGCCCGAAGAACACCTGGCTGGCCTGCACGCCGCGGCCCTGGCTGGCCTTGAGCACCTCGGCGCAGGCCGTGCCCTCCGGATAAGGCAGGGTGCCGTGCTCGCGCACGATCAGGTACTCGCGCAGCGGGATCATGAACAGCACGCCCAGCAGCCCGCCGCACATCGCCAGCAGCACCATCTGCAGCAGTTCGGGCGCGATGCCCCACATGAACAGCGCCGGCAGCGTGAAGATGACCCCCGAGGCCAGCGAACTGGACGCCGAGCCGGTGGTCTGCGACAGGTTCGCCTCGAGGATGGTGCCGCCATGGCCCAGGCGCGCCAGCAGCCGGAACATGGCCACGGTCATCACCGCGACCGGGATCGAGGTGCTGACCGTGAGGCCGGCGCGCAGGCCCAGGTAGGCGTTGGCGGCGCCGAACAGGATGCCGAAGACGATGCCCAGGCCGACGGCCTTCAGCGTGAACTCGCGCATCGCCCGTCCCGGCGCGACGTAGGGCGCGAAGGCTGCCGGTTGCGTCACGCCGCCGCCCCGATCAGGCCGCGCCGGGCCTGGTGCCGCACGCGGTCATAGACGCCGCGGCCGGAGCCGCGCCGGCTCATCACCAGCTGCCACAGGTGCAGCTGCTCGGTCGCGAAGGCCGCCTCGCTGGACTGCAGGTAGTAGTTCCACATGCGACGGAACCGCTCGTCGAACCGGCGCGGTCCGTCCAGCGCCTGGATCTGCGGCCAGTTGCGGTTGAAGTTCTCGTACCAGGCCCTGAGCGTGCGCACGTAGTCCTTGCCGTAGTTCTCCCAGTCCTCGATCACGAACAGCCCCTGCGCGGCCCGCACCAGCTGGCCCATGGACGGGATCATCGAGTTGCGGAAGATGTACTTCTCGATCCACGGGTCGGCGACCGCCGTCTCCTCGCAGTTGCCGATGGTGTGCAGCAGCAGCAGGCCGTCGTGCTTCAGCATGCGGTGCACGATCTGCATCAGCGTGCGGTAGTTCTTGTAGCCGACGTGCTCGATCATGCCGACGATGGTGATGCGGTCGAACGGCGCCAGCCCGGATGCCGGCAGGTCGCGGTAGTCCATCTGCAGGATTTCCACCGGCAGTCCGTGCGCGTAGTCGCGCGCATAGTCGACCTGCTCGGCGGACAGGCTGATGCCCGTGACCTCGCAGCCGCGGGTCAGCGCCGCGTACCTCGCAAAGCCGCCCCAGCCGCAGCCGATGTCGAGCACGCGGTGGCGCGACTTGAGTTCGAGCTTGTCGCACAGCATCTCCAGCTTGGTGCGCTCGGCCCGTTCGAGGTCGTCGGTGCCGTCGAAGAAGCAGCAGGTGTACTGGTTCCACGGCCCCAGGAACAGCGCATACATGCGCCGGTCCAGGTCGTAGTGCTGCTCGGCGACGGCCAGCGAGCGCAGGCGCGTCTGCAGGTTCGAGGCGCGGGCCTGCAGGACCTTCAGGGCCCGCGCCGCGCGCAGCAGCGGGCTGTGCGCCCGGCCGGCGGACAGCACGCGCCGGAACAACTGGTCCAGCGCCTGGCAGTCCCAGTCGCCGTCCATGTACGACTCGCCGATGCCCAGCGAGCCGCGCAGCGCGCGCCGGTAGAAGCGCGTGCGGTTGACCTGGATGTCCCAGGGCCGGCCGCCACCGATCTCGACCCCGGTGCCGCGCAGCAGTCCAAGCACGAGCGACTTGTACGTCGGTAGCATTGTTCCCCCCAGGCGCCCCACTGCCCAAGTCTACGCCACCCCGCCGCGGGGTCCCTCTAGTACACTGTGCAGCCTCGCCGGGCGAAGGGCCACGCGACGGAATGCGCCACGAATGAACGCAGCAAGCAAGCGACCGATGCAGTGGCCGGACCTGAGCACGGTGCCGCGCGTGGACGAGGTCGGCGTGGCCGAGCGCGTCGCGCGCTTCCGCAGCCGCAGCATCAAGGCCGGCGCCAAGGACGCGGCGCTGCGCACGATCCTGTCCATGATCGACCTGACCACGCTGGAGGGCCAGGACACGCCGGGCCGGGTGCGGCAACTGTGCCAGAAGGCGCGGCAGCTGCACTCGGCCCTGCCCGGCCTGCCGCACGTGGCCGCCGTGTGCGTGTACCCGAGCATGGTGCGCGTCGCGAAGCAGGCCCTCGACGGCAGCGGCATCGCCGTGGCGTCGGTCGCCACGGGCTTCCCCAGCGGCATGACCGACCTCAGGCTCAAGCTCGCTGAAACCCGTCGCGCCGTGGCGGCGGGGGCCGACGAGATCGACATGGTCATTTCGCGCGGCGCGTTCCTGCGCGGCGACACCCGGCAGGTGTTCGACGAGATCGTCGCGGTCAAGGAGGCCTGCGGCGACGCGCACCTCAAGGTGATCCTCGAGACCGGCGAGCTCAATACGCTCGACAACGTGCGGCGCGCCAGCGTGCTGGCCATGCAGGCGGGCGCGGATTTCATCAAGACCTCGACGGGCAAGGTGCAGCCGGCCGCCACCATGGACGTGACGCTGGTCATGCTGCAGGCCATCCGCGACTTCCATTACGACACGGGACGCATGGTCGGCATGAAGCCGGCGGGTGGCATCGCCACCTCCAAGCTGGCCGTGCACTACCTGGTGATGCTGCGCGAAACGCTGGGCGAGGCCTGGATGACGCCGCAGTGGTTCCGCTTCGGCGCCAGCAGCCTGGCCAATGACGTGCTGATGCAGCTGGTCAAGCGGCAGACCGGCGCCTACCAGTCGGCCGATTACTTTTCCCGGGGCTGAACCATGAGCGACAGAAAGAAAGCCGGGCGCGCCAGCCTGAACTTCGACACCCGCTGGACCTATGCGCCCGCTCCCGAGAGCACCGCGCAGCTGCGGTTCGAGGATCGTTACGGCCTGTTCATCGGCGGCAAGTTCGTGGCGCCGAAGAGCGGCCGCTACTTCGACACGATCAACCCCGCGACCGAGCGGAAGATCTGCCAGGTGGCGCAGGCGGGCAAGGCCGACGTGGACCGCGCCGTCAAGGCGGCGCGGAAAGCCCACCGCACGGCCTGGTCGCCGCTGCCCGCGGCCGAGCGCGGCAAGTACCTGTTCAGGATCGCGCGGGCGCTGCAGGAACGCGCGCGCGAATTCGCCGTGATCGAGTCGCTGGACGGCGGCAAGCCGATCCGCGAGTCGCGCGACATCGACATACCGCTGGCGGCGGCGCACTTCTTCTATTACGCGGGCTGGGCGGACAAGCTCGAGTACGCCTTCCCGGGCCGCACGGCCCGGTCGCTCGGCGTGGCCGGGCAGATCATCCCCTGGAACTTCCCGCTGCTGATGGCGGCCTGGAAGATCGCGCCCGCCCTGGCCTGCGGCAATACCGTCGTGCTGAAGCCGGCCGAGACCACGCCGCTGACCGCGCTGAAGCTGGCCGAGCTGGTCCGCGACTGCGGCGTGCCGGACGGCGTCGTCAACATCATCACCGGCGCCGGCAAGACCGGCGCGGCGCTGGTCGGTCACGCCGGCGTGGACAAGATCGCCTTCACCGGGTCCACGGAGGTCGGCCGCGTGATCCAGCAGGCGCTGGCCGGCAGCGGGCGGCGCTACACGCTGGAACTCGGCGGCAAGGCCGCCAACATCATCTTCGAGGACGCCGCCATCGACCAGGCCGTCGAGGGCATCGTCAACGGCATCTTCTTCAACCAGGGCCATGTCTGTTGCGCCGGCTCGCGGTTGCTGGTGCAGGAGTCCGTCGCCGACGACGTGGTGCGGCGGCTGCGCGACCGCATGGAGACCCTGATCGTGGGCGACCCGCTCGACAAGAACACGGACATCGGCGCGATCAACTCGAAGATGCAGCTGGAGAAGATCAATGCCTACCTGAAGCTCGGCAGGCAGGAGGGCGCGCAGATGTTCCAGTCGTCGGCCGCGCTGCCCGGGCGGGGCTACTGGTGCCGGCCGACCGTCTTCACGGGCGTGTCGCAATCGCATCGCATCGTGCAGGAGGAAATCTTCGGGCCGGTGCTGGCCGTGCAGACCTTCCGCACGGTGGACGAGGCCGTGGAGATGGCCAACAACACGCCCTACGGCCTCTCGGGCGGCGTGTGGACCGACAAGGGCGCGAAGATCTTCCGGGTGAGCAGCCGCCTCCGCGCCGGCGTGGTCTGGGCCAACACCTTCAACAAGTTCGACCCCAGTTCGCCTTTCGGCGGGTACAAGGAAAGCGGCATGGGCCGCGAAGGCGGCCTGCACGGGCTCGAGCCCTACCTGAGACTGGCCTGACGAGGCGGGAGCGGAATGACCATGGACGCACGGAACAGCCGGAAACCAGGCAGCAGCGGCAAGGCCGCGGGCGCCGGCAGGACAGGCCGCCTCGGCGTGCTGAAGACCTACAAGATCTACATCGGCGGCAAGTTCCCGCGCAGCGAGTCCGGCCGCTACTACCGGGTCGTGGACCGCGACCGCGCGCCGCTGGCGAACGCCTGCCTGTCCAGCCGCAAGGACTTCCGCGAGGCGGTCGTCGCCGCCCGCGCGGCCTTCAAGGGCTGGTCCGCCAGCAGCGCCTACCTGCGCGGCCAGATCGTGTACCGCATCGCCGAGATGCTCGAGGGGCGCCGCGGGCAGTTCGTGGACGAGCTATGCGCCCAGGGCGGCACGCGGGCCGCGGCCGCGCGCGAGGTCGATGCGACGATCGACCTGCTCGTGTACTACGCCGGCTGGGCCGACAAGTACCAGCAGGTGTTTTCCAGCGTCAACCCGGTCGCCTCGTCGCACTTCAACTTCTCGCTGCGGGAGCCGACCGGCGTCGTGTCGCTGCTGGCGCCGCAGGATCCGCCGCTGCTGGGGCTGGTCGCCAACCTGGCGCCCGTCATCGCGGGCGGCAACACCTGCGTGGCGCTGGCCAGCGAGGCGCGGCCGCTGGCGGCGGTCAGCCTTGCGGAGGTGCTGCACTCGTCGGACCTGCCCGGCGGGGTGGTGAACATCCTGACTGGCAGCCAGGCGGAACTGCTCGAGCACTTCGCCTCGCACATGGACGTCAATGCCATCGTGTACTGCGGCAGCGACCGCGCCGCCGCCGCCAGGATCGAGACGCTGGCGGCCGGCAACATCAAGCGCTTCGTCCTGCGCGAGCCGGTGCCCGGCAACA
The DNA here is from genome assembly GCA_963695155.1 of uncultured Gammaproteobacteria bacterium. Taxonomy (GTDB): domain Bacteria; phylum Pseudomonadota; class Gammaproteobacteria; order Steroidobacterales; family Steroidobacteraceae; genus SG8-30. Next base: position 596,473 of record CAVOGD010000006.1, read on the forward strand.
GGGCCACCGGCGACCCGTACCTGATCTGCGCGACCCAGGAAGTGAAGACCACCTGGCACCCGATCGGCCGCTGAGCGGGGGACCTGACGGCCGCGCGCAGGCGTCCGCCCGCGTCAGTTGTTCCGCGCGCCCTGCTCCACCCAGCGGCGCACCAGCAGTTGTTCGGCTTCCGTCAGCGGCGGCAGGTCGCCGTGCGGCATGCGGATGGACGGGTCGGCGCGACCCTCGATGAGCATGGTCAGCGCGCTCGACAGGGCGTCGCCCGGGATCACGACCGGGCCGAACTTCGTGCCCCTCATGATCTCTGGGTAGGTCGTCATGCCGAGGCCGCTCGCCTCGTAGCCGACTTCCCCGTACGCGTGGCACACGGCGCACCGCTTCTTCAGCAGCGGCTGCACCTCGGCCGAGTAGCTGACGTCCGGCTCACTCGAGCAGGCGCCCAGCGCCAGCGCGGCGAGCAGGGTGGGGACGAAGATGCGGAAAGAAGCAGCTGACATGTTGTGAACTCCGGGTCGGTCCTGGCGGGCTTCGCGCCGCATACCTTACTGCGAAATCACGGAATTTCGTAGAACCGCGCCCACGGGCCGCCCGGCGGGCGTTAAGCTTGGTGCCGGGCCGCCCGCCGGCATGCGGGAGGGACCGCACGCACGCGCGGCCAGGGGAATGTGCTCGATGGCAATCAGGGTCCTGGAAATCCACTACTTTGCGGCGCGCATTCCGCCCACCGACGCGGCGGCCGGCGGCATGCGGGACTTCTATGCCGACGTGCTGGACCTCGGCGGCGGCACCCATCCGAACCCGCCACAGGTGGCCTATGCCGTGGCCGACATCGCCGAGACCCGCGCCGAACTGGACCGCCTGGGCATCGAGTACCGCGTGCGGGAGGGCGCCGGGGATCCGCCCGTGCCGCGGCTGTTCCTGAGGGACCCGGCCGGCAATCCGCTGGAGATCCACCAGGTCGACACCTGCAGCTGCACGACGACGGCGTGTGCCGGGACGCCGGAGACCTATACGCGGGTTCGCAGTGCGGTGATGTTCGCCGACATGCGCGGCTTCACCAGCATTTCCGAGCTGCTGACCCCCGCGGAGGTGGTGCCGCTGCTCAACGAATACTTCGCCATGCTGACGGAGACCACGCTCAGCCACGGCGGCACGGTGCTCAACATGGCCGGCGACGGCCTGATGGTGTGCTTCGGCGTGCCGCAGGAGCAAAGCGACGCGCCGGGGCGGGCCGTGGACACCGCGCGCGAGATGCTGGGGCGGTTTGCCGCCATGGCGCTGCGCTGGAAGCTCAAGCACGGCATCGAGACCGGGCTTGGCATCGGCATCAACGTCGGCGAGGTGATCGCCGGCAACGTGGGCTCGGACAGCTACAAGAGCTACACCATCATCGGCGACACGGTCAACGTCGCGGCACGCCTGAGCCAGCGCGCCCGCGCCGGCGAGGCGCTGTTTTCCGGCGCCGTGAAGCGCTCGCTGGAGGAGACGGGCCACGACCTGCCGGTGCTCGAGCTGCCCGCCCTGCAGTTGCGCGGCCGCGCCTCGCCCGTCGAGATCTTCTGCCTGCCGGCCGATGACAGGCTCGACTTCCGGCCCCAGACCGCGACCAGCCCCTGAGCCCTACCACTCCTTGCGGCCGGGCAGCAGCCCGGCCAGTTCGGTGCGCGTCAGGTTGCGCCACTGGCCCGGCGCGAGTCCCGCCAGCGTCACGTTGACGACCCGCACGCGCTGCAGGCGGCGCACCGTGTAGCCGAAGTGCTTGCACATGCGGCGGATCTGCCGGTTGAGGCCCTGCGTCAGCACGATCCTGAAGCTGTTGCGGGCCACGCGCTCGGTGCGGCAGGGCTGCGTGACGGCATCCAGCACGGGCACGCCGGCGGCCATGCCGTCGAGGAACGCGCGGGTCAGCGGCCGGTCCACGGTCACCAGGTATTCCTTCTCGTGGCCATTCTCGACGCGCAGGATCTCGTTGACGATGTCGCCGTTGTTGGTCAGCAGGATCAGCCCCTCGGAGTCCTTGTCCAGCCGGCCGATCGGGAAGATGCGCTCGGGGTGGCCCACGAAGTCCACGATGTTGCCGCGCACGCGCCGCTCGGTCGTGCAGGTGATGCCCACCGGCTTGTTGAGCGCGATGTACACGTGCCGGCTCGGCGCCTGCAGCGGCCGGTCGTCCACCCGCACCTCGTCGCCCTCCCCCACCCTGGTGCCGAGCTCGGCGACGCGGCCGTTCACGGTGACCCTGCCCGCGGCGATCCACGCATCCGCCTCGCGCCTCGAGCAGGCGCCGGTCTCGCTGATGAACTTGTTGATCCTCACGGCCCGTGACCCGCGCTGCCCGTCACTGGTCGAAGATCGCGACCAGCTGGCGGTTGCAGGCGAACGCCCGCCCGTCCGGGTCGTACAGCGTGGCCGTGTGGTACAGGTAGCCTTCGCCGCCGGCCGTGACCTGCGCGTCCATGTGCCACCATCGCCGCGGCTCGAAGTCGAAGTCATGCTCGAGGAATTCCAGCGCCCAGGTCAGCGAGCTGGCCGGCGCGGGATGCTCGAGCACGGACAGCGCGGGCGGCGGGATCGAGTCGGCCAGCGCAATGACGTGCGCCTCGGTCAGCGCGGCCGGGTCCTCGTGACGCAGCAGGATGCGCGTGTGTGGCTCGGCGCCGCCGGCATACGGCATGGCGCCCGCCGCCCAGCGCATGCCCATGTGGCGCGTGAAAACGGGCGTCGCGCCCGGTACGAAGAGCCAGGCCCGCGCCGCGGCGGGATCCGGCACGGGCGCCCGCGGCAGGCTCAATGCGACGGACGACCCGCGCGGCCTGCCGTAGACGCCGAGGACGGCGGTCGCGGCATTGCCATCGCTCGAGATCCTGCACTCGGCCTGCGCGACGGACTTGCCCGCGCGCAGCAAACGCGCCTCGACGGTCACCGGCCCGGCGGCGACCGGGCCGACGAACGCGACCTGCAGCTGGCGCAGCGGCAGGCCCGCCGGCACCACCGTGCGCAGGGCCTTGTTGGCCAGCGCCGCCAGCAGGCCGCCGAACGCCGTGCGGCCCTGCATCCAGTCGTCCGGCACGATGCCCCGGCCGCGACCGTCCGCCACCTCCAGCGCCGCCATGACCTGCGAGAACTCCACTCGTGCCTGCCTCCGCTGCCGAAGAATGCGATGATACGCGGGCTGTCGGGACCGGGTCGCCCCCGGACCGGCGCGGAACCGGACCATGAAGCGAAGCCCGCCACCCGCCATCGTCTACACGACGGGACTCGGGGCCCTCTGCCCCGGCTGCCGCCGGCCCGCCGGCCAGTGCGCGTGCCGCACGAGCGACGGCCGGCCCGCCCGGGACGGCGTGGTGACGGTGTCGCGCGAGGTGTCGGGCCGCAAGGGCAAGGGCGTGTCGGTCGTGTGCGGGCTGCCGCTGGGAGCGCCGGAACTCGCGGCGCTGGCCGCGGTCCTGAAGAAGCGCTGCGGCTCGGGCGGCACGGTGCGCGACGGCCGCATCGAGATCCAGGGCGAGCAGCGCGACCGGATCGCGGCCGAGCTGGTGGACCTGGGCTACAAGGTGAAACGCGCCGGCGGCTGAGCGCCCCGCGCCAACGGAAGGGAGAAACCGATGGGCATGATGTACCTGCTGGCGGGCCTGGTCGTACTGCTGGGCGCGCACTCGATCCGGATCGTCGCCCCCGGCTGGCGCGACGCCATGGCCGTGCGCCTGGGCGAACAGCAGTGGAAGGGGCTGGTCGGCCTCGTGTCCATCGCCGGCTTCGTGCTGCTGGTGTGGGGCTACGGCCAGGCGCGGCTCGACCCGCTCGTGCTGTACGTGCCGCCCACCTGGCTGCGGCACCTGTCGCTGCTGCTGCTCGTGCCCATGTTCCCGCTGCTGCTGGCCGCGTTCCTGCCTGGCCGCATCAAGGCGGCCACCAAGCACCCGATGCTGGCGGCGGTCAAGCTCTGGGCGCTGGCCCACCTGCTGGCGAACGGCACGGCGGCCGATGTGCTGCTGTTCGGCGCCTTCCTGGCCTGGGCCGTGGTGGACCGCATCTCGGTGGGCCGGCGTCCGGCGCCACCGGCGCAGGGGATGCCGGGTTCGCGGCGCAACGACGTCATCGCCGTGGTAGCCGGTCTCGCCCTGTACGTGCTGTTCGTGGCCTGGGCGCACCTGTGGCTGATCGGCGTGGCGCCGGTCGCGCACTGAGCACGACGCCGATGGGCCGTATCTTCGAAGTCCGCAAGCATGCGATGTTCGCGCGCTGGAACCGCATGGCGAAGCAGTTCGCGCGCATCGGCAAGGACATCGCCATCGCGGTCCGCCAGGGCGGCCCGGAGCCCGCCAACAACCCGGTCCTGCGGCGCGTCATCCAGAACGCACGCTCGATCAACATGCCGATGGACAAGGTCGAGGCGGCCATCCGGCGCGCGTCGGGGCAGGAGGCGACCGATTACCAGCAGGTCCTGTACGAGGGCTACGCGCCGCACGGCGTCGCGGTGCTGGTGGAAACGGCGACCGACAACCCCACGCGCACCGTGGCCGGCGTGCGCAACATCTTCAACAAGTTCGGCGGCAATCTGGGCAGCGCCAACAGCGTGAGCTTCCTGTTCCGCAAGATGGGCGTATTCCGCCTGGACCCGTCCGGCATCGACCAGGACGACCTCGAGCTGCACCTGATGGACCATGGGCTCGAGGAGATGGGCGAATCCACCGGCGAGCAGGGCGAGCCGCAACTGGTGGTGCGCTGCGCCTTCGAGGACTTCGGGCAGGTGCAGAAGGCGCTGGAGGACCGCGGCCTGGTGCCGCTGTCCGCGGAGTCCGAGTTCATCTGCACGGTGCCGACCGAGCTGCCGGAGACGCAGGCCACCGAGGCGCTGGCGCTGATCGACAGGCTGGAGCAGGACGAGGACGTGCAGCGGGTGTTCCACACGCTGGCCTGAGCCGCGCACTGTTCTGCGGAAAGCCGGCCGGTCGCACGGCCCGGTAGGGCCGACGCCCTCCCGCCGCCACCCCCGACTCAGGACTTCCAGCGTCGCAGCCTGCGTCGTCCGTTGCGCGGCGCCGGCCCGCGGCCGTCCACCTGCGGGTCGTGCTCGATGGCCCAGCGCTCGCGGAAGGACTGCAGCGCCTCGCCGTTGATGCCGGCGTGGCGATTCGACAGCAGCAGCGACGACGGCGGGCAGACCCGTGCGCGGATCAGGCCGAGGTCGCAGGCGGCATCGAACACGCTGGGGTACCAGCGTTCCCAGCCGGGCATGATGCGGTCGAGTTGGTGACGCAGGCTCACGGGACCGACGCTATACCGGTTGGCCGTCCCAGGCAACGTGAACCGGTCACGGAACGTCGCCGCCCGCACCGGGCCGGCGGCTGCGGAAAGTGCCGTTGGCGCGCTGCCGCCGCACGCCACACAATGGGCGCCTGGCGGCGGCGGGGTCGCGCGCGATGAGCCACAAGCAAGAGAACTTCCTTCGCACCCTGTTCCACGACCCGGTCAGCGGCAACATCCACTGGCGCGAGGTCGAGTCGCTGCTGCGGCACCTGGATGCCGAAATCCAGCAACTGTCCGGCGCGCGCCTGCGCGTCACGCTGAACGGCGTCGAGGGTATCCTGCACCGCCCCCACCACAGCAACGTGCTGGATCGCTCGGGCGTCAAGCACGTGCGCGAGTTCCTGGCGCGCGCGCGCGCCACCCCATCGCAGTACGCAGAGCGCGGCCGCCTCCCGCACCGCGAGCCTGGCCATTGACCCAGGTCAAGCCGCGCCCGACCGCGCGGCGCGGATTTCCACCGCTGCCCGAGCCGCCCGATCCCGGTAAGATCGGGGCCTGCGGCGTGGCGAGCGCCGCGCCGCGGACGGCAGGCTGAAACACGGGATCATGCGGACCGGAAAGACATTATTGCTGGTGCTGGGCGTCTCGGTCGGGATGCTGCTCGGCCTGGGCGGCTTCACGTTCCAGTACGCCGAGGGACTGTCCTACCTCAGCACCGACCCCGAGGTCTGCGCCAACTGCCACATCATGCGGCCGCAGTACGACTCCTGGCTGAAGTCCAGCCACCACACGGCCGCCGTCTGCGTGGACTGCCACCTGCCCGCGAATTTCGTCGGCAAGTACGTCGCCAAGATGGAGAACGGCTACCACCACTCGAAGGGCTTCACGTTCCAGGATTTCCACGAGCCGATCATGATGAAGCCGCGCAGCGCGCAGATCCTGCAGGCGAACTGCATACGCTGCCACGAGGACCTCACGCACGCCCTGCAGACGGCCACGGACGACGCGGTGCAGTGCGTGCACTGCCATCGCTCGGCCGGGCACGGCGACACCGTCGGCATGGGCGGCGCTGCCGACCCGCACGAGATGACCACGATTGAAAGGACGGAACCATGAGAACGCATCAAGACGGCTGGTCGACCACTACCGTCGTTGCCGCCATCGCGGCGGTCGCCGTCGTGACGGCCCTCGTCACGGCGCTGCTGGTCAACGTCTTCGAGCGCAAGAGCGAGTCGCGCGACCCGTACGTCCGCCTTGCCGAGGTGACCGAGGACACGACCGACCCGGCGATCTGGGGCATCAACTGGCCCAAGCAGTACGACAGCTACAACCTGACGGCGGTCGCCACGCGCACGCGCTTCGGCGGCCACGGCGGCAGCGAGGCCCTGCCCGAGGAGAAGATCGACCGCGACCCGTGGCTCAAGCGGATGTTCCTGGGCTACGCGTTCTCGATCGACTACCGCGACCGGCGCGGGCACGCCTACATGCTGGCCGACCAGGAGGCCACCGAGCGGCTGACCAAGCCGCAGTCGGGCTCGTGCCTGCACTGCCACGCGTCCATCATGCCGCTGTACCGCGAACTCGGCGACGGCGACGCCATGAAGGGCTTCGAGGAAAGCTACAAGTACACCTACCAGGAACTGAACGAGCAAGCTGCACGAGATCGGGCCACGCCCACCCCGTCTCCTGCGTGGATTGCCACGACCCGGACACGATGCAGCTGCGCGTCACGCGCCCCGGCTTCATCAACGGCATCCGCGCGCTGGCCGAGTCCGACGCCGCCGGTCCCGCACCTGCCGTCGGTGGAACGCTGGCGCGCCGGCCCGCGCAGCGAGCCCTACGACCCGAACGGCGAGGCGTCGCGCACCGAGATGCGCTCGTTCGTCTGCGGCCAGTGCCACGTCGAGTACTACTGCGCGACGAAGATGCCGCTGACCTTCCCGTGGGGCAAGGGCCTGACGTGCCGAGCGACCTCGAGGCCTTCTGGAACGAGACGAAGTTCGACGGACGGCTCGCGCTTCTTCGACTACACGCACGCCGAGACGCGGCGCGCCGATCCTCAAGGCGCAGCACCCGGAGTTCGAGCTGTGGAGCCAGGGCATCCACGCGCGCAGCGGCGTCGCCTGCGCCGACTGCCACATGCCCTACATGCGCGACGGCGCGACCAAGGTGTCCGACCACTGGGTGCGCAGCCCGCTGCTCAACATCAACCGCGCCTGCCAGACCTGCCACCGCCAGCCCGAGGAGGAGATCAAGGCGCGCGTGGACGCGATCCAGCAGCGCAACTTCGAGCTGCTGCAGCGCGGCGGCGAGGCGCTGATGGACCTGCTGGACGCCGTGCAGGAGGCGCGCCGCGCCGGCGCGACCGACGCGCAGCTGGCCGACGCCCTCGAGCTGCAGCGCAAGGCGCAGTGGCACCTCGACTTCATCGCCGCCGAGAACTCGATGGGCTTCCATGCACCGCAGGAGGCGGCCAAGGTGCTCGGCGAGGCGGCCGACTACGCCCGCCAGGGCCAGGTCGCGGCAATGTCATGGGCCACCCGCGGGAAGTAGCAGCCAGGCACGCCGCGGCCGCCCTGCCGCCGCGGCGCCTCGCCGGCCGGCTCGGCCGCGAGCTGCGCACCATGACGCACATGGTGCGTCTGTACTGCCGCGACCATCACGCCAGCGACGGCCGCGGTCCCTGCCCGGCGTGCCGGGAATTCCTGGCCTATGCCGGTCGCCGGCTGGCGAAGTGCCCGTACGGCAGCGACAAGCCGACCTGCGCCAACTGCCCGGTGCATTGCTACAAGCCCGAGCCACGCGAGTTCGCGCGCGAAATGATGCGCTACGCGGGCCCGCGCATGACCTGGCGCCATCCGTGGCTGGCGCTCCTGCACCTGCTGGACGGCCGCCGCCGGGTGGAGCATCCCATGGAGATACGGCGCAGGAAGCGGCAGCCGAACCCGTGACCCGGGGACTCCCGGCCGTCGCCGGGACCGGCCCCCGTCAGCCGAACATCCGTTGCAGCAGCAGGTGCGTGGGCAGGAAGACGAGCACCACGAAGCCCGCGAACAGCAGCCCCAGGTAGGACGCCGCGGGCAATGCGGCCTGGACCTTGCCGAGCCCGTAGCTCCAGTTGATGTTCTCCTGCTCAGTGCCGAACCACCGGCTCGCCGGCAGCAGCACTGCGCCCAGCAGGATCGCGCCGGTGAGGCCCGTCGCGGGCGCGTAACCGAAACTGGCCAGCATCCACAGCAGCACCAGCGGCAGCGGCACGTGGAACAGCGACAGGACCCGCAGGATGCGCGGCCGCTCGGCCTCGAACATGTACTCGGTCAGGCCGCTGATCCGTCGTCGCAGCGCCAGCCGCAGCAGCAGGTCCAGGTTCCACAGCAATTCCGGCAGCAGGGCCGCGGCCGCCAGCACGCTGGCGATGGCGCGGCTGTCGAGCCACAGCGCCGGCACCGCGCCGATGAAGGCGATGTCCGACAGCCACAGGAAGTTGCGCCAGCCGTAATGCCTCAGCCAGATCACGACGACGACCAGCACGAAGGTCGTATAGGCGGCCTTGAACCACAGCGGGATGGTCGCAAAATCCGGCATGGCCTGCTCCATGGCGTACACCCGGTCACTCTGCGCGGGGGCGGCCGGCCGGCGCCGGCCGCGCGGGCCGGGGGACCGCGCCGCCGCAGGCGTACACGCACGAAACTGCGTGAAACGAGGCTCCCGACGCGCCCGGCAGCCGCGCGCCCGAAGCGACGGCCTGCGACCGTTGGGAAGACGTGAAAACCCCTAATCCAAAGCGCCCCGGCCTCCGCTAGTATAAGTGCGTAGTTTCCCTGCAGCCGGACCTTGGTAGAAAGCGCGCCTCGCGCGCTAGGGCAGAGGATCGTCCAGAACCCAGCCATGATCAACCAATACGCCGTATTCCTGCTGTACCTGCTCGCGATCCTCGGTTTCGTGGGCATCACGCTGCTCATGAACCGCCTGCTGGGCCCCAAGCCCGTCGCCACGGCGGCCAAGCTGGAGCCCTTCGAGTGCGGCGCGACCCCCGTGGAGACGTTCAACGTCAAGGCGGTGCCGGTCAAGTATTACGCGATCGCCGTGATCTTCATCCTGTTCGACCTGGAGACCGTCTTCCTGTTTATCTGGGCGCTGGGCGCCCAGCCGCTGAATGACCTCATGTTGTTGATATTCGGGATCTTTTTTGCCCTCCTGGTCCTGATCGTGCTGTACGTGTGGAAGGCCCGGCTGCTCGAAGACGTGACGGAGTGACGACGTGACTGAAATCGCACGCCGCCCCCTGCCGGGGCTCGAGTACATGACCACGAAGAAAGACGAGCTCGTGGGCTGGGCCCGCAAGTTCTCGTTGTTCCCCTACCCGTTCGTAACTGCTTGTTGTGGAATGGAATTCATGTCGGTCAGCACCACGCTGTACGACACCGACCGCTTCGGCGCGGCGTTGCCGCGCTTCTCGCCCAGGCAGTCCGACCTGCTGATGGTGGTCGGCACGGTCACGCACAAGCAGGCGCCCGTGCTGAAGAAGATCTACGACCAGATGTGCGAGCCCAAGTGGGTCATCGCCTTCGGCGTGTGCGCCAGCAGCGGCGGCTTTTACCAGAACTACGCGGCGCTGCCGGGCATCGACAAGATCATCCCGGTGGACATCTACATCCCCGGCTGCCCGCCCCGCCCGGAAATGGTGATCGACGGGATCATGCGGCTGCAGGAGAAGATCGCCGCCTCTGAGCACCCGCTGATCTAGGGGGAGACGCAACGATGACTGCAGGCGTGTTCGACGCATTGACGGAACGGCTGACGGCCGAGGGCCGGCAGCCACGGCTGTCGCACGGGATCCTCGTCGTGGACGTGCCGCGCGAGGCGCTGCTGGCCACGGTCGGCACGCTCAGGCTGGACTTCCAGTTCGACATGTTCCTGGACGTCACGGCAGTCGACTGGCCGGACCGCGAGCCGCGCTTCGACGTCGTGTACCACTTCTATTCGACCCGGCACTTCGCGCGGGTGCGCCTGAAGACGCAGGTCGGGGTCGCGGATCCCGTCGTGGATTCCCTCACCGACGTGTACGGCGCCGCGCGCTTCATGGAGCGCGAGTGCCACGAGATGTATGGAATCGCCTTCCGCGGCAACGACGACCTGCGCCCGATCCTGCTCTACGAGGGGTTCGAGGGGCACCCGCTGCGCAAGGACTACCCGAAGACCCGCGAGCAGCCGCTCGTGCCCTACCGCAAGTGACGAGGCCCGCATTGGACGCTCCATTGCCCAACCCGATCCGCCCGGCCTTCGCGACCAGCGAGCGGGGCGTAATCGTCAACATCGGTCCGTCGCACCCGGCCACCCACGGCACGATCCAGATCGTCACCGAACTGGAGGGCGAGCGGGTCGTGCGCGCCGACGTGCACTGCGGCTACCTGCACCGGGGGTTCGAGAAGGAGTGCGAGTCGCACACCTGGCACAACCTCATCCCCTACGTGGACCGCCTCAACTACTGCTCGGGGCTGTCCAACAACTTCGCCTACTGCGAGGCGGTCGAGACCCTCATGGGGATCGAGATCACGCCGCGCTGCAAGTACCTGCGCACCCTGCTGCTGGAGTACTCGCGGATCGCCGACCACCTGACCAGCGTGGGCGCGGCGTTCATGGAGCTCGGCGCCATGACCGCCTTCCTGTACATGATGACGCTGCGCGACTACATCTATGAGCACCTCGCCAACCTGACCGGCGCGCGGCTGACCTATTCCTACGGCCGCATCGGCGGCCTGGCCAAGGACCTGCCGGAGGGCTGGCTCGAGCGCCTCGACGAGATCCTGGTCCAGTACGACGACTTCGTGGGCCGCTGCCACAAGCTGATGGACCGCAACCGCATCTTCATCGACCGCATGCGCGACGTCGGCACGATCACCGCGGAGCAGGCGGTCAACTGGGGCTTCACGGGCCCGATCCTGCGCTCCACGGGCGTGCCGCGCGACCTGCGCAGGGATACGCCGTACCTGGCCTACCCGGAACTCGACTTCGACATCCCGGTCGGCATCAAGGGCGACAACTACGACCGGTATTTCGTGCGCATGCGCGAGATGGACGAGTCGGTGCACATGATCCGCCAGCTGATGGACGGGCTGCCGCCCGGCCCGGTGACGGTGGACGACCGGCGCTGCGTGCTGCCCGACAAGCAGCTCGTGTATACCGAGATCGAGTCGCTGATCAACCACTTCAAGCTGATCATCGACGGCCCGCAGGTGCCCGCCGGCGAGGTCTACACGGCCCAGGAGTCGCCGAACGGCGAGCTGGGCTTCTACCTGGTCAGCACCGGCGCGGGCGTGCCCTGGAAGGTCCACGTGCGGGCGCCGAGCTTCGTGCACATGGGAGGCATGCACCTGATGCTCGAGGGTAACCAGCTCGCGGACATCATCCCGTCGTTCGGCTCCATCAACATGGTGGGCGGGGAGTGCGACAGATGAAGCACCTGATCCCCGAGTTCGAGAAGATGAAGGAGCGCCTGCCGCCGGGCCTCAACTCGACGCTGCTGCTGCCGTGCCTGCACCGCATCCAGAAGGACCGCGGCTACATCGCCGACAGCGACATAGACGGGCTGGTCGAGTACCTCGGCGTGCCGCGCATCCAGATCGAGGAAGTGCTGTCGTTCTACACGATGCTGCGGCGCAAGCCGATCGGCCGCTGGCACCTGCAGGTCTGCCACAACGTGTCCTGCGCCATGCACGGCGCCGACCGGCTGCTCGGGCACCTCAGCGAGAAGCTGGGCGTGGCGCCCGAGCAGACCACGGCGGACGGCCGCTTCACGCTGTCCACGTGCGAGTGCCTCGGATCCTGCGGCACCGCGCCCGTGCTGATGGTGAACGAGGCCTATCACGAGAACCAGTCGGCGGAGAGTGTCGACGCGCTGCTCGAGGGGCTCAAATAGCATGCCCGGCCAGAAGATATTGATGACCTTCCCGGTCACCGGGACGTCGCACACGCTGGCGGACTACCGCGCACGCGGCGGCTACCAGACCATCGACAAGGTGCTCCGGACCATGCGTCCCGAGGACGTGACCAAGGAAGTCACGGCGGCGGGCATCCAGGGCCGCGGCGGCGCGCTGTTCCCGGCCGGCCGCAAGTGGCAGGTGGTGGACCCGTACGACGGCCAGCCCCACTACCTGTGCTGCAACGCCGACGAGGGCGAGCCGGGCACGTTCAAGGACCGCTGGATCCTGGAGAACATGCCGCACCAGCTGCTCGAGTCCATGCTGATCACCTCGTACGCGCTCACCGTGCGGCACAGCTTCGTCTACATCCGCGGCGAGTTCGACCTGCCGTACCGGCGGCTGTCGGCCGCCATCGAGGAGGCCTACGCAGCGGGGTACTTCGGCGAGAACATCCTGGGCACGGGCTTTGCCTGCGACGTGGTGGCCTATCGCGGCGGCGGCTCCTATGTCTGCGGCGAGGCGTCCGGGCTGCTGTCCTCCATCGAGGGCAAGCGCGGCTATCCGCGCAACCGCCCGCCACGGCTGACCGTGCAGGGCCTCTACCAGAAGCCCACCGTCGTCAACAACGTCGAGACCCTGGCCAACCTGGCCTGGATCCTGCAGCACGGCGCGGAGGCCTACCGCAAGATCGGCACCGCGAAGAGCCCCGGCACGCGCATGATCTCGATCTCGGGACACATCGCCAGGCCCGGCGTCTACGAGGTCGAGTGCGGCTACCCCTGGAAGAAGTTCATCTACGAGGACTGCGGCGGGATCCCCGGCGGGCGCAAGCTCAAGGCGTCATCCCCGGCGGCATCTCCTCGCAGATCATGACGGCCGAGCGAGGTCGAGCGGCTGAACATGGACCACGAGTCGCTGTGGGACAACGGCTCGACGCTGGGTTCCGGCGGCATGATCGTCTTTGCCGAGGGCACCTGCATGGTCAGCGCGCTGCGCGTCATGCTGCGCTTCTACCACCACGAGTCCTGCGGCCAGTGCACGCCCTGCCGCGACGGCCTGGGCTGGCTGCATCGCATCATCGACCGGATGCTGGCGGGCCAGGGCCGGCCGGAGGACCTGGAGACCCTGCGCTACGTCTCGAAGGCCCAGGACGGCACGACCATCTGCGGCATGAGCGACGCGGCCGCCCTGGCGGCGATCGCGATCCTCGACAAGTTCAAGGACGAGTTCGAGTACTGCATCACCCACAAGCGCTCACTCTATTCAGGGAACCTGGAATGCCCGAAATCTTCATAAACGGGCAGCCCGTGCAGGCCGAGGCCGACCAGACCGTCTTTCAGGTGGCGCTGGCGAACGGCTTCTACATCCCCTATTTCTGCTGGCACCCGGCGCTGTCCGTGGCCGGCAACTGCCGCATCTGTTCGGTGGAGGAAGAGGGCCGCGGGCTGGACATCTCCTGCAACATGCCCGTCAAGGCCGGCATGCGCATCCTGACCGACTCGCCGGACGTGCGCGCCCACCGCAAGGCCATCCTGCAGCTCACCACGCTCAACCACCCGGTTGACTGCGGCATCTGCGACAAGGCGGGCGAGTGCATGCTGCAGGACTACCACTACGCGCACAACGGCACGCCTTCGATCTCGCACGACCCCAAGATCCGCGAGACCAAGTTCTTCAACCTGTCCGACCGGATCGTGCTCGACAACGAGCGCTGCATCCTCTGCTCGCGCTGCGTGCGCTTCACGCGCGAGATCTCGAAGTCCAACGCGCTGGGCATCGTGCAGCGCGCGGACCACGCGCAGGTGCGGCCGGCCGAGGACGCGGACTTCGACCAGGACAACTACTCCGACAACGTCATAGACCTGTGCCCGGTCGGCGCCCTGCTGTCGCGCTCGTTCTTCTACCAGACGCGCGTCTGGTACATGGACGCGACGCCGTCGGTGTGCCCGGGCTGCGAGCGCGGCTGCACCGTCAACCTGTGGCACCGCAAGCGCGAGTGGAAGCTCAATTCGCTGGATCCCGGCCGACAACACGCGGGTCGTGCGGGTCACGCCGCTGGAGAACCCCGCGGTCAACGGCCACTGGATCTGCAACAAGGGCCGCGACATCGGCGGACTCCTGAACCGTACGCGCGCGGACGGCGCCACTGCTGAAGGGCCGGCCGGCCACGCTCGCGGAGGCCACCGGCGCCGCGCGCGCGCTGATCGCCGCGTCGCAGCGGCGCGTCGCGCTGGTGTCGAGCTGGGGCTCGAACGAGGAGCTGGCGGCATTCAAGGCGGCGCTGGGCGGCCTGTTCAAGGTGTTCGTCAAGCACGACCACCTGCCGCAGCCGGGCGAACCGCTCGAGGACGAGCTGCTGATCCGCGCCGACAAGAACCCGAACACGGCGGGCGCCGTCGCGCTGTTCGGCGGCGCCGCGGTCGAGTTGCCCGCGGACACCGACCTGGTGCTGGTGTGGGGCGAGGGCTTCGACTTCGGCCGCCTGCCCAAGGGCGCCAGGGTCATCTTCCTGAATTCCTGGCTGCAGCCGGAGAACGGCCACGCCGACGTGTTCGTGCCGATCAGCCCGCAGACCGAGCGGCACGGCCATTACACGAACTTCGCGGGTGTCGTCAGCGCCTTCCAGCCCTGCTTTGACAGGTCGCCGGGCGTGGCGGACGCCGCCACGCTGTTCGCCGAGCTGGCCGCGCCGGCGGGAGGCGCCGCATGATGCAGGACCTCGTCATCCATGGCGCGTACATCGCCTACGCCGTCACGGTGCTGATGCTGTTCGGGCTGATCCTGACCTGGGTCGAGCGCAAGCAGGCCGCCATCATGGCGGACCGGATCGGCGCCAACCGCGCCTACCTGCGGCTGCCGTTCACGCAGATCAAGCTGGTCTGGTTCGGGCTGTTCCACGGCTTCGCCGACGGCCTGAAGATGCTGCTCAAGGAGGACTTCAAGCCGGACTCCTACGACCGCCTCGCCTATGCGCTGGGCCCGTGGGTGGTGTTCACGCCGGTGCTGCTGGTGTTCGCGGTGATCCCGTTCGGCGGCGCGCTGGTGCCGGCCGAGCTGTTCGCCGGCAGCGCGGCCGCCGAGTGGTTCGGCGACCGCAGCTACCGCATGCAGGTCGCGCAGCTGGACGCCGGGCTGCTGGTCGTGTTCGCCTTCGGCAGCATCACGATCATCGGCAGCATGCTGGCCGGCTGGTCGTCCAACAACAAGTTCTCGCTGCTCGGCGCGGTGCGCTCCGGTTCGCAGATGATCTCCTACGAGCTGGTGATGGGCCTCGCCATCCTCGGCCTGATCCTGATCTACGGCACCGTCAACCTGACCGCGATCGTGGAGCAGCAGTCCGGGATGCTGTTCGGCTTCCTGCCGGCCTGGGGCGTCTTCTACCAGCCGCTGGCCGCCATCATGTTCCTGGCCGCCGCGCAGGCCGAGAACAAGCGCGTGCCCTTCGACCTGCCCGAGGCGGAGTCGGAGCTGATCGCGGGTTACTTCACCGAGTACAGCGCCATGAAGATGGGGCTGTTCATGTTCGCGGAGTTCATCGAGATCGCGATCGTCTCGGCGCTGTTCGTCACGCTGTTCCTGGGCGGCTACAACCTGCCGTACATGAACGACGCGGGCTTCACGCTGCCGGGCGGCGTCGTCATCGCCATGAGCCACGGCGCGGTCGTGGCGACCCAGCTGCTGGTGTTCCTCGGCAAGGTCGCCGTGATGTGCAGCTTCCTGATCCTGGTGCGCTGGTCGCTGCCGCGCTTCAGGTACGACCAGCTGCTGCGGTTCGCCTGGAAGTTCATGCTGCCGCTGACGCTGGCCAACCTGGCCGTGACCGTCGTGGCGGTCTGGGCGCTGCGCGGGGGAATCTCATGAGCCGCCGACCCTTCGAGCGCCGGGTGTACTGGAACGAGCCCACCATGAACTGGTGGGAGCGCATGTACATCTTCGAGATCATCCGCGGGCTGTCGGTCACCGGCCGGGTGTTCACGCGCAACATGTGGCGCTGGCTCACCTTCCGCAAGGGCGCGCTGACCGCCTACTACCCCGAGGAGATCCGCGCCGATTACGCCGAGCACAACCGCGGCAAGCACATCCTCACGCAGCGCCCGGACGGCAGCCCGCAGTGCATCGCCTGCAACATGTGCGCGACCGTCTGCCCCGCCAAGGTCATCGAGATCGAGGCGGGCTTCAACCCGGACGACGCGGCCCACCCGAAGTACCCGGTGCGCTTCGAGATCGACTATTCGCGCTGCGTGTTCTGCGGCCTGTGCGTCGAGGCCTGCCCCGAGGACGCGATCCGCATGGTCAAGGAAGTGCCGGACCTGCCGGGCGCCAACCGCCACGACATGTGGCTGACGCTGGACGAGCTGCTGACCTGGAGCCCGCGCAGCGACGTCGCCAAGCCCTACCCGCCGGCCCCGCGCTCCACCAAGACCGGAGGCGCGCAATGATCTACGACGCACTCCTGTGGATGTTCGCGGCCGCGGCCCTCGGCGGCGGCGTGCTGATGCTCGTGGCGCGCCACCCGATGCGGGTCGCGCTGGCGCTGATCACGACCATGCTCTCGCTGGCGGCGCTCTTCGCCATGCTGGACGTGCACGTGATCGCCGTCTTCCAGGTGCTCATCTACGTGGGCGCCGTCATGGTCTTCATGGTCTACGCGATCATGCTGCTGGACGTGCGCGACGCGTCGTTCGTCGAGCGTTACTCCTCGTGGCTGTGGCCCGGCGTGGCCGGCCTCGCGCTGCTGGCGGGCGCCCTGATCGTGGGCCTGTGGCAGGACGCGCCGCAGGCGGCCCTGGCCGCCAGCGACGAGCCGTTCCGCGTGCAGCCCTTCTCGGTGGCCTTCCTCAACGAGTACTGGCTGTACTTCGAGCTGACCTCGGTGCTGCTGCTGGCCGCCGTGGTCGCCGCCATCGCCATCCTCAACGTCGGCCGGAGGCGCAATGGATAAGACGCAGCTGCTGCTGGCGCTGGGCGCGGCGTTGTTCACGATCGGCCTGGTGGGCGTGGTCGTGCGGCGCAACCTGCTGGTCATGCTGATGTGCATGGAACTCATGCTCAACGGCGTCATTGCCGCCCTGGTGGCCTTCCTCGCGCAGGCCGGCTCGACCGAGGGCGCGGTGCTGGTGTTCCTGATATTCGTGGTGGCGGCCGCCGAGATCGGCATCGCGATCCCGATCGTGCTGCTGCTGGCCCGCCACAAGCGGACGCTGGACCTGGCGGCCTTCTCCGACCTCAAAGGATAGGAACCGGTGACCAACCTGCTCACCCTGATCGTCGTCCTGCCGCTGGCCGGATTCCTGGTGAACGGCCTGCTGGGCAACCGGCTCGGCAACCGCTTCGTGTCCATCGCGGGCTGCGGGCTGCCGATCGCGTCGTTCCTGCTCACCGTGCAGGGCTTCCTGCTGCTGCAGGCCTCCGGCGGCGCACCGATCATCGAGACCGCCTTCACCTGGGCGCTGATCGGCGGCTATTCGTTCGAGATCTCCTTCTACTTCGACCGCCTCAGCGCGGTCATGGCGCTGATCGTGACGGGCGTCGGCTCGCTGATCCACGTCTACTCGATCGGTTACATGAAGGGCGACGACGGCTACGCGCGCTACTTCGCCTACCTGAACCTGTTCCTGTTCTTCATGCTGATGCTGGTGCTGGGCCGCTCGCTGCTGGTGCTGTTCGTGGGCTGGGAGGGCGTCGGCCTCGCCTCCTACCTGCTGATCGGCTTCTGGTTCCAGGACATGGACAAGGCGGTGGCCGGCAAGAAGGCCTTCATCACCAACCGCATCGGCGACGCCGGCTTCCTGCTCGGCATGTTCGTGCTGTACTCGGCGATCGGCACGCTGGAGATGGACCAGGTCAACGCGGCTTTCTCCGGCGACACGTTGCCGGTCGTCTCGGCCAGCCTGGTCGGCATCCTGCTGTTCATCGGCGCGACCGGCAAGTCGGCGCAGATCCCGCTGCACGTGTGGCTCCCGGACGCGATGGCCGGCCCCACGCCGGTCTCCGCGCTGATCCACGCCGCCACCATGGTGACGGCCGGCGTGTACATGGTCGCGCGGCTGTCCGGCCTGTACCTGCAGGCGCCCGAGGCCTCCGAGGTGGTCGCCGTCATCGGCGTGCTGACCGCCTTCTTCGCCGCCAGCATCGCGGTCGTGCAGACCGACATCAAGAAGGTGCTGGCCTATTCGACGATCTCGCAGCTCGGCTTCATGTTCCTGGCGGCGGGCGTCGGCGCCTACGGCGTCGCGGTGTTCCACCTCTACACGCACGCCTTCTTCAAGGCCTGCCTGTTCCTGGGCGCCGGCAGCGTGATCCACGCCCTGGGCGGCGAGCAGGACATCCGCAAGATGGGCGGGCTGGCGCGCAGGATCCCGGTCACCTTCGTGACCTTCGCGGTGGCCACGGCGGCCATCGCCGGCCTGCCGCCGCTGGCCGGCTTCTTCTCCAAGGACGAGATCCTGTGGTTCGCGCTGGCCAGCGAGTTCGGCGGGTCCACCTGGCTGTTCGGCCTGGCCGCGCTCACCGCGCTCATGACCGCCTTCTACATGTTCCGCCTGCTGTGGCTGACCTTCTTCGGCGCCTCGCGCATGGACGCGCACACCGAGTCGCACGTGCACGAGTCGCCGCTGTCCATGACCGGCGTGCTGGTGGTGCTGGCGGTGCTGTCGGGGATCGGCGGCTTCCTGGCGCTGCCGCACTTCCTCGAGCCGGTGCTGCCGCTGCCCGGCACCCATGAAGGGATGCACTTCCTGCACAGCTGGCTGCTGGTCGGCTCGACCGTCATCGCGCTGGCCGGCCTGGCCGGCGCCGCGTGGTTCTACAGCGGCGACGGCAGCCGCGCGACGCGGGTGCGCGAGCGCTTCCAGGGCCTGCACAAGCTGCTGGACGGCAAGTACTACGTGGACGAGGCCTACGAGGGCTTCATCGGCAAGCCGCTGGTGTGGCTGTCCGACCGCGTCTTCCTGCGCGCGGGCGACCGCGTGCTCATCGACGGTTCGCTGCACGGGCTGACCGACCTGGCGCGCCGCGGCGCCGGCCTGCTGGGCCGCGTCCAGACCGGCAGCCTGCACCAGTACGCCTGGCTGGTGCTGGCCGGCATTGTCGCGATCCTGGCGTGGAGCTGGCGCTATGTCTGAAGCAAGCATGCTCAACGCCGTGCTGTTCCTCCCCGTGCTGGGCATCCTGCTGCTGCTCGGGACGCCGAAGCAGCGCGAGGACTGGATGCGCGGCGTGTCGCTGGTCGTCATGCTGGTGCAGCTGGCGCTGGCGGCCTGGCTGTACGTGCAGTTCGACGGCAGCCTGTCCGGGCTGCAGTTCGAGACGCGCCTGCCCTGGATCGAGACCTGGGGCGTCCACTACCACATCGGCCTGGACGGCCTGAACATCCTGCTCGTGCTGCTGACCGCCTTCCTCGGCCCGCTGGTCGTGGCCGGCGCGTTCAGCGCGATCGACAAGGACGTCAAGCTGTTCTACGCGATGCTGTTCTTCATCCAGTTCGCGATGATCGGCACGTTCCTCGCCCAGGACCTGTTCCTGTTCTACGTGTTCTGGGAAACGATGCTGATCCCGATGTTCCTGCTGATCGGCATCTGGGGCGGCGAACGGCGCATCTACGCGACCCTCAAGTTCGTGCTGTACACGGCGTTCGGCAGCATCCTGATGCTGGCGGCCGTGATCTACATGGTGTACTCGCTGTACACGACGACGGGCATCACGTCCTTCGCCTTCGCCGACCTGTACGACTCGCAGCTGCCGCTCGACGTGCAGACCCTGCTGCTGGCGGCGTTTGCGCTGTCGTTCGCGATCAAGGTGCCGATCGTGCCGTTCCACACCTGGCTGCCGGACGCGCACGTCGAGGCGCCGACCGCCGGCTCGGTGATCCTGGCCGGCGTGCTGCTGAAGATGGGAACCTACGGCTTCATCAAGCTCGGCTTCCCGATGTTCCCGGACGCGACCCTGCTGATGACGCCGCTCATCATGGTGATGGCGGTGGTCAGCATCATCTACGGCGCCTGCCTCGCGCTGGTGCAGGACGACATCAAGAAGATCATCGCCTACTCCTCGATCAGCCACCTCGGCTACGTCATGCTGGGGCTGGTCAGCTATGACCTGCTGGGCGTGCAGGGCGCGATCATCCAGATGGTGAGCCACGGCCTGATCTCGGGCGGGCTGTTCCTCATGGTCGGCATGATCTACGAGCGCTGCCACACGCGCGACCTGTTCGCCTATGGCGGCCTCGCCAAGCTGCTGCCGGTGTACTCGGTGTTCCTCATGATCCTGACGCTGGCCTCGGTCGGCCTGCCGACCACCAGCGGCTTCACCGGCGAGTTCCTGGTCCTGATCGGCGCCTTCAACGCCGCCTGGCCGCTGCACGGCGTCGGCGTATCGTGGCCGCTGGTGCTGGTGTGCCTGGCGGTCGTGGGCGTGGTGCTGGGCGCGTTGTACATGCTGCGCATGGTGCAGTACATGCTGTTCGGCGAGGTCAAGGCGCCGCACCAGCCGATCCTCGACCTCGGCCTGCGCGAGAAGCTGATCCTCGGCGCGATCGTCGCCGCGGTGTTCGCCATGGGCCTGTTCCCGAACAGCTTCCTGCAGAAGACGGAGGTCGCCGCGCGCGACTACCAGCAGTGGGTCATGCCACAGCCGACTGACGAGGTCGAACCATGAGCCTGCAACTCGTGCTCACCGCGATGCTGCCCGAGCACCTGCTGCTCCTGGGCATCGTGGGCGTGCTGATCCTCGAGATCGCCACCGACCGGCACCGCGACGCGCTGCCGTTCACCTTCGCCGTGGTGGCGACCGCCGCGCTGGCCGCCCTGTGGCTGCACGTGTCGGACTTCGCGGGCGCGCCGTTCCCCGGCCAGTTCTCGGTGGACCCGGCCGCCACGCTGGCCAAGGCCATCCTGCTGCTTGCTGACGCTGCCGGTGCTGCTGATGTCGCGCGACGATTTCAGCGGGACCCGCTTCCCGGCGCTGTTGCTGTCGTCGCTGTACGGCGCCTGCCTGCTGCTGTCGTCGGACAGCTTCCTCACGCTGTTCCTCGCGCTCGAGCTGATGTCCATGCCGGTGTACGCACTGGTGCTGCTGGCCTGGCGGCGCGCGCAGAGCGCCGAGGCGGCGCTCAAGTACCTGGTGCTGGGCGGCGCCGGCTCGGCCTCGCTGCTGATGGGCATCACGCTGATCTTCGGCGCGACCGGCTCGTTCGAGCTGGCCGCCTTCCGCACGGCGGTGGTCTCGACGGATCCGCTGGCGCTGGCCGGCGTCGGCCTGGTGCTCGTGGCGTTCTTCCTGAAGGCCGCCGTGGTGCCGTTCCACACCTGGGCGCCGGATGCCTACGAGGGCGCCAGCATCCCGGTGACCGCCTACATGGCCACCGTCATCAAGGCCGCGGTGCTGTTCGTCGCGGTGCGCATGTTCTGGGGCCTGGCGGCACCCGCCGGGCTGGCCATGCTGATCTGTGCGCTGCCGCTCGTCTCGATGATCTGGGGCAACCTCGTGGCGATGCGCCAGGAGAACTTCCGCCGCATGATCGCCTACTCGTCGGTGGCCCACGCCGGCTTCCTGTTCTTCGCGTTCCTGGGCGAGGACCCGGGCCGCTACCAGGCCATCGCCTTCTACGTGGTCGCCTACGGCCTCACCAACCTGCTGGCCTTCGCCTGCCTGCCGGCCGGCGCCGACGACGCGCTGCGCGACCGGCTCGACTCGCTGAAGGGCCTGTTCCAGCGCAGCCCCTACGCGGCCGTGATGATCGCGGCGGCGATGCTGTCGCTGGCCGGCATCCCGCCGTTCCCGGGCTTCGTCGCGAAGTTCCTGATCTTCAAGAACGTGATCGCCGCCGGCTACACGGGCTGGGCGGTCGCCGGCCTGATCGGCAGCTACCTCGGCATCTACTTCTACCTGCGCGTCATCCAGTACATGTTCATGAGCGCCGACGCGCCGGCCGGCGAGCCCCGCCCGATGGGCCGGGTCGTGCTGGCCGCGAGCCTGATCTGCATCGTGCCGGTGCTGCTGATCACGGTCTTCCCCGGCTGGCTGCTCGACCGGCTCTGACGCCGGTCCGGGCGGTCGCCCCGGGACTCGCTGCCTCGGAGTCTGGCTCCACCGGATCAGCCGCGAGGGTGTTCGGCGCAGCCGGCCCGAGGTCGCTCGAGCGTCTGCCCCCTCCCAGGGTCTGCCCCCTCCCAGGGTCTGACCCCTCCTGGGGTCTGACCCTTCCGGACCGCTGGTCACGGCACTGCCTGCGGGCGCGCGAGGTGGTCGTGGTCCCCTGAGCGAGCGACTTTCCTCGGAGCGAGCGTGGGGACCCGACCGGATCCCGCGCGCCCGCGCGGAAGCGCGGCAGCTACAGCCAAGGCGCAAGCGGGCCGCGTCCCCTACGCATCAACCGCAAGTGATCCCCGCCCAGCGCTGTCAACCGCAGCCGGGCCCGCGCGTTGTGGGGGTATCCATACGACGATTGCCAAGGAGCACCCATGTATCGCAAGCAAATCCTGGCCGTGCTGGCCCTCTCGGCCCTCGCGAGTACCGCTGCGCTGGCGCAGGACACCGCCCCGGTCCCGGCCCCCGTGCCCGGCGACCGCTGGACCGAACTGCAGAACATGACCCCCGAAGAACGCCAGGCTGCGCGCCAGGCGGAGCGCGATCGCTGGCGCGCCATGAGCGCGGAGGAGCGCGCAGCGGCCCGCGAGGCCGCCCACGAGCGCTGGCAGGCCATGAGCGAGGAGGAACGCGCGGCCGCCATCGAGAAGCGCCAGCAAGCCTCCCAGCAGCGCCGCCAGATGGCGATCGAGCATTGGGAGGGCATGACCCCGGAAGAGCGGGAAGCGGCCCTCAAGCAGCGCGAGGCGCGCCGCACGGCCGCCCGCGAGCGCTGGGAGTCCATGACACCCGAGCAGCGTGAAGCGGCTCGCGCCAAGCGCGCGGAACATGGCGGGTCCCTGCGCGGCCCCGGCGGCTTCGGCAAGCGGCCCGGGGCGCCCCGCCCGGGCGGTGGCGGCGGCTGACCACCGCGGCCGGCCCGCGTAGCCGGCAGCAGACAACCTTGCGCCGGAGGCGTCTCCTGAAGGCCTCCGGCGCAGTCGTTTGCGGCGGCGCCAGGCGGCGGGCTCGCCCCGGCCCGGCGCCCCGGCGGTCACGGTATACTGCGTCCGTCGCCGGGGGGACCGTGCGCCGTTGCCAGGCCCGCATCGCGGACGTTCCGGCGGGCCCTACGGAACTGTTCGCCCCAGCCTGCGTCTACGCGACGCCACCAACCGAAACAAGCACCGGATCACCACACATGAGACCTGCAGCATTGCCCGCCTCACGCATGCCGTTGTTCGCCGCCGCGCTCGCTGCGCTGCTGTTGGCGGCCGGTTGCGGCGGCGGACGACCGCACGCCGCGCCCGCGTTCCCGTCTGCCGAGGCGGCCGAAGGCCAGGTCGAACTGCAGTGGAATGCGGTGACCGGCGCGAGCAGCTATACGATCCTGTGGTCCGACAGCGCAGCCGGCGCCGGCACCGTCAACACGATCGCCGACGTCACCGACACGCGCTACGTGCACACCGGGCTCACCAACCTGCTTACCTACACCTATCGCATCCTCGCCGTGTCCGGCGGCGGTCGCGGCCCCGCCAGCAACGCGGTGCAGGCCACGCCGGGGCCGGTGCCCGGACCCGTGGAATGGGCGACCGTCGTCACCGAGGGCGACGATCACGTCGTTCACTTCGCGCCGGCCGCGCGCGCCACCGGCTACCGGGTCTACGTGGCCCTGGCATCCGGCGACCTGGCGGGACGGCGTCCCGCTGCGCTCTACGACGAGGCTACCGCCTCGCCGCTCCGGCGGCCCGACATGGGCGTCACGACGCCGCTCTATTACCGCGTCATCGCGATGAACGACTCGCGGATCGGCGTGGACGGGCCGGTCGTGGTGTCCGCCACCCACACGATCATCAACATCGACCTGCCGCCCACGGCGCCGGCCTTCGGCGATCCGAACGCGGACCGCTGCCTCGACCTCGTGGGTGCCACCGGCAACTGCCTGGGCACGCTGACCGCGCGCGACATGGCCGCGGCCGGCCTGTCAGACCTGTTTGCCGCGGGCCGGGTCAACGGCGATTCGCGCTATGCCGACTTCAATGGCGACCTGCGTGCGGACCTGTTCAGCAATACGCTGTCGCCCGCGACGGAGACCGCGTCGCGCGCGCTGCTGCACGTCAACCAGGGCACGGGGAACTTCGCGGCCGACACCGGCGTGACCGGGCTCGGCATCGGCGGCTACGGCGGCACGCTGCTGGCCGCGGACTTCGACAACGACGGCGACGTCGACCTGCTGGCGCCGTACGACACCGGCCAGGGCGACGGCGCGCAGAACTGGCTGCTCTCGAACAATGGCGGGGCCGTGTTCACCGACACGGCCGCGGCCGCCGGCCTCGCCACCAACCCGGCCGGCGCGGCCTACGTGCCGCGCGGCGGCCAGGCGGCGGACTTCAACGAGGACGGCCGCGTGGACCTGCTGTTCGGCTCGCGGCTGCTGGTCAACAACGGCAACGGCACGTTCACCGACGGCAGCGCCGCGGCCGGCCTGCCGGTGCGCGCCGACCAGGGCCTCAAGCTGTTCGACGTGGACCTGGATGGCGACCTCGACCTGGTCCACCACGACGGCGCCGTGACGCGCCTGTACCGCAACGCCGCGGGCGTCTTCGACGGCGGCACGATCGTGGACGAGGACACGACGCAGGCGACGTTCGGGTTCGGCCTGAACGTCTGCGACGTCAACAGCGACGGCTTCGAGGACGTGCTGGTCGCCCGCAACGTCACCGCGACGGGCACCGGCATCCCGCGCCTGCTGGTCAACGTCAACGGCCAGCTGCTGCCGTCGTCGCTGCCGGACGGCATCATCGTCGCCGACGACCTGGTGGCGCACAACGACCTGCTGGCCTGTGGCGACATAGACGACAACGGCGTCATCGACGTGCTGGCGCGCTGGGGCACCACCTACCGTTCGATGCGCGCGGCGCGGCCGCTCGCCACGGTCATCAGGCTGCGGGTCGTCGGCACGGGCGGCGAGCGGAACCAGCAGGGCCGCATCGTGCGGCTCGTGCCGCAGTCGATGCCGAGCCGCCGCATCACGCGGGTCATCGAGTCCGGCTCGGGCCTGCAGTCGCAGAACCAGTACGACCTGCTCATCGGCGCGCCCTGGCCCGGCACCTACGACGTGACGGTGCGCTTCGCCAGCGGCACGGTCGCGGGCACGACCACCCCGGGCAGCTCGCTGACGATCTACGCGGACGGCCGGGTGGTGTCAGGGCTGCAGTAACCGCTGACGACGCTTAGTGGGCGCGAGCGGGCCGGGGTCGCTCGCTCAGCCGATCTTTATTCGCTCGCCGACCCCAGCCCGTGCGCGCCTGCCCACTCAGGGTCTGACCCCTCCTGGGGTCTGACCCTTCCGGACCGCTGGTCACGGCACTGCCTGCGAGCGCGCGAGCTGGTCGTGGTCCCCTGAGCGAACGACTTTCCTCGGAGCGAGCGTGGGGACCCGACCGGATCCCGCGCCCGCAAGGCGGCGCGGGTTCCGTTGCCGGGGTTGATGCTCGCGGCCGTTCAGCCCAGCGCGCGTTCGAGGTCGCTGATCAGGTCCGCGGTGTCCTCGATGCCGACCGACAGCCGCACCAGCGAGTCGCTGATGCCGAGCGCCTGGCGCGTCGCGGGGGGCACCGACGCGTGGGTCATGATGGCCGGGTGATCCACCAGGCTCTCGACGCCGCCCAGGCTTTCCGCCAGCGTGAACAGCTCGAGGCGTTCGAGGAAGCGCCGCGCCTCGCCGAGGCCGCCGCGCAGGAAGAAGGTGACGATGCCGCTGTAGCCGTTCTGCATCTGGCGCCGCGCCAGCGCGTGCTGCGGATGCGACGGCAGGCCGGGGTACAGCACGCGCTCGACGGCGGCATGACCTTCCAGCCACTGCGCAATCGCCAGCGCGCTGTCGCTGGACTGGCGCATGCGCAGCGGCAGCGTCTTCAGGCCGCGCAGCGCCAGGAAGCTGTCGAACGGCCCGCTGACCGCGCCCACCGCGTTCTGCAGGAAGCCCAGCCGCTCCGCGAGCCCGGCATCGCGCACCACCGCGATGCCGCCGACCATGTCGGAGTGGCCGTTCAGGAACTTGGTCGCCGAGTGCATGGCGATGTCGGCGCCGAGTTCCAGCGGCCGCTGCACCCAGGGCGTCGCAAAGGTGTTGTCCACGGCCACCAGGATCCCCCGCTCGCGGCCCAGCCGCGCCATCGCCTCGATGTCCACCAGGCGCAGCAGCGGATTGGTCGGCGTCTCGATCCAGATGAGCCGGGTGTCCGGCCGCAAGGCCGCGGCGGCCAGCCCCGCGTCGCTGAGGTTCACGAAGCTGAAGTCCAGCCCGGCCGTCACGCGCCGCACGCGCTCGAACAGCCGGTAGGTGCCGCCGTACAGGTCGTCCATGGCCACGACGTGGCTGCCGCTCGGCAGCAGTTCCAGGATCGTGGCCGTGGCCGCCAGCCCTGATGCGAATGCAAAGCCGTGTGTGCCGCCCTCGAGGTCGGCGATGCACCGTTCCCAGGCGCCGCGCGTCGGGTTGTGGGTGCGCGAGTACTCGTAGCCCTTGTGCACGCCGGGACTGCTCTGCGCATAGGTCGAGACCGCGTAGATCGGCGGCATGACCGCGCCGGTCGAGGGGTCCGGCGACTGGCCCGCATGCACGGCCCGTGTCGCGAAGCCCGCCCTGTTGCCTTTGGTTTCCTTCATTCGGCTGTCCTCTTCAGGCGGCGGGCGCGGTGCCGGCCGTCATCTGCCGCCGCAGGTAATTGAGCACGTCCGCACGGGTCACGAGGCCCAGGAAGGCCTCGCCGTCCATGACCGCCGCGTAGGGCTGCACGTCCAGCATGGCGACCAGGTTGCGCAGGCTCATCGCCTTGTCCACCACCAGGTAGTTGGTGTGCATCGCCGTGCGCACCGGGTCGACGAACCGTTCCGGGTCGCCGAAGGCGAGGCGCATGATGTCGTCCTCGTCGATGAAGCCGACCAGCGTGTCGCCGTCCATCACCGGCAGCTGGCTGAAGCCCGCGTTGCGCAGCCGGTTGTGCGCCGTCGTCAGCACGTCGCCCGGTCCCACCGTGACCGTGGCGCGCTCGCCATGCGGGCGGCCGATCAGGTCGCGCAGGTCGTCGTGCCGCTGGCGCTGCGTGAAGCCCTGGTCCTCCATCCAGAAGTCGTTGAACAGCTTGGACAGGTACTTGTTGCCGGTGTCGCAGGCGAACGTGACCACGCGCTTCGCCGTCTTCTGCTCGCGGCAGTAGCGCAGCGCCGCGGCGACCAGCGTGCCGGTCGACGAGCCGACCAGCAGGCCCTCCTTGCGCAGGATCGCCCGCGCCGTGGCGAACGACTCGGCATCCGGGATGCTGTAGGCGACGCGGCACATCGAGAAGTCGCAGATCTCCGGGATGAAGTCCTCGCCGATGCCTTCCACCAGCCACGCGCCCGCCTTGCCCAGCTTGCCCTTGTTGACGTGGTCCGCCAGCACCGAGCCAGCCGGGTCGGCCAGCACCATCTCGACCTGCGGCGCGGCTTTCTGGAAGTAGCGGGTCATCCCGGCGATCGTGCCGCTCGAGCCCACGCCGACGACGACGGCGTCGAGGCGCCCGTCCATCTGCTCCAGGATCTCCGGCGCGGTGCCGGCCTCGTGCGCCTTGCAGTTGTCCGGATTGGCGAACTGGTTGATGAAGTACGCGCCCTGCTCCTGCGCGATCCGGGCGCCGACCTCCTGGTAGTACTCCGGGTGGCCTTTCTCGACGTCCGAGCGCGCCAGCACGACTTCCGCACCCATCGCGCGCAGGTTGAAGATCTTCTCCTGGCTCATCTTGTCGGGCAGCACCAGGACGACCTTGTAACCCAGCTGGCCCGCCACCAGCGCCAGCCCGATGCCCGTGTTGCCGGCCGTTGCCTCGACGATCGTGCCGCCCGGCTTGAGGTCGCCGCGCCGGGCCGCCTCCTCGATCATGGTGATGCCGATCCGGTCCTTGATGGAGCCGCCCGGGTTCGCCAGCTCGAGCTTCAGGAACAGCTCGCAGGCGCCCGTGTCCAGCTTGCTGACCTTCAGCATCGGCGTCTTGCCGACCATTTCGAGGACGTCGTTGTAGACCTTCATGACAGCCCCGCCGGCATTGCAGATGAGACGGCGGATTGTAACCGCCGGCAGCCGGCGGCGCCCTGTGAAGGGCGCGGATGGCACGGCCCGGTTCGGGGCCATACTGTTGCATTTGCAACCATCAGCCCGCGCGCGTAAGGTGAACGGTCGATGCTGCGCGCCCGCCTTCGTCCCACCAGGGGGCGCAGGCCCGTCGGGCAGCGCGGCAGTACACCCGCGGAGGCGGGCGCGCACACTCGAGGGGGAAACACATGAAGCGATGCAAGCACTTACTGGTGCTGGCGGCGGCGATTTCGCTATCCGTCGGCGCCTGCAGCAACAAGCAGGCCGAGGAAGAAGCGGCGGCAGCGGCCGCAGAGGCGGCCCGCGCGGCGGCCGTCGCGGACGCGTTGTCGGCAGCGACGCCGTCGCTGGCGGCGGTGTCGAAGGTCGTCGACTGGGACGGCAACGTGCTGAAGGACGGCAGTGGCGCCTACCACTGCATGCCGACGCCCGCTGCGCTCGCGGGCAGCGGCGCCGCGCCGATGTGCATGGACGACGAGTGGATGCAGTGGGCCGACGCCTGGGCCAACCGCAAGGACTACACGGCCACGCGCCTCGGCATCTCCTACATGCTGGCCGGTGACGGCGGCGCCAGCAACATCGACCCGTACGCGACCGGCGAGACGCCGGACAACCAGTGGGTGGTCGAAGGGCCGCACCTGATGCTGATCGTGCCGGACCCGGCGCTGCTCGAGGGCATCCCGACGGATCCGAAGAACGGCGGTCCGTACGTGATGTGGAAGGGCACGCCCTACGCGCACGTGATGGTGCCGGTCAACATCCCGTCGCAGGACAACATCGACTCCAAGCTGGCCGACGCGCTGTCGGCGGCCAACGTGGCCATGGCCGCGGATGCGAAGGTGGTGGACTGGGACGGCACGATATTGAAGGACGGCAGCGGCGCGTACATGTGCCTGCCGAGCTCGCCCGAGCTTAGCGCCGGCCGTGCGCCGATGTGCATGGACCACCACTGGATGCAGTGGGCGGACGCCTGGGCCAACAAGAAGGAGTTCACGGCCGGTGGGCTGGGTATCTCCTACATGCTGGCC
Source organism: uncultured Gammaproteobacteria bacterium (assembly GCA_963695155.1). Taxonomy (GTDB): domain Bacteria; phylum Pseudomonadota; class Gammaproteobacteria; order Steroidobacterales; family Steroidobacteraceae; genus SG8-30. The sequence continues at coordinate 625,872 of CAVOGD010000006.1, forward strand.
GGTGACCAGGGCGCCAGCAATATCGACCCCTACGCAACGGTCGAGTCGCCGGACAACCAGTGGATCGTCGAGGGTGCGCACCTGATGATCATCGTGCCGGACCCGGCGTTGCTCGAGGGCATCCCGACGGATCCGAAGAACGGCGGTCCGTACGTGATGTGGAAGGGCACGCCGTACGCGCACGTGATGGTGCCCGTCGCCAACTGACCTGTTCGGGGGTTGGGGTCTGACCCCGTCCGGGGTCTGACCCCTCCTTTCCCACCGCCGCGGCAGCCGCGCGCGAAGTCGCCGGGTTCCTCGACGGGTGGTCCCAAGAAGAAGGCCCGCCATGCGGCGGGCCTTCCTTGTGGCGCCCTGCAGAACCTCAGGGCTTGTATCGCGCGTACACGTTCCTCGAGATGATCATGATGGAAGCGCCGGCCGCGAACGTGCCGAGGCTGCCGAAGATCGCCGCGAGGTAGCTGCCGACCGCCGGAATGGCGCTCAGCGAGCCGGCGAGCGTGAACAGCACAAGCGCCGAGACCATCACCCTGACATGGTGGTCGGCGATCACGAAGTAGCCGCCGACGATGCCCAGTACGACCAGGATGGCAGCGGCATAAGGAATGCTCACGAACGCGCCGACGACGGCGACGAGCAGAGCGACCAGTCCGACGATTTTTTCGAAGTTCACTGAGTAACCCCCATTAGCGTCGTTGTTGTAACCGGCTTCGGCACTCCGATGCCGGGTTGGGCGATGCTAGGGGAAGCCCGGTCTCATGCATAGCAGCCGGTGACCGCCTAGCGGACAAAGGCCCTCCGCACCACAGAAGAATGCGTGGTTTGGGCACAGTCCAACAACGATTGCGCTTTCAGGCCCGCGACCGACCCGGCGTCAGCGGAGCCAGGCACTCTTCGTAATGCCCCTGCGTCCGGTAAACACACGTACGGCTGTCGCCCCGATTCTCGATGGCCTCCTCGAACGCCATCGCATCGGGCAGTCTCCCGCCACAGACCGCCTACGTGGGCCGGGGTTCGGCTACCAGCGGCGGCAGCGGGCAGTGCACGGTCGCACAGACCGCGCGCAGCAGTTCCGACTCCTCCACGGTCATGCGGTGGTCCCAGGAGATCGTCCTGACCAGCGCCTCGACCAGCGCTTCCTTGGCCGCCGGCGCCAGCCGGTCGAGCCCGTTGAGCGCGCCGTCCAGCCGGCTCGGCCAGTTCAGCGCGCGCTGGAAGTCGGCCGGTTCATGCGGCAGCAGGTGTTGCATGCCCGCCGCATAAGCCTGCCGGGCCTGCGCGAGATCCGGCTGGCCATGGTCGGCCAGCACGGCGAACAGCACCCGCAGGTCCTCGCTCGCGCCCGACAGCGACCGCCCGCCGGGGCGGGTCCGCGGCTCGAGCTCGTCGCGCAACTGCACCTGCGCGAGCTTGCGCAGCGCATACGCGTACACCGACACCCCGCCCTCGCGCGACAAGAACGCGTTCAGCAGCCGCAGCAGGCGCTCGCGCTCGCGCTGGCCGAACTGGCGCAGCGCCGGAAACGTGCGCAGCAGCACCGGCATGCGTTGCACCGCGGGCAGCGAGTCGACGAGCGGCAGCATGCCCTCGACGGACTGCATCGACTTCGGCCCCAGTTGCTGGCCGATGAAGGCCAGCTGCCGGCCACGCGACTCGGCGTTCGCATCGAGCGCCAGCGCCAGGAACAATGCCGCCGCCGGCCCTTGCTGGCGCGTCGCCGCGACGACCGCCGCGGGCAGCGCATCGTGCAGCTCGTGCGCGGCCTGCACGTGCGCAGTGCCGGGGTTGCCCACCAGGCCCACCGCCGCGGCCGGCGAAAGCACGATGCCGCCGGCCAGCAACTCACCGAGCCGGCGCGCCGCATCCGCCTGCTTGACCGCCTCGGTCTGCGGCTCGGTCAAGGCCGAGGCATCCAGCATCTTCCTGCGTACGACCCCGAATTCGGCGGCCTCGAAGCGCGGGTCGATCCCGCGGATGCGCTCGACCAGCGGCGGGTGCGTCGCGAACAGCCGCTTGACGCCCGGCGCGAACAGCATGTGCGCGACTTCCTCGGCGTCGCCGTCGGCGATCGTCGAGCCTTCGGCCAGCGCGCCGATCTTGACCAGCGCGTCGCGCAGCCCCGCCGGGTCGCGCGTGAACTGCACGGCCGAGGCGTCCGCCAGCGACTCGCGCCGGCGCGACACGGCGGCCTGGATCAGCCGCCCGAAGAACAGGCCGATGTAGCCGAGCACGAGCACGGCGAGCGCAGCCACGAAGATGACCGCGATGGCGCCGCTCTTGCGCCCGGTGCCGCCGCGCGGCGCGTGCCGCAGCACCAGCCGCGCGATCATCGCGAGGACCAGCAGCCCGAACAGCAGCCCGATGAGGCGGGTGTTGAGGCGCATGTCGCCGTTCAGGACGTGGCTGAACTCGTGGCCGATCACGCCCTGCAGTTCGGCGCGGTTCAGGTGGGTCAGCGCGCCGCGGGTCACGGCGACCGCCGCGTTCGAGGGGTTGTGGCCGGCGGCGAAGGCGTTGATGCCGGACTCGTGCTCCAGCACGTACACCTCGGGCACCGGCACGCCGGAGGCGATGGCCATCTCCTCGACGACGTTCATGAGCCGGCGGCGCAGCGGATCGCTGGTGTCCGACGTCACGCGCTGCCCGCCGAGCGAGGTGGCGACCACGCCGCCGCCGCCGCTGAGCGCCGCCGTCTTGTACAGGCTGGCGACACCGACCACGCCGAGCACTACGCAGCGTGGTGAACACGACCGTGCCGGGTGGGCCGTCAGCCAGTTGCCGTCCGGCAGGCCGGCGGCCGGCGCGTCCATCGCGAAGATCGCCACCGCGGTCAGCACGACCGCGTTGACCGCGATCACGACGGCGATCACCGCCAGCACGAACAGCACGACGAGCCACTTCGTGGCCCGGCGTGCCGCCGCCTGCCGCCCGAAAAAGTCCATTCAGCGCCTTCCGCCGCTCAGGTCGTGAAGCTGACCTTCGGGACCTCGCGCTTCTCCGGCGCCTCGAGTTCGAGCAACTGCGCCTGCAGGAAGTTGAACATGCCCGCGAACAGGTTGTTCGGGAACACCTCGCGGGTGTTGTTGTAGCTCATGACCGAGTCGTTGTAGGCCTGCCGCGCGAAGGCGACCTTGTTCTCGGTCGAGGTCAGTTCCTCGGAGAGCTGCATCATCGTCGTGTTGGCCTTGAGGTCCGGGTAGGCCTCGGCCAGCGCGAACAGCTTGCCCAGCGCGCCGGTCAGCATGTTCTCGGCGCCGGCCAGCTGCTGCACCGCGCCGGGATCGCCCGGGTTGGCGGCCGCGTTCTTGAGGCCGGTCACCGCGGCGTTGCGGGCACTGATGACGGCCTCCAGCGTGCCGCGCTCGTGCTTGAGGTAGCCCTTGGCCATCTCGACCAGGTTCGGGATCAGGTCGTAGCGGCGCGTCAGCTGCACGTCGATCTGCGCGAACGCGTTCTTGTAGGCGTTGCGCGCCGTGACCAGTCGGTTGTAGATGCCGATCGCCAGCGCGACGAGTGCGACCAGGATGATGAGGATGATCCAGCCCATGGCGTTGCTCTCCGGTTAGCCCGCGCCGAGCATACCGCATCCCCGCGCGGTCAGGGCGCGCCGAAACCGCCGCCGCCCGGCGTCTCGACCAGCAGCCGGTCGCCGGCCTCCATGCGTACCGTGTCGCAGGCGCCGAGCTCCTCGATGCGGCCGTCGGCCCGCAGGACGCGGTTGCGGCCGCAGGTCCCCGGCGCGCCGCCGGCCAGCCCGAACGGCGCAACGCGGCGGTGGTTCGACAGGATCGCCGCGTCCAGCGGCCGGCGGAACTCGATGCAGCGCAGCAGGCCGTCGCCGCCGCGGTGGCGGCCGGCGCCGCCGCTGCCGCGGCGCAGGCTGAATTCGCGCAGCAGCACCGGGTAACGGGACTCGAGCACCTCCGGGTCCGTGAGGCGCGAGTTGGTCATGTGCGTCTGCACGCCGGAGGCGCCGTCGAAGCCGGGGCCCGCACCCGCACCCCCGGCGATCGTCTCGTAGTACTGGGTGTGCTCGTCGCCGAACGTCAGGTTGTTCATCGTGCCCTGCGAGCCGGCCAGCGCGCCGAGCGCACCGTACAGCGCATCCACGATGCACTGCGAGGTCTCGACGTTGCCGGCGACCACCGCGGCCGGCGGCACGGGATTGAGCAGCGAGCCCGCCGGCACGCGCAGGTCGAGCGGCCGCAGGCAGCCCTCGTTGAGCGGCAGTTCCGACTCGACCAGCGTGCGAAACACGTACAGGACCGCGGCCGTGCACACGGCCAGCGGCGCGTTGAAGTTGCTGGCCGATTGCGCCGACGTGCCGCCGAAGTCCACGACCGCCGTACCGGCGGCGCGGTCGATGCGCACGGCCACCGCTATCACGCTGCCGTCGTCCATCTCGTAACGGAACGCGCCGTCTGTGAGCCGGCCGATCACCTCGCGCACCTGCATCTCGGCATTGTCCTGCACGTGCCCCATGTAGGCCTGCACGACGTCCAGGCCATGCTCCGCGCAGAGCCGCCCCAGCTCGTTGACGCCGCGCGCATTGGCGGCCACCTGCGCCTTGAGGTCGGCCACGTTCTGGTCCGGGTTGCGCGCCGGCCAGGGCGGCTGCGCCAGCGCCTCGCGCAACGGCCCCTCGGCGAGCCGGCCGGCGTGCAGCAGCTTGAAGTTGCTGATCAGTACGCCCTCCTCGTCGATCGTGCGGCTGGCCGGCGGCATCGAGCCGGGCGTGACGCCGCCGATGTCCGCATGGTGCGCGCGCGAGGCGACATAGAAGGCCGGCGCGCATCCGTCGCCGATGAACACCGGGGTCACGACCGTCATGTCCGGCAGGTGCGTGCCGCCCGCGTACGGGGCATTCAGCAGCCAGGCGTCGCCGGGTTCCATGGCGCCGGCGTTGGCCTCGATCACGGCGCGCACGCTGGCGCCCATCGAACCCAGATGCACCGGCATGTGCGGCGCGTTGGCCACCAGCCGGCCGTGGCGGTCGAACACCGCGCACGAGAAATCCAGCCGTTCACGGATGTTGACCGACACGGCGGTGCTTTGCAGCACCGAGCCCATCTGCTCCGCCACGTGCATGAAGCGATGGTTGAAGAGTTCGAGCGACACCGGGTCCGGGCGGCCGGGCTCGAGCGCCGGGCGCCGTCGTTCGCGCACTCGCGTCAGGAGCAACTCGGCGCCCGCCAGCACCTCGGCACGCCAGTCCGGCTCGACGACCGTCGTGGCATTGGCTTCGACCAGGATGGCGGGACCCTCCACCGCGGCGCCCGGCGCCAGGTCCTCGCGCCGGTACACGGCCACTTCGCACGCCCCGCCGAACCACGCGGGCACGGTCGCCACCGGCGCCGCGGCGGCGCGCCGGCCGGCCGGCTGCGCCCCGGCCGACGGCGGGCGCTCGCTGCGTGCGGCCGCCTCGACGCGCACCGCCGCCACGACGATGCCCTCGGTGCCGGGCTCGAAGCCGAACTGGCCGCGGAACGCGCGCACGAACTCCGCCACCATCCGCGGCTCGTCCGCCAGCGCCACGGGCAGGACCATCTCGGTGCCCGCGAGCCGCAGCTCTGCGCTGCGCTCGTCGCTCATCGCCAGCGGCGACGCGCCCTGCTCCGCGAGCGCGCGGCGGGCCTGGTCCGCCAGCGCGGCGGCCAGCGTCTGCGCTTCGGCGCAGCTCGCGGCGTCCAGCCTGCGCTCGAGGCTCTGGCGCAGCAGTGCCCGCTGGTCGGCGAGACCCACGCCCCAGGCCGACAGCACGCCCGCCAGCGGGTGAATCAGCACCTCGCCGATGCCCAGCGAGTCGGCCACCCGGCAGGCATGCTGGCCGCCCGCCCCGCCGAAGCAGAACAGCGCATAGTCGGCGGCATCGTGGCCACGCCGCACCGAGACGTGCCGGATGGCATGCGCCATCGTCTCCACCGCCACGTCGAGGAATCCCTCCGCCAGCGCCTCGGCCGTCACCGGCCGGCCGGTGTGTTCGGCGACCTGCTGCGCGAGTTCGTCGAAGCGCCGGCGCACGATGGCTGCGTCGAGCCGCTCGCGGCCGTGCGCGCCGAAGATCGCCGGAAAGTACCCGGGCTGCAGCCGGCCGAGCAGCACGTGGATGTCGGTCACCGCCAGCGGCCCGCCGTTGCGGTAGCACGCCGGGCCGGGATTCGCGCCGGCCGATTCGGGCCCGACCCGCAGCCGGCCGCCCTCGAACCTGAGCAGCGAACCACCGCCGGCCGCGACGGTGTGGATGTCCATCATCGGCGCCTGCAACCGCACGCCCGCGATCGTCGACTCGAAGCGGCGCGGATAGGCGCCGTCGTAGAGCGCGACGTCGGTGGACGTGCCGCCCATGTCGAAGCCGATCAGCCGGCGCCGCGCCAGCGCGGCGCCCGCCTCGGCCATGCCGACCAGGCCGCCGGCCGGCCCCGACAGCAGCGCATTCGCGCCGCGGAACGCCGCGGGCGCCGCCAGGCCGCCGTTGCTCTGCATGAACAACAGCCGCGCACCCGCGTGCCCGGGGCCGAGCCGCTCGCGGAAGCGCGCCGCGTAGCGCGACAGCAACGGCGTGAGATAGGCGTCCACCACGGTCGTGTCGCCGCGGCCCACCAGGCGGATCAGCGGCGAGACCTCGTGCGAGGCGCACACCTCGGCAAAGCCCAGCGCGCGCGCCAGCGCCGCCGCCGCGCGCTCGTGCGCGGGGTGCGCATAGCCGTGCATGAACACGATGGCGACGCTGGTGATGCCCTCCTGCAGGAGGTCCTCCAGGCCGCGTCGCAGGGCCGCCTCGTCGAGCGGCTCGAGCACCTGTCCGCCGGCATCCACGCGCTCGCGGGCCTCGACGACGGCGCGGTACAGCAGGTCCGGCAGCACGATGTGGCGGGCGAACAGCTGCGGGCGGTTCTGGTAGCCAATGCGCAATGCATCCGCGAATCCCCGGGTGATGACCAGCCCGGTCGGCACGCCCTTGCGCTCGAGCAGCGCGTTGGTGGCCACGGTCGTGCCCATGCGCACGGCGTCGATGCGGTCGCCGGCCCCGCCGTGGCGCGCGAACAGCTCGCGCACCGCCCACGAGGGCGCATCGTCGTAGCGGGCCGGGTCCTCCGAAAGCAGCTTGTGCGTGAGCAGCCGGCCGTCCGGCGCGTGGGCCACCACGTCCGTGAAGGTGCCGCCGCGGTCGATCCAGAAATGCCAGCCTCGTCGTCCGACCATGCACAAGGTCTCCGGCCAGGGCGCGCGCAGTGTACATCGGCCTTCGTGCAGGCGAGACTGGCGGCATGACCATGCAATGGGGCGTGTGGCTGGCGATCGCGGCGTATTGCGTGCTGATGGTGTCGATCGGCGCCTGGGCCACGCGGCGCACCCACGACCAGGAGGACTTCTTCCTGGGCGGGCGCCGGCTCGGCCCGTGGCTCGCCGCGCTGTCGCAGGGCGCGACGCAGTCCTCGGCCTGGACGCTGGTAGGCGTGAGCGGCGCGGCGTTCGCCTGGGGCTTGTCGGCCGTGTGGATCTGGCTGGCCGTGGTGGCCGGTTACGCCGTCAACTGGTTCCTGGTCGCCCCGCGGCTGCGCCGGCTGTCGGTCGCGCAGGGCAGCGTCACGCTGGTGCGCCTGCTCACTGCGCATGCCACGCCCGAGGCCACGCGTGCGGTGCGCGCCAGCACCTCGCTGATCATCGTGGCCTCGTTCCTCTTTTACGTGGCCGCACAGTTCCAGGCGGCGGGCTCCGCCTTCTCGCTGGCGCTGGGCTTCGACGTCGCGGCCTGCATCGTCGCGGGCAGCGTGCTGATCGTCGCCTATACGTTGCTGGGCGGGTTCTGGGCCGCCAGCGTGACCGACTTCGTGCAGGGCGTGCTGATGCTGTTCGTGTCGGTCGCCCTGCCGGTCGCCATCCTGTGCACGGCCGGCGGCGAGCTGGCCGCCAGCCTGGCTGCGGACGCCACGACCTGGGGCTCGCCGGTGGGCGGCCGCCACGGCGCGGCGGTGCTGGCCTTCGCGCTGGGCACCCTCGGCATCGGGCTGGCGGCGCCCGGCCAGCCGCACGTGATCAACCACTTCATGGCGGCGCGCGACGACGCGGCGATCCGGCGCGGCGGCGCCATCGCGCTGGGCTGGATCGCGCTGGTGCTGGCCGGCATGCTGGTCGTCGGCTGGTCCGGCCGGTTGCTGGCCGCGCCGCCCGGCAACGCCGAGGAAGTGCTCTATGCCGCCTCCGCGGCCTGGCTGCCGCCGCTGCTGGCGGGCTTCGTCACGGTGGCGGTGATGTCCGCGATCATGTCCACCGTGGACAGCCAGCTCATCACGGCCACCTCGAGCCTGACGGTTGACTGGCAGACCGGCCGGGCGCCGGCGGGCGCGGGCCTGGCGCGCACGCGCCTCGCCATGGTGGCCTTCAGCGCCGCCGCGGTGGCGATCGCCATCTTCGCGCCGGCAACCATCTACTCGCGCGTGCTGTTCGCGTGGAACGCGCTGGGCGCGGCGTTCGGCCCGCTGGTCGTGCTGACGGTGCTCGGCCGGCCGCCCGCGGCGCGCGCCGCGCTGGCTGCGCTGTGGACGGGGTTCCTGCTGACGCTGGTCTTCTATCTCATGCCGGACGCCGAGGGCGACGTGCTGGAGCGGGTCATGCCCTTCCTGGCGGCATTGCTCGTGGCCTTTTTCGCCGACCCGCGGCGCACCAAGGTCTGACTCCCTCTCCCTCAGGGGTCTGACCGCTCCTGCTCGCCACCGCAGTGCCGCCGTCAGTGGTTCGGAGGAGTCAGACCCTGGAAGGGTCAGACTCCAGCTTCAGCCGGGCTCGTCGAGCCGCCGGTACTCGATGAACTTGGCGATCACCCTCTTCAGCTCGCGCTCGCCGAGGATCGCCGGCTCGAGGCCGGCCGACAGCATCATCAGGTACTGACTGGCCAGGTTCTCGACCTCGATGGCGACGGCCCGCGCCCTGGCCAGCGTCGAACCGACCGCGACGACCCCATGGTTGGCCAGCAACGTCGCCGACCGGCCCTCGAGTCCCTGCACCGCACTGACGGCCAGCTCGGCGCTGCCGAAGGTCGAATACGGCATGCAGCGGATCGCGCCGCCGGCCAGCGCGATCATGTAGTGGAAGGGAGGAATGCCGCGGCCCGCGCAGGCCAGTGCCGTCGCGTGCGGGCTGTGAGTGTGCACGATAGCCGACACGTCGGGCCGGGCGGCATAGATCGCGGCATGCAGGCGCCACTCCGAGGACGGCTGCTGGCCGGCCGGATCCGGCTGCCCGTCGATCTCGAGCTCCACGACCTGGCCGAGTTGCAGCTCGCGATAGGGCACGCCCGTCGGGGTGATGATGAACCCGCGCTCCGAGCGGCAGGACACGTTGCCGGACTTGTTGAGCAGCAGTCCCGCATCGTCGAGTGCCTGCGACACCTCGATGATCTCGGCGCGGAGCCTGGCCAGCGGCGGCGTCTTGCCTGGCATCACGACCTCCCGGGGAACAGGGACGACAGCCCGGCGCGGCTGGCGGGCGCCACGCCGCGTTCCGTGATGAGTCCGGTGACCAGCCTGGCCGGCGTCACGTCGAACGCCGGGTTGGCGACCCCGCTGCCCGGCGCGACCACCTCAACCTCGAGTTGCCGTCCATCGTCGGCCCGGCCGCGCACATGGGTGACTTCGCGTGCCGGCCGCTCCTCGATGGGAATCCCGCCGACTCCATCCTGCAGGGTCCAGTCCACGGTCGACGACGGCAGGGCCACGTAGAAAGGCACGGCGTTGTCCCGCGCCGCCAGCGCCTTCAGGTAGGTGCCGATCTTGTTCGCCACGTCGCCCGTCGCGGTGGTGCGGTCGGTGCCGACGATGCAGACGTCCACCTTGCCGTGCTGCATCAGGTGCCCGCCGGCGTTGTCGGCGACCACCGTGTGCGGCACGCCGTGCGCGCCCAGCTCGAAGGCGGTGAGCGCCGCACCCTGGTTGCGCGGCCGGGTCTCGTCCACGTACACGTGCACGGCGATGCCGGCATCGTGCGCCTGGTAGACCGGCGCCAGCGCCGTGCCCCAGTCCACGGTCGCCAGCCAGCCGGCGTTGCAGTGGGTCAGCACATTGACGGTCCGCCCGGCGGCGGCGGCGAGCGCTTCGAGGATCGCCTTGCCGTGGCGCCCGATGGCCGCGCAGGTCGCGACGTCCTCGTCCGCCATGGCCAGCGCTTCCGCATAGGCGCACTCGACGCGGCGCGCGGTCGGCTGCGCGCGCAGTGCGGTCAGCATGCGCGACAGCGCCCAGCGCAGGTTCACCGCCGTCGGGCGGGTCGCGCCCAGCAGCCCGATGGCGCGCTCCAGCCCCGCGTCGCTCGCATCGGCGCGCATCCCGAGCGCCACGCCGTAGGCGGCCGTCACGCCGATCAGCGGCGCGCCGCGCACGACCATCTCGCGGATCGCGGTGGCGGCGTCCTCGACGGAACGCAACGATCGCAGTTCGAAGTCGAAGGGCAGCCGCGTCTGGTCGATGACCGAGACGGTCCAGCCGTCGTCGGCGACGAAGATCGTGCGCCAGGCCTTACCGTTGATGCGCATGCGCAGTCCGTTGCCTGCCGGAAGTCATGGCATTCACCCGCTCAGGTCCGGCCGAGCACGCGCCCGGCCACGGCATCGAGCCTGGCCAGCAGCGCCGGATCGCGCGCCTCGGCGGCCGTGAGGATGGCGCCGTCCAGCGCCCGGTCGGAGCCGACCGGGCACGGCACGTGTTCCGCCGGGAAGTCCCGCGCCAGCCGTGCCAGCAGCCGCTGCGCCTGGTCTCGGTTGGCGGCCAGTATCTCGAGCAGCTTCGCGACCTCGACGGAATCGTGCGTGGGGTGCCAGCAGTCGAAGTCCGTGACCATCGCCACCACGGCGTAGGTGATCTCGGCCTCGCGGGCCAGCTTCGCCTCGGGCATCGAGGTCATCTGGATGACGTCGTAGCCGGCCTTGCGGTAGGCCAGCGACTCGGCCAGCGTCGAGAATTGCGGGCCTTCCATGCACACCGCCGTGCCGCCGCGCCGGCAGGGGATGCCCTCGGCCTCGGCGGCCCGCGCCAGCAGGTCCTGCAGCGCCGGCCCGACCGGGTGCGCGAAGGCGACGTGCGCCACGCAGCCCGGGCCGAAGAAGGAGCTTTCGCGCCGCACGGTGCGGTCCACGAAATTGTCCACCAGCACGAACGTGCCGGGCGGCAGTTCCTCCCGGAACGAGCCGCAGGCCGAAAACGACACCAGGTCGGTCACGCCGGCCCGCTTCAGGGCATCGATGTTGGCGCGATAGTTGATGTCGGACGGGCCGAGCCGGTGGCCCTGCCCGTGGCGCGGCAGGAAGACGATCTCGGTGGCGCCGATCCGGCCGCGCCGCAGCACATCCGACGGCTCGCCCCAGGGCGTGGCCACGCGCTCCGCACTGACGTCCTGCAGCCCCGGCAACGCGTAGATACCGGACCCGCCGATGATTCCGAGCACCGCCTTGGTCATGGATCCCGCCTGCGCATGCACCTGCCGTACGGCGAGATTACCTGCTTTGGGTCACCGGGTGTTCGGCGGCCGGGCCGGCGTGCCCCGAGGGATGCGTAATTTCACATATCGCCGGAGGCCGCGGGCGTCTATCATAAGTCTCGTGAGTTTGCAAGATAGTACAGTCCTGGAGCAGACGCGCATGCGGATTCTCCTGCCGCTCGACGGATCAAGAACCGCCGAATGCGCGCTGGTGCATGGCCGGGTGCTGGGCCAGGCATTCGGCGCCGATTCCATCCTGCTGCACGTCGTTGCCGCGGGCCGGTCCGCGCTCGGGCAGGCCACCAACGTGCTGGACTGGCAATTGCGGCGCCGGCATGCCGAGGAATACCTCGCCGATGCATGCGCGGGTTTCGATGCCGGCGGGCGCGGTATCGAAGCCGTGGTCGTGGAAGGCCGGGCGGCCGACGAGATCACGCGGTACGCACACGAACACGACATCGATCTCGTCGTGATGACCGACAGCGGCGAAGGCGCTACCGATCCCGGCCGGCTGGGCGGCACCGCGGGCAAGGTCATCGCCGGACTCAATGCATCGGTCCTGCTGGTTCCGCAGCACGAAACTGATCCAGGCGACGAGAACCCGGCCTACCGGCTGGTCATTGCGCCGGTCGACGGCTCGTCCGGATCCAGTTGGGCCGCGCGGATCGCTGCGGCCATCGCCATGTCCAGCGGCGCGACACTGGTGCTCATGCGCGTGGTCGAGACCGCCCGGCTGCTGGACTCGGCTGGCCATTCGCGCGAGGTGCAGCTTCTGGCGGAGCGCGTCGCGCAGGAAGTCAGCCGCGAAGCCAACCAATGGCTGCGGATGCTGCGCAGCCAGCTGCCACCCGATCTGGACGTCGAATCCCGGGTCGTCGTCGCGCCCGACGTCTGTCGCGCGATCATGGAGATGGCCGTGGCGCGGCAGGCGGACCTGCTCGTCCTGAGCGCCCGCGGCTTCGATCACGAAATGGACTGGCGCTACGGGTCCGTAACCGAACGTCTGCTCGTGCACGCCACGTGCCCGCTCCTGGCGTTGCAGCACAGGTCAGGCGCGGCGGTTGGCGCGCCGATACCTGGAGAGTCCGGCCGCTGGCGCATGCCGCCCGTAGCCTGACGGGCGATGCCTGCGGCACCCAACGTCGGTTCATACGAATCGCTTGCTAAGGAGATTGCCGCCTGGCACGCGCAGGCGGCTGACCGGCGTCGTCCGCGCGGTAGCGGACGCAGGTTGCGGCGTCCGATCGCGCGCCGTTTCACGAAGCTCTACTCGCGGCTCACGGATTTTTCAGCGCCGCCCGGTTCGAGCGAAGCCGCCGGTGTTGAATGGCTGCTGGACAACCACCACGTCGTCCTCAGCGCGCTGATCCAGCTGCGCCAGGACCTTCCCACGGGTCATTTCCGCAGGCTGCCCGCCGTGCGCGACCGGGACGGCCGCCCGGCACCCCGGCTGACCGACATCACCGACCGGTTGCTGAACGCCACCGGCCTGCCGCTCGACCTCGTCAGCCTGCAGGACGCGCTGGAACAGGTGCAACGCCGGCTGCCTCTGCAGCTGAGCGAGTTGTGGGCGCTGCCGACCTTCCTGCGCGCCGCGCTGCTGCAACGGCTCGCCGACGCCACTGACGGAATGCTGGCGGGGCCGGCCCGCCCGTCTGGCGGCACCGGCGATCAGGACCGCGCCGACGTTCCCGCCGTGGGCGTCGTCATCTCGAGCTGCATCCTGAGCCTGCGCAAGCTCGCCACGTTCAAGTGGGCGGATCTGGTGGAGCGCGTCAGCCTGGTCGATCGCGCGCTGTGCGGCGATCCGGCCGACGTCTACGCCGCCATGGATTTCGAGTCCCGCAATCGATACCGGTCGGCCGTCGAGGAAATCGCCGATTGGTGCAACCTGGACGAGTTGCGCGTCGCGCGCGCCGCCGTAGACCTGTCGCAGTTGCACGCGCCGGACCGGGATTCCCGCCCGCGCCACGTGGGGCATTACCTCATCGACCGGGCGCGCGAGCGGTTCGAACGGCAGGTCGGGGCCAAACCGCCATGGCGTGTTCGCGCCCGCCGGTTCATTCGCCGGCATGCCGCCGGCTTCTACCTGGGGCTGATCCTGGTGCCGGCCCTGGCCCTGTTGCTGGTTGCCGCATGGGTCCTGCGTTCCCAGGGACTGCCTGCCGCCTGGACGCTGCTGTTCGCGTTCGCCGGGCTGATCCCCGCGATATCCCTGGCGACGATCGTGGCCAACCTGCTCGTCACCCAGGCCGTGCCACCGGAAACGCTGCTGAGGCTGGATTTCGAGCGCGGCATCACCGATGACTGGCCAACGGTCGTCGTGATGCCGGCCATGCTGGCCGGTGACGACTGGATCGCCCGGCTGGCGCGCAACCTCGAAATCAACTACCTGGGCAACTCGGACCCGGCGCTGCGGTTTGCATTGCTCACGGACTGCCTGGACGCCGCATCGGAGCATGACGACCGCGACTCCGGACTCGTCGCGCTGATGGTCGCGGCCATCGACGACCTGAACGCCCGATACGGCGATGGCACGCACCGGCCGTTCGCGCTGTTCCATCGCCACAGGCAGTGGAATGAAGCAGAAGGCCGCTGGATGGGCTGGGAACGCAAGCGCGGCAAGCTCATCGAGTTCAACCGGCTGATGCTCGGCGCTGAGGACACCAGCTTTGCGGTCTCCCACGGCGACCTGGACGCGTTCCGGCGCGCGCGGCTGGTCATCACCCTCGACGCGGACACCTGCATGCCGGCCGGAGCCGCAGCCAGCCTGGCCGGCATCCTCGCCCATCCGCTCAACCGCCCGGTGACCGACCCGGCGACCGGCCGCGTGGTTCGCGGCTATACCACCGTGCAGCCGCGCATAGAGATCGACCCGTCGAGCGTGGACCAGACGCCGTTTGCGCGGCTGTTCGCCGGCGACGTCGCGCTCGATCCGTATGTGCACGCGGTTTCCGACGTGCACCAGGACCTGTTCGGCGCCGGAATCTTCGCCGGCAAGGGCGCCTACGACCTCGCTGCATTCCATGCCAGCGTCGACGGCCGCATTCCCGACAACCTCGTGCTCTCGCACGACCTCCTGGAGGGGCTGCACGGCCGCGTCGGCTACGCCTCCGACGTCATGTTGCTGGAGGACTTCCCCCCCAACCTCGCGGCGATGACGCGACGAATGCACCGCTGGGTGCGTGGCGACTGGCAGTTGTTGCGCTGGCTGGCGGCCGGGCTGCGGCAACCGGGCGCGGGACCACGGCTGGCGCGGTTCGGGACGATCGATCGCTGGAAGATCGTCGACAACCTGCGCCGCAGCCTGCAGCCGGCTTCACTGGTTTCGCTGCTGCTGCTGACCTGGCTGGTGGTGCCCGAACCCCTGGCGTGGACGCTGGTACTGGTGGCGCTGCCCGCGGCGCCGTCCATGGTAAAGCTGATCATCGCCTCGCACAGCGCAGCGCTGCGGTTCGGAACGCGCACCTCGACGCTGCGCGCCATGGCTCGCAAGATCGGTGGCGAACTCCTGCGCTGGTTGGCCTCCCTTTCGTTCCTGGCGTTCGAGGCCTGGGTCGCCGCGAACGCGATCGTGCGCGCCCTGTGGCGACAGTGGGTCACGCATCGCCGGCTGCTGGAATGGGAGCCGGCCTCGGAGGCGGCAGCACGGTCCCGCGGCATCAGCACCGTTGCCGGCAGCTACCTGCACATGTGGTTGTCGTGGACGACCGGCCTGGCCGCGCTGGCGCTGACCGGCTGGCTGCGCCCGGACGCGCTGGCCGTTGCAGCGCCGGTTGCCGGGCTCTGGTGCCTGGCGCCGTGGTTCGCAGCGCGGCTCGGCCGCCCCGTGCCCCGCCGTGCCGACGTGCGCCTGTCCGCGTCGGCCGCGCTGGAGCTTCGCGCACTGGCGCGCCGGACCTGGAGGTACTTCGAGCAGTTCCTCGGCCCGGACAATCACTGGCTGCCGCCGGACAACGTGCAGACCGCGCCCGGCTTCAAGGTGGCGCACCGCACCTCGCCGACCAACATCGGGCTGGGACTGCTGGCCACGCTCAGTGCCTATGACTTCGGCTACGTAACCCGTCACGAGCTCGTCGCACGATTGCGCAGCACGCTGCATGCGGTCGCCGGCCTGGACGGCTATCGCGGGCACCTCTACAACTGGTACGACACCCAGGCGATGCGGCCGCTCGAGCCACGCTATGTCTCGACCGTGGACAGCGGCAACCTGGTGGCCGCGCTCGTCACGCTCGAGCAGGCCCTGCTGGCGATCCGCGGCACGCCGGTGTCGACAACGCGCCTCAGGTCGGGGATCGCGGACACCCTGGCGGTCCTGGAGTACAGCCTGCGGCAGGCCGCCACGGAGGCCGGCGAGCCTGCCGCCGCTCGCCTCGCCAATCGCGTGCGCGCGGCGCGGCGGACACTCGTCGAGGCGCCGCCTGACTCGCAGGTCGAGCTGCGGCCGCTCAACGATCTCGTGGCCAACGAACTGGAGCCGGAACTGCTCGCCATGATCCAGCGTGACGAGAGCAAGGCTGGCCTGGAGCAGATCGAGGAACTGACCGGCTGGGTCCGCTGCCTGGCGACCCAGATCGATGCTGCCGGGCATGATGATGCCGGCCTGGGCGACCTCGACCTGCAGATCGACGAGATTTGCGCCGATCTCGGCCGGATGGCCGCGGCCACCGATTTCCGTTTCCTGTTCGATTCGCGCCGCAGGCTCTTCCATGTCGGCTACAACGCCAGCGCCGGCGAGGTGGACGGCAGCCACTACGACCTGCTGGCCTCGGAGGCGCGCATCGCGAGTTTTGTCGCGATCGCCAAGGGCGATGCACCCTCCGGTCACTGGATCCACCTGGGCCGGCCGCTGAGGCGCATACGTGGCAGCAGGGCGCTGCTGTCGTGGAGCGCCACGGCATTCGAGTATTTCATGCCCCGGCTGTTGATGAAGACGCCGGAGTCGGGGCTGCTGTTCCACAGCTGCCTGGTCGCCGTCGCCGAGCAGCAGCACACCGTGCGCCGGCTCGGCATTCCCTGGGGCATGTCCGAGTCCGCCTACTACCAGATGGATGTCCAGGGCGAGTACCAGTACCGCGCCTTCGGCCTGCCAAGACTCGCGCTGAGGCGCGAGCCGGTCGATCGCCTGGTCATTGCTCCTTACGCAAGCCTGCTCGCGCTGCCGTTTGACCCGGATGCGGTCCTGTCCAACCTGCGCGGACTCGTCGATCTCGGCCTCGAGGGCCCCTACGGCCTGGCGGAAGCGGCGGACTTTGGCCACGTTTCCGGCGACTTCTCGGGACGGCCACGCATCGTGCAGGCTTTCATGACCCATCACCAGGGCATGATCCTCGTCGCGCTCGGCAACGCCGTGCACGGCGACCTCATGCTGGAGAGGTTTCACGCGGACCCGCGAATCGCCAGTGTCGAGTACCTGTTGTACGAGCGGATGCCGGACCGACCGCAGGCGCAGCCGCTGCAGGAGCTGTTGCCGGGGCGGTCACGGCGGGTCGAGGCCGCACCGAGCGCGTCCGAGTGGCCGGTCGACCCGGCGCGGCCGGCGGTCAACGTCCTGTCCAACGGCCATCTGCGGACATTGACGTCCGCGCAGGGCGGCGGCGCGAGTTACTGGCACGACATCATGATCAATCGCTGGCGCCCCGAGGCGGACGGCGAGTATGGCGGCGCCGTGCTGTTTCTTCCGCGACCTCGACAGCGGCGAGGTGTGGTCGCTCGGCTGGGACGAACTTGGCGGTGACGTGCTGGACGTCGCGTTCGGCGCCAGTCACAGCGAATTCCGGCTGCGGCGTCACGGCCTGATGGCGCGGCTCACGGTCGCCATCGCGCCGGACGGCGACCTGGAGGCGCGCCGGCTCATCCTCAGCAACGACCTCGCCCGGTCGCGCCACCTGCAAATCGGCTTCCAGGCCGATCCCGTCATGGCCCGCGAGGCCGAGGACCGGCGACATCCGGCATTCAACAAGCTGTTCATCGAGAGTCTCGGGGCGACGGGACCCGCCGCACTGCTGTTCCGGCGGCGACCGCGCGCCGTCGACGAGACGCCCTTGCATGTCGGCTACGCCGTGGCGGGTGGCGACCAGGTGCAGGCATCGCTGCGAGGTCACCGGGATCGCATGGCGTTCGTCGGCCGGCGCGGCAACCCGCGGCGTCCCGCGGTTTTTTCCGATGGTGGCGCTGCCATCACCGAAGGCGGCGGGCCGTTCCTGGACCCGACTGCGGCGCTGACCGTGACCGTGCGGATCCCGCCCACCGCATCGCTGCAGTGCGCCTTCCTCATGGCGGTGGGCAACGATTCCAGCCAGGTCCTGGAACTGCTCGACCGGTACCGGTCGCTGGACCGCGTGGCCTGGATCTTCTCGCAGGCCCGCGATGCGGCCGAACGGGACGTACAGTCGCTGGGCCTGCTGGCCGACGAGCTCAGCATGGCGATGGGCATGGCCCGGCAGTTGCTGTGGCCCCAGTCGCATGCACGACGGGCGGCCGCGCTGCGCAACAGCGGCGCGGCCCAGGGCACCTTGTGGTCGCGAGGCCTGTCGGGCGACTTCCCGCTCGCGATACTGAGGTTACGCGGCCCGGAAGACCTCAGTGCAGCCGAGTCATTGCTTCGATTGCATGCCCTGCTGTTCCGCCGCGGTTTCCGTTTCGACGTGGTGTTCCTGGACGAGGCGTCCTCCGGCTACAGCCAGCCGACACGCGACCAGCTCGTCAGCATCATCGACCGGTCCCGCGAGGTGCCGGGCCAACGTCAGCGTGGCCTCACGATCATCGTTCCGGCCCGCGACATCAGCCCTGCGGACCGCCACAACCTGGTCGCCGCGGCCGGGGCGTTCATCGATCCCGAGGCGTTCGAATCGACGCAGACCCTCACCCTGTCCATGGCGCGGCGCGCGCTGCCGGAGTTCATCCCGGTCCCGTCCATCCCGCTGCAGTTGATACCGATCGATTCGGTGCCGCGCCGGCAGGATCTGCTGTTCGACAACGGTTACGGCGGCTTCACCGCCGACGGCCGCGAATACCAGGTCTACGTCGAGGCCGGCCGACACCCGCCGATGCCGTGGGTCAACGCCATGTCGAATCCCGGCTTCGGCGCCCTGGTCAGCGAGGGCGGCCTTGGCTGCACCTGGGCCGGCAACAGCAGCGAGAATCGGCTCACGCCCTGGTACAACGACGCGGTCACCGACCAAACGGGCGAGGCCTGCTACCTGCGCGACGAGGAATCCGCGGTGGTCTGGTCGCCGACACCGCTGCCGCTGCCCGGGCCGTCGCGGTATCGCGTGTCGCACGGCGCCGGCTACAGCCGCTTCGAACACAACAGCCACGGACTGGAGCAGGTCGCGACGGTCTTCGTCGACCCGGTCCTGCCGGTCAAGTTCGTGCGCATCTCGCTCACCAATCGCTGGCCGCGAGTGCGCCGCCTGACCGCCACCCTGGCGCTGGAGTGGGTGCTGGGGAACGACCGGAGCCAGACAGGCCCCTGGCTCGAGACCGCACAGGAAGATGACGGCCGGGTCCTGACCGTCCGCAACGCCTTCGACAGGACGCACCCGGACCAGACCGCGTTCCTCACGGCGACCCGGCCGCCGCACGGCGTAGCCGCCAACCGCGGCGACTTTCTCGGGCGGGCCCGCGATTCGCGCCAGGTTCCCGCTGCGTTGCGGCTGGTATGGCCCGGCAGCAGTACCGCGAGCGGCGGCGATCCCTGCGCTGCATACCAGGCGCATCTTGCGATCGGCCAGGACGAGACGACCGAGGTCACGTTCGTCATTGGCCGGGGCGCGACACGCGACGAGGCGCTCGCGCTGGCCCGGTCGCACCTGGATGACGCTGCGATCGAGCGTAGCTGGCTCGCGCTGCGGCAGCACTGGGACCGCCTGCTCGGTTCGCTGCAGGTCGAAACGCCGGACCCGGCGTGGAACCTGCTTGCCAATCGCTGGCTCCTTTACCAGAGCCTCAGCTGTCGCCTGTGGGGGCGCAGCGGTTTCTACCAGCCCGGCGGCGCGTACGGCTTTCGCGACCAGCTGCAGGATTCGCTGGCGTTGCTGCACGTCGAGCCCGGCGTCGCACGGAATCAATTGCTGCAGGCGGCGTCGGTGCAGTTCCCGGAGGGTGACGTGCTGCACTGGTGGCACACGTCGCCGGTGCGCGGAGTGCGCAGCAGGTGCTCGGACGATCTGCTCTGGCTGCCGTTCGCGGCCGCCGCCTATGTTCGCGGAACGGCCGATACGGGCGTGCTGGACGCGCGTGTGCCGTATCTCGCCGGCGAGCCGCTGAAGACCTCGGAGGTGGAACGGTACGCGGAGTTCACGCCAGGCTGGCTGGACGAAACGCTCTACGATCACTGCTGCCGCGCCATCGAGGCCCGCATGACCACCGGCGATCACGGCCTGCCGCCGATCGGCACCGGCGACTGGAACGACGGCCTCAATCGCGTCGGCCTGCGCGGACAGGGCGAGAGCGTGTGGATGGCGTGGTTTGCGATCCGCGTCTGCCGCGACTTCGCGCCGCTGTGCCGGCAGCGCGGCGAAGAGGAACGCGGCGCCCGCTACGAGCAATTCGCCACACGCCTGGCCGAAGCGGCCAACAGCGGATCCTGGGACGGGCACTGGTTCCTGCGCGGCTACTATGACGACGGCACGCCGTTCGGCGGCCACGCGAGCCGGGACTGCCAGATCGACCTCAACGCCCAGACCTGGGCGGTACTTGCCGACGCGGCACCCAGGGATCGGCTGGTAGCCGCCATGCAATCCGTGCTGGGCCGGCTCGCGGACCCGCGGTCCAGGGTCCTGCGGCTGCTGGCGCCGCCGTTCGATCGCGGCGACCGCGACCCGGGGTACATCCAGGGCTATCCACCGGGCGTGCGGGAGAACGGCGGGCAGTACAACCACGCGGCCACCTGGGCCGTGTGGGCCGCGGCCGACCTGGGCTGGCCGGCCGAGGCCCGCGAGTGGTTCGACTGGATCAACCCCATCGCGCGCTCCGCGACCGCAGTCGATGCGGACCACTATGCGCTGGAGCCGTACGCCGTCGCCGGGGATGTCTGTTACGCCGGCGCGCTCGCCGGCCGCGGCGGCTGGAGCTGGTATACGGGCGCGGCGCCGTGGCTGTATCGCGTGCTCACCGAGCGCCTGCTCGGCATCGAGCGGCGCGGCAACCGGCTGCGCGTGCGCCCCTGCCTGCCCGACGACTGGCCGGGCTATCGCGCCATCCTGCGGATCGGCGCGAGCCGTTACACGGTGCAGGTCCGGTTGCAGCCTGGCCAACGCGACCAGCCCTGTGTCGTCGAACTGGACGGAAAGACGCAGGCGGACGAGTGGCTAGAACTCGTGGACGACGGCCGCGATCACGAAGTCGTCGTGCGGCCGGCGAACGCCAGTCCCTGAGCCGCGGCGGGAACGGCACCGGAAAAAAAGGGCCGGGGAAATCCCCGGCCCTTCGACCGCCCGGCCCTGGCCGGGCTCAGAAGTCCTTGGTGAAGCGCAGCCCGAATTCGCTGGCGTCGTTGCTCAGCATCACCAGCACGTAGTCGCCGGTGTTAAGCCTGGCGTTGTCGTAACGCTCGTCCGTCACGTTGCGGCCATAGGCCGACAGCGTCCAGCTGCCGCCGCTCGGCCGGTAGCTGATGTCGAAGTTGACGATGTCGCGGCTGTCGATCGCCGTGAAGCGGCCCGGGTCGGAGGTCGGCTCGCCGAACATCTTGTCGCGGAACGACCAGTCGGCCCGCAGCGTCACCTCGCCGCCCGCGGTCGGGACGGTGAGCTCGGGACTCAGCGACATCGTGAGCTCGGGCGTCAGCGGCGCCACCGCGGCCGGGTTGGGGTCCTTCACGTCGGCGTCGATGTAGCCCAGCGTGGCGTGCAGGCGGAAGTTGTCGGTCACCGCCCAGCTGCTTTCCCACTCGATGCCGGTCGAGGTCTGGTCCACGATGATGCTGCGGGTGTCGAAGCCGCCGACCGTCGTCGTGCTGACCTGGTACGGCAGGTCCGTGTAGTCCGTGTAGAACACCGCGACGCTCATCTGCAGGTTGTCGAACGGCTGGCCCTTCAGCCCCAGCTCGTAGTTGAGCGCCGTCACGTTGTCGTTGGCGGCGAAGCAGTTCGGCCTGGCGAGCGTAAGCGTGCCGAAATTGAAGGAACCGATCAGGCAGTACGGACGCGCCGGGTACTGGCCGGACTGGTAGCCGCTCTGGACGGTGCCGTACAGCGTCATCCGGTCATTGAGGTCGAACGACCCGGAGACGTCCCAGCTGGTCTCCGACCAGTCGCGGCTGTTGGACTCCTCGATCAGCTCGAACAGCACGGTGTCCGCCGACTTGTCGTCCTTCGTGTGGCGCACGCCGGCCGCGAGCCGGAACTGGTCCGTGACCCGGTAGCCGACGTTCGCATAGATCGCCTGGCTGTCCGTCTTCTGGTGCAGGTAGAAGTCTCCGCCCGGACCGCCGTTGAACGTCGTGTCGTTCTGGAAGTTGTGGCCCTCTTCCTCGTAGTAATAGAGGCCCACCACGTAGTCGAAGGCGCCCTGCTGTCCCGTGAACTGCAGCTCCACGGACTGCTGGTCGGCCTCGCCGACTTCCGGGAAGGCCAGGAAGTCGTCGAAGAAGCTGTCGTCGTCGAGTCCGCTCTCGTACTTCGAGCGGCGGTCGCTGGCCAGCAGCCTCACGTTGAGGGCGTCCGACACCTCGTAATCCACGGTCAGCGATACGCCATAGGCCTGGTTCGTCACCTCGATCTGGTCGGACTGGCCGGTGTTGTTGTTGTACGGGTTGCTGGCGGTGTCCGAGTTGCGGTAGCCGGCGTTGTAGACGGCGCCGTTGCTGCCGGCGCAGGTCGCCGGGAGCGGCGGCGGGTTCGCCCGGCAGGCGGCGCCCAGCTCGTCGATCAGCGTGCGGTAAGGCCGCATGCCGTTGTCGCCGCGGTTGCCGTCGGCGGCCAGCAGCAGGGACAGGCGGTCCGTCGGCGTCCACAGCATGGCCACGCGTCCCGAAATGTCCTGCAGTTCGCCGACCTCCTTGCTGGCGTTCTCGATGTTGACGAATCTCCCGACTCCGTCGCGGCTCTGGTAGGCCCCGCTCATCGACATGGCGAACTGGTCGGACAACTTCATGTTGGTGTAGAAATCGCCGTTCAGGCGGCCCCTCGAGCCGGCCATCAGGGACATGCGGCCGCCTTCCTCGTCGCCCGGCTTCTGCGTAATGATGTTGATCGCGCCGCCGATCGAGTTGCGGCCGTACAGCGTGCCCTGCGGGCCGCGCAGCACCTCGACGCGCTCGATGTTGGTGAGGTTCCAGTTCTGGCCCACCTGGCGGCCCAGGTAGACGCCGTCCACGTACACGCCGACGCCCGGCTCGGTCGTGATCAGGTGGTCCTGCAGGCCGATGCCGCGGATGAACGGGTTGGCCGACGAGGTATGGCCGGCCGAGAACCCGGTTACGTTGAGGTTGGGCACGAACTTGCCGATGTCGGTCAGGTCCGTGATGCCCTGCTTCTCGATGGTGGCCGCCGAGAACGCGCTGATGGCGACAGGCACCTCGTAGATGCCCTGCTCGCGCTTCTGGGCGGTGACGATGACTTCCTCGAAGACCGGCTTGGCGCCTTCCTGAGCCAGCGCCAGCTGGCCGAATCCGATCCCCGCAACGGGCATCGTCATCATGATGATCGCCAGGTTCTTCGTCTTCATTTTGTCCATCCCCTGCTGTTGCGCAGCCGATTGAGAGACCGCCGTCCGCCGTACCCGGCGGGGGCCCGATATGCGTGGCGCCAATGATAGTTGAATGGCCATATGTTGGGGGCCGCCGCGACGTGAAACGACAAATCCGGGGAAGTTCAGCCTAGAATGCGGTGCAGCAAGGGCATTCCCGGCGGACCACCATGACCACCACCCGGCAGCAGAACGACGCCTACTGGATGCCGTTTACGGCCAACCGGGACTTCAGGAAGAAGCCGCGGGTCATTACCGGCGCCGCGGGTCATTACTACACGACCGCCGACGGCCGGCAGGTCTACGACTCGTTCTCGGGCCTGTGGACGACCGGGCTCGGCCACTGCCACCCGAAGATCGTGGCCGCGGTGCAGGCGCAGGTCGCCCGCCTGGACTATTGCATGGGCTTCCAGGCCGGCAGCGACGTGGCCTTCCAGCTCGCCGAGAAGCTGGTGGGCATGGCGCCGCCCGGCCTGACCCGTTGTTTCTTCACCAACTCCGGGTCCGAGGCGGTGGACAGCGCGCTCAAGATCGCGCTCGGCTACCACCGCGTGCGCGGCGAGGCGCAGCGCACGCGACTGATCGGCCGCGAGCGGGGCTATCACGGCGTCAACTTCGGCGGCATGTCGGTCGGCGGCATCGCGGCCAACCGCAAGATGTTCAGCGCCAGCATGGTCCCGGGCGTGGACCACATCCGGCACACCTTCGACCTCGGGGAAAGCGCGTTCACGCGCGGCCAGCCCGCCGCGGGGGCGCACCTCGCCGAGGACCTGGAGCGCCTGGTCGCGCTGCACGACGCCAGCAACATCGCCGCGCTGATCGTGGAGCCCGTGGCCGGCTCCACCGGCATCCTGCCGCCGCCGGTCGGCTACCTGGAGCGGCTGCGCGAGATCTGCACGAAGCACGGCATCCTGCTGATCTTCGACGAGGTGATCACCGCCTTCGGCCGGCTGGGCGAGGCGTTCGGCGCGCAGCGCTTCGGCGTCACGCCGGACCTCATCACGATGGCCAAGGGCCTGACCAACGGCGTCGTCCCGATGGGCGCGGTCCTGGTGCGGGACGAAGTCCACGATGCCTTCATGCAGGGACCGCCGCCACGCCATCGAGCTGCTGCACGGTTACACCTATTCCGGCCACCCGGTGGCCGCCGCGGCCGGCATCGCGGCGCTGGGGATCTACCCGGACGAGGGCATCTTCGAGCAGTCGCGCAGCCTCGAGGCCCGCTTCGAGCAGGCCCTGCATTCGTTCGCCGGCCACCCGCGCGTGATCGACGTGCGGAATTTCGGGCTGATGGGCGCCATCGAGATGGCGCCCAGGGACGGCGCGCCCGGCTTGCGCGGCATGGAGGCGCACAAGGCCTGCTTCTGGGACGAAGACCTCGTGGTGCGGCACGGCATGGATACGCTGCAGTTCGCCCCGTTCCTCAACTCGCGCCCCGCCGACATCGACATGACGTTCGAGAAGGTGCGGCGCGTACTCGACAGGATCGACTGATGACCCCGCAACAGGCACGCGCAGCCAGGGACGCCGAGGGCGTCGGTCACTACATCAACGGCCGGCTGGTCGCGGACGACGCGCGCACGCTGCCGGTGATGAACCCCGCCACCGGCCAGGTCCTCAGGCGGGTGGCCATGGCTTCGTCCGCGACGGTCGGCGAGGCCATCGCGGCGGCCAGCGCGGCCTTCCCGGCCTGGCGCAACACGCCGCCCCTGAAGCGCGCCCGCATCATGTTCAGGTTCCGCGAGCTCCTGGAACAGCACGCCAGCCACATCGTGGGGCTGCTGACCGCCGAGCATGGCAAGGTGCTGGACGACGCCATGGGCGAGTTCATCCGCGGCATGGAAGTCGTCGAATACGCCTGCGGCGCGCCCGAACTGCTGAAGGGCGAGCACACGCGCAACGTCGGCCCCGACATCGACAGCTGGTCCGAGCTGCAGCCGCTCGGCGTCGTCGCCGGCATCACGCCGTTCAACTTCCCCGCGATGGTGCCGATGTGGATGTACCCGATGGCGATCGTGTGCGGCAACACCTTCGTGCTGAAGCCGTCGGAAAAGGACCCCAGCGCGCCGCTGTACTGCGCGCAGCTGCTGAGCGAGGCCGGGCTGCCGGACGGCGTCATGAACGTCGTCAACGGCGACAAGGAGGCGGTGGACGCGCTGCTGCACGACCCGCGGGTGGAGGCCGTCAGCTTCGTGGGCTCCACGCCCGTGGCCGAGTACATCCACCGCACCGGCACGCACCACGGCAAGCGCGTGCAGGCGCTGGGCGGCGCCAAGAACCACGCCATCGTGATGCCCGACGCCGACCTGGACAACGCGGTCAGCGCGCTGATGGGCGCGGCCTACGGCTCCTGCGGCGAGCGCTGCATGGCCATCACCGTGGTCGTCTGCGTGGGCGACGAGACGGCCGATGCGATCGTGGCCGGGCTCAAGCGGGGCATCGCGGCGCTGCGGATCGGCGACGGCACCGAGGCCCGCAACGACATGGGGCCGCTGGTCACCCGGGAACACTACGAGCGCGTCAAGGCCTACGTGGACCTGGGTGTGCAGGAGGGCGCGGAACTGGTGGCCGACGGCCGCGGCCTCGAGGTCGCCGGGCGCGAGCAGGGGTTCTTCCTGGGCGGCTGCCTGTTCGACCGCGTGCGGCCGCACATGCGCATCTACAAGGAGGAGATCTTCGGGCCGGTGTTGTGCGTGGTGCGGGCCGGGTCGCAGGAAGAGGCGATGCAGCTCATCGACGCCCACGAGTACGGCAACGGCACCTGCATCTTCACGCGCGACGGCGAGGCCGCGCGCTACTTCACCGACAACGTGCGGGTCGGCATGGTGGGCGTCAACGTGCCGCTGCCGGTGCCGGTGGCCTGCCACAGCTTCGGCGGCTGGAAGCGCTCGCTGTTCGGCGACCTGTACGCCTACGGGCCCGACAGCGTGCGTTTCTACACGCGGCGCAAGACCATCACGCAGCGCTGGCCGAAGGGCGGCGTGCGCGAGCAGGCGCAGTTCTCGTTCCCGCGCAACGACTGACGCAGGCCGCGCGGCGCCCTAGGTCTCGCCGATGTCCTCGTTCCAGGTGGCGGGATTGGCGCGGATGTAGTCGCCCAGCATGGCGATGCACTCCGCGGAGTTGAGGTCGATCACCCTGACGCCGTGCTCGCGCAGCCAGTCGGCGCCGCCGCTGAAGTTGACCGACTCGCCGATCACGACCGTGCCGATGTTGAACTGGCGCACCAGGCCGCTGCAGTACCAGCAGGGCGCCAGCGTCGTGACCAGGATCTTGTCGCGGTAGGAGCGCTGCCGGCCGGCCTTGCGGAAGGCGTCCGTCTCGCCGTGCACCGACGGGTCGCCCTCCTGCACGCGCCGGTTGCGGCCGCGGCCGAGCAGCCGGCCGTCCGCGTCGAACAGCGCCGCGCCGATCGGGATGCCGCCCTCCGCCAGCCCCAGCCGGGCTTCCTCGAGCGCCACCCGCAGCATGGCCGGGTAGTCGGGCGCCGCGCTCATCAGCGGCGCAGCGGGTTGTTCGGGTGGGTCGTCCAGTTGGCCTTCTCGCCGGTCACCGGCCGGCCCGTGCGCGGGTCCACGCCGGACGTGAGGGGCTCCATCGTGATGCAGTCGGGCACCGGGCAGACGCTCACGCACAGGTTGCAGCCCACGCATTCCCGGTCGATCACCTCGAACCGGCGCACGCCGTCCACGGTGTGCGTGATCGCCTGGTGCGAGGCGTCCTCGCAGACGATGTGGCAGCGGCCGCAGCGGATGCACAGGTCCTGGTCGATGCGCGCCTTCACCACGTAGTTCAGGTTCAGGTACTGCCAGTCCGTCACGCTGGGCACGGCCCGGCCCACCAGTTCGGACACCCGGCTCATGCCCTTGTCGCGCAGGAAGTGCGCCAGGCCGCTGGTCAGGTCGTCGATGATCCTGAAGCCGTAGACCATGACCGCGGTGCAGACCTGCAGGTTGCTGGCGCCCAGCGCCAGGAAGTCCACCGCGTCGCGCCAGTCGGTGATGCCGCCGATTCCCGAGATCGGCAGCCCGGCGGTCGCCTTGTTGCGCGCGATCTCCGCGACCATGTGCAGCGCGATCGGCTTGACCGCCGGGCCGCAATAGCCGCCGTGCGAGCCCATGCCGTCGGTGCTCGGGTACATGGTCAGCGTGTCGTAGTCCACGCGCATGATGGAATTGAGCGTGTTGATCAGCGACACGGCGTCGGCGCCGCCGGCCCGGGCCGCGGCGGCCGGCCCCAGGATGTTGGTCACGTTCGGCGTCAGCTTGACGATGACCGGCGTGCGCGCGAATTCCTTGCACCACGCCGCCGCCTGCTGGATGTACTCGGGCACCTGGCCGACCGCCGCGCCCATGCCGCGCTCCGACATGCCGTGCGGGCAGCCGAAGTTGAGCTCGAGGCCGTCCACGCCCGTGTCCTCGATCATCGGCACGTATTTCGCCCAGCTCGCACGGTTCATCGGCAGCATGACCGAGGCCACCAGCGCGCGGTCCGGCCAGTCGCGCTTGACCTGGCGCAGCTCCTTCAGGTTGACCGCCAGCGGCCGGTCGGTGATCAACTCGACGTTGTTGAAGCCGAGGACCCGCCGGTCGTTGCCGTGCAGGGCGCCGTAGCGCGGGCCGCTCACGTTGACGATGGGCGGGTCCTCGCCCAGCGTCTTCCAGACCGCGCCGCCCCAGCCCGCCTCGAACGCGCGGTTGACGTTGTAGGCCTTGTCGGTCGGCGGTGCGGAGGCCAGCCAGAACGGGTTCGGCGACTTGATGCCGACGAATTCGCTGGCCAGGTCGACCGTGCCCCGTCCCTGCGTCGGTTCACTCATGGCTGTCGCGCCCATTCGATCCCAGGTAAGCGTCGATCGCGTGGGCGGCCAGCTTGCCGTCCTGCACGGCGGTCACCGTCAGGTCCTGGCCGCCCTGCACGCAGTCGCCGCCGGCCCACACGTCGTCCAGCGAGGTGCGGCGACCGGCGTCGGTCACGATGCGGCCGCCCTCGATGCGCAATGACCCGCCGGCGTCGCCCAGTTCGTCCACCGCCAGCTCCTGGCCGATCGCCCTGAAGACCGTGTCGGCCGCCAGCGAGAACGTCTGGCCCGTGCCTTCGACCTTGCCGCCCTCGCCCGCCCGCGTGCGCTCGAACTCCACGCCCGCGACGAAGGCCTCGCCCAGGATGCGCGTGGGCCGCGCCCAGTGCCGGATCAGCACGCCGTTGCCCTGCGCCAGCCGCTGCTCGTAGGCACTGGCGCCCATCTGCCCTGCGCCGCGCCGGTAGACGATCGTCACTTCATCGGCGCCCAGCCGCTTGCTCTGCAGTGCGATGTCCATGGCGGTCATGCCGCCGCCGATGACGACGACGCGCCGGCCGACCGGCAGCCGCGCCTTGTCCGCGGCCTGTCGCAGCTCGGCGATGTATGCGACCGCGTCGACGACGCCCGGCAGGTCCGCGCCCGGCACTTCGAGGCGGCGGGTTCCCGCCAGGCCGATGGCCAGGAACACGGCGTCGAAGTCGCGGCGCAACTGCGCCAGCGTCAGGTCCCGGCCCAGCGCCGCGCCGGCGCGGACCTCGATGCCGCCGATGGCCAGGATCCAGGCGACCTCGCGCTGCGCGAAGTCGTCCACCGTCTTGTAGGCCGCGATCCCGTACTCGTTCAGCCCGCCCAGCTTGCCGTCGCGGCTGAAGACCGTCACGTCGTGCCCGAGGCAGGCCAGCCGGTGCGCGCAGGACAGCCCGGCCGGGCCGCCGCCCACGACCGCGACGTGCCTGCCGGACGGCGCTGCGCGCTCGAACAGCCGGGTTCCCGACGCCAGCACCGGGTCGGTGGCGTGGCGCTGCAACAGGCCGATCTTCACCGGCGAGTCGCCCGGCACGTTGCGCACGCAGGCCTGCTCGCACAGCACCTCGGTCGGGCAGACCCGCGCGCACATGCCACCCATGATGTTCTCGGACAGGATCGTGTGCGCCGACCCCTCGAGGTCGCCGCTGCGGATCGACTGGATGAAGCGGGGTATGTCTATGCCGGTCGGGCAGGCCGCCGTGCAGGGCGCCGCAAAGCAGAAATAGCAGCGATCGGCGGCGACCAGCGCTTCGGACTTCGTGAGGGGCGGATGCAGGTCCGAGAAGTTGCGCGCGATCTCGGCGGCACCCAGGCGGCCCGCGGCCACGTCCGGATTCACCCCCGCCCCGGCCTTGCGCGACGACACGCGGCTGCCCTGCCGTCAGCGCCGCGCGCGCTGCACGGCGCTCGGCCTGGCCAGCTCCGCCTGCTTCTTCAGGGCGTCGTAGTACGGCGCGAACGGCGGGCGGTCCACGTAGCGGCCCGCGCCGCGCTCCACCTTGAGCTGGCCGTCCGCAAAGACGAGCTTGCCGGCGCTGATCGTATGCGAGGCGCAGCCCTTGACCGTCATGCCCTCGAAGATGTTGAAGTCGATCTTCTGGTGGTGCGTCTTCGCCGAGATGGTCTTGCTGGCCGCCGGGTCCCAGACGACGAGGTCGGCATCGGCGCCGACCGACACGCTGCCCTTGCGCGGGTAGATGTTGAAGATCTGCGCGGCGTTCGTGGAAGTGACCCGCACGAATTCGTTCATGGTCAGGCGCCCGCTGCCCACGCCGTGGTGCCACAGCACCTCCATGCGGTTCTCCACGCCCGCCGTGCCGTTCGGGATCTTGCGGAAGTCGTCGCGGCCGGCGGCCTTCTGGTCCGCGCAGAAGCAGCAGTGGTCGGTCGCGGTGGTCTGCAGGTTGCCCGCCTGCAGGCCGTGCCACAGCGCCGCCTGGTGTTCCCTGGCGCGGTACGGCGGGCTCATCACGTGCGCGGCCGCGCGCGTGAAATCCGGGTCCCGGTACACCGAGTCGTCTATCAGCAGGTGGCCGGCCAGCACCTCGCCGAAGACCCGCTGGCCTTCGTTGCGGGCGCGCGTGATCGCCTCCAGCGCCTGCCGCGACGAGACGTGCACCACGTACAGCGGCACCCGCAGCACCTCGGCGATGCGGATGGCGCGATGGGCCGCCTCGCCCTCGACCTCCGGCGGCCGCGACAGCGGATGGCCCTCGGGCCCGGTGATGCCCTGCCGGAAGATCTGCTCCTGCAAGCGGTACACCAGCTCGCCGTTCTCGGCATGCACGGTCACGACGGCGCCCAGCGTGATGGCCTTCGAGAAGCTGTTCACCAGGATCTCGTCGTCGGCCATGATGGCGCCCTTGTACGCCATGAAGTGCTTGAAGCTGTTGACGCCGTGGTCGCGCACCAGCGTCTCCATGTCCGCGCCGACCGTCTCGTCCCACCACGTGATCGCGACGTGGAACGAGTAGTCCGCCACCGACTTCTCGGCCCAGCCGCGCCACTGGCGGTAGGCCTCCATGACATTCTGTTTCGGGTTGGGAATCACGAAGTCGATGATCATCGTCGTGCCGCCCGCGAGGCCCGCCGCGGTGCCGGTGTAGAAGTCCTCGCTGGTGACCGTGCCCATGAACGGCAGCTGCATGTGGGTGTGCGGGTCGATCCCGCCGGGCATCACGTACTGGCCGCCGGCATCGACGACCTCGCAGCCCGCCGGGGCGGCCAGTCCCTGCCCCACCTGCACGATGCGTCCGCCATCGCACAACACGTCGGCGCGAACCGTCTGCTCCGCCGTGACCACCGTTCCGCCCCTGACCAGCAGCGCCATGGCTGTCACCTCTTTCTGCCCAGGAGATAATAGATCATTCCACCCAGCAGCGAGCCCGTGAACCAGCCGTAGTCGTAGAACCAGCCGAGCCGGCCGGTCGTGATCGCGACCAGCGTGAGGCCGACCGGCACCAGGAACGCCGCGAAACCGGCGCTGTTCCACGCCGGGTACGGGCCGTCGTCCAGGTACAGGCCCGCCAGGTCGTAGTGCTGCCGGCGCACCAGGAAGTAGTCCACCACCATGATGCCGGCGATCGGCCCCAGCAGGCTCGAGTAACCGATCAGCCAGTTCGAGTACAGGCTCTCGACGCTGACCTCGGACTCCAGCCAGCCCATCTTCTTGAGCAGCTCCCAGCCCATCAGCAACACGCCGATCACGCCGGTCACCAGCACGCCCCGGGTCTGGTTGATGAGCTTCGGCGCGACGTTCTGGAAGTCGTTGGTCGGCGAGACGATGTTGGCCGCGGTGTTGGTGGAGATGGTCGCCAGGATGATGATGACCATCGAGACGGCGACCCAGAACCGGTTGTCGATGTGCCCGATGAGGTGGATCGGGTCCGAGACCGTCTCGCCCACCAGCCCGGCGGAGGCCGCGGTCAGCAGCACGCCGAGTCCCGCGAACAGGAACATGGTGAGCGGCAGGCCGAGGACCTGCCCCACGACCTGGCTCTTCTGCGACCGCGCGTAGCGGCTGAAGTCCGGGATGTTGAGCGACAGCGTGGCCCAGAATCCCACCATCGCGGTGAGCCCCGCCATGAAGTACCCCCACAGGGGCGCTCCCTCGGGCCGGGTCGCCGGCTGCGCCAGCAGTTCGGTCACCGACACCTGCGGCCAGGCCCAGGCGCTCAGGCCCAGCCCGACCAGCAGCAGCGACGGCGCCGCGAGCATCTCCAGGCGCCTGATCGACTCCGCGCCGCGGATCACGACCCACAGGTTGGCGATCCAGAAGATGAAGAAGCCGATGACCTCGCCCTTGCTGCCGAGGCGGGCCCAGGGCTCGAACAGCGCCGCCAGCAGCAGGTGCACGGCGATGCCGCCGAACAGCGTCTGGATGCCGAACCAGCCGCAGGCGACCAGTGCGCGGATCAGCGCCGGCACGTTCGAGCCGATGATGCCGAACGAGGAGCGCAGCACGACCGGGAACGGAATGCCGTACTTGGTGCCCGGAAAGGCATTCAGCGTGAGCGGCACCAGGATGAGGACGTTGGCCAGCAGGATCGTCCACAGCGCCTCGGCGACCGACAGGCCGAAGTAGGCCGTCAGCACGCCGCCCAGCGTGTAGGTCGGCACGCAGATGGACATGCCCACCCACAGCGCCGCGATGTGCCAGTGGTTCCAGGTGCGCTGGCCGGCCCGGGTGGGCGCAATGTCCTCGTTATAGCGGGGACTGCCACGGACGTCCGCACCGACGTCCAGCTCGCGGAAGTCGCCGACCTCGACGACCCGGCTCGTCGCTCGCAGCTCCGCCATATCGCCCCCCCCGGGGAATCCCGTCATGCCGTCGTCGTCGCGGCCGCGGCCGCGTCGGCGTCAGACCAGCGGCCCGTAGGTCTCCGGCCGCCGGTCGCGGAAGAACTGCCAGGTGTTGCGCACCTCGCGGATCATGTCCAGGTCGATGGTGTGCACCAGCAGTTCGTCCTGGTCGTAGCTGGCCTGCGCCTCGATCTTGCCGCGCGGATTCACGATGTAGCTCGAGCCGTAGAACTCGCCCATGCGGTCGGCCCAGGGCTCTTCCTTGCCGATGCGGTTGATCGCGCCGATGAACACGCCGTTGGCGGCGGCCGAGGCCGGCTGTTCCAGCTCCCACAGGTACTTGCTGAGCCCGGCCACGGTGGCCGAGGGATTGACGATGTATTCCGCGCCGTTCAGCGCCAGCGCGCGCCAGCCCTCGGGGAAGTGCCGGTCGTAGCAGATGTACACGCCCAGCTTGACGTAGGCCGTGTCGAACACCGGGTAGCCCAGGTCGCCCGGCTTGAAGAAGAACTTCTCGTAGAAGCCCGGGTCGACCTGCGGGATGTGGGTCTTGCGGTACTTGCCCAGGAACTTGCCGTCCGCATCGATGACCGCCGCGGTGTTGTAGTAGACCCCGGGCATCGCCTCCTCGTACAGCGGCGCCACGATCACCATGTTGTGCTTGCGCGCGTACTCCTGCATGAGCCGGGTGGTATGCCCTTCGGGGATGCGCTCGGCGGCCGCGTACCACTTGCGGTCCTGCCCCGGGCAGAAGTACGGCTGCGTGAACACCTCCTGGAAGCACAGCACCTGCACGCCCTTGGCGGCGGCCTGTGCGATGTAGGGCAGGTGCGCCTCGATCATGAGGTCGCGGATCTTCGCGGGCTCCATCGAGGTGTCGCCCTTCAGCGCCATCTGGATCAGGCCGCAGGTGAGCTTCTTCATGTCGTGTTCCCTGGCTGCGTGAGCACTTGCAGGCGAGTCTAAATCAACACCGGCGGGCTTTGCAGCGGGCGGCGTTCCGGACGAGAATGACGATCGGTCCCTGCGGAGTCGCACCATGCCCGAAACTGCCCGCCTGCCAGCGGTCCTGTGCCCGGTGGTCACCCCGTTCGGCATGGACCTTGCTCCCGATGCGGAACGCTTCATCAGGCAATGCCGGTGGCTGCTGACGCAGGGCGTCGGGCTGGCGGTCTTCGGCACGACCAGCGAGGGCAACTCGATGTCGGTGGACGAGAAGATCCACCTGCTGGACCGGCTGGTCGAGGCCGGCATCGACCCGGGCGCGCTGCTGCCGGGCACGGGCTGCTGTGCCCTCAGCGACACGGTCCGGCTCACGCGGCACGCGGTGCGGCTGGGCTGCGCCGGCGTCCTGATGCTGCCACCGTTCTATTACAAGCCGGTCACGGACGACGGCCTCTATGCCAGCTACGCGGAGACCGTCGAGCGCGTCGGCAGCGACCGCCTGCGCATCTACCTGTACCACATTCCCCCGGTGGCCCAGGTCGGCCTGTCGCTGGAGCTCATCGGGCGCCTGCTCGCGGCCTACCCCGGCACGATCGCCGGCATCAAGGACAGCTGCGGCGACTGGGACAACACGCGCGCGATGCTGGAGCGCCGTTGGGACGACTTCCAGGTGTTCGCGGGCAGTGAGACCTTCCTGCTGAGGACGCTGCAGCATGGCGGCGCCGGCTGCATCTCGGCGACCGCCAACGTCAATCCCGCGGCGATGCACCGGCTGGCCGAGGCCTGGCGGGATCCGCAGGCCGCGGCGGCGCAGGCGCAGCTCGATGCCGTGCGCAGCACCGTGCAGCGTTACCCGATGATCCCCGCGCTGAAGGCCATCATCGCGGCCCACGGCGGCGATGCGGCGTGGCGCAGCGTGCGTCCCCCGCTGGTCGCCCTGGACAGCGAGCAGACCCGGGCCCTGCTGCAGGCGCTCGACCGGCAGGGCTTCGCCATGCCGGCGATCGGCACCACCCACTGACTGTGCGGGGTCCGCGTGGAGGCCCTGCGCGGGCCGCCGGCGATCCGCCTCAGCGCGCCGCTGCTCCCCACGGCAGGGCATCGAGGTCCACGTTGCCTCCCGACAGGATCATGCCGACCCGGCGTCCCGCGAAGACCTCGCGGTGGGCGAGCACCGCGGCCAGCGGCACGGCCGCCGAGGGCTCGATCACCTGCTTGAGGCGCTCCCAGACCAGGCGCATGGCGGCCACGACCTGATCCTCCTCGACCAGCAGGATCGCCTCGAGGTGCTCGCCCAGGATACGGAACGTGAGCGGCCCCAGCTCCGCGCGCAGGCCGTCGCAGATCGTGTCGGTGGGCCGGCCCGTGATCCGCACGCCGCTGGCCAGCGAATCGTGGGCGTCGCGGGCGCCCTGCGGCTCGACGCCGATGGCGCGGATCGCCGGATCGACGCCGTGCGCCGCCAGCGACGTGCCGGACATCAGCCCGCCTCCCGACACCGGCGCCATCACGATGTCGAGGCGGCCGGCGCTGTCCAGCAGTTCCAGCACCGCGGTGCCCTGCCCGGCGATGATGCGGGCGTCGTTGAATGGATGAAGGTAGCTGGCTCCGCTGCGGGCCAGCACGTCGCGGGTGACCTCGTCGCGCGACGCCTGCCCGTGGTCACAGGGCACGACCTCGGCCCCGAAGTCGCGGATCGCCGCCAGCTTGACCCGGGGCGCGCTGCGCGGCACCACCACCGTGGACTTGACGCCGCGCAGCCGGCAGGCGAGCGCGATGGCCGCGCCGTGATTGCCGGAACTCTGGGTCACCACGCCGCGGGCCGCCTCCTCCGCCGACAGCGAAAACACGCCGTTGCAGGCGCCCCGGAACTTGAAGGCCCCGGCGCGCTGCAGGTGTTCACACTTGAAGAAGATGCTGCAGCCGGCCAGCTCGTCCAGGGAGCGCGACCGCATCATGGGCGTGTGCACGATGTACGGCTCGATGCGCGCCGCGGCGGCGCGGATCTCGGCCAGATCCGGAATGCGTTCGGCGTGGCTTGGCGGCATCAGGGCAGACCTTGGCGGTCAGGCATGGGCCCGGAGACCAATGATATCTCCCCGGGCCCTGCGGCCAAGCGAGCCGGCAGGCCGCGGCGCGTCAGCGCTTGGCGCCGGCCTTCGGCTCGTATTCGGCGATGATCCGGTAATGCGCGTGCAGGCTGCAGGGCAGCCGCGCCGCGCCGATGCGGGTACCGGAGCACTGCAGCGTGCCTTCCACGTGCAGCGCCGAATCCGCCATCAGCGCGGCGGCGACCCCGGTCAGGTCGAATCCGCCGTCGCAGTCCCCATAGGGGCACGCAAAGTCGAAATACGCCGGCGCCGGCGGATACATGACGTGCAGTTGCCTGACCGGCGCCGGACCGGCCGTCACCGGGAAGCTCAACTCGACCCGCACCCGCTCGACGGTGGGGAATTCACTGCCCAAGGTCGCGGCGGCCGCGCGCTTGCGGCGCGACTGCTCGCGCCGCTGCTCAAGGAGTGACTGGCCGGAACGCGCTACCAGGCGCATCTGCACCCTCCGTCGGCCCGGTGCCTTGCGGCACCGGACACGACAACCGATGGGCCTCAGTACCGGCGATTTCCGCCGCCGCCGCCGCCGCCGCCGCCCGAGCGTTCACGCGCATGGGCCTCGTTGACCTTGAGGGGACGGCCTTCGAAGTCCTTGCCGTCCAGGGCCTGCATGGCCTTGGCGGCATCGCCGCTCGACATCTCGATGAAGCCGAAGCCGCGCGGACGACCTGTGTCCCGGTCATTGATCAGGGCCAGCGACTCGATCGTGCCATGCGGCGCGAACAGCGCACGCACGGAATCCTCGGTGGCGGTGAAGGGGAGATTTCCAACAAACATCTTGGTCACTGTTGATTACTCATATGGCTAGGATTTCAGACGCTACGGCGGGGCAAACCCTGCCGGTTCGGCGATGCTTCAGAGGTGGCAGAACCTGGCTGTAAAGGCACGCCGGAGTGGCGCAGTGAGCCAAGTGAGACAAGACCGGGAGATCACCAGACCGGCGGATTTTACCGTATCGGCGACCGTATTGCTTGTCTTTAGGGCTGGCGCCGGGTGGTCCCCACCCCCCCAGGGGGGGCCATGAGGCGCTGGCCCCCGGGCCACGACCCGCCGCGACTCAGTAAAGATCACCAACACGCATTTTGCGGCGGCGCTAAAATTACCGCTGGTTCGGGCCGCGAGCGTCAGGATGCGGACCGAGACCGGATCTACAGAAAATATCTATCAGGAGTATTCACGTGCGAAATCGTAGTTTGGTTGCGGGTCTGCTGGCGGTCGTCGCGCTGGGGATCACCGCATGTGCGAAGGCGCCTGAGCAGGCCATCCAGGCCGGCTCGGCAGCCATGGATGCAGCGCAGGCTGCCGGCGCCGAGATCTATGCGCCGGACGCCCTGCAGAAGGCGCAGGACCTGTTGAACCAGGCGGAAGCCGAGAAGATGGCGCAGGACGAGAAGTTCGTGCTGTTCCGCAGCTACAAGGACTCGGAAGCCCTGTACAACCAGGCGACGGCCGAATTCGACGCCGCCAGCCAGGCCGCTGCGGCCGGCAAGGAACAGGCCAAGGCCGATGCCACGACCGCGATCGACGGCGCGAAGGTTGCAGTCGCTGCCGCGCGGGAAGCGCTGGGCAAGGCGCCGCGGACCAAGGATTCGCGGGCGGACCTCGACCTCTGGGCCAACGACCTCACCACCTACGACGCGACGATCGTCGAGGCCGAGGGCGCCATGGCGACCGAGGACTACCTGGGCGCGAAGGCGCAGGCCGACGGCGTGACCGCCAAGGCCGGCGAGATTTCCGCCAGCATCGAGGCGGCAATCGCCAAGGTGAAGTCCCGCAGGTAAGGCCGGCCGGGGCGGCCGGGCCACGCCTGGCTGCCTCGCGGTAATGAACGGTATGGCGCGGCCGGTACGGGCCGCGCCGTTGCCGCTGCGCAGCCAGGCGCGATATACATCCTGCCGAGGGAACGGTTACGGCCGCTCCCCGGCAGTTTTCACATGGGCGGACCCGACAGCGAGGGCGTAGTTGCGAATGGCGAAATCGGGGGGTATCAAGCGCGCCCGCGGCGCAGCGCCGAGGCGGCGCAAGTTCATCTGGCTGGGCGTCCTGCTGGCGGTCGTGGCCGTCGGCCTGGGACTGGCCTTCTACCCGTACCCGCCCCTGCCCACGGTCGAGGTCGAAGCGGCCCGCCTGGCGCTGCGCGATGCGCGGCGGGAAGCGTCCGAGCTGGCGCGCGAGCCGCTGGCCAGGGCCGTGAAATCAGCCGTAGTGATGGAGCGCCTGTACGCCTACGACCGCGCGCGGTTGTTGCGCTTCACGCGCGTTGAGGCGCTGGACCAGGCCATTGCGGACACGCGGGCCCATGCCGCCCGGGCGATCGCCGACGCGGCCGCGCTGCGCGCCGACCTGCTGCAGCAGGGCGCGGTTCAGCGCGCGGAGCTGGAGACGGAGCTGGCCATGCACACGCCCAAGGTGCAATTCCTGCCGCCCGGCGAGCGCAGGGCGCGCGGTGCGCACGCACGCGCCGAACTGGCGCTGGCACAGGCGTCCAGCGCCTTGCGCAGCGGCGATCTCGGGCGACTCGGCACGAGCCTCAAGTCCGCGGACCGCGAACTGGGCGTCATCCGGCGCGCGCTGAGCGAGCGTTATGCGCGATTCGACGATCCCGGGCGGCGCCGGCTCTGGCAGTCCTGGACCGACGCGACGGTCGCCGCCAGCCGGGGCGGCAAGGTTGCGATCGTCGTGGACAAGCTCGGCCGCCGGCTGTACCTGCTGCGCGACGGCCGCATCGCCGCCGAATACGAGGCGGACCTGGGCCGCAACGCCGTGTCGGACAAGCTGGTGGCCGGCGACGGGGCGACGCCAGAGGGGCGCTACCGCGTCACGGAAAAACGCGGCAACGGCACGACCAAGTGGTACAAGGCGCTGATGCTGAATTATCCCAACGCCGAGGACCTGCAGGCGTTCAAGGCGGCGCGCAAGCGCGGCGAGATTCCCCACGGGCACGGCCCCGGCGGCCTGATCGAGATCCACGGCCACGGCGGCAAGCACTCCAACTGGACCGACGGCTGCGTGGCATTGCTCAACTCGGAGATGGACGAGTTGATGAAGGTGGTGCCCGTCGGGACGCCCGTGACGATCGTGGGCGTGGCAAGATTGCCGCGACCTGACCTGGTAGCGAGGGACAAGCAGTGAGCGACGTTGCCGGCTCCCCTGTTGCGCCGGTCACGACGGAACCGGCGCGGCGCCCGTCGCGCGCGCGCAAGGTCGTCCTGGGCGTGGCCATCGGCGGCGCGGCGCTGGCCGTGACGGCGACGGCCGTCGCGTGGCTGGGCGGCTATCGCTACATGGCCGCGGCGCAGGTCGCGCCGGCCGTTGCGTCTGACCTGCCGGCCAAGAACGACCTCAAGCAACTCGAAAGGAAGCTCGCCGGGCTGCGGCCGGGCGGCATCTACATCGTCGTGGACTCCGCGCAGAACCGCTTGCGCCTGATGCGCAAGGACACGGTGGTCCGCGAGGCGATCGTCTCCGCCGGAACCGGCGCCATCCTGACGGACGAAAAGACCGGCAAGACCTGGGTCTTCGAGACGCCCCGCGGCGTGCGCAAGGTCCTGTACAAGCGCAAGAACCCCTGCTGGACCCGGCCCGACTGGGACTATGTCGAGAACGGCGAGCCGCTGCCCAGGACCCTCGCGGAACGGGTCGACTGCGCCGCCCTCGGTGACTACGCGCTGTACCTGGGCGACGGCTACATGATCCACGGCACGCTGTACGAGCGATCGCTGGGCCAGAGCGTCACCCATGGCTGCGTGCGCGTCGGGGCTGTCGACCTCGAGGCGGTGTGGAAGGCGGCGCCTGCCGGAACCAAGGTGTACCTGTACTGATGAACGCCCGTACGCCCACCAGGCTCGCCGCCTGCGGCATGCTGCTCTGCCTCGCAATGCCCGTCCTGGCGGATGAGGCGACGCAGCAGCGTCGCTCGTTCGTCGCCGCGGAACTGGCCGCCGCAACGTCGAAGCAGTTCTACCTAGTGTTCGACGGCAGCGGCCCGGCCATTGACCTCAAGATCGAGGGCGTGCGCGTGCACCGCTTCGCGCTCGACGGGGCGGAGCTCGGCCAGTCCAGGCTGGTCGGACCGGGCCAGCGGCACTGGCCGTCCACGTCCTTCAGCCTGGTGTCGGAGGTCCCGGCGCCCGATCGCCCCAGGATCGAGATCGAGAAGTCCGACCAGGCGAAGAAGGAGCGCGACGCACGCATCAAGAAGGCGCTGGCCAAGGGACAGAAGCCCGCCGGCGAACTGTCGCAGACGGCCGGCGAGAAGGTCGCCCAGCTCTACCTGCTGGACGACCTGACGGCGCCCATGACGTTCAGCCTGCAATTCGACCCGGACCTGGTGCTGGTGGTGCGCGGCGAACCCCGGGCGACGGATCTCGGCAGCCGCGTGCGCTGGATCAAGTACACGTTGCAGGAGGGCTGGCAGGGTGTCGGCCTGTGGCTGACCGGCAAGACCATCGCCACGCGCGTGGTCGTCTACCTGCCGCCCGAAGAGGCGCGCCGGCTGTTCAAGGTGCTGACCCCCGAGATCAGGCTGCTGGTCTTCGCGCCGCCGCCGGCCTAGGCAGGCCGGGGCGCTTCCCGTCAGCGCCAGTCCAGCCGGAAGTGCTCGACGTGCAGGTCCGCGAGGCGCTTGCGCAGCCGGTCGGTCGGCTCGACCAGCTCACGGATCTGCCGGTCGTGCACCTCGATGAAAGCCTGGTCGATCAGTTCGTGCAGGCCTTCGTCCAGCAGCTGGTTCAGGACCGCGACCTCTGCGCCCTCGATGTCCATCTTGAGCAGCCGCACCCTGCGTCCGCCGAGCCCCCTGATGAACGTCGAGAACTGGATCCCGTCCACCATCGCGAAATGGTCCGTGCGCACGCTGCGCTTGGCCTCGAGCAGCGACGAGCCGGAAGAGAAGTGCACCGGGTCGTCCTTGGCGTAACGGTGCAGGTACAGCTTCACGGGGCCCGGCACCGTCGTCGCCGCCGCCTGCAGGGCCGTCACGTTGGGGTACGCGGCGGTGTTCTCGACGAGCCGCGCGTAGGCATCCGGGTTGGGTTCAAAGGCATAGACCTCGGCGCCGGTACGCGCCATGGTCACCGTGAACTTGCCGACGTTGGCGCCGCAATCGATCGCGATGTCGCCGGGCTTGAGTTGCGCGGCGATGGCATCGAAGGCCGTCACCTCCGGGCGGCGCTTGCGGTCCCGGCGCCGGCTGTCCAGCCGTCTCAGAAATGCCAGCGGGTTCATCACGGGGACCTTCCTCGGCTGGATGCCTGAGCGGGACGCGAAATCAGCTTAGCCCGGCACTTTGACCGTGTCCATCGCACGGCCTGCCGCCTGCGCAGCGTCAGTCTTCCGTGCGGCGCGTCGTCGCGGCGCCGTCGCGGAGGCGGGACTGCGCCCGGCGGGTGAACGTGCGCAGCAGCGTGGACAGCCGGCTGCCCTGGTAGCGGCCCTTGCTCACGTGCCGGATCCGGTACACGCCGGGAACGTCCACCGGCACGCCGGGCGTGCGCAGCAGCCAGCGGAAGGCCCGGTCCTCGGTGGCCTTGGTCCAGCGTCGCGACGGCTTCTGGTAGACCCGCAGTTCCTCGCAGTAGCCGCAGGCCCGCGCCACGTCGCCGTGCGTGACCTGCAGCGGGCCCGTCGCACGGTCGCGCCGCTGGCTGCTGAAGCGGGACGGATCGATGTCCACGAGCGGCGACCGGCCCAGGTCCGGGTGCAACATCGGGTCGGACGGCTCGAGCAGTCCGGACACGCGCTCCTCGTGCGGGAACACCAGCGCGTCGCGGCGGCCCTGCAGCACGTCGGCCAGCGCGTCGAGGCAGCCGCGATGGAACACCACGTCGCAGTCCGTGAACCAGACCCAGTCGCAGGTCGTGGTGCGCGCCGCGAGGTTGCGGCCGATGGCGCGGCGAAACAGCCGCCCCCGGTCCAGCACCTGCCAGTTCCAGGTGATGCCGGGCACCTGGCGGGCGCCGAAGGAACGCAGCAGCGCCACCGTGTCCTCGTCGTCGGCCGCGTGAAACACGGTCATCGTCACCGCGAGCCGCGTGGGCGGGTGCAGCACCAGCGAGCTGAGCTGGTAGGCCAGCAGGTGCGCATAGCGCCAGCAGTGGCTGACGATCTCGAGTTGCAGGGTGCCGGTGCGCGCGGCGCGCAGCGGCTCGGCCGGCAACGACGGCATGAACCAGCCCGCCGGCACCAGTCCCCCCGCGGCGAACCGCAGGAACCACAGCTCGGCCACGTCGCGCAGGCTGGTCGGCGGGGGCTCGGAGTCGTTCAAGGGGCGCCTCGGTGCATGCCTGGCCGGCATTCTAGCGCGCCGCCGCCGGGCTCGCGGCACGCTGCGCAGGTGCCGCTCACCCGGGCATGAGCTATGCTGGTTTGCCGGACGCGCCGGGAGCGGCTTGCCGCCGCAAACGGTGCTCCGCGCGGGGTCGAGTCTATCGGGAGCACGGCATGTTTCTGCGCGAGTTGACCAAGGCGCTGGTGCGGCCCTTCGGGTACACCACGGTGCGCACGCCGCATGGCTTCCGCATCGCCCGGCGACACGATCGCGAGCTGGTCTACCTGCACGACTACGAAGGCGGCTATGAGCAATACCGCGCCACGCAGGTCTTCCACAACAAGCGCAAGCTCGACGAGGTGTGGGCCGACGACGGGACCTTGCGCAGCCTGGCCGAACACCTGCTCGAGCACAACCCGCGGCCGCGCGCCGGCATCTGCCACGGCGCGCGCAACGGCTACGAGGTCGCCGCGCTGGCCCGCCTGACCGGGGCGGCGATGACCGGCACCGACATCTCGGAGACCGCCACGCAGTTCGCCAACATGGTGGTGTGGGATTTCCACGAGGACAACCCGGACTGGCACGGCAAGTTCGACCTCGTGTACACGAACTCGCTGGACCAGGCGATGCGGCCGGACCAGGCGCTGGCCGCCTGGGCGCTGCAGCTGGCGCCGGGCGGGCGCATCTACGTCGAGCACACGATGCAGCATTCCGCCAGGAGCGCGTCCGAGATGGACCCCTTCGGCGCCCATCCGATGTGCATGCCCTACCTGTTCTTCAAGTGGGGCAAGGGTCGCTACCGGCTCGTGGACATCCTCGAGCCGGGCCCGAAGAGCAACAACCGCAAGGCGGTCTGGCTGTTCGTGCTGGAGGGCGAGGCCGGGACCCCACAGTAAGCTCGCGGGACGTTGCAGAGGTCAGCGGAGGGATCATGGGCTTGAGGCGCGAGTACATCGAGTACATCGAGGACTCGATCGCCGGGACGCTGGGCGGCCTCCAGGGCAGGCAGTTCCTGGAACTGGGCAACCAGCGCATCCGCCGCGGGCAGGGCATCCGGGAAAAGACCGGCAAGGCCTATTACACGAGGCTGGGAGCGATCCACACGTCGCTGGACTTCAACGGCAAGGACGGCGCCGTCGCGCTGGACCTGTCCAGGCTGCACGACAGGCCTGAATGGCGGGGCCGGTTCGACATCATCAGCAACCCGGGAACGACGGAGCACGTGGAGCCGTTCGAATCGCAGTTCGAGTGCTTTGCGAACATCCACAACTGGCTGCGGACGGGCGGCATCGCCATCCACATCGTGCCCGCCGCCGAGGAACTCGAGCGCGGCGGGCGCTGGAAGAACCACTGCAACAACTATTACTCGCGTGCGTTCTTCGAGGCGCTGGCGGCGACGAACGGCTATGAGCTCATATCGGCGAAGCTCATCAACCAGCTGTGGGCCGCCTGCCTGCGCAAGAACGCCGACCGACCCTTCACCGACGACCGGACGGCGTTCCTTCGCCACCTCACCCGCAGGGAAGGCGGCATCGAATACCGCGGGATCGACGATCCCGGCCGGCGGCGGCCCGGACACATCGCGCGCACGTGGCTGCGCAAGCTCGGCTTCAGGTGATACGACAGGAGTCCCCCCGATGAATGGACCGACATGCTGGCTCGTACTGCTGGCGTTCGCCTCGACGGCGGCCGCCCAGACGCCCTATCCGGCCCCGCAGCCTTCGCCGCTGGCCGGGCTGCAGTACCAGGAGTCGGTCTACCCGGCTGGCGCGGACCACGACCCGGCGATCCCGGCGCCGGACGCGGTGCTGGGGTTTGCGGTGGGGCAGCGCA
The DNA here is from genome assembly GCA_963695155.1 of uncultured Gammaproteobacteria bacterium. GTDB lineage: Bacteria > Pseudomonadota > Gammaproteobacteria > Steroidobacterales > Steroidobacteraceae > SG8-30. The sequence continues at coordinate 669,325 of CAVOGD010000006.1, forward strand.
CCGCGACGCCGGAGCAGATCGTGGAATACGCCAGGATCGTCACGCAGGCGTCGGATCGCGTGCGGATCGTGGAGTACGCGCGCAGCTACGAGGGCCGGCCGCTCATCTACCTTGCCATCTCCAGCCCCGCCAACCTCGCGCGCAGCGCGGAGATCCAGCAGGGCATGGCGGCGCTGGCTGACCCGCGCGGCCTGGATGCGGCCCGGCGTGCCGAGCTCATCGAGCGCCTGCCGGGCGTGGCCTGGCTGGCCTATTCGATCCACGGCAACGAGAGCTCGGGTGCCGACGCCTCGCTCGCCGTTATCCACCACCTGGCGGCCGACCGCTCCGAGGCGACGCGCCGGCTGCTGGACGAACTGGTGATCATCGTCGATCCCAGCCTGAACCCGGACGGCCGGGGTCGTTTCGTCAAGGGTCTGGCCGAGAATCGCGGCATGCAGCCCAACGTGGACGACCAGTCCGTGCTGCACACCGGCTACTGGCCTTTCGGGCGGGGCAACCACTACCTGTTCGACCTGAATCGCGACTGGATCTTCGGCCGCCATCCCGAGACGCGCGGCCGCATCCCCGAGATCAACCGCTGGCGGCCGCTGCTGGTCGTGGACATCCACGAGATGGGCTCGCAGGACACCTTCCTGTTCTCGCCGGGACGCGATCCCTACAACCCGAACCTGCCGGCCTACCTGCACGACTGGAGCAAGTCGTTCGCCGACGACCAGGCGCGCGCCTTCGACCGCTATGGCTATCCGTACTACTCGGGCGAGTGGAACGAGGAGTGGTACCCCGGCTACACGGGATCCTGGGCATCCCTGAAGGGCGCGAACGGCGTCCTGTACGAACAGGCGCGGATCGCCGAGGACGGCGTGCAGCGGCCGACCCACCTGCTGAGCTACCGGCAGTCGGTGCACCACCAGCTCATTTCGTCGTTCGCCAACCTCGAGACGCTGAGGCGCGAGCGCAGGAAGATGCTGGAGACCTTCACGGCCGACCGCGCCGCGGTGACCTCGGCGCGCGGGCCGTACGCGAACCGCAGCTACGTCATCCTGCCGACCGCCAACGACGGCCGGCTCGGCGACCTGCTCGACCTGGTGCGCCTGCAGGGCTTCGAGGCGCACCGCGTGACCCGCAGCCTGCGGGTCGGCCCGGTCACCGACCAGCTGGGCCGGGAACTGCGGAACTTCGAGTTGCCGGTGGGCAGCATCGTGCTCAGGAACCGCCAGCCGGAGGCGCGGCTGCTCGCGGCCATCTTCGAGTTCGACCCGAAGATCTCGGACACGGCGCTCGCCAGGGAGCGCGAACAGGTGCTGAAGGGCGCCGGCACGACGGTCTACGACACCACGGCCTGGAACATCTCGATGATGTTCGGCCTGGACGCCGTGACCGTCCCGCAATACCTCGATGCGGGCCTCGAGCGCCTCGACCTCGAGACCCGGCGCCCGGCCGCAGGCGTCGCGGCCGAGGTGCCGCAAGCCATTGCGCTGGCCGTGTCCGGCGCCGACGACCGTGCGCTGGCGTTTGCCGCCCGGCTCATGGAGCGCGGCCTGTACGTGCGCGCGAACGCCGAACCGTCGCGGCTCGACGGCCATGAACTGCCGATCGGCTCGATCGCCCTGACGCGCGACGACAACCGCCAGCGCCCGGACTGGCAGGCGCTGGCCCGCGAGGTCGCGGCGCAGCTGGACATCGTGCTCTACCCGGTCACGCACGGGCGCGCCCCGGGCGACCTCGCCGACCTGGGCGGCGGGGAGTGGCGCTTGCTGGCCAGGCCGAACGTCGCGCTGATGACGCGCGGCATGACCAACATGCTGGACGTGGGCGCCGTCTGGTACCTGCTCGACCACCGGCTCGGCATCCGTCATACGCACCTGGACGAGACCCGCGTGGCCGCCTTCGACCTGCGCCGCTACAACGTCATCTACCTGCCGGAACGCTGGGGCCGCTCGGAGCTGCCGCCCGCGCTGGTCACCGCGCTCGGGGACTGGGTGCGCGGCGGCGGGACATTGATCGCGGCCGGCAACGCGGCCCGCGCGCTGATGGCCGGCGAGCAGCCGCTGGTGGCCACGCGGACCATCGAAAAGGTCATCGGCGAGGACATCGCTCCCTTCCAGGACGCGATTCACCGCGAGTGGCTGGCGCAACTGCCCCTGCCGCCCGGCGAGGCGATCTGGGGGCGCACGGCGGCGCCTGGCGCCAAGTACCCGTGGAGCGGGACGTCCGAACCGGCCAGGTCCGCACCGGGAAAGTCCGTCGATTCGGTCGCCAAACCCGAAACGTCGAAGAACGAGGGACGCAAGCGCGCCGATGCCTGGCAGTCCCTGTTCATGCCGTCCGGCGCGCTGGTCGCCGCGCGTGCCGACACCAAGCACTGGCTGGCGGCCGGCACCGGGCCGGTGCTGCCCGTGCTGTACTCGAACTCACCCGTGCTGATGGCCGCGCCGCCGGTGGAGTCGCCGTTCCGGATCGGCGTCTACAGCCCGGCCGAGGGCGGTGGCGCCGTGCTCAACTGGGCGCCGCTGCCGGCCGGGCATGAACTGCGCGTGCGCATGGCGGGCTTGCTGTGGCCCGAGGCGCGCGAGCGGATCGCGTCCTCGGCATGGGCCACGCGTGAAGTCGTGGGGCGTGGCCAGGTCATCCTGTTCGCGCACGCGCCGGCATTCCGCGCGGCGCAACTCGGCGCGATGCGGGTGCTGGAGAATGCGCTCGTGCTGGGGCCGGGTATCGGCGCCAGCCAGCCCGTGGTGCTGCCCTGAGGTGGCCCGTCAGTCCTTGACCATCAGCGCGTAGCGATGCCCTGAGCTGAGCCGGAACAGCGCCGGGCACTCCACCAGGCGTGCGCCGTTGCGCGCCGCCAGGGCCGCCACCTCGTCCACGCGCATGGTGCTCTTCGGCGGCTTCCCGTTGAACGGCCGGCGCGCGCGCCGCACCAGGTTCTTGAAGGAGTGGTAGTCGAAGAACGTCATGATCACGAAGCGCGACGCGACCCGCAGCAGTTCCGTCACCAGTCGCTCGCGCTGCGCGGCCTCGGGCAGGTGGTGGCACAGGCGAATGCAGACGATCCCGTCCACCGACGCATCGGCAAACGGGATGTGGTGGGCAGACGCCGTCAGCCAGGCCTGCGGCGTCCTGAGCTGGCTGGTCTTGCGCCCGTAGAGCACCTGGCCGAGGCCGATGTCCGCCTCGACCAGCATCTCCGCGTGCTGCGCCAGCGCGGGGGAGATGCGGCCTCCGCCGCAGGGCAGCTCCAGCAGCACCCTGGATCGCGGCTGCGAGGACAGCAGGCGCTCGAGCAGCTGGTACTCGCGGCGCGTGCTGGACCGCTTGAGGAGCTTGTTCTCGTAGGCCTGGTTGTACTCCGCCGCGGCGCCGAGGTCCTCGTATTGCCGCTGGTATTCCTCCGCCGGCTGCGGATCGCTGCGGCCGGTCGCCGCCGCCGGCATGGTGTCGAGGACGGCCAGCAATGGAATCCCATCGTGGACCGGAAACCCGTGGCCGGAGCGGGTGCAGGTCAGCCGGCCGCCGGCCGGTGGGCCGAAGATGCCGCCGCACATCGGGCAAATCAGCTTGTCGCGGACAATGGATGATTCGGCATTGAACATGGAATGAATCCCTCGAGGAGGCAAGCCACGGCGATCGCCGGGAACACCCGGATCCCCGGCACGCGACTGCGTAATAATACGCCCTGACCTGGACGGCAGGGGCGAGTCGGCCATGACGAGCATCGAGACCGCGAAGAACAAGGCAGTCCTCGAGGCCGACCGCGTCGTGAAGACCTTCAAGCAGGGACGGAAGGCGGCCAGGCGCTTTCGGCTCGAGGTCGAGTCGCTGACGCGCCTGGCGGGCGTCGCGGGCATTCCGGTGCTCCTGGCGGTCTCCCGGCCGGGATTGCAGCTGGTCGCGTCGCGCCTGCCCGGTGAACCGCTCACCGCAGCACTGCAGGTCCCGGACAAGGTGTTTCTGCGCCTGCGTCATCTCGTCGAGGAAATGCTGCAACGCGGTGTTGCGCGCCACTCGATGCCACCGCGCGACGTCATCGTGGGCCCGGATGGGCAGGTCGGCCTCGTAGACTTCGAGCGCGTCACGCTGCGCGGCTGGCGCTACAGCCCGATCTGGGGAGGCGCCTGCCTGGTCACGCGGTTTCACCTGCGGCGGCTGATCGGTGACCGCGCGCCGCACCTGTTGTCGCGCCGCGAAGCGGGGAGCCTGCGTCATCCAGCGCCGGATCGGCGGCTGGTATCACGCTTTCATCCTGCTGCGCCGGCGGATACGCAGCGGCTGAAGGCCCGCAGGCCGGCGTCCTCAGCCAGCCCGGCGCCGCCCCGGGATGAAAGCGTTGGTCCTGCGGATGTAGTCGGCGTACGCCGGCCGACGCTCGCCGATGTCCGTTTCCAGCAGGCTGACACCCGAGACCTTCAACAGCAGGACGGTCATCACGGCCGGGCCGGCGATGCTCCACCAGCCGCCGGCCGCCAGGGCGAGCAGCCAGAACCCCCACCACACGCAGCACTCGCCGAAGTAGTTGGGGTGCCGGGAGTTGCGCCACAGGCCGGTGTCCAGCACGCGGCCACGATTGCCGGCGTCGGCCTTGAAGCGCGCGAGTTGCCAGTCGGCCAGCGTTTCATAGGCGATGCCGCCGATCACCACCGCCGCGCCGGCGAGGTCCAGCCATCCCAGCCCGCCGGCGCCCCCGAATGCCGCGAGTAACGGCAGCGAAACGATCCACGCCAGCAGCCCCTGCAGCAGGAACACGATCCACAGGCTCTTGATCCAGAAGTGCGGCTGGTTGTTGGCGCGGATCCTCTGGTAGCGACGATCCTCGCCCTCCCCCCAGTTGCGCGCGGTGATGTACGCGCTGAGCCGGACCGCCCAGGCCGTCACCAGGACCAGGACCAGCCAGCCGCGCTGCGTGATCGCGGCCGATTGCCACGCGTAGACGCCCGCAGCGGCCCAGATCAGCAGCGACCACACGCTGTCCACGATGCTGACGTCCCGCTTCGCCAGGCTCACCAGCCAGCTCGCCGCCGCGATCCCGCCGATGACCGGCAGCGCCAGCAGCCACGTGTTCAGGTCAAACATGTTCCATGCCCCCGTCCCGGTTCATGCCAGCGCCTGCCGGCTCTGTGGCCTCACCAGCAGCATCTGCACGTCGCTGATCGTACGCTCCAGGAAGCCGCCCTCGCAGTAGCACAGGTAGAACTCCCACATGCGCAGGAACGTATCGTCGTAGCCCAGCGCCCGCACCCGCTCCAGGTTGGCGAACAGGTTCTCCCGCCACTTCCGCAGCGTCGTCGCATAGTGCGCGCCGATGTCCTGCAGCTGCACGATGCGCATGTCCGTGGCCCGCGCAATCGACCCGCTCAGCGCGCTCACGGACGGTATGCAGCCGCCCGGGAAGATGTAGCGCTGGATGAAGTCGACGGATTTCCTCGCCCGATCGTAGCGGTGGTCCGCGATCGTGATGGCCTGCAGCAGCATGGCGCCATCGGGCTTCAGCAGCCGGTTGCAGCGCTCGAAGAACACGTCGTAGTACTCGTGCCCGACGGCCTCGATCATCTCGATGCTGACCAGCTTGTCGTAGCGCCCCTCGAGGTCCCGATAGTCGGCGCACAGGACCTCGATGCGGTCTTCGAGGCCGGCCGCCGCGACCCGTGCGCGCGCCAGTTCGTACTGCTTCCTGGAGATGGTCGTGGTCGTCACGCGGCAGCCGTGGCGGGACGCAGCGTAGAGCGCGAAGCCGCCCCAGCCCGTGCCGATCTCCAGCACGTGGTCGGCCGGTCCCAGCGCGAGCTTCGCGGCAATCGCCTCCAGGCGCGCCACCTGCGCTTCCCCCAGCGTCATGTCCGGGCGCGTGAAGATCGCCGAGGAGTACATCAGGGTCTCGTCCAGCATCAGGCTGAAGAATTCGTTGCCGAGGTCGTAGTGCGCCGCGATGTTGCGGCGCGAACCGCTGCGCGTGTTGCGGCGCCAGGCGTGCAGGGCCCTGCGCAGCGGGGCGGCCAGCCTGGCGACGCCGCCTTCCATGCCGTCCAGCAGGTCCATGTTGCGGGCAAACAGCCGCACCAGGCCCGTCAGGTCGGGCGTGCTCCACGCCCCCCGCATGTACGCCTCGCCCGCGCCGATGGAGCCGCCCAGCAGCAGGTCGCCCCAGAAGCGCGGATCCCGCACCACGATCTCGGCGCGCTGCGGCAGCGCGGCGCTGCACGAGCCGAAGCGGTGCCGCTCGTCGCCGTCGACCAGCAGCAGTTCCCCGTCGCCGACGGCCGCCAGGCGTTGCAGCACGACCCGCCTGGCGAGCGCGTCGAGGACGCCGGGCCGCGGCGGTTGCATGGCTTGCGCAGCGGGCGCCGGTTCAGTGTGTGCGTGCCGGAGGTGCATCATTGGATGTCCGTGCGGGATGAGGGTGGAAGGGAACGCGCTTGAGCCACAGCCTGAATGCCTGCCAGTAGATGCCGGCCGCGACCGTCGCCGTCATGCACGGGAAGGCCAGCAGCGCCCGCGCCAGCGAGCCGCCGTCGAGGGCGCGGCGTTCCAGGTCCAGCGTGGCGTCGAACGTCTTGCTGCCGCCCTCGAAGTTCTGCATGTGGACCGTGAGCCGCTCGCCCGGCTCGCGGAACCGCCAGTCGTAGCCGACCGTCATCGGCATGAACGGCGAGACGTGGAAGCGCTTGGCGAGACGGTACCGCAGCGGGCCCCCCGTTGCCTCGGGCGCACGCCCGGAGAGCACGTAGGCATGTCGCTCGTTCCAGGGCGTGTTGGTCACTTCAGCCACGATCGTCTCGACCTGGCTGCCGGACGCGTCGTAACAGTAATAGAACGTCACCGGGTTGAGCGCCAGTCCGAAGTAGCGCAGGTGGGTCAGCATCCGGATCGGCCCGGCGGGACGCACACCGGTCTCGGCCGCCACGCGCGCACGCACGGCCTCGTCGATGGACTCGCAGGCGTCACCCAGGTAGTCGGCGCGCCGCAGCCACGCAACCGCCATGCGCCGGGTGGACCACAGCCAGCGGCCGCGGAACACGGTGTCCAGCTCGGCCAGGTCCAGGTACACCATGAACAGCCGGTAGCTGAACTCGTGCCGGCGCGGCGCGAACCGCCGGTGGCTAAGCCGACCGATGTAGAGGGCGCTGTTCAAGCTCGCGCTCCCGGAAGTGTTCCAGCGCGTTCAGCGCGCTGACGACGCCATCCTCGTGAAAGCCGTGGCGCCAGTAGGCGCCGCAGAAGTAGGCGCGGTCGTGTCCGTCGATCTCCGCGTGGCGCGCCTGGGCCGCGACGGCCTGCCTCGAGAACACCGGGTGCTCGTAACTGGTGCGCAGCAGGATCGACGACGGGTCGATGGCCTCCGTCTCGTTGAGGGTCACCAGCAACGGCGTGCGGGTCCCGAGTCGCTGCAGCCGGTTCATGTCGTAGGTCACCGCCACCCGCTCGCTGCCCTGGTCGCGTACATGGTAGTTCCAGGCCGCCCACGCCAGCCGCCGCCGCGGCAGTACGCTGGTATCGGTGTGCAGCACGACGTCGTTGCGCTGGTAGCGCATGGCGCCCAGCACCTCCCTCTCCGCGCCGGTGGCATCCGCCAGCAGCCGCAGGGCCTGGTCGCCGTGGCAGGCCAGGAACACCCGGTCGTAGCGCTCGGCGTCGGCGCCGCGCGGCTTGACCAGGACCCCTCCCGGCAGCCGGCGCACGCTCTCGACGGGCGCGTCGAGCCGGATGCGGTTCCTGAAGGGAGCCGTGAGCTTCTCCACGTAACGCGCCGAGCCGCCCCGGATCGTGCGCCACTGCGGCCGGTCGTTCACCGTGAGCAGGCCGTGGTTCTGGAAGAACCTCACGAAGAACCGCGCCGGGAATTCGCGCAGCGTGCGCGTGCCGGCGGACCAGATCGCGGCCCCCATCGGCAGGATGTAGTGGTTGACGAAGGCCTGCGAGTAGCGATTCGCGCGCAGGTACTCATCCAGGCTGACGTCCGGCGCGGTGTCCTCGAGCAGCGCTGGCGCCTCCCGGTTGAACCGCAGGATGTCGCGGATCATGCGCCAGAAGGACGGCCGCAGCGCGTTGCTGCGCTGGGCGAACAGGCTGTTCAGCGTCGTGCCGCCGTACTCGAGGCCGCTGCCCCGGCACTGCACGGAAAAGCTCATCTCGCTGGCCTGCGATGCCACGCCGAGCTCCCGCAGCAGCGCCGTGAAGTTCGGGTAGTTGCGCTCGTTGAAGACGATGAAGCCGGTATCCACCGTCACCGGCCGGCCTTCGTGCTCGACCGTATGGGTGTGCGTATGCCCGCCGACGTGGCTGGCCGCCTCGAACACCGTGACGTCGTGCGCGGCGCCGAGCCGCCGCGCCGCCACGTTGCCGGCGATGCCGGAACCGATGACGGCGATCTTCATCGCGCGCCCGTCTCCGCCGGCCGCGCCTCGAGGCCTTGCTGCGGCACCTTGCGGACCTTGCTCATGTCGTAGCCCTCCCGCTCGACCATCCCCAGCAGGGACTGGTAATCGGCCGCGGGAATGACCGGCGTGCGCGCCATGATCCACACGTAATCGCGCGCCTGCCGGCCTATGATCGTCTGCGTGTAGTCCGCATTCACGTGCACGATCCGGTAGTCGGCCTTGATGGGCCAGATGAAGCGCATGCCCCACACGGCGTTCGACTTGCGGTCCGTCACGAACCCGCGCGGGTTGTAGCGCTTGAACGGGCCGTCGAACGAGCCGCTGTTGAACGTGAACACCGTGTCGATCGTGCCGTCGTCCTCGAGGCCGTACGACTCGACCGCATTGTGTGCGTCGCGCTCGATGAACGTGGGGATGTTGGCGATGACGTACCAGTCGCCCATGAACCGCTGCAGGTCCACGTACGAGGCGGTCGTGATGGGTGGCCGCGCCGTCTGGCACGCGCCCGTCAGCATGGCCGCGAAGGCCACCAGGGAGATGCGCATGATGTTCCTGATATCCATGGTCAGAGCAACCGGTAACTGAGCTGGCGACCGCCGTCGGTCACGGAGTCCAGGCCCAGCCAGCGCTGGTCCTCCCCGTACCACAGGTCGATCTGCAATGCGGCGCCCTCGCCGCGGCCGGTCAGCCGGTAGCGCTGCGCCATGACGCCCGAGCCGGGCGTGATCGGCTCCCTGCCCATGGCCGCGACGCGCACCGGCACGTATTCACCGGTCTGCGGATTCAGCAGCTGCCTTGCTTCCAGGATACTCGGGTTCCAGTACGCGAAGGTCTGCACGCAGGCGGGCAGCGTCAGTTCGTCGCCGGCCGCGGCCACGACGAACGACGCCTCGTCCCTGGCGCCGCGCACCAGCAGGCGGTCGCCGTTGTCATCGGTGCGCGCCTCGATGCGCTCCAGGCAGTCGTCGCGCCAGAGTTCCGTCGCATCGTGCACGTAGCGGTACGCATCGAAGAACAGCACGCGCACGTTCAGGCGCGCCTCGCTCACCAGCTCGAGCTGCCCGCCGCGCTCGCGCAGCCGGAAATGGTGGTAACCGATGGCGCGTCCGTCGAGCGTGACGCCGAAGCGCCACTCCCGTGCCGCCTCCGCGCCGTTCGCCGCGGCGGGCGGCGCCATGACGACGAGCAGGAATGCCGCCAGCGCCACTGCGAGCGCAGGACCCAGGGTCAGTCGACGTCGCATCATGTGCCCTCCTTCAGTATGCGTACCGCACCGATGCGCCCGGCGACCATCGCCAGCAGCCACATCGCCAGCGCCCAGCCCACGCCGACCGCGACCAGGGCGATGTCGAGCGGCTGCAGTTGCAGCGCACCCAGGCGCATGCCCGCGTAGTAGGCCAGCGGCCCCCCCACGGCGCCAAACGCCGCCGCCAGCGCCGGACGGGTCGTGAGCCAGCGCAGGGAGACATTGAGGGTCGTCGCAAAACCGACCCACAGGGCCACCATCCAGTGCGGCGCGAGCCCGTCGACCCACACGCCGGAGGCGAACGACACCAGCCCGTTGCTGGCCAGCGTGCTGTCGAGCGCGAAGCCGGTGGCCGCCGCCACGATCATGAGCCCCAGCTCGCGACGCGGGTGGTTGGTCAGCCGCAGGTGCAGTGCGGCCACCGCGAGCGCGCTGCCCGTCCCGAGCCACGGCATGCCCTGGGTGGCGCCGAACACGCAGGCAAACCACACGAACTGGTAGGCGAGGAAGTTGACGAGCAGGTTCATGCGGTCTTTGTCTCCGGTTGCGTCGGCAGGGGGCGCTCGAACAGGTAGTGGCCGACGAACCACTCCTGGCCGGCCCGGTAGGCAAACAGCTCCGCGCAGGCCATGAAGAAGATGCGCCAGCGGTGCAGCCAGGTGCCGGCGGCCGCATCGCCGTAGGTGCGGGCCAGCACGTCCAGCGCCCGGTCGCGCCTGGCGTCGAGATTGGCGAGCCAGGCGTTGGCCGTGCGTGCGTAATGCGTGCCGTCCCACACCCAGCGGCGCCTGATCCGCAGGTGATCCTGGAAGTGCAGCGGCAGGTCGGCGCTCGGCATCATCCCGCCGGAGAAGAAGTGGCGGCTCATCCAGTCGCCCGCGTCGCGGTCCACGAACTCGTACGGCACGGCGCGGTGCACGAAGATGTGCATGAAGAACTGCCCGCCGGGGGCCAGCCAGTCGTGCACGCTCCGAAACAGCCGCCGGTAGTTGCGCATGTGCTCGAACATCTCCACGGAAATCACGCGGTCGAACGGGCCTTCGGTGTCGAATTCGTTCATGTCGCAGGCGATCACCCGCAGGTTCGCCAGCCCCCGGCGCCGCGCCTGTTCCGCGACGTAGTCGCGCTGCGACGCGGAGTTCGTCACTGCTGCGATGTTCGCGCGCGGGTATCGCTGCGCCATGAACAGGCTGAGGGACCCCCAGCCGCAGCCGAGTTCCAGGATCGCCTGGCCGTCCGCCAGTCCGGCGCGCTGGCAGGTCAGCTCCAGGGCGGCCGTCTCGGCATCGTCCAGCGACTCGATTCCCTCGCCCCAGTGGCAGGCGCTGTACTTGAGCTGCGCGCCGAGCACCAGCTCGAACAGCGCGGCGGGCACTTCGTAGTGCTGTTCATTGGCCTTGTGGGGCAGCGGCGCGATCGGCGCCCGGTCCATCTCCGCGATGAAGCGGGCGGTCTCGTCGCCGGCCCGTTCCAGGTCGTCCGCATGCACGGCCCCGAGGCGTGCCTTGAGCAGCCGGCGTATGCCGCTGCGGATCACTGCGTCCGGAACGAGGCCCTGCTCGGTCCAGCTGATTGCCTTGCGGGCTGCCTGATTCATGATTCCCTGACTCCCTGTATCGGCGGCGCGGGCGTTCGCGCCAGCCTCGGCGGCGCCTGAAGGGCGGACCGCAACCGCTGGGCGGCCGGGCCGATTTCCATGCCGAGCGGCGTGGCGCCCGCCGCAACGATGGCGTCGCGTTCGCGCACCGAGGCAATCCCGCCGACGAACACCGGCACGGACGCCTTCCGCACCAGCGCCGGCAGTTCGACGCCGAGGATCGGGGCGGCCGGCGTGGTGGAGGCCGACAGCACGATCGCGGCGCACTCGCCGCGCCGCGCCGCCAGCGCAAGTTCGCCGAGCGGCGTGTCGGCACCCAGCGGCACCGGCGTGAGCCCGGCCTCGTGCGCGGCGAGTGCGAACAGCAAGAGCCCGATCTCGTGATGCTCGCCCGGCAGGCAGGCGGCAAGCACGCGCGGCCCCGTTCCGGCGCGCGCGCGGTGGTGCAGGCGGGCGCCCATCTTGTTGCGCAGGTAGGTGGTAAAGAAGTGCTCCTCCGCCACGCTGCCCTCGCTGTCTTCCCAGCGCCGGCCCAGTTCCGCCAGCAGCGGCAACAGCAGCCGGCCGGTCACCTCGTCGATGGGGTGCAGCGACAGCGCCTCGTCATACGCCGCTTCGACAGCCTGCTCGTCGAAGCGCGCGATGGCGCCGATCATGCGCTGGCGATAACCGTCCCACGCCGTCTCGCGCCCGGGCGGCTTTCCGTCCGGCCGCGCCGCGAGCGAGTGCCGCATCTGGCCGATCGGGATCCCGCGCGACAGCAGGTCCAGGACGTCATGAATCACGGCGATCTCTTCCCGTCGGTAGCGGCGATGTCCGCTGGGCGTGCGCACCGGCTTGATGAGTCCGTAACGGCGCTCCCACGCCCGCAGCGTGATCGGGTTGACCCCCGTCAGGCTCGACACCGCACGGATCGGGAACAGTTCCCCCGTGTCGGAGGTCCTGGCTTGCTGCGGACTGCTGCTGCGTGACATGGACGTTTATCCGTAGGCGTGAGCTTTGGAACGAGTCCAGATATTATACTGTTCCTATACAGCTGTAAAGAAAATAATAAAAATATTGATTTTTTTAGCTATTTTTGTGCATATTCTGGCGCAATCCAATACTTATACAATTACTTGCTGAATATCACCCCCGTGCCGGGCCATGGCACTCGACGTGTATGATTTTCCGGGCGCCCAGGCGCCCCATTCCGGGTGTGTCCGGCACCGAGGAGAAGGTCGTGGTTGATTCAAGATCGCTGCACAGGACCCTGGCCTGCATCGCGCTGTTCGCGGTCGGCTGTTCGTCGCCATCCAGTCCGTCGGACCCGCCGGCGGGCGATGCACCGGGCGCGGCCCCGGGGCAGGCGGAAACCCTGGCGGCGGCACCTGCCCCGCCCTCACCAGTCCCGGACGCGTCGCCGGCCGAACCACCGGCCAGCACCGTCACTGCGGTGGAACAGGCGCCGACGCAGGCTGCGCCGGCGCCCTCCGCTACCGCGGCAGCAACGTCGCCACCGCCGCCCGCCGCCGCGGCGCAACCCGCGCGGGCTGCATCCGCGCCGGCCCCTGCTCCGGCCGCTGCGCCCAGCGCCCGCTCCGACCGCTGCGCCGATTCCTGCACCAGCCGCTGCGCCGGCTCCTGCCGCGGCCGTCGTGGATCGCGGCGGTCCGGTGGCGGTGGCCGCGACGAAACCAGGCCTGAGCCGGGTGGGCAGCGACGCGTGCGAGATGTGTCACGAGGAACAGTTCGCCTCATGGGCCGGGACGGCGCACGCCTCCCGCAAGCCGCCGCTGGATTGCGAGGACTGTCACGGGCCGGGCAGCGCGTACAAGGCGATGGCGATCATGAAGGACCCGGCGAAGGCGCGAGCGGCCGGCCTGGTCATCCCCGACCGGGCGTTCTGCTCGCAATGCCACGTGCGGGGCCTGACCGACGAGCTGATGAAGCGCTCCCACGCCCGGGACGGCAAGGCTGGCTGAGCCTGCCGGGCCCCGGCCGGGTGCAAACTGTTAACTGGTCCTCACGGCCAGAACGCAGCTCCGCATACCATGCTGACCATGGGCTTGCGAACCGAGAAGGCGAGCCGCCGCCTGATCCTGCAGGGCGTCGGCTTCATCATCGTGGCGATCCTCGCGCTGACGACTGTCGGGCGCGACCTCGTGCTCACGCTCGAGACGCGCTACTTCGACTACTTCCAGTCGCAGCGGTCGCCCGCGCCGAGTGAGCGGATCGTCCTGATCGAGGTCCCGCCGGAGCCGGCCGGGGACGGCGCCGCCCGTTACCTGGCGGACCTGGTCGAGGCCGTGTCGGCACAGGGGCCCGGGCAGATCGTGTCGCTTGTCACCGTGCACGAACCCGACTCGGAACTCGACCTCGGCCAGCTCGAGGCCCTGCTGAACGTGCAGCGTCGCGCGCGGACTCCGTCGGATCCGCTGGTCCAGCAACTCGACCAGATGCGGGAACGGCTGGCCGCGCAATCGGCGCTGGTCAGCACCGTGAGCGCCGCCGGCAACGTCTTCATGGCGCTTCCGGCCGGCACGACCGCGGCCGCCGCACCGCCCGCCTGCCTGGCGGATCGCGTCTCGGTCACCGACGGCATTCGCGCCACCGTGCTGGCCGCCTTGCCGGGCGCAAGCCTCGGACCGGTTCCCGATGGACTCTGCCGGGCCTTGTCCGGCGCCGGCCATGTGATCTACGGCAGCGATGCGGACGAACGAGTCCGTCGCACGCAACTGCTGGTCGCTGCCGGCGGCGAGCCGGTCCCGAACCTCGCGCTCAGCGTGGCCGCGGCCGCGCTGGGATCACCCGGAGAGGCGCCATCCGTCGAGCGGTCCGGCTCGCTGCGCGTGGCACAGCACGACTGGGACACGGGCAGCGGCTACGACACCTTCGATCACTACTACGCCACGCCCGACGGTGCGTTGCCATACCCGGTCCTGAGGGCCGAGGACCTGCTGGGCGGGACCCTGCCGCCCGCCACCGACCTGAGCGGGCGGATTGCCGTCATCGGCCCCCTGGGCGCAGACACGCCCGACGCGTTGCTGATTCCCGATGGCCGGCGGCTGGCGCCCACCCTGCTGGTGGCCAACAGCCTGTCCAACCTGCTGCAGCAGGATTTCGCCGTGCGGCCCGCCTACGCGCGCGGCCTGGAACTGATGCTGCTGATGGTCTGTGGCGCCGTGCCGTTGCTGTTCTTCCTGTGGGTGGCACAGCCCGCCGCGCGCGGCGCGGCGGCGCTGCTGGTGGCGGCGACGCTGGTCGGCGCCCACGCGTACTTCATCGTTGCCCATGGCTTGTGGCTGCAGATCATCGCGGCGGCGCTGCTGGTGCTGCTGGGAGCCGCCGGCCTGGAATTCCTGCGCAGTTTCGCCAACGCGGCGAAAGTCCGCGGGGCCGGCGCGGCGGTACTGGACGCCGACCGCGCGCCGGCCACCGAGTTGCAGACGCTGGACTTGAAGTTCGCGGTGCTGCGCCATCAGCCGAACAACTCCAAGACCAAGGACGGTCTCTTCGAGCTGGCGGTCCGCTACGCGCGCATCAAGCAGTTCGCCCCGGCGGAGAAGGTGCTGCGGCACCTGGCGATGCTCGACCCGCAGTACCGCGACGTACAGGAAAAGCTCGCCAAGCTGTCGGGCCTGGGCCCGCGGGCGGCACGCGACGCCGAGGCGGCGACACCCGCCCAGCCCGCCGCCGCCCCGCAGCCGGACGAACCGCCGGGCGACCGGCGCAAGTCGGAGCGCCCCCCGCCCGAGTCGCGCGCGCCGGGCAGCCGCGCCATCGACCGCGCGAACCAGGACGAGCAGTTGCTGACCATCAAGCGGCTGGGCCGCTACAACCTGCTGCGCGAGCTGGGTTCGGGCGCGATGGCGCACGTGTACCTGGCCGAAGACCCGAGCATGCGCCGCAAGGTGGCGATCAAGACCCTGGCCCTGGCGGACGAGTTTGCCGACGAGGACCTGCGGACGGCGCAGGATCATTTCGCCCGGGAGGCCCGGTCGGCCGGTCGCCTGAGCCATCCGAACATCGTCTCGGTCTTCGACTTCGGCGAGGAGAACGGGCTGAGTTACCTGGTCATGGAGTACTTCCCCGGTCACCCGGCGACGTCCTACACGACGCTCGACAAGCTGCTGCCGCCCGCCTGGGTGCTGGAGTTGATCGCACAGGCGGCCGACGCCCTGCACTATGCGCACAAGCAGAACGTCATCCACCGGGACATCAAGCCGGCCAACCTGATGTACGACCCGGCCACCGACACGCTGAAGATCGCCGACTTCGGCATCGCGCGCCTGACCGACACCAACCTCACGAGGTCGGGGATCATCATGGGCACGCCCACCTACATGGCCCCGGAGCAGTTCCTCGGCGAGGAAATCGACGGGCGGGCCGACATCTATGCGCTGGGCGTCACCATGTACCAGCTGCTGACCGGCTCGGTGCCGTTCCGCGCCGTGTCCATCCCGCAACTGCTGGAGCGCGTCCTGCACCAGCAGCACAAGCCCCTGAGCGAAGTTCGCAGCGGCCTGCCGCCCAAGCTCGACGAAGTGCTCAACCGCGCCATGGCCAAGAACCGCGACGACCGGTTCCCGAACGCCCGCTCGATGGCCGAGGCGCTGTCCGAGATCCGCCGCAACATGGTTGGCAAGTAGCGGTATGCGCCCGGGCGACGCCCGGCGTCGCGCTGCTCCCGCTCAGCTCCTGACCCGCTTCATCTGCGGATCGTAGAGCGGCCTGAGCGACGCGATCGCCGGATACAGCTTGCCGGCGATGTCCACCTCCCAGCGTCCCCGCTCCAGCCAGGCCTGGTCGATCGGCTCGCCGCCGTCCACCATCGCCAGGCCGACCGCGCCACCCAGCGTGTGCCCGTAGGACGCGGCGCGCACATAGCCGACGGGGCGACCGTCGCGCCGCACGATTTCGGCGTGGAAGAGCAGCGGCTGCGGGTCCTTGACGAGCACCTGCACGAGTCGCCGCGTGAGCGGCCCGGCGGCCTTCTTCGCCAGCACCGCGTCGCGGCCGATGAAGCCCCCGGCCTTCTCCAGGTCGACCGCAAAGCCCAGCCCGGCCTCGAGCACCGAGTCGGTGTTGTCGATGTCGTGACCGTAGTCGCGGTAGCCCTTCTCCATGCGCAGGCTGGCGAGCGCCTTCAGCCCCGCGTGGCGCGCCGCGAGCGGTTCGCCCGCCGCAACCAGCCGGTCGTAGACGTGGGTCGCCTGCTCGGTCGGGATGTAGAGCTCGTAGCCGAGCTCGCCCAGGTAGGTGATGCGGATGCACAGGGCGCGCGCAAAGCCGATGTCGATCTCGCGTGCCGCGCGGAACGGGAACGCCTCGTTCGACAGGTCGGCGGTGGTGACCGACTGCAGCAGCTCGCGCGAGCGCGGGCCCTGCACGTTGAGCTGCGCAAAGCCGGAGGTCACGTCGGTCACGAACGCGTGCGCGTCGTCGGGAATGTGGCGGCGCAGCCAGGTCTCGGCGTGCCGGTGCGCCGTGTCCGAGGCCACCACCCAGTAGCGCTCGTCGCCCAGCTTGGTGACGGTCAGGTCGGCCTCCAGCGTGCCGCCCTCGTTGAGCCACTGGGTGTAGGTGATGACGCCGGCCGGCCCGTCGACGTTGTTGGCCGAGATGTAGTCGAGCAGCCGTCCCGCGTCCCGTCCCTGCACCAGGAACTTCGCCATGAAGGACATGTCCATCAGGATCACGCCCTCGCGCGCCGCGCGGTGCTCGTCCGCCCACCACGGGAACCAGTGCTGGCGGCCCCACGAGAGGCGCTCCACGCGCGCCTCGATCCCGGGCGGCGCATACCAGTCCGCGCCCTCCCAGCCGCTGACGTCGCGGAAGTACGCGCCGCGCGCGGCCAGCCGGTCGTAGAAGGCGCTCTTCCTGGCGCCGCGTGCCGTCTGCATGGACCGCGTCGGGTAGTGGCACTGGTAGACGAGGCCCAGCGACTCCACGGTGCGCGTGCGCCGGTACTCGGGATTCGACTGGTAGGTGTGCAGCCGGTCGATGTTGAAGCCCGTGATGTCCACGTCCGGGCGGCCGTTGATGATCCAGTGCGCCAGCACCCGGCCCAGCCCGCCGCCGGTGAGGATGCCGATCGAATTGAGCCCGGCCGCAACGAAGTAGTTCCTGAGCTCCGGCGACTCGCCCACGACCGGCTGCAGGTCCGGCGTGAAGCTCTCCGGCCCGCAGAAGAACTTCTTGACGCCGAGTTCCATCGACACCGGCACGCGCCGCATCGCCTTCTCGAGGTACGGCGCCATGCGGTCCCAGTCCGGGGCGATCTCGCCGAACGAGAAGTCCTCGGGCACGCCGCCGACCTTCCACGGCGCGCAGACCGGCTCGAACAGGCCGATCATGAGGCCGCCCACCTCCTCGCGGAAGTAGCCGTGCGAGGCCGGGTCCTCGAGCACCGGGAACGAACGCTCGATCCCGGGACACTTGTCCGTGATGAGGTAGTAGTGCTCGGCGGCCTGCAGCGGGATGTTGACGCCGATGCGGTCGCCGAGCTGCCGCGCCCACATGCCGGCGCAGTTGACGACGTACTCCGCCTCGATGTCGCCCAGCGCGGTCGAGACGCCGGTGACGGTGCCGCGCTTGCTGAGCACGCCGGTGACCGCGACACCCTCGATGATGCGGGCGCCTTGCAGGCGCGCGCCCTTGGCCAGCGCCATGGTGACGTCCACCGGGTCGGCGCGGCCGTCCTCCTTGACGTAGAAGCCGGCCAGCAGGTCGTCCGTGCGCGCCAGCGGGAAGAGCTCGCCGATCTCGGCCGGCGAGATCTCGTGCACGTCGATGCCGCAGTAGCGATTGAAGGCCGAGACGCGGCGGTATTCCTCGAGGCGGTCGGGGTCCGCCGCGACCTCGATGAAGCCCACGGGCCTGAAGCCGGTGGACTGGCCGGTCTCGGCCTCGAGCCGCGCGTACAGGTCGCGCGTGTACTGGCGCATCTCGGTCGAGGTCTGCGAGGTCGAGCCGAACGTGACGATCAGCCCGGCCGCGTGCCAGGTCGTGCCCGACGTGAGGCGGTCCCGCTCGAGCAGCACGACGTCCTTCCAGCCCATGTGGGCCAGGTGGTAGGCCACCGAGCAGCCGACGACGCCGCCACCGATGATGACGACCCGGGCATGCCGGGGAATGGTGATTTCCGACATGCCGGGACAATACCGTAACAGGCGCCCAAAAGGTGCATTCCACCCATGCGGACTTACCGTCGGCGCGAGCCTCCGGTGGCCGTGTCGGCGGCACGTGCGCGTAGCCATACCGGTTCCGGGCCTCCGCAAACCCCGGGTCGCGAAGGATTCGCCCGCGTGGTGCGTCTAACTGAATGCACCAACCGTGAGGAGCGAGACCATGAGAGACAAATCCAGAATCACGACCCTGATCCCGCTGGCGATCGGCGCAGCCGCTGTCGCGCTCGGCGCCCAGGCGGGCGGGTATCACGATGCCGACGAGGAGGACGAGCTCGAATTCGACGTGGCGCAGCTCTACCTGGAGCTGAATGACACCGACGGCGACCTCGGCATTCACGGCCTGATCGACGGCGACGCGTGGAAGAGCCTGCGGATCAGCGACCCGAAGGGCCGCAGCATGCTGAACGCCTGGATCCGTGGGCGCCTGCGCCGCCAGGGCATGACCGAGTTCTTCTTCGAGAGCGCCGAGCCGCCGTTCGACGAGCTGGAGCCGGTGGTCTTCTTCAGGCGCTTCCCGGAAGGCGAGTACGAGATCGAGGGGATCACGCTCGACAACGAGAAGATCGAGGGCGAAGTCGAGTTGTCGCACGTGCTCGCCGAACCCGCGCCCAATGTCAGGGTGAACGGGATGGCCGCGGCCGACGGCTGTGACGCACCCCTGGAGGGAGTCGGACTGCCCGTCGCAATCAGCTGGGATGCCGTGACGATGTCACACCCGACGCTGGGCACCACCGGCGTGGCCGTGACGGTGCAGCAGTACGAGCTGGTCGCCGAGATCGAGCGCGAGGACGAGACGCCCGACGTGCTGGTCCTCAAGGTGGACCTGCCGGCGGACGCAACGTCGTTCGAGCTGCCGGAGAGCTTCACCGACATGGCGGACGAAGAGATGAAGTTCGAGATCGTCACCAAGCTGGACAACGGCAACCAGACGGCGGTCGAGAGCTGCTTCGTGCTGGTGGAAGAGGAGTAACGGTGCGCCGCTTCGGCGCCCTGTCGTTCCCGGCACTGGCCCTGCTGGCGGGGTGCTTCCAGTCGGAAGCGCCCCTGCCGGCAGCGCCGTCAAGGCCTGCTGACGCAGCAGCGCAGGCGCGCGCCCGGGTCGGCGCGGCGGTAGCGCCGACACATGATGCCGCCATGCCGACGGTGGCCGACCTGAGCGGCCAGGCGCTGCAGGACCCCGACCCGGCGATCCGCCAGGACGCCGTGTACAGGCTGGCCGATGTCAGTGACAGGCCTGGGACACCGGTCATCGGACAGGCCCTGACGGACCCGGATCCCGGCGTGCGCAGCGCAGCCGTCGAGGCGCTGGTCGGGGTGGGCGGCGACGAATCCGCCCGGCTGCTCGCCGCAGCCCTGAACGATGCCGACCCGCGCATTCGCCTGGATGCGGTGGACGCGCTGGCGGAGGTGGGCGGGCCCACCGCCTTGCTGGCCCTTCAGCAGGCGTACGTGGATGGCGACCCGACGGTGCGCGAGGCGGCTGCGGAAGCCATCGAGGAACTGTCCGCAAGGAGGCCGGAGAAACCGGCTCGATGAGCCAGCACGGCCGCGTCGTCCTGCACCGTTACCGGCGTGACCGCCGACTTGATGCGGCGGGCGCACGCCAGGGATGACCCGGCCGGCCGGGTTCCTAGTTGACCACCGGCAGCTCGATGCCGCTGGCGTTTCCGGGCCCGCGCCAGACGCGCTGCGTCGCCTTGATGTAGCTCCCGGGCGGGGCAAACATGATGTTGGGCACGTACGACTGCGGGTTGCGGTCGTACAGCGGAAACCAGCTGGACTGGATCTGCACCATGATGCGGTGTCCCGGCAGGAACGTGTGGCTCACCTGCGGCAGGCGTATGCGGTACGGCAGCGCCTGGTCCGGCACCAGCGCCTTCGGCGTCGCCAGGTCCTCGCGATATCGCCCGCGGAAGATGTCCGCGGACAGCATCTGCTGGTAGCCGCCCAGCTTCGGCTGCGCGGGCACTTCGTCGGGCCACACGTCGATGATCTTGACCACCCAGTCTGAATCGCTGCCGCTGGTCGAGGCAAACAGGTTGACGACCGGCTCGCCCGCCACGCGCAGCGCCTGCGCGAGCGGCTCCGACTCATAGACCAGCACGTCGGTGCGCGTGGCCGCGTGTCGCTGGTCGTCCACCAGCCACTCGCCCCAGGTGGATCCCTCGGCATAGGACGGCAGCGTGGGGCGCTGCCGATAGGGCACCGGCTTGGCGGGATCGGAGACGTACTCGTCATAGGGCTGCGCGGCCGGCGGCGGCGGATCGAAGCCCAGCCGTCCGGCGGCCAGCAGGTACAGCACGCGCCCTCGCTCGGCGCACCCACTGATGCATGAGCGCGGCCAGTGATCGTAGCGGTGCCAGCGATTGGCGCCGGTCTCGTAGGCCAGCACGCGCGGCGTGTCGGGCCTGGGGGCGTCCTTCAGGTGATGGTCCAGGAACGGCTGCATGACGTTCTGGCGAAACCACGTGGCCGTATCCCCGGCGAACTCCATGGGACCCAGGCTGCGCGCCTCGCGCCTGCCCTGGCCGTGATTCCAGGGGCCGAGTACGAGGTGCACGAAATTGCCGTCCGGATCCTTCGGTGCGAGCGCCCCGTACAGCGCAGGCCCGCCGTAGATGTCCTCCTGGTCGAAGAGCCCCGCCACGATCATCGTGGGGACTTTGAGTGGTTCCCTGGCGAGCAGCTTGTCGACCGCCTGGTGCTGCCAGTACGAGTCGTAGCTCGTGTGCTCGGCGGCCGCCCGCCAGAACGGGAGCTGCTCCAGTCCGCGCGACGCGGCGGCGGCGCCCGCCGAGCCCAGACGCAGGAATTCCTGGTAGGTGTCGTAGACCCCGGACCACCAGTTCTTGCTGCTGTCGCGCGTCGCTTCCTGGTAGTACGTGAAGCTCAGCATGCCGTCCTGGCGGAACGCGCCGTTGTGGAACCAGTCGTCGCCGATCCAGCCGTCCACCATCGGCGCGAACGGCACGGCGGCCTTGAGCGCCGGGTGCGGGTTCACCGTGCACATCACCGCCGTGAAGCCCTCGTAAGACCCGCCGATCGTGGCCACGCGGCGGTTGCTCTCGGGCACATGGTTGGCCAGCCAGTCGATCGTGTCGTAGCAATCCGTGGCGTGGTCGACAGCGGTCGGGTTCAGCGGGCCCCTGAGCGGCCGCGTCAGGACGTAGTCGCCCTCGGAGCCGTGTTTCCCGCGCACATCCTGGTAGACGATGATGTAGCCCGCCGCAACCGCCGTGTCGTTCATTTGCGGCACGACGGCCGCCAGGCGGGGGCTGTTGAAACGGGACACTCGCCCGGCGGCGTTGTACGGCGTACGCACCAGCAGCATGGGCGAGCCGTGCGCGCCCTTCGGCACGAGTATCAGCGTCTTCAGCTTCACGCCGTCGCGCATCGGGATCATCGCCTCGCGCCTGACGAAGTCGAACTCGTCGGTCCTGGGCTTGAAGCTCGCCGGCGTATCGCCCGGCAGGGACGCCAGGGGATCATCGGCGTGGGCGCCGGCGCAGCCCCCCAGCAATGCCATCACCACGATGGATGCGACCCGATCCAGCCTGCGAAATCCCGGCATTTTGCGACTCCTGGGTGCGCGTGCCTCAATAGGATTGCATACTCCAGTCACCGACGCCCAGCCGCAGCCCCGGGGTGAGCCATTCCGCATGGCGTGGCGGGTCGTCCGCTGGCGGCAGGACCGGCTCCGGCGAACAGGCGGCCGGGCGGGCCGGCGGCCTCTGGCACGAGTCGAGGTGGGATCATGAAGGCTGGTCTAACGGCGCACCCTCGCGGGCTCAGCACGCTGTTCTTCACGGAGATGTGGGAGCGCTTCAGCTACTACGGTATGCGGGCGCTCCTCATCCTGTTCATGACGGCTGCCGTGACGGACGGCGGCCTGGGCTTCGAGGCTCCGGAGGCCGGCGCCATCTACGGCCTCTTCACCTCCGCCGTGTACCTGCTGGCGCTGCCGGGCGGCTGGGTGGCGGACCGGTTGCTCGGCCAGCAGCGAGCCGTGTGGTACGGCGGCATCCTGATCTCGGCCGGCAACTTCCTGCTGGCTGTGCCGGGATTCGGGACGTTCTATGTCGGCTTGTTGCTGATCGTGCTCGGCACCGGCCTGTTGAAGCCCAACGTCAGCGCGATCGTCGGTGAACTGTACCGCGGGGATACCGGCGCACGGCGCGACGCCGGCTTCTCCATCTTCTACATGGGCATCAACCTGGGCGCCTTCCTGGCGCCCCTGATCGCGGGCACCGTGGCAGCGGCCACGACCTGGCGGCTGGGCTTCGTCACGGCCGGCGTCGCCATGGCACTCGGCCTCGTGCAGTTCCGCTTGACGCGACACAAGCTCGGCGAGGCGGGCCTGGCCCCGCATCCCTCGCCGCCGCAGGCGCGGCGCCGCGGCTGGCTGGTCGTCTCGACGGTGCTCGCCGCGCTGGCGCTGATCGTGGGCCTCGCGCTGGCAGGGACCTTCACCGTCAACGTGCTTGGCGTCGCCCGCTTCACCGGCACCATCATCGTGGCGCTCTCGGTGTTCTTCTTCGGCTACGTCCTGATCTTCGGCCAGCTGGATTCCACTGAGCGGGGGCGCGTGTGGGTCATCGCCGCCTTCTTCGCGGCGGCGGCGCTGTTCTGGGCGGGCTACGAGCAGGCGGGCTCCACCTTCAACCTGTTCGCACGCGACTACACGGATCGGAGCTTCCTGGGCGGCTTCTTCGCTTCGGGAGAGCACCCGGCAAGCTGGTATCAATCGGTGCCCGCGATCTACGTGATCGCGTTCTCACCCCTGTTCGCCTGGATCTGGGTGAGGCTTGCCGGCCGCGGGCTCGATTTTGCGGCACCGCTCAAGTTCGCCTTCGGGCTGATCTTCCTCGGCCTGGGGTTCGTCGTCATGGTGTTCGCGGCCCGGCTGGCGGTGGACGCCGACGTCCTGCCCACCTGGCTCCTCGTCACCTATCTCCTGCACGTCTTCGGCGAACTGTGCCTCAGTCCCATCGGCCTGTCGGCAGTCACCAAGCTCGCACCGCACCGATACGTCGGGCAGATGATGGGCACCTGGTTCATGGGGGCGGCCCTCGGCAACCTGGTGGCGGGCGTGGTCGGCGGTCACCTGGGCGGCGGCGACGTGGCGGAGATGCCCGGTCAGCTGATGACGATGGCGGCGGTCGGCATCGGCGCCGGAACGCTCATGTTGCTCACCAGCACGCTGTGGCGCAGGTTGATGGGGGGCGTGAGGTAACAGCCGCCCGGCTGCCTAGTCGGCGTCCTCGTCGGTCAGGTCGACTTTGGACGACGGCGGCAACTTCGCGATGATCGCCTCGATCATGCGTGACGTGCTCGGCCTCCTCGTCCCGCAGCTCCTCGAACAGTGCCTTGACGTCCGGCTGCGTCACCTTGGGAAGGGCCTGGTCGTAGAACGCGTACGCCCTCTTTTCGGCGGCCAGCGCCAGCCGGCACGCCTTGAGCTCGGACATGTTCTTGCGGGGCGCGCCGACCTCGGGGGCCTCCACGTCGAAGATGTCGTCGAGCTTGACCCGTGCGGGCGTATCGCCAAACAGCGCGACCCGGCGCTCGTCGATCTGGTCGCCGTGCTTTTTCTCGCTGGCGGCCATCATCTCGAATACCCCGCCGGCGTCGTTCGAAAGGCGGCGCCCCACGGACTCGGCGAAGGACGTGTACCGCTGGTACGCCTCGAACTCGATCATGCTGGCGAGATCCAGGGCGTCCATCAACGTGAGTTTGGAGAAATCGATCCTGACTGGCATGGAACCTCCGGCTACAGTGCGACGCCCCACGTCACCCGCGCGTGAGATAATTCAGCTGATAGGAATTTCAAACGACGTTTCCTGACAGGCGAAACGGTATCACCGCGTCGATCGTTGCGTCAAAGCGAGAAACCACGGATAGCGCAACGCAATCGGATCAACGCCGCCGCCGCGGCATGGGGTCGGTGACCGCGGACTGAGCCGTGGCGTGGTAGGCTCTCCCGCCATGAGCAAGCCAAAACTGACCTATTTCGACGCTCCCGTGAGTCGTGGCGAGGAGTGTCGCCTCGCCCTGCACCTCGCAGGCATCGATTTCGAAGACGAGCGCATCAAGTTCGCCGACTGGGCCGCGATGAAGGAACGGATGCCGTATGGCAGCCTGCCGGTCCTCGAGCTACCCGGCAAGCCGGCACTGGCGCACTCCAACGCCATCCTTGTGCTGATCGGCCGTCGCCATGGGCTGCATCCCACCGACGATTTCGAGGCCGCCAGCCACGAAGGCATGATGCAGCACGTGGAGGACCTGCGCGCCCGCGTCTCGCCTACCCTCCGCATGGGGGACGCCGAGAAGAAGACCGCGCGCGAGGCGCTCGTGGCGGACTTCCTGCCGGCATGGGCCAGGGCGGCGGAGAAGAACATCCGCGGCGCGCCGTTCTTCGGCGGGGAGAAGATCCAGGTCGTGGACCTGAAGATCCACATGGCGGTGCGCTGGTTCACCGGCGGCAAGGTCGACCACATCCCGGCCTCGATCTTCGCTGATTACCCCAGGCTTGTCGGCGTGCATGACGCCGTACGCGATCATCCCGGCGTGCAGTCCTGGTACGCGAAGTCCTGAGATCCGGCACTCACTTTTCCAGCGGCACCTGCCGGTGTTATCGTCTGCGGACCATTCCGGACAGGACGATCAACATGGCAGGCAAGGCAAGGACATTCTTCAAACGCGCCGGACTGACCTTGGCGGTCTTGCTGGTATCGGCTGCGCTTGTTCGCAGCCCACGAATGGTATGCACGGCCATTCTTCATCAACAACTTCTTCAATCGCGTGTTCATCCAGTACATCTGGGACAAGCCCGAGATGCTGACGTCCCTTGGAGTTCTTGAACAACTGGGAATGACTGGCCACAACGCCGAGTGGAACGATGATTCCGAGGCGGCCAGTGACAAGGACTACGAATTCCTGCTGGGTGTCATGGCGACGGTGGATGAATACGATGCTGCGAAGCTGAGTGAGTCCGAGCTTCTTTCAGTGACGGTGCTGAAGGAGCTGTTGGGAAACCCGGAACAGGACCGCCGGTTCCGGTTCCACAACTACCCCGTGAATCAACTGTTCGGACTCCAGAATTCGATCCCCCGATTCCTGGATACCTTCCACAAGGTCAACTCCAGCGAGGATGCCGGGCATTACATCAGCCGGCTTTCGAAGATCGGGGTCAAGATGGACCAGAACATGGAAGGGATACTGATTCGCGAAGACATGGGCGTCATTCCGCCGACCTTCGTCATCGACAAGTCCGTCCAGATCATGCAGGAATTCGTGGCCCAGCCTGCAGAAGAGAACATCCTCTACACGTCTTTCGCAGACAAGCTGGACAAGGCCGACGCCATCGACACGGCCGCCAGGGCCGCGTTCCTGGCCGCTGCAAAGACGCAGATCGAAGATGTCGTCTATCCCGCGTACCGGCAGTACATCGACTACTTCACTGCCTTGCGCGTCAAGTCCAATGACGATGCCGGGGTATGGAAGCTTCCGGACGGCGACGCCTACTACAAGTACCTGCTGCGCCGGCGCACCACCACGGACATGACGGCGGACGAGATTCATGCCATCGGCCAGACCGAGGTCGCACGCATCCAGGCGGAGATGCTGGAGATCTTCGCCGCCGAAGGCTACGACCCGTCCCTGGGCATCAAGGCGCTGTTTGACCAGCTTGCCGAGGAGGAGCGGTTCTATTACCCGGACACGGACGAGGGACGGGCGCAGATCCTCGAGGACTACGCCGCCATCATCGAGGAGATCGAGGCGGGTGTGTCCGGCGCATTCAACATCAAGCCCAGGGCGCCCATTGTCGTGAAGAGGGTGCCGGAGTTCAGTGAAAAGACAGCACCCGGTGCTTACTACAACGGGCCGTCACGGGACGGCAGCCGGCCGGGAATCTTCTACGCGAACCTGTTCGACATCAAGGCCACGCCCAGGTACGGCATGCGCACCCTCGCCTATCACGAGGGAATTCCCGGACATCATTTCCAGATCGCGATCCAGAAGGAGCTTCAGGGCATCCCCGAGTTCAGGAAGGAAGCCGGCTTCACGGCCTATTCGGAAGGCTGGGGCCTGTATGCGGAACGGCTGGCATGGGAAATGGGCTTCCAGTCCGATCCGTACAACAACCTCGGGCGGCTGCAGGACGAGCTATTCCGCGCCGTGCGGCTGGTCGTTGATACCGGCATCCATGCCAAGCGCTGGACCCGGGAACAGGCCATCGACTACATGCTTACCAACACGGGCATTGCGGAAAGCAACGTGATCGCGGAGATCGAGCGCTATATCGTCAACCCGGGCCAGGCCACGGCCTACAAGGTCGGCATGATGGAGTTGCTGCGACTTCGCGAAGAAGCGCAGCAGGCACTGGGCGACAGGTTCGATATCCGCGATTTCCACGACGTCGTGCTCAAGAATGGCTCGCTGCCGCTGACGGCCCTTCGCGAGCTCGTGATGAAGTACATCGCAGACAGGCAGGCGGCGTAACCGGCCTGTTCTCGTAGCGACACCGCAGTGGGTGTTGCGGATGCACCGATATACCGGCGCAGGTATCGTCGGCCGGCTCAAGGATGCATGGTGCAGGCATGGACCCGCTGTTCTCAAACCTTGAATTGCCCCACGGCCCGGCCCTCAGGAACCGCTTCGTGCTGGCGCCACTGACCAACTGCCAGAGCCACGGGACGGCACGCTGTCGGATGACGAGTTTCGCTGGCTGACCATGCGGGCACAGGGTGGCTTTGCGCTCACCATGACCTGTGCGTCGCATGTCCAGGCAACCGGCCAGGGCTTCCCTGGGCAGCTTGGCAACTTCGCAGACGTTCATGTCGCCGGCCTCAGCCGGCTGGCGGCCGCCATCAAGGCGGCAGGCAGCATCGCCATCACGCAACTGCATCACGCCGGCATGCGTTCACCGCCGGAATTGATCGGGGGTCCGCCAGTTTGCCCGTCCGCCGACCAGAAGACCGGAGCGCGGGAGCTTGGTGCTGATGAAATTGACCGGGTGAAGGACGACTTCGTAGCTGCGGCCGAGCGGGCCGACCGTGCGGGCTTTGACGGCGTCGAGATCCACGGCGCGCACGGCTATCTCTTGTGTCAGTTCCTGAGCGCGGAGACGAACCGCCGCACGGACCGTTACGGCGGATCGCTCGACAACCGTGCCCGGCTCCTGTTCGACATCGTGGACGGCGTCCGCGCGCGTTGTCGCAGCGATTTCATCCTGGGCGTGCGACTGTCTCCCGAGCGATTCGGGATGAGGCTGGCCGAGGCGCGCCTGATCGCGCAGCGACTGTTGCGGGAAGGCGTCATCGACTTCCTCGACATGTCGCTGTGGGACGTGTTCAAGGAGCCTGAGGAAGTGGACTATCGCGGCCGCAGCCTGCTGTCGTACTTCACGGAACTCGAGCGGGGCCGGGTGCGGCTCGGCGCCGCAGGGAAGATGATGAGCGGCGCCGACGCTGCCCAGTTTCTTGCGTCGGGCGCTGACTTCGCGATCATCGGCCGGGCCGCCGTGCTGCACCACGATTTCCCGAAGCAGGTTGCCGCTGACCCGGGCTTCCGCGCCATCGCAACGCCCGTTTCAGTGGACTACCTGCGCAACGAGGGCCTGGGCCCGGTGTTCGTGGACTACATGCGAAGGTGGGACGGTTTCGTGGTGTAGGGCCGGTCGTGGACCGGCGCCGTCAGTGGTGGCCGCCGCCGCCGTCGCATGTCGCAGGCGCAATCGTGATCATCCCCGGCGCCCTGGTCGGTTCCGTGCGCGTGCGGCCGTGGTTCGCTCAATGGCAGACTGCCCGCAAGCCAGGCCTTCACGGCGCGTTCCGGTTCTTTCTCGCTCGTGACCAGGGCGCTGATGCCGAAGCGCGCCAGACGCGCCTTGAGGCCGGCACCCATGCCCCCGGCAATCAGCACGTCAATTCCGTGGAGTGGATGCGAAGAATGCAACGAACTGTCGTGGAATGACTGTTCCTTGGGCAACTCGAGAAGCGTACGGCCGGCGATGACCCCGTCGCTAACGTCGAATATCCAGAAATTCCTGCATCGCCCGGCATGTTCGGTGATGTCGCGGCGGTTCTGGCTGGTTACAGCTATCTTCACGGTTAGGTTTCCCAGGTGAGAGACTTGTCGCGGCTTGCGCTGGCGACAGACGGGTTGGCGCACTTCGACCGTGCGCACAAACTCACACTAGGCTGCTTCCTGCTGACTTGCCATACGGGAAAGCGGAAGCCTCGCCGCGACTTGTACCGGCCCGACGCAAAATTCCGGGACACCGGAAACAGGGTGCCAGCCTGGGCAATGTCGCCGCTGCAGGAGTGCAGAGCGACAGATTCGGTGCAGCGGCGGCTAGACTAGCCAGATGTATGCAGCCCTGCTTGCCCTGGCGGCACTGACTGTCGCTTCCGACGCGCAGGGTGGCGCCGCGGTCGCCGCAGCAACCACCGTCCGTTTCGCAACGTTCAACGTGTCGATGTTCCGCTCGCGGTCGGGCAGGCTGTGCGAAGAACTCGCCGATCCTGCCATGCAGCAGGCGCGCCTGGCTGCCGCGATACTGCAGGAGATCCGCCCGGATGTGGTGCTGCTGAACGAATTCGACTGGGACGCCGAAGGCGAGTCGGCCCGGCTGTTCCGCCAGAACTTCCTCGCCGTCGGACAAGGCGGCCGGCCGCCGATCGACTACCCCTACGCCTACGTACCGGAAACAAACACCGGCATTGCCTCCGGCCTCGATCTCGATCGTGACAGCAAGATCGTTACCGAGCCCGGCTCGCGCGCTTACGGCGGCGACGCTTTCGGCTTCGGGGAATTTCCGGGACAGTATGGATTCATCGTGCTGTCACGCTTCCCGATAGAGGTCGAGGATGTTCGCAGTTTCCGCCTGCTGCGCTGGCGCGACCTGCCTGGGGCGTCGATCCCCGAGGGCTGGTACTCGCCGCAGGCGCTCGACCTGCTGCGCTTGTCATCGAAGAACCACGTTGATGTGCCCATCCGCATTGGCGCCCGGGTGGTGCACTTGCTCGCCAGTCACCCGACTCCGCCGACCTTCGACGGTCCGGAAGACCGTAACGGCGCACGCAATGCCGACGAGATCCGCTTCTGGTCGCTGTACCTGCAGGACGATGGCAACGAATGGCTGGTTGACGACCAGGGAAGGACTGGCGGCCTCGGCACTGGACCATTCGTGATCGCAGGCGACCTGAATTCCGATCCGGCTGACGGCGACTCACGGCACCATGCCATCCGCGACCTGCTGACGAACTCTCGCTTGCAGGGAGCGCCCGCGCCGGTCAGGCGTCGGTGCAGCCGAGCAGGCCAGGCTGCAGGGCGGCGTCAACGCCACACACGCCGGCGATCCGGCGCAGGACACGGCGGACTTCGCGGACCGGGACGTCGGCAACCTGAGGCTCGATTACGTGCTGCCCTCGATGGACTTGCCCATCGAGCGTTCCGGAGTCTTCTGGCCAGCCGCATCCGACCCGCGGTTCGCGCTGGTCGGCACCTACCCTTTCCCGGTGTCGGACCACCGGCTTGTGTGGGTGGATGTCAGCGTCGCTGACCGCTAGCGGCCCACACGGCAGAACGGCGGCGCTGAATGCGCCGCCGTTCGTGTTTGGTCAGTCATGAGGAGCTGTTGGTCGCTCCTCTCCTGTCGTGATCAGCTCGCGTCGAAGCGGTCGAGGTTCATCACCTTGTCCCACGCAGCCACGAAATCACGCACGAACATCTTCTGTGCGCCGTTCTCTGCATAGACCTCCGCGATGGCGCGCAACTCCGCGTGCGACCCGAAGATCAGGTCGACCGGGGTCGCCGTCCACTTGAGCTCGCCGGTGGTCCGGTCGCGCCCTTCGTAAACGCCTTCCGATGCGGGCGACTTGCTCCACTTCGTCGACATGCCAAGCAGGTTCACGAAGAAGTCGTTGTTCAGAGTGCCCGGCTTGCTTGTGAACACGCCGTGGGCAGCGCCTCCGGCATTCGCGTTCAGGGCACGCATGCCGCCGACCAGGACGGTCATTTCCGGAACCGTCAGGGTCAGCAGGTCCGCCCGTTCAACCAGCATTTCGGTGGGCGACCGGCCGTTGCCGGGACCGAAGTAGTTGCGGAAGCCGTCTGCGGTCGGCTCCAGCACGGCAAACGACTCGACATCGGTCTGCGCCTGCGAGGCATCCGTGCGGCCCGGTGCAAACGGTACTTGCACCGAGTGCCCGGCGTCCTTCGCCGCCTTCTCGATGGCGGCAGCCCCGCCCAGCACGATGAGGTCAGCCAGGGAGACCTTCTTGCCGCCAGTCTGCGCGGCGTTGAAGTCGGTCCGGACCTTCTCGAGCTTCGCGAGCACCTTTGCCAGCTCGGCCGGGTTGTTGACGCCCCAGTCCTTCTGCGGCGCGAGACGAATGCGCGCGCCGTTCGCCCCACCGCGCATGTCGGTGCCGCGGAAACTGGCGGCCGACGCCCAGGCCGTCCTGACGAGTTCAGGCACGGTCAGGCCCGAGGCCAGGATCGTGGACTTCAGCTGCGCGATGTCGTTCGCATCAACCAGCTTGTGATCCACGGCGGGAACAGGATCCTGCCAGATCAACACCTCGGCCGGGGTTTCCGCGCCGATGTAACGCGCGCGCGGGCCCATGTCGCGATGCGTCAGCTTGAACCAGGCCTTCGCAAAGGCGAGCTCGAACTCCTTCGGGTTCGCCTGGAAGCGCTTGGCGATCTCGCGATAGCTCGGGTCGAACTTGAGCGCGAGGTCCGTCGTGAACATGATGGGCGCGTGCCTCTTCGACGGGTCGTGGGCATCCGGCACGATGCTTGATGCGAACGGGCTGTCGGGAATCCACTGGGTTGCGCCGGCGGGGCTCTTCGTCTGCACCCAGTTGAAGGCGAACAGGTTGTCCAGGAATTGCATAGTAAAGGCGGCCGGACTGGAGGACCATGCGCCTTCCAGGCCGCTGGTGATCGCATCGCCAGCCTTGCCGCTGCCGCACTTGCTCATCCAGCCGAAACCCTGCTCCTCGATGCCTGCGGCCGCAGGTTCCGGGCCCACGCAATCGGCCGGATTGGCCGCGCCGTGCGCCTTGCCGAAAGTGTGCCCGCCGGCGATCAGCGCCACGGTCTCTTCATCGTTCATGGCCATGCGGCCGAAGGTGTCGCGGATGTCCTTGGCAGCCAGCAACGGATCCGGGTTGCCGTTCGGCCCTTCCGGATTCACGTAGATCAGGCCCATCTGGACCGCGGCCAGCGGCTTCTGCAGCATCCTGTCGCCGCTATAGCGCTCATCCTCGAGGAACTTCTTCTCAGGCCCCCAGTAAACCAGGTCGGCCTCCCAGTCGTCCTCGCGGCCGCCGGCAAAGCCGAAGGTCTTGAAGCCCATGGACTCGAGCGAGACGTTGCCGGTCAGCACCATCAGGTCGGCCCACGAAATGTCGCGGCCGTACTTCTGCTTGATCGGCCAGAGCAAGCGGCGCGCCTTGTCCAGGTTGGCGTTGTCCGGCCAGCTGTTGAGCGGATCGAACCGCTGCTGGCCGCCGCCGGCGCCGCCACGGCCGTCAGCAACGCGGTAGGTGCCCGCGCTGTGCCAGGCCATGCGGATGAAGAACGGCCCGTAGTGGCCGTAGTCGGCCGGCCACCAGTCCTGCGACGTCGTCAGCAGCGTCGCGATGTCCTTCTTCACGGCGGCGAGGTCGAGACTCTTGAACGCCTTGGCGTAGTTGAAGTCGCTTCCCATCGGGTTGGATTCCGGCGAGTGCTGGCGCAGCGGACTCAGGTCCAGCTGTTCAGGCCACCAGAACTGGTTCGGCCTGGGCTCCCCCTGGGCCAGCGCCGTGCCTGGCAGCACTGCCAGTGACAACGCCACTGATAGCGTTGCAAGCAAATGTGTCGTTGCTTTCAGCATTGATGTTCTCCCTTTGGTCAAGTCATCTCGAGTCACTGTCGCGGGCGCCGCCCGCGCCCGCGACTCAAGTCAGGCGTTCCAGGATCAGGCAATGTCGAAGCGGTCGGCATTCATGACCTTGGTCCAGGCAGCGACGAAGTCCTTGACGAACTTCCTCTTGCCGTCGTTCTGTGCATAAACCTCGGCATAGGCGCGCAGTACCGAGTTGGACCCGAACACCAGGTCGACCCGGGTCGCCGTCCATTTCACCTTGCCGGTCTTGCGGTCGCGGATCTCATAGAGGCCCTTGCCGGCCGGCTTCCACAGGTACTTCATGTCCGTGAGGTTCACGAAGAAGTCGTTCGTCAGGGCGCCCTCACGATCGGTGAACACGCCGTGCCTGGTCCCGCCGTGGTTGGTGCCGAGCACGCGCATGCCGCCGACCAGCACCGTCATCTCGTGGGCGGTCAGGCCCATCAGCTGGGTGCGGTCGAGCAGCAACTCCTCGGCGCTGACGGCATAGTCCTTCTTCAGCCAGTTGCGGTAGCCGTCGGCAACGGGTTCCAGCACTGCGAAAGACTCGGCGTCCGTCATCTCCTGCGTGGCATCGCCGCGACCCGGCGTGAAGGGAACAGCCACGTTGACGCGGGCCGCCTTGGCCGCCTGCTCGACGCCGACATTGCCCGCCAGCACGATGACATCGGCCACGCTGGCGCCCGTCTCGGCCGCGATCTTCTCCAGTACGCGCAGCACCTTGGTGAGGCGCGCCGGCTCATTGCCCTCCCAGTCCTTCTGCGGAGCCAGGCGGATGCGGGCGCCGTTGGCGCCGCCGCGCATGTCGGAACCACGGAAGGTGCGCGCGCTGTCCCAGGCCGTTGACACCATTTCACCGATGGTGAGGCCGCTGGCCGCGATCTTCGCCTTGACGGCCGCGACGTCGTAGTCCTTGCGGCCCGCAGGCACCGGGTCCTGCCAGATCAGGTCTTCCTTCGGCACATCCGGACCGATGTAGCGTGCCTTCGGCCCCATGTCGCGGTGGGTCAGCTTGAACCAGGCGCGTGCAAACACGTCCGAGAAGTAAGCGGGGTCCTTGTAGAAGCGCTCGGAGATCTTGCGGTACGCCGGGTCCATCTTCATGGCCATGTCGGCATCGGTCATGATCGGGTTCTGGCGAATCTTCGGGTCCTCGACATCGACCGGCTTGTCTTCGTCCTTGATGCCGATGGGCTCCCACTGCCAGGCGCCGGCCGGGCTCTTCTTCAGTTCCCATTCGTAGTTCAGCAGCAGGTGGAAGTAGCCGTTGTCCCACTTGGTGGGATGGGTGGTCCAGGCGCCTTCGAGGCCACTGGTCACGGCATCGCGACCGATGCCGCGCGTGGTGTGGTTCATCCAGCCCAGGCCCTGCTCTTCTACGCCTGCTCCCTCCGGAGCCGGCCCGAGCCGGCTGGCATCGCCATTGCCATGAGCCTTGCCGACGGTGTGTCCGCCGGCGGTCAAGGCAACGGTTTCCTCGTCGTTCATCGCCATGCGGGCGAAGGTCACCCGAACGTCCTTGGCCGTGCGCAGCGGGTCGGGCTTGCCGCCGACGCCTTCCGGGTTGACGTAGATCAGGCCCATCTGCACCGCGGCCAGCGGGTTCTCCAGCGACTCGCGGTCATCGCCTTCGTAGCGGTTGGCGGCCAGCCATTCCTTCTCGGATCCCCAGTAGATGTCCTTCTCGGGATGCCAGATGTCTTCGCGGCCAAAACCGAAGCCGAAGATCTTCAGGCCCATCGACTCGTAGGCCATGTTGCCCGCCAGGATCATCAGGTCGGCCCAGCTGATCTTGTTGCCGTACTTCTTCTTGATCGGCCACAGCAGGCGCCGCGCCTTGTCGAGGTTCGCGTTGTCCGGCCAGGAATTGATCGGCGCAAAGCGCTGGTTGCCCGTGCCGCCGCCGCCGCGGCCGTCAGCCGTGCGGTAGGTGCCGGCCGAATGCCACGCCATGCGGATCATCAGGCCGCCGTAGTGGCCCCAGTCCGCCGGCCACCAGGCCTGGCTCTTGGTCATCAGGGCCTTGAGGTCCTTCTTGAGCGCCTCGACCTTGAGCTTCTTCAGTTCTTTCCGATAGTTGAAGCCCTTGCCCAGCGGGTTGGTCTTGGTGTCGTGCTGGTGCAGGATGTCGAGGTTGAGCGCCTTCGGCCACCACTCCATTTTCGACATGTCGGTCGATGTGGCGCTGCCGTGCATCACCGGGCACTTGCCTGCGCTGGCTGGGTTACGGTCGGTCATTTGGTCTTCCTCTCGATGAAATAGTTGGTAGTGGATGTGGTTGTCAGTGGCGGCGACTTACGCGCCGCGCTTGCGTCTTGGCGTGGTCGTCTTCCGGCATTTCGGGCAGCGGCCCCAGTAGACGACCTCGGCTTCGTCAATCTCGAAGCCGTGATCGTCGTCCGCGGTGAGGCAAGGCCTCGCGCCCACAGCGCAGTCGATGTCGAACATCGTCCCGCAGCCCCGGCAGATCGAGGTGGTGATGGTTGTCGCCCACCCGGTCCTCGTACCGCGCCGCGGCGCCGGCCGGCTGGATGCGGCGGATGAGGTTCTTGTCCACCAGGACGCCGAGCGTGTCGTACACGGCCTGGCGTGAGACCGAACCGATGACTGCCCGCACGTCTTCCATCAGCGCGTCGGCCGTGGCGTGGGGACGGGACGACACGGCGCGCAGCAAGGCCAGCCGCTGGGCCGTCACCTGCATGCCGTTCTGGCGCAGCAACTGCTCGAATTCATTTTTCATGTGCATCATCATAACACCAACTCTGGACATTATCCAGAATTAGACTATGTACGACAATCAGACGCAGCCAGCTCGACACGTTGATAACAACTTCATATATATCTAGGTATTAGGTGAGTCTTGGCTGCCTCTTATCTGCCCGCGGCGACACCAGGAACGCTTGGACCATGCAAGTCCTTTTATTTGTTATTTGCTTATATTATAGTTAATCAACTATGACCTCTCGAATCGAGCCGCGCAGTCATGACCGACCAAGCCCGGGAAGCAATACAAGCCCTGCGCAGCGACCTGGCCCTGCAGATCGCGCGCCACGTCGGACGCAGCGGGCAGACTCAGGCCGCCACGGCAGAGCGCCTGGCCATTCCCCAGCCCACGATGAGCAAGATCATGCGTGGGCAGGTGGAGGCAGTGTCGCTGGAACTGATGCTGAAGATCGCGGTGCGCGCCGGACTTGCCGTCGTACTGCAGACCGGCAAGGACCCAGCGGAAGCCGGGGTGTATGTCTCCGGCATCAAGGCAACAAGACCCGCACGCAGCAAGTCCCGTCTTGCCGAAGAGGCGCGCCATGCGGTGAGCGAGAGCATCCGTTCCTGGAATCCGGAGAAACGCCTCGAGGCCCACCTGAAGCACAGCGAACTCGTCACCGCGCTGCAGCGCGCCGCGGCGGGCAGCAGCGGCACTCGTGCCCGGAGCGCCAGGTGAAGGCCACCGGTCCCGGGCAGTCGCTCCTCCTGCTCCTGGATGTCGTCGCCCTGCTCGAAGAGCAGGGTATCGAGTACGCGGTCGTGGGCGCCATCGCCGCATCGGTGTACGGCACAGTCCGCGCCACAACCGATGCTGACGCGCTCGTTTCGGCGCCGCTGCCCGGGCTGGTCAATCTCGAAAGGACGCTGCGGAGAGACGGCTTGACCGTGGAACTCCAGTCGGGGCGATACCGACGATCCCATACCGGCATTGCTTGCGATCAGCGATCAGTTCGGAAACCGCGTAGACCTACTCGGCGGTCTTCGCGGCCTCGACCCTAGTGCATTCGATCGGACTTTCAGGGTCCCATTTTCCGGGACGACGCTGCAAATAATCGGGCGAGAGGACTTCATCGCGATGAAGTGTTTCGCCAATGGACCGCAGGACATTGCGGATGCACAGGAAGCGATCTGGGCCTCCGACCCGCCGATTGACCTGGACTTGTTGAGGCGTATAACCAGGCGGTTTGGGCGACCGGCCGCGGATGCGCTCGAGAAGTTGCTGGCAGAGTAATCTGGCTGCGGATAGTTCATACCGGGCACATGGGCAACGCTTTCCGGCATTTGCGAGAGACACAAAGCGCCGCCAATGAGTCACCCATGTCTCCGGTATAGAACGTCACCTATCTGACCGGAACGAACCGTTCTTGAATGGACGAAATCCGTTCTTGTCACGCAGCCAGGCGGACCAGCTGTTGGTGTCGGCACTGAAATCGGGGAGCAGGCCACGCCGGCCCGCGAAGAAAGAGCCCCAGCCAGAGGCTGGGGCTCGCAAGCTGTCAAGCTGCCACCGACGATGGCGTTTTGCGAGGCTACTCTCGCGTGCCTTGCATTCTACAAGCGGTAACTGGCACCGAAGGTAATTCGACGATCTGTGATGCCCTGGAAGCACAGCAGTGCGCCTTTATTGACACAGGATGTAGGCGCGTCTTCCTTCGTCAGATTGATGGCCTCCAGTCCAAGGCTGAATTGATCATTTACAGCATACTTGATGCTGGCATTGACCTGTGCGCGGGCCTCTTGGACATGATCGAAGCCAAAGAGAGCGGTACCCGAACTGGCGTAGTCAGTTGTTCTGTACGAGTCACGCCATGTATAGCGCACCCGACCGGAGATGCCATATTTCTCGTAGTACAGCGTGAAGTTGTAGGCATCTTCAGAGAGATCGGGAAGGGTGGCGCGCAGACTGGCATCGGGGAATCCGAGCGAAGTAAAGATCTGGTCACCACGAGATGTCGGGTACTGGAAGGTCGTGCCACCAGAAAATTCCTGGTGAGTGTAGTTGGCGAGGACACCAAACCCAGATGCCCAGCCGAGCTTGTCCTCATGACGGGAAAGATCATACTGAAAGGCGACTTCAATGCCCTTCATCTTGGTGTCGCCAGCGCCGTTTACTACGGTCGCTGCGGGTACACACATCCCCAGGTTGCCAACTTCCGATGGCGGCGCATAAGTATTCCGTATGGCAACGGGATTGTAGATGCCGCCAGCCTCACAAGGTGCTGTAAGGTCGCGATATCCGTTCGCATCCACCGGCGCGTCGTCCACCTGGGCGACATGCAGGTCAGTGCGGGTCTTATAGAAGAAACCCACGCTCACGACACTCCCAGGCGCAAAATACCACTCAGCAGAGAGATCGAACGAGGATACCTCTTCAGGCTCCAAGTCCGGATTGCCGACGGCGACACTTGCAGTCTCGCTGCTGCCAAACGTCGCCGAAGTCGATAGATCGTCAAAGTCTGGGCGACGAATATCCTTTCCCCACGCCGCACGGATGACCAGGTCATCTGTTACGTCCGCGACGAGGTTGATTCGCGGCAGCAAGAAGTCATAACTTGCAGACTCGATCCTCGGTGTCACCACGACGACACCGCCTGTATTGGTAATCGTGTTGCCTACCGACTTGATGTCGGTTTCAAGGTAGCGAAGACCGGCGTTGCCCCGGAAGATGCCGGCCTCGAAGTTCGCCTGCGCGTAAACAGCGTCGGTCTTCTCGGAGATACCAAAATAGGAGTTCGCTACTGAAGTTGGCGTATCGATCAGGGACTGGCTTACGCCGTTGGCCAGATTGTTCGCCGTTATCGCCGCGTTCAGGACGTCCACCATGCCCTGCATGTCAGAAAACGCAATTCCTGGATTGAGATAGAGGAAGTCGGCCACATACAACCTCCGGCCATCACCATCATTGTAGTTATCGGGG
>CAVOGD010000007.1:0-534547 GCA_963695155.1 uncultured Gammaproteobacteria bacterium
GGCCTTGGCGGCCGCTGCGTTGACCAGCAGGAAGAACGCGCTGAGCCGAATGATGGTCGAACGCGCCGCGAGCGCAGGCACCGCCAGGCCGGCCAGCGCGAGCGTGTAGAGCGCCACCTGACCGTAGAGCAGACTGCCTCGTACAGGACTCGACCGCGCAGCAGGAAGGCCGCCACGAGGCAGCCCGCGAGCGCGAGCGGCGCCAGCCAGCGCAGCAGCTTGTGCGAGACGAGGATGAAGCTGAAGGCCGGATGGCGAACGGGTTGAGCAGCGCCGCATTGCCGAACAGCGCCGTCATGCCGCGCAGGAAGGTGCGGGTCTTGCGCGAGAACTCTGCGCTCGTGGCTGGCGGTGGCGGTCATCGTGCCGCGGGCCGCCGGCTCGCGACAGCGCCGGTGACCTGCACCGTACCGTGTCCAGGACCGACAGGAAGTCCGGCGCCATGCCGGCACGAAATGGCCGGCACAGGCTGCGTGCGCATGCCGTAGAGACAGCCGCTGGCACCGGCGATGCGAGTGCAGGCGTCGCCTCCTCGCGGCGCAGCAGCAGTTCGAGGCGACCGTAAAGCCCTTCCGTGCCGCCGCCTTCGATGTAGTCCTCGCCCGACACGCAGCCGACCGACGGGTCTGGCGAAGTGACCCACGAGCGCCGCGAGCGCACCGGCTCGAGCAGGATGCCCGGCATCGGTGAAGACGACGATCTCGCCCGTCGCCGCTCGAGCCCGGCGTTGAGCGCTGCCGCCTTGCCGGCGCGCTGGGGCAGGGCGCTGTACCGTCGACGCGCCCCGCCCCTTCCCGCTGGGCAATCTCGAGGCTCGCATCCGTGCAGCCGTCACCGATCACGAGCATCTGCAGCCGGTCGCGCGGATAGTCGAGCGCGAGCAGGTTCCGGACCTTCGCCGCGATCCGCCCCGCCTCGTTGTGCACGGGCAGGATCACGGTGACAGTTGGCTGGAAGTGCCGGATCAGGCTCGGGCAGTCGCCGCCCGGTCAGCCGGTTCCAGCCCGCCAGCAGTAGCAGGATAGACCAGCGTACGGATACACGACCGCGAACAGGCTGATCCAGAAGAGCGCTGCCACGTTCCGCTCACCTCCTGCCCGGGTCGCGGCAGGCCGTGCTTCATGGCGCAAGTTCCGCGACGTCCTCGACCAGCACCGCTTTCGAGTGCAGGTAGCGCGTGGTGCGCCGCTTGGCCTCGATGTCCCGGTAGACGCGCTCGGCCT
Source organism: uncultured Gammaproteobacteria bacterium (assembly GCA_963695155.1). Taxonomy (GTDB): domain Bacteria; phylum Pseudomonadota; class Gammaproteobacteria; order Steroidobacterales; family Steroidobacteraceae; genus SG8-30. The sequence goes on from CAVOGD010000007.1 coordinate 1,224, forward strand.
GCGCCACGTCGATACCCAGCGCGGCTGCGAGGTCTGCGGCCGGGCGGCCGTGGTTGAGCGCCCACAGCGCCAGGTCCATCTGCGCGTAGGGCAGCGCGAAATAGAACTCGTCCTGGCCCTGTTGCAGGCTGTAGGTGTCCGTGGTCGGCGTGGCGGAGCAGATCTCCTCCGGCAAGCCCGAGGTGGCGGGCCAGCGCGTAGACCTGGGTCTTGTACAGGTGCGCGATGGGCTTGACGTCGGCGCTGCCGTCGCCGTTCTTGACGAAGAAGCCCTGGTCGTACTCGACGCGGTTCGGCGTGCCCACGACTGCGTAGTTGAGCCGGTCGGCGTGGAAATACTCGACGGTCTTGCGGATGCGCTGCTTGAAATTGGTCGCCGCCACGATCTGCAGGTACTCGCGCAGCCCGAGGCGTTCTTCACGCAGGTCGCCACCCGGCATCTGCACGACGAGGTTGAAGTGGTTGACGCGCCCTTCGAGCCCGCCACTGATGACGATCTTGTGCTTCCAGCTGCCGTCGTAGTCCGGATAGACCCGACGAATGGCTTCATCGCGCCAGCGATAGCAGCCGATGGCTTCGAGCGTCGGCGCGATGTCCACCAGCTCGCACTCGATGCCGAGGTGCTCCGCCAGCAGCCTGCCCGCGCGAGGCGCTGTCGCCCGACGAGTCGTGCTCTGGCAGCAACAGGCCAAACACACGGCCGGGTCCGACCGCGCGCACACTCAGCGCGGCACACACCGAACTGTCTATGCCGCCCGACATCGCCACCACCAGGCCGCGGCGCATCAGCTCCTTCGACAGGATCTCGCGCAGCCTTGGCCCGATGCGCGCGCATTCCGCCTCGAGGTCCAGCTTCAGGACGTCGAAGTCCAGCGATCCGGTCGAACGAGTGGTGGCCATGGTCTGTATTCGTGCTCCGTCAAACGAGCCGCAGCCGCTGGACCTTGCCGGTGGCGGTATGCGGCAGCACCGCGGCAAACTCCACCTGCTTGGGTATCTTGTAGGCCGCGAGATTCCGGTGACAGTGCGCCTTGACGGTGCGTTCGTCCAGGCTGGCGCCGGCCCTGACGACGATGACCGCCTTGACCGCCTGGCCCAGCATTTCATCCTTCACCGCCGTCACGCCGACCTCCTCGACGCCCGGCAGGGCGGCGATGACTTCCTCGACTTCCTGGGGACTCACGCGGAAGGCGCCGACCTTGATCATCTCCACGGCGCGCCCGTCGATGTAGAGGAACCCTTCCTGATCGAAGTGCCCGAGGTCGCCGGTCAACAGCCAGCCGTCGCGCAACACCTCGCGCGATGACGCCGGGTCGTTCCAGTAACCGAGCATGATGTTGGCCCCGCGGGCGCAAATCTCGCCCGTTTCGCCCGCCCCCGCCCGCGATCCGTCGGGATGCAGGACCGCCAGTTCGACGCCCGGAATCCCGCGGCCCACGGAACCCAGCTTGTCGTCGAGCCGCTCCGGCGGCAGGTAGGACAGCCGCGCGGCGGCCTCGGTCTGGCCGTACATGATGAACAGGCGGGTCTTCGGCAGCTTTTCGCGCAGGCGGGCGATGTTGGCGCGCGGCATCGGGCCGCCGGCCTGCGTCAGGTAGCGCAGCGCGCCGAGGTCGTAGTCCTCCAGGTTGCACCGCGACAGCAACAACGCGAAGGTCGAGGGCACGCCCGAGAAGCCGGACACCGCCTCGTCCTGCATGCGCTGCAGGACCGCGTGCGGGTAGGCGAGCGAATCCTCGAGCAGGACTTCAGCGCCGACGGCCAGGTGCGTGTGCAGGACCGAATTGCCGTACGAGAACTGGAACGGCAATACCGTCAGGACCCGGTCCGCCGGGCCGAGTTCCAGGTATTCGACGATGGACGCGGTGTTTGCGGCGAGGTTGCCATGGCTCAGCATCACGCCCTTGGGCCGGCCGGTGGTGCCGGAGGTGTAGATGATCGTGGCCAGCTCGTCCGCGGCGGCCGTGTGCGGCGGTCGCGGCCCCGCCGTGGCCGACGCCACCTTCAGCTGGTCGAGGTAGCCCTGCAGCGCCGCCGCATCGTCCGCGACCTCGATGGGGATGATCCCGACCCCGGCCTCCCTCGACTTCCTGGCGAGCGCGTTCCATTCCGGGTGCGCCGTGTCGCCGACCAGCAGGGACGTGCCGCAGTGCTGCGCCTGCATGGCCAGCACCTGGGCGCGCTCGTGCGGGTTCAGCGGCACGACCGCGCAGCCGGCCGCGAGGGCCCCGTAGTAGAGCGCCACGTACTGCGGGCAATTGCGCAGCAGCAGGCCCACCCGGTCGCCCGGCTTCGCGCCGCGCCGCTCGAGGAACGCGGCCGCTGCCGCCGACGCGGCAGCCAGGTCCGCGTAGCTCCAGCGCACGTCGTGCCAGACGAGCGCGGTCGCCTTGGGCCGGCGCCGGGCCGAGGCATCGAGCAGGGTTGGCAGGGTGGGCAACATGCGGGCTGTCTCTCTTCCTTACGCCGCCTTGCGCCGGGCCGTGACGTAGGCCGCGATCCGGCTCACGGAATCCAGGTTCTCGGGAACCATGTCCTCGTCGGCCACCTTGACGCCGAGCTGCTCCTCGATGAACAGGATGATCTCGAGCATGCCGGTCGAGTCCACGATGCCGCGCCCCAGCAGCGAGTCCTCGAGCGCGAGTTGCGACACGTCGTCGGTGAACAGGAAGTTCTCCAGGATGAACCGGCGGATCGTGTCGTGCAGCGAATCGGACATCGGGGTCGCCCCTCCTCGGTTGGGCCTACGCGAACGCTCGCGGGGCGGCCATGCCCTCGACGAACTGTGCATGCCAGAGTTGTGTGGACAGGATCCCGACGAAGGCCATGTTGTCGCGCGGCGCACCGGCTTTCGTGCGCTCGAGCTTGGCCACCAGCCGGGACACCTTGTCCGGGTCGAAATAACCATACCTGAGCAGCATATCCCGGCCTGTCAATTCGTTCACATAATCCGCAGTCCGGTCGGCGCCCAGGAACGAGGCGGCATCCGGGGCCCGGTACGGCTGCTTGGTGCGCCCGACGATGGACGCCGGCAGGGCGTCGCGCATGGCCTCGCGCAGCAGGTGCTTCTCGCGCAGCACGTGCATCTTGGCGCTGGGGCGCAGGGCATTGGCGAACTCGATCAACCGGTGGTCCAGGAACGGGAAGCGCCCCTCGACCGAGTTGGCCATCAGCATGCGGTCGCCCTGCGAGGACAGCAGGTAGCTCGGCAACAGCGTGGTGGCCTCGAGGTACTCGGCACGGTTGAAGGGATGCCAACCCGCCAGTTCGGCCGGCAATGCGGCTCTCAGGCGCTCCTGGGCGGTTCCGGTCACGCTGCTGGCGAAGTCGGCGCTCCAGAACAACTTGCACTGGGCCGTGGTCGTGAACCGCGGCTGGTGGGAAAACACCGGATCGCCCGGGTCGTCCAGGCCCTGGCCGAAGAACTCCCTGACGTACGCGCCGCCCCGCGCGCCCGACAGGTCCAGGTAGGGGTAGAGGCGCTTGAGCAGCAGGGGCCGCCACGATGAGGCGGGATGGCGTGCCCAGAACTGCCGGACCTTGGCCTCCTTGAAGATGTCATAGCCGCCCAGCACCTCGTCGGCGCCCTCGCCGGTCAGCACGACCTTGAGGCCGGCGTCGCGCACCGTCCTGGACAGCAGTTGCATGGGCGCCGGTGCCGATCTCAGCACCGGGCTCTCGGCCTGGCGGATGACGCCGGGAAAGGCCGCGGCCACGTCGCCCCTCGTGCACTGGACATGATGGTGCCGCGTGCCCAGGTGCCCGACGACCGTCTGCTGGTGCGCGGATTCGTCCAGGCCCGGGTCGTCGAAGCCGATCGAGAACGTGTGCAGGTTGTGGGCGATGTCCCGATTGAGCAGCGCCACCAGCGAGGAGGAATCGAGGCCGCCCGACAGGTACGCCCCGACCGGCACGTCGGCGCGCAGGCGGATGCGGGTGGCATCGCTGAGGATTCCGGCGAGCTCGTCCCGCAGGGCCGGCAGCGGCGCGCGCCGGTGCTGGCCGTCCTCGGGAAACTGCCAGCGCCAGTACTGGCGGCGGGTCACCGTTGCGCCCGACAGGATGACCATCTCGCCGGGGCGCACCTGCTCGACGCCCTTGAAGACGGTGCGGGGCGCCACCGGCGCCCAGAAGGTCCACAGTTCGTCGAGGCCGTCGGGGTCCGGCTGGGGGCTGACCAGGCCGCTCGCGAACAGCGCCTTGACCTCCGAACCGAAGACGACGGCCGAACCCGTCGAAACCCGCGACCCGGCACCAGTAGAGCGGCAGGATGCCGGCGCGGTCGCGGCACAGCAGCAGGCGGCGCCGGCGGCGGTCCCATAGCGCGAAGGCGAACTGGCCGTTCAGGCGCTCGACGAACCCGTCGCCCTCCTCCTCGTACAGGTGCACGAGGACTTCGGTATCGGTGGCGGTCGTGAAGCGGTGCCCCTTGGCGAGCAGCTCGGCGCGCAGCTCCGGGTAGTTGAAGACCTCGCCGTTGTAGACGATCCACACCGACTGGTCCTCGTTGTGGATGGGCTGCGCTCCGCCCGTGAGGTCGATGATGCTGAGGCGCGCATGCCCCAGCCCGACGCCGGGCTCGGCCAGGAACCCGTTGCCGTCCGGGCCGCGATGCCGGATCGCGCCCACCATGCGCTCCAGCATGGCGCGGTCGGGCAGCGCCTGCGGGTCGTCGTAGTGGATGCCAGCCAGGCCGCACATGTTCAGCGAGCAGTCGGGTTCAAGGGGCGGCGCCTGCCTGTGCCGCGCGCAGGTAGCCAGGCACCTGCGGCTCGAACGGAGGCTGTGCCTGCAGCGTATCCCAGACCGTGCCCATCGGGACCGCGTCGAGCAGCGCACGCAGCTTGCGTTCCGTCGCGGCGATGTTGGTGTAGTGCCTGAGGCGCGACTTGAGGCCCGCCTCGAGCCGCGGCTGGCCCGTGTCGAGCTCCCAGGGGTGCAGGTAGAACATGAAAGGCAGGCCCTCGGCATTGACCCGCCGGATGGCCCAGCGCGTCACCGCGAGCGGCAACAGCCTGAAGTAACCGCCGCCCGCGACCGGCAGCGTCAGCGGCCCGACGCGCACCGTGGAGGGCGGGAACTCGAGCAGCGAACGCCCGCCGGCCAGGCTCAGCCGGTGCGGTCCGCGCGGCGCGCCCGGAATCCCGTACAGGTCATGGCGTGTGGGGAAGATGCTCGAGTCGTACTCGAAGCCCTCCTCGGCCAGGATGTCCAGCGCCCACAACGACCGTCGCGTGACCGACCAGGTCGCCGCGCGGTAACCACGGATCCGGACCTGGGCGTGGTCTTCGAGCAGCGACCGCGCACGACGTGTTTCCTCACGGAACGTGTCCGGCGACTGGCGATAGACGAGATCGTGGCCGTAGCCGTGGCAGGCGACCTCGTGGCCCGCGGCCGCAATGCTGCGAACGACCGCCGGATGCCGCTCGGCAACCCAGCCCAGGATGAAGAAGGTCGCCCGGACCGATTTCCCCGCCAGGATCTCGAGCAGCCGGGAGGTGTTGGCCTCTACGCGCGAGGGCATGCGGTCCCAATCGGCGCGATCCACCGCCCCTGACAGCGCCGCTACCTGGAAGTAGTCCTCGATGTCGAAGGACAGCGAATTATGCAAGGCACCGCTCCCCACCCCTGCCCCGCTCAGCCGCCGCCCGCGCTGCGCCAGGCCAGGCGCAGGAAGATGCGGGTCTCGTCCCAGTCGAGCAGCGGATCCGAGGCATCGTGCCGGATGCTGTCGGCGTCGAGTTCAACGAACAACCGGCCGGACGCGTTCCAGCTCAGTCCCAGCCCGAGCATCGTTTCGTCATCGTCGAAACCCGCCGTGCCATAGTCGCTTTGCGCCAGCGACCCGGAAAGCCTCAATCGCAACGTCTGGGTGAGCCGGCGCTCCAGCGTGGCCTGCAGGATCTTGCGATCGCGGTCGAGGAAGGTGTCGGTTTCGTACGCATCCTCCTCCCAGCCGCCGCTCAGCGTCATCGTCGTGCGCTGCGCCTGGTAGCGCCAGCCGATCGAGGCGTGGCGCGTCTCGAACGGGTCGGCCGTCGAGACGGCGTCCGGCCGGAAGGAAAAGGCGCCGGTCGGCGCACCGCCGCGCAGGGCTTCCGCGGCATCCGTCGAGCGTATGCCGCCACTCAGCGTCAGCGTGGAGGCGGGCGACAGGTCGCGCTCCAGTTCCAGCGTGAACAATGGAGTATCCGTGTTGTCTCCGAAGTCATGCAGCGTCGTATAGCCGGCTTCCGCCGCGAGGCGGGTGCGTGCCCCGGTCGCCTCGTAACGCAGGTAGGCGGAGTGGCGGTCGTAGTTGCTGCCGGATGTCGCGTCGTCGAACTCCACGCGCTCCGTCACCGCATTGAAGGACAAGGTATTGAGCGACGACAACTCGCGCGCCAGCGTGAGGCCGGCCGTGACGCGCTCGGCGTCCAGGCTCGTCTCCTCGTAGTCCGTGACCGACAACCGGCCGAACAGCAACAGGCTGGCCGCAGACCCGAGCCGCAGCCGCAGGTCCGGTCCGGTCGTGAAGTAATTCACGTTCTCGCGGTTGAGCGGCGTCGCCGCCTCGAACGGATCGATTTCCATCTGCCCGAAAGTGTCCTGAATGAGCCACTCGATCCGGTCCGGAACGAGCGCGAGGCGCAGTTCCGCCTGGACATTGCCGAAGACTTCGCTGTCGTAGGTATTGTCCAGGTAGTCGAAGTAGGACAGGTCGAGCTGGATGTCGGCATCCACCCTGCGGCCGTCCTGCACGAAGCTCAGGTCGATCCCCGCGGTCGCGATGGTCTCGTCCACTTCATCGGCCGCCACGCGCGTGATGTTGTCGGACGTCCCCGCCCCGATCTCGAACCCGTACTCGAGTTCCGCGGCGGATACGGTGCCAGCCGGCATGGCCACGACGGCACAGGCCAGCGACGAGATCAGCACCCGGTTCACGAACTTGGAGCGCTTCATTTCATTGTCCTCGATGTTTGCGCCATCGACTATCGCCAGGCTCATGCACTGCGCGATTCCCGGTCGCCGTAGGTCGCGTAGTTGCCATACGACGCGTTGCGATAGTAATACCCGGCTGCTTCCACGACCTCGCTCTGGTTGAGCACGAGCGCAACGGGCTTCTGCCCGCCCAGGCAATCGATGGCATCGAACACGGCGTGCTGCGGCGTCCTGGCTGCCTGCACCACGAGCACGACCTGCCCCATCGGCTGGGCCAGTGCTCGCGACTCGCTGGTCAGCAAGCAGCGGCGGCGAATCGAACAGCACCACACGGTTCACGTCCCGCGCCGTGCCCAGCGCCGCCACGACCGTCTGCATGCGCTCGCTGGCCAGCAACTCGGTCGCCGTCTCGGACGGCTTGCCGGCTGGCAGCAGGCTGAGCCCGGGCACATCGGTCGGCAACACCAGCGACTCCACGTCGAGGCTCTCATCCTGCAGCGCCTCGAGCAGCCCGGGTTCGGCATCGATGCCGAACATGCGGCTGATGTGGGGCTTGGCGACGTCCGCGTCCACCAGCAGCACGCTGATGTCCTTCTCCAGCGCCATGCTGAGGGCGAGGTTGACGCTGGTGAAGGTCTTGCCTTCGCCGGGCAGCGAACTCGCCAGCATGATCAGCCGGCCGTTGGCCACGGGATCCATGCCGCGGCCCAGCGCCGCCGCCAGCAGCGGCCGCTTGATGTGCCGGAACTGGTCGCCGATCTGCCGCTGCTTGTGGTCCGGCGGCAGGAACCCCGCGGCATCCAGTTGCAGCTTGTCCACCTGCACGACGCGACGCGGCGGCAACCGAACCGGATCGCCGTCGTCCGCCCGGGCGTCTTCCACCTCGCGCAGCACGCCCAGCGCCGGGCCGCGCTCCGGCACCGAGCCCCGCGGCGCGGCGGGAATCCTGCAGTTTCCTGATGGCCTGCTCGACGATGCTCATGCCAGTCCTTTCACCCGATCAGACCCTGCACGAACCGCGCACCCGGCCCATGCGCCAGCAGGATTGCGGCGCTGGCGACCACCAGCAGGCCCGCAGCCACTGCGAACTTCACGTACTCGCGGTACAGTCGCGCGCGGTGCTTCTCCACCCAGGCGATGCTGACGACGCCGATGACCGGCAGGCCGGTCACCTCCGCCAGCGAGCGACTGTGGTGAAAGACCGGCCGCAGCTTGTCCAGCAGCCACGCCAGGCCGACTCCCGCCCCCATGGCGAACATGAAGACGCCCAGCAGCAGCAGCGGCCGGTTCGGGAAGACCGGCGAGAACGCCGCGGCCGGCGGATCCACGATGTCGAAATCCACGATGCCGGTTTCCTGCGCGTCTTCCGAGACGCGTGCCTGCTCGAGCCGCTGCAGCAAGGCGTTGTACTGGGTCTGCGTCACGTCGTAGTCGCGCGTGAGCCGCGCATACTCCGCTTCGACCTCCGGTGCCGTATCCAGCGCCCGGCGCATTTCCGCGACGTTCTGCCGGTGATCCGAGAGCGTGCCGCGCAGCGTCGCGATCTCGACGTCGGCCTGGTTGATCGCGAGTTGTATGCTCTGGTACACGGGGTTCGCCGACGCGCCGGCGACTGCCGCGGCACCGGCGTCGCCGCGCCTTACGGCTTCCAGCTCCGCCTGCTGGCGCGCCTTGAGTTGCGCCAGCGTCTCCTGCGCGGCCAGCACGTCCGGGTGCCGGTCCGTGAACCGCAACAGCAGGTCGTCCAGGCGCGCCTGCGTCTCCTGGATGCGCGTTGCCGTGTCCGCCGGTCCCTGGCCCGCCGCCGCGACGCCGCCGGCCGCGCCGAGCGTGGGCACGTAGGGCACCTCGCCGCTCAACTGCCGCCCCAGCTCGTTCCTGCGGCTCATGGCCACGCGCAACGCCGCCTCGGCCCGCTGCACTGCATCCTGCTCGCTCTGCAGCCGCTGGAAATAGCCGCCCTCTTCGCCCGGGATCATGCCGACGTTCTTCTTCTTGAACTCCGCCAGCGCGGTCTCCGCCGCGACCAGGCGCTCCCGGTACTGCTGCAGCTGGTCCCGCAGGAACTGCTGTGCGGATTCCGCGCCGCCGCGCTTGGTGCCGAGCGTGTCCTCGACGAACGCATTCAGCAACAGGTCCACGACCTTGATGGCCTTGTCGCGGCTCGGAGTCCCGGTAGGAGATCCGATAGAAGGTATTGGGAATGCGGGGATCGCGGGATTGCACGCCGGCTCGAGCTCAATCTGGATGCTGCGGGCCATGCCGTCGATGACGCCCTGCCGCTCCTGCCGGCGTCGTGGCCCGCACGAACAGGTCCGCTTCCCGTGCAACACGCTCGAGGTTCGGGCGCCCCAGCAGCCCCTGCCTGACCATGATCAGCTGCGACTCGACGTCCTGGTCCACGGCAACGCCCTGCAGCAACGGGCGCAGCGCAGTGCGGGTGTCCACATAGACCCGGGCGTTGGACTCGTACATGGTCGGGCAACGCGTAGACGACTACCCAGCCGAGCGCACTCACGGCCCACGCGACGGCCACCGCGACCCAGCGGAAGCGCCAGGCGCCGCGCAACTCGTCCAGTATCTTGTTGAGGATTTCCTGCATAGGCTGACTAGTGCGACGACTCTGCGGCAACGCTCAGAACATGGACTCCGGCACGACGATCACGTCGCCGGGCTGCAGGCCCAGGTTCTGCTTCAGGTCGCCCTTGTTGACGAGGTTCTCGAGCTTGACGCGGTACTCGCGCTGCTTGCCGTTCTCGACGCGAATCACCTTGGTCCGGTTGCCGGCGGCGAACGGCCCCAGGCCGCCGACCGCGAGCACCGCGTCCAGCACCGTCATGCCCTCGCGATAGGGCACGGCCTGCGGATTGACGACCTGGCCAATGACCTTGACCTGGCTGAAGGCACTCATCGCATTGCTGACGATGATGTTCACCTGCGGGGAACGGATGTACTCCGCCAGGACCGCCTCGATGTCGCGCGCGAGCTGGGTCGGCGTCTTGCCCACCGCCACCATGTCCTCGACCAGCGGCGTGGAGATCTTCCCGTCCGGCCGCACGGGCACGCTGGTGGACAATTCCGGGTTGCGCCACACGAAGACCTGCAGCGTGTCCCCCGGGCCCACGACATACTCGTTGCCGTCCGCGGCCGCCGTGGCCGGCGCCGCCTGCTGCGCCCAGACCGGCGCCGCAGCGAGGTTCGCCAGGCACAAGGCTGCCAACAGGCAGAGCCGGAACAGGTTCCCGCGGCCCGAGCCTGTGTGCTCCATCGTCGTTTTGGTCCCGTCAGTCATCCCGGTCAATCCCTCCACAACCCATCATGTTACCGATATCCGGCTTCCGCCGTCGCTGAATGCAGCCGCCGTTTGACATCATCACCTGTCGCCCAGCTCATCCCCCGAGACTGGCCAGTAGTTGCCTGGCCCGGTCGCGGCCGTTGAATGGCCGGTCGCCAGCCAGCAGCGTCGTGAGCACCCTGCGCGCCTCGTCGGCCTGGCCGGCCTTGGCCAGCCCCTCCGCCAGGTGCAGCTGGATCTCGGGTTCCCCGGGCGAACGCGCCGCCGCCGCGCGCAGCAGCTTGATGCCCTCCTCGGTCGAGCCCTTGTTGACCAGGATCCAGCCCAGTGTATCGGCAATCGCGCCGCTCGTCGGCGCCAGCGCATAGGCCTGCCGGGCCAGCGCTTCGGCCCGGGCATCGCCGCGTTCGAAATACAGCCAGGCCAGGTTGTTGGCGATCGCCGCATTCGGCCGGCCCGAGTCCAGCAGGCGTTCGTACTCGACGATCGCGCGCTCGACCTGCCCCGCCTCATGCAGCATCGCGGCCAGCACCGAGCGGCCCTGCAGGTCGTCCGGGTGTTCCTTGAGCCAGTCGCGCAGTGGCGCGTCCGCGTCGCGCAGGCCGGCGCGCATGCGTGATCGCGCAAGCCTCACGACGGCGGCGAGCTGCGGCTGCAGGCGCGCGGCCTCGGCGTAGGCGCCGGCCGCCAGCGCATGCTGCCCCAGGCTCGACCTCACGTCGCCTTCCAGCATCGCTGCGCCGGCGTCGCGCGGTACCCGCTTGCGCAGGTCGAGCGCGCGATCCAGGGCGGCGTCCTTGCGCCCATCCCTGAGGTCCATGAGTACGGCGAAGCTCACCGCCGCAACGGAGTCCGGCTCGAGTGCCAGCGCCTTGTCCACCGACTCGCGGGCCGCCGGGCCGTAGTCCAGCGCCGCCTGGGCGCGCGCCATGTTGAGCCAGTGCTCAGCGCGGCCGGGCTCGAGATCGGCCGCCTTGCGGAAATGGCCCAGCGCCTGCTCGTAGGCGCCGAAGTCGAGTTGCAGGTGACCGACGGCCGCCAGCACGTCGGCCCGGTCCGGCGCGGCCGCGAGCACTTCCCCCAGGACCTTGCCCGCCTTGGCCGACTCCTGGTCCGACAGGTACAGGCGCGCCAGGATCAACCGGGAGCCGATCGCCTTCGAATCGCCCGCGCGGACTTCCTCCAGCCAGCGCCTGGCTTCATCCGGGCGATTGCGGCGGCCTGCGATCTCGGCCAGTCCCATGCGCGCTTCGGCGCTGGCGCCGTCCCGGGCCAGCGCGCGGCGCAGGACCGCCTCTGCCTCGTCCAGGTCGCCGGCCAGGATCCGGGCCCGGCCCAGGCCGATGAGCGAAGGCACGTGACCGGGCTCGAGGCGTAACGCCCGCTCCAGTGTGGCAATGGCCGCCTTCGCGTCCCCCGCCGACAGCAGGTACTGCGCGGCCAGGCTCAGCAGCTCGAGATCGTCGCCCCGCTCGGCGAGCAACCTCTCCACTTCGGCTCGGGCCGCCGCAGGGCCCTTGCTGGCCGAGAGCGCCCGGATCAGCAGGAACTCGCGCTTCGCGTCGCCGGTGGCTGCCGGAGTGGCGCGCAGCAGTTCGACCGCCTGCTCCGCCCGACCCGCAGCCAGGTAGACGGTGGCCAGGTCCAGGCGGGCCGAGCGGTCCCCCGGATTGCGGGCGACGCTGCTTTCCAGGCGGGACACCGCGGAAGGGTCGGCCCCGGCCGCCAGCTGCGCGGCGCTCATCAGCGCCTCGGCGCGCGGGTCGCTGACCGTGCCCTGCAGCGCCGGGGTCAGCGCCTCTATCGCCTGTTCCGGGCGGTTGCCGCGCAGGCGCACTTCCGCGAGGTTCTTGCGCGCAGCGAGGTTGTCCGGATGGGCGCGCACGACCGCGGCCAGATGCAGTTCAGCCTGGTTCAGTCGCCCCTGTGCCAGCAGCGCGCTGCCGAGCAGGAAGCGTGCCGGCATGTAGTCGGGCTGGCGGCTCGCCAGGTCCTGGAGTTCCAGCACCGCCGCATCGAAGTCCTGCCGCGTCATGGCGAGCCGCGCCTTCAGGATCCTGACCGCGATCGCATTGGGCGCGCGGCGGGACATGACCCCCAGCGCCTCGCCGGCCCCGTCGACCTGCCCCAGGGCCAGCCTCGACTCGACCTGGCCCGCCAGCGCCTGCAATTGCTGCGGCTCGGTCAGGCTGCCTCGCGCCCGCGCCAGCGCTTCGCCGAACGCAGCGTCCGCTTCGGCCGGCCGGCCCTGGTGCAGCAGCAACCGGCCGCGCACCAGCCAGGACCCTGCGACCTGCGGATCGTCCGGCGCGATCTCTGCGAGATCGGCCAGCGCCGCGGTGATGTCGCCCGCCGCGGCCTTCGCCTCGGCCGCGCCCAATCGCGCATCGCCTGCCCGTGGGTCGCTTGCCAGCGCCGCCTGGAACGCCTCGAGCGCCTCCTGCGGCCGGCCCAGCCCCAGCAATGCCTGGCCGCGGAAAGTCGACGAATGGGGCTCGGGCAACCGGATGTCGCCCGACTCCAGTTGATCGTACAACTCCTGGTAGCGCCCCAGCGCCAGGTGTACGCGTGCCCGCAGCGGCGCCGCCGCTTCGTCGCTCGCCCCCGCGTTGATGGCGCGTTCCAGGTCGGCCTCCGCGGCCGCGGCTTCCCCGAGGCCGAGTTCCGCCTCAGCCAGCAGCAGCCGCGCCCGGGCATGCATCAGGTCGCCCTGCAGCACCTTCTGCGCCTCGATCAACGCGGCGCGGTAATCGCCGCCCGCCAGGTGCGCTTCCGCGCGCTCCATGCGGGTATCGGCGCTGGTCAGCAGGTCGCAGCCGGCCAGCGCGACGATGGCGCAGGCCATGGCCAGTACGCGAATGCAGGAGTTCGGGATTGGGAAGCTCATGGTTGTCTCGTTGTCCCGTCGAGGCTGGGGACCTTCTGATGTGGGTATTCCGGCTGCACGGCAGCCAGCAGCAGTGCCGGCAGGGCCGCGCCGGCGAATCGCTGCAGCACTTCGCGTGCGGCGACGCAATCGGGTACGCAGTCCGACCGTAACGCAACGACCGAGGATACCGGCGACGATACGAGTGAGGCGACCCCGTACCAGGCCTGCGCGGGCAGCCCGGAAAGAAACCGGCGGGTGCCGACCTGGTAGGTCCACCACACCAGCGCGCGGCCCCCTGTAGCGGCAACCCACTCGCTTTCGGCCATGGGAATCGCCACCGTATCGGCCACGACATCCACGCGGCGTGGGGGCAGCAGCGCGCGACCCTCCCCGCTGCCGTAGACGCTGTTGTTGTGGCCGGCCAGTTCCCGGCCCTGTTCCTGGTAAATGAAGGTCGCGGCATACACAGACACCCGGTCCGCGCCGCGCTCGTATTCCACCAGCATCTCGGCATCCGCCCCATTCAATGACAGGGTGCCAGCCGCCGAAAGCGGCCATCGGCCCCTCCCAGCCTGCGACGTCCACTGCCCGGATGACGGCGCCATCGGTCGCGCTCCGCGCTGTCGCAGCCACGAGCACGGGTCCGGCCGCGAAAGCCGCGATAGCGACCAGCAGCACTGCCGGCGCCGTACCGCGCGCAGCGGCGGCCGGCGCCGCAGGTTCGCCGTCAACCGCCGCCGTAGCCGGCAGCAGCCGCACCAGCAGGAAGAAGACGACGAAGACGATGCCGAACAACACCCAGCCCAGGCCGATGTGATCCACCTGCACGAGGTAGTGCTGCATGTCGGTCAGGTGGCCGGCCACGATCACGGTGAACACGCGCAGCCAGTTGCTCACGAGCGCCAGCACGCCCGCCAGCACGACCAGCAGCCAGCGCCGGCGGGCCGGTTCGCGATTGAACTGGCCCAGCAGCACGGCCAGCGACACGCCGGCCACGAGGTAACTGAGGCCGCTGCAGCGCTCGTCGATCGCAAACGTGCCGGCCGCGAGGTGTACGTTGCTGCCCTCGACCCAGGCCGGAATCCCGGCGAGGCCGATCAATACCCGGTTGGCGGCCACCGTCGCATGCTGCAGCCAGGGCAGCAGGGGTTCCCAGATCGGCATCGCCAGGTACAGGCAGGCCAGCGGGAATGCCAGGATGCGTGCCGCCCGCCACCCCAGGATGCCGCCTGCGCTGCACCACAGCGCCACCGGCCAGATCACGAGGTGCGCGGTCTGGATCCCCGCACGAACGGCGACCGCCCAGGCGAGGCTGGCGGCCAGGCCCGCCGCCAGCAGCATGACGGACGGACGCGCGGGCAGTGCGGCAAGGCGATGACGGTCCCGGTAGATGAGCCACGCGACGATGGCGGCTATCAGGTACCCGTGCTCGTAGGTGCGCCGGAAAGGGTCGCTCCATAGCGCGGCCAGCGCAGACATCGAAGGCCGGAACGCAACCAGCGCAATCGCCGCCAGAAGCGCCACCGGTACCAGCGACTTGAGGCTGGCGATCCAGGTGGCGAACCGCGCCCTCAGCGGGGCAAGCGCCTGGATGCGCGCGTCCTCCGTCACGACGACCGTTCCGCGCTGAGCCCGTGGCGCTGCAACAGGTCGTAGAGCGTCGGCCGGCTGATACCCAGCTCCGCTGCCGCCGCCGACACGTTGCCGTCACAGACGGCCAGCGCGCGCACGATGGCGCGGCGCTCCGCCGCCGTCCTCACGTCCCGCAAGGTCGCGAGCTTCGTCCCGCCGCCGTCCTCCAGGTTCAGGTCGGCCGCCGTCAGCACCTGGTTGTCGGTCATGATCACGGCCGACTTGATGCGGTTCTCCAGTTCCCGCACGTTGCCCGGCCACGCATGGCCCTCGATGGCCAGCAGCGCATCCGTGGTGAAGCCGCGCACCGGGCGCCCCAGTTCGGCCGCATAGCGGCGCAGGAAGGCGTGCGCGAGCACGGCGATGCCGCCGTGACGCTCGCGCAAGGGCGGCACCTCGAGCGTCACCTCGCTGACGCGGTAGTAGAGGTCTTCGCGGAACCTCTGCTGCGCGATCCCCTCCTTCAGGTCCTGGTTGGTGGCGCAGACCACGCGCACGTCCACCGGGATCTCCTCGCGGCCGCCGACGCGCTCGATGATCCGGTTCTGCAGGAAGCGCAGCATCTTGGCCTGCAGCGGCGACGGCATGTCGCCGATCTCGTCCAGGAACAGCGTGCCGCCGCTGGCCGTCTCGACCTTGCCGATGGTCTGCTTGTGCGCGCCCGTGAAGGCGCCGCGCTCGTGGCCGAACAACTCGCTTTCCAGCAGGTTCTCCGGGATGGCCGCGCAGTTGATCGCGACGAAGCGGTGCTTGCGCCGCTCGCTCAGGTCGTGCAGCGCGCGCGCGATCAGCTCCTTGCCGGTGCCGCTCTCGCCGAGCAGCAACACGGAGACGTCGGCCGGCGCGACCTTTTCCACCGTGCGGCACAGCCTGAGCATGGCGTCGTCCGCGGCGATGATGCCGTCTATGGGCGACCGCTCCGGCTGCATGGACAGGCGCCGGTTCTCCCGTTCGAGTTCCGCCATGCGGGCGGCACGGTCCACGATGAGCTTGAGGATCTCCAGGTCCACCGGCTTCTGGTAGAAATCGTAGGCGCCGTGGCGGACCGCCCTGAGCGCCGCGTCGCGGTCCGCGTTGCCGGTGACCACGATGACCTTGGTCTGCGGCGCGATCGACAGGATCTCGCGCAGCGACTGCATGCCTTCCTCGACGCCGTCCGGGTCGGGCGGCAAGCCGAGGTCCTGCAGGACGACGGCCGGCTGGTGGCGGCGCACCGCCGCGACCGCATCCGCGCGATTCTCCGCGAATACCAGTTCGTAGCCTTCGAGCGACCACTTGAGCTGCTTGCTGAGGCCGGGGTCGTCCTCCACCACCAGCACGCAGGCTGCGGACTCCTTGTCTTTCGTGTTGCTCATGCCGACTCGCTCACTGCACCGCCGCCGGCGACCGACCGCGGCAGGACGATGCGGAAGGTCGTGCCCCGGTTGGGTGCGGATTCCACCTCCACCCGGCCGCCCAGCGAGCGCACGTACTCCCGCGCCTGGTAGGCGCCGATGCCCATGCCCTTGCTGCCCTTGGTGCTGTCGAAGGGCCGGAACAGCCGCTCGTGGATGAAGTCCGCCGTCATTCCACGGCCATCGTCCCGCACCTCGACCAGCGCCTGTCCATCCAGTTGCCCGACGGTCACTTCCACGCGCCCCTGCGCCAGGGCGGCATCCTGGGCGTTGCGCAGCACGTGCTCAACGATGCTGGTCAGCCGCTCCCGCGCCGCGTTCACGCGCACGCCGTCCGGGCCGGCCGTCAGTTCCGGCGCGGGCACGCGGCCGGCCAGCCGGCCGATGGCCTCGCGCACGACGGCGGCCAGGTCCAGGTCCTCCCGCGTGTCCCGTGCCTCGCCGCGCTGCAGCTGCTCCGTCAGCCTCACGATCCGCTGTGCGGCGCCGGCCACCGTATCGATCGCATCGTCGATGAACTCCGGATTGCGGCGGTGTTTTTCGGCATTGGCGACGACCAGCTCGAGCTGCGCCGCGGCGTTCTTCAGGTCGTGCATCATGAACGACGACAGCTTGTTGAAGGCGGCGAACTGGCCGGCCTCGGCCAGGCGCTGCTCCGACTCGTGCTGCGCGAGGTGGGTCGCGATGTGCATGGCGGCGGTCTTCAGCAGGTCGCGGTCCTCGAATGTCATCTGGAATCCCGCCGGCGGCTCCCTGAGCAGCAGCATGCCGTAGAGCCGCCCGCGAATCAGCACCGGCACGATCAGCCGCCAGGATTCGCGTCCGGCCAGCCATGACGGCAGCACCAGCGGCTCGTAGATTCCGGGCTCGGCGCGATACTCCGCCAGGTCCACCACCCACTGCCTGCCTTCCAGGAACTCCAGCAATGTCCGGTCCGCCGCCAGCTCTTCGGGAGCACCGCTCAGCAGTTCGCTGACCGGCCAGACGGCCTCGCGCCGCCAGCCATCGCTGCCCTCTCCGCGCAACAGCAGGCCCGCACCGGGGCTGTCGATGATCTGCGCGACCGCGCGGATGGCGGTGACCGGCGCCGGCTCGCCAGCGTCGCCCTTGGCCAGGGTGTCTATGAAGCGCAGCCACTCCTGCCGGTAGTCGTACTTGTTGCGGTAGAAGTGCTTGACCAGGAAGACGCGCAGACGCCGCCGCAGGGCCGTCGAGCCGAACAGGACCGCGAGCAGGCCGAGGGCCGCCGCCAGGAACACGATCTGGCCCACCGCCCCCCAGGTTCCGCCCAGCAGCTGCACGGCGTAGCCGCCTGCCGCCATCAGCAGCAGGTAGGCGCCGACGGCGATGAACGAGGTCGCATAGAAGACGACCTCGCGCGAAACGAACATGCGCAGCGACCACTCGGGATTGCGGCGCGCGGCGATGGCCAGGAACGGCACGGCGAGCGCCATCACGTAGCCGCGCGCGTACCACGCGTCCTGGCTGATGGCGCCCAGCAGCAGTCCCTGCGAGTACAGGAAGATGTCGTACAGGAACAGGCCGCCGAGGCCGATGCCCAGGTAGCGCAGCGCGAAGCGCCCGGTGGCCTGGGAGTTGCGGTACAGCTGCTCCAGCAACACCAGCCCCAGCAGCGCGAGCAGCAGGCCGGTGCCGATCACGACGCTGCCGGCCCGTTCCGGCAAGAACAGGATCACCGCGACACCGACGGCCAGCGCCGCCGGCCAGGCGCCGCCCGACCAACGCGCCAGCCCGCGCGGGAAGGCGCCGGTCTTCGCCAGCGCGCCGAGCACCATCAGCCACGCGCCGGCCTTCAGGGTCTCGCCGCTGAAGATGATCCAGAGCGGCGCCGAGTCGAAGTACGCCAGGGACGCCAGGACCGCCGACCACAGGCCGGCGCAGGCCGTCGCCGCGATCAGCCAGGCGCCGCGCGCGCGCCCTTCCCAGCCGACGGCCAGCAGCACCGACAGTCCGAGCAGGGCCAGCGCCGCAATCGCATAGCCGGCCACGCCGACCAGCGCCATGTCAGCGCGCGCCCTTGCCGAACAGGACGACTTCGACGGTCTGGATCACGATCGCCAGGTCGAAGAGCAGGTTCCGGTTCTTGATGTAGTACAGGTCGTACTGCAGCTTCTCCACGGCGTCCTGCTGCGAGGAGCCGTAGGGATAGCAGAGTTGCGCCCAGCCGGTCAGGCCCGGAGCCACCGAGTGTCGCACGTGGTAATAGGGAATCGTCTCCGCCAGTTGCGTGACGAAGGCGGGCCGCTCCGGCCGCGGCCCCACGAAGCGCATGTCGCCCTTCAGCACGTTCAGCAACTGCGGCAGCTCGTCGAGCCGCAGCTGGCGGATGACCGCGCCGACCCGCGTGACCCGGCCGTCATCCGGGTCGGCCCAGCGCGCCACCCCGTCCGCTTCCGCGTCCAGGACCATGCTGCGGAACTTGAGGACGTCGAAGACCTCGCCGTCCTTGCCCACGCGTTCCTGACGATAGACCACCGGCGCGCGCCATCCATCCTCGAGCTTGATGGCCAGCACGACCAGCAGCATGAGCGGCCAGGTGATCGCCAGCAGCGCCAGGCTGGCCGCCACGTCCAGCAGCCGGCCCAGCAGGTCGCGCAGGTTGGAGCGCTGGAACCCGTCCGAGAAGATCATCCAGCCGGGACTGGTGACGTCCAGCCTGACTGCGCCGGTCTCGCGTTCCAGGAAGTCGGCCAGTTCCACGACCTCTATGCCGTTGATGCGGCAGTGCAGCAGCTCGCGCAACGGAAATGCCTGGCGGCGGTCGTCCATCGCCACGACGATCTCGTCCACGTCGTGAGCACGGCAACAATCCAGCAGGTCGCCGCCGGTGTCCAGCGTCTTCAGTCCCGCCATGTTCTCGACGTCGCTGGCCACCGGCACGTAGCCGACTATGTTGAAGCCGATGCGATCGGCGCGCCGGCGCAAGGACATGATGTTCTGCGCCTGCTGGCCGGCGCCGTAGACGAGCACCTGGGTCTTCAGCATCCCCTCGCGCAGGAAGCGCGACATGACGAAGCGGATCAGGAGGTTCAGCACGACGGCCGCGGCGAGCGCCGCGGCGACCTGCGACGGGCTCACCCGCAGGCCGGGGAGCATGCCGGTCAGCAGTATCATGAAGACGAATACGCACGACTGCGGCCGCGGCGAAACGCAGGCCGAGTCCCCGCGGCCTCACCCGCAAGCGTCCGTTGTAGAGGCCCATCGCGGTCGACGCCAGGACCACGGCCGCCGCGAAATAGAGCGCGACCGGCCAGGTCGGCTGCCCGCCGGCCGAAGCCGCGAACTGCCCGAGCATGACCACGCCGAACGCGGCCACCGCGACGCTCGCTTCCAGCAGGATCAGCAGCACCACGGGCAGGTGCACATAGTGCTTGAGGATGCGAACGGTCATGCGTTCCCTGCCGAGGGCTCCCCGAGTCGTTGGTATGCGTAGCGCGCTGCCCCACCGCGGAGGCAGCCTTGCCAGGTCGTTTCACGGCCGGACCGGCACCGGCCATGTAGCGACGAACCGCGAACAGTCTAGAACATCGCCGGCAGGGGAACGTGAAGCACGTCACATTCCAGCGGTTCACTGTCTTTGGAATCAGTCGCTTGCGACTTCTTCCTGCGCGCAGACATTAACGACGGAAAACGACGAAACATCTGGTTTCTCTGCCACTTGCAATGGGAATCTCGATGCGTCAGTCTCGAGTGAACCGTGCAGGCTTCTTGTGTCGCAATTCAGGTACAGCGCAAACCTGACATAACCACCTCCCCTGACTATCGTTCGCCCCGTGCCGGGGCACCGGATTTCAAGACCTGTCGTTCCGTGCCCCGGTCGCGAGCAGATCTTCCAGCGACGAGAGTCAGCGAGCGATGTTCCAGGTATCAAAGTCGGCGTCTGCAGGTGTCATGCTCACGGTGGCGTTGCTGATCAGCGCCTGCAATGAGGGCAGTGGATCGACGGCGTCCGCCAGCAGGTCAATCAAACCGCCCACCGACCATTTCCGGCACGCCGGTTACGGCGGTCAGGCAGGGCGAGACCTACAATTTCACGCCGAGCGCGACGGACCCGGACGGCGACACGCTGACCTTCAGCATTCGCAACAGGCCGGGCTGGGCCTCGTTCGATCCGGCCACGGGGCGCCTGAGTGGAACCCCCGGTGCCGCTCAGGTTGGAACGTACGGAAACGTGGAAATCAGCGTGTCCGATGGGCGCGCCGCAGCGCAACTCACCGCGTTCAGCATCTCGGTCAACCAGATTTCGCTCGGCAGCGTGACGCTGTCCTGGACGCCGCCGCTGACCAATGCCGACGGCAGCGCACTGACGACTCTGGCTGGATACCGGATCTACTACGGCCAATCGTCCAGCACACCTGTCGCAGATCGTCATCATCAACAACGCCGGCGTGACGCGTTGGGTTGTCGATAACCTGTCGCCCGCGACATATTATTTTGCGATGACATCCCATAATACGGCCGGCGTGGAGAGCGCCCGGTCCGTGATCGTCTCGCGCGTGGTGAGCTGAACCCAGCCATTCGCAGTCGTTGCGGCGTTGGCGATACCGGGTCGCCACCCGTTATGATCGCCGGATGCCACTCGCGCCGCCGACTCTCAGGGTTCGCCTGACCGAATCGCGAAGCGATATTCCGCTGACTCGCGAGCAGTGGAATGCCCTTGCCGAACGCAGCCCCAGCAGCACCGTCTTCCAGACCTGGGAGTGGTTCGATGCCTGGTGGTCGTCATTCGGCGCTGGCCACCAACTCTATTTCCTGTCGGTTCATGACGGCGACGGACGTAGTCGGCTTCGCACCGCTGATGAAGATCCGGGGCCGGCTGGGGCTACGGCAACTCGAGTTTGCCGGCAGCCCGAATGCCGATTATCAGGATTTCGTGATTCCCGACCGACGTTCCGAGGCAACGTCCGCCATCTGCCGCTTCCTGCACGCCGAGCGCCGGAACTGGGACATGCTCGTGCTGCGCAACCTGCCCGCAGAATCGCCGACGCGCATGGAACTGATCTCCGGGTTCGCGCAACTTGGTCTCGGCAGCATGGATACCGAACTCATCACTTGTCCGTCGCTCCGCATCGCAGGGCACGATTCAGAGGTACGAGACCTGGTCAGCCGGTACAGCGTCACGCGCAAGGTCCGTCAACTCGAACAACGGGGCAAGGTTGAGTTTCGAGTCCTGGACGTCCGTCGAGGAGACAACGCATCACCTCCCGATCTTCTTCGAGCAGCACATGCAGCGGCGGGAAGCGGCACACGTACCGAGTCAGTTCCACGATGCCAGGCACCGCGAGTGGTTCACGCGCATGGCCGATACCATGGGCAAGGCGGGTTGGCTGCACTTTTCCATGATCGAGTGCGGCACGAAACCGGCGGCATATCACTTTGGTTTTTGTTTCAACGGCGCCCTGAGTTGGTACAAGCCCAGCTTCGACCATCAATTCGCCGGTCAATCCCCCGGCACCGTGCTGATCCGGTACCTGATCGAGGACGCGTGCAACCGGAAGACTGCGTGAACTCGATTTTTCCGGGGGTGAGGAACCGTTCAAGGACCGCTTCAGCAATGACCGGCGAACCAACCTGAACCTGCGGGTCTTCTCGCGCCGCAGCCTGCACCTGGCATTCACCACGGCTGCGCGCCTGCGCGACATGGCCGGTCGCGCATGGCGAGCGAAACGCCGCTCATTCCGCTAGGCCTGCGCGGACTCAACCGCCCCCGAGCACGCGCTTGCCTGCCGGCATATTGACCGGTCGCCGCTGTCTGGCGCACCCTGCCTTCCAGTGCAACTCGTGGAGACTGTTATGGCCACCCCGGAAGAAGAATTTGTTGCCGCCCAGGCTGACGCCCAGAAGCTGACTTCCCGACCTGACAACGACACGTTGCTTGAACTGTATTCGTTCTACAAACAGGCGACTGACGGCGATGTCAGCGGCGACAAGCCCGGGCCGTTCGATTTCAAGGCCCGTGCCAAGTACGACGCCTGGGAGGCCCGCAAGGGCATGAGCCGGGACGCGGCAATGAAGTCGTACGTCAAGCTGGTCAAGCACCTCAAGTCGCTTGGATAAGAACAGTCGGATCGGGGTCAGACCCCCTTTGGGGGTCTGACCCCTCTCTCACGGGGTCTGACCCCTCCTCGCCCCTTCACTGGCTGCTGCTCGCAGCCGCGGCACTGCTCGCGCTGCCGCTGTTCGTGTCCCTGCCCAACCATCCAATCGTCATGGCGCGGCTGCATGACTTCGGTCATGCCCCGCTTTTCGGCGCCTTTGCGCTGGTCGTGCTCGCGATGCTGCCGGGGCGCCATACCTGGCACAGGTATCTCATCGCGTTCGTCATCGCCGTGGCGTGCGGTGCGGCAGTCGAAGTCGTTCAAGCGCTGATCGGGCGCGATGCCGAATGGACGGATCTGGCCACCGACGCTGCCGGCGCGGGCAGCGCGCTGTTGTTCCTTGCCGCCTGGCGCCTGGACGCCCGGGCTGGTCGGCGACTGCAGGCGAGACTCCTGGCAGGTTCCGTGGCGTCTATCCTGTTGCTACTCGCTGCGGCACCCTTGCTGCACGCAGGCGCGGCACATCTGCTGCGTGAGCATCGTTTCCCGGTGCTGCTGCAGGCGGACACCGCGCTGGACGCCTACTACCTGTCCGGAGGCGGCAACCGGATTGAGCGCCGCCCGTTGCCGGATCCATGGCGGCGACACGGCGACACGCTCGCGTACCGGGTCGAACTGCAGCCGGTCGCCTGGTCGGGCTTCACGCACGCCGAACCTTCGCCGGACTGGCGCGGTTACAAGACCCTGGTGCTGACGCTGGTCAATCCTGCTGAGGAAGCTCTGGACCTCACGCTTCGGGTCCACGATCAACGCCACAACCGACTGTATTCGGACCGCTTCAATCGCGCCTTGCATCTGCCCGCCCAGGCGACGACGGAGGTGCGTGTACCGCTCGCAGAGATAGCGGCGGCGCCGCAAGGCCGGGAAATGGACATGGCCAGGATCGCCGGCCTGATGCTCTTTGTCGCCGAGGCGGACAGCCGGCCGAGAGAGTTCTACGTGACGGGAATTCGACTCGACTAGAGGCTGCGTTTCAGGCGCCGCACGAGATCGATTGCAAGATGGCTGCCGGGCAGCATGGCAGCAATGCGCAGCGCGATTCGCTGCATCCGGCCGTCCCCCGGCGCCATCCCGTCAGCGCGATCCAGCGAGTGTCGGGCCGCCGCCCGTTGGCCGGCGGCGAGTTGCATGCGCGCCAGACGCAGCAGCTCCTCGCACTGGATCCGGTTTACTTCGTCTGCGTGCAGCCGCATGAATGCGGCGTCGGCGCGCCAGACCCTGTCGATGAGCGCCACGTGCGCCTCGAGCTGCTCGACAGGGTCTTTTCGCGTCAACCGCACGGCATCCTCGTGACTGCGGTTGAAGACCGTCTCGAGCCCCACGAACGCGGCGCCGGTTTGATGCGACAGGCGCGCGAAGAACTCCGAGTCGCCCCACCAGGCATCGACTTCCGGGAAACTCAAACCGGAGCGGACGGCCGAAGCGCGGATGAGTGTCGAGGTGGGTAACACCCAATGCTCCGACAGCACGTGCCGGAAGATGTCGCCGACGTACACCTTGAAATCGGTCGTGGGGAGCCCTGCAATGGGCTGTAGCTTCAGGTCCTCAAACCGGTACGACTGCTCAAAGACGTCATCGAAGTCGTGCCTCCGCCGGTGCCAGGATCGCAGGCCGTCCTGCTCCACCCGGCCATCGGCGCGCAGGTGCGAGAAATTGCTGAATGCGAAGCCAGCTTGCGGGAAGCGATCCAGCACCGCGACCATCAGTTCCAGCTTGAAGGGCATCCACAGGTCGTCGCTGTCGAGCAGCGCCAGGTACTCGCCCCGGGCGAGGTCGATGCCCCGGTTGCGCGCGGCGCTCATGCCACGGTTTTCCTGCCAGACGTATCGCACGCGGTCGCCGTACGTGGCGACTGCCGCGTCCGTACCGTCGGTCGAGCCATCGTCGATGACGAGGATCTCGAAGTCCTGGTAGGTCTGCCCAAGGACGCTATCTACAGCCTCGCAGACCAGAGCCGCCCGGTTGTAGGTCGGGATGATGACGCTGACTCTGGGCGACAGGCTCGGGTACATGTTCAGTGGCTGACCTCGACTCGATGTGACCGGCCAGATGCTGCAACGCTCCCTGTACTGGCAACAGTATGAGCGCGGAGCTTAGTACCGGATCGCATGTCGGGAAACTTTACAACTACCAGCCTGATGCCCGACCGAAGATGCCAGACAGATACTTCGTAACACACTGATTATATATAGTTTTTTATTATTGGCATGGATCCTGCTTATTCTCATGGCAGAACCGACATCAATTCACCGGGATTGCACAAATTATGTTCAAGAAGATCCTCTGCGGTTGCTCCCTGGCCATTGCGTTGGCGGTATCGGTGCCGGCAACGGCGCTGCCGGTCACGGGCGAAGTCATCATGTTCGGTGCCTTCAACACGGATACCGGCAACTTGGCCACGGCGACGTCGATCGCCTTTGTCGGATCAGGCTGGACGGACGGTGGCACGGGAAGCTATGCGCCGATCAACTCGGTGTCCCGCCCGGTTACCTTCATGGACTTCACTTTCAGTCCGTCACTCAGTCCGAGCCCGCTCAACCCGCTGTGGAGCTTCACCTACGCGGGGATCACGTACAGCTTCGTGATGGACAGCGTGGACGTTGGGTCCCCCCGGAGTTCGTCATTGCTGACTCTGCTTGGGCGAGGAACGCTCTTCGTAACCGGATTTGACCCGACACCCGGCATCTGGGAGTTCACCAGCGGGGAAACTCGTTCCGCGTTCATCAAGTTCACGTCCGAGTCCAGCGCACTGCCGGAACCTGGCTCGCTGGCGCTGCTCGGCCTGGGCCTGCTCGGGTTCGGTCTGGCGCGGCGGCGGAAGACCTGACCGGTCTCGCAGGTAGACGCGAGCAAGAAGGGCCCCGCACGGGGCCCTTTCTTCTTGCGCAATCGCGGCGCAAGTGCTCTTCATATGTTTCCAAGCACTGACTTGAGCGCATCCAGGCTGTTCGGGATCTCGTCGAATCGGCTCGGTCGCTTCAGCAACTCATCCAAGCGCCGCGAGGAACCGGCACTGCCTCGCCTATCAGCGGCTCGACCACTTCATTGAACTTGGCCGGATGCGCCGTGGCGACCAGCACCCAGTGATGGTCGCGCCTGGTCGTCGTCGTCGAGGCCAGCATAGACGTGCGCGGCGGTGGCAGTGTGCGGGCACCAGCATTCACCCAGCCGTCGGAAATCCACGGCGATACGCTCGCGGATCTGCTCGTCCGTGACCGTGTGTGCCCTCACCTGCCGGGCCAACTCATGCCACTCGGGATAGAGGCTGCGCAGGCGTTCCATGTTGCTGGGGTTGCCGACATCCATCGCCGAAGCCAGCGTCGCAACGCTGGGCCGCGGCCGCCAATCGCCCGTCCTCAGGTACTCGGGAACGGCCAGGTTGGCATTGTGCGCAAGCTCGATCGGACCGATCGGCAGGCCCATGGTGCGCGCCCACAGACAGGCGACCACGTTACCGAGGTTGCCGGATGGAACCACGAAGCCCGGGCGTTCCCGCTCATCGCGCCAGATCGCAAGGCTGCTCGCGGCGTGATAGACGACCTGTGGCAACAGCCGGCCGATGTTGATGCTGTTGGCCGAAGAAAGGTCAAACCGCTCGTTCAGCCCGGCATCGGCAAATGCCTGTTTCACGAGCTGCTGGCAGTCGTCGAAGGTGCCCCGTACTGCCAGCGATTGAACGTTGCCGCCCCAGCAAGTCAGTTGCTGTTGCTGGCGTGGCGACACCCGTCCCTTCGGAAACAGCACGACGACTTTCGCCCAGGGCCGGCCGTGGAAGGCGGCTGCCACCGCGCTGCCCGTGTCGCCGGAGGTCGCGACCAGTATCGTGACCGGCCTGCCGGTCCGGCGGGGCTGGCGCTCGAGACAGGCCGAGAGGAATCTCGCGCCGAAGTCCTTGAAGGCCGCCGTCGGGCCGTGAAACAACTCGAGCACCGAGACGCGTCCGTCGGCGGATGCCAGGCGCCTGACCGGCGCCGCAAAGCTGAATGCCTCGTGGACAATTTCGGGCAGTTCGCTGGCGAGAGGGTCGCCAATGAAAAATGGTGCCAGCAGGCGCTCGGCGACATCCGTCAGGGTCGTGGCACCATCGAAGTCCTGTGGTGTGAATGCAGGAAAGCGCTGCGGCACGTACAGCCCGCCATCCGGCGCGATGCCCTGGCGGATTGCTTCCGACAGCGTGGCGGTCAGTTTCGGGTCGCGTGTGCTGGCGAACAGCATCAGCCTGGAACCACCCGGGCGCCGTCGGTATCGATCGCACAGATCCAGTGGTCGCTCGCCAGGTCGTGGGTCGCGAACGCCTCGACCATTGCAGCGGCAATGCGCTCGGCCTGGTGATCTTCGCACCACGCGAAGACCGTGGGACCTGCGCCCGAGATCGAGCAGCCCAGCGCGCCATTGGCCATCGCGGCCTGCTTGACCGCCTTGAATCCCGGGATCAGCCGGGCCCGCTGCGGCTCGATCAGGACGTCCTCGAAGGCGTCGCGGATCATGGCCAGGTCGTTCGTATAGCAACCCGCGAGGAACCCCGCCAGGTTGGCCGTCTGCCAGACCACGTCGGACAGGTCCACCGTCTTGCGCAGTATCCGCCGGGCCTCGCGCGTCGACAGGAACATGTGCGGATGGACCAGAACGCAGCGCACCGATGGCGGCACCGGAATCTGCTTGATGCGCGGATGATCGATCCCGACGGTCAGCACGAGACCGCCGAACAGCGACGGCGCAATGTTGTCGACGTGAACCGAGCCGCTCGCGACCGCCTCGCCCGCCATCGCGAACCTGAGCAGGTCGAGTTTCGGCAGCGGCTGGTCGAGCAGCGCATTGGCCGCGACGACGGCCGCGACCGCCGAGGCCGCCGACCCGCCGAGTCCCGAGCCGAGCGGAATGCCCTTATCGATGGAAATCTCGATGCCGAACGGAAGGGACAGGGCGTCCGCCATGGCGACGAGCGCCGCGCCCGCGCAGTTCTTCTCCGCCTGCAGCGGCAGGTCGGTCGCATGACCGGTGATTGCCGTGATGCGAATGCCCAGTTCCGGCACGCGGCGGGCACTGACACGATCGCCAACCGCGTTGACGCTATGCCCCAGGATATCGAAGCCGACACCGACGTTGCCGACCGTGGCCGGCGCGAACGCGGTGACGAAGCCCTGCGTCATTCTGCCACCTCAGAGTTTCGCGCCGAGATAGGCGGCGAGCCGCAGCAGGTCGCCGAACACTCCGCCCGCGGTCACCGCCGGACCGGCGCCCGGACCCTGCACGATCAACGGGTTGTCGGAGTAACGGGTCGTGACGAAGCGGACGATATTGTCGGTCAGCGCCATATTGGCGAACGAGTGGCCTGACGGAAGTCGCTCGACGCCGACCGTGGCGCGGCCGTCGGCAGTCAGTCGGCCGACATAGCGCAGCACCTGGCCCGCCGCGCGTGCCTCCTCGAGCGTGCGCTGCATGTCGCCGTCGAATTCCGGCAGGCGGTCGAGGTACTCGTCGATGGTGCAGTCACGCAATGTCGCGGGCACGAGGCTTTCCACCGACGACGTCGTCGAGCTCGAGCGTGAGGCCCATTTCGCGCCCGAGGATGATCAGCTTGCGCGCCACGTCCATGCCCGACAGGTCGTCACGCGGATCCGGCTCCGTGTAGCCCTTGGCGCGCGCGCCACGCACGATCTGCGAGAACGGCACCGAACCGTCGAAGACATTGAACACGTAAGCCAGCGTGCCGGAGAAGACTCCCTCGATGGCGTGGATCTCGTCGCCCGTCTCGCGCAGGTCGCGCAAGGTCATGATGACCGGCAGCCCGGCGCCGACATTGGCTTCATACAGGAAATGCGCTCCCGAACGACGGCCTGCGGCGCGAATTTCCCTGTAATACTCGAGCGGCCCGCTGTTGGCCTTCTTGTTTGGCGTCACCACGTGAATGCCGGCGGCAAGCCATCCGGCATAACGCGCGCCCACGCCGCGCTCTGCGGTGCAGTCGATGATCGCCCAGTGCGGCAGGTACCCGGCCGCCACATGCTGCGCCAGGCGGTCCAGGTCGGTCGGCTCGGCGTCCGCCAACGCTTCGCGCCAGTTGGCCAGCTCGATCTCGCCTTCGGCAAGCACCATGCGCTTCGATCCGGCGATGCCTCGCACGCGCAGGTCCAGGTTGAAGTCCCGCTTGAGCCGGGCCGACTGCGAGGCCAGCTGGTCGAGCAACACCGAACCCACCGTGCCCGGGCCGATCAGGCCGATGGACAGCGTGTGCGGCGACAGGTAGAAGCTCGAATGGATCGCGCGCAGCGCCTTCGAGGCGTCGTGCCCGTCTATGACGGCGGAGATGTTGCGCTCCGAGGCGCCCTGCGCGATCGCCCGGATGTTGACGGCGGCCTTGCCCAGCGCGCTGAAGACCTTGGCGGAAACACCGTGGGTTCCAGCCATGCCGTCGCCGACGACCGCGATGATCGAGCAGCCGCTGCTGACCTCGACGCTCTGGATCTGTCCGTCGCGAAGTTCGGTTGCGAACGTTCGGCGCACGGCCTGGTCCGCCTTCGCGGCCTGGCTCTCGGGAATCGCAAAGCAGATTGAATGCTCGGAACTGCCCTGCGAGATGAGGATCACCGAGATGTCCTCGTCCCTCAGCACGCCGAACAGGCGCTGTGCGGTGCCAGGCACGCCGATCATGCCGGCGCCTTCCAGGTTGATGAGCGCGACGTCCTCGATACTCGTGATGCCCTTGATGGCATGTTCGGATGCCGGCTCGGCGCAGATGACCGTGCCAGGCTTCTGCGGGGCGAAGGTGTTGCGAATCCGGATCGGGATCGCGCGCTCGATCGCCGGGGCCATGGTCTGCGGGTGGATGACCTTGGCGCCGAAATAGGCCAGCTCCATGGCCTCGTTGTAGGACAACGAATCGATCACCCTGGCGTCCGGGACCCGGCGCGGGTCGGCCGACAGGACGCCGTCCACGTCGGTCCAGATCACGATTTCCTGCGCATCGAGCAATGCCCCGAGTATCGAGGCGGAGAAGTCGCTGCCGTTGCGGCCCAGGGTGGTCTGCAGGCCGCGGCTGTCCGATGCGATGTAGCCCGTGACGACCAGCACGCCGGCCGCTTCGGCACCGACCACCCGCTCGGCATTGGCGCGAGAAGGCACCCACTGCACGGCCGGCCCGAGCGCGCCCCACTCGACGGTGATGACCTCGCGCGCGTCGATCCAGCGCACGGGCTTGCGCCGACCTCGCGATTCGAGGAACGCCGCGAACAGCCGCGTCGACCAGATCTCGCCAAACCCGGACACGAGGTCGCGCACGTTGTTGCCGGACGCGCCGATCAGCGAGACGGTCTGCAGCACGCCCTCGATGTCGCCAAGTTCGCTATCGACACTCGCGAGGTATGCCTGTTGCGGCTCGCCCTTCAGCAGTTCCTGCGCCAGCTCCGCATGCCGTGCTCGAAGCGCCGCGATGCCATCGGAGCACGCAGCCTGGTCGCGCCGCTCGGCCGCAGCCACGAGATCCAGCAGCTGATCCGTGACGCCGCGGCAGGCGGACAGCACGACCGCGAGCCGATCCTGGGATTCCGCCTCGACGATGTCGGCGACACGGCGAAAACAGGCCGCGTCGGCCAGGCTCGAGCCGCCAAACTTGTGAACCGACCAACGCTGCTTGGACATAATTTGCAATGCAAGAAAGCCCGCTCTATAAACTGGTCGAGCTGACGCGCCCTCGGCCTTCCTCGCAACTGGAGGTCGAATCGGCCGGTTGGTGGACCATGGCGGTTCGAGGCCTCATTCGGCCCGGCCGGTCGCCGCCGCAACGATGTGACTCACCGGCTCGGTGTCTCTTTTTCCGCGACAGCGTCTCCTGATAGAGCTCGCCCGCGATGCGCGCGGAGGTCGTGATGCCTCTGATCAGCGCGGAGCTGAAGCCCTGGTGCTCCATCTCATTGAGGCCGGCAATCGTGCAGCCACGGGGCGTCGTCACGCGATCAATTTCCGACTCCGGGTGAGCGCCTTGGCGCAGCAACAGGCCAGCGGCTCCCTTCGCCGTCTGCGCAGCCATCAGCAACGCGTCCTCCGAATGGAAGCCAATTTCAATGCCCTGGGAAGCGGCACGAATAGAGCGCAGGAAGAACGCAATGCCACAGGCGCACAGTGCCGTGGCCGACTCCATCATCGCCTCGTCTATATGCGCAGTCGTGCCAACGGCCTCGAAGAGAATCCGGGCCTGGCGCAGCGCTTCATCGAACGCGGGCGGTGCCGCCAGGCAAGTCATCGACTCACCGATAGCGATAGCCATGTTGGGCATGGCTCGCACGACTGGAACTTCGCTGCCAACGAATTCCGCCAGTTGACCTATCCTCGTTCCGGAGACGACTGAAATCAGCGTGTGCCGCGCGGGATCGAGGTCGTTACGAATTTCCAGCATCAGCTCACGCAATTGTTGGGGTTGCACCGCGATGACAATTTGACGCGCGTGCTCTATCGCCGCCAAATTATCGTCACTGACGCGGAACCCGGCCTCAGCTAGGGCTGCGAGCTTCTCCGGGTGGCGCCGCGTAATGCTGACATCCCCTGCAACAAAGCGGCCCGTTTTGATCCAGCCCAGTGCAAGCGCACATCCAACGTTACCGCCGCCGAGTATGGCGACGGGTCCCAGTGCCTCCCCGCTCGTTTTGACCTTGCTCATCGTTCTTCCTCAGATGGCGTTCACGCTCGTGCGTACGCCCGCCAATGAAACTGCCTCAGTACATTCCTGTCGGGTGCCTTATTTGGCAGCCACTGGAATTATGCCAGCCCACCAATAAGACCCACGGGAAGACAGTGCGTACCTTCAAGATCCTACTATGAACAAGTAAGCGCTGATCGCACCGAGACTGAGCGCAGTAGCAACACTGAGGGCCGCTTCTGGGGCCCTCAGCGCTGGTAATGGCGTCCCCACGGGGATTGCTCGGTTCCTGCGGAACCTCGGCCCTCGCAAAGCTCGGGCTCGTTGCCGGCTTTGCCGGCAACGCCCTTCGCGACCGCTAGCGCGGTCGCTCGTCGAACCCCTGCGGGGTTCGAACCGCCGGCGACTACTGCAAAGGCCAGGGGCCCCATATGGGGCCCCTGGCCTTTGCAGTGGCGTCCCCACGGGGATTCGAACCCCGGTCGCCGCCGTGAAAGGGCGGTGTCCTAGGCCTCTAGACGATGGGGACGTGGCTAGAGAAGAATTGGTGGAGCCAGACGGGATCGAACCGACGACCTCTTGGATGCCATCCAAGCGCTCTCCCAGCTGAGCTATGGCCCCACGTTGGAGGGGCGCATTTTCGGCTACGGGTCCCGTAGTGTCAATGAGTTGGGGGCGATAGGAGGGGTCAGACCCGAGGACGGGTCAGACCCCAATCTAGGCAATGAAGGCAATAGCCCGGTCCAGCCGCTTCAGGGTCTGCTCGCGGCCGAGGATCGCCAGCGTCTGGTCGATGGGCGGGCTGACGCTGCCGCCTGACACCGCCACCCGAACGGGCTGGGCGATCTTCCCCAGGCCCACACCGAGCCTCTCGGCGAGTCCCTCAATCGCCTTGTGAATCGCTTCCGGCGTCCAGTCGGCGAGCGCGGCCAACGTCTCACGGACGGCCTCGAGGCCAGGCTTCGACTCGGCCGTGAGGTGCTTCTTCGCCGCCTTCTCCTCGTACCACGCCGGCTCGCGGAAGAAGAACACGCTGGCGGCGGCCATGTCCTTGAGCGTCTTCGCGCGCTCGCGCTGGGCCAATACGATCGCCGCGAGCGACGGCCCACCGGCGGTGTCCACGTCAAGCCGCCCGAGTTGCCACGCGAGTTCTTTGGCGACGTGGCCGGGATCTGCGCGCATCAGGTGCTGCTGGTTGAGCCAGGCGAGCTTGTCCGGGTTGATCGCGGCCGCCGACTTGTTGACGTCCACGAGGTCGAACAGCCGGCACATCTCCTCGAGCGTGAAGATCTCCTGGTCGCCGTGCGACCAGCCCAGGCGCGCCAGGTAGTTGAGCAGCGCCTCCGGCAGGTAGCCCTCTTCCCGGTACTGCAGGACGCTCACCGCCCCGTGCCGCTTGGACAGCTTGGCGCCGTCCGGCCCCAGTATCATCGGCAGGTGCGCATAGACCGGCGGCTCGCCGCCCAGCGCGGTCAGCATGTTGATCTGGCGCGGCGTGTTGTTGATGTGGTCGTCGCCGCGGATCACGTGCGTGATCTTCATGTCCCAGTCGTCGACGGTGACGCAGAAGTTGTAGGTGGGGTTGCCGTCGGAGCGCAGGATGATGAGGTCGTCGAGTTCGGCGTTCTGGAACGTGATCGGCCCGTGCACCGCGTCGTCCACGATGACCGGATCCGACGTCCGGGTTGCGGAACCGCACCACCGGCTCGACACCCGCGCGCGGCTCCTTGCGATCCCGGCAGCGGCCGTCGTAGCGCGGCTTCTCCTTGCGCGCCAGCTGCTCGTTGCGCATCGCGTCGAGCTCTTCCTTGCTGCAGTAGCAACGGTACGCCTTGCCGCCTTCGAGCAGCTGCGCGATCACCTCGCGGTACCGATCGTAGCGCTCGGTCTGGTAGAACGGCCCCTCGTCGGCATCGAGTCCCAGCCACGCCATGCCGTCGAGGATGGCGCTGAGCGCCTCGGGCGTGGAGCGCTCGCGGTCCGTGTCCTCGACGCGCAGGATGAAGGTGCCGCCATGGCGGCGCGCATACAGCCAGCAGAACAGCGCCGTGCGCACTCCGCCGATGTGCAGCATGCCGGTGGGACTCGGGGCAAAGCGGGTGCGGACGGTCATGGAGGAATCCGGGGCGCTGTGGAGGGCGGGATTGTAACGTAGGAGGGGTCAGACCCCTGAAGATGGAGTCTGACCCCGAAGGGGTCTGACTCCTCCTGGCCATCAACGACGGCAGCTGTTTCTTCGGAGGGGTCAGACCCCTAAGAGGGGTCAGACCCCAGAAGACGGGCATGCATGGCACAATGCGCAGCGACATGAAAATCCCTAATACGACCGCCGGACGTAGGTACGCCATGGGTGTCGCAGCTGCGGCGCTGGCGGCAGTCCTCTCCCCCACGACCCTTGGAGCACCGGTGACCACCCCCACTACCGACCCCGGCAAGACCCTCGTCATCATCGGCGCCTCCTACGCGGGCTCCTGGGGCACGCCCCCGCTGCCCGGCTACCGCGTCGTCAACCGCGGCGTGGGTGGCGAGCGCACCAGGGAGACGTTGGCGCGTTTTGCGACCGATGTGGTGGCGGCGCAGCCGGACGCCGTGTTGATCTGGGGCCACATCAACAACTTCAGCAGCATCCCGGCGGATCAGATGGAAGCTGCCAGGAAGGCCACGCGCGAGCACTACCTGGGCATGCTGCGGCAGGCACGCGAGGCGAACATCGCGGTACTGCTGGCGACGGAGATCCCCTTTGCCGAGTCCACCGACCTGCTGGACCAGGTCAGGGCGTTCGTCGGGCGGC
This sequence comes from uncultured Gammaproteobacteria bacterium, assembly GCA_963695155.1. GTDB lineage: Bacteria > Pseudomonadota > Gammaproteobacteria > Steroidobacterales > Steroidobacteraceae > SG8-30. Next base: position 34,877 of record CAVOGD010000007.1, read on the forward strand.
TGCGCGGCAAGCAGAGCTACGCCGAGCGGGTCAATGCGCAAGTGCGGGAACTCAACGCGTTCGTGCGCGACCTGGCGGCCCGCGAGAAGTTGCCCTTGCTGGATTTCGAGCGGGTGTTCGCTCCCGATGGCGGCGCCCGCAAGCCGGAGTTCGCCACGGAAGACCGCAGCCACATCACGCCGGCTGGTTACGCCGCCCTGACCGCCTACACGCGAGATCAGCTAGCGCAGCGGCGTTAGCAATGCTGCCGGGTCCACGGGGCCGGTGGGCCTCAGGTCTGTGCCTGACTTGTGGGGCCGGACGGCACGTCGAACGACGTATCAGAGCTTCTCGCCGGCAAAGGCGTCGTTGAGTTCCTTGTGCAGCGCCACACGGTCGAACTTGCCGTTCGGCGTGCGCGGCAGCTCGTCCCGCCACTCCACCTTGAGCGGCACCATGTAACGTGGCAGCCGCCGCCGCAGGTGATCCTGCAACTTGTCTGTATCGGCCGCGGCGCCGGGCGCCGGTGACGCCACGACGACAATCGCCTGGCCAAGGCGCGCGTGCGGCACGCCGAGCGCCACGGCGTCGGCGACCAGGCCGCTGGCGTGGACTTCCTCCTCCACCTCGGTCGGGCTGACGCGGTAGCCGGAGGTCTTGATCATCTCGTCGCAGCGGCCGATGAAATAGAGGAAGCCCTCCGCGTCGGCACGCACGATGTCGCCGGACCACACCGCCACCTCGCCCGCCGGGCGGCCCTGCACGGCCTGCGGCAGCGGCCGGAACCGCACGGCCGTGCGCTTCGGGTCGTTCCAGTAGCCCTGCGCCACGAGCGGGCCGCAATGCACGAGCTCGCCGGGCTCGTCCGGATCGCACGGGCTGCCGTCCTCGCGCAACACCAGGACCTGCGCGTTCGGAATGGCCTTGCCGATCGAGCCGGGCCGGCGGTCGAGTTCCTCCGGCGCCAGGTAGGTCGAGCGGAACGCCTCGGTCAGGCCGTACATGAGGAAGACCTTGGTCGAGGGCAGCGCGGCACGCAGTTTCGCCAGTGTGGCAACCGGCATGGTCCCGCCCGAGTTGGTGATGTAACGCACGTGATGCGCCACGGTGTCCGGCCAGCGCTGCGCGGCCAGCTGGATCCATATCGGCGGCACGCCGGCCAGCCCCGTAATGACTTCCCGCTCAACGGTCCTCACGACCTCCTGCGGCAGCAGGTATTCCATCAGCACGACCCGGGCGCCCACGAGGAAGGCCGTGGACAGCTGGCTGAAGCCGTAGTCGAAGCTGAAGCTCAGCAGCGCCAGCAGGCGGTCGTCCGGCGTATTGCCGAGGTAGCCGGCGACGCTGCGCGCACCGGTGACCATGTTGCGGTGCGACAGGACGACGCCCTTCGGCCTGCCGGTGCTGCCCGAGGTGTAGAACAGCGCAGCGGTCGCCGAATCGGTGATGCCGTGCGGCGACCGGGCGCCCGACGAGGTCAGCTGCTGCCACGGGACCAGGTTTGCCTTGAGGCGGTCGTCGCCCACAAAGGCATCGACGATCGCGATCGCCTTCAGGCCCAGCGTGCAACCCGGCTCGGAGGCCAGCTCCGGCAGCCGCGCCGCCGTCGTGACCAGGACCGATGCCTCGCAGTCGCCCAGGATGTGGCTGATCTGGGGTGCCCGCAGCAGCGGGTTCATCGGCACGGCCACCGCGCCAGCCCGCAGCGCCCCGTACAAGGCCGCGACCTTGTCGAACTGTTTGGGCAGCAGGACGGCCACCCGCTCGCCCTTGCCTACGCCCAGCGACACCAGGCCACTTGCCACGCGCTCCACCGTCGCGGCCAGGTCTTCATAGGACACCGCGGAGCGGCGATCCACGACGGCGGTCCCGTCGGGACGGGCGGCGGCGGTCGCCAACAGCTGGTCGTGGAGCAGGTCGGTCATTGCTTCCCTGGACGTGGCCGCGGACATCGTAACGGAGCCAATCCTCGCAGGCGAGCGGCCGGCATGGCCGGGCGAAAGTCACGTACGCTTCGGTCGTTGGCGGCAGCCCGGCGCCGGCAGACATGAAAAAGCCCCGGACCGAGGGGTCCGGGGCCATTCAAGCTACTTGTTCCAGTTTCTTCCGTTACTTCGCGCGCCGGCGAGCCCCGAGGCCGATACCCAGCAGGCCCAGGCTCAACAGCGCCAGGTGCCCGGCTCCGGCACGTTGGTCGCAGTAACGACCAACTGCGATCTGGCGAAGTAGAAGTCGCCGCCAGTCGCATCGATTCTGCACGTTCAGGATGCCGTCCGACAACAGGCTGTCCAGGTCAAAGTGGAACGAATCCGGACTCAACCACCAGCCATCCACCTCATAGGTGCTTGTCCAGCTGCCGCCGTCGAACCGGAATCTCACGTACTCTGCACTGAGCAAATCAACGTCGTCATAAAGGTAAATCCAGAACGTCGGCGTCCAGAACGGTCCACACCGAAGGATCGAAAAGGAATCCGCCCGGCGTCCCGGTGTTGTCGGTGATGTCGTGCGTCCAGGAGTACTGGTCCACGCAACCGGAGCCACCCCCGGAACAGAGCCTCACGTCCGACGGATTGTGGCTGACATCCCAGGTCACGACGAGCGCCTGAGCCGTGCCCATATAGCCCAGCGCACCGATCGCGATCAGCGCCAGGCTGCCAAGACCTCTTGTCAATTTCATCTAGTTATCTCCCCTGACCAGGGTCGTGTAATCCAAGAACGATTAACCAACATTCCCCATGACCACGTACCAAGCAAGAACAGTGCCATGTTATGGCTTCCTTTGAGAATCAATAGGTTAACTAGATCGGCCACCGGCACCTGGAGCTACCCTCCCCGCGATCTTGTAAGTTCCGTCGACAGCGCTGGCGGCTAACAGTGGCGTTGCGAAGGAGACCGCCCCCAGCAGGTCCTGCCTGACCACTGGCGCACCGTCGCTTGCGTTGACCTTGGCTGCCCGGCCTCTTAGAATCCACGCCCCTTACGGGCGGTTAGCTCAGTGGTAGAGCACTGCTTTCACACGGCAGGGGTCACTGGTTCAAGTCCAGTACCGCCCACCATTTAAATCAAACAGTTACACTGTTTTCGCAGCACCCGATATCGCTGTACGGACAGCGGTACGGAAACCTGAATCGAGTTGCAGGCCAGCGCGTGTCGCCCTCTGCAGCTCGCCGCGTCTAGAGCAACTCCACCGCACCGCCATAGGCGGCGAGCGCCCGGTCCGCCGTCACGAGCCGCAGCGGCTCACTGAACGCCTGGGCGAGGAGCAAGCGATCAAAGGGATCCGTGTGATGCAACGGCAGTCGGGCAACCGCTGCGGCATGGGCGGCGGTCACCGCCAGTTCCTCAAATCCGCTGGCCTCGATCGCTGCGGCGAAGGCCTGGGCATCGCCTTCGATCTTGCCGAGCCGCGCCTTAATGGCAATTTCCCAGATCGAGGCGGCGGACACATACACAGCTTGCGCCGACGCGAGGTAAGCCCGCGCGTCCGACTTGAGCTGCCGGCTCGCCATTACCGACCAGATAAAGACGTGTGTGTCGAGCAGCAGTCGCATCAGCGGCCCTCGAACTGCGCCAGAACCTCCGCCGGGAGCGGTGCATCGAAGTCTTTGGCGATCTTGACCTTGCCCTTCAGGACACCGAAGCGCAGCTCGCGCGGCGGCCGCGCAAGGCGCGTGAGCCGCGCGACCGGCTTGCCACCGCGCGCAATGATTACGTCCTTGCCTGCAGCGGCCCGCTCGACAAGCTTCGAAAGTTGCGTCTTCGCTTCGTAGATATTGATCGTAGTCATGGATTCCCCAGGTGCCACTCACTTGCACTTAGTCTAGTCTGGTCAGAGTGAATTGTCGAGTTGTCAGTAAGGGCATTCAGCACAAACGAAAGCCCCGGCACAAGGCCGGGGCTTCGTAGTCCGTTGGACGTATCGCTCAGCCCTGCTTGCGCCGCCGCGCCAGGCCGAAACCGAGGAGGCCAATGCCCAGCAGCATCAGGCTGCCCGGCTCGGGCACGCTGGCGGGCACCCGCGTGTACGCCAGCTGGTCCTGGGCGCGCCGGAAGCGTCGGGATCCGTGAGGTTCATCGCCCAGACGCGATGGCCAAGGTCGTACAGGGCGCCCCAGTCTCTGGGTGGACGCGAAGTTCGCCAGGGCCACGGCCGCCGCGTTCACCTGGCTGGTCGTGCGCTCCCCCTCCAGCCACCAGATCGCCTCCTGCACACGCGCGCCGACGCCGGCACCCGTGCCGAAGTAGGGCGAATACGCTGCGTAGCCGTTCGAGGCGACCTGGTAGTACAGCCACTTCGTGGCGTCGCTCCGGGGTCGGGGTCACGCCGCCGTTCATGGCCGCGTCCGAGAGCGAGAAGTTGTAGGACACGTTGTAGTTGAAGTACTCGTTGAACTCGAGGCAGAACGTGATGAACGTCTGCGAGCCGAGCAGCGTGCCGTCGTGGTTGCCCCGAAGGGGCCACCGCCGTTGGCCGCGTTGGTCGCGAAGTCGCCGGTCGTCCAGTCGTTCAGCCTGACGACGTTGGCATCGGCCAGCGGGGCGGCAGCCAGCACTCCAACTGCGACAACCGCCAAGATACTGTTTTTCATAATCCGTGTTTCCACGACGGGCACCTGCCGTCTCTGCAGTACTCCAAGCAAGAAGCGTTCCAACGCAGCCACTTCTAGCCGAATCATGGACTTACGAATCCAAGGCCCCTGATCCGGCCCTTGCCGCGGGTCGGCTTGTAAAATCCCCCGACAAATCAGCTGAGGCACGGCGATGCTCGTACTGTTCGGTCACCAGTCGGTAGGGCAGAACATCCTGGACGGCATCAACGACCTGGCGCGCGACGGCGTCCCGACACCGTTGGTAACCGATCTGCCCGGCGCCGCTGGCGCTGAGTCGCCCATCGTCCTGGGTCACTTCCGCGTCGGAACCAACGGCCAGCCGCTGACCAAGATCCAGGACTTCGAGCGCACCGTGACCGGCGCAAGCGGGCTTCGCGCGCAGGCCGCGATGTTCAAGTTCTGCTACGTGGACCTGCGGGACCCGGACCTCGCCCGGTCGCTCTTCGATGCGTACGCGCAGATGATCGACCGCCTGAAGAGCCTGCGTCCGGACCTCGCCCTCGCCCATGTGACGATGCCCCTGAGAGCGATCCCGACGGGCCTGGCCGTCACCGCACGCAGGCTCCTCGGCCAGCGCCATCCCGAACTTGCCGCCAATGCGGCGCGGCACGCGTTCAATGAACTGATGCGTGCGCGGTACGGGTCCGGCTCGTTGGTGTTCGACCTGGCCGCCGTGCAGTCGGGGGACCGCCATGCCGCGCCTGCCCTCTTGAACTCCTACACGGACGACGGCGGGCACCTGAACGAAGAGGGCCGCCGCGTCGTCGCGCAACAGTTCCTCGACTTCCTCGACCGGTTGGCGGCTGGCTGCGGCGCCCCGTCGGGCTGAGGTTTCCGCAGCCCCGCGAATGCTGAAGCCCGCGCCGCTTCGTCAGCCGCCATTGCCGCGCTGGAAGATCCGCCAGTCGCTGCGCCTGACGCGGTAGAACAGCAGCCAGAACCCGCTCACAGCCACGATGAGCGCGACCACGGACGCGGCGATCAGCAGCGGGTGGTTGAAGTCCGTGCGCTCGTCGTAGTCCATGATGTGCAGCATCCAGAAGAAGTCGTACAGGCGCCAGACATCGTTGCGGCGCGCGACCAGCCGGCCCGTGTGCGGCGACACGTACAGCCGCGTGTCGCGCGCATCGTCGAACTCGACGCGCCACACCGGCAGCGCGCCGCGGTACTCGCTTGAACGCTCGGTCTGCAGCGCGACGGACGTGACCGCGCCCTCTCCGATGAAGTCGGCCTCCGCGACCTGTCGGGCCAGCTCGGCCGGGATGCCCTCGACGACACGACCGTCCGTACCGTCTACCAGCACCGGTGGCTGACCGGCGCGCGTGACTTCGAGATAGAGGCGTCCGGCCACGCGGCTGGTGCGCAGCGATTCGACGGGGCCCGCCGCGGCCAGCACGTCGGACAGCGAAACCTGCAGCTCGGCGGCGTCGATTGGCCTGGTGTCGGGCGGGGCCGATGCGGTCTCGCCGCGCACGAGTTCGATCGGGAAGGCGCTCATCACGAGACCCCCCGCAACCCACAACACGATCTGCACCCCGACGATGATGCCGATCCACTTGTGCACGAAGGTCAGGACGACGGGGAGTTTCATGGGCGGTCCGGGCTGGCGATGGAGCGGGTGAGTTTAGTGGTTTAGGAGGGGTCAGACCCCTGGGAGGGGTCAGACCCCGGAAAGGAAATGGGGTCTGACCCGCTTTGGGGTCTGACCCCTCCTGGAAAGGAATGGGGTCTGACCCGCTTTGGGGTCTGACCCCTCCTGTGACGCTCTGCTACGCTTTGCCCATGATCCCTCTCCCTCCCCTGCCGCCGTTGTTGCGCGACGCCGCCCTGCTGCCGCTGCGGTTCCTGCCCCCGGCCCTGCAGTCGCGCGTGCTCGCGGTCGCGGTCAACCGGGCACTGGCCGGTACCGACACCAGGGACCGCTTCGCGTTCCTGGACGGCAAGGTGGTCGAGGTGGACGTGCCGGACGCCGCCTGCGCCTGGCGGCTCAAGGTCGATGGCGGCACGGTCGAGGCGGCGCCCGCCGGGGCCGAGCCGCAGGTGACGATCCGCGCCTCGCTGGGCGACTTCGCGGCGCTGGCCGCACGCCGCGTGGACCCGGACACGCTGTTCTTCCAGCGCCGGCTGGTGATGCTGGGCGACACCGACCTGGGGCTGCAGGTCAAGAACACGCTGGATGCGGTGGACCCGGGGTCGCTGCCGGAATGGGCGCGGACCATCGCGGAGGTCGCGGCGGATCTGCTGGAGGGGTCAGACCCCTAGGAGGGGTCAGACCCCGGAAGGGGGCAGACCGCGACCAGAGATGGAGTCTGACCCCGCCGCGGGGTCTGACTCCTCCGTACCAACAACGACGGCACGAGGCATCCATCAGGAGGGGTCAGACCCCCAGAAGGGGGTCAGACCCCGGCCATGCCGGCCTGGCCGTGCCAATAGCCGTTGGGGCCCTTGAGCGCCTCCGGCGCCACGGGTTGGCCGGCGAGCGCCGCCCCGAAGGCCGCCAGCGCCTCCTGGAACCCCTCGGCTGCCGGGCTCAGGCGCAGCAGGGTGACGCCCGCGGCGACCGCCCCCGTCAGGTCGCCCAGCAGGTTCGCGGGCGCCCCGGACTGCACCTGGATGCCGTTCAGCGTCAGGAAGCCCTGCCCCTCCTCGGTCGCGACCGGCAGCCCGTCCGGGTGCTCCAGGCACACGAACCCGCAGTCGTCCTTGGGCTTGCCGTGGGCGCGCGCCGTGAAGCAGCGCGCGGAGTGCGCCAGCGGCAGCCGTCCCCAGGCGAACAGCTCGACCTCGACCGCCGCCTCGGGAGCCACCTCGTGGAGCTCGGCCAGGGTCGCGATGAGGTCGTCCCGCGGCATCTCGACCGGCGGCACCCAGCGCGTCAGGCCATCCGCCGCCAGCAGCGCCAGCGTGCGGCCGTTGTAGATGTTGAGCCCCGGCCCCGCGATCCACGGGCTGCCCGCGCGCGACAAGAGCTCGACCGCAGCCATGTCGTTGGCCTCGACCGGGAACTCGCCGTTGGCGCAGATGCGCGCCAGCGCCCCGAGTTCACTCTCCGCCTCGAGCAGCGCCAGCGTGGACAGCACCACTTCGTGGCCTGCCGACCTGAGCCTGCGCCCGATGCCCAGCCAGTCCTCGAGCGTGAGTTCGCGGCGCTTGGAACACACCGTCTCGCCCAGGTACACGGCCGCCACCGGCGCGCCGGCCAGCCCTTCGTAGAAGGCCTCCACCCGCGCACGCGGCCACAGGTAGGGAATCGGCCCGACCGACAGCCCGGGCCCGCTCATTGCCAGCCCCGGTCGTAGGCGCCGAAGGTCGTCTGGCCGCCCTCGGAGACCTCGCGCAGCGCCGCCGCCCAGTCGGGCCGCACCGCGAACTCGCCGCCGCGCCCCAGCGCATCGAGCGCCTCGCGCCATACCTTGACCACCTTGCTCACGTAGGCGGGACTGCGCTGGCGGCCCTCGATCTTCACCGCCACGATGCCGATGCGCGCGAGCTCAGGCAGCAGCGCCAGCGTGTTGAGCGACACGGGCTCCTCGATGGCGTGTCCGGTTCGACCCGCGACCTGGTAGCGACCCTTGCAGATCGTGGGATAGCCGGCCCGCTCACCCGCCGCAAACCGGTTGATCAGCACGCCGTTCAATCGCGACTCGACGCCTTCGGGCTTCTCCACCCAGCGCACGGCCGAGCCCGGCGAGCACACGCCCTGGCGGTTCGGCGACTGGCCGGTCACCCACGAGGACAGCATGCAGCGGCCCTCGACCATGATGCACAGGCTGCCGAAGCCGAACACCTCCAGCGGCACGGGCGAGCGCGTGGCCAGGCGCTCGATCTGCTTCAGCGACAGCACCCGCGGCAGCACGGCGCGGCGGATCGCGAACTTGCGGTGGTACCAGTTGAGCGCCTCGTGGGTGGTCGCCGAGCCCTGCACCGACAGGTGCAGCGCGAGCCCGGGATAGCTGCGGTGCGCGTAGTCCAGCACGGCCAGGTCGGCGGCGATCAGCGCGTCCACCCCCGCCGCCGCCGCCGCATCCACGGCGTCGCGCCAGCGCGGCCAGGCGCCGGGGCGCGCGAAGGTGTTGATCGCCACCAGCAGCCTGCGGCCATGCGCGTGCGCGAACTGCGCCGCGCCGGCCAGCTCGCCGGGCGCGAAGTTGAGCCCCGGAAAGGCGCGTGCGTTGGTGTCGTCGCGCAGTCCCACGTACACGGCGTCCGCGCCCGCGGCGATCGCCGCCTCGAGTGCGGGCCGGGCGCCGGCGGGTGCCAGAAGTTCCATCGCGCTCCTCTGCAGGAGGGGTCAGACCCCTAAGAGGGGTCAGACCCCGGAGATGGAGTCTGACCCCGTCCGGGGTCTGACTCCTCCGGACCATCCACGACGGCAGCGCGCCTGCCCAGCCGCCTCAGCTCTTGCGCGCGATCCCGGCCACGAAGCGGCCCAGCGTCGCGGACACGGAGCCTTTCGGCAGCATCACCTCGATCAACTGGAAGCGGCCGCGCGTGGTCGCCGCCTTGTCCAGCGCCGCGCCCAGCTCCTTGCGGGTCGTGACCCGCACGCCGTCGCCGCCCAGCGGCCCCGCGAGGTCCGCGAAGTGCCAGTCGTCCAGCGAGCTGAACTTGGTGTCGGGCTGGAAGATGCGCAGCATTTCCCAGCCCAGGTTGTTCATGACGACGACGATCGGGTCCCAGCCGTAGCGGCGGCAGTTGCCGAGTTCCCAGCCGGTCATCTGGAAGGCGCCGTCGCCGATCAGGATCAGCGTGCGACGGCCGCTGGCGGCCTGCACGCCGAGGCCGGCGGGCACGCCGAAGCCCATGGTCGCGTAGTAGCCCGGCATGACCAGCTCGGTGTTGTCGATCTCGAACGTCGCGAACATGCAGTCGCCCACGTCGGTCGCCATCGGCATGCGGCCGTGGGCCGCGAACATGTCGTTGATCGCGCAACTCAGGTCGGGCGGCGTGATGGGCCCGCCGTCGCGCTTCATGCCGGTCGCGTAGAACGCCTTGGAGCCCAGCGTCCTGGGCTCGCGGTCGGCGACCCGCTCGCCCAGCGCCGCCACCAGCGCCGCCAGCGGGATGTTCGGGTAGCGGTGGTAGCCCATGCTGACCGAGCGGTCGCGCACGCCGATGGCGATGCCCGGCGCGATGCGCTTCTCGGAGATGCCGAAGTTGGTGTCGGACATGATGACGCCGACCAGCAGCAGGCAGTCCGACTCGTCCACGAGGCGCGTCAGCTCGGGCTTGCCGGCCATGCCGATGTAGCTGCCCAGGAGCGGCGTGTCGCCGCTGGCCAGCAGGCCGCGGCCCATGAACGAGGTGACCACGGGCACGTGCAGGCGGCGCGCCAGGTCCGCCACCTGCGCCTCGAGCCCGTAACGGCGCGTCTCGACGCCGACCATCATGACCGGGCGCTGCGCGCGCGCGATGCGCTGCATGATCTCGTCCGCGCAGGCCGCGACCGCCTCGGGGTCGAACTCCGGCGGCGGCAGCGGCACGACCGGCTCGCAGGGCTCGAACACCAGGTCGCGCGGCACCTCGATGAGCACCGGGCGCGAATGGGTGATGCAGCTTTGCAGCACGCGCGCGATGTCGGCGGGCGCCCGCGCCAGGTCGCTGAGGCGCGCCTCGTCGCAGGTGATCTCGCGGAAGATCGCGAACTGCGAATCGAGCGACTTGACCTGGTGGTGCAGCAGCAGCCCGCCGCGGCCCTCGCGGGTGCCGGGCACGCCGGCGATGACCACCAGCGGCGACTTCTCGGCGTAGGCCGAGGCGACCGCGTTGACCGTGTTGAGCGCGCCCGCACCGTAGGTGACGGCGATCGCGCTGGGCGCGCCCAGCATGCGCGCGGCGCCGTCGGCGGCGAAGCACACGCCCGGCTCGTGGCTGAGCGTGTACAGCGGCAGGATCGGGCTCTGCTCGATGACCTTGAACAGCGGCAACGCGAAGTCGCCGGGCAGGCCGAAGATCTGGCGGACGCCATGGTCCTTGAGGGCGGTGAGCAGCGATTCGACGAGGTTCACGGCAACTCCCGAATGGCGCGTTTCAGCCATTGTCCGCAGGGCGGACCGGTTTGGACAGCGGGAATGCCGAAATCAGCGGCAGGCGCGGCTGGCGGTGCTAGGAGGGGTCAGACCCTGGAAGGGTCAGACCCCAGAATGGACCGGGGTCTGACCCCCCTTGGGGGTCTGACCCCTCCTGAACCGTTTCAGGCAAACGTATCCAGGACCGCCAGGATCTCCGCCGTCTTGTCCTGCATCAGCGCTTCGTCGCCGCGCGACTCGACGTTGAGCCGCACCAGCGGCTCGGTGTTGGACGAGCGCAGGTTGAAGCGCCACTGCGCGAACTCCACCGACAGCCCGTCGGTGTAGTCCACGCCGCCGGCCTCGGGCACGTAGCGCGCCTTGACGGCCGCGATGGCGCCCTGCTGGTCCACCAGCCGGCGGTTGATCTCGCCGCTGGCCGGGAAGCGCTTCATGCGCTCGCCGACCAGCTTCGACAGCGGCTTGCCGGTCTCCGACAGCAACTGTCCCAGCACCAGCCACGGGATGATGCCGCTGTCGCAGTAGGCGAAGTCGCGGAAGTAATGGTGCGCGCTCATCTCGCCGCCGTACACCGCGTCCACGGCGCGCATCTTCTCCTTGATGAAGGCGTGGCCGGACTTGCACTGCACCGCCTTGCCGCCGTGCTGGGCGACGATCTCCAGCGTGTTCCAGGTGAGGCGCGGGTCGTGCACGATGCGCCCGCCCTTGCAGCGCTTGAGGAACACCGAGGCCAGCAGGCCGACGATGTAGTAACCCTCGATGAAGCGGCCCTGCTCGTCGAAGAAGAAGCAGCGGTCGAAGTCGCCGTCGAAGGCGATGCCGATGTCCGCCTTCGCGCTGACCACCGCCTCGGCGGTCACCGCGCGGTTTTCCTCCAGCATCGGGTTCGGCACGCCGTGCGGGAAGGTGCCGTCCGGCTCGTGCTGCAGCTTGACGAACTCGAACGGCAGGTCCGCGGCCAGCATCTCCACGACGGCGCCCGCGCCGCCGTTGCCGGGGTTGGAGACGATCCTGATCTTTTCGAGCGCCGCGCGGTCCACGTAACCGAGCAGGTGCTGCCGGTAGCTGGGCATGATGTCGAAGCGCTCGACGACGCCGCGCTTCGACGAGGGCGCGAACCCGCCCGCCTCCGCCAGCCTGCGGATCTCCTGCAGCCCGGTGTCGCCGCTGATCGGCTTGGACTGGCCGCGCACGAACTTCATGCCGTTGTAGTCCGGCGGGTTGTGGCTGGCCGTCACCATGATGCCGCCGTCGAGCCGCTGCGAGAAGGTCGCGAAGTACACGCCCTCGGTGCCGCACAGGCCCACGTCGACGACGTGCACGCCGGCGTCGGTCAGGCCGCGGACCAGCGCCTCCGTGAGGGTCGCGCTGGACAGGCGGATGTCGCGCCCGACCGCCACGCGCCGGGGCGACAGCCACTGCGCGTAGGCGCGGCCGATCGCGTACGCCGAATCGGGGTTCAGCTCATCCGGGACGCGGCCACGGACGTCATACGCCTTGAAGCAGTTCGAAAGATCCATGGCAGCCTCAGGCAGCGACGTGCTCGATCGTGATATTCGGGAACCCGGCGCGGACCGATGCGTGCTCAAGCGTGATCGCGCATATCGAACCATCGGCCCCCAGGTCGACGACCGCATCCTCACCAAGGTCGCGAGACTCGACAATCTCTGCCTCGCGCAATTCGATATACAGCGTGTCGGTATCGGTAAAGTACCTGATCTTCATGGCTTGAACCGCCGGTCAAAGAAGGCATTGTGGACGGTCACGCCGTCTTGCAGCACGACCACCCGCAAGTATCGCACCGGAGTGCCCGGCACGGAAATCCACTTGCGAATCCTGCCGTCGGGCTGGACTTGTGTCTTGATTCGTGCATCGCATTCGCCAACGCTCGATCGTTGGCGGCGCGACACAGTCCTTGACAATCGCGCGCGTCAAAGCGAATTCATGAACGTCGCGATCGAATCGACCACGTGCTGCAGCTGGCGCCGCGACCAGGTCCGGGAAGATCGGCAGCGCCAGCGAATTCACGAACGTCGCGATCGCACGACCACGTGCTGCAGCTGCGCCTCGGCCAGGTACCGGGACAGATCGGCAGCGCCAGCGTCTCGCGCGCTGCGCGTGCAGCGGCACCGGGTAGTAGACCTCGCTGCCCACGCCGCACTCGCCCAGGTAGGCGCGCAGCCGGTCGCGCTCCGGCACGCGGATCACGTACTGGTTGTAGATGTGCCGGTAGCCGGGCTGCGCCGTGGGCGTGACCACGCGGTCGCCCAGTTTCGCCTTAGCGAACGCCCGGTCGTAGTAAGCCGCGTTGCGCTGGCGCGCCGCGTGCCAGTCGTCCAGGTGCGGCAGCTTGACCAGCAGCACGACCGCCTGCAGCTCGTCGAGGCGGAAGTTGCCGCCCACCAGCGCGTGGTAGTACTTCGGCTCCATGCCGTGCACGCGCAGCATCTTCATCTTCGTGGCCAGCGCCTCGTCGTTGGTCGTGCACAGGCCCGCGTCGCCGAACGCGCCCAGGTTCTTGGTCGGGAAGAACGAGAAGCAGCCGATGTCGCCGAGCCCGCCCACGCGCCGGCCGCCGGGCAGTTCCGAGCCGATGGCCTGCGCCGCGTCCTCGACGACCTTCAGCTTGTAGCGCGCCGCCAGCTCGAGCATCGGGTCGAGGTCCGCCGCCTGGCCGTACAGGTGCACCGGCATGAGGGCCTTCACGCGGCCGCCGGTCGTGCGGTTGACGAGCTGCCCGTCGCGCATCTCGCAGCGCTTCGCGAGGAAGTCGCGGGTGAGGCCGATGTCCTGGTTGTAGCTGACCGGCTCGATGTCGATGTACACGGGCCGCGCGCCGGTGCGCGCGATGGTGCCGCCGGTGGCGAAGAACGTGTACGGCGACGTGACGACCTCGTCGCCCGGGCCGATGTCGAGCGCCATCAGCGCCAGCAGCAGGGCGTCGGTGCCCGACGACACGCCGATGCCGTACTTCGCGCCCGAGTAGGCGGCGACCTTCTCCTCCAGCTCGCGCACGGCCGGGCCGAGGATGAACATCTGCGACGCGGCGACCTTCAGCATCGCCTCGTCGATTTCCGGTTTCAGGGCCTGGTACTGCGGCTTGAGGTCGAGCAGCGGGACATTCAGCTTGGTGGGGGTCTTCATCCGCCAATTGTGACGCGTATGAGGCGCTGCATCAAAGCGGGCAAACCGATGCAGCAGGAGGGGTCAGACCCCTGAGTACAGAGTAGGAGGGGTCAGACCCCTAAGAGGGGTCAGACCCCAGAATGATTCCGGGGTCTGACCCGTTTCGGGTCTGACCCCTCCTCATCGTCGCATCGTGCACTACCGCTTCGGGTAGTACCTCACACCATCGACTTGATCGAAGTGCGCGTCCTGCGTCCAGAACGCCGCGCCGTGAAACCATGCCGTGGCCAGCATGATGCTGTCCACCATCGGCAAGGACAGTTCGTGTGAGAGTCGCGCCGCCTCGAGTGCCAGGGCGCGATTCATGTCGACGACCTGGCCCTGTTCCATGATGGCGACACACTGCAATGCGTCTCCCTCGCCGCGCTGCTCGAGCACCGTCCGGAATACCTCGGCCAGCGCCAGGGTCGGCACCAGCAGTTCGCCCGTGTTCTCGATCACCTGCGCGAAGTGGCGTGCATTCCCGCCGTCGGCGAAATACTCCAGCCACGCCGAGGAGTCGACGACGTTCACGCCCGGTCCTTCTCGCGCAGGAACCTCAGCTCGATCTCCTTGACGATGCCGCGGGCTTGCCTCGCCGAGCGGACCGGTACCAGTTCGATCCGGTCCTGATACTGGATCGCGTGCAGCCGGGCGCCGACCTTGATCTCGAGCGCCTCGCGGATGGCCTTGGGTATGACCACCTGGAACTTGGGGGACACGGTGACAGTCGTCATACGTTTTCCTTATCGATGGTAATATCGTAATACCATAAGGAAAACGGCGCAATAGCGCATTGGCAGGAGAGGTCCTGGCGCCGGTGTCTGGATGTCGGGGTTGCTGCAGTCGTTGGCGCTGACAGGAGGGGTCAGACCCCTGGAAGGGGTCAGACCCCGGAGCTCTGGGGTCTGACCCGTCCTCGGGTCTGACCCCTCCTCACACTCCACGTTCTGGGGTCTGACCCCTCCTAGGCGGCCACCTCGACGTACTCGGCACGAATCGACGGCTGTGGAATCACGGCCCCATCGTCACGCAGGCCCTGCAAGTGCATTTCAATCGCTGCAGTGATCGCCTGCTGCACATCAGCGAGCGTATCGCCAGTCGCCACGCAACCGGGCAGGTCGGGCACGTATGCCGACAGGTTGGTGCCGACGTCTTCGATTATGACCGCGTACCGCATGTTCACTTTCGCTTTGTGAGTCCAGCCTGTTTGAGAATACTCCGCACGGTGCTCCGGTTACGCATGCGAATAGGGACAAAATCCCCGGAGCACGACGGCGCCGATCAGTCCGTCCGCCCTTCCCGCCCGTAGCGGTCGTCGAAGCGCACGATGTCGTCCTCGCCGAGGTAGCTTGCCCGACTGCACCTCGACGATGTGCACGGGCACGTCGCCGGGGTTCTCGATGCGGTGCTTGGTGCCGATCGGGATGTAGGTCGACTCGTTCTCCTTGAGCAGGAACGTCTCCTCGCCGCGCGTGATCTTGGCCACGCCGGAGACCACGACCCAGTGCTCGGCGCGCTTGTGATGCATCTGCAGCGACAGCACGGCGCCCGGCTTGACCTTGAGGCGCTTGACCTGGAAGCCCTCGCCGGCGTCCACGCTGTCGTAGCTGCCCCACGGCCGGAACACCTCGCGATGCAGGCCCGGCTCGCCGCGGCCCATTTCCTTCAGCTTGTTGACCAGCAGCTTCACGTCCTGCACGCGGTCGCGCGGCGCGACCATGACGGCATCCGCGGTCTCGACGACCACGTGGTCCTTGAGCCCGACGGCGGCGACCAGCCGGCCTGATGAGTACAACAGGCAGTTGTCGGAATCCACGCTGACCACGTCGCCGTGATGGACGTTGCGCCGTTCGTCGCGCTCGAGCGCGTCCTGCAGCGACGCCCAGGAACCCACGTCGCTCCAGCCGGCATCGAGCGGGATCACGGACGCCGCGTCGGTCTTCTCCATGACCGCATAGTCGATGGAATCCGCCGGGCACTTGCCGAACACGTCGGCCGGCAGGCGCGTGAAGTCGAGGTCGCGCTGGGCTCCGGCCAGCGCTCGCGTGCAGGCATCGCGCATCGCCGGCGCGAACTTGCCCAGCTCCTCGAGATAGCGTGCGGCGGAGAACAGGAACATGCCGCTGTTCCACAGGTACTCGCCGCTCTTGAGGAACGCCGCGGCGCGGGTCGCGTCGGGCTTCTCCACGAACTCGGCGACCGGCACCACCGGGCCCTTGCCTTTGCCTTTGCGGATGTAGCCGTAGCCCGTCTCGGCGCTGGTCGGCACGACGCCGAAGGTCACGAGCCGGCCGGCCTGTGCCGCGGGAATCGCGGCCGCTACAGCCGCCTGGAAGGCCGCCACGTCGCGGATCACGTGGTCGGCGGGCAGGACCAGCAGGACGTTGCCGGAGGGGTCAGACCCCTGAGAGGGGTCAGACCCCGATCGTTGTGGCGCACTTCCGGAGGGGTCAGACCCCTGAGAGGGGTCAGACCCCAATCGTCGTGGCGCATTACCGGAGGGGTCAGACCCCTGAGAGGGGTCAGACCCCAATCCCTTCGGGGTCTGACCCGTCCGGGTCTGACCCCTCCTGCGCCCCTGCCAAGATCGCCGCGACCGCCACCGCCGGCGCCGTATTGCGTCCCACAGGCTCCAGCACGATCGCCCGCGGCTCGACGCCCACCTGCCGCAGTTGCTCCGCCACCATGAAGCGGTGGTGCTCGTTGCACACCACGATGGGTGCACTGGTGCCCGCAAGGCCCGCGAGCCTGAGCGCCGTGTCCTGCATCATGGTCCGCTCGCCGACCAGCGGCAGCAGCTGCTTCGGGTACAACTCGCGCGACAACGGCCAGAGGCGCGTGCCGGAGCCGCCGGAGAGGATGACGGGAATCAGCATGGGGCGGTCACTTTGGTGACTTGGGCATTACGGCCAAGGATAACGGATTAGGCGCAGTGGCCGCGGGGTCTGACCCCTTCGGGGTCTGACCCCTCCTGCTCAGAACGGCCACACCAGCGGAATCAGCGCCACGGCAATGATCCCGCACACCAGGTTGAGCGGCGCGCCGAAGCGCAGGAAGTCCGCGAACCGGTAGCCGCCGGGGCCCATCACCATCAGGTTGGTCTGGTAGCCGATCGGCGTGATGAACCCGGCCGAGGCCGCCACCATCACCGCGACCACGAACGGCATGTAGCTGACGCCCGCGAATTCCGCGATGGACAGCGCGATCGGGAACATCAGCACGCCGCAGGCGTTGTTGGTGATGAGTTCGGTGATCACCACCGTCACGAAGTACAGCACGGCCAGCGCCACCCACGGGTGTCCCTGCGCCACGGTCAGCAGCCAGTCGCCGATCATCTGCGCCGCGCCCGACTCGGTGAGCGCCACGCCCAGCGCGAACGACGCCGCGATGCCGGCCACGATGTGGTACTCGATGCTGCGGGTCGCCGACTGCATGGTCAGGCAGCCGGTGGCGACCATCAGTCCCGCGGCGATGAACGACGCCTCGAACAGCGGCGCCCATTCCAGCGTCGCAAACACGATCATCAGCACCAGCAGGCCGATGGCGACCGGGGCGCGCCGGAAGTCCGGCGGCGCGGAGTCCTCGAGCGGGCTGACCAGCAGGAAGTCACGGCTGTAGCGGTGCTTGTCGGCGAAGACCGGGCCGGTCTCGATCAGCAGGGTGTCGCCGGGCCGGAACACCACGTCGCCGAGCTTGCCCGGCACGCGCGCGCCCTCGCGCGAGATGGAGATGATCACCGCGTTGTAGCGGTCGCGGAAGTTGCTGTCGCGCACGTTCTGGTTGATGAGCGGCGAGGTGGCCGACAGCACGACCTCGACCAGCAGCCGCTGGCGCTGCTTGAGGTTCATGGCGAAGGCCTGGTCCTCGGCGATGGACAGGCCCGCGAGCTTCCTGAGCTCGCGCACCGAGTCCACCACGCCCACGCAGGTCAGGCGGTCGTCGCCCTGCAGCACCTCTTCGGGCCCGACCGCGGCCATGATGCGGCCGCGCCGCTCGATCTCCGTGACGTAGGCGCTCTTCAGGTTGCGCAGGCCGACCTCCGCGATGGTGCGCCCGACCAGCGGCCCGCCGGGCAGGATGCGCACCTCGAAGCTGTACTCGCGCGCCTGCTCGAGCTGCTCCACCGGGCTCTGGCTGTCCGGCAGCAGGCGGTGCGAGAACGCGACCGAATAGGCCACGCCGGCCAGCGTCAGCGGCAGGCCGATCCAGATGAGGTCGAACAGGCCGATGTCCGCCTCCGGGCGCATCTGCATCAGCAGGCCGTACACGGCGAGGTTGGTGCTGGTGCCGATCAGCGTGCACAGCCCGGCCAGGATCACCACGTTGTTGAACGGCAGCAGCAGCCGCGAGATCGAGATGCCGTAGCGCTTCGACCATTCCTGCGCGATCGGGATGAACATCGCCACGACCGGCGTGTTGTTGATCACGGCCGACAACGCGCCGCCGGCGCCCATCAGCTTGAGCTGCGCGGCGACCAGGCTGCGCGGCCGGCCCAGGAACTTCTGCGAGAACCAGCCGATGGCGCCGGTTTCCTTGAGGCCGCCGACCACCACGTACAACGCCGCGATGGTCATGACGCCCGGGTTGGAGAATCCGGACAGCGCCTCGATGGGCGACAGCACGCCGGCCACCGACAGCACGATCATGGCGCCGAGCAGCACGACCTCGGTCGGCGCCGGGCTGGTGGACAACAGGAACAGCACCAGCGCGACGACGCCAAGCGTGAACCAGATTTCCCAGACCATGCGGCGGCGCTCCCTGCCCGGTTGGAATCGCTCGCGGGATTCTGCCTGAGTGCGTGGCGGTAGAGGTTGATGCTGCCGGAGGGGTCAGACCCCCAAGGGGGTCAGACCCCAGACAGAGCGGGTTGGGGTCTGACCCCCTTGGGGGTCTGACCCCTCCTACCCCCTTGCCATTGCCAACCCGGCACGAGCCCATTTAAGCTAGCTTAATCTAGCTTAATTGCTCGCCAAGGAGACATAATCCATGCGCACAATCGGCGCATTCGAAGCAAAAAACCGCTTAAGCGAACTGCTGCAAGCGGTTGAAAATGGTGACGAAGTGACCATCACCCGACATGGCCGTCCCGTGGCCCGCCTGGTGCCCGTGGACCAGTCCGATCGCGCCAAGGTACGCGAGGCAATCGAATGTCTGAGAGAGTTCAGCAAGGGCCGCAGCCTGGATGGGCTGAAGATCAAGGACCTGATCAACGAGGGGCGGAAGTACTAGATCTCGTGCTGGACGCATCGGCCAGCCTGACCCTGGTATTCGGGGAAGAGAACCCACCCTACGCTGCGCGGCTACGAGACACATTGCTGTGTGCGACGGCGCACGTCCCGCAGCATTGGCCACTAGAGGTCACCAACGGCCTGCTGTTCGCTTCCCGGCGCGGGCGGATGGCGCTTGAGGACACTGAACGAGCTCGACAGCTGCTGCTACGCTGGCCCGTCGTTGTGGACGACGCCACGGGGACCTACGCGTGGAGCGCTACATTCGCCTTGGCTGAACGATATCGCCTGACGGTGTACGACGCCGCCTACCTCGAGCTGGCCCTGCGCCTCGACGCGACGCTCGCGACGGTGGATGAGGCGCTCGCTGAGGCGGCGACGGATCTCGGCATCAGCCTCTTCTCAGGTTCAGCTGGTTAGGAGGAGTCAGACCCCAGAGCGGGTCAGACTCCTTCCCGGATCGGGGTCTGACCCCTCTTAGGGGTCTGACCCCTCCGGCCCCGCTTCCCCCAAGCCGTCGTTCCGCAATTCCGCCGGCTGTCACGATCGGTACGGAAAACCGCTGGCGCCAGGACCAACAGGTCATCGTCACCGGTAACAAGAAAGTCCGCACTTTCCGGCCAGAGCCAGTGCCAGAAACGGCCGGTCGCACGGATCGCGGCACGCAGGAAGGCGCCGCGCCGGCACCGTCGCGGTCACCGCTTCGCAGTACGGCAGGTAGTCGGCCTGCAGGATCCCCTGCTCCGCACGCGACAGGCTGAATTTCGGATAGGCGAGCACGCGCAGCAACTCCGACGCAGTCTGCTTGGACACCAACGGCAGGATCAGGGCTTCGCGCCAGGCGCGCGCAGCCAGGCCAGGCCTGGCGGTGCTCGAACACCAGCGCAGATACGACCACCGACGTATCGAGGACGACGCGGGCCGGCGACGCTACTTGGCGCGACCGCGCGCCCACTCGACCGCCTCACGCACGTCGGCCTCGGTCATCTTCAGCTCCGCCAGCTTGGCCCGCACGGCACCGGCCTGTTGTATCTCGACCGGGGCCAGCACGATGCAGCCGTTGGCGACGGAAACGTCGAAATACTCGACGCCGCGAAAGTCACCGGTCACGGCTTTCGGAAGCGTGAGTTGATTCTTCGATGTGAGCTTGGCGAGCATGGGAACGCGCTGTTAAGGAAGTAAGGATATCTTACTTCCTTTCTTGGTTGCTAACAAGAGACCCAACACCAAGGCCACGGCGCCGGAGGAGTCAGACCCCGGACGGGGTCAGACTCCAGCCCGGATCGGGGTCTGACCCCTCTAGGGGTCTGACCCTCCTACACCGGCAGCCGCTTCCCCCCCCACCCGTAGGTGCGCGAGGGAACGGTCCCCGAGTCATGCCGGATCCCCAGCAGCACCTCGAGGTCCAGGGCGTCCATCCAGCTCCACCAGCGCGGGCGGCTGCCCCACAGCAGTTCCAGGCGGTTGTCGCGAG
The DNA here is from genome assembly GCA_963695155.1 of uncultured Gammaproteobacteria bacterium. Taxonomy (GTDB): domain Bacteria; phylum Pseudomonadota; class Gammaproteobacteria; order Steroidobacterales; family Steroidobacteraceae; genus SG8-30. The sequence continues at coordinate 55,365 of CAVOGD010000007.1, forward strand.
GGGCCCCGGTTACGTGCCGGCCGCCCTCGTCGCGAATCCACAGGCGATTGCGCTCCGAGCCGACCCAGCCCTGCACGTCCCACATGTAGGCCTCGGGCGTCGAACTGTCCTGCCATTCGAGTTGCCGGACGGTCAACTCCCAGTCCCAGCGCGGACTCGTCGATTGGGCGCCGGCCACGGGCGCGAAGAAAGGGCTGCACGCAGCGAGGCACACCACCACGCCTATGCTGCCTCCGTGTTGCATGCTTCGACGCCTGATCAAACCGGCAGCGCCCTGCCGCGCCCGATCGCGTAGTAGGTGATGCCGAGCCCGCGCAGGTATTCCGGGTCGTAGAGGTTGCGGCCGTCGAAGATGACCGGCGCCTTGAGCGCCGCCTTGACCGCCTCGAAGTCCGGGCTGCGGAATTCCTGCCACTCGGTGCAGATGGCGAGCGCGTCGGCGCCCTTGAGCGCCTCGTCGCCCGACGTGCACAGCGTCAGCTCCGGCTGCTTGGGGTACAACCGCGCGGTCTCCTCCATCGCCACCGGGTCGTAGGCACGCACCGAGGCGCCCGCGCCCCACAGCGCCTCCATCAGCGTGCGGCTGGGCGCCTCGCGCATGTCGTCGGTGTTGGGCTTGAACGCCAGCCCCCACAGCGCGATGACCTTGCCGTTGAGCTTCCCGTCGTAGTGCGCGGAGATCTTCCTGAACAGCACCTGCTTCTGGCGCCGGTTGGTGGCCTCGACCGCCTTGAGCAGCGCCGCGTCGTACTTGAGCTCCTGCGCGGAGCGTTCCAGCGCCTGCACGTCCTTGGGGAAGCACGAGCCGCCGTAGCCCGCGCCCGGGTAGATGAACGAGTAACCGATGCGCGGATCCGAGCCGATGCCCAGTCGCACCTTCTCGATGTCCGCGCCCATGCGTTCGGCCAGGTTGGCCAGCTCGTTCATGAAGCTGATCTTGGTCGCCAGCATGGCGTTGGCTGCGTACTTGGTCAGTTCCGCCGAGCGCACGTCCATGGTCACCATGCGCTCGCGGTTGCGCGTGAACGGGTCGTAGAGCGTCTTCAGCAACTCGGCGGTGCGCGGGTTGTCGGTGCCGACCACGACGCGCTCGGGCTTCATGAAGTCGGCGATCGCCGCGCCTTCCTTCAGGAATTCCGGGTTGGAGACGATGTCGAACTCGTGCTCCGCGCCGCGCGCCTTGAGCGTCGCCGCCACCTTGGCGCGCACCTTGTCGGCGGTGCCCACCGGCACCGTGGACTTGGTCATCACCACCTTGTACTCGTCCATGTAGCGGCCGATGGTCTCGGCCACGGCCAGCACATGGCGCAGGTCCGCCGAGCCGTCCTCGTCCGGCGGCGTGCCGACCGCGATCATCTGGAACACGCCGTGCTTGACCCCCGCTTCCGCGTCGGTCGTGAACTTGATGCGGCCCTTCTCCTCGTTGCGCTTGATCATCTCCTCGAGGCCCGGCTCGTGGATCGGCACCTCGCCGGCGTTCAGGCGGGCGATCTTCTTCTCGTCCACGTCCACGCAGACGACGTGGTTGCCCGCCTCCGCCAGGCAGGCGCCCGTGACCAGGCCGACGTAGCCGGAACCGAAGATGGTGACGCGCATCGGAAACCCTTGAATCTGCGGGAAAAACGTAGCGGAAGGCTACGCCAAAGCGCGCACGGCGTAAAGCGGACTGGCGCGAGATCCCGGGTGATTCTGGCCACCTGGCGACCGCCGCGACGCGGAAAGACCCAGCGCCGCCCGTCGCCGCCTTCCTAGCTGGCAGCCGGGGGATTCTTCGTTGCGCGGTGTACGGCCAGGTCCGTGACGTTTGCCGGCTCCGCAGCCACGGCCGAGGGGCGCTGGGACCACACCAGGTCGTGAATCGTCGGCGCCTTCTTGTATTCGCACACCCCGCGTTCCAGCACCGCCAGTACCCCGGCACAGTCGAACCGGTTCAACGCTATGGTCAACGCTGACAACAGCGCCTTGACCTCCGGCCAGGCCAGCGCATGTTCCACCGCGCGCATGATCATCGGGTGTCCCGTCCCGGTGACGTTATGCCCGATCAGGAGTTCCTCGTAGAGTTTCTCCGCCGGCCGCAGGCCCGTGTACCGAATCTCGATGTCGCCATTCGGATTGGCATCGTCGCGGATCGACAGACCCATGAGCGCAATCATGCGCCGCGCAAGGTCATTGATCTTCACCGGCTTGCCCATGTCCAGCACGAAGACGTCGCCGCCCTCGGCCATCGAGCTCGCCTGCAGGACCAACTGCGCGGCCTCCGAGATGGTCATGAAATACCGGCATACCTCAGGGTGCGTGACCGTGACCGGGCCGCCTGCACGAATCTGCTCCTGAAACAGCGGAACGACCGAGCCCGACGAGCCGAGCACGTTGCCGAACCTGACCATGCAGAACTTCGTCCGCGTCGTCTCCTGCTGCAATGCCTGGATGACGATCTCGGCGAAACGCTTGGTTGCACCCATGACGTTGGTCGGATTGACGGCCTTGTCCGTGGAGATCAGCACGAACGTCTCCACCCCGGTCTCAAGCGCAGCCTCAGCTGCGTACCATGTGCCGTAGACGTTGTTATGCACGCCCTCCACGAGGTTCCGCTCCACGATCGGCACGTGCTTGTAGGCCGCGGCGTGGTAAACGGTTTGAATGCCGTAAGCCTGCAGGACTTCCCGGATCCGGTACTTGTGGTGTGAGTTGCCGAGCAATCCGCCAAGTTCGAAGTCCAGGCCTTCCCGCTGCATTTCGCTACGCAGTTCACCCTCGATCTTGTACAGCGCCAATTCCGACATCTCGAACAGGACCAGCCTGCTGGGACAGCGGCGAGCGATCTGCCGGCAGAGTTCCGAACCAATCGACCCGCCCGCCCCGGTAACCATCACCGCCTTGCCGCGTACGCACGCATCGAATAAGCGCTCGTCCGGTGGCACCGAATCCCGACCGAGCAAGTCGGTTGGATCCACATCACGAATATCATCAAAGCCCGCGCGGCCGGACATGAGATCAGCCAGGTTCGGAATCGTCATCACGCGAACCGACAGCGGCTCCAGCTTTTCCAGCAACGCCTTTCTGCCCCGACGCGATTGCGAAGGCAGCGCGAGCAGCAGAGTCCTCACCGCATCCGCTTTGGTCAGGCGGTCAAGCTCGGTTGGCAGAAACACCTCGATGCCGGCGACAATGCTGCCTGCCAGCGAAGCGTCATCATCCACGAATGCAATGGGGTCGAAGCGGCCACTGGTCCGCAGGTCGTTAGCCACCTGTGCCCCGGCGGCACCCGCCCCATAGATCACGACCGTATTCGCGCTGGCCGGACGCGCGTTCATCAGACTGCGCGCAAGCTAACCGGCTGCCGCCCACGTAGATCAGGGCCAGGGCCCAGAAGATGGCGACCGCCGTCACCGGCAGGCCGCCGCGACCGAGCAGCTACGACAACCGCGGCAAGGGCCAGTGACGACGCCGTTACCCCGGCGACAACCGTGACGAGCACCCTCGGGCCAATGTAGCGCATGACCGCGCGATACAGGCCGAGGCGTACAAAGAGCGGGATGCTGATGGCCACGGTGACCAGATAAGGCCATGGCGTCGCTGCGAACCCGGCCGGCAGCGCCCCCTTGCTTCAATGCGGCCGCCACCCACAGCGCAAGTGGTATGCAGACGAGATCCGCCGCAGACCATCAGCGCGCGCTTTCGCGCGCGCGGCAAGGCGACCAAGCGTTGAGCCAGTCGTTCGACGACCACAAGAAAGTCAATGCTCACCACGGCTCTTCTTACTATGGGCGAGGCCAGTCGCTCTGTGCTGGCAGGTTGGTGGAATACTACCACCCAATTATCCGCAAGGCGCGAAGGACTCATGCTGACTGGACATTGTCCAAACAAACTCGTCAGCGGCGAGCCTCAGCCTCGTTGGCCACGAACCACTCGTAGGTGCTCCGGATGCCTTCCTCGAGATCGATGCGCGGGTATCCGCACCTACATCAAACGGATGCCTCTCTAGCACTTCCTCGATCACCGCACAGGTCTTGTCGAGTCTCGGCATTCCGTCAGCGTCGGGTGCACGAGGAACATCACGCTTGTTTCGCCCAAGCTGACGAGCGGTCGGGAGACGGTGAACGGGCCGCATCCCGGTGCCATCAAAAGCCTTCTCCAGATAGACCTCCGAGCAAGATCCTTGGTAGCAGGGCACGCCGCGAGAAACGATCTCTGCCACGATCCGGTCACGATCCCATCCTGGCCGAAGCGCCTCGGGTCTAACGTAAGCATATTGACGGTAATACGCATGGGTGAACCGGTCCCATCCGGCACCGGGACTCTTAGTGCCGAATATCTTGCCGCGAGCCTCCGCGATCCGCCGGGCGTTCCGGGTTCTGCATGAAGTCCAATCAGGCATCCTACCGAGCTGAATCCGCCCGATCGCGGCCTGAATCTCCAGCATGCGCCAGTTCGTCCCGAATGACTCATGCACCCATCGGAAGCCGGACTCGTGTCGCCGCTCATAGACCGCCTCCCACGTCTTGCCGTGGTCCTTGTAACTCCACATCGACGACCACAAGGCAGGATCATCGGTGGTCACCATGCCGCCCTCGCCGCCCGTCGTCATGATCTTGTCCTGGCAGAACGACCAAGCGCCGACATGGCCGAAACTCCCGACCATGCGGTCCCCACACCGCGCCCCGTGCGCCTGCGCGCAGTCCTCGATCACCTTCAGACCGTGGCGCTCGGCCAGCGCCATGATCGCCGGCATGTCGCACGGCCATCCGCCGAGATGGACGCAGATGATGGCCCGGGTGCGTTGGGTCAAGACGGCTTCAATCGTCTCGGCCGTGATGTTACCGGAATCCTGATCCACGTCTGCGAACACCGGCGTCGCGCCGGCAGTTACGACGCACGACACTGATGCGATAAAGGTGCGCGGCGTGACGACGACCTCATCGCCCGGACCGATGCCCAATGCTCTCAGTGCGACATCGAGCGCAACGGTGCCATTAGCCAGCGCAACGGCGTGTCCTGTGCCGGTCCATGCAGCGAACTCCTTTTCAAATTCCCGCGCTTCCTGACCAGTCCAGTAATTGACCCGATTTGAGCGTATGACGCGGGCGACGGCCTCAGCCTCTTCGTCAGTGAAGTCCGGCCACTGCTGGAATGGTGTACTCAACACAGGGGGTCAGATCCCATTCCGCGACGATTGTGGCCTGGCCGGAGACCCATAGACGACTTGTCCGTTTCCTACCTCGGCTACCACCACACCACCGGCACCGACCACCACATCGGCGCCGATACGCACACCCTGCCTAACGCACGCACCTACCCCGATCCAGCTTCGATCGCCCACTACGACGCCGCCTGACACGTTAGCGCCCGGCGCCACGTGGACCGCGAGTCCAAGGACGCAATCGTGGTCTACAGTGGCGCCCGTGTTGACGATGCAGGCCTCTCCAATAGTCGCGCCAATATTGATGACTGCGCCAGCGACAATTACGCTGCCTCCGCCCACCACTGCATTCGGACTTATCCACGCACGCGGATGCACAATCGTCTCCATTTGCATACCCGAATCACGCAATGCTGCGTGCATCGCTGCCCTTGCAGCGCACCCCCCGATTCCCACGATCGCACCTGTCACTCCCGCGGCCTGTCCTATCAGCATGGAGGAGTTCCCAACTACGGGCCAATGAGCGACCATCAACTTCTCAGGCCACTGATCGTCGTAGAACACCACCTCATCCCAGCCCGACGCCAGCGCCGCATCTGCAACGACTTTGCCGTGGCCGCTCGCCCCGAGGATCGCCAGTCTTCTCATTGCTTGTTACCGATGAACTTGCTCATAGTCGCCTCTCCAGTGCCGGAAATGCCCTCGCGTTTCGCGACCTTGCAAATCGTCAAGCCAATTATGCGCAAGTCCAGCCATGCCGAGCGATTCTCCAGGTACCACACGTCGAGCCGCAGGCGATCTTCCCACGAAATCGCGTTGCGCCCATTGACCTGAGCCCAACCAGTAATCCCTGGTCGGACTTCATGCCGGCGTGCCTGTTCGCGTGAGTACAGGGGCAGGTACTCCACCAGCAACGGACGTGGGCCGACCCAACTCATCTCGCCTTTTAGCACATTCCATATCTCCGGCAATTCATCGAGGCTCATGCGACGAAGGCGCTGCCCAAATCCCGTCAGGCGTTCCCCATCGCTAAGTTGCACGTCAGCTGACCCCGCCGCACTGCTCATGGACCGGAACTTAACCATCCTGAATGGCTTCCCATGCAACCCTGGGCGCAATTGACAAAAGAACACCGGCGACCCCAATCGAACCCTAACCAGTAGTGCCACCAGAGCAATCAGCGGCAGCCATAGCGGAGCGGTCACCAGCGTCAGAATCAAATCGCAAGAGCGTTTCACTACAACCTCGACCCCGGAGACTTGTATCGGGCAATTGCGTCATCGAATGCGCAGATCATTGCGCGCGTTCCTGCCTGCAGCGATAGATGGCTCTCGTAGTATTGCCGGCCATTCTCGCCCATTTGCCGACGCTGACCATCGGGCAAGTTAGCGAGCCGAAGAACCGCCTCCGCGATGGACATTGGACTTTCCGGCTCCGCACGTATTCCGGCTCCAGCCCTCTCTACCAGGCTCGCCGCATCGCCGCCCACCGCGACGAGTATGGGTTTCCCCATGAACAGATAGGCCTGGATCTTAGATGGGAGCGTGATCGCAAATAAGGCGGAATTTCGCAGATGCACAAGCAGCACATCCGCGAAATCCAAGACGTGTCCAATCTCCGCCATGTCCATTCGCGGCAGGACAACAACGTTGCCCAGCCCATCCGCCTGCCGTCGCAGCGCGTCAAGCTCTGTGCCGCCGCCAACAAGCACAAACTGCACCGAGCCCGCCTGTGGCCCAACGATTGCAGCAGCTGCGAGCACGGCCTCAAGCGCCTGAGCCTTGCCCATGTTGCCCGCAAAAACGACGTTGAATCGATCCTTGAGGCGCGCTAGATCGACGCGGCACTCGCTGCTCCGCTGCGTCAGCGCGGTTTCATCGCACCAATTATGGATCAGTCTGATCTTCGAAATCGGAACGCCGCGTTCGACTAACCGTGCAACAAACCCGGGCGACTGTGAAACGATGACCGTCGCTCGCCGGTAGACCCACTGCGCAATCCGCCCAACCAGACCGATTATCCAACGGTTGTCTATCATTCCGGTCGATTGCAGGGTATCCGGCCAAAGATCCTGAATGTCATACACAAACGGGATTCGGCGGAAAGACGCAATCAAGGATGCCGCCAGACCAACCGTTAGCGGAGGGTGGTACACGTATGCGACGTCCGGTTTGAATCGCGTGAGGATCCCGGCCAGCGTCGAGCTGGCTGCAAAACTGACGTAGTTCAGCACCCTGCCGAGCGCGGATCCGTCATGGCTGGGGTACAGCGCCACCCTCAAAACGGGGATTCCGTCCATCACCTCATGGCGCCGCCAGCGCACCCTGTAGCCGGCGTAGACCTTGCCCCCAGGATAATTCGGAAACCCAGTGATGACCTGCACTTCGTGGCCCGCATCGCGCAAGGCCTTGGCGAACAGCAGCCCCTTGAAGGTAGGTTCCGGATCAAACCACTGCGTGAGAATCAGGATCCGCACGGAAGGACTTAGTACTGCTTCCAGACCATGCGGCGGACGTAGTCCGTGTAGCTGTGGATGATGCGCACCACCTTGTCCGACACGTTGGGCATGCTGTAGTCGGCCACCTGCCGCAGCAATCGGTCCTCGCCGCGCGGCTGGCTCTCCAGGATGGCCAGCCCCTGCAGCACCCGCTCCAGCTCCAGGCCGACCATCATCACGGCGGCCTCTTCCATGCCCTCCGGGCGCTCGTGCGCCTCGCGCAGGTTGAGCGCCGGGAAGTTGAGGATCGACGACTCTTCGTTGATCGTGCCGCTGTCCGACAACACCGCCCGCGGCCTCAGCTGCAGCCGGACGTAGTCGCTGAACCCAAGCGGCTTGAGCAGTCGCACCAGCGGGGTCGAACGACGCTCCTGTCGCATCGATGCGCTTCTGCGTGCGCGGGTGGGTGGAGACGATCACCGGCAGGCCGTAGTGTCTGCGCAAGCGGTTCGAGCACCGCCACCAGTTTGGCGAAGTTGCGCTCGGAATCGATGTTTTCTTCGCGGTGCGCGCTGACCACGAAGAAGCTGGCCGACTCCAGGCCCAGCCGGGCCAGCACATCGACGCATCGATCTCGGCCCGGTAGTGGTCCAGCACCTCGCACATCGGGCTGCCGGTCTTGATCACCAGGTCGGGCGGCAGGCCCTCGCGCAGCAGATACTCGCGCGCGATGTCGCTGTAGGTCAGGTTGATGTCGGCCGTGTGGTCGACGATGCGGCGGTTGATCTCTTCCGGCACGCGCATGTCGAAGCAGCGGTTGCCCGCTTCCATGTGGAAGATCGGAATCTTGCGCCGCTTGGCCGGGATCACCGCCAGGCAGCTGTTGGTGTCGCCCAGCACCAGCATGGCATCCGGCCTCGCTTCCTGCCAGCACCGGTCCACCGCGATGATCACCTTGCCGATGGTCTCGGCGCCGTTCTGCGCCGGCCGCTTCGAGAAAGTGATCCGGCTTGCGAATGCCGAGATCGTCGAAGAAGATCTGGTTCAGCTCGTAGTCGTAGTTCTGCCCGGTGTGCACCAGCACGTGCTCGCAGTGCTCGTCGAGCTTCGCCATCACGCGCGACAGGCGGATGATCTCGGGCCGGGTGCCGACCACGGTCATGACCTTGCAGTTTCTTCATATCAAACCTTGCGCGCGATACGTGTCGGGGCGGGCCCGGTCAAAGATCTCGTTGGCCCACAGCATGACGATCATTTCGTCCTCGCCGATGTTGGTGATGTCGTGCGTCCAGCCGGGCACGGTCTCGACGACCTCGGCTTGCGCCGCCGGTGTGAACAATTCGTAGCGTTCACCGGTCACGATGTGGCGAAACCGAAAGCGCGCCCGGCCCTTGATCACCAGAAACTTCTCGGTCTTGCTGTGGTGGTAATGCCCGCCGCGGGTGATGCCCGGGTGCGCCGTGAAGTAGGAAAACTGCCCGCAGTCGGGCGTCTTGAGCATTTCCACGAACACGCCGCGCGGGTCGCCGTGCTCGGGCACCGCGTACCGAAACGTGTCCGGCGGCAGGTAGCTCACATAGGTCGCATACAGCGCGCGCAACAAGCCCGGCGCCCACGCGCTCGGTCACAAGCGTGGCGCGGCTGTCTCTGAACGACTCGATCCGGGCGCCAACTCGCCCACCGTGGTCGTGTACTGGGGGCTGACAGCACAGTAGGTCTTGTCGCCGACTTCCCCATCCAGCATCCGCACGAAATCGCCAATCACATCGTCCACGTAGACCAGCGTCGACTGATGCGCCGGGTCGTTGATCTGAATCGGCAATCCGCGCGCGATGTTGTGGCAGAAGGTGGCGACCACCGAGTTGTAGTTGGGCTTGCACCATTTGCCGAACACATTGGGCAACCGGACAATTCGGGCGACGATCCCGCTACCGGGCACCGCGGCAAGCAACACCTGCTCAGCCGCATGCTTGCTGCTGCCGTAGGGGTTGTCCCGCTCGGCCTGAACGGATGAGGCGAAGATCACCAGCACCGGTCGCCCCGTGGTGCCTGCGACCTGACCGATGGCATCGCACAATGCTCTCGTCAGATCGGTGTTCCCCGACACAAACTCTCGCGGGTCCTGCGGCCGGTTCACGCCCGCCAGGTGGAACACGCTTCGACTCCGGCCAGCAGTGCAGGCAGCTCGGTCGTGCGATTGTCGCGGGTGAAGGGAACGACCTCGACATCTCCCCGCTCGCCAAATGCGACGCAGGTTCTTGCCGATGAAGCCATCGGCGCCGGTGATCAGGACCTTCAATGACTACTCCAGCGGTGTTGCCGGCCGCCCGGCTATCAGGTCGCGGACAAACTCCAGCTTGAGCAACAGCTGCCTTCATGGCCTCCACATCCAGCCGCTGCGTGTTGTGCGAGTTGTAGTCCGCACTGTCTGAAATCCGCGTCTCGCCCTTCTCCACGAACTTGTCGTAGTTCAGGTCGCGCAGATCCGGCGGCACCCGGAAGTAGTCGCCCAGGTCTTCGGCGCACGCCATCTCTTCGCGGCTCAGCAGCGCCTCGTACAGCTTTTCGCCGTGGCGGGTGCCGATGACGTCGATCGGGTGATCGGGCTTGCCCATCAGCTGCGAGCAGCGCCTGCGCCAGCGTCTCGCACCGTGGCCGCCGGCGCCTTCTGCACAAAGATGTCGCCCGGCTCGCCATGCTCAAACGCATACAGCACCAGGTCGACCGCATCGTCCAGCGTCATCATGAAGCGCGTCATGCTCGGGTCGGTGATGGTAATCGGCTTGCCCGCCAGAATCTGCTCGACGAACAGCGGAATCACCGAGCCGCGCGAGGCCATCACGTTGCCGTAGCGCGTGCCGCAGATCACGTGTCGTCTGCTGCTGCGCGACTTGGCCACCATCACCTTTTCCATCATCGCCTTGCTGATGCCCATGGCGTTGATCGGATACACCGCCTTGTCGGTGCTCAGGCAGACCACGCGCTTCACGCCGCATGCTGATCGCGGCCTCCAGCACATTCTCGGTGCCCAGCACGTTGGTCTTCACCGCCTCCATCGGATGGAACTCGCACGACGGCACCTGCTTGAGCGCCGCGGCGTGAAAGACGTAATCGACGCCGCGCATGGCGACTCAGCACGCGCTGATAGTCGCGCACATCGCCAATGTAGAACTTGAGCTTGGGATCGTTGTAGCGCTTGCGCATGTCGTCCTGCTTCTTCTCGTCGCGACTGAAGATGCGAATTTCGCATAGGTCCGACTCGCAGAAAGCGCCGAAGCACGGCAGTTGCCGAAGGAACCCGGTGCCGCCGGTGATCAATAAGCGTACCGGTCAGTCGCGTTATACGCGTCATGTTGTCTGTTACTCATTGCCCGTGTCGTGCCACGGCATGCAATGCCGATCCGCTCTGGGCCGTATTGGGTAATTGATCAAGCACGGCCTTGTAGGGCCCCTTGAACACAAACAGACTGCCGGCCGCCGCACCACATCCACACCGCAGGCGCAAACAAGTGCCTCGAGATCCGCGATGGAGCCCGCTCCACCCAGCACGGTCAGCGGAATGCTGATCGCCTTGCGTACGCGATCGCGCCAGACTCGAGGTCGTAGCCCTTCATCTGTCCGTCACGGTCAATTGAGTTTATGACAATCTCGCCGGCGCCCGCGGCTTTCGGCATCTGGCGCAACTCAATCGGTCACTTGCCGGTGCCTCGGTTGCATTGTGCGTCCAGACCTCGTAGCCCTCGGCCAAACAGGCCGCCCCTTTGCGAACGTCCAGCACAACCACCACGCTTTGGCTCCCGATCGCTTCCGCGGTCCTGGCGAGACCAACGACGGCTTCGTCGACGGCTGCCGAACTCAGCGCGACCTTTTCGACGCCGAGGCCGAGATCTGCTTGGCCTGCTCGACCGTACGGACGCCGCCGCCGTAGCACAGCGGCATGCGGCATTCGGCGGCCAGGTGCTGGATCATCTTGTAGTTGGGCCGGCGCCGCACATTGTCGCGTCGATGTCCAGCACGCCAGCTCATCAGCCTCCTTCTCGTTGAAGATCTTGACTGCATTGATCGGGTCACCAACGTACTTGCCATCTTTGAAGCTAACCGTCTTGACAAGCCCCTTGTCACGAACCAGCAGACACGGGATGATTCTCGGGCGCAGCACGGCTAGAGGTCCGCGAAGTTCTTCAAGAGTTGTGCGCCGCAATGGTGGCTCTTTTCGGGGTGGAACTGAACGCCGAATACGTGGTCAACGTTCACTGCACTCGCAAACGAACCACCATACCTCGTGATCGCGATGACGGATGTCGCGGCGGTGGCTGCGAAGTAGTACGAGTGCAGGAAATAGAATCGTGCATCTTGCTCGAGTTCTCGGAACAAGGGCGTAGGTCGGGGTGGCTCTACGTCATTCCACCCCATGTGAGGCAGAGGCGTCGGTTGCGGCAAGGACTCGGCTTCGAATTTCCGCACGTGTCCGGGTACCCAACCCAGACCGGCGCGTGAGCCTTCTTCGCTGCTGTGTCCGAGCATCTGCATCCCTACACATATGCCGAGTATCGGCACCCGCCCCCGCAGCACCATCTCTTCGACCGGGCCACGCATGCCCGAGGCTTCGAACACTCCGATCGCATGATCAAACGAGCCCACGCCTGGCAGGATCAGCTTGCTTGCACCGCGCAGCTCCGCCGGCGTGCGTGCCACCGTCACCGGAATGTCCAGGCGCTTGTAAACATTCTGGAAAGCGAGCACGTTGCCCAGCCCGTAGTCGATGATGGAAATCAACGGAATAATCTCCGCTCCATACCAAAGCGTTGCATCACACTCGCGCCCAGACCGATCAGCCAGCGTTTGTTCTTGTAGTCCCGATAGGTCTTGTTCGGCCCGTCGAAGATCTGACGTAGCTCGTCCACGGAAAGATCGAGCTTGTTTGCCACGTACTCGAACTCCTGGCTCAGGAAGTGCTCGTCCATCTCGGGCTTGGCAAGGCGATCCAGCGCTTCGTCGCGCGTCATCTGGCCTGTCATGATCAGGCTCGAAAAGTGCGCCCGGCGTTTGTGGTAGCCGAACTTGCGCGGCATCCAGTAGTCCTCGTAGAAGCGTGTGAAGCGCGATTCATGGTGCTTGTGCTGAAACTTCTGCCAGCCGAACCGGCTTGCAAGCGTCTGCTCGGCCTCGCGCTTGACGTAAGGAACGAGGTTCAGCGGCTTCACGACTTGCATACCCAGAAGGCGCTGGTAGAGAATCTTGTACACAAGGATGTCGACCAGCGGGAACGTCTTGAGAGGGCGCTTGCCGAACTTGGCGTGAATGTCGCGAATGAGCGTCGTGTCGATGCCAGGGTAGCCGCCCCACTCCTCGGGTTCGCGACAACACTCGGTCGAGTAATTTGAGCCGGTCAGCACATGCTTGATGCGGTGCTTGCGAGCAAACTGGTACAGGGCCGAGAAGAACGCCGCGTCTTGCGGTATGTCCTGATCCGAGATCTGGGAGCGTAGGAAGGTGACCTGCAGGTCTTTCATCTCCTCCCAGTCCACCACCTCGGTGTAAAGGTCCAGCCCCAGGCCATTGACCAGCTTCTCAATGTTGCCGACCGCCTGGTCCGTGTTCCACCCCGCATCGACGTGGAACAACAGCGGCCGAAGGCCCATGACTTCCTTGGCCACGTACGCTGTATAGGAGCTGTCAAGTCCGCCGCTCAGGCCGATGATACAGTCGAAATCATGCTCTTTGCGTACGCTACGGATTGCCTCCGCCAGGGCCTGCACCCGCGACGGATCCGCGATATCGGCCTGCCAACCCGGCTTAAGTCTTGTTTCGAAATTGACGCAATAGTCGCACTTGTCACCCGAGTCGAATTGGATGCCGGGGTCCGACGTATCCATGATGCAGACACGGCAGATTTGATACGGCTTCATCGAGCTTTCAGTTCCAGTTGCCCGCCAACGATTGGCAAGATCATGGCATCCTACATTCAATTTCCAGAATTGCCACGAGGCCGCGCTTCCCGGACGTGCGGGCACTGCCGGTGCCAGAGGAGGATGATGGCCCTAGGCCGCTGGTTCTCTTCTAGACGCGCACGCACGAGCAACTGCCGATATTCAGACGTATAAGGCAGGCGCAGCTGCCCGGGCCGTCCCAATATCCTCTTGACCACGCCCTTTGCAGTGTGGATACAGCCGTCTATCCTTCTGCGCTCCAACCGAACAACCTCAAACCCGGCCTCCCGCAGGAAGCCCCGCAGGTGAGCTTCTCCCGCGAACACAAGATGGTCCGGCACACCCAGCTCGTCCGGAAATTCTTGTCTGTCGGTCAAATCCGACAGATTCCCAGTTTCCATGAAGATCTCTCCACCCGGCTTGAGCACGGCTTTCACATCCTCAAGGAACGACCTAAAGTCCGGGATATGCGAAAAAACATCGATGAATGAAACGACTTGCACCTTGTCATGCGACCTGTGAAGGTAGTCTTCAATGACGGTGAGACCCCGCCGCCGAGCCGCCTCGGCCTTGACATGCATCGGTTCCAGACCCTCGATCCGGCTACCCGGCGGCGAAAGGCTGTCAACCGCTTCCATCACCTCCCCGTATCCGGACCCCCACATCGAGCCACGAAATGCTCTCCCGTCGACTCCAAAGGTCCCTGAAGAAGTCTCCGAGAATGGACTTGTAACGCCTGATCTTCGCACTGACGCGCCTCGCTGATACGTCCAGCCGGTTGGCTGACTCGCCATGCACCCCCAGCCTGACCGCGCGATTGACCAAATCCAGCGTAGGCCGCGGGTTCACATAGATTAAAGAACACGATTTGCAGCGAACCACGCTGAATCCCAATTCAACGGACCAAGGAACAAACTCACTCCTGCTGCAAAACGGGCAATCGATAAACTCCAGACTCGTGTGTTCCATCATCGCGCCGCGCCTTGTCTCTGCACTGCCGACTTCCCTTGGTCATTGAAACGAAGTGTCCTGTCAATCAGGCGATTCCAGTCCAACTGCTCCTCTGCCACCTTCATTGCCCCCTTCGCCATCTGTGCCATGCGCGCCGGGTCTCCAACGACGCTCTCTATCGGCCGCGGCCAATTGGTCGGCTTGGATGTCGCTCGCAGGGAGAATGATGATGTTCTCCTCGGCATTCAGGTAGGAGATATCCTGTGACCCGACATCGCCTACGATGAGCGGCAACCCTGCCGCAATCGCCTGTTGCCACATGATCGATTGGCTGGCGGGAAATACCGCAAGATCCGCCATATCCAGGTACCGGTAGACATCCTCCGGCCTTAGCCAGCCGGTGAAGCGAATGTTGTCGCGATCCTTGGCGATTTCTCCCAGGTAGTCGCGATACGTTCGCTCTGTCCCGCTCGAATCGCCGATGACGAACACAGTCAACGGATACTGAGGCAGCTTTCTAACCGCCTCGAATAGCACTTCGGTTCGCCTATTCGAGGTCAACTTGCCACCGGTAAAAATGATCAACTGCTCTTCCGAGATACCCAGCTCACACCGCAAGGCTTCCCCTGCACGTTGCTCCCTAATGCTTCTACATAAGTCCATGTCCGCACCCAGAGGCAACACCTCCATTTCAGACAATGGCACCTTGTAGACTTCGTGAAGAAACGTCGCACTCGCTGGAACGACCGGAAAGATCCTGCTCAGATGTGGTCGCGCCTGATCCAGAAATTTCTTTCTCAACACTCCGTGCAGAATCTTGAGAGACAGCCAGTTCTTGCCGGAGTTGCTGTAGTCGGCGTGATAATCCAGGATCATCCTGCACTGCGGATGTTTCTTCACGTGAGCAATTGCTTCGGGAAGATTCGGCATGATGTCATGAACGAATATCAGATCCGGATCCGTATCCTCCAGAATGCCCTCAATTCTTGTATAGGCCCGAAGACGGTTCAGTAGGTTGTAGCGGTAAGGCAGCTTGATGATGGTCGCTCCGTTATCTTGAAACGTCCTGCCACACCTCGCATCATCGTATTGATCGTTGTAGTACTCGAAGATGGATTCAAATGTCGACGTGATGACCGTCACACGGTGCCCATGCTTGACGTAGTACTTGACAAGCAGGTTCTCCTGGAATTCCAGCGATCGATCGTAGAATTCACAGAGCATCACGATATTCATATGTTGCTGTTCATTCGGCCAATGCTCCGGTCATGACGGACGGCAATCGGTCGAGGTACCTCGAAGAGCCGAGTCGATTTGTCGAATCTGGCCGACACAACTTTCGGCTTTGCGTCAACCTCGTCGTCAGCTTGGACATTTCTGCCAACGATTTGTCGGTCCAGTTGACCGGAAGAACAGCGGCATCGCGACAAGCCAGAACAGGCCGCCGAAAGAAAGCATGACGGTGAACAGCGACACGTTCGTCAGAGTCAGTCCTATTGGCAGCGCGATCAGGATCATGAATCTTCGATCAACACCCCTGGATGCGCGATCTAACAGTGCCAAGGCCGATGACAAAAGCACGAAGGCAATTACGATACCGAAATCGCCGAATGACGCCACACCGTCGGACGCAACAAAGTTGGCGTTTGCGTTTAGATCGATTTTGCCAATGTGCTGCTCACCGACAATGTGCCCCAGGGACGGCCATCTATCGCCGGGTAAGTTCGAAGGAGGCGGTATCAAGTAGGAAAGACCAGTGACATGACTGAGATACGTATAGCCATGCGTGGAAAAAAAATCAGAGTACTGAGCAATGAATAACCCTGGAGTCAGCAACGATCGCACTCCTAAATACCAAGCTATGAATGCTGCTACCAAGCTGTCCTGATTCAAGAATACGGCAACATAAAGGATGCTCGCCAAGGCGAGCATCAGTAAGGCAACTGATCGGGAGCAAGGCCGACGACCCGAGAGCAAATAGCCAAATGCCACAATAACAAAAGGAAAGGCGAATGCGTTCTTTTCGGCGGTTATCGAATACAGCACCAGCCCGCCGACGAATCCAAGGGCAATAAGCCAAGACTTTCGCCGGACTATCCCGATAGCCAATAGTGCTGGCGACAGCACGTAGCCGAAGTACGTTTGCGCATATCCCATCCAGCGCGATGTTGCCAAACCAGCCTCGCGCTGGTCGTAGATGGCATCAAGACTGACGATCGACATGATCGAGTGATACTCCGCAATGAGCACTACCAGGCAGGTCATCCACAATGCAACAAGCACTGGCACGAAGAGGCTAGACGCGCGCCTCGGACCCGGGTTGCCTTGCGGAGCAAGCGCCCGCACAAGTGAGCAGGACACGGCAAATGATACGACCAGCCAAAGCACAAGACCGCGGTATGCATCATCTGCTGGGCGTTCCAATCCTACCAACACTACGAGCCCTGGAATACAGACCGCGATGAGGATCAACGTGAGGATCATCGATGATGCGGACACGATTGATTTCGGAGCGACTACTGACCAAGCTCCAAGCCCTACGACAATGACGAGCCCATCAATGATGCTGATGTCACCATACGAGTAGCCGTATTCCACCCATTCCACGCTTGCGTACTCGGCCAGGCAGAAGAGCAATGCCCCCGCGTAAGACACACACGCAGCGAAGAACATCAGTCGCGACCCAGCAATCCTCTCGAGGATCTGATACAGCATGATGAGTGCGCCCCTAGATTGCTCTCAGTGCGACGGCAACGGTTGCGCCCAACACAATCCAACCCATCACATATGGAAGACTCTTCACCAAGGCTCCTGCAGCCTGTCTCCCCGATACCTTGGTCACTGACAGTACGAGCCACAGGTACGCAGCGTAGACAAATAATCCGGATACAGCATAGGCTTCCGCGACTCCATTACTGAACCAATTGGCGGCGCATACAACTGCTAACACTCTCACCGCGAGTCCAAAAAACTGCATCCCGAACGCATGCTTCTGGTGACCAGTTACATGCAGCGCCATCGCGATTGGAACAACCGCAAACTGCAGAGAGAACCACGGAGTCATCCAAGACACCAACAGTCCTGCCCGGTGCCAATCCGGACCAAAGACCATTCCAAACGCAACAGGCGAGACAATTCCGGCCGCAATCAACGGACCAATGCCCACCTTCAACAGGTACGCCAGCGTGTCAGTCGTCAGTAACGATAGGCGCCCAACCCTGTATTCCTCAGAAGCACGCGACAGATACACTTGCCCTATCGCCGATCCTATTAGTGACATTGGCGCCTGCATCAACGTCATTGCCAAGATCAGATAGCCCGCTTCGGGGCCAACGGCAACAGCTGCAATCAGAACAATTGGCACCTGCATCGAACCGGTGTTGCAAAGTGCCTCGAGAGTTGAATATTTTGGAAAACGGCTGTAGGCGCCGGCAACACGTCCCACGCGCCACCAAGTAACAACATGTGACCTTCTGTCCCGCTGCCCCTTTGCGAGCCGAACGCCCAGCGTCGCGCAGGCCACGGCGCTGTTCATTATTTGCCCGACGAGCAGACCAAACGGAGCCAACGAAAGAAAGCCTAATCCCACCTGTGTGCCAGCACTCGATGCAGACTGCGCCACTCTGGTCCACGCAAGCACCGGAAATCCTCGCGTTCTTATGAACCATGACTGAAGCGCGCTGTAACTGCTTGCCAGAAAGATGCCGAGCGGGAGCATCAGCAGGTATGGCTCCAGTTGAGGTTGATTTAGCTGCATCGCTATCCAAGACGGGAAGATTACGATCGGAATGGCAATCATGACGGACATGATGGCCGCCGAGCCGACTGCAAGGGTCAGTAGGGTTAGGGCATCCCTGTCATCCTCCGGGATGGGAATCGCGATATCGAATCGCAGCGCAGCTACGACCGCAAGAACTGATAGCAAACCGGAAAACGCGGCCAGTGCACTAAAATCAGTGGGCGAATACAGCCTCGAAAGCACTGGAAGGGCCGCCGCAGTAAAGCCATGTGCCAGGACGGCGCTACCGGCCAGCATCCTCACGACGCGCGAGAATTCCGTTCGCTTCAACTATGTCCCCAAAGGGCCATCTTTGGTGCGAACTTCTCCCTTTGTACCGGTGTCAGGAAGCGCCGCTGGAAGACCGCGCTACTCCAACCATCCTTCGAGTTACCAGGATGATCACACTCAGGAAAGCACCTAGAATGATGCCCAGAGCGCTGCTCGGAAGCAGCTTTGGCCGGATACTCTTCTTTGGGGGCTGCGCGACGTCAATGATTCTGAAAAGAAACTCCTTGCTATTTCTCGCGAGCATCAGTTTCTGCAGTTCCAACTCCAAGAGCTTCCCGAGTGGCTGCTGAAGCGCTATCAAGTCATTCGAGGCGATCTCGGCCCTTAGAAAACGAATATTGTCCGTCGCATCCGCGATTGCTCGATCCCTCATTTGAGTGTTCAACTTTTCAGCCATTGCGCTCGCCCAGTCCGCAGCAACTTGTGGATTCTTCCATTCCATGGCCAGCGTCACCAATCCTGTCTTGCGGTCTTGCATGACGCGACGGACCTTTTTGTCAAAGTACTCAACAGCGTCACGTACGTCCGGCCAGTCTTCCTTCGGACCTTTCCATTGCTGTTGCGCTGAGTCCCACTTGTTCGCCAGAAGCACCTCAGCCAGTCCCTGCTCCTCAATGAAGGTCTGTGCAAACCCACGGGACTTCAATACAGCCATCGGCTCCACGTCATCCCTACTGCCGAGATTCACGCCTGCAAGACGGCCAATCCGCCGAATTGGGAGACTAGGTTATTCTCCACGCCGTCCTAGCCTGCACCAGCAAGACCTCGGCCCGATACCACTTGGGGGCCAGGGTGGCATACAAGGCACCAAGCAGACCGAATGTTGCAGTTAGCGCGACTACCTGCCACCGATGCTTCCAAACCGCACTCCAGAGGTCTAGAAGATCGCGATTCGAGTCGGTAACGGTCGACACCTCACCTGTACAATCTTCCATGAAGAACTCCCCGCGGTATGTATCGCGAGCCTGTCGGACCCGTCTGCAGTCCAGTGGCGTCCAGAGTCAATTTACCCGCTAGAACGAATTCACCGCAGCCACCGCGACGGCAACGTTGTACAGAATCTGCGTGACGCTGGTCCACAGCGTCAACGGCCTGATACGGTCGGCTTCCAGCGGCAGCACCAGATCGTGTCACCCGGCAGGATACTGGCGTCGCCGCGGCCGAACCACTTGCTCGCCTTGTTCGCCGCGACGCTGCCGTCCGCCCGAATCACGTAGATGCGACCCTTGTCGGCTCGCGCAGTCAGGCCGCCGCTGAGCGCGATGTAGTCGTTCTCGGCCGACGCCCTCGCGGTAGAAGTGGGAGGTCGCATTGTGCACTTCGCCGAGTACGGTCACTTCCTGGGATGCCTTGGGTATGAGCAGCGGTCACCATCGCGCAACATGACATCGGCGGTGCGCCCGGCTCGATAGCCAGCACGCGCGGCAGGTCGATGACAAGCCTGCCGACCGGTTCCGTCGTCTGCAGTTGTGTCAGCAGCTGCTGCCCGACGTCAGCGCGTGCGCGCCCTGCGCGCGCCGCCCGCCTGCGACGACTGCAGGGCGAGCGTCGCCAAGTCGGCTCTGCAAGCGATCGGCGAGCGTCTTGAGCTGCTGACGTTCGCGCGTCTTCAGGTTTTCGCGCAGGAAGACCGAGCCTTCGGCGAGACGCCAGGGACGTCAATCCTCCGGCCCGCTCGATTATCGACTTGAGCGTCTCGCCGCGTTGATCGGGTAGCGGCCCGGGAATCGCACTTCGCCGCGCACCTGCACGACCCCCTGCTCGCCCCACTCGGGGACCTGCTTGATGCTCAGGTAGTCATATGGGCTCAGTCGCACATTCTCGGTCGGGTCGCCGCGCAACGCGGCGGCCAGGTCGATCTGGATGACCTCGGTGGCGCGCCGGTCGCCTTCGCCAACGCTGCATTCGCGTCAGCTCTGCTCGCGCCTGGTAGGCGGCATCCCCGAGGCCGCCGCCGGCGCGGACCAGGTCTGCCACGGTCATCAGGGCTCCAGCGGGTAGCGGCCCGGCGCCTTGACGGTACCGAATACGCTGACGACCTGGACGCGGCGCATCGGGCGTGCCCTGACGCTGCAGGTCGAGCAGGATCGGTTCGATCGCCCGTTCGCGGCCACCCTCGCGGTCGAAGACGATGATCCGGTCGCGCGCCTGCAGCAGCGGGTCCGACTCCGGTACCGGGCGCGCGCAACGCGGCGTCGAGATCGGCCGACAGCACCTCGACCATGCGTCCGGGACCCTGTTCGCGGCGAATGAGTACGTAGCCGAGATCGGCGTTGGGTCGCAAGTCGTCGGCCGAGCTAATGACGTTGCGTCAGTCGCAACCCCGGGCGGTACTGGGGAGACACCGGGCCTGAACACGTGGCCCTCGACGGCCACCGTGTTTTCCAGCGTCGGACGGATCGGGAAGACGCGCAGCACGTCCCCGGTCTCGAGCCTGGTCGCGCGATCCAGCGGCGAAGTGAGGTCGAGGTCGATGACCGTCCGCTGGCGGGTGCCGTCGATGCGCGTCAGCCGCGCCAGCCGCGGATCCGCTTCGGGCACGAGGCCGCCCGACAGGTATAGCAGGTCGGCCGCACTATCGTCGCCCTTAATTTCGTAGATCGCCGGCCGGCGCACTTCACCCTCGACGCCGACCGTCCGGCCGACGGGCGGAACAAATATCACGTCTCCGGGCAGCAGGCGCATGTCGCCGCTGGTGTCGCCGTTCAACAGCACATCGTAGAGGTCGAACCGACGCACGATGACGCCATCTCGCTTCAGCTGAATGTCGCGCAGCGAGCCAATCGGGCTGACGCCGCCGCTCTCGAGCAACGCGTTGGTGATCGTCGAGAGGCCGCTCACCGTGTAGGACCCCGGGACGCTCGGCGTCGCCCAGCACGTAGACCTGGATGCCGCGCAACTCGCCCATCGCGACGTTGACTTCGACTCCGATCAACTGCTCGCGTACTCGTCGCTCGATCACGCTCCGCACTGACTCGAACCGCTGTCCCGCTACGGTAATCGGTCCAAGCTCCGGGAAATCGACGCTGCCGTCACGGCCGACCTCGAGCGAGTAGCGTCCGGCGTCCTTGCCCTAGGTCTGCACCTCTAGCACGTCACCGGGACCGACCACGTATTCGGCTGGAACGGGCACGTTCAGGGCCGGCGTCATGCGTCCGGCGCCGTCACGGAACAAGTCGTAACCGAACGGCTTTAGCGCATCCGTGCCCTGCGGATCGAGTGGCAGGAACGTCAATTGCGCAACCAGGCCACGCAGGCTGATTTCGAGGTCCAAACGCAACGTCGCCTCAGCGACGGTCAGCCCGGACAACGGAATCGGCGCCAGCCCAGGCAGTTCCAGCGCCCCCTGGCCGGTCAGCCGGTATGGGTTGCCCCGCGTGCCTGCACGATCCGCAAGAGCCTCCAGCCGCGCGTACCTCAACTTGACGCGGGGGGCTGGTCAGGTGCAGATTCTGCGATCGACAGCTGCACCAGCACCGCAGTCGCCCGCGCGCAGGACAATGTCGCCTTCGATCTTCGGACGAATGCGGAAATTCAGGTCGTTCGACCGGCCTTCGGGTGCTGCATCCGGGGCGGATACCGACTCGGAGCGCGGTTTCGTTGCCGGCGCCTTGTCCTGTTCGTTCAGCATCTGATCAAGTAGCTGTTTCTGGGCTTCCGGAGGCAGGCTCCTGAATACCGCCATCTGCTCGGCCGTGGGTGTCTGCGCAACCGCCGGAAAGGCGGCTAGGCACAGCAGCGTGCTTGCCAGCACGGACAACACCGAAGGCGCCTTTCCCAGGCGCTTTGCTCGTGTTCCTGGAGTCGTGTTGCCAGTAATCTTCTTCACGAATACCGCCTTACCAGAATTGCTTTATCCGAGCCTACAATAGTGCCCTCGCCTTACGCGGTGGCGCCATTCTATCCGCAGTGGATGCGACAGCTCACCTTTCGCCCTGGCAGACAGCAAGCAAACCTCCGCAGAAGCGCACGGTCCTGTCGCGATATGGAACTCTCTTGCCGGTCATTGCGGTTCGAAACACCTGATTGAATTTGATACGAAGCTTATTTCTTCGTCCGACATCTCCGGAAAGATCGGCAACGACAGTATCTGACCTTGATCGGCGTACGCATTCGGAAAATCAGCCGGACTATGGCCCAAGTGCGCGTATGCCGGGTAGAACGGCAGCGCTCGCGGGTAGTTGAGCATCGTTCCAATTCCTCTGATCGAGAGATGCTCACGCAGAGCATCGCGATGCTTCGCGCGAATCACATATAGGTGGTAGACGTGAGTACGCCGATTCGCGACCTCAGGCGTTCTGAGCCAGTCGAGGCCGGCAAGTTGCCGATCGTACTTCCTCGCGACTTCCTGCCGAGCCTCCGTCCAGGCACTCAAGTGCGGAAGTTTGGCCGACAGGATCGCCGCCTGCAGACCATCCATCCTGCTGTTGACCCCCTCGATCAAGTGTTCGCCCTTGCCACCGTGCCGCGCGTACAACTCGGCCCAGTCTGCCAGCCGATTATCGTTGGTCAACAAACATCCGGCGTCGCCCATCGCCCCGAGATTCTTACCCGGGTAAAGGAAAACGCTGCCATCGTACCCATCGTGCCAACCTTTTTGCCCTCGAATTCGGCCAGATGCGCCTGGGCGCAATCCTCTATTACCCAGAGTTTGTGCTTCTTGGCGATTCTGAGGATTTGATCCATGTCAGCGGGCTGGCCGTAAAGATGCACCGGAATGATGCCAACCGTCCGGTCCGTGATCTTCTCCTCGATCGCCTTGGGATCGACAGTGAATGTTTGTTCAACCGTGTCGGCGAATACGACATTTCCGCCCGCCTGACTGATTGTCTCGGTTGTCGAAATCCATGAATGCGCTGTCGTGATGACCTCGTCCCCGGGCCGCACTTTGAGTGCCTTCATCGCTATGTAAAGCGCATCCGTCCCATTCGCACACGAAACGCACCGCCCGACACCCATCAGGGACGCAAACTGCTCCTCAAATGCTCCGACGAACTGGCCACGGATGAACGCAGACTCTTCAATCACCGATCGAATTGCCTCGTCGATCTCTCCCTTGATCGACAGATACTGGCGATGCAGGTCGACGAACGGCACTACCATCAGCGTGTTTCCTTCAGCGGCCTAAGTAATCGCGCCGGGTTTCCTGCGTAGACGCCCGGAGTAGTAATGTCCCTGGTCACGACAGAGCCTGCGCCGATCACCACGTGATCGCAGACGCTTACTGGCAGGATCGTGGCGTTCGAGCCAATCGATACGTGATTGCCGACCTGTGTTGCTTTCCACAGGGCCGAATCGCCCCGTGCCGGGCCTCCAATTCGAAACAAGTCATTGATGAACATCACGCCATGCGATACGACGCAATTATGGCCAATAGTTACCAGTTCACAGACAAACGAATGAGATTGGATCCGCGTCCGGGCGCCGACTACCACGCCCTTCTGAATCTCCACAAACGGACCAATGAAGGCCCCCGCGCCAATTCGGCACCGGTACAGATTGACGGGCTCGACGACAGTTACGTCTTCACCGAATTCGACGTCAACGATTCCCGCCATCCGGATCGTTGGCCTAGTCACGCGCCCTCCCCAATTTGCAGCGTTTCGGATTGAATCGGAGCTGGACTGGTTGTCCCGTTTCAATCGATTCGTAGATCGCCGTAATCAACTCCAGGCTGCGGCGACCCTCCAGGCCGTCGACCAGCTTCCGGCCGTCGTGCAGCAAGGCGTCCACCACATGCTCGTAGTAGGCCTGGTGCCCGAATCCATAGACACTTGGGGGGTTGACCGAATACTTGGTCAATACCTCGTCGTCACCCGGCAACGGGTCCGCAAATATCCAGGTTCGCATCTTGTTGACAGCAAACCCTGCGATCTCAACCGTACCTCTTTCACCCAGAATCGATATGGCTCCCTCCAGATCTTTCGGCCTGGTTGCCGTGGTGGCTTCGATTACCCCCAAGGCCCCGTTGCGGAATTGCAGCGTCACGACGGCCGTGTCCTCCGTTTCAATCTCGACCAGACGAGTCGCACTGACTGCGTAAACGCTGTCGACGTCGCCCATCATCCATTCGAGCATGTCAATGTGGTGACTGGCCTGATTAGTAAGCACGCCGCCATCCATTGCCCAGGTTCCGCGCCACGCGTCCGCATCATAGTAGGCCTGGGTTCTGCACCAACGGACGCGCACGGTACCCAATACGAGTTTGCCAAAACGGCCCGCTTCAACAGCTTCTCGCAGCTTTACGACTGGCACGTTAAAACGATTCTGCTTGACGACAAATAGATGAATGCCTGCGTCGTCGCATGCCGCAATCATGCGATCCGCATCGAGCAAGGCCAGCGCCATCGGCTTCTCGACCACGATGTGCTTGCCATACGGTGCCAGTGCAATGACATTTGCAGCGTGCGCGCCACTCTCGGTAAGCACCACGACGACGTCGACGCTCTCAGAACTCATCATCTGATGCATGTCGGAGTAATGCGGGACGCCGAACTGCCCGCCGATCGCTTGAGCGCGTTCTGCCTTGATGTCGCACACGGCCGCCAGGCATGCATGCCGAATCTGCCCGCGGCCAAGCAAATCAGAGTGCCGCTTCGCGATCCGACCACAGCCGACCAACGCGAACTTGAGAGATTTCATGTTTCCTCGACCCGGTTGACGTCAATTAATGGAATCGTCCCACCCACTGTACGTAGCCTCGCAGGTCACGATTGCCGGCGGCTACACCAGCTTGGTCGCGACTCTCGAAACCAAATCCCAGACTCAGACCGCCACCAAGTAGCGGCCGGCGATGATACACGTCCGCGGACCGGATTTTCGCGGCAAACCGTGCCACCGAGTGGACCGCATTGGCGCTGGCCCGGTTGATCTTTGCGTCCTGCGCCGTGAACTCCCAGCTGCTGCCGTCCGCATTGACCAGCAGCGCGCCGATCGCCAGCTGCTCGCTGTCGCCGTCCAGGCTGTGGCCGATGGACCGGCCCCGGTACTGGTAGCCGTCGGTGTAGATCGAGTGCCGGTAGGCGCAGCCGTAGTCGGGCGTCGAGCGGTAGAAGATGCAGGCCGTGTCCGCGTACTCCAGGTGCACCCGCCACGACCTTGCTCCCCAGCCGCCCCAGGCCTCAACTCCCGCCAGCCCCAGGTAGTTGCTGGGCAGGCGGCTGGCTTCGTCCTCGCCGATCGCCTGGGCATACACGGCCACGGGCAGCCACGGCAGCGACCAGCGCACGTCGAACCCCGCGAGCTGGTTGCCCGGCTGCTCCGCCACCGGCTGGTCGTTGTCGTTGCCGATCAGCAGGTCCCAGAACGTGCCGGCGTCGCAGGGCCGCCCTTCGCCGCACCACTGGGCGGTGCGCGAGATGCCCACCTCGACGCGCGGGTGCGGCTTCCAGGTCGCGCGCATGCCGAAGAGCTGCGCATCCGGTGCGTCGTCGCGGTCGCCTTCCAGCTGGCCCATCGTGACGGCGAGCCGCCACTGGCCGATCCAGGCCAGCCACGGGATGCTCGAACGCGTCGGAGTAGTTTCGCTCCAGCGTCAGCGAGGGAATCGGCCGGCTGTTGTTGCCGTAGATCAGGCTGCCCTCCCAGCCCGGACCCCACCAGCGGTCGATCCAGCCGGCGCTGAGCATCCAGTTGCCGAGCACTGCGCCGACATAACTGCCGTCCGGCCGGATGCTCTTGCCGTCGTCGGCATCTGCAACGGCCGTCGCCTGCAGGCGGGCCGCGAACCACTCGCCCGTGTACTGCAGGCCGGCCTCGATCTCGCCCTCCTCGCGCGGCACGGCGCCGAAACGACGCAGGGCCATCGGTTCGGCCGAGCCGGCGACGCGCACATGGGCGTCGGGCTCACCGATCCTCATGACGTCGAGCGCCTCGGCACGCACGCGGGCCAGCGCGGCGGCCACGTGCTGCGGCCGCGTTGCGGGATCCGCCGACGCAAGGTCCCGCGCCACCTCGGCCCAGGACACGGGCCAGCTCGTAAGTGGGGCCTTGACGATCCCGGCGTCGGCCAGCAACTGCAGGTCGTGACGCAGGCGGATATCGCCGGGCGCGGCCCAGGGGTCGGCCGCGACAGGGCAGGCAGAAAGCGGCCAGCGAGGCCAGACTGATTGCCGCCCCCCGGCACCTTCCTGCAATCAGCACGGACTCCCCCCGCGTCCACGGATCCAGGCCAGCAGACCTGCCAGGCCGGGCGACTCTTCAATGGTATCGCCCCCACCGTGTACCGCAGGCAGCAGTCCATTGCACAGCTTCTTGCCCAGCTCCACGCCCCACTGGTCGAACGGGTTGATGCCCCAGATCGCCGCCTGCACGAATACCTTGTGCTCGTAGAGCGCAACCAGTTGCCCGAGCAGCGCCGGCGTCAGCCTGGCGAAGGCAAGGAGCGACACGGGCCGGCTGCCAGGATGGCGTTTGTGCGAGTCTTTCGATTCGTTGCCGGTCGACAGCGCATGCACCTGGGCAAGGCAGTTGGCGACGACGAGGTCGTTGGCGCCCGCAACGGCGGCTCCGGAAAGCGGCAGCAGGAAGTCCATGCTGATGCCGCCGCTGCCCTGGTGCAGCAACTGGAAGAAGGAATGCTGCGCGTTGGAACCGGGCTCGCCCCAGATGACGGGACCTGTAGCTTGAGTAATAGGCTGACCGTCCTTCGTCACGCCCTTGCCGAGGCTCTCCATCTCCAGCTGTTGCAGGTACGCGGGGAAACGCGCCAGGCGCTGGCTGTAGGGCAGCACGGCGTGGCTTGCGCAGCCCAGGGCATTGCGGTTCCAGACCGCGATCAGGCCCAACAGCGCGGGCAGGTTGTCGCGCCAAGGGGCGCTCCTGAAGTGCCCGTCCATGGCATGCGCGCCGGCCAGGAATGCCTCGAAGTTGAGCGTGCCGATGGCGAGCTCGAGCGACAGCCCGATCGCGGACCAGACCGAGTAGCGTCCGCCAACCCAGTCCCACATGGCGAATCGCGCGTCGGGGCCGATGCCAAACGCATCCATCGCCTTGGCATTGGTGGAGACGGCCGCGAAATGGTGCGGCACGGCAGCCTCACCGAGCTGCTGCGCGATCCAGGTCCGCGCCAGGTGCGCGTTGGACAGCGTCTCCTGCGTGGTGAAGGTCTTGGAACATACGATGACCAGCGTCGCCGCCGGGTCCAGCTCGGCGGCCAGGTCGGCCAGCTGCGTGCCGTCCACGTTCGAGATGAAGTGGTAGCGCAGGTCGCCCGTGTGGAAGGGCTTGAGCGCCTGCACGGCCATCGCGGGCCCCAGGTCGCTGCCGCCGATGCCGATGTTGATGACGTCGGTAAAGCGCTCGCCCGTCGAGCCCGTGCGCCGGGCTGCGTGCACGTCGGCCACGAACGCCGCGCACTTGCCACGCTCGGTGAGCACCTGCGCGTGAAGGGGCTTCAGGTTCTCAGGCAGCGTGGCGTTGGCGGGCGCGCGCAGCAGGGTGTGCAGCGCCGCGCGCTGCTCGGTCGGATTGACGATGGCGCCGGCGAACAGGTCGTTGACCTGGCGTCTCAGGTCGCAGGCATCGGCGAGTTCGATCAAGGCGTCGAGGGCGTCGCTGTCGAGCCGCTGGCGGCTGAAGTCGAGAAGCAGCCCGTCGAACTCGCGGGAGAAGTGCGCGAAGCGCCCGGGATCGGTGGCGAACAGCTCACGCACCGGGATCACTTCGAGCCTGCGGGCGTGGGCCTGTAGCGCCTCCCAACCGATGTCGCGATCCATGGCGTTCCCCAGTGTCAACCCAGGTTCGTGACCAGCGGATCCGCCGGGCCGCCGTCCTTGTAGTACTCGAGGTACCACTCGACGAAGTGCTTGATGCCCACCTCGACCGGGGTGACAGGCTTGTAGCCCACGTCGCGCACCAGGTCCTCGGCGTCGGCCCAGGTGTCGGGCACGTCGCCGGTCTGCAGCGGCAGCAGGTTCTTCTCGGCGCGCTTGCCCAGGCACCGCTCCAGCACGTCTATGTAGTGCATCAGCTCGACCGGGCGGTTGTTGCCGATGTTGTACAGCCGATAAGGCGCGCTGCTCGTGGCCGGATCCGGATCGTTGCTGTCCCACTTCTCGTTGGCCGTCGCCACGTGATCCAGCGATGCCACGACGCCACCCACGATGTCGTCCACGTAGGTGAAGTCGCGCTTGTGGTGGCCGAAGTTGAAGACGTCGATCGGCTTGCCGGCCAGGATGTTGCGCGCGAACAGGAACAGCGCCATGTCGGGCCGGCCCCACGGGCCGTAGACCGTGAAGAAGCGCAGCCCCGTCACGGGCAGGCCGTACAGCGACGCGTAGGTATGCGCCATCATCTCGTTGGCCTTCTTGGTCGCGGCATAGAACGACAGCGGATGGTCCACGCTGTCGTGCACCGAGAACGGCATCTTGGTGTTGGCGCCGTACACGGAACTGGTCGAGGCGAACACCAGGTGCTCGACCTTGTTGTGGCGGCAGCCCTCCAGCACGTGCAGCGTGCCGGTCACGTTGCTGTCCACGTAGGCGTGCGGGTTGGTGAGCGAATAACGCACGCCGGCCTGCGCGGCGAGGTGCACGACGCGCTCGAACCGGCCGCGCTCGAACAGCGACTCCATGCCGGCGCGGTCGGCGAGGTCGAGCTTCGCGAACTCGAAGCCGTCGAAGTCCCTGAGGATCGCGAGGCGGGCTTCCTTCAGCTTCGGGTCGTAGTAGGCGTTCAGGTTGTCGAGGCCGACCACCTCGTCGCCGCGGTCGAGCAGGTGCCGCGCGATGTGGAAACCGATGAAGCCGGCCGCGCCGGTGACGAGCACCTTCATCACAGCCTCCCGTCCACTTCATCCTTCGGGAACACGTACTTGATGTCGTACAGCACGTGGTTGCGGCGGCCGAACCGGCGCACGTCCGCCACCTTCATCTCGCGGAACTCGCGGTGCGCGACCGCCGCCACGATCGCGTCGTACTGGCCGCGCTCGGGGTTACGGATGGGCGAAATGCCGTACTCGTGGCGGGCCTCGACGCGGCTGGCCCACGGGTCGCACACGTCCACCTTCGCGCCGCGGCTCTCCAGGTCGCGCACCACGTCCACGACGCGCGAGTTCCGGAGGTCAGGGCAGTTCTCCTTGAAGGTGAGGCCCAGCACCAGGATCCGCGAGCCCGCGATGTGCAGGCGTTTCGCGCTCATCAGGCGCGCCACCTGTTCGGCCACGTAGCCGCCCATGTTGTCGTTGATGCGCCGGCCGGCCAGGATCATCTCCGGGTGGTAGCCGATCTCCTGCGCCTTGTGCGTCAGGTAGTACGGGTCCACGCCGATGCAGTGCCCGCCCACCAGGCCCGGCCGGAACGGCAGGAAGTTCCACTTGCTGCCGGCGGCCTCCAGCACTTCCTCGGTGTCGATGCCCAGCTTGTTGAAGATCATGGCGAGTTCGTTGATCAGCGCGATGTTGACGTCGCGCTGCGTGTTCTCGATGACCTTGGCGGCCTCGGCCACGCGGATGCTGGAGGCGCGGTGGGTGCCGGCGGTGATGATGGACGCGTACAGCTTGTCCACGAACGCCGCGACTTCCGGCGTCGAGCCGGAGGTCACCTTCCTGATGGTCGCCAGCCGGTGCTGCTTGTCGCCCGGGTTGATGCGCTCCGGGCTGTAGCCGGCGTAGAAGTCCTTGTTGAACTTCAGTCCCGACACGCGCTCCAGGATCGGCACGCACACTTCCTCGGTGGCGCCGGGATAGACGGTGGACTCGTAGATGACGATGTCGCCGCGCTTGAGCACCTGGCCGACGCTCTCGCTGGAGCGCTCCAGCGGGGTCAGGTCCGGGCGCTTGAAGTCGTCGATCGGCGTCGGCACGGTGACGATGAACACGCGGCAGCGCTTCAGGTCCGCCGAGCTCGGCCGTGTAGCTCAGCCTGGCGGCGGCCTTCAGCTCGGCCTTGTCGACTTCCAGCGTGCTGTCGCGGCCCTTGCTGAGCTCGGCGATGCGCTCCTTCTTGATGTCGAAGCCGACCGTCTGGTAGCGCCGGCCGAATTCCACGGCCAGCGGCAGGCCCACGTAGCCGAGGCCGATCACGCCGATGCGGCAGCGGCGGAGGCTGAATGCGTGCTTCTTGCGCTTCAAAGTGAGATCTCCGTGGGTGCCAAGAGAGTGATCAGTGATCGGTGATTAGTGATCGGCAAAAAGGAAACCTCTCTTACTGATCACTAGTCACCTGCACCGATCACCGATCACCAGTCATTTACCGTTCCCGCCGCCCATCCGCTACAAGAAATACAACACCCCAATCACCGCGCCGGTCGTCATCGTGATCAGGTACGGGACGGCCATCCACACCATCCTGAAGTAGGACAGCCGGATCAGCGGCGCCAGCGCCGAAGTCAGCAGGAACAGGAACGCCGCCTGGCCGTTCGGCGTGCCGATGCTCGGGATGTTGGTGCCGGTGTTGATCGCCACCGCCATGACCTCGAACGCCTCGCGGGTGATCTCGCCGCGCTCCAGCGCTTCGCTCACCTGGCTGATCCAGATGGTGGCGACGAACACGTTGTCGCTGATCAGGGACAGCACGCCCGAGGCGCCGAACAGCGCGATCGCCTCCGCCTTGCCGTCGAAGGCCAGCACCCAGTCGAGGATCGGCGTGAACAGGTGCTGCTCGTGGATCACGCCGACGATCACGAAGAAGACGACCAGCAGCGCCGTGAACGGCAGCGCCGCCTCGAAAGCCTTGCCCAGGCGCCCTTCCTCGATCACGCCCGTGAAGCTGGTGGCCAGCACGATGACCATCAGCCCGATGATGCCGACTTCGGCCCAGTGGAAGGCCAGCGCCACGACCAGCACCAGCGCGACGATCGCCTGCGTGATGATGATCTGGCGCTGCGCGACGGTCATCTTGGCCGCTTCGCGCGCCTCGAAGTCCTGCAGCACTTCGCGCACGTGCTCGGGCATCTGCGCGCCATAGCTGAACCAGCCGAGCTTCTCCACCGCGAGGCAGGTGGCCAGGCCGGCGATCACGGTGGGAATCGTCACGGGCGCCATCTCGATCGCGAACTGCACGAACTGCCAGCCGGCCTTCTCGCCGATCAGCAGGTTCTGCGGCTCGCCGACCAGCGTGCAGACGCCGCCGATGGTCGTGCCGATGGCGCCGTGCATCATGAGGTTGCGCAGGAAGGCGCGGAAGGCGTCGAGCTCGGCGCGGCGTTCCTCCAGCACGTTGTCGTCGTGCGAGTGGTCGTGCGACTGCTCTTCGGGCGGCGCGTAGTTGCCGGAGGCGACCCGGTGGTAGACGCCGTAGAACCCGGCCACCACGGTGATCATGACGGCCAGCACGGTCAGCGCGTCGAGGAAGGCGGACAAGAGCGCGCCCACCGCGGCGAACAGGAACGACAGCAGCGTCTTGGAACGCACGCCCACCAGCAGCTTGGTGAACGTGTAGACCAGCATCTCGCGCAGGAAGTAGATGCCCGCCACCATGAACATCAGCAGCAGGATGACCGGCAAGCCGACCTGCACCTCGTAGTAGATGCCGGCCGGCGACACCAGTCCCAGCACCGTCGCCTCGATGGCCAGCAGGCCGCCCGGCTGCAGCGGGTAGCACCGAAGCGCCATCATCAGCGTGAAGATGAACTGGAACAGCATCATCCAGCCCGTCACGACGGGCCCGGCCATCACCAGCAGCACCGGGTTCAGGACCAGGAAGCCCAGGATGACCAGCTTGTACCAGTCGGGCGCATGGCCCAGGAAGTTGTGCAGGAAGGCGGCGGTGTAGTTGCGGGGCACGATTCCTCCGCTTCAGCGCTGCGCGCCGCGGAACAGCACGCGACCGCCCGACGCCCGCGCGACGGCCTCCAGCGCGTGCTCGTGGGCCGCGGCCTCCGCGGCCGTCGGGCGCAGCACCGGGATGCGCGCGTCGCCGCGCTCGGCCCGGCCGTTCGGCGCGCCGTGGGCGCCCGCCCCGGGCGCGTCGTGCTCGAGCGTGAGCGCCGCCTGGCCGCCCGTCATCGCCAGGTACACCTTGAGCAGCAGTTCGGCGTCGAGCAACGCGCCGTGCTGTTCGCGCGCGGAGTTGTCCACGCTATAGCGGCGGCACAGCGCATCGAGGCTGTTGCGCTGCCCCGGGTGCATCTGCCGCGCCAGCGCCAGCGTGTCGAGCACCGTGCAGCATTCCTCGATGCGCACCGCGTTGCCCAGGCGGGCCAGTTCGGCGTTCAGGAAGCCGACGTCGAACTCGGCGTTGTGGATGACCAGCTCGGCGCCGCGCAGGAACTCGAGCAGTTCGCCCGCCACGTCGGCGAAGCGCCGCTGCGTGGCCAGGAACTCGTTGCTGATGCCGTGCATGGCCAGCGCCCCCGGGTCCACCTCGCGGTCCGGGCACAGGTAGGCGTGGAAGGTGCGCCCGGTCGGCCGCCGGTCGTCGATCTCGACGCAGCCGATCTCGATGAGGCGGTGGCCCTGGGCGAGTTCCAGGCCGGTGGATTCGGTGTCCAGGATGATTTGGCGCATGGGAGGTAGTGTAGCGGATTGAAGATGCAGTGACGGTGATCGGTGACCAGTGATCAGTGATCAGTGATCGGTGATTGGTAAGAGCGACTTGGCATTCTTGCTGATCACCAGTCACCGATCACCGATCACTTCCGCATCCCCCGCCGCGCCAGTTCGTCCGCGCGCTCGTTCTCCGGGTGCCCCGTGTGGCCGCGCACCCAGTGCCACTCGACCTGGTGGCGTTCCGCCGCCGCGGCCAGCTGCTGCCACAGGTCCTGGTTCTTGACCGGCTTCTTGCCGGCGGTCTTCCAGCCGCGCGCTATCCACTGCGGCAGCCACTCGGTGATGCCCTGCCGCACGTACTGCGAATCCGTGTACAGCGCCACCCGGCACGGCTTGCGCAGCGCGCCGAGCGCGCGGATCGCCGCCGTCAGTTCCATGCGGTTGTTGGTCGTGGCCGCCTCGCCGCCGCACAACTCGCGCTCGCGGCGGCCGGCGATCAGCAGCGCGCCCCAGCCGCCGGGGCCGGGATTGCCGCTGCAGGCGCCGTCGGTGTAGATCTCGACCTCGGTCACGTGCCCACCCGGCGGGTCGGTTCGGCGAGGCCGCCGATCACGGCCGGCGCGTGCCGGAACTGCAGGCGCATGGGCGTCAGCGTGCGCACGTGCTTGACGGCCATCAGCAGGTAGGCCCCCGACAGCCGCGGCCACAGCGCGCGGCCCATGCGTTCGAACGAGACGGCGGCCCGGCTGCCCTGCAGCCGCGCCACGGGCAGCGTGTACAGGAAACGGCGCGGCGCGCCCACCTCGAATCCCAGCAGCTTGAGCCAGTCGGCCAGGCGCCGCTCCGACAGGAGCCGCGTGAGCCCGGGCGGGAAGCCGCCCGCCGCCAGCCGGTGGCGCAACGCCCAGCTGCCCAGCGGCTCGAAGCCCAGGATCGCGAGCCGGCCCTCGCCGCTCAGCACGCGGTACGCCTCGCGCAGGATCTCGTGCGGATCGTCCTCGAATTCCAGCGTATGCGGCAGCAGCAGGGCATCGACGCTGTCGGAGCGGACCGGCAGCCGTGCCGGGCAGGAGCGCACGCCGGTCGCGTCGCCGTCGCGGGTCGCGATCAGCGCCCGCTGCTGCGTGCGCGCGGCATCGAGGAACTGGCCGGCGGGACCCCACGCGCCCACCTGCAGGTACTGCACGCCGAACACGCACTCGAGCGCCTCGGCCACCGCGGCGTGCTCGCGCGCGAGCAGCGCGCGCCCGAGCGGGCCGTCCAGCCATTGCGCGAGCGGTGGCGGTTCGCGATCCATCCGCGCGAGGATACCGCGTCGCGGGCGGCCCGCGGGGCGAGCAATGACGGGCGGAGACATTTTGGGCTGGATCGGTGACTGGTGACCGGTGATCGGCCAGAATAGACCCACGTTCCTGCCAATCACCGATCACTGATCACTTCCCTCCCCCTATGCCGTCCCTCGCCGTCCTCCCCATTCCGGCCATGGCCGACAACTATTTCTGGCTCGTGCGGGGCACCAGGGACCCGGGCTGCGTGGCGGTCGTGGATCCCGGCGAGGCCGCGCCGGTGCGCGCGGTGCTCGAGGCGAACTCGTTCCAGCTGGGCGCCATCCTCGTCACCCACCACCATGCCGACCACACGGCGGGCGTCGCGGAACTCGCGCGGCACACCGGCGCCGCGGTCTGGGGGCCCGCGCGCGAGAGCGTGCCGGGACCCCACACGCCGGTACAGGGCGGCGACCGTGTCGAGCTCGAGCGTCTCGGGCTGGCGTTCGAGGTGCTGGACGTGCCGGGACACACCGCGGGGCACATCGCCTACTACGGGCACGGCGCCGTGTTCTGCGGCGATACGCTCTTCAGCGGCGGCTGCGGCCGGATGTTCGAGGGCACGCCCGAGGAGATGCTCGCGTCGCTGGAGCGCCTCGCAGCGCTGCCCGGCGACACGTGGGTATACTGCGCCCACGAATACACGCTGGCCAACCTGAGGTTCGCGCTTGAGGTCGACCCCGACAATGACGCCCTGCGGGCCTGGCGTGACGAGGCCGCGGCGCTGCGTGCGCGCGGCACGCCGACGCTGCCGTCCACGATCGGCCGGGAGCGCGAGGTGAACCCGTTCCTGCGCTGCCGCACGGCCGCCATCCGCAGCGCCGCCGAACGGCACGGCGGCATCGCGCTGGGCTCGCCGGCCGCGGTGTTTGCCGCGGTCCGCCAGTGGAAGGACCGTTTCCGGTGACTGCCGCGCTGCCGGTAAAGCTGTGCGCCATCGCCCTGGTGGCGCTGGTCGCGGCCTGCGCGCAGGCGCCCACCGAGCCGTCGTCCTCGCTGCCCGACAAGGTGATCCGCAACGTGCCGTCGCAGCGATCCGCCGCCCAGCCGGCGCGTGGTGCCGCTGCTCGAGGCGCCGCTGCACGACGAGATGCCGCCGACCCCGATCGTCTATGCCGACACGCTGGACCGCATCCGCGCCGGCATGCGCCTGACGGACGTGGACCACCCGTGGGTGCAGGCGGAATTCGACTGGTACGTGCGCAACGGCGACTACCTGAACCGCGTCATGGCGCGCGCCCAGCGCTACCTCTACCACATCGCGATCGAGGTGCAGGCGCAGGGCCTGCCGATGGAGCTGGCGTTGCTGCCGCTGGTGGAGAGCGCCTTCAACCCGTTCGCCTACTCGCGCAGCCACGCCGCGGGGCTGTGGCAGTTCATCCCGGGCACCGGCAAGCTGTTCGGCCTCACGCAGGACCACTGGCAGGACCAGCGGCGCGACGTGCTGGAGTCCACCCGCGCCGCGCTCGAGTACCTGACCTTCCTCAACAACGTCTTTGCGGGCGACTGGCAGCTCGCGATCGCCTCGTACAACTACGGCAGCGGCAACGTGCGCCGCGCGATCGCGCGCAACCAGGCGCTGGGGCGCGACACCGACTTCTTCTCGCTGTCGCTGCCCGCCGAGACGCGCGCCTACGTGCCCAAGCTGCTGGCGCTGTCGCGGCTGGTGCGCAACCCGGGGGCGTATGGCATCACGCTGCCGGTGGTGACGGACGCGCCCTACTTCCGCGTCATCGACACCGGCGGCCCGATGGAGCTGCGCCTCGCGGCAGGCCTGGCCGGCGTGGACGTGGAGGAAGTGCACGCGTTGAACCCGGGCTGGAACCAGTGGATCACCGGTCCCGACGGCCCGCACCGGATGCTGGTGCCGGCGGTGGTCGCCGATGTGTTCCTGGCGCGCCTCGCCCCGTTGTCGGGCGCCGAGCGGGCCGGCCTCACCGCCTATGACGTGGCGGCCGGCGACACGGTCCATGCCATCGCCAGCCGGCACAAGGTGCCCGTCGAGTTCCTGCAGCGCATGAACGGCACGGACGGCGCCGCGATCGCCGTCGGCCAGACGCTGCTGGTGCCGGCCGGCGACGTCTCGCCGCTGCGCGGCGGGCTGGTGCGCACCGCCACGGCCACGCACATCGTGCGCCCCGGCGACACGCTGTGGGGCATCGCCAAGCGCTACAGGATGGGCGTCAACGAACTGGCGCGCGTCAACAAGCTGAGCCTCAAGAGCACGCTGCATCCCGGCCAGAAGCTGTCGGTGCGCCCGGCCGGCGCAGCGGCGACCGCGGTCGCCGCCGGCGCAGCCACGCGGCAGATCGACTACAAGGTCAGGAAGGGCGACACGCTGTTCGCGATCGCCAGGCGCTTCGAGGTGACGGTCGCCCAGTTGCAGAGCTGGAACGGCATGCTCGGCAGCACGGCGCTGCGCACCGGCCAGAACCTCACCATCCACGTGAACGCCCGCCGGGACTTCGGCGGCTGACGTCCAGAAGGGGGATCTACGATGGGCTTCCTCGCCGGCAAGAAGGCGTTGATCGTCGGGCTCGCGACCGAGCGCTCGATTGCGTGGGGCATCGCGCGCGCCATGCAGCGCGAGGGCGCGGAACTCGCGTTCACCTACCAGAACGAGCGGATCCGCGAACGCGTCGAGCGCCTCGCCGACAAGATCGGCTCGCGCATCGTGCTGCCGCTCGACGTGGGCCTGGACGAGCAGCTCGATGCGGCGTTCGGTTCGCTGAAGGACGCCTGGGACGGCCTCGACATCATCGTGCACTCGGTGGCCTACGCCCCCGCCGAGGCGCTGGCGGGCAGCTTCGTCGAGGCGACCAGCCGCGAGGCCTTCCGCCTCGCCCACGACGTCTCCAGCTACAGCCTGACGGCGCTGGCGCGCGGCGGGCTGCCGTTGATGACGGGCCGCGCGGGTGCCTTGCTGACGATGTCCTACCTCGGTGCGGTGCGCTCGGTGCCGGCCTACAACGTCATGGGACTCGCCAAGGCGAGCCTCGAGGCCAACGTGCGCTTCCTGGCTGCGGACCTCGGGCCGCGGGGCATCCGCGCCAACGCGATCTCGGCAGGCCCGATCAAGACGCTGGCCGCGGCGGGCATCCCGGGATTCCGCAAGATGCTGCACCACGTCGAGGCGGCGGCGCCGCTGCGGCGCAGCGTGACCACCGATGAGGTGGGCAACGCGGCGGCCTTCCTGTGCTCGGACCTCGCGGCCGGCATCACCGGCGAGGTGCTGTACGTGGACGCGGGTTACAGCCAGGTGGGGATGAGCTTCGAGGTGTAGGGAATCCGACTCCGGAAGGCGCGCCGGGTCGCGGCCGAGAAACGGGTCTGACCCCGGGGTCCGCTCCTCCGAAGGAAGTGCAGCGTCGCGACGGCGGAGGCGCGGCCGCTAGAGCGGTCGACCGCGAACGTCACGGCTGCGCCAGGGGAATGGAGTCTGACCCCCTTGGGGTCTGACTCCTCCTGAAACGGAAGCGGAATGCCGTCGCGCATGATCCGGAGGGGTCAGACCCCTGAGAGGGGTCAGACCCCAAATCCGTGCCGTCGCTTCACCGCTTCTGGAAGATGCCGGTCTCGCCCTCGAGCTTGGCGATGATCACGGCTGCGGCCGCGTCGCCCGCCACGTTGACCGCCGTGCGCGCCATGTCGAGGATGCGGTCGAACACGAACAGCACGGCGATCGCCTCGGGCGGCAGCCCCACGGCCGTCAGGATCACCGCGATCGCGACCAGCGAGGCGGCCGGGATGCCGGCCACGCCGATCGAGGTCACCAGCGCCAGCAGCACCACCGTGAACTGCGAGAAGATCGACATCTCGACGCCGTAGGCCTGCGCGATGAAGATCACCGCGGCGCATTCGTACAGCGCCGTGCCGTTCATGTTGACCGTGGCGCCGAGCGGCACCACGAAGCTGGAGACGCGGTTCGACACGCCGGCGCGCTTCTCGATGCAGTCCAGCGTCACCGGCACGGTCGCCGAGGACGAGGCCGTGGAGAACGCGGTCAGCAGCGCCGGCGCCATGGTCGAGAACAGCGGCCAGGGCCTGAGCCCGGCCGCGACGCGGATGAACAGCGGCAGCGTCACGAACAGGTGGAAGGCGAGGCTCACCAGCACGCACGCGGCGAACACCGCCAGCGGCCCGGCGGCCGCCAGCCCGGCCTTGGCGACGACCTTGGCCACCAGGCCGAACACGCCGATCGGCGCGAACGCCATGACCCACTCGGTCATCCTGGTCATGACCTCGAACACGCCGCGCCAGAACGACACCAGCAGCCGGCCGCGCTCCTCGCCGATGCGCGTGATGAAGTAGCCGAACAAGAGGCTGAAGAAGATGATGCCGAGGATGCTGCCGTTGTCGGAGGCGGCCGAGAACACGTTGGCCGGCACCATGCGGATGAAGATCTCGACGATGTCGCCGGCGCCGCGGTCGCCGATCAGCGACGCCACCTGCTCGCTGTCCGCCTCCAGCGCCATGACCTGGCCGGCCGGCACGCCCTCGACGATGCCGGGCCGCACGACGTTGATGATGGTCAGGCCGACCACGATCGCGGTCAGGCTGGTCATGGCGTAGAAGAAGATGGTGCGCGCGCCGAGCCGTCCCAGCGACGCGCCGGAGCCGAGCCCGGCCACGCCCACGATCATGGACGAGGCGATCAGCGGCACGATCAGCATCTTGAGCGCGTTCAGGAACAGCTTGCCGACGAAGTCGAACATGCTGAAGAACGTGACGCCCAGCAGCGCGCCGTCCTCGCCGGCCAAGAGCCCCGCGGCGACCGCCAGCAGGATGGCGATCAGGATCTGCCAGTGCAGCGCCAGCTTCCTGCCGGTCGGCTCGCTCATCCCCCCTCCCTCGCGGTGCGCGCGCGGTGCGCCCCGTCAGGTCATTCGAAAAGTCGAGGATTGATCTTGACGTCGGCCTGCGCGCGCACGTGGTCCACGTACGTGGATGCGTCCTGGTAGGCGGCCATCAGGCGCGCGTTCTGCAGCGCCTCCGCACGGGCCTGCGGCGACAGGCTCGCCAGCGTCCCGGGCATGACGGCCCTGACCGCCCACAGCGCGATGTCGCCGGCGGCCAGCGACGTGGACCCGTAACGCGGGCCGCCGCTGGTGGAGCCGGCCTTGAAGGCCGCCGCGGACACGGCGGGCGGTACGGCCGCGTCCTCGCGGCCGACGAAGCGTGGCATGGCCCCGCCGTCCGCCGCGGCCCATGGTTTCGCGACGGTCGCCCAGTCCGCGCCGGCGCGCAGCTCGTCCGCCAGGGTCGCCGCGCGCGCTGCGGCCTGCTCGCGGGCCAGTTCCGTGCGCAGCGCCTCGGTCAGCTGCGCGCGCACGTCCTCGAGCGGACGCTCGCGCGGCGGCGCATGCGCGACCGCCTTGATGGCGACCACCAGTCCCGGCGCCACTTGCAGGGTCGCCAGCTGCTCGCCGCTCAGCACGTTGGGCTCGAAGACGGCCTTGATCAGGGCGGGCGAGGCGCCCAGCGCGCCGCCGCCGGCGCGCGTGAAGTCGTCGAGCGCCCTGACGGGCAGCGCCAGTTCGTTGGCGACGCGGTCCAGGTCGCCGCCGGCCTCGAAGGCCACCGTATCGAGCTGCTCCTGCAGGTCGCCGAACAGTTCCTCGGCCTTGGCCTGGCGGTACTCGGACTCGAGCTCGGCGCGCACCTCGTCGAAGGACTGCTGCTGGCTGGCCTCGATCTGCTCGAGCTTGATCACGTGCCAGCCGAATTCGGACCTGACCGGCCCCTTGATCTCGCCCGGCTGCATGGACCACACGGCGTCCGCGAACGGTCCCACGAAGTAGCTCTTCTCGGCCCAGCCCAGGTCGCCGCCGTTGGCGGAGGAACCGGGATCCTGCGACAGCTCGCCGGCCAGCTCCGCGAAGTCCTCGCCGGCGACCGCGCGGTCGTACGCCGCCCTGGCCCGCGCCTCGGCGCCCTCGCCGTCGGTGACCAGGATGTGCCGCGCGCGGCGGCGCTCGCTGGTCGCGTGCCGCGCGATGTTGTCCTCGTAATAGGCGCGCAGCGCGTCGTCGGTCACCTCCACGTCGGCCAGCAACCCGGCCAGGTCGAGCTCGACGTAGCGCAGGTTGACGCGCTCCTCGGTGCGGTAGTCCTGCTTGTGCCGGTCGTAGAACGCGGCGAGCGCCGCGTCGTCCACCCGCACGCCCGCCAGGAACTGCCCGGCCGGCAGCACGACCCAGGCGATTTCACGCACCTCGTCCAGCAGCGCGTGGCGCCGCGCCACCTCGCCCGGCAGCACGAAGGCCGAGGCGAAGATGCCGCGATCGAGCTGCTGGGCGGCGACGCTCTGGCGCTGCTGCGCCTCGAACCAGGCGGGTTCCAGGTTCGCCGAGCGCAGCGCCGCGTAGTACGCGTCGCGCGAGAACTTGCCGTCCACCTGGAAGGCCGGGATGTCCTGCAGGCTGTCCAGCACCTCCTGGTCGGTGGCGCGGAAGCGCATTTCATCGGTGCGCTGGCGGATCAGCTCGGTACGGATCGCCGCTTCCAGCACGTCCTGCTTGAGGCGCTCGCGCACGTCCTCGGGCATGTCCGCCTCGCCCAGCGCGACCTGGTAGCGCGTCAGCTGTTCCTGGTACGTGCGGCGCACCTCCGACGCGTCCATTTCGGTGCCGTTGACCTCGATGCCCTGCGCGGCGGTCAGGCCGCCGACACTGACGAACTCGACGCCCCAGAACACGAACACCACGGCCAGCACGCCGAGGATGATGATCGCGAAGACGCCTTTCAGATTGTCATGGATCGCCTGAAGCATTGCTTTCTTGCCTGGATTCCTGGTGGCCCGCGAGGGGCAGCCTGCGAAAGGGCGCTAGGGTAGCATGGGCGGTCCCGAACCTGGCATGCCAACGGAGCCCCCGATGCGCGATCTTCCACCGTCCCGGCCGGCCTGCGCGCTCGCCGCCGGGCTGCTCCTGCAGCTGGCCGCCGGCCTGGCCGGCGCCGCCGGCCTCGCGGCGGAGGACGTGTTCGGCCTGGAGATCGCGAGCGACCCGCAGGTGGCGCCGGACGGGCGTGAGGTCGCTTACGTGCGTCGCTGGTTCGACATCAAGGCCGACCGCGGCCGCAGCGGCATCTGGCTGGTGTCCGCCGATGGCGCGCGGCACCGGCCGCTGGCGGCCGGCACGCACACCGAAGCGACGCCCCGCTGGTCACCGGACGGTGGCCGGCTGGCCTTCATCGGCGCCGACGCCGATGGCAGCAACCAGGTGTTCGTGCACTACCGGGACGGGGGCGCCGTGGCCCGCATCACCAATGTCAGCGACGCGCCGCTGGACATGGCCTGGTCGCCGGACGGGCACAGCATCGCCTTCACCATGCGCGTGCCGCTCAAGCAGCGGCCACTGGAGGTCGCGCTGCCCGAACCGCCGAAGGGCGCGAGCTGGGCGGAGCCGCTCAAGGTGATCGACCGCATGGTGTATCGCGCCGACGGCCGCGGTTACCTGGCCGACGCCTGGACGCAGCTGTTCGTGGTGCCGGCCGAGGGCGGCACACCGCGCCAGCTGACCGACGGCCCCTGCGACCACGAGGGCATCGCCTTCACTGCCGACGGCGCCGAGATCCTGGTCTCGGCGAACCGCCGCGAGGACCGCGGCGACCATCCGCTCGACGACGACCTGTACGCCGTCAAGGTGGCCGACGGCACGCTGCGGCGGCTGACCGAACGCTACGGCCCCGACCGCGAGCCGGCGGTGTCCCCCGACGGCCGGCGCATCGCCTTCACCGGCTTCGACGACCGGCGGCTCGGCTACCAGCGCAGCCGCCTGTACGTCATGGACGTGGACGGCAGCGGGCGGCGCGAACTCGCGGCCGGGCTGGACCGCGACCTGCGCGACCCGGCCTGGAGCGCTGACGGCAGGAAGCTGTACGCGCTGTCCGACAGCGAGGGCCGCAGGCGGCTGTTGCAGGTGAGTCTCGACGGCGAGGCGACGGTGCTGGCCGACGACGTGGGCGGCGTGGCGTGGTCACGACCGTACACCAGCGGGACGTTCTCGGTCGCTCGCGACGGCACGCTTGCCTATACCGCAGGCAGCGCCGCGCGGCCGTCCGACGTGGCCTCTCTGAAGGGGCGCGGCGCGCGGCGCCTGCTGACCGACCTCAATGCCGAACTGCTCGGCCACCGCGAGCTGGGCGCGGTGCAGGAACTTTGGACGGAGTCGTCCGCCGACGGCCGCCGCATCCAGTCGTGGCTGGTGCTGCCGCCAGGCTTCGATGCAGGCCGCAAGTACCCGCTGATCCTCGAGGTCCACGGCGGGCCGTTCGCGGCCTACGGGCCGCACTTCGCGGCCGAGATGCAGCTGTACGCCGCGGCTGGCTACGTCGTGCTGTACGTCAACCCGCGCGGCAGCACCAGCTACGGCGAGGCGTTCGGCAACCTGATCCACCACGCCTACCCGGGGCAGGATTACGACGACCTGATGTCCGCGGTGGACGCTGCTGTGGCCCGTGGTTTCGTGGATGCGACGCGGCTGTACGTGACCGGCGGCAGCGGCGGCGGCGTGCTGAGCGCGTGGATCGTCGGCAAGACGGACCGCTTCCGCGCGGCGGCCGTGCAGAAGCCAGTGATCAACTGGACCAGTTTCGCGCTCACCGCCGACCGCGGCGACCTGTTCCACCGCTACTGGTTCGCGGCGCCGCCGTGGGAGCAGCCCGGGGAATACTGGCGGCGCTCGCCGCTGTCCCTGGTGGGCAACGTCAAGACGCCGACCCTGGTGGTGACCGGTGAGCTCGACTACCGCACGCCGATCGCGGAATCCGAGCAGTTCTACCAGGCGCTCAAGCTGCGTGGCGTGGACACGCTGCTGCTGCGCGTGCCCGGCGCGCCGCACGCGCTGGACCTGCGGCCCAGCCAGTTGATCGCGAGGAATCGCTACATCCTGGCGTGGTTCGGGAAGTACGCGGAGACGGGCGGTGCCGTCGTCAGTGGTTCGGAGGAGTCAGACCCGTAAGAGGGGCGGTGCCGTCGTCAGTGGCTTCGGAGGAGTCAGACCCCTAAGAGGGGTCAGACTCCCTGCGTCGATCGGGGTCTGACCCCTCCTCTACCGCCGTTACTTCTGCCCCAGGATCCCCGTCTCGCCCTCCAGCCGCGCCACCACGATCGCCGCGGTCGAGTCGCCGGTCACGTTCACGGCGGTGCGCGACATGTCGAGGATGCGGTCGAAGACGAACAGCACGCCGATGGCCTCGGCCGGCAGGCCGACCGCGGTCAGGATCACGGCGATGGCCACCAGCGAGGCCGCCGGGATGCCGGCCACGCCGATCGACGTCAGCAGCGCCAGCAGCACCACGCTGGCCTGCGCCACGAGGCTCATCTCGACGCCGTAGGCCTGCGCGATGAAGATCACGGCCGCGCACTCGTACAGCGCGGTGCCGTCCATGTTGACGGTGGCGCCGATCGGCACGACGAAGCTGGCCGTGCCCTTCGACACGCCGGCGCGCTTGGTGACGCACTCGAGCGTCACCGGCAGCGTCGCCGAGGAGGACGCCGTCGAGAACGCGGTCAGCAGCGCCGGCGCCATGGCCGGGTACAGCGGCCACGGCCGCAGCCGGCCGAAGACGCGGATGAAC
The DNA here is from genome assembly GCA_963695155.1 of uncultured Gammaproteobacteria bacterium. Lineage (GTDB taxonomy): Bacteria > Pseudomonadota > Gammaproteobacteria > Steroidobacterales > Steroidobacteraceae > SG8-30. The sequence continues at coordinate 99,227 of CAVOGD010000007.1, forward strand.
AGCGGCAGCGTCACGAACATGTGCACCGCCAGCGAGGCCAGCACGCAGACGCTGAAGATCAGCAACGGGCCGGCGCCGGCGACGCCGGTCTTGGCCACCACGCGCGCCACCAGGCCGAACACGCCGTACGGCGCCAGCTTCATGACGAAGACGGTGATCCCCGTCATGACCTCGAAGACACCCTGCCAGAAGCCGAGCAGCGGCCCCGATCGCTCCTCCGGGATGCGCGCCATGAAGTAGCCGAACAGCAGGCTGAAGAAGATGATCGCGAGGATCGAACGGTTGTCGCTGGCCGCCGCCGTGACGTTCTGCGGCACCATGCGCAGGAAGATCGAGACGATGTCGCCCGGCCCGTGGCCGCCCACGATCTCCGCGACGTCGGCGGTCCGGGTCTCGAGCGCGAGGACGTCGCGCGCCGGCTGGCCCTCGATGATCCCGGGCTTGACGATGTTGACGACGGTCAGCCCGACCACGATCGCCGCCAGGCTGGTGCCCAGGTAGTACAGCAGCGTGCGGCCGCCGAGCCGCTTCAGCGAGCCGGAACGCGCCACGCCCGCTACGCCCACGATCATGGACGAGGCGATCAGCGGCACGATGATCATCTTGAGCGCGTTGAGGAACAGCCGTCCCACGAAGTCGAAGATGTCGACCCACGGCACGCCGAACACCGCGCCCTGCTCGCCCGCGGCCAGCCCGGCCGCGACCGCCAGCACGATGGCGATGAGGATCTGCCAGTGCAGGGCCAGGCGCGGCTGCGCGGCGTCGTTCACGTCCGTTCCCCCGGCGCCGTCGTTGCGCGGCGTCGTTTCAGTCTACGCTGCACGCCCGGACCGTGCCGGCGGCGGCGGCCTTCGCGCGCCAACAAGAAGGGCCCGGTTCGCAGTGGCAAACCGGGCCCTGGTCGGCGCAGGCTAAACAACGGAGTCTAGAAAAACGCTACAACTATATGTTTTACCTGACAAAAAATGGCGGAGCGGACGGGACTCGAACCCGCGACCCCCGGCGTGACAGGCCGGTATTCTAACCAACTGAACTACCGCTCCGATGCCTTGGTGGGTGCTGCAGGGATCGAACCTGCGACATTCGCCGTGTAAAGGCGATGCTCTACCAGCTGAGCTAAGCACCCCTCGTGCCGGACACCCGTCCGGCCCCTGGGAGGCGCGCAACTATACGGCATCCCGAGGGGGGGCTCAATGCGCCCCGATCGGCTTGGTGCCCCGCTTCGGCGTGCGGCGCGAGCGCGGCTTGCTGCGGGCCGGATCGACCCCGCTGGCGACCGCCTTCGGCCGCGGCGGGTTCTCCAGCGCGATCTCCAGCACCTCGTCCACCCAGCGCACCGGGCGGATCTCCAGCTTGCTCTTGATGTTGTCGGGGATCTCCGCCAGGTCCTTCTCGTTCTCGCTCGGGATCACGACCGTGGCGATGCCGCCGCGGTGGGCCGCCAGCAGCTTCTCCTTGAGGCCGCCGATCGGCAGCACCTCGCCGCGCAGCGTGATCTCGCCGGTCATCGCCACGTCCGCGCGCACCGGGCTCCTGGTGAGCGCGGACACCAGCGCGGTGCACATGCCGATGCCGGCGCTGGGGCCGTCCTTGGGCGTCGCGCCCTCCGGCACGTGCACGTGCACGTCCAGCTTCTGGTGGAAGTCCGGCTCCAGGCCGAAGGTCTCGGCGCGGCTGCGCACGAAGGTCATGGCGGCCTGGATGGACTCCTGCATGACCTCGCCCAGGTGGCCGGTGAACAGCAGCTTGCCCTTGCCCGGCACCATGGCCGACTCGATGGTCAGCAGTTCGCCGCCCACCTCGGTCCAGGCCAGGCCGGTGGCCTGGCCGATGCGGCTGGCCTCCTCGGCCTTGCCGTAGCGGAAGCGCTTCACGCCCAGGAACTTGTCGATGTTCTTCGGCGTCACGGACACGGTCTTGGTGTCCGGCTCGAGCAGCAGCTGCTTGACGGCCTTGCGGCAGATCTTCGCCTGCTCGCGCTCGAGGTTGCGCACGCCCGCCTCGCGCGTGTAGTGGCGGATGATCTCGGTGATCGCCGCGTCCGCCACCTCGAGCTCTTCCGGCTTGAGGCCGTTCTGCTTGACCTGCTTGGGCAGCAGGTAGCGGCGCGCGATGTTGAGCTTCTCGTCCTCGGTGTAGCCGGGCAGCCGGATCACTTCCATGCGGTCGAGCAGCGGCGGCGGGATGTTCAGCGTGTTGGCCGTGCACACGAACATCACCTCGGACAGGTCGAAGTCGACCTCCAGGTAATGGTCGTTGAAGGCCACGTTCTGCTCCGGGTCGAGCACCTCGAGCAGCGCCGAGGACGGGTCGCCGCGGAAGTCCATGGACATCTTGTCCACTTCGTCGAACAGGAACAGCGGATTGCGCACGCCGGCGCGCGACATGTTCTGCAGCACCTTGCCCGGCAGCGAGCCGATGTAGGTGCGGCGGTGGCCGCGGATCTCCGCCTCGTCGCGCACGCCGCCCAGCGACATGCGCACGAACTTGCGGTTGGTGGCCCGCGCGATCGACTGGCCGAGCGAGGTCTTGCCCACGCCGGGCGGCCCCACCAGGCACAGGATCGGGCCCTTGAGGCGCTTGACGCGCTGCTGCACGGCCAGGTACTCGACGATGCGTTCCTTGACCTTCTCCAGCCCGTAGTGGTCCTCGTCCAGCACGGTCTGCGCGGCGGCGATGTCGTGGTGCACCTTGCTGCGCTTCTTCCACGGCACCTTGACCAGCCAGTCCACGTAGTTGCGCACCACCGTGGCCTCGGCCGACATCGGCGACATCAGCTTCAGCTTGTTGAGCTCGCCGACCGCCTTGGTCTTGGCCTCCTTGGGCATGCCGGCGCGGGCGATGCGCTTCTCCAGCTCGCCGATCTCGTTGGGCGCGTCGTCCATGTCGCCCAGCTCTTTCTGGATCGCCTTCATCTGCTCGTTGAGGTAATACTCGCGCTGGCTCTTCTCCATCTGCGACTTGACGCGGCTGCGGATGCGCTTCTCGATCTGCAGCACCTCCATCTCGACCTCGATCAGCGCGAGGATGTGCTCGAGCCGCACGCGCACGTCCGGGATCTCCAGCACCTTCTGCTTGTCGGCCAGCTTGAGCGCCATGTGCGCCGCGACCGTGTCGGCCAGGCGGCCCGGCTGGTCGATGCCGGCCAGCGAGGTGAGGATCTCGGGCGGCACCTTGCGGTTGAGCTTCACGTACTGCTCGAACTGCGCGATGACGCTGCGCGTCAGCACGTCCATCTCGCGCTCGTCGTAGGCCTCCTGCTCGGGCATCGGGCCGGCCACGGCGGAGAAGTAATCGCCCGTCTCGAGCTCCTGCACGGCCGCCCGCGTCAGTCCCTCGACCAGCACCTTGACGGTGCCGTCGGGCAGCTTCAGCAGCTGCAGGATCGTCGCCACGGTGCCGATGGCGTACAGGTCGTCGGCCTTGGGGTCGTCCACTTCGGCCTGCTGCTGTGCGACCAGCAGGATGCGGCGGTCGCGCTCCATGCACTCGTCGAGCGCGACGATCGAGCGCTGCCGTCCCACGAACAGCGGGATCACCATGTGCGGATAGACGACCACGTCGCGCAGCGGCAGGACCGGCAGCCGCGGGCTGGGTTCAGTGCGCGGGGCGGTCTCGCGCTTGGTGGCTGGCTTGGTCTTTTCGGTCACGGGTCGGTCCTTTTTCGGCGCAAATCCAAGCATACGACATGGGGGCGGCAATTGATAAAGCAAGCAGGGCTGGGGTGTGCCTGGGATTGGAGTCTGACCCGCTCTGGGGTCTGACTCCTCCCAAGCGGAGGCCGCGGCGTCGTCTCAGGAGGGGTCAGACCCCTGCGAAGGGGTCAGACCCCGTGAGTTGACGACTGAGGCTAGTGACGTCGCTTCAGGAGGGGTCAGACCCCTGGAAGGGGTCAGACCCCGATCCGCCGTCAGTTGGCGGCGCGGCGCGGTTCCTGCTCGGCGGGCAGCTTGTCCTCGTTCTTGTACACGAGGTAGGGCTTGCTCTGCCCGGTGATCACCGATTCGTCGAGCACCACCTTGGCGACGTTCTTCATGGACGGCAGGTCGTACATGACGTCCAGCAGCACGTTCTCCAGGATGGTGCGCAGACCGCGCGCGCCGGTCTTGCGCTCCATGGCCTTGCGGGCGACGGCCAGCAGGCTGTCGTCGCGGAATTCCAGCTCGACGCCCTCCATCTCCAGCAACCGCGCGTACTGCTTGGACAGCGCGTTGCGCGGCTGGGTCAGGATCGTGATCAGCGCGTGCTCGTCGAGTTCCTCGAGCGTCGCCACCACCGGCAGCCGGCCCACGAACTCGGGGATCAGGCCGTACTTGATCAGGTCCTCCGGCTCGACGTCCTTGAACAGGTCGGCGCCATGCGGCCGCTCCTTCGGGCTCTTGACCTCGGCCGCGAAGCCGATGCCGCCGCTCGAGCTGCGCCGGTCGATGATCTTCTCGAGGCCGGCGAACGCGCCGCCGACGATGAACAGGATGTTGCTCGTGTCCACCTGCAGGAATTCCTGCTGCGGGTGCTTGCGCCCGCCCTGCGGCGGCACCGAGGCCACGGTGCCCTCGATCAGCTTGAGCAGCGCCTGCTGCACGCCCTCGCCCGACACGTCGCGGGTGATGGACGGGTTGTCGGACTTGCGCGAGATCTTGTCGATCTCGTCGATGTAGACGATGCCGGTCTGCGCCTTCTCGACGTCGTAGTCGCACTTCTGCAGCAGCTTCTGGATGATGTTCTCGACGTCCTCGCCCACGTAGCCCGCCTCGGTGAGCGTGGTGGCGTCGGAGATCGTGAACGGCACGTTGAGCAGCCGGGCCAGCGTCTCGGCCAGCAGGGTCTTGCCGCAGCCGGTCGGGCCGATCAGCAGGATGTTGCTCTTGGCGATCTCGACCTCTTCCTTCTCGCCGCGCGCCCGCTTGCCGCCACTCGCGCTCTGCAGGCGCTTGTAGTGGTTGTAGACGGCGACCGAGAGGATCTTCTTGGCGCGCTCCTGGCCGATCACGTAGTCGTCCAGGATCTTCTTGATCTCGTGGGGCTTCGGCAGCTTGTCGCGCGAGCGGTCCTGCTTGTCCTCCAGCTCCTCGCGGATGATGTCGTTGCACAGCTCGACGCACTCGTCGCAGACGAACACCGACGGGCCCGCAATCAGCTTGCGGACCTCGTGCTGGCTCTTGCCGCAGAAGGAGCAGTACAGCAGCTTGCCTTCTTCGTGCTTGCCGCGGGTGTCGTCAACCATGCCTTGCCGCCCTTGGGGCCGCCGGCCAGATACCGGCGGGCTCCTTATAACATGTCACCGTGGACGAATAAAATCCCTTTTCCGCCAGCGGCTTGTGCGCCATTTCTCAGATGGCGCCTTCAGCCCTTGGCGGGCGCGGTGGGCAGCTGGCCGCGACGCTCCAGGACCGCGTCGATCAGCCCGTAGGCCTTGGCCTGCTCGCCGCCCATGAAATTGTCCCGGTCGGTGTCCACGCGGATCTTTTCCAGCGACTGGCCGGTGTGGCGCGACAGGATGGCGTTGATGCGGTCGCGGGCGTCGAGGATCTCGCGGGTATGGATCTCGATGTCGGTGGCCTGGCCCTGGAAGCCGCCCAGCGGCTGGTGGATCATGATGCGCGAGTTCGGCAGCGCATAGCGCTTGCCCTTGGCGCCGGCGCCCAGCAACAGCGCGCCCATGCTGGCGGCCTGGCCCACGCAGATCGTGCTGACGTCCGGCTTGATGAACTGCATGGTGTCGTAGATGGCCAGCCCGGCCGACACCGAGCCGCCCGGCGAATTGACGTAGAAGTGGATGTCCTTGTCCGGGTTCTCGGACTCCAGGAACAGCAGCTGCGCCACCACCAGGTTGGCCGTATGGTCGTCGACCGGCCCGACGATGAATACGACCCGCTCCTTGAGCAGCCGCGAGAAGATGTCGTAGGCCCGCTCGCCGCGCGCCGTCTGCTCGACGACCATCGGGACCAGGTTGAGCGCCTTGGTGTCCATGCTTGCGTTCACCCCGTGCTGGATGACTGTTCAGACGCCCCGTCGGCGCCGAAGTTCATGAGTTCCTTGAAGGTCGCAGCCTGCTCCGTGACCTTGGCCTGCGCCAGGACGTGGTCCACAGCCTGGTCCTCGAGCACCATCATCTGCAGCTGGCGCAGTGCGCCCTCGTTCTCCAGGTACTGCTGGCGCGCGGCCTCCGGGTCGGCGAAGCCCCCCACCAGCTCGTCCAGCCGCTGCTGCACGCGGGCCGCATCCACGTGCAGGCCCGCCGCGCGGATCACCTCGTTGAGCAGCAGGCCCAGCGCCACGCGCCGGCGCGCGCCGGCCTCGAACGGCTCGCGCGGCGGCAGCTGCTTGGCGCTGCGCGCACCCATGCGGCGCAGCGCCTCGATCTGCATGTCGCGGATTTCCTGCTCGACCAGCGTGCGCGGCAGCTCCAGCGGGTTGGCCGCCAGCAGCTTGTCCAGCACCTGCGCCTTGAGCCGCGCACGCACGGCCTGTTCGAGCTCGCGCTCCATGTTGTCGCGCACCTCGGCCCGCAGCGCATCGACCCCGCCCTCCTCGACGCCGAACAGGCGGCAGAACACATCGTCCAGCTCGGGCAGCGCGCTGGCCTCGACCGCCTGGACCGTGACGCTGAACTGCGCGGTCTTGCCGGCCAGGTTCTTCGCCGGATAGTCCGCCGGGAAGGCCACGTCGAACTCCCGCACGTCGCCCGCGGCCGCGCCGCGCACGCCGTCCTCGACGTCCTTGAGCATGCGCCCGGCGCCCAGCACGAACTGGTGTCCCTGCGCCTTGCCGCCGTCGAACGGCTTGCCGTCTACCTTCGCCTCGAAGTCGATGGTGAGCCGGTCGCCGTCCGCCGCCGGGCGCCCCGCCGCCGTGTAGTTCAGCTTCTGCTGGCGCAGGCTCTCCAGCATCGCGCCCACGTCGCCGTCGCCGACCGTGGCGGCCGGCCGCAGCAGCGCCATGCCGTCCACGCCCTTCAGCTCGATCTTCGGGTAGACCTCGAAGGTGGCCGCGTACTTCAGGTCCGCGCCCTTGTCCGCGGCCAGCGACTCGATGCGCGGCCCGCTGGCCGGCGACAGCTTCTCCTGGCTGACCGCCTCCGCGAAGGTCTCGCGGATCAGCTCACCGACGACTTCCTCGCGGACCTGCGCGCCATAGTGCTTGCGCACGACATGGATCGGCGCCTTGCCCGGGCGAAAGCCCTTGATGCGCGCCGTGCGGCTGAGGCCGAGCAAGCGCTTGTCGACCTGCTGCTCGACGCGGCTGGCCGGAACTGAAACCTGCATGCGGCGCTCGAGACCCTGGAGCGCGTCTACTGACACCATCATCTGTTCGCCAACCTCTGCTTGAACGTGGATATCCGCCTTCCTGGCCAACCAACTGGTGCGAAAGGAGAGACTCGAACTCTCACGGGTTGCCCCACTGGATCCTAAATCCAGCGCGTCTACCAATTCCGCCACTTTCGCACGCTGGAACCGGGGGACCGGCGACACCCGCGGCCGCTGGTCAAGCGTTCAATTATAGCCCAACCGCGACCGGTTCCCGCTCGCTGGCGGCTTCACGGCGCCGCCGGCGGATCCTGCTCCCGCGCCCGCTGCTGCGGCCGGCGCCGCAGGCGGGTGCGCCAGGCGAGCGCATAGGCGATCAGGCTCGGCAGCACGAAGGTGGCCACCACCAGCAGGCTGACGAGGTCGCGGCGGCCCCTGAGCCCGCCCCGGGCGGTCACGTAGATCAGCACGATGGTGGCGACCGCGGCCAGGATGGCGCCGATCTTGAGCGCGCCCAGCGCGCGTTCCGCCGGCGTGGCCTGCGAATCGTCGATGGTGACGGTGGGCCAGCCGTAGCCGGGGCCGCGGAAGGGATCGGGGTCGGTCATCGTGCCGCCAGTCTGCCACAGCCGCGCCCGGTGGACCGCACAGGAAGGCCCCGCGGCTTACGCCGCGGGGCCTGGGGTTGGTGGGCCATGTAGGACTCGAACCTACAACCTACGGATTAAGAGTCCGGAGCTCTACCAATTGAGCTAATGGCCCATGATCCAAAAAATGGGGCGAGCGATGGGACTCGAACCCACGACGGCCGGAATCACAATCCGGGGCTCTACCAGCTGAGCTACGCCCGCCATCGTCAACAACACCTGCCTGCGCCCCTGATCTGGCGCGCCCGGCAGGACTCGAACCTGCAACCGCCGGCTTAGAAGGCCGGTGCTCTATCCGGTTGAGCTACGGGCGCTCGTTGTCGGCCCGTGGCGCCGCCGGATCCGTTGGTCGGGGCAGAGGGATTTGAACCCCCGACCCTCTGCTCCCAAAGCAGATGCGCTACCAGACTGCGCCATGCCCCGCCAGTGGACTGTCGGATGCAACCGCGCCGGCCATGCCTGCACGGGGGCGCCGAGTTTACGTTCGACGCCGCGGTGCGTCAATTTTACGCGTCCCGCACATCACGGCCCGGCGCCCCGCCGTGCCACAATGGCGGCTCCTTGGCTCGAACGGCATGGCGATCATGACGGCGAAAGTGCTGGATGGCCGGGCTTTTGCGGCCCAGATCAAGCGCGAGGTGCGCGCCGCGACCGATGCGCTTGCGGCGCGCGGCCGGCGCCGGCCCGGCCTCGCCGTGGTGATGGTCGGCGACGACGCCGCCTCGACGGTCTACGTGCGCAACAAGCGGCGCGCCTGCGAGGAAGCCGGCATCGTGCCCCGCGACCACGACCTGTCGCGGTCCACGACCGAGGGCGCGCTCCTGCAGCTGATCGACCAGCTCAATGCCGACCCGGCCGTGGACGGCATCCTCGTGCAGCTGCCGCTGCCGGAACACATGCGGCCAGGCGCCGTCATCGAGCGCATCCACCCCGCCAAGGACGTGGACGGCTTCCATCCCTACAACGTGGGGCGGCTCGCGCAGCGCGTGCCGTTCATCCGCCCCTGCACGCCCTACGGCATCGTGCGGCTGCTGGAACTGGCCGGCATCAATCCCAAGGGCCAGCACGCGGTGGTGGTGGGCGCCTCCAACATCGTGGGCCGGCCGATGGCCCTGGAGCTGCTGCTGATGGGCTCGACGGTCACCGTCTGCCACCGCTTCACGCGCAACCTCGACTCGCACGTGCGGATGGCCGACATCCTGGTCTCGGCGGTCGGCAAGCCCGGGGTGGTGCGCGCCGAGTGGATCCGCGAGGGCGCCGTGGTGATCGACGTGGGCATCAACCGCCTGCCCGACGGCCACCTGACCGGCGACATCGATTTCGAGGCGGCGGCGCAGCGCGCCGCCTGGATCACCCCGGTGCCGGGCGGCGTGGGCCCCATGACCGTGGCGGCGCTCATGAAGAACACGCTGGAATCGGCGCTGAAGAGGATCGAGGAGCAGGCGGGAGGATAGTGAAGAGAGTGACTAGTGACTAGTGATTAGTGATTGGTCAGAAGTGATCGGGAAAAGTGTTCTTACCAATCACCGATCACCAGTCACTTCCTTCTCCAACTCGTGCCGCCCGCGCCGTCCTCGACGATTACGCCGCGTGCGTCGAGTTCGTCGCGGATGCGGTCCGATTCCGGCCAGTCGCGCGCCTTGCGCGCCGCCGCCCGGGCCGCGATGAGCCGCTCGATCTCGGCATCGCCGGCGCCCGTGGCCGCGTCACCGCCGCCGGTCAGCTCCGAGGGCGTGGCGAGCCAGTCGCCGGGCGCGTGGCCCAGCAGCCCGAGCACGCCACCCAGCGCGCCGAGCTCCGCCGCCAGCGCCGCCGCCTGCCGCGCGTCGCCTGCCGCCTTCACCACGTTCAGTTCGCGCGCCAGCGTCTGCAGCACGGCGAAGGCGCCCGCCGTGTTGAAGTCATCGTCCATCGCCTCGCGGAAGCGCTCGCTCCACTCGGTCGCCGGCGCCGGCGCAACCGGTTCGACGTCGCGCAGCGCCAGGTACAGGCGCGACAGGGCTGCGTCGGCCTGCCGCAGGTTCTCCTCCGTGTAGTTGATCGGCCCGCGATAGTGGCTGGCCAGCACGAAGGCGCGCAGCACCTCCGGGCGCAGCCGCGGCAGCACCTCGCGCACCGTGAAGAAGTTGCCCAGCGACTTCGACATCTTCTCGTCGTCCACGCGCACGAAGCCGTTGTGCATCCACAGGTTGACGAACGGCTCGCCGCTCGCCCCGCAGGACTGCGCGATCTCGTTCTCGTGGTGCGGGAACTTCAGGTCAAGGCCGCCGCCGTGGATGTCGAAATGCCCGCCCAGCAGCGCCGTGGACATCGCCGAGCACTCGATGTGCCAGCCGGGCCGTCCCGCTCCCCACGGCGACTCCCAGCTCGGCTCGCCTGGCTTCGCCGACTTCCACAGCGCGAAGTCCAGCGGGTCGCGCTTGTGCTCGCCCACCGCGACCCGCGCGCCGGCGCGCAGGTCCGCCGGGTTCTTGCCGGACAGGCGGCCGTAGCCTGCGAAGCTCGACACCGCGTACAGCACGTCCCCGCCGTCCGCCACGTAGGCGTGGCCGCGCTCGAGCAGCGCGCCGATCATGTCGATGATCTGCGGCATGAAGTCGGTGGCGCGCGGCTCATGGTCGGGCGGCTCGATGCCCAGCGCCGCGCAGTCCTCGTGCATCGCGACGGTGAACCGCTCAGTCAGCTGCCGCCACGGCTCGCCGTTGGCCCTCGCGCGCTCGATGATCTTGTCGTCGATGTCGGTGATGTTGCGCACGAAGGTCACGTCGTAGCCGCGCCAGCTCAGGTAACGGCGCACCATGTCGAAGACGACCAGCATGCGCGCATGACCGACGTGGCAATAGTCGTACACCGTGATGCCGCACACGTACATGCGCAGCTTGCCGGGCTGCAGCTCGCGCAGGTCTTCCTTGCGGCCGGTCAGCGAGTTGTGGATCCTGAGCGTCATGCCGGTCCCCGGGCCTGTGCGGCGAGCCGCGCGCGCAACCTCTCCGCCGGCAGCGCGCGCACCAGCGGCGCGAGTTCCGGGCCGTCGGCGCGGCCGGTCAGCGCGATGCGCAGCGGCATGTACAGCGCCTTGCCCTTGCGCCCGGTACGGCGCTTGACCTCGCGCGCCAGCGCCGGCAGGTCGGCCCCGGCCGTTTCCAGCGCGGCCAGCGCCGCCGCGAAGAACGCGGGACCCGCCTCGGCCAGGGTGGCGGCATCGGCGCCCGACGGCGGCGGCAACTCGCCGTACAGCACCTCCACCCAGGGTCTCGCATCGTCGGGAAACACCACGTTGTGGCTGACCAGCTCGGCCAGCGCCCGGCGGCGGTCCGGCCCCAGGTCGGCGGGCAGCGCCGGCCGCATCCACGCTTCGAGGCCGGCCGCGTCGAGGCGCTTGACGGTCTCGCGCTGCCAGTAGGCCAGCTGCGCCTCGTCGTAATGCGCCGGCGCCCGCCCCAGCCGCCCGGCGTCGAAATGCGCCGCCAGCGTGGCCGGGTCCAGCCAGCCGTCGGGCGCACCCGTATGCCCCAGCCGCAGCAGGTAATTGCAAAGCGCCCCCGGCAGGAAGCCCCGTTCCCGCAGCTGCGCCACGGCCGTACTGCCGGTGCGCTTCGACAGCGGTACGCCGTCGGCCGCCAGCAGCAGCGGCTGGTGCCCGTAGGCCGGCGGCCCGAACCCCAGCGTGCGCAGCAGCATGAGCTGGCGCGGCGTGTTGGCCAGGTGGTCCTCGCCACGCAGCACGTGGGTGACGCCCATCAGCGCGTCGTCCAGCGCGTTGCAGAAGAAGAACACCGCCGCGCCGTCGGCGCGCCGCACCACGAAGTCGCCGATGTCGGCGGCCGCGAAGGACTGCGGGCCGCGCACCAGGTCGTCGAAGGCGATGGTCTCCCCGGCCGGCACGCGGAAGCGCAGCGCCGGGCGCCGCCCGGCCGCCTCGTGCCGCGCCCGCTCGGCGGCCGTCAGCTCGCGGCAGGTGCCGGCGTAACGGGGGGGCTGGCCGGCGGCGACCTGGGTGCGGCGCGACACCTCGAGTTCCGCCGGCGAGCAGTAGCAAGGGTAGGTCGCGCCGGTCTCTGCGAGGCGTTCGTAATGGGCCTCGTACAGCGCGCCGCGTCGCGACTGCCGGTACGGCCCGCGTTCGTCCTCCCGGTCCGGCCCCGCGTCCCAGCCGATGCCCAGCCAGCGCAGGTCCGCCAGCAGCGAGTCGAGGAACTCCCCGCGGCTGCGCTCCAGGTCGGTGTCCTCGATGCGCAGCAGGAAGCGCCCTCCCGCGGCGCGCGCCAGCAGCCAGTTGAACAGCGCGGTGCGCGCGTTGCCCAGGTGCATGTCGCCGGTCGGGCTCGGCGCGAAGCGGGTGACGAAGGGGCGGGACATGGGGTCCAGAGTGTACGGGATTGGGCGGCGCTGCTCACGCGCCGGCATGCGGTAGACTTGCCGGGTCCCGTGCAACGCGACGCGGTGCCCCGATGCAACGACTGACACTCTGCCTTGCCCTGCTGCTTGCGGTCCCGGCCGCCGCCCTGGCGCAGACCTCGGCCTCGCTGAACCCGCGAGTCCGGTTCGAGACCACCGACGGGGCCTTCACGCTCGAGCTGGACGCGGCGCGCGCGCCGCTGACGGCGGAGAACTTCCTGCGCTACGTGCGCGACGGCCACTACGACGGGCTGGTCGTGCACCGGGTCGTGGCCAACTTCGTCGTGCAGGGGGGCGGTTACGACCGGGACTACGCCGAGCGGCCCACGCGCGGTCCCATCCCCAACGAGTCCGGCAACGGCCTCATGAACAGGCGCGGCACGGTCGGCATGGCGCGCGAAGACAGCCCGCATTCGGCGACCTCGCAGTTCTACGTCAACCTGGTCGACAACCTGGGCCTCAGTCCGCTGCCGAGCCGCTGGGGCTACGCGGTATTCGGCAGGGTGGTCGAGGGCATGGAGGTGCTGGACCGCATCGGGCACGTGCCCACCGGCGCACGCGGACCGTTCCCGTCCGACGTGCCGCTGCAGCAGATCGTCTTCACCCGCGTGTTCGCCGAGGGCGAAGGCGCGGCCGCTGCAGCGGATCCCCCGCCTGAACCCGCGCCGCCCCCAGACCCCGAGCCGTGACAAGGCTGTTCGCGTCTGACCTGCACCTCGATGCGGCGCGGCCGCAGACGACCGCGCAGTTCCTGGACCTGCTGGCGGGCCCCGCCCGCGATGCCGGTGCCCTGTACCTGCTGGGCGACCTCTTCGAGGTGTGGCTGGGCGACGACGCGCCCGGTCCGCTGGGGCAGCAGGTGGCCGCGGCGCTGCGCGCCCTCGCGCGGCAGGGCACGGCCGTGTTCGTGATGCAGGGCAACCGCGACGTCCTGCTGGGGGAGACCTTCTGCGCGCAGGCCGACGCGACCTTCCTGCCCGACCCGACGCTCATCACGTTGGACGGCCGCAAGCTGCTGCTCACGCACGGCGACGCGCTGTGCACGGACGACGGCTCCTACCAGCGGCTGCGCGCGCTGCTGCGCGATCCGCCGGTGCAGGCGCGCCTGCTGGCCCTGTCGCCCGACAGCCGCCGCGCCCTCGCCGAGCAGGCGCGCGCCGGCAGCCGCGACCACCTCGCACGGGCCGGGGAGTACATCACCGACGTCAACCAGCAGGCAGTGGTGCACGCCATGCAGGCCGCGGGCGTGGACCTGCTGCTGCACGGCCACACCCACCGGCCGGCGATACACCGCTTCGAGCTGGACGGCCGGCCGCACACGCGGATCGTGCTCGGCGACTGGTCCCGCGGCGCCAGCGTGCTGACCTGGGACGACGACGGCTACGAACTGACCGCCGGCGGGGAACGGCTGGCGGGCGCCGCCTAGAACCCCGCCGTCAGCCGCTCCGCTTCGTCCTTCTCCATTTCCCGCAGCACGTCGAGCAGCTTGTCGGCCGACGCGTAGCGGCGCGCGGGGATCTTCTCGATGCAGCGGTGCACGATCGGCTCGAAGCGCTTCAGCTCGGCGGCCAGCTCCGGCAGCGGCGCATTGGCCTGCATGAAGATCACCTTCATGGGCGTGCCGGCCACATAGGGCTTCCGCCGCATCAGCATCTCGAACAGGATGATGCCCAGGCTGTACAGGTCGCTGCGGGCGTCGAGTTCGCGGCCGTGGCCCTGCTCCGGGCTCATGTAGTACGGCGTGCCGAAGATCTGGCCGACGCTGGTGATGTCGGCGCTCAGGTCCCGCTGCTTGGACATGCCGAAGTCGATGAGCACCGGCGAGCCGTCCTCGCGCAACATGATGTTGCCCGGCTTGAGGTCACGGTGCAGCACGCCGGCGTCGTGCAGGACCTTCAGCGCCTCGGTCATCTGGCGCGCGATCGTGATGGCCTCGAGCGGCGTCAGGCCCTGCCGGATGCGCTCGCGCAGGTCGTCGGCCGGGAAGTACTCCATCGCAATGTAGGCGTGGTCGTCGCCGGCCCCCACGTCGAAGATGCGCACGATGTTGGGGTGGCGCAGGGTCGAGGCGATCTCGTACTCGCGCAGGAACCTGTCGAAGTTGTCGATCGCCGCGCCGCCGGGGTCGGGCACCTGCTTGAGCACCTTCAGCACGACCGGCTGGCCGATCTTGATGCTGTCCGCCAGGTACACGGTGGACACGGTCGTCTCGGCCAGTTTCTTCACGAAGCGGTGGCCGCGGATGACCAGGTCGCCGAAGCGGCAGGCCTGGTCGGACTCGTCGGTGCCGCCGATCGGCTCCTGCGCGCGGTGACAGGCCAGCTGGGCATCGCGCAGCGTCGCGATCAGCCTGGCGTGGTCGATCTTGGCCTTCGGCAGGCAGGCGAAGGCGCCCGCCGCGCGCGCCTGCTCGACGGCCTCCTCGCGGTCGCTCGTCAGCAGGTACACGATCGGCGGGAAGCCGGGCCGGCGCCGCAGGTCCTTCAGCCAGGTCAGTCCGGTGCCCGCGCCGGGTTCCTCGTCCAGCAGCACGACGTCGTAACCCGCGGCCTGGAAATCGGGCGGCAACCTGCCTTGCGCCGCGGGGTCGTACTCGGCCACGGCCGGTTCATCGAACCCGGTCGCGACGTGCAACGCCAGCAAGCGCCGGAAGTCCGCCTGATCGTCGATGACGAGCACCCGGAGGGTCATGTGGGCATCCTGGCCTCAACCCGCGGCAGGCAGACTTTGCAGCAGTTCGCCCCGCAAGGCAATCAGCAGGTCGCCCACATTGGTTCCGGTCGGCCCGCTGTGCACGAGGTCGCCGCTGGCCTCGAGGAACCGGCCGCTGTCGGCGGCCGCCAGGCACCGCTCGGCCTCCTGGCCGCCATCGCGGCCGCGCCGCAGCGTGCCGCCGTCCACGATCGCTCCCGCATCATCGGTGTTGCCGTCCGTGCCGTCGGTGCCGCAGGCCAGCAGCATCGTGCGGCGGTCGCCGTCGAGATGCTGCGCCGCACACAGCGCGAGGTGCTGGTTGCGCCCGCCGCGACCCGGCCGCGGCGGCAGGCGCACGGTCGTCTCGCCGCCCATCACCTGCACGCCGTCCCCGCCCTGCTGCGCGGCGCGGCACACGGCCGCCGCCGCCGCCGTCGCATCGCCCTCGATCCGCGCCGCATGCACCGTCACGGGCCAGCCGGCCGCGGTCGCCCTGGCCCGCACCGCCTGCAGGGCCTCCTCCAGGTTGCCCACGCAGCGCAGCGGCACATTTGGGCGTCCCGCCGGGGGCGGTGGCGCGCGGGCCAGCAGGGGCGGCAGCCACTCCGGCAGCCGTGGCGGCAACGGCACGGCCGGCGCCGCCGCCAGCAGCCCGGAACCGACCACCGCGGGGTCGTCGCCCGGCACGTCGGAAATGAAGTATCCCTCGGTACGGCATCGTTGCAGCGCCCCCAGCAGCCGGCCGCCCTTCAGACACGACAGGCTGCGGCGCAGGGCATTCAGCGAGGCGATGTCCAGACCGCCCGCCGACGCCCAGTCGTTGAACTCGCGCAGCGCCGCCAGCGACACGCCGGCCGGCAGCACCTCGAGCAGGCTGGACGCGCCGCCCGACACGAGCAACAGCACGCGCTGCCCCGCCGGGGCCTCGCGCGCCATGGCCAGGGCCGCCGCGCCCGCTTCGAGGCTGCCCTGGTCCGGCAGCGGATGGCCGCCGGTCAGGCACTGCACGCCCGCGCGGCCACGCAGCTCCCGGTCGAAGTGGCCCGCGCGCGAGACCACGAGCGCGCGGCTCACGGCCGGCCCCAGCACGTCGAGCGCGCCCAGCGTCATGGCGCCCGCGGCCTTGCCGGCGGCGAGCACCCAGACGTCGTCGTCCCCACGGCCCGCCAGCGCCTCGCGCATGCGGCGGCGGCCGTTCACCGCTGCCAGCGCGGCATCGAACAGCTCCAGCAGGAAGGTGCGGCGTGGCTCGACGGCGGGCGGCACGCGGTGCGTCCGGCGGCCTGGATCAGACCGCGCGAATGACCCGGTTCGGCGCCGGGTCGTCGCGCCGGCGCGCCTTGACCGCATCGGCGCGCTCGAGGATGAGCCGGCCGAGGTAGTCTTCGGTGACGTCGCCGGTGACGTAGTGGCCGGAGAAGCACGAGGTGTCGAATTCCTCGATGCTCGCCTGGTCGTGCCGGCACGCCGCCACCAGGTCGTCGAGCTCCTGGTAGATGAGCCAGTCGGCGCCGATGATGCGCGCGACCTCCTCCTCCGAGCGGCCTGCCGCAACCAGTTCCGAGGCGACCGGCATGTCGATGCCGTACACGTTGGGGCAGCGCACCGGCGGCGCGGCCGAGGCGAAATACACCTTGCGCGCACCCGCCTCGCGCGCCAGCTCGATGATCTGCGCCGAGGTCGTGCCGCGCACGATGGAGTCGTCCACCAGCAGCACGTTGCGGCCCGCAAACTCGAGGTCGATCGCATTGAGCTTGCTGCGCACCGACTTCCGCCGCATCTCCTGTCCCGGCATGATGAACGTGCGGGCGATGTAGCGGTTCTTGACGAAGCCCTCCCGGTACTTGATGCCGAGCGACCCGGCCAGCTGCATGGCGCTGGTGCGGCTGGTGTCGGGGATCGGGATCACCACGTCGATGTCGTGGTCCGGCTGCAGCCGGCGGATGCGGTCCGCCAGCCGCTCGCCCATGCGCATGCGCGCCTTGTGCACGGAGATGTTGTCGATGATCGAGTCGGGTCGCGCCAGGTAGACGTACTCGAAGATGCACGGCGTGTGCCGGCCGGGCGGTACGCACTGGCGGCTGTGCAGGCGCCGCTGCTGGTCCAGGTAGACCGCCTCGCCCGGGCGCACGTCGCGCAGCAGCGTGAAGCCCAGCATGTCGAGCGCGACGCTCTCCGACGCCAGCATCCACTCCGGACCCTGCGGCGTGTCGCGGCGGCCCAGCACCAGCGGGCGGATGCCGTGCACGTCGCGGAAGCCGACCACGCCATGGCCGACGATCAGCGCCACGGCCGCGTACCCACCCCGGCAGCGGTGGAACACGCTGGTCAATGCGTCGAAGATGTCGGCGGGCGTGAATCCCGGTCCCGTGCACTTCTGCAACTCGCTGGCCAGCACGTTGAGCAGCACCTCGGAATCCGAGCGCGTGTTGAGGTGCCGGCGATCGTCGCGCACCAGTTCCAGCGCCACCTCGGCGGCGTTGGTCAGGTTGCCGTTGTGACCCAGGCCGATGCCGAACGGCGAGTTCACGTAGAAGGGCTGCGCCTCGTCCGGGCGGTCGCCGCCTGCCGTGGGGTAGCGCACGTGGCCGATGCCGCTGTGGCCCGCCAGGCTGACCATGTGCCGCTGGTCGAACACGTCGCGCACCAGGCCCACGTCCTTGCGCACGAACAATTCGCCGTCGCGCATGGTCATGATGCCCGCCGCATCCTGGCCGCGGTGCTGCAGCACCGTCAGGGCGTCGTAGAGACGCTGGTTGACCTGCGCCTGGCCCACCATGCCGACGATGCCGCACATGGGCCTAGCAATCCCCCGCACGGATCCGCTTCGCGCAGCGGCGGGGCGGTTCGGAAACGGTGCCCATTGCTCGTCACTCCTCAGCCGGCAACGGCGTGCATCAGGAACGCCGCGACGCCGTCAGCGCCGCGCTAGCCACGTACTGCCCTGGCGGCATCCTCCAGCAGCGGCTCGAATTCCGGCTCGGCATAGTGCTCGAGCCAGTTGGCCGCGTGTTCCGCGTACGGCATCAGGCGCGATCCCGTCCACCATGGCTCCTGCTCGAGGTCCAGCCCGCGGCCGATCATGACGAACACGCCGATCACGACCAGCGCGCGCATCGCGCCGAACAGCAGGCCCAGCAGGCGGTCGGTGACCGCGAGGCCGGCCGCCCGCCGCACCAGGTAGCTGACCAGCGCGCCGATCGCGGCGCCCAGCAGCACCAGTCCGACCAGCAGCAGGATGCGCGCGACCCACTCGCGCAGCCCGGGTGTCGCCAGCACGCCGCCCAGGTAGGGAGTCAGCACGTAGGCGTAGTGCCAGGCCACCCACAGTCCCACCAGCCATGACACCAGCGACACGGCCTCGCGGACGAAGCCGCGCAGCGCGCCCACCAGCACCGAGGCGAGCATCGCCAGCATGAAGACGTAGTCGATGCCGCTCATGTGTCGCAGGCTCCCGCGGTGACCCGACGTGATTCTAACCCAGGCCGTGGCACCGGCCGCTCACGGATGGCTGACGACATTGCCCCGGATCCCCTCGGCCTGCATGCGTGCAGCCAGCGCCGCGGCACGCTCGCGCGCCGCTTCCGGTCCCACGCGAACGCGGTACAGCACCCGGCCGCCGGTGCGGTACTCGAGGATGAAGGCCGTGTAGCCCCGCCGCTGCAGGTCCGCGACCGACTTCATTGCGGCGTCGCGGCTGGACAGTGCGGCCACCTGCACGGCCCAGCCGCTGCCGGCCGGGGCTGCTGCCTGACGCACGGGTTCCGCGGCCGGCGGCGGCGCGGCGTCCGCTACGGGCGGCGGCTCGATGTCGGCGGCGGGCTCGCTGCCGCCCGGCAGGCCGGTGGGCGCCTCACGTACCGCGGCCGGCGGCGCAACGGGTGCGGCTTCGTCCAGGGCCGTGACTTCGACCACGGCGTCGGGGCGCGCACCGCCCAGGTCGAGGTCAACGCTACGCGTGGGCGCCGGTGCGGCGGGCTCGACCGGCTTTGGCTGCCGCGGGCCGCTCAACAGGGCGGGCAGCACCAGCACGGCCAGCAGGACCAGGATGATCGCGCCGACCAGGCGCTCCTTGACTTCGGTCTCCATGCCCGCGCCTCCCGCGCCCGAGGTTGGCCCATTCTAGCGTCCGGCCGGCGCTCACGCCGGCAGGTCGAGCCACGACAGCGCCGGCCCCACCGTCTGGAACGAGCCGAAGACCACGATCCGGTCGCCGGCGCGCGCCATGCCGCGGGCCGCTTCGCAGGCCGACACCACGTCGGCGGCCACCGTGACGGCGGCCCCGGTGACCGCGTTCAAACGTGCCGCCAGCGCCGCTGGCGCCTGCGCGCGCGGGCCCTGCAGCCCGACCGCGATCCAGGCATCCACCGCTGCGCCCAGTGCGGCCGCGATGCCCTCCACGTCCTTGTCCGCGAGGATGCCGCAGACGGCGATCGTGCGGCGCGCAGGGCGGCGCGTGGCCAGGCCCTCCGCCAGGACGCGGGCGGCGTCCGGGTTGTGCGCCACGTCGAGCACCCATTCCGGGT
Organism: uncultured Gammaproteobacteria bacterium; assembly: GCA_963695155.1. Taxonomy (GTDB): domain Bacteria; phylum Pseudomonadota; class Gammaproteobacteria; order Steroidobacterales; family Steroidobacteraceae; genus SG8-30. Next base: position 118,739 of record CAVOGD010000007.1, read on the forward strand.
CCGTACCGACCACCTGGAAGCGGCCGGCCAGGCGCGCCCTGGTGAGGCCGGCGCGCACCGCCTCGTCGGGCACCAGCAGGCCGGGCTCGGCGGCCTCGAGCACCGCCAGGGCGGTCGCCGCATTGGCCAGCTGGGCCGCGCCGCCCAGCGCAGGCAGCGGCAGGCCGCCGCGCCGCGAGCCGAGGCCGATGTAGTCCCAGCCGTCCGGCCGCTCGACGAAGTCGAAGTCGACGCCCAGTCGCGACAGCCGTGCGCGTCTCGCCTGCGCCGCCTCGGCCAGGGCCACCGGCATGCGGCGCGAGCCGAACACCGCCGCACGCCCGGCGCGGAAGATGCCCGCCTTTTCGCGCGCAATCGCCTCGACGGTCGTGCCCAGCCACTCGCAGTGGTCGAGCCCGACCGACACCACGGCCGCCACGTCCGCATCGATGACGTTCACCGCGTCCAGGCGGCCGCCCAGCCCCACCTCGAGCACCGCCACGTCCGTGCCCGCGGCGTCGAAGATCGACAGCGCCGCCAGCGTGCTCCACTCGAAGAAGGTCAGGCTGCACTCGCCGCGCGCCGCGTCGATGCGCGCGAAGGCGTCGACGATCTGCGCGTCGGTTGCCGGTCGCCCGCCCACGCGGATGCGCTCGCCATAGTGCCGCAGGTGCGGCGACGTGAAACACCCGGTCTGGTAGCCCGCGCCCTGCAGCATGGCCTCGAGGTAGGCACACACGGACCCCTTGCCGTTGGTGCCGCCGATGGTGAGCACGTGCGGCGCCGGGCGGCCCAGGCCCATGGCGGCCAGCACCGCCCGCACTCGGTCGAGGCCGAGGTCGATGGTCCTGGGGTGCAGCGACTCCTGCCAGTCGAGCCAGTCGTGCAGCGCCGCGAACCGCAACCGGCGCCTCATTCCCCGGGCGGCGGCAACTGCATCAGCAGGCGCAGCAGCGTCGCGATGCGTTCGCGCAGCTCGCGGCGGTCCACGATCATGTCGAGGGCGCCGTGATCGAGCAGGAATTCGCTGCGCTGGAAGCCCTCGGGCAGCGTCTCGCGCACGGTCTGCTCGATGACGCGCGGCCCGGCAAAGCCGATCAGGGCCTTCGGCTCGCCGATGTTGATGTCGCCCAGCATGGCCAGGCTCGCCGACACGCCGCCGGTGGTCGGGTCGGTCATCACGGAAATGAACGGCAGCCGCTGGCGGGCCAGCTGGGCGAGCGCGGCGCTGGTCTTCGCCATCTGCAAGAGCGACAGCAGGCCCTCCTGCATGCGGGCGCCGCCGCTGGCCGTGAAGCAGATGAGCGGGGTGCGGTGTTCCAGGCAGTAGTCCACGGCCTGCACGAACCGCTCGCCGACGACCGAGCCCATCGACCCGCCGAGGAAGCTGAAGTCGAAGGCGGCGGCCACCACCTGCTGGCCGTGCAGCGCGCCGGCCATGACGATCAGCGCATCGCGCTCGCCGGTGCTCTTCTGCGCCGCCGCAATGCGGTCGCGATAGCGCCTGCTGTCGCGGAACCGCAGCGGATCGAGCGGCGTGACCTTGTCCGCGAGTTCCCGCCCCGTATCGGGATCGAGGAACCGCTCGAGCCGGTCGCGCGCCGTGATGCGCATGTGGTTGGAGCATTTCGGGCAGACCTGCAGGTTGCGGTCCACCTCGGGCCGGTACAGCACCGAGTCGCAGGCCGGGCACTTCATCCACAGCCCTTCCGGGACCGAGCGCGTGCGCCGCTCGGTCTTGATCCGCGAAGGGATGATCTTCTCGAACCAGGTCATGGCCGGTCCCGTACAACCCAGGCGCCCGGAATCATAGCCGATGCCGGCGGCGGTGCCGGGTCCGGCAACCCGCAGCCGGGCGGGTAACGGATGGCCAGCAGGTACAGGCCGTCGGCCGGCGCGGTGGGGCCGGCCGCCGTGCGGTCGCGGCTGGCGAGCGCCGCGGCCACCGAATCCCGCGGCTGCAGGCCGCGGCCGACCGGGATGAGCGTGCCGACGATGTTGCGCACCATGTGCTGCACGAAGGCGTTGGCCGTGACTTCCACCACGACCTGCCCCGCCTCGCGCCACACCGCGATCGCGTCCAGCCGGCGTCGCGGCGTGCGCGACTGGCATTCGGCCGCGCGAAATGCCGAGAAGTCGTGGTCGCCCAGCAGGCACTGGGCCGCCTCGTGCATGGCCGCCGCGTCCAGCGGTTGGCGCACCCAGGCCATGCGGCCGGCCAGCAACGCCGGGCGCACGACCCGGTTCTGGATCACGTAGCGGTAGGTGCGGGCCAGCGCCGAATGGCGCGCGTGGAAATCGGCGCCGACCGGCGCGGCCCAGGTCAGCGCGATCTGCGCCGGCAGGTGCGAGTTGGCGCCCAGCACCCAGCTGCGCGGGCTGCGCCCGGCCGTCGTGTCGAAATGCGCGACCTGGCCGAGCGCATGCACGCCGGCGTCGGTGCGGCCGCCGCAGGTCACGCTGACGGGATGGTCGGCGACACGGCCGAGCGCCTGCTCGACCGCGGACTGGATGGAAGGAACTTCTGCCTGGCGCTGCCAGCCCGCGTAGCGGGCGCCGTCGTACTCGACGCCGATCGCGAGCCGTTGCCGGTCCGGCGGGTCCGTCATCGCGCCCGGCCGCGCGCTACCGCACGCCGCCGGCGTTCCCCGTCACGCGCCCGGCAGCGAATCCAGGAGGCGCTTGGCATCCTGCCTCTGCTGGCTGCTGCCTTCCTGCAGGACCTCCTGCAGGATGCTGCGGGCGCCGTCCGGGTCGCCCATGTCCACGTAGGCGCGCGCGAGGTCCAGCTTGGTGCCGACTTCGCTCATCGTCACGGGCGCCAGCTCGGACAGCTGCGGCAGGTCGCTTTGCGTCAGCCGCTGGGTGCGCGTCGAGTCGCCGCCGGAGGGCGCGCCGATGTCGAGGTCGAGGCGCCGCGTCTCGGCGGTGCCGTCGGCCGCATCCTCAGGGAATTCCATGTCGATCGCGGTCAGCCCCTCGTCGAATGCCTGCATCTCCGCAGTGGCGCCGAGGTCCGCGTCGTCCTTCAACGCGCGCAACAGCGCGGTGCCGCCCGCCGACTCGGCATCGCCCGCCGGCATGGCGCGTGTCGCATCCTCGTCCGCCGGCATGGTGCGCGTCGCATCCTCGTCCGCCGGCATGGTGCGCGTCGCATCTTCATCCTGCGGGCCGTCCTCGAGCGAGTCGAGATCGCCCAGGTCGATGCCCAGGTCGTCCATGGCCATTTCGGCCGTGGCATCGCCGGACCCCTGCTCCGCGCCCATGCGCGCAGGGCTGACCTTCTGGCGGATGGTGTCGTCCGAGGTTTCGCCCAGCCGCGGCGTCCTGACCGTCGGCGCGTCACCGGCCGGCAGCTTGACGGTCGGCATCTCGGCCGTCGGCTCCAGCATCGTCAGCGAGATCGTCTGCGGCGCTATTTCCGTCTCGGCCGCGTCGAAGTCCATGTCCAGCGCCGCGCTGATGCTCGTGTCGCCACTGCTGTCCGCCGCGCCCGGCGCGTCGCCCAGGTCGAGGTCGAGGCTGTCTTCGCCCTCGGGCATCGTCAACAACTCGAGGTCCACGTGGCTGTCGCCGCCCTCGAGGTTGAGGTCCACGTCGCCGCCCCGCGGCTCGACGCCCTCGAACAACGGATCGTCGGCCGCCAGCTGGCGTCCCATGATCACGATGCGGTCCCATTCCGCCGCGTCGCCGTCGGTACGCGTGCGGGACAGCTCGCGCGCGATCTCGAGGAAGCTGTCCGCGTTGCCCGCCACGAAGTAGATCTCGAGCAGCTTGACCTTGTAGTCGCGTCGCCCGGGTTCCTTCTCCAGGGCGGCCTGGATGATGTCGGCGGACTGGTCGTACAGGCCGTAGGCCATGTGGAAGTCCGCTTCCGCCAGCGGATCGCCTTCGTCCAGGTCGAGCGCAGCTTCGGTGCTGATCGTGTCGTCGACGAGCCGCTCGGGCTTGCGTCGCGCCGCACCCGGCTTGGCGGCCGGCTTGCGCTCCTCGACCACGATGTCCGGCGCCACGCGTCCGGTCGCCCCGAGCGCCTGCATGCGCGCGGTATCGGACGGTTCCGGTTCCGCCGCCGGCTCGGCCGGCACCTCGAAGGACCGCATGGCCTCGTCGAGGTCTTCCTCACGCCGCCGGCGCACGTAACCCCAGGCCAGGCCGCCGCCCAGCAACAGGGCGGCCGCACCGGCCAGGTAGGTCCAGTTGTCCGTCAGGCTGTCCAGGAACGATGGCGCGGCCGGCGCAGGCGCGACCTTGGGCGCGGCCTCCGGCGCAGGCTCGGGCGTCACCGCGGGCGTGGGCGCCTCCGCGACCGGCGCTTCGGCGACCGGCGCTTCGGCGACGGGCGCCTCGACCGGCGGCGGCGCTGCGGCAGCGGCGGCAGCGGCAGCAGCGGCAGCAGCGGCGGCGGCCTTCTCCTCCGCCAACCGGTTCTGCAGCTGTGCAAGTTCGGCCTGCTGCACCTCCAGCAGGCGCCTGGACTCCTCGATCTCGCGAGTCGCCTCGCTGATGCGCGTCTCGAGGTCCGCGGCCGGCGCCGCGTCTGTCACGCCCTCGCTCGGCGTCACCAGGCGCAGCCGTCCCGCGGCGGGGACCGCCTCGCCGCTGCGCCAGGCAGTCACCTGGCGGCTGATCTCGCTCTGCGCTTCCTGCGCGCCCACCGCGTTGACCGCGGCCGGGTCCGGCACGCGCAACGTCGCGCCCGCCAGCAGCAGGTTGATGTTGCCGCCGAACGCCTCGGGGTTGGCGCGGAACATGGCGATCATGGTGCGGTTAGCCGCAGTCCGGTCGCCGCCACTGAGGCGTGCGGCGATGCCGTAGGCCGTATCGCCGCGCTGCACGCGGTAGGTGGACGGCGTGCCCGGCGCAACCGGCGGCGGCGCATCCGGCGCCGGCGCGGCGGCAGGCGCGGGCGCGGCGGCAGGCCGCGCGACCCGCGGTGCGGCGACCGCGGCAGGCGGCGTCGCTGCCGTCGGTGCAAACACCGGCGGATCGAGCAGCACGGTGTATTCACGGAGCAGGCGGCCGCGCGGCCAGTTCAGCTCCACCAGGAAAGTCACGAAGGGCTCGGCGGCCGGCGCGGTCGAACTGACCAGCAGCACGTTGCGGCCGTCACGGCCGCGGCCGACCGTGAACTGCACGCTGTCCAGGAAGGCCGACCGGTCCAGGCCGTAGCGCTCGAACAACTCGCGCGAAGCAAGTTGCGCGCCCAGCGAGCCCAGTTCCTCGGCGGTCGGCGCGACCAGTTCGATCTCCGCGGCCAGCGGCTCGTTGAGGGCCGAACTGACGCGGATATCGCCCAGGCCCAGGGCAAAGGCGGCCTGAGGGGCAAGCAACAACGCCGACACTGCGGCGCGGAGTTTCCAGCTCATCATGACTCCCGGACGACCTTCGCCAACGCCCGAGCTTCCGCCCTGACGCGACGCAACAGGTGTGAAATCAATCACAAGTAACTGAATTGCACGGACTATAGCTTACACGCCGTCATTTACCAAAATCTGGCAAGGCGTCACGCAATTCTACTCCGACCGGGTTGCGGCGCGGCCAGTGATTACCACTCCCGGCGGCCCCGCCAGAGCGTCATCGCGCCGCACGGATCCCGGTCCGGGCCGCGTCCAGGCCGCGCAATCTGGCTGCGACCAGCCAGGCCGCAGCCAGCGCCAGCGCGGCGCCGGCCAGAAATGCCGCCTGCGGCGCGACCTCGCGCCACAGCCAGCCGCTCAGCCAGGCGCCGGCCACGCCGCCGGCGCCATAACTCACGCTGCCGTACAGCGCCTGGCCGCGCGCCGCCGCCGCGCGCGGGAACAAGGCCTGCACGAGGGCGACCGCGCACAGGTGGAACAGGCCGAAACTGGCCAGGTGCAGCGCCTGCGCCGCGAACACGACGGCCACCCGGTCCGGCCACGCCGCCAGCGCGACCCAGCGCACCGCGGCCGCCACCAGCGCCACGACCATGAGCCTCTGCAACGGCCAGCGCAGCATCAGGCGCGGCGCCAGCAGGAACAGGCCGATCTCGGCCGCCACCGCCCAGGCCCACAGCAGGCCGATGGTGGCGCGCGCATAGCCGAAGCGCTCGAGGTAGAGCGAGAAGAAATTGTAGTAGGCGCCGTGGCTGGCGAGCATGAGGAAGGACACGGCGAGGAAGGTGCGCACGCGCGGGTCCCGGAGCGCCGTGCGCAGCGGCGCCCCGACCCCCGCGGATCGCTGGGCGCGGGCGTCCGGCAGGCCTGCCAGCGACGCCGCCGTGATGCCCACCAGCAATGCCAGCAGCCACGGCAGCGATGCCAGGCCCGCGTGCTCGAACCACATGCCGGCCAGCACCGAGGTCGCGATGAAGCCCAGCGAGCCCCACAGCCGCAGCAGGCCGTAGCGTCCCGCATCGTCGCCCAGGCGCTGCAGCACGTGCGCGTCGTAGACCGCCATGAACCCGTTCCACAGCACGCTGTAGGCCGCCAGCGCCAGGGCCACCGCCCACAGGGAATGCAGCACCGGAAACGCGACCACGCACGCGACGGTCGCCAGGCCGGCCGCCTGCAGCAGCGCCAGCGGACGGCCGCTGGCATCGGCCCGCTCGGCGTACAGCGGCGGGCCGATGATGCGCATGCCGGCGAAAACGCCCATCACCAGGCCGATCTGCACGGCGTCGAAGCCGCGTCCCGCCAGGTACAGCGGCCAGTAAGGCACGAACACGCCGAGCGCGGCGAAGTACCAGAAGTACCCGCCCGCCAGTTGTGCCCGTTCGCGGATCAACTCAGCGCGGTCGCGTGATGACCGGCGTGCGCGACACCACGTCGCCGCATTGCGCACGATGCCGCAGCGTGTGGTCCATCAGCACCAGCAGCAGCATCGCCTCGACGATCGGTACGGCGCGCAGGCCCACGCAGGGGTCGTGCCGCCCGGTGGTGACGATGGACACCGGCTGGCCGTCCACGTCGATCGTCTGGCCCGGCACCTGGATGCTCGAGGTGGGCTTGAAGGCGACGTGCACGATCAGGTCCTGCCCGGAGGTGATCCCGCCGAGCGTGCCGCCGGCATGGTTGCTGAGGAAGCCCGCCGGCGTGAGCTCGTCGCGATGTTCGCTGCCGCGCTGGCCGGCCACCGCGACGCCGTCGCCGATCTCGACGGCCTTGGCCGCGTTGATGCCCATCATGGCGAAGGCCAGGTCCGCGTCGATGCGGCCGAACATCGGCTCGCCCAGCCCCGGCGGCACGTTGCGCGCGACGGCCGTGACGCGTGCGCCCACCGAGTCGCCCTCGCGGCGCAGCTGGCGGATGCTCTCCTCGAGTTCGGCGACGCGGGCCGGGTCCGGGCAGAAGAACGGGTTGTCGTACGCGCACGCCGGGTCGACCGCATCGATCTCGATCGGTCCCATGCGCGACAGCCAGCCCTGCACGGTCAGCCCCAGCTTCTCGCGCAGGTACTTGCGCGCGATCGCGCCGGCCGCCACGGTCGCCACCGTGATGCGGGCCGACGACCGGCCGCCGCCGCGATAGTCGCGGAACCCGTATTTCTGCTGGTGCGTGTAATCGGCATGGCCCGGCCGGAAGCGGTCCTTGATGCGCTCGTAGTCGCGCGAACGCTGGTCGGTGTTCTCGACGAGCAGCCCGATCGCGGCCCCCGTGGTGCGCCCCTCGAAGACGCCGGACAGGATCCGCACGGTGTCCGCTTCGCGGCGCTGGCTGGTGAACTGCGAGGTGCCCGCCCGGCGCCGGTCGAGGTCGCCCTGCAGGTCCGCCTCGCCCAGTTCCAGGCCGGGCGGGCAGCCGTCGACGATTGCGCCGAGCGCCGGGCCGTGGCTTTCGCCGAAGGTCGTGACCGTGAACAGCGTACCGAGTGTGTTGCCAGACATGGCTCGCCCTTCAGTGCTGCGGCTGCGCCAGCGCGCGCCGGTGTTCGTGAACCTGCGGCGCGGTCAGCAGCAGCACGCCGCCGCCGCCGCGCTCGAACGACAACCACGTGAACGGCACGCCGGGCCAGGCCGCCTTGACCGCGCGCTCTGAGTCGCCGACCTCGACGACCAGGATGCCGGCGGGCGTCAGGTGGCGTGCCGCGCCGCACAGGATCCGCGCGACGACATCGAGGCCGTCGGCCCCGCCCGCCAGCCCGAGGCGCGGCTCGTGACGGTACTCGGCGGGCAGCTTCAGCATCTCGGCCTCGGCGACGTAGGGCGGGTTGCTCACCACGATATCGTAACGCCGGCGGCCGACGCCGCCGTACACGTCCGACAGCACCGGCCGCAGCCGGTCCGCGAGGCCGTGCGCCGCCGCATTGCGCGCGGCCACGGCCAGCGCCGCGGCCGAGACGTCCCCGGCGTCCACCTGCGCGTGCGGGAACGCGCGTGCGCAGGCGATGGCGATGCAACCGGAACCCGTGCCGATGTCCAGCACGCGGCCGACGCGCGCCGGCTCGACCCAGGGCGCGAAGGCACGCTCGCACAGTTCGGCGATCGGCGAGCGCGGCACCAGCACGTCCTCGGTGACGGCGATTTCCTGGCCGGCAAACCAGGTCCTGCCCGTGAGGTAGGCGGACGGCCGGCGCTCGTCGATGCGGCGCGCAACGAGATCCGCCACGCTCTGGATGCCCGCCTGGTCCACGGCGCGGCCATACGCGGCGGCGGCGTCTTCGTGGCGCAGCTGCAGCGCGTGAAAGACCAGCGCGCCGGCTTCGTCGAGCGCGTTGTCGGTGCCGTGGCCGAAGTGCAGGCCCGCGCGCGCCAGCCGCCGGGCGGCCCACTCGACCAGCTCCCCGACATCCCGTGCCGCCGGCGGGCCGGGTTGGCGGCGCCGGCCGGCGGTGGATCGGCCTTTCGGGGCGGTGGGCATCGCGGCGATTGTAGCGGGTCGGGGTGACCCGGCGGCGCTGTGGGATAATGCCGCGCACTCCCTCCCGCCCGGCACCGACCTCCATGAAGACCCTGCCCCGCGTCATCCTCCCCCTGCTCGCCATCGCCGTCGGCGCGCTCGCCGGCATGTGGCTGGCGCGCGACCAGGCCCCCGCGCGGCCGCCGCTGGAGCGCGCCACGCTGTACCCGGCGGCCCGCACGCTGCCCGCCTTCGACCTCACGGACCAGCGCGGCCGCCCATTCGGCCCGCAGCGCCTGCTCGGGCAGTGGACCTTCATGTTCTTCGCCTACACCCACTGCCCCGACATCTGCCCCGCAACCCTGGCGGCACTGGCTGCCACGCGGCGCGAGCTGGCGGACCTGCCACCCGCGCAGCAACCGCAGGTCGTGCTCGTCTCCGTGGACCCTGCGCGCGATACGGTCGAGACGCTGGCGGGCTATACGGCCTTCTTCGACCCGACCTTCCTGGGCGTCACGGGCGCGCCGGACCAGGTGACGCGGCTGACCGACAGCGTGGGCGTGGTCGTGAGGCCCGGCCCGCCCGACGAGTACGGCAATTACTCCGTGGACCACTCCACGGCGGTGTTCCTGGTGAACCCGGCCGGCGAGATCGCGGCGGTCTTCAGTGCGCCGCACAGTCCGGACGGCATTGCCAACGATTACCGCGTCATCCTGCGCATGGCCGCGGCGGGTGCCGCATGAGCGCCGCGCCCGGCACGCCCGGCGGCCGCCTGTTCGTCGGCCTGCAGCACCTGCTGCCGCAGCACCTGCTGTCGCGCGGCATGCACGCCGTCGCGCGCGTGCGCGCCCGGCCGGTCAAGAACCTGCTGATCCGCGCGTTCCTCAAGGCGTATGCCGTCAACCTGGCGGAGGCGGAGCACACGGACCCGCGGGCCTACGAGTCCTTCAATGCCTTCTTCACGCGCGCGCTGCAGCCGGGCGCGCGCCGCGTCGATCCGGATCCCGGCGCGGTGGCCTGTCCGGTGGACGGGACCGTCAGCCAGGCCGGCCGCCTGCAGCAGGACCTGCTGCTGCAGGCCAAGGGCCTGCTGTACTCGGCGGGCGAGCTGCTCAACGACGAGGTCATGGCGCGCGAGTTCCAGGGCGGCGACTTCGCGACCTTGTATCTCGCGCCGTACAACTACCATCGCATCCACATGCCGCTCGCCGGCACGCTGCGCAGCGCGCGCTACGTGCCGGGGGACCTGTTCAGCGTCAATGCGACCACGGCCGCCGGCGTGCCCGGCCTGTTCGCGCGCAACGAGCGCATCGCGCTGGTATTCGACACCGCGATCGGCCCGCTGGGCGTCGTGCTGGTCGGCGCGCTGTTCGTCGGCAGCATGAGCCTGGCCTGGGCGGGCGAGGTCACGGCCGACCGGCCTGCGCGGCCCCGCATGATGCCGGTCGGCGACCCGCCGGTGGCGCTGGACAAGGGTGCGGAACTCGGCCGTTTCAACATGGGCTCGACCGTGATCCTGTTGTTCCCGGCCGGGCGGGTGGCCTTCACCGAGCGCCTGCTGCCGGCCGCGTCCGTGCGCATGGGCGAGCGCATCGCACGCATCGCGGCATGACCGACGCGACCTGGCGGCCATCGGCCGGCCTCGCCACGCTGCGGTCGCGCGCCGCCATGCTGGCGCGGATCCGCGCGCACTTCCGCGAGCAGGGCGTGATCGAGGTACAGACGCCCGTGCTGTCGTCGGCCGCGGTCACCGACCGGCACATCGAGTCGGTGCCGGCGCGGCTGGCCGGCATTGGCGGCGTGTTCCTGCACACCTCGCCCGAGTACGCGATGAAGCGCCTGCTGGCGGCCGGACTCGGCGACTGCTACCAGGTCTGCCCCGTGTTCCGCGACGGCGAGCGCGGCCGCCGGCACAACCCGGAGTTCACGCTCGTCGAGTGGTATCGCCTCGGTTTCGGCACGGACCGCCTGATGGACGACGTGGACGCGCTGTTGCGGCGGGCGCTCGACGGCCTGCGGGAACTCGCGCCGGCTGTGCGCGTGCCGTGGCGCGATGCCGTGCGCGAGCACGCCGGCATCGACCCGATGCGCGCGGACGCGGCCGGCTTGTGTGCCGTGCTCGCGCGCCACGGCATCGCGCCGCCCGACTCGGCGCTGCGCGACCGCGATGCGCTGCTGGACCTCGTCGTCTCCGCGGTCGTCGGCCCGCGCCTCGGCACGACGGCGCCGACCTTCATATACGACTACCCGGCCGAGCAGGCCGCGCTGGCGCGGACCCGCACGGACGACCCGTCGCTGGCGGAGCGGTTCGAGCTCTACCTGGACGGGTTGGAGCTGGCCAACGGCTTCCGCGAGCTGGCGGACGCCGCCGAGCAGCGGCGGCGCTTCGAGCAGGACCTCACCGTGCGCGCCGCGCGCGGCCAGCCGGCGCGGCCGCTGGACGAACGCCTGCTGGCCGCACTGGCCCACGGCCTGCCAGACTGTGCGGGGGTGGCGCTGGGCTTCGACCGGCTGGTCATGACGGCGCTGGGGCTCGGCTCGATCGACGAGGCAATGGCGTTCCCGGCGGAACGCGCCTGAGGCGGGCGGCATGGCATTCACGGGCATCGGCAGGCAGCAGGGCGACAAGCAGCAGGCGTACGCGACGATCGGCTCGCAACTCGAGGGCCTGCTGGCGGGTGAGCGGGACCCATGGGCGAATGCGGCCAATTGCGCCGCACTGCTGTACACGGCGTTGCCCGACCTCAACTGGGCGGGCTTCTACTTCCTGCGCGGCGGTCAGCTGGTGGTCGGGCCGTTCCAGGGGGCGCCCGCCTGCGTGCGCATCGCGCTGGGCCGCGGCGTGTGCGGTACCGCGGCCGCCTCGCGCCAGACACTGGTCGTGGCCGACGTGCACGCGTTTCCGGGACACATCCCCTGCGATGCGGCCTCGAACTCGGAAATCGTGGTGCCCCTGCTCGACGCCGGCGGCTTGCTCGGCGTGCTGGACCTGGACAGCCCCCGGCACGGACGCTTCGACGCTGAGGACGCGCGCGGCCTCGAGCGGATCGCCGCCACGCTGGCCGCCGCCTGCGACTGGAAGCTCGCGGGAATAGACGGCCGCTGAGCGGGGGCCATCAGGCCCGGCCGGGGCCGGACTCCGGCATTACTTCACGCGCGCGATGTACTCGCCGCTGCGCGTGTCGACGCGGATCACCTCGCCCGGGTTGACGAACAGCGGCACCTTGACGAGGGCCCCCGACTCGAGCCTGGCGGGCTTGGTGCCGCCGGTGACCGTGTCGCCCTTCATGCCGGGGTCCGTTTCCACGATCGCCAGCTCGACATGGGGCGGCGGCGTGACCGTGAGCGGCTGGCCGTTCCACAGGGTGACGATGCAGACCAGCCCGTCCTTGAGCCACTGCGCCGCGTCGCCGACCGCGGCCTTGCCGGCGGTGTACTGCTCGAAGCTCTCCGGCTGCATGAAGTGCCAGAAATCGCCGTCGCAATACAGGTACTGCATGTCGACGTCGAGCACGTCGGCCGCCTCGACCGAGTCGCCGGACTTGAACGTCTTCTCGATGGTGCGGCCGGTCTTCAGGTTGCGGATGCGCACGCGGTTGAAGGCCTGGCCCTTGCCGGGCTTGACCATCTCGTTGTCGACGATGACGTACGGGTCGGCGTCCAGCAGGATCTTCAGCCCGGACCTGAACTCGTTGGTGCTGTAGCTGGCCATTGCTCCTGCCGTGGCAGCCGCACGAACGCGGGCCGTGGGTGCCGAGAAAAAAGGGCCGCGTATGATAGCGGCAAGCGCTGCCGCGGGCCACCCTGATCGCCGGCGGAAGCTGCCGCGCGACGCCCGCCGGCCCGGCAACGGCGCCCCGCCCTGCTGCGGCGTGCCCCGCCTCGCCGGTGAATCGCCGGGTGCCAGTTCCAAGACGCCGGTCGCGTAACGCGCCTGCGCCCCGGTGCTAGACTTCCGGGACAACCGTCGGGTCCGCCTTCGCTGGAGACAACGTTGAACCAGTCGCCTGCCGTGCCGATGATCGTCATGACCCGCCATCAGGATCATGTCGAGGCCGTCAACAAGGCGCTGCGCAATGCGGGGCATGCCGTACACCTGACCTGGCTGCCGGATGCCAGCGGACTGGGCGAGGCGCTCAGCGAGGCCGCCCCGGAAATGCTGCTGATCTTCGCCGACGAAGGGATCGTGGACCTGGACGCAGCCCTGGACTTCCGCAGCCGCTTTGCGTCCGACGTGCCCGTCGTGCTGGTGCGCGAGGTGATCACCGAGGCGGAGATCGCGACGGCCCTGGACCTGGGCGCGCAGGATGCCGTGACGCTGGCCAACGTCGAGCGGCTGCAGAAGGTCGTCACGCGGGAACTCAAGACGCACCGGCTGCAGCGGGCGCTGACCAGCATGATGTCCAGCGCCAGCGAATACCAGCGCCAGCTCAGGGACTTCGTGCAGCAGGCGACCGACGCCATCATCGCCGTGCAGGAGGGCATCGTCGTCGAGGCGAACCGCGCCTGGCTGGACCTGTTCGGCGTCGAGCAGGCCGACGCGGTGGTCGGCATGCCGTTGATGGACCTGTTCGTGGCCGATTCGCAGGCCGCCATCAAGGGCGCGCTGGTGGCCTGCCAGCAGGGCCGCTGGGCGACGGGTCACGTCCTGAAGGCCACGGCCGCCCTGCCCACCGACGACACGCTGCCGCTCGACCTGCTGCTCGTCAAAGGCGAATTCGAGGGCGAGCCGTGCGTGCGCTTCACCGTGTCGGCGGGCAACCGCGGCCTCGCAGACATGGAGGGCCGGCTGGCCGATGCGGTGCAGCGCGATCCCGCCACAGGGTTCCTGTACCGCTCCTACTTCATCGAGCGCCTCGAAAAGCGCGTCGCCCAGCCGCTCAAGGGCGGCATGCGCTGCCTCGCGTACATCGAGCCGGACCGCTACGACGCGATCCTGTCCGACGTGGGCGTGCTGACCGGCGAGGACGTGCTGGTCGGCTTCGCGCAGCAGTTGCGCGAACTGCTGCACCCGGAGGACCTGGCCGGCCGCTTCGCCGGCAACGGCTTCATGGTCCTGCTCGAGCGCGGCAACCTGGCGGATGCCGAGGCCTGGGCCGAGCACGTCGTGCAGAAGATCGCGCAACACGTCTTCCAGGTCGGCCGCAAGTCGCTGTCCACCACCTGCACGGTGGGCCTGGGTGCGATCCCGGCCTCGCTCAGCGACCCGGACGGCCCGGCCACCGACGCCTACAACGCCAACCGGCGCGGCCGCGAGCTCGGCGGCAACCGCGTGTACTCGCTCGAGCACACCGAGACCATGATGCGGCTGCAGGTCGGCGACAAGCTGTGGGTCAAGCGCATCAAGTCGGCGCTCATGGAGAATCGCCTGCGCCTCGTGCAGCAGCCGATCGCGAGCCTGCAGGGCGACGACCTCGGCATGTTCGACGTGCTGGTGCGCATGATCGACGAGAACGGGCGCGAGGTGCTGCCGTCGGAATTCATCCCGGTGGCCGAGCGCAACGGTCTCGCCAAGAACATCGACCGCTGGGTCGTCGGCGCCTCCATGCGCTTCTGCGCCCTGCGCAAGCCCGGCGGGCTGTTCGTGCGGCTGTCGCGCGACTCGCTGCTGGACCCGTCGCTGGCGGTCTGGCTCGGCCACCAGCTGGCCTCGGTCAGCGTCGAGCCGCAGCGCCTCGTTCTGCAGGTCCGCCAGGACATCGCGGCGCAATACGTCAAGGAAGTCACCGCCATGCAGCAGCAACTGGCGGCAATGAAGATCCGCTTCGCGATCGAGGGCTTCGGCGGCGAAAACGACTCGGCGAGCCAGCTCGGCCATTTCAAGCCCGACTTCGTGAAGATCCACGGCGCGCTGATGCAGGGACTGACCAGCGACCAGGACAAGCAGAGGCGGATCAGGGATCTCGTGAGGCTGGCGCGCGGCAGCGGCGCCATCACCATCGCCGAGCGTGTCGAGGATGCCAACACCATGGCCGTGCTGTGGCAGCTCGGCGTCGAGCACATCCAGGGCTACTTCGTGAATGCGCCCGAGGAAGTCGTGATGGGGGGCTAGCGGTCAGCCCCGGTCCGCCTCGATCCGCTCCACCTTGCGCCAGCCGCGCGGCAACAGTGCACCGCGCTGGCCGCGGCTGCCCCGGTAGGCCTCCAGGTCCTTCCAGCCGACGGTCATGCGCCGCTCGCCGCAGGCGACCAGCAGCTTGCCGTCCTCCGGCACCAGCGCCACCGAGAGCATCAGCTCCTTGCCCGCGCGCGCCTTCTTGCCCGGCACGCCGAAGATCAGGTTGCCGCGCCCCTTCTCCATCTCGGGCAGTTCGTCCAGCGGAAACGCCAGCAGGCGCCCTTCGCTGTTGACCGCGCACACCAGCGTCGGCACGCCCTCCGGCACCGGGCAGGCCGGCAGCACGCGGGCGTTCTTCGGCAGGTTGAACACCGCCTTGCCCGCGCGGTTGCGCGCGTGCAGGCATTCCAGCCGGGTGATGAAGCCCTGGCCGCCGTCGCAGGCCAGCAGCCAGCGATCGGCGGGCTCGCCCACCAGCACCGCCAGGAATTCCGCGCCGTCCGGCGGGTCCAGCCGCCCCGACAGCGGCTCACCCTGGCCGCGCGCACCGGGCAGCGTATGCGCGGGCAGGCTGTAGGAACGACCGGTCGAGTCCACGAACACGGCCTGCTGGGTGCTGCGGCCCAGGCCCGCCGCCTGGAAGCCGTCGCCGGTCTTGTAGGACAGCGCGCGCGGGTCGATGTCGTGGCCCTTGGCGGCGCGCACCCAGCCGGCGGTCGACAGCACGACCGTGACGGGCTCGCTGGCCACCAGTTCGGTCTCGTCGATGGCCTGGGCTGCCGCGCGCTCGACGATGCGCGTGCGGCGCGCGTCGCCGAACTGCTCCGCATCGCGCTCCAGTTCCGTGCGCACCAGCTCGCGCAGCCGCGCCTTGCTGCCGAGCCGGCGCTGCAATGCATCCCGCTCCGCCGCCAGTTCCGCCTGCTCGTCCCTGATCTTCATCTCCTCGAGCCTGGCCAGTTGCCGCAGCCGGGTCTCGAGGATCGCCTCGGCCTGCAGGTCGGTGAGGGAAAAGCGCGCCATGAGCGCCTGCTTCGGGTCGTCCTCGGTGCGGACGATCCGGATCACCTCGTCGAGGTTGAGGAAGGCGACCAGCAGCCCGTCGAGGACGTGCAGGCGCGCGGCGACCTTCTGCATGCGCCACTCGAGGCGGCGGCGCACCGTTGCGACGCGGAACTCGAGCCACTCGGCCAGCAAGGGCTTGAGGCCCAGCACCCGCGGCCGCCCGTCCAGGCAGATCACGTTCATGTTGACGCGATAGCTGCGCTCGAGGTCCGTGGTCGCGAACAGGTGCGCCATCAGCTGCGCCGCATCCACGCGGCTGGAACGCGGCGTGATCACCAGCCGGGTCGGGTGCTCGTGGTCGCTCTCGTCGCGCAGGTCGTCGACCATCGGCAGCTTCTTGGCGCGCATCTGGCCCGCGATCTGCTCGAGGACCTTCGATCCGGAGACCTGGTACGGCAGCGCCGTCACCACGATCTCGCCGTCCTCGACCTCGTACACGGCGCGGGCGCGGAACGAGCCGCTGCCCGTCTCGTACATCGCGCGCAGCTCGGCGGCCGGGGTCACGATCTCGGCGCCGGTCGGCAGGTCCGGTCCGCGCACGTGCTTGCACAGCTCGCGCACCGTGGCGTCCGGCTTGTCGAGCAGGTGCATGCAGGCGGCCGCGACCTCGCGCAGGTTGTGCGGCGGCAGGTCGGTGGCCATGCCCACCGCGATGCCCGACGCGCCGTTCAGCAGCACGTTCGGCAAGCGCGCGGGAAGCAGCGCGGGCTCGTCGAGCGTGCCGTCGAAGTTGGCGGTCCAGTCCACCGTGCCCTGCCCCACCTCGGCCAGCAGCGCCTGCGCATACGGCCGCAGCCGCGCCTCCGTGTAGCGCATGGCCGCGAACGACTTCGGGTCGTCGGCGGAACCCCAGTTGCCGTGGCCGTCCACCAGCGGGTAGCGGAACGAGAACTCCTGCGCCATGTGCACCATGGCCTCGTAGCACGCGGAGTCGCCGTGCGGGTGGAACTTGCCGATCACGTCGCCGACCGTGCGCGCCGACTTCTTGTGCTTGTTCGGCGCGGCCAGCGCCAGCTCGCTCATGGCATAGACGATGCGGCGCTGCACCGGCTTGAGCCCGTCGGCCAGCTGCGGCAGCGCGCGGTCGAGGATCACGTACATCGAGTAGTCGAGGTACGCCTGCTCGGCAAACGCCCTGAGCGGCCGTTGCTCGACGCCTTCGAAATTGAGTTCCTGTTCCTGCATGTCCGCTCCCGGATAGCGCCTGCCGCCCCCTCAGAACTCCGCCATGTTGCCCTTCTCTCCAGCCACTCCCGCCGGTCGGCGGCGCGCTTGCGCGCCAGCAGCATGTCGAGCAGCTGGTCGGCGCCGTCCTGGCCGTCCACCGTCAGGCGCACGAGGCGCCGCGTGTCCGGCGCCATGGTCGTCTCGCGCAGCTGCAGGGGGCTCATTTCACCGAGGCCCTTGAAGCGCGTGATGACCGGCTTGCCGCGCACGCCCTCGGCCTCGATGCGGTCCAGGATGCCCTGCCGGTCGTGCTCGCCCAGCGCGTAGTAGACGTTCTTGCCGACGTCGACGCGGAACAGCGGCGGCACCGCGACGTACACGTGCCCGGCCAGCACCAGCGGCCGGAAGTGCCGCAGGAACAGCGCGCACAGCAGGGTCGCGATGTGGGCGCCGTCCGAGTCGGCGTCGGCCAGGATGCACACCTTGTGGTAGCGCAGCCCCGACAGGTCGCTGGATCCCGGGTCGACGCCCAGCGCGGTGGCGATGTCGCCCACTTCCTGCGAGCGCAGGGCCGTGGCGGCATCGACCTCCCAGGTGTTGAGGATCTTGCCGCGCAGCGGCATCACCGCCTGGAATTCGCGGTCGCGCGCCTGCTTGGCCGAGCCGCCGGCGGAATCGCCCTCGACCAGGAACAGCTCGCAGCGCTCCGGCGCCTGCAGCGTGCAGTCGGCCAGCTTGCCCGGCAGCGCGGGGCCGCTCACGATGCGCTTGCGCGTGACCTTCTGCGCCGCGCGGGCCCGCTCCTGCGCATTGCCGATCACGAACTGCGCGATCCGGTCGCCCGCCTCCGGGTGCTGGTTCAGCCACAGCACCAGGGCGTCCTTGACCACGCCCGAGACGAATGCGGCGGACTCGCGCGAGGTCAGCTTCTCCTTGATCTGCCCCGCGAACTGCGGGTCGCGCATGCGCACCGACAGCACGAAGCTGACCTTCTGCCAGACGTCCTCGGGCGAGATCTTGACGCCGCGCGGCACCAGCCCGCGGAACTCGCAGAACTCCCGCACCGCCTCGGTGGTGCCGGCGCGCAGGCCGTTGACGTGCGTGCCGCCGTCCGGCGTCGGGATCAGGTTGACGTAGCTCTCGGCCACCTGCGCGTCGGCCTCGGGCGCCCAGCAGAACGCCCACTCGGCCATCTCCGAGCCGCCCTGGATGCTCCCGGCAAATGGTTCCGCGGGCAGGATCTCGACCTTGCCCAGCTGCTCGGTCAGGTAGTCGGACAGGTTGCCGGTGTAGAACCACTCCTGGGTCTCGCCGCTGGCCTCGTTGGCGAGGCGCACGCGCAGGCCGGGACACAGCACGGCCTTGGCGCGCAGCATGTGCCGCAGCCGCGGCACGATGAAGACCGCGCTGTCGAAGAACTTCGGGTCCGGCCAGAAGCGGATCGTGGTGCCGCTGACGCCCCGCCGCACCTTGCCGACCGCCTCCAGCTTCGAGACGGTGCGGCCATCCCTGAACGAGATGTTGTATTCCTCGCCGTCGCGCCGCACCCAGCACTCGAGGCTCTTCGACAGCGCGTTGACCACCGACACGCCCACGCCGTGCAGGCCGCCGGCGAACTGGTAGTTCCGGTCGGAGAACTTGCCCCCCGCGTGCAGGCGCGTGAGGATCAGCTCGACGCCGGGCAGCTTCTCCTTCGGGTGCACGTCCACCGGCATCCCGCGCCCGTCGTCCTCGACCGTCAGCGAGCCGTCCTCGTGCAGCGTGACCGAGATTTCCTTGCAGTGGCCCGCGATGGCCTCGTCCACGCTGTTGTCGACCACCTCGTGCGCGAGGTGGTTCGGGTTGCGCGTGTCCGTGTACATGCCCGGGCGGCGGCGCACGGGTTCCAGCCCGGACAGGACCTCGATATCGGACGCGGTATAGGACTGGCTCATGGGCGCGCCGCATTATAGGGGTCTGACCCCGCTTTGGGGGTCTGCCCCCTCCGGACCACCGACGGCGGAATGACGCTTCCATCGCAGCGCGTGGATGCTGCGGAGGAGCCGGACCGCTGCGGGGTCAGGCTCCCGCTTTTCCGTCCGCGGACCGGACCGCTCAGGCGAAGTCGCGGGACAGCGCGGCGACGGTCTCCGCGGCCAGCTTGACGGACTGGCCGTAGGCCGGATGGTCGCTGCCGATCGTGACCGGGGTGCCCGCCTGCATGGCGGCGCGCATCGCCGGCGTGAACTCGAAGCGCATCCAGTGCACCGCGGAGGTCTTCTCGTCGTTCTCCCGCTCCAGGTCCTCGTCGGCGATGGCGAAGACACGCTCGAATCCGGCGACCTGCACGTAGCAGCGCCGCTCGATGCCTTTCATGCCCGCCAGCGCAGCCTTGCGCTCGCACGGGTTCCGGGAACTCGATCAACAGGGTGGCCTTGAGGTTGCCGCCGTCGGGAATGAGCGGGTTGTAGGTCTCCAGCTCGTCGCGGATCCCCGGCGCCTCGAAGATGCGCTCGATGCGCAGCATCTCCTGCACCTGGTACTGGATGGTGAGCCGGTCCTCGAAGATCCACGTCATGTTCGGGCCGACCGCGACCGTGCGTGCGCGCTTGTGGCCCAGCACGCGCGCCCGGAAGTCCGCGCGGCAGCGCGCATAGTCCTCGAGGCTGTACAGGTCGGTCGCCCGCAGCGGGCCGCGCGGCAGCGTGTCCTCATCCGTCATGGGTTGCCTCGCTCAGATGCCATAGGCCTGGCGCAGCAGGCCGAGCGGGTGCTCGGCGCCCGGGCCGGGCTCCTTCAGTCCATGGGCGATCTGGTCGCCGGCCATCGGGCAGTCGCTGGCGTAGTGGTCGGCCGCCGCGGCCTCGACCCGCTGCACGACCGGGCGGGCGATCTTCATCGACGTTTCGTGGTACTCGCGCTTGATCGCATAGGTGCCGTTGTGGCCGGAGCAGCGCTCGATGACCTCGATGGTCGTGTCCGGCAGCAGCCTGAGCAGGTCGCGGGTCTTGAGGCCCAGGTTCTGCACGCGCAGGTGGCAGGGCACGTGATACGCGACGCGGCCCAGGCCCCGCGCAAAGTCGGTGCGCAGCTTGCCGGCCTGGTGACGCAGCATCAGGTACTCGAAGGGGTCGAAGGTGCGCGCCCGCACCTTCTGCACCTGCGGGTCGTCGGGGAAGATCATCGGCAGTTCCTGCTTGAACATCAGCGCGCAGGACGGCACCGGCGCCACGATGTCCCAGCCCTCGTCCACCCGTTGCGCCAGCCGCGGGATATTGGCGTCCTTCAGCCGCTCGACCGCGTCGAGGTCGCCCAGCTCGAGCTTGGGCATGCCGCAGCAACGCTCCGCGTCCAGCGTCGTGACGCGGATGCCGTTGTGCTCCAGCACGGCCACCAGGTCTTCGACCATCTGCGGCAGGTGGCGATTGCCGTAGCAGGTCGCGAACACGACGACCTGGCCGCGGGTCTCCGCCGTGGCCACCGGCTCGATCTGCGGCTTGCCGCGTTTCGCCTCGCGCTGGTGGAAGGACCGCGAGTGAAAGTCGGGCAAGGGCGCGTCCGGATGGACGCCGAGCGCCTTGTCGAGGACCCGGCGGCCTAGCCGGCTGCGATTCGCCGCATTGACGACCCCGGACACGACCGGGATGCCGGCCAGCGAACCGACGCGGTCCGTCGAGGTGAGCAGCCGGTCGCGGAACTTGCTGCGGCCCTTGCGGTGACCGACCGCCTTGGCCCGCAGCATCAGGTGCGGGAAGTCCAGGTTCCACGGGTGCGGCGGCACGTACGGGCACTTGGTCATGTAGCACATGTCACACAGGTAACAGTGGTCCACGACTTCCCAGTACGCGGCCTTCGGCACGCTGTCGAGTTCGCCGCTGGCGGACTCGTCGATGTGGTCGAACAGCACCGGGAACGCATTGCACAGCGAGAAGCAGCGCCGGCAGCCGTGGCAGATGTCGTAGACGCGCTCGAGTTCCTTGAACAGCGACCCCTCGTCCCAGAACCCGGGGTTCTTCCAGTCCAGCGGATGGCGCGTCGGCGCCGCCAGGCCGCCTTCCCTGCTGGAGCCAGTCGGTTCGTTCACGGTGCGTGCTTCCTTGTCTGCCGCCAACGGTCCCCGTCGGGGCGGGTCCGGCCCCGCCCCGGCGTCAGTTCAGCCGGCCAGGCCCCGGCTCAGGCGAGCTGGTCGAGCGCCTTCTGGAAGCGGTTGGCATGCGAGCGCTCGGCCTTCGCCAGCGTCTCGAACCAGTCGGCGATCTCGTGGAAGCCCTCGTCGCGCGCGGTCTTGGCCATGCCCGGGTACATGTCGGTGTACTCGTGCGTCTCACCCGCGATCGCGGCCTTCAGGTTGTCGCCGGTCTGGCCGATCGGCAGCCCGGTGGCCGGGTCACCAACCTGCTCGAGGTACTCGAGATGGCCGTGCGCGTGACCCGTCTCGCCCTCGGCGGTCGAGCGGAACACGGCCGCCACGTCGTTGTAGCCCTCGACGTCGGCCTTCTGTGCGAAATACAGGTAACGGCGATTCGCCTGCGACTCGCCGGAAAATGCGTCCTTGAGGTTGCCCTCGGTCTTGCTGCCCTTCAGATTCACGATCTCATCCTCCTGCCTGGTTAGGCTCGAAAAAGGGTTATTTTGCCTGACGTTAGCTGTTTATTTAGACACATTCTAACATCGGTGCAGACACCCTGACGAGTCCCATGGCCGGCCTGCCCCGGTGGCGGCGCGGAGGCCATGGCACCGGCATCGCCAGCCGGCATTGACCCTTCTCGAGACGCCCCTGTAACTTAGCTCACTTCCGTATTCATTGTATCGCTAGAAACCGCGTGACCAAGAAAACCAAGGGCCCGGACTTCGAGGCTTCGATGGCCGAACTCGAGGCCATCGTGGAGCGCCTCGAGAAGGGCGACCTGAGCCTCGAGGAGTCGCTCGCGCAGTTCGAGCGTGGAGTCGGGCTGACGCGCAGCTGCCAGGCGGCGCTCAAGCAGGCCGAGCAGCGGGTCAAGGTCCTCAGCGCCAAGCCTGGCGCCGAACCGGTGCTCGAGGACTTCGAGCCGGAAGAAGATTGAGCGACGTGCCGCCCCGGCCGGATGGCGCGGTCGCCGAGCGGCTGGCCCGCTGCCAGGCGCGGGTGACCGCCACCCTCGAACGCTGCCTGCCCGCGGCCACGACCGCGCCGGCGCGCCTGCACGAGGCGCTGCGCTACGCGGTGCTCGGCCCGGGCAAGCGCATTCGCCCGGTCTTGTGCTACGCGGCCGGCGAGGCCGTTGGCGTACCGCCCGCGGAGCTGGACGGCCCGGCCGCGGCGCTGGAACTGATCCACGCCTATTCGCTGATTCACGACGACCTGCCGGCCATGGACGATGACGACCTGCGGCGTGGCCGGCCCACCACGCACCGCGCGTTCGACGAGGCCACGGCCATCCTGGCCGGCGACGCCCTGCAGGTCCTCGCCTTCGAGATCCTGGCCACCGACAAGGCCATGACGGCGGACCCCGCCGCGCGGCTCGAGATGATCCGCCTGCTGGCCGTCGCCAGCGGCACGTCCGGCATGGCGGGCGGCCAGGCCATGGACCTCGCCGCCGCCGGCCGCCGCCTGACCCTGGCGGAAGTCGAGGTGATGCACCGGCGCAAGACCGGCGCCCTCATCGAGGCCAGCATCATGATGGCGGCCGCGGCCCGGCCGCGGCTCGACGCTGCGCGGCGTCGCACGCTCGAATGCTACGGCCAGGCCCTGGGCCTCGCCTTCCAGATCGTGGACGACCTGCTCGACGTGGAAGGCGACCCCGCCGTGGTCGGCAAGCCGGTGCGCGCCGACGCGGCCGCGGCCAGGCCGACCTTCCCCGCTGTGGCGGGCATCGCCGCGTCACATGCGCGCGCGGCGGAGTTGTGCGATGCGGCGCTCGCCGCGTTGCGCGACTTCGGTGCCGAAGCGGACGGCCTGCGCGACCTGGCCGGCTACATCGTCGGCCGGCGCCAGTAGGGCGCGCCGGGCCAAGGGGTTAGACTGCGCGCCATGGCCGACGCCGACCCTCAACCGTTGCTGGACACCATCGATTCGCCGGAGGCGCTGCGGCGCCTGCCCGAGGCGGAACTGCCGCGCGTCACCGCCGAGCTGCGCGACTTCCTGATTCACACGGTGAGCCAGCAGGGCGGCCACTTCGCCGCCGGCCTCGGCACCGTGGAACTGGCGGTGGCGCTGCACTACGCCTTCGACACGCCGCACGACCGGCTGGTCTGGGACGTGGGCCACCAGGCCTACCCGCACAAGGTCCTCACCGGCCGCCGCGAGCGGCTCGCCACCATCAAGAAGAAGGGTGGGCTGGCGCCGTTCCCGACGCGCGCCGAGAGCGTCTACGACACCTTCGGCGTCGGCCACTCCAGCACCTCGATCAGCGCCGCGCTGGGCATGTCCATCGCCAACCGGCTGGCCGGCGGCGACCGCCGCGTGGTGGCGGTGATCGGCGACGGCGCGATGAGTGCCGGGCTGGCGTGGGAGGCCCTCAACCACGCCGGCAGCCTCGACGTGGACCTGCTGGTCGTCCTGAACGACAACGACATGTCCATCTCCGAGAACGTGGGCGCCCTGTCCAACTACCTGGCGCGCCTGCTGTCCGGCAAGCTCTACGGCCACCTGCGCGAGAACTCCAAGCGCGTGCTGCGCGCCGTGCCGACCGCCTGGGAGCTGGCGCGGCGCTCGGAGGTCCACGCCAAGGGCATGATCCTGCCGGGCACGATCTTCGAGGAGATGGGCTTCAACTACATCGGCCCCGTGGACGGGCACGACGTGGGCCGGCTGGTGACGACGCTGCGCAACATGCGCAGCCTGCACGGGCCGCAGTTCCTGCACGTCGTCACGCAGAAGGGCAAGGGCTATGCGCCGGCCGAGGAAGATCCCATCGCCTGGCACGGGCCCGGCCCGTTCGACGCCGCCAGCGGCCGGCTGCACGCCGGCGAGGCGGGTGGCCCGACCTATTCGGAGGTGTTCGGCCAGTGGCTGTGCGACATGGCCGAGCGCGACGCGCGCATCGTCGGCATCACGCCGGCGATGCGCGAGGGGTCCGGGCTGGTCGAGTTCGAGCGGCGCTTCCCCGAACGCTACTTCGACGTCGCCATCGCCGAGCAGCATGCGGTCACCCTGGCGGCCGGACTGGCCTGCGAGGGACTGCGCCCGGTCGTGGCCATCTACTCGACGTTCCTGCAGCGCGGCTACGACCAGCTGATCCACGACGTGGCGCTGCAGGGGCTGCCGGTGGTGTTCGCGATCGACCGCGGCGGACTGGTCGGCAGCGACGGCGCCACCCACCAGGGCGCCTTCGACCACTCCTTCCTGCGCTGCCTGCCCAACCTCGTGGTGATGGCTCCCGCCGACGAGGACGAATGCCGGCAGATGCTGTTCACGGCCGCGACCCTCGACGGTCCCGCGGCGGTGCGCTACCCGCGCGGCCACGGGCCCGGGGTGGCGGTGCAAGGCGAGATGCGGGCGCTGCCCGTCGGCGTCGCGCAGCTGCGCCGCGAGGGTCGCGGCGGGCTCGCGATGCTGGCCTTCGGCGCCATGCTGGCGGCGGCCGAGCGGCTGGCCGCGAACTACGATGCAACGGTCGTCAACATGCGCTTCGTCAAGCCGCTCGACGAGGCCACCGTGCTGGCGATGGCGCGGCGCCATGGCGCGCTGGTCACGCTCGAGGACAGTGCCGTCGAGGGCGGCGCCGGATCGGCCGTGCTGGAATGCCTGCAACGGAACGATGCGCTCGTGCCCACCCTGGTCCTCGGCATCCCGGACCGCTTCATCGAGCACGGCTCGCGGCAGGACAACCTGGTGGCGGCCGGCCTCGACGACGCGACGCTGCGCAAGGCGCTCGACCGGTTCCTGGCGCCCCTGCGCTCGGCGCGGGCCAGGCCGGCGACCGGCGCCTGACGGTTACTGCGCAGGCCGCGGCCGGGCGCGTTCTGTTACAGTGCGCCCCGCCCAGCCGGCCAGCCGGGCGCAGTCGCGCCGGTGCCGCCGGCCTCAGCGGCCGCAGCGGCCGCCCGACGCGCCGCTGCCGTGATCATCCGGGAAACGCTATGACGAGCAAGACTGACGCCAGGCCGGTCGCGGCCACCATCGAGGACGTGCAGGGCCGCCCCGACACGCGGCGCATCGCCGTGGACAAGGTGGGCATCCGGGACGTGTTTCACCCGGTGCGGGTGCAGGACCGTTCCGGCGAGGACCAGCACACCGTCGCCCGCTTCAACATGTACGTGTCGCTGCCGCACGACTTCAAGGGCACGCACATGTCGAGGTTCGTCGAGGTCCTGCACCGGCACGAGCGCGAGATCACGGTCGACTCGTTCCGCGCGATGCTGGCCGAGATGACCGAGTACCTCGACTCCGAGGCCGGGCACATCGAGATGTCGTTCCCGTACTTCGTGACCAAGCGCGCGCCGGTCACCGGGGTCGAGAGCATGATGAACTACCGCGCCAGCCTGATCGGCGACTTCCGGCACGGCCAGACCGAGATGCGGCTCAAGGTCGCGGTGCCGGTCACGTCGCTGTGCCCGTGCTCGAAGGGCATCAGCGACTACGGCGCGCACAACCAGCGCTCACACGTGACGATCAGCGCCAGGCTGAACAGCCACGTCTGGCTCGAGGACCTGATCGACATCGCCGAGCAGGAAGCGTCCTGCGAGCTGTATGGCATCCTCAAGCGGCCGGACGAGAAGTACGTGACCGAGCGCGCCTATGACAACCCGAAGTTCGTCGAGGACATCGTGCGCGACGTGGCGACGCGCCTCAACACGGACGACCGCATCGACGGCTACACGGTCGAGGCCGAGAACTTCGAGTCGATCCACAACCACTCGGCGTACGCGCTGGTGGAGAAGGACAAGACCCGCTATCCGCCCACCGCCGCGTCGGCCTTGCCGTCCTGCAGCCGGCTGATCAGCGACTTCAGGAAGACCTTGTTGAAGCGCAGCTGGCAGGCGGAAGAGGCCTGTTCCAGCAGCGTCGAGCTGACCCGCAGGATGGTCACGTCGCCGTCGGCCACGATGGTGGCCTGCCGCTTGGCGCCCTTGACGTAGCTCATCTCGCCGAAGCAGCCGCCGGTCTCGAGCCGGCCGACCGCGACGCCGTTGCGCTCGACGCGGCACTGGCCGGACACGATGACGTAGAAGCGGTCGTCGATCGCGCCTTCCTTGACGATCTCCTCGTCGGGCCCGTATCCGTGCCAGGTGGCCGCCCGCAGCACCTCCACGATCTCGGCCGTGGAGAAGTCGTGGAAGAAGCGCAGCATGCGCAGCAGGCCGAAGTGCTCGCGGTGGTCGAGGTTGGGGGCCTGCGTACGCAGCTGCGCATGCACGCGCGACAGCGCCGCCGCGAACTCGTTGCCGTTCCTGAACCGCTGCGCCGGGTCCTTGTGCATGGCGGTCGCAATGACCTCCTCCAGCTCCGGCGGCACGTCGCGGCGCATGCTGTTCACCGGCGCCGGCGTCGCGTGCACGATCTGGTGCAGCAGCTTGGCCAGCGTTCCCGCGCGGAACGGCCGGTAGCCGGTCAGCAGCTCGTACATGACCGCGCCCAGCGCGTACAGGTCGGTGCGCTCCGTGATGTCCAGCGACTGCACCTGCTCGGGCGACATGTAGCTGGGGCTGCCCGCGATGCCCTCGATGCGCGAGATGTCCGCCTCGGCGAGGATCGCAATGCCGAAGTCGATGATGCGCAGGTCGCCATCGGTGGTCAGCATCAGGTTGCTGGGCTTGATGTCGCGGTGGATCACGCCGCGCGAATGCGCGTAGTGCAGCGCCTTGGCGGCCTTGAACATCATGCTGACCACGTCGTCGAGCGGCAGCAGGTTGTCGGGGCGCGTGTAGGCGGCCAGGGTCCGCGCACCGTGCACGAACTCGGTCACGATGTAATAGAGGCCGTCCTCCTCGCCCGCGTCGTAGATGGGCATGAGGTTCGGGTGCTGCAGCATGCCCACCATGTGGGCCTCCGACAGGAACATCTTGCGCGCCACGCGGGCCCGCTTCGGGTCATCTTCCGGTCCGGCACGATAGACCTTGATGGCGACGTCCCGGCCGAAGTAGGGGTCGTGCGACAGGTAGACGGTCCCCGACGAGCCGCGGCCGACTTCATGGACGACGTCGTACTTGCCGACCCGCGCGGGCGGCGGGAAGACCGGCAGGGACTCGGGGCGTCGCACGATAGGTAGCGTCGCAGTCAAGGCTGGCATGCCCTCTGGCCCGGGGCGGCTGCGGGCCGCCGTTATGACAAGGGCCAAGGATAATCAGTCAGATGCGCGCGCCACCGTGAACTGCATCCCGCTTCAAACCGGGGTCGCGGCTGCCGTGGCGAAGTGGTCGAAACCGTGACCCAGTTCCGCCAGCGCCGGCTCGCCATCGATGCGCACCCCCGCGCCGTCGTCGATCACGCCGATCCGCGCCAGGTCCACGCCCGCACTGCGCGCCAGCGGCGCGCAGTCGGTGCCCGGCGGGACCGTGAACAGCAGTTCATAGTCGTCGCCGCCCGCCAGCGCCAGCCGGCGCGCCCTGGCGGGGTCCGCCGCCCCGCGCATCGCCGCCGACAGGGGCAGGCAGGTCGAGTCGAGGGACGCGCCGACCCGGCTCGCGGTGCACAGCTTGCCGAGGTCCGCGGCCAGTCCGTCCGAGACGTCGATGCAGGCGCTGGCGACGCCGCGCAGCACCAGGCCCAGCGTCACGCGCGGCCGCGGCCGGCGGAACCGTTCGACGAGCGGCGCCACGATGCCCGGCGGCGCCTGCAGGGTGCCGCGCAGGACCGCCAGGCCGGCCGCCGCGTCACCCGGCGTGCCGCTGACCCATACCTCGTGGCCGATGCGGGCGCCGGCACGCCGCAGCGCCTGCCCGGCCGGCACGAAACCCACGATCGTCACGGACGCCGACAGCGGCCCGGCGCTCATGTCGCCGCCCACGAGCGCCGTGCCATGCTCGCGCGCCAGTTCGTGCAGGCCACGCGTGAAGCGGCGCAGCCATTCCTCGTCGGCACGCGGCATCGTCAATGCCAGCAGCGCCCACGCCGGCTCTGCGCCCATCGCGGCCATGTCGCTCAGGTTCACCGCCAGCACGCGGTGACCCACGTCCTCCGCGGCCAGGCCGGCGGGAAAGTGGACGCCCTCGACGATGGTGTCCGCGGCGCAGGCCAGTTCCAGGCCCGGCGGCGGGCGCAGCAGCGCTGCGTCGTCGCCGACGCCCAGCACGACGTCGTCGCGCCGCTCGCCCAGGCGGCTCAGGTAGGTCTCGATCAGTTCGAATTCGCCGGGTGGCATGGGCGGCTGGCAGGCGCAGCGGTGCCGTCAGGCTGCGCCGCGCTCCGGCGCGCGATGCACGAGGGACGCGCGGTCGAGCACGGCGTTGACGAACTTATGGCCGTCGGTCGCGCCGAAGCGCTTGGCCAGCTCCACCGACTCGTTCAGCACGACCCGGTAGGGCACGTCCGGCCGGTGCAGCAGTTCCCACAGGCCCAGGTACAGGATCGCGTGTTCCACCGGGTCGATCTGCTCCAGCGCGACATCGGAATGCGCGGCCAGGTCCCGGTTCAGCGCCTCACAGCCGCCGGTCACCTGCATCAGGGCCTCCTTGAAGAAGCCCGCGTCGAGCGCCGCGAAACCCTCGTCGCCGGAGAATTGCCGGTAGATGTCCTGCCAGGGCTGCCCGGTCAGCTGCCACTGGTACAGCGCCTGGACCGCCTGCCGCCGCGCGGCGCTGCGGGCCCGCGTCGCCTGGCGACCCGGTCCGGGCATTCAGCCCTCCAGGCGCCGCAGCAGGTTGACCAGCTCGATCGCGGCCACCGCCGCGTCGGCCCCCTTGTTGCCGGCCTTGCCGCCGGCCCGCTCGATGGCCTGCTCGGTGGTCTCCGTCGTCAGCACGCCGAAGGCGACCGGCACACCCGATTCCTGCGAGACGCGCGCCAGCCCCGCCGCGCACTCGCCCGCCACCAGGTCGAAGTGCGGCGTCTGCCCGCGGATCACGGCGCCGACCGCGATGATCGCATCGTAGCGGCGGCTGGCGGCCAGCTTGCGCGCCACGACCGGCATGTCGTAGGCGCCGGGCACGCGCACGATTTCCACCTGCTTGTCGGTGGCGCCCAGGCGCCGCAGGGTGTCGACGGCGCCGCGCACCAGCGCCTCGACCACGAACTCGTTGAAGCGCGAGGCCAGCACGACGAAACGCAGGTCGCGCACCTGCAGGTCGCCCTCGATGACGCGGGGAGTGTCCATCGGCGAAGTATAGCAACAGGCGCAGGAACGGCCGTGGCGGCGGGATCGCGATGCCGTCGCATGCGGGGCCGGAGGGGTCAGACCCCGGACGGGGTCAGACCCCCGGCGCAGACCTCCGGCGGCGTGCGCGCGAGGTGGTCGTGGTTCCCGCAGCGAGCGACTTTCCGCGGAGCGAGCGCAGCGGAACCCGACCGGATCCCGCGCGCACGCAGTGCCGTCGTCGGTGGTTCGGAGGGGCCAGACCCCGGACGGGGTCAGACCCCAGGCGCAGGACCCCAGTGGGGTCAGACCCCCTGGCGGCATGCGCGCGAGGTGGTCGTGGTTCCCGTAGCGAGCGACTTTCCGCGGAGCGAGCGCAGCGGAACCCGACCGGATCCCGCGCGCACGCAGTGCCGTCGTCGGTGGTTCGGAGGGGTCAGACCCCGGACGGGGTCAGACCCCAGGCGGGGTCAGAGCCCCTGGCGGCTCAATCCACGTATTCGGTGACTTCGAGGCCGAAGGCCGAGATGCCGAGCATGTGCTTCGGCGCCGACAGCACCCGCATGCGCGTCACGCCCAGGTCCTGCAGGATCTGGGCGCCGATGCCATAGGTGCGCAGCACCGCGCCGCCATGCTGGTGGGACGCCGGCGGGTGGCCGTCGCCCGCCTCGTGGGCGCGCACCGAGGCCATGATCTCGCGCGCCGACTCCTGCTGGCGCAGGATCACGATCACGCCGCTCTCCTCCGCCGCGACGCGCTGCATGACGGCGCGCAGCGACCAGCCGGCGACCTCGCTCTGCACGCCGAGGACGTCCCGCAGCGTGTCCTTGAGGTGCACCCGCACGAGCGGCGGCACGGGCCCGTCGAGCCGCCCGCGCACCAGCGCGACGTGCACCGTGCTGTGCACGTGGTCCTCGTACCAGCACATGCGGAACGACCCGAACTCCGTCTCCACGTCCTGCTCGGAGACGCGCTCGACCGAGCGCTCGTTGTGCAGCCGGTAGCGGATCAGGTCGGCGATCGTGCCGATCTTGAGGCCGTGTGCGCGCGCGAAGCCCACCAGGTCCGGCAGCCGCGCCATGGTGCCGTCCTCGTTGAGGATCTCGACGATCACCGCCGCGGGCTCGCCGCCCGCCAGCCGCGCCAGGTCGCAGCCGGCCTCGGTGTGCCCCGCGCGGGTCAGCACGCCGCCCGGTTGCGCCATCAACGGGAAGATGTGCCCGGGCTGGCGCAGGCTTTCCGGCCGGGCGTCGGGCAGCACCGCGGTGCGCACGGTGTGCGCGCGGTCATGCGCCGAGATGCCGGTGGTCACGCCTTCCGCGGCCTCGATGCTCAGCGTGAAGTTGGTGCGCTGCACGCGGTCGGTCTCGCTGACCATCAGCGGCAGGCGCAGCTGCCGGCAGCGGTCGCGGGTCAGGGTCAGGCAGATCAGGCCGCGCCCGTAGCGCGCCATGAAGTTGACGTCCTCGGGGCGCACGCGCTCGGCCAGCATCACCAGGTCGCCCTCGTTCTCGCGCGCCTCGTCGTCCATCACGATGACCATGCGCCCCGCGCGCAGGTCGTCCAGCAGTTCCTCGACGGAGTTGAAATCGGTCATCCGCACCCTTCCGGTTCGGCCGCCGGTACGCCCGGCACGCAGCAACCTTTCATTTTACGACTGTCCGGACCCGCCACGCCATGCGCCGGGGCGACCGGGCGATCAGTCGGGCCGCGCCGCCAGCCGTTCCACGTAGCGCGCGATCAGGTCCACTTCCAGGTTGACGCGGCTGCCCGGCTGCAGCGCGCCCAGCGTGGTGACCTCGCAGGTGTGCGGGATGAGGTTGACGCCGAAGCAGCCGTCCTCGACCTCGTTGACCGTGAGGCTCACGCCGTCGAGCGTCACCGAACCCTTGCTCGCGATGTAGCGGGCCAGCCCGGCCGGGATCTCGAAGCGCACCCGCCACGAGCGCGCTTCCCCGCGCAGGTCCACGACCCGCGCGACGGCATCCACGTGACCCGTGACATAGTGCCCGCCCAGCGGCTGCCCGGCGCAGAGCGCCGGCTCGAGGTTGACTGCCGCACCCGCCGCCAGCGTGCCGAGCGTCGTGCGCTCCAGCGTCTCGCGCGACACGTCCGCGGCGAAGCGCCCGGCCGTCAGCCGCGTGGCCGTCAGGCAGACGCCGCTGACGCAGAGGCTGTCGCCCGCCGCCCCGGCCCACTGCAGGGCGCCGGTGCCGAAGACCATCTCGACGTCGCCGCCGCGCGGGTTGATTTCGCGAACCTCGCCCAGCGCCTGCACGATTCCCGTGAACATCAACTCACCCCTGCCCGCCCGCCGGGCGCAGCGTCAGCCTCAGGTCGGCGCCGACACGGCGCGCCTCGATGAATTCCATACGCCAGCCGTCGGCCATGTCCGACAGGGTGCCGAGCGCCGCCAGCGGCCGGGCGCCGTCGCCCAGCAGCAGCGGCGCCACGTAGACCACCATCTCGTCCACGAGTCGCGCGGCCAGCAGGCTGCCGGCCAGCCGGGCGCCGCACTCGACGTGCAGTTCGTTGACCTCGAGGCGGCACAGGTGCTGCAGCACGGCGGCCAGGTCCAGTCCGTCGGCGCCGCCCGCCACCGCGACCACCGACGCGCCGGCCGCGGTGAGCCTGGCCGCCTGCGCGCCCGCCGCGGCGCGGGCGAACAGCACGGCGCTGCCAGGCGGCTGCAGGATGCGTGCCGTCGCCGGCGTGCGCAGCCGGCTGTCCAGCACCGCGCGCAGCGGCTGGCGCCTCGCGCCGGGCAGGCGCACGTCGAGGCGCGGGTCGTCCGCCAGCACCGTCCCCGACCCGGTCAGCACGGCCGACGCCCGCGCGCGCCAGCGCTGCGTGTCGGCGCGCGCCGCGGCGCCGGTGATCCAGCGGCTCGCGCCGCCGGCCAGCGCCGTGCGTCCGTCCAGGCTTGCCGCCAGCTTCAGGCGCACCCACGGGCGGCCCCGCTCCATGCGCGACAGGAACCCCACGTTGAGCTCGCGGGCGGCGGCCTCGAGCAGGCCACCCTGCACCTCGACGCCTGCGGCGGCGAGCCGCGCCGCGCCGCCGCCGCTGACCTGCGGGTTCGGGTCGCGCACCGCGTAGACCACGCGCCGCAGGCCTGCCTCGATGAGCGCGTCGGCGCACGGCGGCGTGCGGCCGTGATGGCTGCACGGCTCGAGCGTCACGTAGGCGGTCGCGCCGCGCGCCGCGCCGCCGGCCGCCGTCAGCGCCACCGCTTCGGCGTGCGGCCCGCCCGCCTGCGCGTGCCAGCCCTCGCCCAGCACCCGCTCGCCCGCCGCGATCACGCAACCGACGCGCGGGTTGGGGTCGGTGCCGCCGATGCCGCGCGCGGCCAGCTTCAGGGCCCGCGCCATGTGCCGCGCGTCCAGCGTGGCGGCGCTCACTTGCGTCCCTTCGGATCGCGGCCCGCGCCGGGCAGCAGCGGCAACTGGGCGGCGGCCGCCTCGCCCGCCGGCGCGTCGTCCATGCGGTCGATCTGCTCGCGGAACGCATCCACGTCGCGGAAGCGGTGATAGACCGATGCGAAGCGCACGTAGGCCACGGCGTCCAGCTGCTTCAGTTCCTCCATCACCAGCTCGCCGATCTGGCGTGCGGCCACCTCGCGCTCGCCCAGGCTGCGCAGCCGGTGGCAGATCCTCTCGACGGCCGCCTCGACATCCTCGCGGCCGACCGGCCGCTTTTCCAGGGACTTCAGCATGCCGGCGCGCAACTTCGCCTCGTCGAACGGCTGCCGCGTCTGGTCGCTCTTCACGACCTGCGGCATCACCAGCTCGGCCGTTTCGAAGGTCGTGAAGCGCTCGCCGCAGGACAGGCACTCGCGGCGGCGGCGGATCTGGTGGCCGTCGCCCGCCAGCCGGGAATCCGTCACCCGGGTCTCCGCGTGTGCGCAGAACGGGCAATGCATGATCGCCCCGCCGCGCCGGCGTCAGCCGTAGACCGGGAAGCGGCCGCAGATTTCGAGCACGGCACCGCGCACCCTGTCGACGACCGTCTCGTCGCCCATGTCGTCCAGCACGTCGGCCATCCAGCCGGCGACCTGCCGGCACTCGGCGGCGGCGAAGCCGCGGGTGGTCAGCGCCGGCGTGCCGATCCTGAGGCCGCTGGTCACGAACGGCTTGCGCGGGTCGTTGGGCACGGCGTTCTTGTTGACGGTGATGTGCGCCCGCCCCAGCGCGGCATCCGCATCCTTGCCGGTGTATTCCCGGCCGATCAGGTCCACCAGGAACAGGTGGTTGTCGGTGCCCCCCGAGACGATCGGGTAGCCGCGCTCGATGAGCGTGGCCGCCATGGCCCGCGCGTTGTCCACGACCTGCTGCTGGTAGGCACGGAACTCCGGCTGCAGCGCCTCGAGGAACGCCACCGCCTTGGCCGCGATGACATGCATCAGCGGCCCGCCCTGGGTGCCGGGGAAGATCATGGAGTTGAGCTTCTTGTGCAGCTCCTCGTTGGGCCGCGCCAGGATCAGGCCGCCGCGCGGGCCGCGCAGCGTCTTGTGCGTCGTCGACGTCACCACGTCGGCGTGCGGCACCGGGTTGGGGTACACGCCGGCAGCCACCAGCCCGGCCACGTGCGCCATGTCCACCACCAGCAGCGCACCCGCCGCATCGGCAATGGCGCGGAAGCGCGCCCAGTCCACGATGCGCGAGTAGGCCGAGAAGCCCGCGATGATGACCTTCGGCCGGTGCTCCGTCGCCAGCTGCGCGACCTGCTCATAGTCGATCTCGCCGGTGCGGCATCCAGGCCGTACTGCACGGCGTTGAAGAGCTTGCCCGAGAAGTTGACCTTGGCGCCGTGCGTGAGGTGTCCGCCATGGTCCAGGCTCATGCCGAGCAGCGTGTCGCCCGGCTGCATCAGCGCCAGGTAGACCGCGGCGTTGGCCTGCGACCCCGAGTGCGGCTGCACGTTGGCGTAGGCCGCCCCGAACAACTGTCTGGCCCGGTCGATCGCCAGCTGCTCGCCGATGTCGACGTTCTCGCAGCCGCCGTAGTAACGGCGCCCCGGATAGCCCTCGGCGTACTTGTTCGTGAGCACCGAACCCTGCGCCTCGAGCACCCTGGGGCTGGCGTAATTCTCCGACGCGATCAGCTCGAGATGCTGCTCCTGCCGCCGGCGCTCGGCGCTCAGGGCGGCGGCGAGCTCGGGATCGAAGCCGGCAATGGTCATGTGGGGACCGAACATCGGCAGGGCACTCCGTCGCTGCGGGCCTGGGGGTCGTCGAGTGTACCGCGAAGGCCTGCGGCGCACACGCCGCGGCGGTCATCCCGCGGCGACGAGTTCGCCGACCACCCGCGTCCAGGCGCGCGCGATGTTGCGCCGGTTGTAGCCGCCGCCGCCCAGCGCCAGCACGCGTCCCGACGAGTGACGGCCGGCGACTTCGATCAGCCGGCGCGCGGCGTGGGCATGCGCTTCCTCGGAAAACCGCAGGTGCGTGATCGGGTCGCCCTCCAGGCTGTCGGCCCCGCACTGCAGGATGATGAACTGCGGCTCGTGCTGCTCGAGATGCGCCTCGACGGGTGCCCAGGCTTCATAGAACTCGTCGTCGCCGGCGCCCGGCATCAGCGGCACGTTGAGCTTGGTGCCGCGCGCCGGTCCCGTGCCGGTCTCGTGCGCAGCGCCGGTCCCGGGGTACAGGAAGCGCCCGTCCTCGTGGATGTCGGCGAAGACCAGGGCCGGATCGTCCTCGAAGCCGAAATACACCCCGTCGCCGTGATGCGCGTCGATGTCCACGTAGGCCACGCGCGTCAGGCCATGGACCCGCTTGAGCGCCTCCACGACCACGCCGCAGTCGTTGAAGACGCAGAAGCCGGCAGCGTGACCGCGCGAGGCATGGTGCAGCCCGGCGATCGGCACGAAGCCGCGCCGCGCCGCGCCCGACATGATGGCGTCGGTGGCGACCAGCGCCGCGCCGACCACGGCGGCGGCCGCCTCGTAGACGCCCGGCCAGGCCGGCGTGTCGCCGGCGTCCAGGTAGCCGGTGCCGGTCCTGGACCGTGCCTGGACCAGGTCCACGTAGGCCGGCATGTGGAACCACTCCAGCTCCTCGCGCGTGGCCACACGCGGCGCGAGGCTCTGCACGGCCGCCAGCAGGCCTTCCTTCTCCAGTTCCGCGATGAACACGTCGTGCCGGTCGGGCCCG
This sequence comes from uncultured Gammaproteobacteria bacterium, assembly GCA_963695155.1. Lineage (GTDB taxonomy): Bacteria > Pseudomonadota > Gammaproteobacteria > Steroidobacterales > Steroidobacteraceae > SG8-30. Next base: position 154,154 of record CAVOGD010000007.1, read on the forward strand.
AACGGGTGCCCCTCGCCGAAGCCGTAGGCTGCGATCAGCTCACCGTGCACGAGCGCCGTCTGGGACTGCTTGGGGGAATTCAATTGCGGACCTCCGCGAATGCGCCGCGAGCGTAGCACAGCCCGCGGCGCGGGCCGGTGGCGCGACGCGGCGGCATGGCCGATAATCCGCGGCCCCCGACCCGGCCACAGCCAGCGAGATCATGCCTCAATTCATTTACACCATGAACCGGGTGGGCAAGCTGGTGCCGCCCAAGCGGCACATCCTGCGTGACATCTCGCTGTCGTTCTTTCCCGGCGCCAAGATCGGCGTGCTCGGCCTCAACGGCTCGGGCAAGTCCACGCTGCTGCGCATCATGGCCGGCCTCGATACCGAGATCGAGGGCGAGGCGCGACCGCAGCCCGGGATCAAGATCGGCTACCTGCCGCAGGAACCGGCGCTGGACCCGGACAAGGACGTGCGCGCCGTCGTCGCGGAGGCGGTCCAGCCCATCAAGGACGCGCTGGCGCGGCTCGAGCAGGTGTACGCCGCGTACAGCGAGCCGGATGCCGATTTCGACCGGCTGGCAGCCGAACAGGGCGAACTGGAGTCGCTGCTGGCGACCGTCGACGGACACAACCTCGAGCGGCAGCTCGACATCGCCGCGGATGCGCTGCGCCTGCCGCCCTGGGACGCCAGCGTCGCGCACCTGTCCGGCGGCGAGAAGCGCCGGGTCGCCCTGTGCCGGCTGCTGGTCTCGAAGCCGGACATGCTGCTGCTGGACGAGCCCACCAACCATCTCGACGCCGAGTCGGTGGCCTGGCTGGAGAAGTTCCTCGAGCAGTACCCGGGCACCGTCATCTGCGTGACCCACGACCGCTACTTCCTGGACAACGTGGCCGGCTGGATCCTCGAACTCGACCGCGGGTACGGCATCCCCTGGGAAGGCAACTACTCGTCCTGGCTGGAGCAGAAGGAGCGCCGGCTCGCGCAGGAAGAGCGGCAGCAGGACGCGCTGCGCCGCACGCTGGCGCGCGAGCTGGAATGGGTGCGCGCCAACCCCAAGGCCCGCCAGGCCAAGAGCAAGGCCCGGCTGCGCCAGTTCGAGGAGTTGTCCTCGACCGAGTACCAGCAGCGCAGCGAAACCAACGAGATCTACATCCCGCCGGGGCAGAGGCTGGGCGACCTGGTCGTGGAAGCGAAGGGACTCAGCAAGGGATTCGGCGACCGCCTGCTCATCGACCAGCTGTCCTTCAGCCTGCCGCGCGGCGGCATCGTCGGGATCATCGGCCCGAACGGCGCGGGCAAGACCACGCTGTTCCGCATCATGACCGGGGCCGAGCGGCCGGACGGCGGCGAGCTGCGCATCGGCCCGACCGTGCAGATCGCCGCCGTGGACCAGTCGCGCGACTCGCTGACGGCCGGCCACACCGTCTGGCAGGAGATATCGGGGGGACTCGACCAGATCCAGGTGGGCAGCTACACGACCGCCTCGCGCAGCTACGTCGGCCGCTTCAACTTCCGCGGCGCGCAGCAGCAGCAGCACATCGGCGAACTGTCGGGCGGCGAACGCAACCGCGTGCACCTGGCCAAGCTGCTCAAGAGCGGCGGCAACCTGCTGCTGCTCGACGAGCCGACCAACGACCTCGACGTCGAGACCCTGCGCGCGCTGGAGGACGCCCTGCTGGACTTCCCGGGCTGCGCGGTCGTCATTTCGCACGACCGCTGGTTCCTCGACCGGATCGCCACCCACATCCTGGCGTTCGAGGGCGACAGCCACGTGGAGTGGTTCGAGGGCAACTACCAGGACTACGTGGCCGATTACCGCCGCCGCAAGGGCGAGGAGGCGGACCAGCCGCACCGGATCCGCTTCAAGCCGCTGCGTTAGCGCGTGAGCCGCGGGTGCGGCGTCTTCCTGCCGCCGGGCGTCACGGCTCGCCGCACGCAACCCACGGTTCATACCTATCGAATTGCCGCCAATTCGCGGCGCGCTTGCCGCTAGAATTCCGCCCTTCGGCAAGTCCGGACCGGCGCCTTGCGCCAGCAGGTTAGAATCAGTCCATGAACGCAAAGGCAACCGCGAAATCCAAGGCCAGCGAGCCGCCCGCGTCCGCGGCGACGGGTTCCTCCCCCGGCGTGACGCTGCCCGACACGGGCCGCTGGTTCGAGATCAGGTTCGAGTCCATCGGCGGTCTCGGCGCCCACGGGGCCGGGCAGGTCCTGGCGAGCGCCTGCGTGCTCGGCATGGGCCTCAACGGCGCCCACTTCTCCAGCTACGGCTCGGAAAAGAAGGGCTCGCTGGTCCGCTCGTTCGTGCGCCTGGGTCCCGGCGACCGTCCGATCCGCACCAGCGCGCCGGTGGACGCCCCGGACGTCGTGGTCGTCTTCCACGGCGCGCTGCTGCACAACCCGGGCACCTTCGCCGGCATCCGCCGCGATGCGGTCTTCATCTACAACGCGCCGGCCGGCAGCGCGACCGAGGAGCTGGCGGTCCTGCCGGACACCGTGCAGGTCATCCGCGTCGATGCACTCGGCATCGCCATGCAGGAGTCGTCGCGACCGAACGCCGTGCTGCTCGGCACGCTGTGCGCCGCACTGCCGTTCCTGGACGCGGCCCGGGTGCTCGAGGCGCTGGGCGAGGAGTTCGCGGGCAAGCACCCGGAGGCCGTCGCCTCCAACGAGCGGGCGTTCAAGCGCGGCAGCACCGAGTTCGAGTACCTGAAGGGCCTGGGCCGGGCCCACGGCGACCTGCCGGTGGCGCAGACCGAGCCGGCCTGGGGCTACGAGACGGCGCCCGCCGGCGGCATACTGCCGAGGCCCGGCAACACCATCTGGAACGACCTGTCGGCCTCCCGCAACGGCTGGCTGCCGGTGCTCGACCGCGACAAGTGCATCCAGTGCGGCGTCTGCGACCTGGTCTGCCCGGACATGTGCCTGGTGTGGCGCGCGGGCGAGGACGGCGCCAAGTTCGAGCGCGAACTCACCGGCGTCGATTACCGCTACTGCAAGGGCTGCCTGCGCTGCGTCGAGTCGTGCCCGAGCGGCGCCCTGACCCGCGAAGCCGAGACGCCGGGGCTGGCCGACCAGCTGCGCGTGCCGCTGTTCCCGAAACTGATTGCCTGAGGTGGATGCCATGATGACCCCCGCCGCTCCTGCCGAGAAGCTGGCCGCCGCGACCAGGCCCGGCCTGGCCCGCCAGAAACTCGAGTTCAAGAGCGGCAACGAAGCCGCCGCGCTGGCCGCGCGCGACGTCGGATACCACCTGATGGGGTATTTCCCGATCACGCCGTCGACCGAAGTGGCGGAGAACCTGTCGAAGATGCAGGCCGCCGGCGAACACGACATCGTGATGGTGGCCGGCGACGGCGAGCACGGCGCGGCGGGCATCTGCTACGGCGCCGCGCTGGGCGGCGGCCGGGTGCTCAACGCGACCAGCGCGCAGGGCCTGCTGTTCGCGCTGGAACAGCTGCCCGTCCAGGCGGGCACCCGCGTGCCGATGGTGCTGAACGTCGCGGCCCGCGCCGTGTCCGGCCCGCTCAACATCCGTGGCGACCATTCGGACCTGTACTACGCGCTCAACACCGGCTGGATCGTGCTGTGTGCGCGCGATCCGCAGGCGGTGTACGACCTGAACTTCGCCGCCATCCGCATCGGCGAGCACCCGGACGTGCGGCTGCCGGTGCTGATCGCCTACGACGGTTTCGTGACCAGTCACCAGAAGCGCCGGATCAGCGTGTTCGACGACGCGCAGGCGGTGCGGGGCTTCGTGGGCACGCGGCCGGAATACCCGAGCCCGCTCGACACCGAGCGCCCGACGACCTTCGGCCCCTACATGAACGACCCGGACCTGATCAACAACAAGGTGCAGCTGTCGCAGGCCATGGAAGCCGCCCGCCGCGTCATCCCCGAGGTGCTGGCGGAGTTCGAGGCGCTGAGCGGCCGCAGCTACCCGGTCCTGGACGCCTATCACATGGACGATGCGGAGGCCGCCACCGTATTGATCAACTCCTCGGCCGAGACGGCCAAGGGGACCGCCGACGCAATGCGCGAGGCCGGCCACAAGGTGGGCGTGCTCTCGCCGAACGTGTTGCGCCCCTTCCCGGTCGAGGAGTTCCGCCAGGCGCTGCGCCCCGTCAAGGCGATCACGGTCGGTGACCGCGGCGACTCGCCGGGCGCCGGCGGCGGCAATCTGTCGCTCGAGGTGCGCGCCGCCCTCCAGTCCGATCGCGATAACGACACGCTGGTGCTGTCGCGGATCTACAGCCTGGGCGGCAAGGACTTCATCGCGGCGGATGCCGAGAAGTTCTTCGGCGATGCGCTCGAGGCGGCCGCCACGGGCAAGACGGCGGTACCGTTCGCGTTCCACGGCGCCACGGCGGGCGACCCGAACCGCGCGCCGAAGCCCGGCCTGCCGCCGATTCCCCCCGCCGAGCTGTCGCAAGGCATGGCCAAGGTGCGGCGCGACGAGCAGACCGGCAAGCTGCAGGTCGAACTCGAGCCGATCTGGAAGATGACGGCCGTGCCGAGCCGCATCGCCCCCGGCCACGGGGCCTGCCCCGGTTGCGGCGCGTTCCCCACGCTCAACCAGGTCTTCAAGGTGCTGGAGGGCGACCTCGTCGTGCTGTTCCACACCGGTTGCGCGATGGTGGTCACGACCGCCTACCCGGCGACCGCGCACCGCGTCAATTACGTCCACAACCTGTTCCAGAACGGCGCGGCGACGCTGTCAGGGCTGGTCGAGATGTACCACGAGCGCATCCGCCGCGGCGAGTTGCCGGCCTCGAAGGACATCACCTTCGTCATGGTCTCCGGCGACGGCGGCATGGACATCGGCATGGGCCCGGCGCTGGGCACCGCGCACCGCAACCACCCGATGATGATCCTGGAGTACGACAACCAGGGCTACATGAACACCGGCGCGCAGCTGTCCTACTCGACGCCGATCGGGCATCGCACCGCCACCAGCGAAGTGGGCCGGCGCTTCGCCGGCAAGCGCTATCACCACAAGGACACCGCGCAGATCTTCGCGTCCTGCCACCTGCCGTACGTGTTCACGGCCAGCGAGGGCTACCCCGAGGACCTGATGCGCAAGGCGGCCAAGGCGCAGTGGTACGCGAAGCGCGAGGGCATGGTGTACGGCAAGATCCTGTCGCACTGCCCGCTCAACTGGCGCACGCCGGACGACGGCGCGGAGAACGTGCTGCAGGTCGCGATCGACAGTTGCTTCTTCCCGCTGTACGAGGTCGAGCATGGCCATACGGCGCTGACCTACGACCCGGAGGCGATCGGCCGGCGCCGCCCCGTCGCGGACTGGCTGGGCGCGATGGGCAAGACGCGGCACCTGCTCAAGCCCGGCAACAAGGAAGTCGTCGAGGGCGTGCAGCGCGAAGTGGACCGCCGCTGGAAGCGCATCAAGGCGATGCACGACCATCCGGAACTTTGACGGGAGACCTGCATGGCGCGCATTCTCGAGACCCGGCCGCTGACCCCGGTCACCAAGTACTTCCTTCTCGACGCACCGCTGATCGCCGCCACGGCCCGGCCGGGGCAGTTCGTGATGCTGCGCGTGCGCGAGGGCGGCGAGCGCATCCCGATCACGATCGCCGACTTCGACCGCGAGGCCGGCACGCTGACCCTGGTCATCCAGGCGGTCGGCGCCACGACCCGGCGGGTCTGTGAACTCGAGGCCGGCGGCGAGATCCTGGACGTGGTGGGCCCGCTGGGCAGCCCCATCGAGCTGCCCGAGCACGGCCACGTGTGCGGCGTGGGCGGCGGCTTCGGCTCGGCTGCCCTGCTGTGCCTGATGCGCGAGCTGGCGGCGCGCGGCGACCGCACGACGGCGGTGATCGGCGCGCGCAACAAGGAGCTGCTGATCCTCGCCGACGACCTCAAGGCGGTCTGCGACAACGTCGAGATCTGCACGGATGACGGCTCGGCCGGCTTCAAGGGCTTCGTCACGCAGCGGCTCGCGCAGCTCATCGAGGGCGACGGCCCCGGCCGGCCCGACCACGTGGTCGCCATCGGCCCCATGGCCATGATGCGCGCGGTGGCGGAGACCACGCGCGCGCCGGGCGTCAAGACGCTGGTCTCCATGGACCCGCTGATGGTGGACGGCACCGGAATGTGCGGCGGCTGCCGGGTCATCGTGGGCGGCAAGTCGAAGTTCGCCTGCGTGGACGGGCCGTGCTTCGACGCGCACGAGGTGGATTTCGACATCGCGATGCGCCGCAACAAGGCTTATGTGAAACAGGAACGCAGCGCGGTCGAGCGGCTCGACTGCGAGCGCTCGAAGGGAGCCATGTAATGCCGGTCAAGCGCTCTAAGAAGACCCAGATGCCGGTGCGCGATGCGGAAGTGCGCGCCCACGACTTCATGGAAGTCAACGCGGGCTACACGCAGGCCCACGCGGCGTTCGAGGCCGAGCGCTGCCTGCGCTGCCAGGACCCGGTGTGCGTGGACGGCTGCCCGGTGCAGATCCCGATCCCGGAGTTCATCCATTCGGTCGCCGCGGGCGACATGGCCGGCGCCGCGAAGATCCTGCGCGCCGCCAACCCGCTGCCGGCCATCTGCGGGCGGGTCTGCCCGCAGGAAGTCCAGTGCGAGACCCGCTGCCTGATGGCCGCGCACAACAACCCGGTCGCGATCGGCCACCTCGAGCGCTTCGTGGCCGACTGGGAACGGACCCAGCCGACGACCGTGCAGGCGAAGCTGACCCGCAAGGAGAAGATCGCGGTGATCGGTGCGGGGCCGGCGGGGCTGGTGTGCGCGGGCGAACTCGCGCGGCGCGGCTACCCGGTCACCGTCTACGAAGCGCTGCACGCGCCGGGCGGAGTGCTGCGCTACGGGATTCCCGAGTTCCGCCTGCCGAAGGCGATCCTCGACTGGGAGATCGACATGCTCAGGTCGCTGGGCGTCGAGATCGTCTGCAACGTGGTCATCGGCCGCACGATCAGCATGGAAGACCTGCAGCGCAAGCACGGCTACTCGGCGGTGTTCATCGGCACCGGCGCCGGGCTGCCGCAGTTCCTGAACATCCCGGGCGAGGACCTGAACGGCGTCTACTCGGCCAACGAATTCCTCACCCGCATCAACCTGATGGCCGCCTACGACGCCAACTCCGACACGCCGATGTTCGTGGGCAAGTCGGTGGCGGTGATCGGCGGCGGCAATACGGCCATGGACGCGGTGCGCTCGGCGCTGCGCATGGGCGCCGGCAAGGGCTACATCGTGTACCGCCGCAGCGAGAAGGAGATGACCGCCCGCATCGAGGAGTACCACCATGCCCAGGAGGAAGGCGTCGAGTTCCACTGGCTGACGAACCCGGTCGAGGTGCTGGGCAGCGAGGAGGGCTGGGTCAGCGGCCTGAAGTGCCAGAAGATGGTGCTGGGCGAGCCCGACGCCTCGGGCCGCGCGCGTCCGGTGCCGGTGCCCGACTCCGAGTTCGTGTTCCCGGTCGACACCGTGGTGCTGTCCATCGGCACGACGCCGAACCCGCTGCTGACGAGCACGACGAAGGGGCTCACCACCAACAAGTGGGGCTGCATCGTGGCCGACGAGCGGACCGGGCTGACCTCCAAGTCCAAGGTGTACGCGGGCGGCGATGCGGTCACCGGCGCCGCCACCGTCATCCTGGCGGCGGGCGCCGGCAAGCGCGCCGCCCAGGCGATCCACGAGGCCCTCAACCCGGCCGGCTGACCGTAGCCAGCCCCCTGCGCGGACCGCCCGGCGCGGCCCGCTATCCGCTGCCCGCACGGTAGGCTAGACTGCCTGATCGGGGATACAGCGGGTCCGGGCGCGTGGCAGTGATCATCGACTCGAGCGGCCGCCTGCACCACGATCAGGATCGTGGCCTGGCGCTGCTCTGCCCGCACTGCCAGGTGCTCGCGCACATCACGCCGGTCTCGGTTCCCGACTTCAACCAGATGCAGCTGCACAAGCCGAGCCACGTGGGCATCGTCTACCGGTGCGAAGCCTGCAACGGGCCGATCTTCCTCAAGTTTCCCGTCAAGCTCTACGCCGGCAGCCGCATCGAACTGAGTCCCAGTTTCGTGGAGCTGGAGCGGCCGCGCGAGAAATTCAACTTCACGCACCTGCCCGAGGAAGCCGAGACGCTCTTCAAGGAAGCGCTCACCTGCTTTTCCTCCGGTTGCTACAACGCATTCGCCTCGATGTGCCGCCGCGCGGCGCAGGCCGTGTTCGCGGACCTGGGCGAGGCCGGCAAGCTCGGCCTGTACGACGAGCTGGCCAGCATCCGGCGCATGGCGGAGATCGACGAGGAATGCTTCACCGCGGTTCGCAAGGTGCTGTTCGGCAGCGATGCGGAGCCGCGGCCCAACCTGCCGTCGCTGGACGCCTACCAGGCGGGCGTGCTGCTCGAGATCATGAAGGACCTGCTGTACCAGGCCTACGTGCGGCGCGGCCGGCTGCAGCAGGCGATGATGGTGCGCCGCTACTTCGCCGAGGATGCGGACCACAAGGTGACGCCGCTGGACAAGGCGCGGTCCTGAGCGCCGCGCGCGGCCCGCCGCGCGCCCCTCCCGGTCAACCCAGCCAGCGCCGCGCGTTGCGGAACATGCGCATCCAGCCGCTGTCCTCGCCGGCCTGCGCCGGCCGCCAGGAGTTCTGCACGCTGCGATAGACCCGCTCCGGGTGCGGCATCGTGATCGTGACGCGGCCGTCGGCGGTGGTCAGGCCGGCAATGCCGGCCGGCGATCCGTTGGGGTTGGCCGGGTAGCGCCCGGCGACGCCGCCGCGGTTGTCCACGAAGCGCAGCGCCACCAGCGGCTGCGCCTCCGCCAGCGCCGCGGCGCCCGCGAACTCCGCCCGCCCCTCGCCGTGCGAGACCGCGATCGGCAGGCGTGACCCGGTCATCCCGGCAAAGAACAGCGACGGCGAGCCGGCAATCTCGACCATCGACAGGCGCGCCTCGAACTGCTCCGAGTGGTTGCGCACGAAGCGCGGCCAGGCCGCCGCGCCGGGGATGAGTTCCTTGAGCGCCGACAGCATCTGGCAGCCGTTGCACACGCCCAGCGTGAAGGTGCCCGGCACGCGCGAACCAGGCCGAGAACAGCTCGCGCGCGCGGGGATTGAAGAGGATGGACTTGGCCCAGCCCTCGCCCGCGCCCAGCACGTCGCCGTAGCTGAAGCCGCCGCAGGCGATCAGGCCGTCGAAGCGGTCCAGGCGCGCCTGCCCGTCCAGCAGGTCGGTCATGTGCAGGTCGAAGGCGGCGAATCCGCCGCGCACCAGCGCAGCGGCCATTTCCACCTGGCTGTTGACTCCCTGCTCGCGCAGCACCGCGACCCGCGGCCGCACGCCCGTGGCGATCATCGGCGCCGCCACGTCCTCGCCGGGATCGAACGTGAGGTGCCAGCCCAGGCCCGGGTCGTCGCCGTCCAGGCGCGCCGCCTGCTCCTCGTCGGCGCAGTCGGGATTGTCGCGCAGGCGTTGCATCTGCCAGGTCGTGTCCGACCACAGCGCACGCAGCGCATCCAGGCCCTCGTCCACGCAGACGCGGCCGCCGGCCCGCAGCGTCACGCGGCGCCCCGGCGCAGGCCGGCCCACCTGCCGCACGCAGGCCGCGAGTCCCTGCGCCGCGAATGCGTCGAGCGCCTCCTGCAGCCGCGCGTCCGGGACCTGCACCAGCGCACCGAGTTCCTCGCTGAACAGCGCTGCGTTCGCCGATGCCACGGCGCCGAGGTCCAGCTCCACGCCCGTGTTGCCGGCGAACGCCATCTCCAGCACGGTGATCGCGATGCCGCCATCGGACCGGTCGTGGTAGGCCAGCGGGATGCCCGCGTCGCACAGGCCGCGCATCGCCGCGAAGAAGCCCCTGAGCCGCGCGGGATCGTCGAGGTCCGGCGGCGCCCCGCCCAGCCGTCCGTACACCTGCGCCAGGCAGGAGCCGCCCAGGCGGTCGCGGCCGCCGCCCAGGTCCACCAGCAGCAGCGAGCTCGCCGCGTCGGCCACGAGCTGCGGCGTCAGCGTGCGCCGCACGTCGGCGACGGGCGCGAAGGCCGAGACGATCAGCGATACCGGCGCCACGACCGCCCGCTCGCCGCCGCCCTCCGGCCAGGCCGAGCGCATGGACAGCGAGTCCTTGCCGACCGGGATCGCGATGCCGAGCGCCGGGCACAGTTCTTCCCCCACGGCGCGCACGGTGTCGAACAGCGCCGCATCCTCGCCGGGCTCGCCGCAGGCGGCCATCCAGTTGGCCGACAGCCGCACGTCGCCGAGCCTCCTGACGTCGGCCGCCGCGATGTTGGTGACGGCCTCGCCGATCGCCATGCGGCCCGACGCCGCGGCGTCCAGCAGCGCCAGCGGCGCGCGCTCGCCCATCGCCATGGCCTCGCCCGTGTGGCCCGTGAATCCCGACAGCGTGACCGCGACATCCGCCACGGGCACCTGCCACGGCCCGACCATCTGGTCGCGGCTCACCAGGCCGCCGACGGTGCGGTCCCCGATCGTGACGAGGAAGGTCTTGTCGGCGACCGTCGGCAGGGTCAGCAGGCGCTCGAGCGCCTCGCGCGGGTCGGCCTCGGCGGCATCGAACCCGTCGCCCGCGCGGCGGCGGCGCGTCACGTCGCGGGTCATCTGTGGCGGCTTGCCCAGCAGCACGTCCAGCGGCATGTGCACCGGCTCGCCGCCGAGCAGCGGGTCGCTGACCCGCAGCACCCCGTCGTCGGTGATGCGGCCGATCACCGCGTACGGGCAGCGCTCGCGGCGGCACAGGGCGTCGAAGGCCGGCAGCCGGTCCTCGGCGAGCGCCACGCACGTAGCGTTCCTGTGCCTCGTTGCACCAGAGTTCCAGCGGCGACATGCCCGCCTCGTCGGTCGGCACGGCGCGCAGGTCCACGTGCCCGCCGCGGTCGCTGTGGGCGACGGCCTCCGGCACGGCATTCGACAGGCCGCCCGCCCCCACGTCGTGGATCAGCAGGATCGGGTTGTGCTCGCCCAGCGCGCAGCAGCGGTCGATCACTTCCTGCGCACGCCGCTGCATCTCCGGGTTGCCGCGCTGCACCGAGGCGAAATCGAGGTCCGCCGCGCTGGCGCCGCTGCCCAGCGACGAAGCCGCCCCGCCGCCGAGGCCGATCAGCATGGCCGGGCCGCCCAGCACGACCAGGCACGCGCCCACCGGCACGTCGGCCTTCTCGACGTGGCCGCGGCGCAGCGTGCCGAGGCCGCCGGCGATCATGATCGGCTTGTGGTAACCGCGCACGATGCCCGGCCCGTCGCCGGGCGCGACCTGCTCGAAGCTGCGGAAGTAGCCCAGCACGTTGGGCCGGCCGAACTCGTTGTTGAAGGCCGCGGCGCCGAGCGGCCCTTCCAGCATGATCTGCAAGGCCGAGGCGCTGCGCGCCGAGCGGCCATGGTCTGTCTCCCAAGGCCGGATCCGGCCCGGGATCCGCAGGTTGGACACGGAAAACCCGGCGAGCCCCGCCTTCGGCTTGCCGCCGCGGCCGGTGGCGCCTTCGTCGCGGATCTCGCCGCCGGAGCCGGTGGCCGCGCCCGGGAACGGCGAAATCGCCGTCGGGTGGTTGTGGGTCTCGACCTTGATCAGGATGTCGAGCGGTTCCTCGACATACCCGTACTCGCCGCTCGCGGGATCGGGGAAGAACCGCCGACCGCGCGGGCCCTCGACGACCGCCGCATTGTCCTTGTAGGCGGACAGCACGCCCGCCGGGCTGTGGGCGTGCGTATTGCGGATCATGGCGAACAGGGTCTTGTCCTGCGCAACCCCGTCCACGATCCACTGCGCATTGAAGATCTTGTGGCGGCAGTGCTCGCTGTTGGCCTGCGCGAACATCATGACCTCGACGTCGGTCGGCTCGCGGCCCAGTTGCGCATAGGCGGCGACCAGGTAGTCGATCTCCTCGCCGGACAGCGCCAGGCCCAGCTCCAGGTTGGCGCGCACCAGCGCGGCACGCCCCGCCGTCGCGAGCGGGATGCGCCGGGCCGGCGCCGGCGCGTGGCTCTCGAACAGGCGCATGGCGTCGCTGCTGTCCAGCAGGGGGGTCTCGGTCATGCGGTCATGGAGTGGCCCGGCCAGCGCCAGCAGCGCCTCGTCGTCGAGGCTGCCGTCCACGGCGAGCCGGTAGGCGATGCCCCGCTCGATGCGGCGCACCGCCCCCAGGCCGCACACATGGGCGATGTCGGTTGCCTTGGATGACCACGGCGAGACGGTTCCCGGACGCGGTACCACCAGCACCAGCGGCCCGTCGTCGCAGCCGCCCTGGCCGGCGGGTCCGTAGGTCAGCAGGCGCTCGAGAACCTGCCGCTGCGCGGCGTCGAGCGGACCCTCGAGCTGCACGAAATGCCTGAAGTCCGCCGTCACGTCGCGCACCCGCCTGTCGCGGGTGTGCAGCGCCGTCGCCAGCTTGTCGAGGCGGAACTGCGATAGCGCGCGAGCGCCGCCGAGCTCGAGGATCATCACCTCAGGCACCGTCCCGCCGTGCGGTCCTCGTGGAACGGCTGGCCCCGGCAGTCGCTGTCACGGCCGCGGGTCAGCGCTTCGGTCCCGGGTCGGCCCCGGCCGGAAACACGGGCACCGGGAACTGCGCGACGTTGCCGCCCTCGAAGTTGCTGATCTTGCTCACGCCCTGCTTGCGCACCTCGTCGATGCGCAGCACCGCGTGCAGCGGCAGGTAGGTCCGCTTGACCCCCTCGAATTCCGCCTTGATCTTCTCTTCGCCCGGATCCACGACCACGGTGCTGCGCTCGCCGAACACGAGTTCCTCGACCTCGATGAAGCCGAACAGGCCGCCGTGGCTCACGTTGCGGGCATAGATCTCGTAGACCTTGCCCTGATTGACGAACTGCACCTTGAATATGTGACTTGCGGCCATTCTCTCGCGGAATCCGTAACGCTAGGGTAACGGCGTATTATAGGCTGATCCGGCCGGCGGGCGGCCCGCTGCCAGCGGCCTCCGCGGCGTGCGGCACGCGCGGCGGTCCTTCTTGCCGGAATCGGCGCGTGATGGCGCAAAGGCGGGGAGATGGCGCTTCGGCTCAGCATCATGGGACAGGCGGCGGAGGCGGCCGGCGACTTCGGTCGCTGGACGCTGACCGACGAGGGCGGCCGCATCGGGCGGGCCCGCGGCAACGACTGGGTCCTGACGGACCCGCAACGCTACATCTCGGCGTATCACGCGGAAATCGAGCTGCGCGACGGCGACTGGTGGCTGCGCGACGTCAGCACCAACGGCACTTTCGTCAACGGCAGCAGCCGCCCGATCGGACCGGACGGCAGCCACCGTATCGCGGATGGCGACCGGATCCGCATGGGCTCGATCGAGGTGGTCGCGGAAATCGTGCCGGACGCGGAGCCGCCCGCGGGCGTTGATTTCGACCTGGTCGACGCCACCGCGGACCCGTCCGCGGAAGTGAAGTCGCTGCTGTCGGTCGAGGCCACCGGCGGCCGCGCGGCGCGTGCCGACGCCTTCGGCCAGCGCCTGCCGGAGCGTCGGCCGGCACCGCGCGATGGCCCGGCCGCGGAGCCCAGTCCGACCGAGCTATGGCCGGGACTGGTCACCTTCTGCAGGGGCGCCGGCATTGATCCGTACGCCCTGCCGGCGGCCAGGCGCACCGAGGTGCTGCAGGAAGCCGGGCAGGCGATTCGCGAGATGGTGCTCGGCCTCAGCGAACTGTCGCGGTCGCGGTCGGAATTCCGGCGCGAGGTCGGCCTCAACGAGCCGAAACGCCAGCGCGACGCGCCCGGCCCGTTGCTGCAGACCACGGTCACCGAAGAGGCGCTGATCCAGTTGCTGACCGGCACGGGTCCCGGCGCGAACCGCGCGGTGGATGAAGTCCGCCACCAGTTCGCGCACACCCGCCACCACCAGCAGTCCGTGGTGCTGGCGCTGCGCGAGGCGCTGTCGGCCATGCTGGAGCGGCTCGATCCGGACGAGCTGGAACGGCAGTTCGGCGGCACGACCCGCGGCCCTTCCGGCGTCGAGGAGCAGGCCCGCAACTGGTCGCACTATCGCGAGATGTACCGGGCGGTGGCGGCCAGCGACGACTCGGGCCTGCCGGCGGTCTTTGTCGAGGAGTTCACGCGCGCCTTCCAGACCCTGGCCGAGGTGGGCCTGCACGTTACATTGAAGCCCAGCGAGCCGGATTGAGGCGCAGGTTCGTCCACACGCCCTCCCCGCGCATAGACCGAGGGCCCCAAACGGGGCCCTCGGTCTATGCAATGGCGGAGAGGGTGGGATTCGAACCCACGTGGGGCGGTAATGCCCCCATCGCATTTCGAGTGCGCGCCGTTATGACCGCTTCGGTACCTCTCCCAGCAAACCTGACCTGCCCAGTAACCTGGCCATCACCCCACGCCGGGTGGGATGGCTCGGGCCCTACGAGCCCTCGTCCCTCGCTACCGCTCGGGACCCGCGGCGCCATGCGCCGCGGTCCTTCGCACCTGCTCCGCAGGCGCTCGTCGAACCCACGTGGGGCGTAATGCCCCCAACCGATTTCGAGTCGGTGCCGTTATGACCGCTTCGGTACCTCTCCGGGGCAATCGGAACCGCAAGCGAACCAGGCTGCGGTCGAGCGGGTTATTCTACACGAATGGAGACGCTGCTGGCCCGGCCCGGGCCCTGGTCAGGCGGGGCGCGCATCCCGTTCCGGGCGGCCGGAATCGTGGCGCTGTCGCTCATGCTCGGCACCTGTTCCGAGGCCCCCAGCGTGCTGGAGCAGATTCGCGCCGCCGGTGTGCTGCGGGTCGCGACGCGTAACAGCCCCACCGCTTATTACCTGGGAGTCGGCGGGCCCGAGGGACCGGAGTACGAACTGGCCACCGGCTTCGCACGCTGGCTGGGCGTGGAGGCCGTGTTCACGGTGGCCGCATCGGGCACGGCGGCGCTCGAAGAGGTCGCCCGCAACCGCTCGCACCTGGCTGCGGCCGGCATCATCACCTCCGAGCCGCGGCGCCTGCGGGTCGTCTTCGGCCCCGTGTACCAGCGGGTCCGGCAGCACGTCATCCGGCACCTGCAGACGCCCGCCCCGGCCTCGCTGGCGGAACTGCCAGGCAGGACCATCGAGGTCATCGCGGGTTCCACCCATGCGGCGGCGCTGCGCTCGGCCGCAATCGCACTCCCGGGGCTGCGGTTCAGCGAGGTTCCCGGCGTGGACCATTTCGACCTCTTCGCCCGCGTTTCCGCCGGCGAAATCGACTTCACCGTCGCGGACTCGACCGAATTCTCCCTGGGGCGGCACTTCCATCCAGAACTGCGCGTGGCATTCGACCTCGCCGAGTCCGAGAACATCGCCTGGGCGCTGCAGTATCGCGACGATTCCCTGGCGCCTCTGGTGCGGCGCTATTTCCGGGAACTGGAAGACGACGGCACGCTGGCGGCCATCCTCGCCCGCCACTACTCCGCCGCCGAACGCTTCGACTACGTCCACTCGCTGAACTTCGTGCGCAGCGTGCGCGAGCGGTTGCCGGCCTTGCGCCCGCACTTCGAGGAAGCGGCGGGCCAGACCGGCTTCGACTGGCGCCTGCTGGCCGCCGTCGGCTACCAGGAGTCCAAGTGGGACGCCGCGGCCACGTCGTTTACCGGCGTGCGCGGCATCATGATGCTGACCGAGGACACGGCGGCACGGGTCGGCGTCGTGGACCGGCTGGATGCGCGCGCCAGCATCCTGGGCGGGGCACACTACCTGACGGAAGTGCGCGACAAGATCCCCGCGCGCATCCGCGAGCCGGACCGTACGTGGCTCGCCCTCGCCGGCTACAACGTAGGCTTCGGCCACCTCGAGGATGCGCGGATTCTCACCCAGCGCCTCGGCGGCAACCCCGACGCCTGGGCCGACGTGCGCCAGCACCTGCCGAAGCTGGCGCAGGAGCGCTGGTACACGCAGACGCGACGTGGCTACGCGCGCGGCTGGGAACCGGTCCGCTTCGTCGACAACGTGCGCGGCTATGTCGAGGTGCTGGTATGGATGACCGGCGAGCCGGGCGGCCCCCTGCGCATGGCGGCCGAGCGTCCCCTGCCCGGGGCGGCGGCGGCCGGCCGCTAGGCGGGCTCAGCGGCGCGCGGCGAAGAAACCCTTGAGCAGTTCGCCGCACGGGTCGGCGAGCACCCCGCCGAAACAGTCCACGCGGTGGTTGAGCTCCCTGGCGGTGAGCAGGTTGAAGGCGCTGCCCGCGGCGCCCTGGCGCGGGTCCCAGGCGCCGAACACGAGCCTCGCCACGCGCGCGTGCACCAGCGCGGCCGCGCACATCGGGCAGGGCTCGAGCGTCACGTACAGCGTCGTGCCCCCCAGCCGGTAGTCGCCCAGCGTGGCGGCGGCGGCCCGCAGCGCCAGCATCTCCGCGTGCGCCGTGGGATCCCTGAGCGTGATGGGCTGGTTCCAGCCCTCGCCCAGCACCGTATCGCCGCGCGTGACCAGCGCGCCGACCGGCACCTCACCCTGCGCCGCCGCCCGGCCGGCGAGCTCGAGCGCCCGGCGCATGAAGTCCGTGTCGCTCGTGGCGGCCGGCGGCGTCCCGCTCATTCCCACTCGATCATCTCCATACCGCCCACGTAGCTGTTGTCACGGCGCCTCAGTCGGCGCGAACGAGAACCCGCCGTCAAGAAGACTGCCAGACCATCGCGCTGGGTCGCGCGGCCCGCACGACGCCATTCTATGTAGCGGCCGATGGGATGCCCACTTTCGCGGAGGCCACCACATTCGCCGAACTGCGTGGCAGCCTGTCGTGGCCGCCGCAGCGGCCTGCGGCGATGTCTACTCCGGCAGCTGAGCGCCGCCGGCGCTGAGTCCGCAATTTCCTGCACGAATTGACCGCGTCGCACCATCTCCGGGCGGGGCAACTACGGGAAATACCTACGTCGGTTTCGCGTAGCGAACACGTAGCAAACGCGTAGTGACAGCCATAAGAGCCTCAAGTAACGTGCGCAGATGGTGTTTCCGTCCAGCATCCGCCCGGGCACGGGACTGTGTAGCTTTGTGTCAGCGACGTTCATGGCGCTGGCTCTCAGTCTTGCCGGCGTCGCTGTCGCGCAGGACAAGCCCTGCACGGAGTGCCACGCCAAGGTCGATCTGGGTGCGACGCCGCATGCCGAGAACGAGTGCGTCGACTGCCATGCCGGCTTCGATGCCGTCCCGCATTCAGCGGCGCTGCCCGCCAATCCTTACGAAGTCTGCAGCGACTGCCACAGGAGGATCAGCCGGAAGCTGGCGACAAGTGTCCACAGCCCCGCCGGCAAGGCAGCCCCGAACTGCGGCGACTGCCACGGCTCCGGGCACGCGATCCGGCTGGCGCAGGATGCGGCCTCCCCCGCGAGCCTCGCGCAGCTGCAGGCGACCTGTGCCCAGTGCCACAAGACCGCGGCGAGATCCGCAGCCCGCGGCGTGCACGCGGCGGTCCAGGGTGGACGCCCGGTCGCGACCTGCATCGATTGCCACCAGCAGCCCCACGAGATGGCCAGGGCCTCGACCGCCCTCGCCGCCTGCAGCACCTGTCACGCCACCATCGCGACGGAGCAGCACGCGAGCCTCCATGGCCGCGCCGAGGTGCGCGGCGACAAGCTCGCCCCCACCTGCATCACGTGTCACGGCGGTCACGGCATCCTGCCCCGCAAGGATGCGAAGTCTCCGGTCGCGGCGACCAACGTCCCGCTGCTCTGCGGCAGCTGCCACCGGGAGGGGGCGACGGTCTCGCTCACGCGCGAGATCCACCAGGAACGGATCCTCGAGAACTACGCCGATTCGATTCATGGCGAGGGGTTGTTCAAGAAGGGCCTGACGGTCACCGCCGTGTGCACCTCCTGTCATACGGCACACAATATCCTGCCGCACACCGATCCGAAGTCGTCGATCAGCCTGGGGAACGTAGCCGGCACCTGCAGCCAGTGCCACGCCAAGATCGAGGAAGTCCACCGCAAGGTCATCGAGGGTCACCTGTGGGAGACCGAACCGCACAGGATTCCCGCCTGCGTCGACTGCCACGAGCCGCACAAGGTGCGGCGCGTCTTCTACACCGCCGGCATGGCCAACCAGGACTGCCTGACCTGCCACGCCAAGCCGGACATCACGAGGGAGGACGGCGGCAAGCAGGTCTCCCTCTATGTCGACCAGGTCGCCTACGCCGCTTCCAGCCATGCCCAGACGGCCTGCGCCCAGTGCCATAGCGAAGTTGCGCCGTCGCATGCACGTCCATGCGATGCGATCACCAGCAAACCTGATTGCGGGGTCTGTCACGCCGAGCAGGTCGAGCAATACAACATCAGCTCGCATGGCACGCTCGCCGCCGCCGGGGATCCGGACGCGCCGGGTTGCGGCGACTGCCACTCGTCCCACGCCACCAAGTCGAAGAACGAGCCGCTGTCCCCGACCTTTGCCAGCAACGTGCCGGAGCTCTGCGCACGCTGCCATCGCGTCGGCGAGAAAGCGGCGGTCCGCATCCACGGCAAGACGCCCGACATCGTCGGCAGCTATGCCGACTCCATCCACGGCAAGGGCCTGACCGTTTCCGGCCTCGTCGTCACCGCGACCTGCGTCAACTGTCACTCGTCGCACGGCGAACTGCCGCCCGACGATCCGCGCTCGACCGTCAACCGCGCCAACCTCGCGGACACCTGCGGCAAGTGCCACTTCGGCATCAAGGAGACGTTCGCCAAGAGCATTCATGCGACCGGCCAGCCCAAGAATGGCCAGCAGCTGCCGATCTGCGAGGACTGCCACACGTCGCACAGCATCACGCGCCTCGACCTGGCGGGCGCGCGCACCCGGATGCTGGCGCAGTGCGGCGGTTGCCACAAGGAGGAGTCGGAGTCGTTCTTCGAGACCTTCCACGGCAAGGTATCGCACCTGGGCGGCGAGGCCGCGGCCAAGTGCTCCGATTGCCACGGCAAGCACAACATCCTGTCGCCGGACGAACCGGCATCGACGCTGTCGCGGGCCAACGTCGTCGAAACCTGCGCCGCGTGCCATCCGGGGTCGAACCGGCGCTTCGCCGGCTACCTGACCCACGCTACGCACCACGATCGCGACAAGTACCCGTGGCTCTACTGGACGTTCCGGTTCATGACGGCGCTGCTCATCGGTACGCTCGCCTTCTCGATCCTGCACACGCTGGCGTGGCTGGTCCGGCTGTTCCTGTCGCGCGACCAGTGGCGCCACATCAAGGCGGCCTCCCGCCTGCAGGGCCAGACACGGCTCTTCAGCCGGTTCAGCGCATTCCAGCGCATGCAGCACCTGCTGATGATGGTGTCCTTCTTCGCGCTGGCGATCACCGGCATGGCGTTGAAGTTCTCCTACACGGGCTGGGCGCAGGGCTTCTCGCGAGCCTTCGGCGGCTTCGAGACGATGGGCGTGGTCCACCGGCTCGGGGCGATCGCACTGGTCGCCGTCTTCTGCCTGCACCTGTGGGACGTGCGGCGCAAGAAGATCGAGTCCGGCCAGACCTGGTTGCAGATGCTCACCGGCCCGTCCTCGATCCTGTTCACGCCACGCGACTGGAAGGACTTTGTCGGCTCGATCAAGTGGTTCATCGGCATCGGTCAGCGGCCGAGCTACGGGCGCTACACCTATTGGGAGAAGTTCGACTACTTCGCGGTCTTCTGGGGCGTGATGGTGATCGGCTCGACCGGATTCGCGCTCTGGTTCCCCGAACTGCTGACCCGGGTCCTGCCGGGCTGGTCAATCAACGTCGCGACGATCGTCCACAGCGACGAGGCGCTGCTCGCGGTCGGCTTCATCTTCACCATTCACTTCTTCAACACGCATTTCCGGCCCGACAAGTTCCCGATGGATCCCGTGATCTTCACCGGGCGCGTGCCGATCGAGGAACTGAAGCACGACAAGCCGGACGAGTATGCGCTGCTGGTCGAGCGCGGCGAGCTGGAGGATCACATGGTCGGCCCGATCGATCCGTCCGTCGAGCGTGCGTTCCGCATCTTCGGCTTCACCGCCCTGGCCATCGGATTGACCCTGATCGGCCTGATCGTCTACGCGATGGTGTTCGCCTATCGCTGAGGTCCGGCCGGGAACGCGCGGCCGCGCCTCATTCCCACTCGATGGTCGCGGGCGGCTTGCCCGACACGTCGTAGACGACGCGCGACACGCCCGCCACCTCGTTGACGATGCGCCGCGAGACATGGTCGAGGAAGTCGTACGGCAGGCGCGCCCAGTGCGCCGTCATGAAGTCGACGGTCTCCACGGCGCGCAGCGCGATGACCCAGTCGTAGCAGCGGCCGTCGCCCATGACGGCCACCGAGCGGACCGGCAGGAACACGGCGAACGCCTGGCTGACGCGGTCGTAGAGGTCGTGGGCGCGCAGCTCGTCGATGAAGATCGCATCGGCGCGGCGCAGCACGTCGGCCGCCTCGCGCGTCACCGGGCCGAGGATGCGCACGCCCAGCCCGGGACCCGGGAACGGGTGGCGGAACACCATTTCGCGCGGCAGGCCCAGCTCCAGGCCGATGCGCCGCACCTCGTCCTTGAACAGCTCGCGCAGGGGCTCGAGCAGCTTCAGGTGCATCCGCTCGGGCAGTCCGGCCACGTTGTGGTGCGACTTGATGACGTGCGACTTGCCGGTGCCCGCGCCGGCCGACTCGATGACGTCCGGATAGATCGTGCCCTGCGCCAGCCATTCGATGCCAGCGAGCTGGCGCGCCTGCTCCTCGAAGATCTCGATGAACAGCCGGCCGATGATCTTGCGCTTGCGCTCGGGATCCGGCTCGCCCGCGAGCGCCGCCAGGAAGCGCTGCTCGGCGTCCACGCGCAGGACCCTGACGCCCATGTGGCGCGCGAAGGTCTCCATCACCTGGTCGCCCTCGCCGAGGCGCAGCAGCCCGTGGTCCACGAACACGCACACCAGCTGCGCGCCGATCGCGCGGTGCAGCAGGGCCGCCACGACCGACGAGTCGACGCCCCCGGACAGGCCCAGCAACACCCGCCCGGCACCGACCTGGCCGCGAATCCGCGACACGCTGTCGGCCACGATGTGCCCGGCATCCCACAAGGCGTCACAGCCGCAGATCTCGCGAACGAAGCGCTCGAGGATCTGCGCACCCTGCCGCGTGTGCGTGACCTCGGGATGGAACTGCAGCCCGTAGTAGCGGCGAGCCTCGTCGGCCATGGCCGCACACGGGGCGTTGCCCGAACTGGCCACCGTCGCGAACCCGGCAGGCAGCCGCTCGACCCGGTCGCCGTGGCTCATCCAGACGTCGAACTCCCCGCCCGGCCCGGCCAGGCCGTCCAGCAGGCTGCACGGCGCCAGCTGCCTGACCTGCGCGTAGCCGAACTCGCGGTGGCTCGAGGCGGCGACGCTGCCGCCCAGCTGCACCGCCATCGTCTGCATGCCGTAGCAGATGCCGAGCACCGGCACGCCCAGCGCGAACACCGCCTGCGGTGCCACGGGGTGCGCTTGGTCGGTGACGGACTCCGGGCCGCCGGACAGGATGACGCCGCGCGCGCCGAAGGCCCGCACCGCGGCATCCGCCATGTCCCAGGGGTGGATCTCGCAGTAGACGCCGAGCTCGCGCACGCGGCGCGCGATCAGTTGCGTGTATTGCGACCCGAAATCGAGGATCAGGATGCGATGCGCATGGATGTCGGCGCCCGGTTCCTGCATGCTCCCCCCATCAGCCGATGCGGTAATTGGGCGCTTCCTTGGTGATGCTCACGTCGTGCACGTGGCTCTCGCGCACGCCCGCGGCGGTGATGCGCACGAAGCCGGTGCGCGTGCGCATCTGCTCGATGTCGGCGCTGCCCGTGTAGCCCATCGCCGCGCGCACGCCGCCGGTCAGCTGGTGCAGGATGGCCACCAGGCTGCCCTTGTAGGGCACGCGCCCCTCGATGCCCTCGGGCACCAGCTTCTCGAGCTCCTCGACCGCGTCCTGGAAATAGCGGTCGCTGGAACCGTGCCGCTGCGCCATCGCGCCCAGCGAACCCATGCCGCGGTAGGACTTGTAGGAGCCGCCCTGGTAGAGCTCGACCTCGCCCGGCGACTCCTCGGTGCCGGCGAACAGGCCGCCGATCATCACGCACTGCGCGCCGGCGGCGATCGCCTTGGCCAGGTCGCCCGAGTAGCGGATGCCGCCGTCGGCGATCAACGGCACGCCGCTGCCGGCCAGCGCCTCGGCCACGTTGGCGATCGCCGTGACCTGCGGCACGCCGACGCCCGCGATGACCCGCGTCGTGCAGATCGAGCCCGGACCGATGCCCACCTTGACCCCGTCGGCGCCGGCCTCGACCAGCGCCCGCGCCGCGTCGCCGGTGACGATGTTGCCGCCGATGACCTCGAGGCCGGCACGTTCCGCCTTGATGCGCTCGACGGTCATCAGCACGCCGCGCGAGTGGCCGTGCGAGGTGTCCACGACGATGACGTCCACGCCCGCCTCGACCAGCGCCGCGACCCGGTCCATCGTGTCCGCGCCGGTGCCGACCGCCGCGCCGACCCGCAGCCGCCCGTGCTCGTCCTTGCAGGCGCGCGGATAGTCGCGGGCCTTCTGGATGTCCTTCACGGTGATCATGCCGCGCAGCCGGCCCTCGCCGTTGACCACCAGCACCTTTTCGATGCGGTGCCTGTGCAGCAGCCGCAGCACGTCCTCGCGCGTCGCGTCCTCGCCGACCGTGACCAGTCGCTCGAGCGGGGTCATGACCTGCGACACGGCCTGGTCGAGCTGCTGCTCGAAGCGGATGTCGCGATGGGTCACGATGCCGACGACGCGCTGGTCCGCCGTCGTGACCGGCAGGCCGGAAATGCCGCGCGCGCGGGTCAGCTCGATGACCTCGCGGACGGTGGCGTCGGGCCGGATGGTGATCGGGTCCTTGATCACGCCGCTCTCGTACTTCTTGACCCGGCCGACCTCGCGCGCCTGCTCCGCCGCCGGCATGTTCTTGTGGATGATGCCGATGCCGCCTTCCTGGGCCAGCGTGATGGCCAGGCGCGCTTCGGTCACGGTGTCCATGGCGGCGGACACCAGCGGCAGGTTGAGGCGGATGCCGCGGGTCAGCTGGGTGGACAGGTCGACGTCGCGCGGCAACACCTCCGAATAGGCGGGCACGAGCAGGACGTCGTCGAATGTCAGCGCTTCCTGGACGATGCGCATGGGTGCGGCCCCCGGGCGGTCCGTAATGAAGCGCCGCATTGTACGATGCCGGGGCGCCGCGCGGGCGGGAATCGTCCCGTGCCGCCGCCCGCCGCGGTCGCTTATCATCCGTGCATGGAGCAGTTGCCCGCCCGGTCCGGCGCCGCTGCCGGCGGGCCCCGCCGGGACGTGTATACGGTATCGCGCCTCAATCGCGAGGCGCGCGGCCTCATCGAGGCCGGCTTCGGCACGCTGTGGCTGGAGGGCGAGGTCTCGAATTTCGCCCGTCCCGCCTCCGGCCACTGGTACTTCTCGCTGAAGGACGACGCCGCGCAGCTGCGCTGCGCCATGTTCAGGAACCGCAACGCCGGCCTCGGCCTCCTGCCCAGGGACGGCATGCAGGTGCTGGTGCGCGCGCGCGTGAGCCTGTACGAGGCACGCGGCGAGTTCCAGCTGGTCGTGGACCATCTGGAGGACGCCGGCGAGGGCGAGCTGCGCCGGCGCCTCGAGCAGCTCAAGGCCCGGCTCGGCGCCGCGGGCCTGTTCGCCGCGGACCGCAAGCGCCCGCTGCCGCGCCTGCCCGCCGCCATCGGCGTCGTCACCTCGCCGACCGGCGCCGCGCTGCGCGACGTGCTGCAGGTCCTGGGCCGGCGCTTCCCGGCCGCCGGCGTGCTCCTGTATCCCGTGCCCGTGCAGGGCGACGGTGCCGCCGACCGCATCGCCGCAGCGATTCGCCTGGCCTCGGCACGCAACGAGGTGGACGTGCTGGTCGTGACGCGCGGCGGCGGCTCGCTCGAGGACCTGTGGGCCTTCAACGAGGAAGCCGTGGCCCGGGCCATCTACGAATGCGGCGTGCCGGTGGTCTCGGCGATCGGCCACGAGGTGGACGTGACGATCGCCGACCTGGTCGCCGACGTCAGGGCGCCCACTCCCTCGGCCGCCGCGGAACTCATCGTGCCGGACGCCGGCGAGTGGCTGCGCACGCTGGACGGCACGGCGACGCGGCTCGCCGCGAGCTGGGCGCGGCGGCGCGACGAATGGCGGCAGGCGCTCGACTGGGGGCGCCGCCGCCTGGCGCAGCTGCACCCGGCGGCGCTGCTGGAACAGCGATCGCAGCGGCTGGATGAGCTGGGCGGCCGGCTGTCTGCCAGCCTGCGCGGCCGGGTGCTGCTGGCCTCGCACGGCCTCGCTGCGCGGCGTGCGGAGCTCTTGCGGGAGTCGCCCGCCGCGCGCCTGGCGTCGCTGGCACGGCGCATGGCCGTGCTGGTTGCGCAGCTCGGGCCGGCGGCCAGTGCGCGCCTCGATTCCTGCGGCGCCGCGCTGGCCAGCGCGGCCCGCGCCCTGCAGGCCACGAGTCCGCTCGCGACGCTCGAGCGTGGCTACGCGGTGGTGACGCGCCTGCCCGACGGCCGCGTGCTGCGGGACGCCGCCGACGCCCCCGCCGGCACCGACATCGAGGCGCGGTTCGCGCGCGGGCGGCTGCGCGCCAGGGTCACCAGGAACCCCGGCTGAGCGGGCGTCAGCGTCGCTGGGGACGCTGCACGCGCTGGCGCTTGCGCTGCTGGCGCGGCGTGAGCGGGTTGCGGCGGCCCGCGAAGGGGTTCTCCTCGCCGCGGAATTCGACCCGTACCGGTGTTCCCTGCAGGTCGAAGGCCTTGCGGAAGCAGTGCGACAGGTAGCGACGGTAGTCCTCGGGCGTGCGCTGCGCCTGGGTCCCGTGGATGACGACGACCGGCGGGTTGCGTCCGCCCTGGTGCGCGTAGCGCAGCTTGATGCGGCGGCCGCGCACCAGCGGCGGCGCATGCTGCTGCATGGCCGCCTCCAGCACCCGCGTCAGTTCCGGCGTCGGCAGGTTGCGCATCGCGGCATCGTAGGCCCCCTGCACCGAGAGCATCATCTCGCCGACGCCGCTGCCGTGCAGCGCGGAGACGAAGTGCACGGGCGCATAGTCCAGGAACCGCAGGCGCTGGTCCGCCTGGGCGCGGATCTCGTCGCGCTGCGCGGCGGGGACGTGGTCCCACTTGTTGACGGCAATGACCAGCGCGCGGCCGCGGTCGGCCACGATGCCCAGCAGCGTCGCGTCCTGGTCCGCCACGCTGTCCTGCGCGTCGACCACGCCGATCACCACGTGCGCGCCGTCGACGGCCTGCAGCGTCTTGATCACGCTGAACCGCTCGACCCCCTCGGCCACCCGCGACCGGCGCCGCACGCCGGCCGTGTCGATCATCACGAAGCCGCGCCCGTCGCGCTCGAAGGGCACGAAGATCGTATCGCGCGTGGTGCCGGGCTCGTCGTAGGCGATCAGCCGCTCCTCGCCGATCAGCCGGTTGATCAGCGTCGACTTGCCGACGTTCGGCCGGCCGATGACGCAGACGCGGATGGCCTCCGCGGTGCCGGGTGCGGCGTCCTCGGGCGGCGCCGGCACGACCCCCTGCAGCACCGCCTCCAGCAGTTCCTCGACACCCTGTGAATGCGCGGCCGACACCGCCCGCGGCATGCCGAACCCCAGTTCGTGGAACTCCGCCGTCGCCACCGCGTCGTCGCGCCCCTCGGACTTGTTGACGGCCACCACCGCCGGCTTGCCGCTGCGCCGCACGACCTCGGCCACGAAGCGGTCGGTCGGCGTCAGTCCCTCGCGACCATCGACCAGCAGCACGACGTGCCCCGCCTCCTCGATGGCGCGTTGCGTCTGGCGGGCCATCGGGCCCTCGATGCCGCTGGGCGCCTCGACCAGGCCGCCGGTGTCGACGGCGATGAAGCGATGCCCGGCCGCGCTGCCGAAGCCGTATTGCCGGTCACGGGTGACGCCCGGCACGTCGGCCACGAGGGCGTCGCGGGTGCCGGTGAGCACGTTGAACAGCGTCGACTTGCCGACGTTCGGCCGGCCGACGAGTGCGATCACCGGCAGCATGGCGGGTTGCGCAGCCCTGCCCGCCGCTAGCGGGCGGGACGGACGCGCGTGCGGAACGCGTGAACGGTGCCGGCGTCGGTCTGCACCAGCACCAGGCCGCCGGCCGCCACCGGCGCGTTGCTGATGCGGTCGCCGCCCGCGTTGGCGCGCGCCAGCAACTCGCCGCTGCCCCGGTCGAGCCAGTGCAGCCGGCCCTCGAAATCGGCCACGACGATCGCGTCGCCGTCCACCGCGGCGCCGGTGAGCCGGCGGCGCAGCATGGCGTCCTGCCGCCAGGCCTCGCTGCCGTCGCGGCGACTCAGCGCGACGACCGTGCTGTCGGACAGGGTGACGAACAGCAGCTCGCCGTCCGTCGCGAGGCCGCGGTGACTCGACAGCTCGTGGCTCCACCACGCCTGCCCCGAAGACCGGGCCAGCATGGCGACGCGACCCTGGAAACCCGCCACGTAGACATCGTCGCCCGACACGATCACGGCGGAGTCGATGTCCACCAGCCGCTCGAGCTCGGTGCGCCCGCGCGGCGCAGCCACCGCCGCGCTCCACAGCAGGTCGCCCCCGTCGACGCCCAGCGCCGCCACCTTGCCGTTGTCGAATGCGCACAGGGCCATGTCACCGGATATCACCGGCACGGCGGAGCCGCGCAGCGACAGCCTCGGCACCGGCTGCTCATAGCTCCAGACGACGCGGCCGTCGCCCGGGTTGAGCGCCTGCAGCCGGCCGTCGACGGTGCGCACCAGGACAGCCGCCTCGCCCACGGCGGCGCGGGACAGGATCTCGCCGCCGAGGTGCGTGCGCCAGCGCTGTGCGCCGGTCGCAGCGTCGAGGGCGATGGCCTCGCCCTCCAGCGAGCCGACCACGACCAGTCCGGCGCCCACGCCCGGGCCCGCACCCAGCGGCACCTTGAGCTGCGCCCGCCACTGCACGCGGCCGTTGTCGGCGGCCAGCGCCATGACTTCGCCCTTCTGGCCCGCCGCATAGACCGTGTCGCCCGCGACGGCCGGTGCCAGCGCCAGGCGCAGCGTGTCGTCGCCGCCGCCCGCGGACGCGCTCCAGGCACGCTCGACCACCAGCCGCGGCGCAAAGTCCACCAGCTTGGCCGGCGGGTCGACCTTCTTCTGCTTGCCGCTGCAGCCGGCCGCCAGCGCCAACG
This sequence comes from uncultured Gammaproteobacteria bacterium, assembly GCA_963695155.1. GTDB lineage: Bacteria > Pseudomonadota > Gammaproteobacteria > Steroidobacterales > Steroidobacteraceae > SG8-30. The sequence goes on from CAVOGD010000007.1 coordinate 181,225, forward strand.
CGACGAGCAGCGCGATGGCGCGCTTCACGACGTTTCCCCGGCGGCTTCCGTCGCCTCGAGCTCGTCGAGCTTCAGTTGCAGCAGCTCGGCGTCCACCAGGCCTCCCGCACCGCCGGCCGGCCGCTGTGCCAGCGCCTGGCGATAGGCGGCCAGTGCCGCGGCGCGTTCGCCCTTGTCATAGAGGATGTCGCCGCGCAGCTCGCTGAGCCGCGCGTCGACGGCCGGCGCGCGCGCCGCGTCGAGCGTCGCCAGCGCCGCGTCGTGCTGGCCCTGCGCCCGTTGCACGCGCGCGAGCCGAACGCGCGCGACCAGCGCCAGTTCCGGGTCGTCCGTGTCGTCCATCACCTCGCGCAGCCGCGTCGCGGCCTTGTCGAGTTCGCCACTCTCCGCGTCCAGGCGCGCCAGCACCAGCGCGGTCTGGTCCGCGTAGGGCGTGGACCCGTACTTCGAGGCGATCTCCGCGGCGATCTGCTCGCCGGTCGCGCGATCGTTGTCGTCGAGCGCCTGCAGCATGGCGCCGAAGCGCTGCCCCGCCTGCTGCGACCGTCCGTCCAGGTAGGCATTCCAGCCCTGCCAGCCGTACAGGCCGCCGAGACCGAGCGCCACGCCGGTCACCAGCCACAGCCAGTTCTCCTTGAACCACTGCCGGAGTTGCTCGGCCTGCTCGCGTTCGTCCAGATACTCGTCAACCATCACTTGCCCTCGTTGTGCGCCGTGCCGCCCGGCAGCAGCGCGCTGATCCGTCCCGCCACGTCCGGCCATCCGCAGTGCTGCTGCGGCGCATCCGTCCGCAGCGGCTTGAGTGCCGCGACGCCGCGCGCCACCTCGTCATCGCCGATGATGACCGCCAGCGCGGCGCCGCTGCGATCGGCCCGCCTGAGCTGCGACTTGAAGCTGCCGCCGCCGGCGTTGACCGCAATGCGCAGGCCCGGCAGGGCGTCGCGCCAGCCTTCCACCAGCGCCAGCCCCGCCTGTCCGGCGCGCTCGCCGGCCAGCACCACGTACACATCGGGCGCGGTCCCCGGCACCGCGACGCCCGCCTCGCGCATGAGCGTGGCCACGCGCTCGACGCCGAGCGCCCAGCCGATGGCGGGGGTCGGCTCCCCGCCCAGCTGCGCCACCAGCCCATCATAGCGGCCGCCCGAGCAGACGGCATCCTGCGCGCCGAGCGCGTCGGAGGTCCACTCGAAGACCGTCCGCGTGTAGTAGTCGAGGCCGCGCACCAGCCGCGGGTTGACGGCATAAGACACGCCGCAGGCGTCCAGATGCGCGCACAGCCCCGCGAAGTGCTCGCGGGAGGCCTCGTCCAGGTGGTCCATGACCAGCGGCGCGCCGTCGATGACCGGCTGCAGGTCCGGGTTCTTCGAGTCGAGGATGCGCAACGGGTTGCCGCCCAGCCGGCGTCGGCTGTCGTCGTCGAGCCGCTCGCGGTGGGACTCGAAATACGCCACCAGCAGGTCCCGGTAGCCGCGCCTCGATTCCGGGGTGCCCAGCGAGTTGACCTGCAGCGTGAGCCCCGTGAGGCCGAGCCGTTGCCACAGGCGTGCGGACAGCAGGATGACCTCCGCGTCGACGTCCGGTCCCTCGTAGCCCAGCGCCTCGCAATCCAGCTGGTGGAACTGGCGATAGCGGCCCTTCTGCGGCCGCTCGTGCCGGAACATCGGCCCGGCCGTCCACAGGCGGTGCTTCTGGTTGTGCAGCAGGCCGTTGGAGATCGCCGCCCGCACCAGGCCCGCCGTGGCTTCCGGCCGCAGGGTCAGGCTGTCGCCGGACCGGTCCTGGAAGCTGTACATCTCCTTCTCGACGATGTCGGTGAACTCGCCGATCGAGCGCTCGAACAACGCCGTGTGCTCGAGCAGCGGGACCCGGATCTCCTGGTAGCCGTAGGCGGCAAAGACCTCGCGGGCCGTTGCCTCGAGGAACTGCCAGTAGGGCACGTCCGCGCCGAACACGTCGTTCATGCCGCGCACGGGTTGCAGGGCCTTGTCCATGCTCAGGTCTCGTCCTGCGGCGTGGCCGGGACACGCGCGACCGTGCCCGCCTCGTCCACGTAGATGGTGGCCGTATTCTGCACGACCACCCTGCCGGGCAGCGTCACGTCGCGGCCATCCAGCGTCACGCGCGCCGCCCCCACGTTGCCCAGCACGACCCGCCACGGTGCGGGACCCGGGAAGGCCAGCGACGCGCCGCCTTCGGCCAGTTCGTAGGCCAGCCGCTGGCCGGTGGCGTCGTACACCTCGATCCAGCAGAGATCAGTGAAGTCGACAGTCAGGCGCCCCGCGTCGGCCCGGACCGGCGCTTCCGGCGGCGGCGGCGCGGCCGGCTGCACGGCCGCCTCGGTCACCGCCGCGACGGGCGCCGCCGCCGGCGGCGATTCGCGACCCTGCAGCCACCACGCGCCGGCAATGATGGCCGCCAGTGCGGCGGGCAGCAGCACGGGCACGGCCGCGGCCAGCGGGTTCCTGGATTCGACGACGGGCGCGTTCAGGCTCGCCGGCGGCGGCGCCTCGGGCACCGCCTCTTCATGATGCGTCGCCTCGTAGCCTTCGAGGAACTGCTGCGCCGGCAGTCCCAGCAGCGCCGCGTAGCGCCGCAGGTGCCCGCGCACGAACACGGCCGGGCCGAGGCCGTCGTAGCGGCCTTCCTCCATGTCCGTCACCCGTTCCGGGGTCAGCCGCAGTTCCTCGGCGATCTTGAGCAGCGAGAAGCCGCGCGCCTCGCGGGCTGCCCGCAGCGCCCCTCCGGGCGGGGCCGGCTCCTCGGGCGTCGCGCTCACTCGGACCCCTGACGCCCGATCTCCGCCAGGATGCGCGCTTCCGGCGAGTCCGGGAACTTGCTGCGCAGGCGCAGCGCATACTCGTCCGCCGCCGCGGCATCCGCCAGCGCGGTCTCGACCTGGTAGCCGAGCAGGAACACCTCCGCCGCCGCCGCCGGGACCGTCGACAGGTAGCGCTGCAGGAAGGCGCGCGCCTGCAGCAGGTTGCCGCGCTCGAACGACACGCCGGCCAGCTGCAGCAGCGCCTCGGTGTACGTCGTGCGCTGCGCCAGCGCGAGCCGCAGGTACTGCTCGGACTCCTCGAGGCGGCCGGCACGGCGTGCGCAGACGCCGGCATTCGTGTAGGCGACCTCCGGCGTGCGGTACAGCGGATTGCGGGCGGCCGCCAGGAACATCTCCTCGCCGCGCCGCGGCTCGCCGTTGCGGCACAGAAACGCTCCGAACGAGTTCTGCGCCTCGGGGTTGTCGGACTCGAGCCGCAGCGCCTGGCGGTAGTGCCGCTCGGCCCGCTTCGGCTCCTGCATCTGCTCGTACAGCATGCCGGCGCCGATCTGCACGCCGACGTCGCGCGAATTCTGCTGCAGCGCCCGCTCGATCTTGTCGCGGGCAATCGCCAGCTGGCCCTGCCGCATGTACTCCAGGCCGAGCCTCACGTTGATGCGCGCCGCATCGTGCAGCGGGTCGGACTGGGCCGGTTGCTGCGCCATGGCCGGTGCGGCCGCGCAGGCCGCCCATATCGCCAGCAGAACGACGGTCTTCTTCATGCCTGCACCCTGACGCCGACGAGCTTGCTGCCCAGACGCACCATGGTCCGGTCGAGCACGCGGCCCTTGAGTTGACCGCAGGCCGCGTCGATGTCGTCACCGCGCGTCCTGCGGATGGTCGCGATCACCCCCTGCTTCATCAGCAGGTCCCTGAAGCGGGCGATGACCGGCTCGGGCGAGCGCCGGTAGCGGGTGCCCGCGAAGCTGTTGAAGGGAATGAGGTTCACCTTGCAGTCCTGACCCGCCAGCAACGCCGCAAGTTCCCGCGCATGCTGCGGCCGGTCGTTGACGCCATCCAGCATGACGTACTCGAAGGTGATGCTGCGCCCGTTCTGCCGCTCGAGGTAATGCCAGCAGGCCGCCAGCAGCGAGGCGATCGGGTGCTTGCGGTTGATCGGCACGAGCTGGTCGCGCAAGGCGTCGTTGGGCGCATGCAGCGACACCGCCAGCGCCACGTTGCACTCCTCGGCCAGCCGGTAGATCTGCGGCACGAGCCCGGAGGTCGACAGGGTGACCCGGCGGCGCGACAGGTCGTAGCCCAGGTCGTCGAGCATCACGTGCATGGCCGGCAGCACGCTGCGGTAGTTGGCCAGCGGCTCGCCCATGCCCATGAACACGACGTTGGTGATCACGCGGTTGCCGCCCGGCTCGGCGCCCAGCTCGCGGTTCGCCAGCCAGACCTGGCCGACGATCTCGGCGGCCGTCAGGTTGCGGTTGAAGCCCTGCTGGGCGGTCGAGCAGAAGCTGCAGTCCAGCGCGCAGCCGACCTGGCTGGAGATGCACAGCGTGCCGCGGCCCGGCTCGGGGATGAAGACCGTCTCGATGGCCTGCCCGGCGCCGCTGGCCCCGGGCGCCTGCAGCAGCCACTTGCGCGTGCCATCGGCCGATGCCTGGGCCTTCACGATCGCGGGCGGCGCCACCTCGGCGACCGCGGCCAGCGCCTCGCGGAACCCGCGCGACAGGTCGGTCATCCGTTCGAAGTCGCTCTCGCCGCGCCGGTAGATCCACTTCATGAGCTGGCGCGCCCGGAAGGGCCGCGCGCCGAGCGACGCGACATAGGCCTCCAGCTCGGGCCGCGAAAGCCCCAGCAGGTTCACCTTGGTCGCGTGCGGCAGTGTCATGGCAGTGTGGCGCTCAGCGGGTGCGCGGGCAGAGGTCGACTTCGCTGAAGAAGAACGCGATCTCGCGGGCCGCGTTCTCCGCGCTGTCGGAGCCGTGCACGACGTTTTCCTCGATGCTCCGGGCGAGGTCGGCGCGGATCGTGCCGGGCGCCGCCTTCTTCGGGTCCGTGGCGCCCATCACCTCGCGGTTGCGGGCCACGGCGTCGGCGCCCTCCAGCACCTGCACCATGACCGGCCCGGACGTCATGTACGTGCACAGGTCCGCGTAGAACGGCCGCTCGCGGTGCACCGCATAGAAGCCCTCCGCCTGGGCCCGTGTGAGGTGCAGCATGCGCGCCGCGACGATCTTCAGGCCGCCCTGCTCGAAGCGACGGTAGACGTCGCCGATCAGGTTGCCGGACACGCCGTCCGGCTTGACGATGGACAGGGTACGTTCTACGCCCATGGAATCCTCTGTGGAAGTGACTGGAAAGAGACGTGCAACCGGCGCCGGCCCGTGCGACCCGGGCGCCTGCCGGTTGGCTGCTTCAAACACGATAGTGTAGCGGCGCAGGCCACCCCGCGGCAAATGAAAACGCGTGGAAGTCCCTGCCCCTCAAGGGAAAATCAGACGCTGAAGCTCTCGCCGCAGCCGCACTCGCCGCGCACGTTGGGGTTGCGGAAGCGGAATGCCTCGCTGAACCCGTGGCGCACGAAATCGACCTCGGTGCCGTCCACCAGCGACAGGCTGTCCGCATCGACCACGACCTGCACGCCCTGCGACTCGAAGACGCGGTCCTGCGGCCCGATCTCGTCGGCGTAGTTGACGACGTACGCGTAACCCGAGCAGCCGGTCTTGCGGATGCCGAGCCTGAGGCCCACGCCGCGGCCCCGCTCGCTGATGAACGTGAGGACGCGGTCGGCGGCGGACTTGGTGAGCGTGACGGCCATGCGGGATGATGGATCTGCCAACGGTGGGACGATCATCCTATTCTACGTGTCCCGGGCCCGCCCTGCAGCCAGCGCCCGCAGCGCGTCCTGCACGATCAGCAGGCGGCCGAGCTTGCCGGCCGGGGCCCCCAGCTCGTCGGCCAGCGCGCGCACGTCCAGGTCCGCGGCGGCCGCCAGCGGCTGGCCCAGCAGGCGCTCCAGCGCCAGGTCGCAGGCGGCGATGACGTGCGGGCAGCCCCACGCCCGGAAGCGCGCGTCGGCGATCCGTCCGTCCGCTACGCGCACCTCGACCTGCACCCACGCGCGGCGCTCGAGCGCCTCCGCCGCGCCGCAGCGGCGCTCGCCCGGCCCGTCGGGCAGCGTGCCGGCCCAGGCGGGAGACGAGAACCGCGCCCGTACGGCCGGCGAGTACCCCGCATCGTTCACGCGATGCGCTCCGTGGCGCCCGCCGGCGCCAGCGTGCGCAGCCGGCGCACGGCCGCGCGCACGGCGGCGGCAGCCCGGTCGACCTGCGGCCCGGTGGTGTCCCGGCCCAGGCTCAGCCGCAGGGTGGCCTGGGCGCCCAGCTCGGAGCGCCCCAGCGCCCGCAGCACATACGAGGCCTCGGCCGACCCGGCACTGCAGGCGGCGCCGCTGGACGCCAGCACCTCGCCCTCCAGCGCCAGCAGCAGGCTCTCGCCCTCCACGCCGGCGATGCTGACGCTCAGGATGCCCGGCACCGAGGGTTGCGGCGTGCCGTTGCGCACCACGCCGCCCAGCGGCTCGAGCAACTCCCACAGGCGCTCGCGCAGCGCGCGCACCCGCGGTTCCTCGAGCGCCAGGTCGGCCGCGGCCACCCGGCAGGCCACGCCGAAACCCACGATCTGGTGCGTGGCCAGCGTGCCGGGACGCAGCCCGCGTTCCTGGCCGCCGCCGAACTGCAGCGGCTGCAGCGCCGGGCGCGGCTGCGGCCGCAGGTACAGCGCACCGATGCCCTTGGGACCGCCCAGCTTGTGGGCGGTCAGCGCGATCAGGTCGGCATTCAGGGCGGCGGCGTCCATGGCGATGCGTCCCGCGCTCTGCGCCGCGTCCACGTGCAGCAGCACCTCATGGCGCCGGCACAGCGCGCCGATCGCGGCGATGTCGTTGACCACGCCGATCTCGTTGTTGGCGTGCATGACCGACACCAGCAGCGTGTCCGGGCGCAGCGCGCCGGCCACGGCCTGCGGCGTCACGCGGCCGTCGGGGCCGGGCACCAGCCAGGTCACCTCGCAGCCCTCCCGCTCCAGCTGCCGGCAGGCATCGATGACGGCGCGGTGTTCGGTGCGCGAGGTCACCACGTGGCGGCGGCCGCCGGGCGCGGCCCGGGCGGCGCCCAGCAGGGCCAGGTTGTCGCTCTCGGTGGCGCCCGACGTGAACACGATCGAGTCCGGCCCGGCCCCCAGCAGGGCCGCGACCGCGGCGCGCGCGGCTTCGATGGCCGCGCTCGCGCGCCGGCCCTGGGCATGCGCCGAGGACGGGTTGGCGTGCGGGCCGTCTTCACCCAGGCAGGCGGCCATCGCCGCCGCCACCTGCGGGTGCAGCGGCGCGCTGGCCGCGTAGTCCAGGTACACCGGCATGGCCGCCGCGCGCGTCATGCCGGCGTGTCCCCGCCGCGCGCCAGCACGCGCTCCACCTCGCTGAGCACGCCGCGCAGGATCTGGACTTCCTTTTCGTCCGGCACCGCGCGCGCCAGCAGGCGCTCGATGCGGCTGGTGAGGCCGGTCACGTTGCGCGCATCGGTGTAGCCGAGGCGCGGCAGCACGCGCGCGATGTGCTCCCGCAGGTGCGCCATTTGCGCGGCCGTCGCCGGCGGCGCCTCCGCCGGCAACCGGCGCGGCGCCGCGCCGCGCGCCATGCGCAACTCCCAGGTGACGATCTGCACGGCCTGCGCCAGGTTGAGCGACTCGTAGGCGGGGTTGGCCGGGATGTTCAGCAGCGCGTGGCAGGACGCCAGGTCCTCGTTGGACAGGCCGTTGCGCTCGGCGCCGAACAGCACGGCGACCGGGCGCGTCGCGGCCTGCGCCACCAGCCTGAGCGCGGCCTGGCGCGGATCCAGCACTTCCCAGTTGGCGACGCGGGGCCGGGCGCTGGAGCCCAGCACCAGCCCGCAGCCCTCGATCGCTTCGCCGATCGTCGCCACCACGCGGGACCGCGCGAGCAGCCCCTCTGCGCCCGACGCGCGCGCGGTGGCCTCCTCGTGCGGATACTGCGCCGGCCGCACCAGCACCAGTTCGTCCGCGCCCATGTTCAGCACGGCGCGCGCCGCGGCGCCGATGTTGCCGGGATGGGTGGTCTCGACGAGGACGATGCGCACCGGGTGGTTCATGAGCGGGACGTCGGCGGAGCTTGCTGCTATTCTAGCGCGCCGCGAGCCCGGCCCCGGCCGGCGCCGCGCATCCCTGGAACCTCGACGCGGGACCGACATGCATCCATTGCTCAACGTCGCGGTGCGGGCGGCACGCCGCGCAGGCGACGTCATCGTGCGCAGCGTGGACCGGGCGGACACCCTGGAGGTGACCGCCAAGGGCCGTAACGACTTCGTCACGGAGATCGACCGCGTCGCCGAGGCCGAGATCATGGCGGTCATCGCCAAGGCCTACCCCCGGCACGGCTTCCTGGCCGAGGAAAGCGGCCGCTCCGGCGGCGACGAGGTGGTCTGGATCATCGACCCGCTGGACGGCACGACCAATTTCCTGCACGGCTTCCCGCAGCTGTCCGTGTCGCTGGCGGCCGAGTACCGCGGCCGCATGGAGGTCGCGGTGGTGTTCGACCCGCTGCGCAGCGAGCTGTTCACGGCCGCCGCCGGCGACGGCGCCCAGCTGGACGGCAGGCGGATCCGCGTCAGCAAGCAGGACTCGCTGCAGGGCGCGCTGATCGGCACCGGCTTTCCGTACCGCTCGAATGCGCGCTTCATGCAGCCTTACCTGAAGATGCTCGAGGTCGTCATGCACGAGGCGGCCGGCGTGCGGCGCGCGGGCTCGGCCGCGCTCGACCTCGCCTATGTCGCGGCCGGCCGGCTGGACGGGTTCTGGGAACTCGGGCTCTCGCCGTGGGACACGGCGGCGGGCAACCTGCTGATTACCGAGGCCGGCGGCCGGATCGGCACGCTGACCGGCCAGCCGTACGCCCGGGCTGGCGACATCGTCGCCGGCACGCCGAAGGTCTACACCGCGCTGCTCGAGGCGATCGCCCCGCACGTGCCGCCCGAACTCGCCGGCTAGGACCGTTCCGGCGACCCGGTCTCGGAAACGTCCGCCGCCGGAGCGGCCGGCCGCTGGCCCTTGCCCGGCAGCTGCGGCCCGCGCAGCTCGACCGGCTTCGCGCCGAAGCGGGCGCGCACCCGGATGTTGATCATCTCCACGCCTACCGAGAACGCCATCGCGAAGTACAGGTAGCCCTTCGGGATGTGCACGTCGAACGCGTCGGCGATCAGCGCGACGCCGACCAGCAGCAGGAACGCCAGCGCCAGCACCTTGATGGTGGGGTGCTTGTCGATGAACTCGTTGATCGGCCGGGCCGACCACATCATCACCAGCACCGCGATGACGATGGCCGCCACCATGATCTCGATGTGCTGCGCGAGGCCAATGGCCGTGAACACGGAATCGAGCGAGAAGACGATGTCGAGGATGCCGATCTGCAGGATGACCAGCATGAAGCTGGAACCGACGCTGACCTGGCGCTGCTGCTCGGCGCCCTCCAGCGAGTTGTGGATCTCGCTGACGCTCTTCGCCAGCAGGAACAGGCCGCCCAGGAACAGGATCAGGTCGCGGCCGGAGATGTCGTTGCCGAAGACGGTGAACAGCGTCGCGGTCAGCCCGATCAGCCAGGTGATCGAGAACAGCAGCGCGATGCGCGTCGCCATCGCGAAGCCCAGGCCCAGCACGCGGGCGCGCGGCTGCTGGGCCTCCGGCAGCCGCGACACCAGGATCGACAGGAAGATGATGTTGTCGATGCCGAGGACGATCTCGAGCACCGTCAGCGTGACGAACGACAGCCAGACAGCCGGATCGGTCAGCAGCTCGATCATGGTGCGGTACCGGCGCCTACGGCAGCGCGTCGGCCTCGCTGCGCTTTTCCGGCGGCATCAGGTCCCGTTGCGACAGGCCGAGGTCCAGCGCGGCCGCGCCGGCCACGTAGATCGACGAGTAGGTGCCGACGAGGACGCCCACGATCAGCGCCACGGCGAAGCCGTGCAGGGTCTCGCCGCCCAGCAGCAGCAGCGAGACGACCACGATCAGCGTCGTGATCGAGGTCATCAGGGTGCGCGACAGGGTCTCGTTGATCGCCCGGTTCATGACCTCGACCGGCGGCGCCTTGCGCATCGACAGCAGCCGCTCGCGCACGCGGTCGAACACGACCACCGTGTCGTTCAGCGAGTAGCCGATGACCGCCAGGATCGCCGCCAGCACGGGCAGGTCGAAGGTCATCTGCGTCAGGGCGAAGAAACCGACCACCAGGAACGGGTCGTGCAGCGCCGCCAGGATCGCGCCCACCGCGAACTTCCACTGGAAGCGCATGACGACGTACAGGCCGATGAACAGCAGCGTCATCAGCATGGCCGTGGCGCCCTTCTCCGTCAGTTCGCGGCCCACCTGCGGCCCGATCGCCTCGACGCGGCGGATCTCCGCGGCCGCGTCCAGCGAGCGGATCGCGTCGCTGGCGCGCTGCGTGACGTCCTGCGCCTCCTTGCCCTCGGCCGGCGGCAGGCGCACGAGGATGTCGCTGGCGACGCCGAAGCTCTGCACCTGCGCGCTGCCCAGCCCCGCCTGGGCCAGCGCCGCACGCGTGCGCTCGAGGTCGGCCGGACCGGAATAACCCGCCTCGATGACGATGCCGCCGGTGAAGTCGATGCCGAAGTTGAGGCCGCGCACGGCCACCAGCACCATCGAGCCGAGGATGATCGCCGCGGAGAACGCGTACCAGAACCGGCGCTGCTCCATGAAGCGGATCTTGGTGACCTTGCGGAAGAATTCCATGTCGTGTCCTCAGATCGCCAGCTGCTCGATGCGGCGGCGGCGGCCGTAGACGAGCTGGATCACCGCGCGGCTGCCCATCAGCGCCGTGAACAGCGAAGTCAGGATGCCGATGAACAGCACGACGGCGAAGCCGCGGATCGGCCCGGTGCCGAAGGCGAACAGCATGACGGCGGCGATCAGCGTCGTCACGTTGGCGTCGACGATCGCCGAGAGCGCGTGCTCGAAGCCGCCGTGGATCGCCGCCCACGGCGAGGTGCCGTTGCGCAACTCCTCGCGTATCCGCTCGTAGATCAGCACGTTGGCGTCCACCGCCATGCCGACCGTCAGCACGATGCCGGCGATGCCCGGCAGCGTCAGCGCCGCGCCGAACAACGACAGCGCCGCCGTGATCATGACCACGTTGGCGAGCAGGACGACGTTGGCGACCAGCCCGAACACGCGGTAGTAGGTGATCAGGAAGATGAGCGTGATCACCATGCCGATCGCCAGCGCCTTGAAGCCGCGCTCGATGTTGTCGCGGCCCAGGCTCGGCCCGATCAGGCGCTGCTCGACGATGTACAGCGGCGCGGCCAGCGCGCCGGCGCGCAGCAAACGGGCCAGCTCCTGGCCCTCGGCGGCGGTCAGGCCGGTGATCTGGAAGCGGTTGGAGAACACGCCGCGGATGGTCGCGACGCTGATGACCTCCTCGCTGGAACGGTCCACGACGACCTTGCGCCCGTCGCGCTCGACCTGCTCGCGCTCCTTCTCGATGAACACGACCGCCATCGGCTTGCCCAGGTTCTCGCGGGTCGTGCGCAGCATGTCGTCGCCGCCGCGGCCGTCGAGCACGACGTCCACGGCCGGCTCGCCCTGCGCCTGGTTCGAGCTCGCGTCGATGAGCTGCTCGCCGGTCGCGATGATGTCGCGCTTCAGCAGCACCGGGTTGCCCTGGCGGTCCTGGTAGAGGCGCGAGCCGAGCGGCGCGCGGCCGCTGCGCTGCGCCTCGAGCGGGCTGTTGATCGGGTCCACCAGCCGGAATTCCAGCGTTGCCACCTTGCCCAGCACGCGCACGACCTCGGCCGCGTCCTGGATGCCGGGCAACTGCACGGCGATGCGGTTCAGCCCCTGGCGCTGGATGATCGGCTCCGACACGCCGAGCGCATCGACCCGGTTCTTGAGTGCCGTGATGTTCTGCTGGATCGCGAAGTCCTGGCGCTGGCGGATCTGGTCCTCGGTCAGCTCGGCGACCACCTGGCCCGGCCCGGCGCCCTCGCGCACCGCCAGCAGCGGGTCGAAATCGCCGATCTCCTTGATCACCTCGGCGGTGCGCGCCGGATCCTTGATCTGGATGCGCAGCTGCGGACCGACCGCGGCCACCTCGTCGTAGGGAATGCGCGCGTCGCGCAGCACCTTGCGCAGGTCGCGTTCCAGCACCTGCGTGAGCTGCGTGACGGCGCCCTGCACGTCCACCTGGTAGACCAGGTAGATGCCGCCGCGCAGGTCGAGGCCGAGGCTCATGGGCTTGAGGCCGGCCGCCGCAAGCCAGCGCGGCGCGCGCGACGCGAAGGTGGTCGCGATGGCGAACTGTCCCTCGTAGGCCTTGCTGATCGCGTCGCGGGCCGCGAGCTGTTCCTCCACGGAGTCGAAACGGATGGACAGCCGCCCGTCCGAGTCGGCGTAGGCGCCGCCGTGGGCCAGGCCCTGGCCCGCCAGCAGCTGTTCGAACTCGGGGGCCTGCGCCGCGGTGAACGCCGCGCGGTCCTTGCGCGACAGCTGCAGCGCCGGCGACTCGCCGAACAGGTTCGGCAACGCGAGGACGAGCGACAGCAGCACGGCCACGAGGACGAGCACGCTCTTCCAAAGCGGGTACTGGTGCATGAAGTGATCCCCGGGGCGCGGCGTCAGCTGCCCTTGATCGTGCCCTTGGGCATGAGTTGCGCCACCTGCGTCTTCTGGACCTTGACCGACACGCCGCTGGCGATCTCCAGGGTCATGAAGTGCTCGCTCACCTCGGCGATCCGCCCCAGCATGCCGCCGTTGGTGACGACCTCGTCGCCCGCCTGCAGCTTGCTGACCATTTCCCGGTGCTCCTTGGCGCGCTTGGTCTGCGGGCGGATCAGCAGGAAGTAAAAGACCACGAAGATCAGCACGAGCGGCAGCAGCTGCATCCACGCGCTGCCCGATCCGGCGGCGCCCGCGTCCTGTGCCCATGCGTTAGTCAGGAAGAATTCCATGATCGTCCTCTGGTGCTGTGTGGGTGGCCAAGGCCGGCCCGGTGCAAACGACCGCGAATTATGCCACAGGCGCCGGGGGTCCTTGGCGGCGCTCGACATACGCCTGCCGGAACGCCCCGAACCGGCCCTCGCGCACCGCCTCGCGGATGTCGGCCATCAGGCGCTGGTAGAAGTGCAGGTTGTGCAGCGTTCCGAGCCGCGGACCCAGCATTTCCCCGCACTTGTCCAGGTGCCGCAGGTAGGCGCGGCTGTAGCGGCGGCAGGTGTAGCACCCGCAGGACTCGTCCAGCGGCCGGGTGTCGTCGGCGTAGCGGGCGTTGCGGATGTTCAGCACCCCCCCGCTCACGAACAGGTGGCCGTTGCGCGCATGGCGGGTCGGCACGACGCAGTCGAACATGTCCACGCCGCGCCACACGCACTCGACGATGTCCTGCGGCCGGCCGACGCCCATCAGGTAGCGCGGCTTGCCGGCGGGCATGGCGGGCGTCAGGGCCTCCAGGATCCGGTCGCGCTCGGCCTCCGGCTCGCCCACCGACAGCCCGCCGATGGCGAGTCCCGCGAAGCCGATCGCCTCCAGCCCGGCCAGCGAAGCCGCGCGCAGCGCCGCGTGCATGCCGCCCTGCACGATGCCGAACAGCGTCCCGTCGCCGGGCAGCGCGTCGAACGCGGCGCGGCTGCGCAACGACCAGCGCAGCGACAGCTCCATGGACGTGCGCGCCTCGGCCTCGGTCGCCGGGAAGGGCGTGCATTCGTCGAACACCATGGCGATGTCTGACCCGAGCGCGCGCTGCACCTCCATGGAGCGCTCGGGCGACAGGAACACCTGCGCACCGTCCACCGGCGAGCGGAACGTGACTCCCGCCTCGGTGACCTTGCGCATGGCGGCCAGGCTGAACACCTGGTAGCCCCCGGAATCCGTCAGGATCGGCCGCCGCCAGCCCATGAAGCCGTGCAGGCCGCCGTGCCGGCGGATCACGTCCTCGCCCGGACGCAGCATCAGGTGGAAGGTGTTGCCCAGGACGATCTCGGCGCCGCAGGCCTCGACCTCCTCGGGCGTCACGCCCTTGACCGTCCCGCAGGTGCCGACCGGCATGAACGCCGGGGTCTGCACGGTGCCGTGGGCCAGCGTCAGCCGGCCCAGCCGCGCGGCGCCGTCGGTGGCCTGCAGCTCGAACTTCACGAAGCCTCCCGCGGCACGGCCGGCCACAGCAGCATGGCGTCGCCGTAGCTGAAGAACCGGTAGCGCTGCGCCACCGCGTGCCGGTAGGCGGCCAGCACCCGCTCGCGGCCGGCGTAGGCGCTCACCAGCACCAGCAGCGATGACTCGGGCAGGTGGAAATTGGTGAGCAGCGCATCCACGACCCGGAAGCTGAAACCCGGACGGATGTACAGGTCCGTCTCGCCGCACAGCGGCGCCAGCGCGCCGCCCCGCGCGGCGGCCTCGAGGCTGCGCGTCACCGTGGTGCCTACGGCCACGACGCGCCCGCCGCGGCGCCTGGCCGCGGCCACGGCGTCCACCAGGGGCTGGCTCACGGTCACGCGTTCCGCGTGCATCGTGTGGTCGGCGATGTTCTCGGCGCGCAGCGGCTGGAAAGTCCCGGCCCCCACGTGCAGCGTCAGCTGCGCGGTGCCCACGCCGCGCTGCGCCAGCGCCTCGAGGACCGCCGCGTCGAAGTGCAGCCCCGCGGTCGGCGCGGCCACCGCCCCGCTCTCGCGTGCGTAGACGGTCTGGTACCGTTCGCGGTCGGCCGCGCCGGGGGGGCGCCCGATGTACGGCGGCAGCGGCATCTCGCCGTGCTGCTCGAAGTAGCGCAGCGGCTCGCAGTCCAGCTCGAACTCGAAAAGGTCGCCGCTGCGGCCAAGCGCCACGGCGCGCCGCCCGCCGGGCAGCTCGACGGCGGTGCCGGGCCTGAACCCCTTGCTGGCGCGCGCCTGGGCCAGGAAGCGGCAGCCGTCAATCACCCGTTCCAGCAGTATTTCGACGGCGCCGCCCGTCGGCTTGCGCCCGTGCACGCGGGCCGGCAGCACGCGCGTGTCATTGAACACCAGCAGGTCGCCTGGCTCGAGCAGCGCCGGCAGCTCGCGGAACTGCCGGTCCTGCAGCGCGCCGGTGGCGCCGTCGCACACCAGCAGGCGGCTGGCCGAGCGCTGCGGCAGCGGCGCCTGGGCAATCAGCTCGGCAGGCAGTTCGTATGAAAAATCGGCGCGGCGCATGGTGCGCCGCGCACGATATCACAGGGTCCTCGGGCTCAGTCGCCGGTCTTGGGGGGTGCCGGGACCGGCGGCGGGGCCGGCGCCTTCGGCACTTCCTTCTTGATGATGACGCGATGGCCCTCGGCGCCCGGCTCCGCAGCCGGCCCATCCTTGTTTACTTCCTTGCGGATGATGACGCGCCGCTCCGGGTGGGCGGGGCCTTCCGGCACCACGACCCGTACGGTCCGTTCCTTCTTCTGGCGCAGCAGCTTGAAGTCGATGGCCTCGCCCGGCTGGTAGGAGCGCAGGATGCGCAACGCATGGCCGCCGTTCTGCGGTTCGCGCCCGCCGATCGTGAGTATGACGTCGCCCTCCTCCAGTTCCGCGCCGGCGGCCTTGGGGCTGCGCACGACGAGCAGGCCCTTGTCGGTGCCGAAATAGCGCCCCAGCGCCGGGGTCACGGTCACCAGTTCCGCATCGGCCCACGGGCCGAGCAGGAAGTGCCCGCCCCTCGGCATGCCCTCGTGCCCCGGGACGCCCAGCATCTCCAGCATCCCGGGCATGCCCGGCCCGCCGGACTCCAGGTCCCACTCGACGTCCGCGGGCGCCCGCGCCACCACCGACACGGCCACCGGCTTGCCGCCGCGGCGGATGTCCAGCGCGACCTTGCTGCCCGGCTCGACCTCGCGCATGCGCTCGATCAGTTCGCGGCCCGCCGCGACCTTCTTGCCGTTCACCGCGACGATCAGGTCGTCGGCCAGCACGCCGGCTTCCGCGGCCGGGCCGCCCGGGCTCACCCCGACCACCCGCACGCCGTCGGTGCCGGGCGCCGCGTTGTCGATGTTGATGCCCAGCACGGCGCGCCCCTCGGGCGCCATGCGCATCTTGATCACGTGCTTCATCGGGCCGCCGGTCTCGCCGGTCAGCCGGGCGATTTCGCGGGCCGCTTCCTCCAGCTTGCGCTGCGCGTCCTCCATGCTGCGCTGGGCCGCCTCGGCGGCGGCCTTGTCGTCCTGCGCCGGCACCGGCGGCGCCACCACCAGCAGCGCCAGCAGCAGGGCCAGCGTGACGGTCGTTCGTGAGTTCATCATGTCGCTCCTTGTTTGACGGCGCGCCACTTCAGCGGGTTGCCAGCGCGCGCGCGTAGTGAACCTGTACCAGGGAATTCATCAGTGTGACCCGTTCGCGCCACAGGTCCTCGGCGACTTCCGGCGCGTAGGGCTCCAGCGTCACCGTCGTGAGGTGGTCATCGACCAGCGCCAGGCGGTCCTCGATGGCCGCCACCGTGTAGGCCGTGCCGAGGCGGGTCGTGCGCGACTGCGGCAACTGCGACAGCAGCGCTTCCAGCCTCGCGTTCTCGGCCACGAGTTCGATCACCGGCGCGCCGCCCGGTGCCGCGGCGACTGCCGCGAAGCCGGCGTCGGCCGGCGGCGATGGCCGTGCCGCCAGCAGCCAGGCGAGCGCCGCGGCCGCCACGAGCGACGCTGCGAGCGCCGCCGGTACGGCCCCCCGGCGCCGTGCCCCGGCCGTGCGCGCCGCACGCGCACGGATCGATGGCCAGGCGACGGGTGGCGCGGCGAATCCCGGCAGCGCGGCCAGGCCCTCGCGCAGGCGGCGCAGCCGCTCGAGCTCCGTCCGGCAATCCGGGCAGCCGGCGACGTGCGTTCCGGCGCTGCGCCGGCCCGCGGCGATCTCGCTCAGTTCGTTGAAACCGGCGTGCATTGCGGCACCTCCTCCGGGCGAGCGCGGGCATCGCGTTCCATGACCCGCCGCAGCCGCGCGTGGGCCCGCGACAGCTGCGACTTCGAGTAACTCGTGGTGCGGCCCAGGCCGGCGCCGATCTCCTCGTGCGTGTAGCCTTCCACGTCGTGCAGCCAGACCACGGCGCGGGCCATGGCCGGCAGCCCCATCAGCGCGTGCTCCAGATCGCGCGCCCGGCCCATGGCCGGCGCCGGGTCCGGCACGGCCGGCGCCGCACCCGGCAGGTCGTCCAGCCACTCGCGGCTGCGCTGCCATGGCGACCGCAGGTGCATGAGGCCGCGCCGCACCGCGATGGCGCGGATCCACAGCGGCAGCGGCGCGCGGCCCTCGTAGCCGCCGATGTGGCGGATCACGTCGGCGAACGTCTCCTGCATCAGGTCCTCGGCGGCGGCCGGCTGCCGCACCAGCCGGCGGATCAGGGTGTACACGGCAGGGGCACAGGCCTCGTAGACCCGCGCGAGCGCGTCGGCGTCGCCGCGGCGTGCTTGCGCCACGGTCCACTCGTCGAGCGTGATGTCCTTGAATCGGGCCATCCCTACCTTGGATGCGCCAGCGCCGGAAAACGTCGCAGGATGGCGGGTGTTGCGCCGCGGCGGCGGCGCAGGCGACGCGGCCTGGTGCCCGGGGCGAGACTCGAACTCGCACATCCTTGCGGATACCAGATTTTGAGTCTGGCGCGTCTACCAATTCCGCCACCCGGGCCGCGCCGCGGCAGTATAGGCGATCGCCCGCGGCGCAGGCAGCGTCTGGATTCGGCCGCCGTTGCGCGCAACAATGTCACCATGAAATTCTGCCCCGATTGTGGACAGCCGGTGGAGATGAAGGTTCCGGACGGCGACCACCTGCCGCGCCACGTCTGTCCCGCCTGCAGCGCCATCCACTACCACAACCCCAAGATCGTGGTCGGCTGCGTGCCGGAGCAGGACGGCCGCATCCTGCTGTGCCGCCGCGCCATCGAGCCGCGCCTGGGCCGCTGGACCATACCGGCGGGCTTCATGGAGAACAACGAGACCATGCAGCAGGGCGCCGCCCGGGAATCCTGGGAGGAGGCGCTGGCGCGGGTCGCGGTCGGCTCGCTGCTGGCCATCGTGCACGTGCTGCACGCCCACCAGGTGCACGTCATGTTCCGGGCGCGGTTCGCCGAGCCCGGCTTCGGCGTGGGCGAGGAGAGCCTCGAGGTACGGCTGTTCCGTCCGGACGAAATCCCCTGGCCCGAGATCGCCTTTCCCAGCGTGCGCTTCGCGCTGGAGCGCTATCTCGACGACCTCGTCGCGCACCGCGAGGAATTGCACATCACCGAGATCGACCTGCGCCAGCCGCGGCGCTGAGCGCTGGGACCGGCCGCGCCGGCTGTGGCAGAATGCGCGGCCGGTCTGGCCGTCGCGCCAGCCGCAACGCATGCTTCACCTTGAGGAGGCCCGACGATGACCTTCGTCGTCACCGAGAACTGCATCAAGTGCAAGTACATGGACTGCGTGGAAGTCTGCCCGGTGGACTGCTTCCACGAGGGGCCCAACTTCCTGGTGATCGACCCCGACGAGTGCATCGACTGCACGCTGTGCGAACCGGAGTGTCCGGTCGAGGCCATCTACTCGGAGGAGGAGTTGCCCGCCGGGCAGGAGCAGTTCCTGCAGATCAACATCGAGCTGGCCAGGAAGTGGCCGGTGATCACGCAGCGCGGCGAACCGCCGGCCGATGCCGACGAATGGCGGGGCGTCGAGGGCAAGCTCGACAAGCTCATCCGCTGACCGGCGCCGCTCAGTCCTGCTCGTCGAGCCGCTTCAGGTGTTCGACCAGCTGTGCGGCGGGCAGGTAGCCCGCGATGTAGCGGCCCTTGTCCGTGATGATGCCGGGCGTACCGCGCACGCCGACCGCCCGGCCCAGCTCGAAGTGCTGCGCGACCTGGTTGCTGCACGCGGGCGCCGTCACGGCCTCGCCGCGCTTGGCCCTGGTCAGGGCATCGCGACGGTCGGCACTGCACAGCACGGCCTCGGCCCTGGCCCACGGCCCTGAGCCCGGCCCCGCGCTCGGGTACATGAAGTAGCGGACCCGCACGCCGAGACGGTTGAGCTCGTCGATTTCCCAGTGCAGCTTGCGGCAATAGCTGCAGTCCACGTCGGTGAAGACATCAATCGAGTACTTGTAGCCCTTCGGCGAGAACACCACCGTCTGCGCGTCCGGCACGGCCTTGAGCAACGTCGCGCGCGCCGCCAGCCGGCGGTTCTCGGTGAGGTTGGCGCGCGACTCCATGTCGAACAGGTCGCCGTCCACGTAGAACCGGCCGTCCGCCGACACGTAGCCCACGTCGGCTCCCGACGCGACCTCGTACAGGCCGGGCAGCGGCGACGGCCGGATCTCGTCCGGCTTCACTTCCAGCTGCTCCGCCAGCCTGGCCCGCACGGCGGGCGTCATGACCTGCGCGCCGGCCACGCCGACCGCCAGCAGGGAAGCTCCTACGACCGCCAGGGCGGCACGGGTGAGACGACGCATGGGGACGACCTCGATGGGGACCTGCGGTTCGGACCGCGGCGCAGCGCCACAGTTCAAGCCGCGCGGGCGGCCGCAAGTCTAGCAGACGGCGTCAGCCGCGCGGGTGATGGCGCGTATGCAGGTCTTTCATGCGCTCGCGGGCCACGTGCGTGTAGATCTGCGTGGTGGACAGGTCGCTGTGGCCGAGCAGCATCTGCACGACCCGCAGGTCGGCGCCATGGTTGAGCAGGTGCGTGGCGAAGGCGTGGCGCAGCGTATGCGGCGACAGGTCCTTCTGGATCTCGGCCCGCGCCGCATAGCGCTTGATGATGTGCCAGAACGCCTGGCGCGTCATGCTGTCGCCGCGCCGCGTCGGGAACAGGTAATCGGTCTGCCGGTCCAGCAGGATCTCGCCGCGCGGCCCGGCCGTGAAGTCCGCGATCCAGCGCAGCGCTTCCTCGCCCAGCGGGATGAGCCGCTCGCGGTTGCCCTTGCCGATGATGCGCAGCACGCCCTGGTTCACGTTCACCTGGTTCTGGCGCAGGTTGACCAGCTCGGTGACGCGCAGGCCGGTGGCATACAGCACTTCCAGCATCGTGCGGTCGCGGTGTCCGAGCGGGTCGGACACCTTGGGCGCGGACAGCAGGGCCTCGACCTCCACCTCGCTCAGCGATTTCGGCAGCGACCGCCCGATCTTGGGCATCGCGATCTGCGCGGTCGGGTCCGTGGTCAGCACGCCCTCGCGCACCAGGTAACGGAAGAAGCGGCGGAAGCTCGACAGCTGCCGCGCCGTCGAGCGCGGCCGCGCGCCCGCCTCGACGCGCCAGGCGATGAAGCCCAGCAGGTCCTTGCGGCTCGTGCGCGTGAGTGTCGTGCCCTGCCCCGCCAGCCAGCGCGACAGCGCCGTCAGGTCGGCGCGGTAGGCGGCCAGCGTGTTGCGCGACAGGCCCCGTTCCATCCACACCGCGTCCAGAAACCGCCCGATCATGGGCTCGTCCGGCGCGTCAGCCGCTTCGGCTGCCGCCAGCGTCGCCGCACGAACGGAGGTTGACGATTTCATGGCTGAGCTCATGCCCTGCTTACCTGTGCTGAACGGCGTCGCGGGATCCGGCACCCGGCTGGCGCCCAGGACACCCGTACGACAGAATGCAGCGAAAGTATGGTTCGCAGCCCCCCTGGCATACGTGACGCGTCTCACACATGTCCATCAGCATTAACATAAACAGAAGCAGTTCACAGATTCCCGCCCGCGACCGGGCCGGGCGCTGACGGTGCGGGCCCTGTTGCGCCCCGTCTGGGGCCTGTACTGCTGGGTCGTGTTCGGCCTCGTGGTCCTGTGCGCCGGGCTGGCCGCCCTGCTGCTGCCCACGCTGCGGCTGCGCAGGGTGGCGTCCAGCCGCCTCGCCCGCTTCCTGTTCCGGGCCGCCGGGCTGCCCTTCGCGGTGATCGGCCTGGACAGGCTGCCGGCGCAGCCCAGCGTGGTCGTCGCCAACCATGGCAGCTACCTGGACGGGCCACTGCTGTTCGCGGCGCTGCCGTCGCGCTTCGGTTTCGTGATCAAGAAGGAAATCCTGGGCATCCCGCTCGCCGGGCTCGCGCTGGGGCGCCTCGGCCACAAGTTCGTGGACCGCTTCAACCACGCCGGTCGCGCACGCGACGCGCGGCAGATCCTCAAGGCCGCCGCCGACGGCGGCTCGGTCGCCTTCTTTCCGGAAGGCACGTTCGACGCCACGGCCGGCCTGGCGCGCTTCCATCGCGGCGCCTTCGTGACCGCCGCGCGCGCCGGCATGCCCGTCGTGCCGGTGGTGATCCACGGCGCCCGCGCCGCGCTGCCCTCCGGCAAGTGGCTGCCGCGGCGCGTGCCGCTGACCGTCGAGATCCTCGAGCCGCTCGCGCCGCCGGCGGCGGACGCCGCCGAGGGCGTCGACCGGCTGCGCCACGCGACCCGCCAGGCCATGCTGGCCTCGCTGGACGAGCCGGACCTGCAGGAGGACGTGAGCCGTGACTCGTGAGTTGTGAGTCGCAAGGGGGAACTGCTCCGACGGCTCACGCCTCACGGCTCACAACTCACATACTCCTGCGGTACTGCCCCCCGACGCCGTACAGCGCGTGCGAGATGCGCCCCAGCGACGCCACCTGCACGGCCTCCATCAGCTCTGCGAACACGTTGCCGCCGGTCGCGGCGACCTGTTGCAGGCGCTCCAGCGCCGCCGCCTGGCGGTCGGCATGCGCCTCGTTGAAGGCGCGCACCGCTTCGACCTGGCTGCGCTTCTCCTCCTCGGTCGAGCGAATCAGTTCCGCGTTGCGGACCTCGTCGCCGCTCGCGTGCGCCGGCAGGAACGTGTTGACCCCCACGATCGGCAGGCTGCCGTCGTGCTTGCGCTGCTCGTAATACAGCGATTCCTCCTGGATCTTGCCGCGCTGGTACATCGTCTCCATGGCCCCCAGCACGCCGCCCCGTTCCGACAGGCTCTCGAACTCGCGGTACACCGCCTCCTCGACCAGGTCGGTCAGCTGGCCGAGCGCGAAGGAGCCCTGCCACGGGTTCTGGTTCATGTTCAGGCCGAGTTCCCGCGCGATGATCAGCTGGATCGCGACCGCGCGGCGCACGCTCTCCTCGGTCGGCGTCGTGATGGCCTCGTCGTAGGCGTTGGTGTGCAGGCTGTTGCAGCTGTCGAACATCGCATACAGCGCCTGCAGCGTCGTGCGGATGTCGTTGAACTGTATCTCCTGCGCGTGCAGCGACCGGCCCGACGTCTGGATGTGGTACTTGAGCATCTGGCTGCGCGGCCCCGCGCCGTACAGCTCCCGCATGGCGCGCGCCCAGATGCGCCGCGCGACCCGTCCGATCACCGCGTATTCCGGGTCCATGCCGTTGGAGAAGAAGAACGACAGGTTGGGGGCGAAGTCGTCGATCTGCATGCCGCGGGCCAGGTAGTACTCCACGATCGTGAAGCCGTTGGCCAGCGTGAAGGCGAGCTGCGTGACCGGGTTGGCGCCGGCCTCCGCGATGTGGTAGCCGGAGATGGACACGGAGTAGAAGTTGCGCACGTCATGGTCGGCGAAGTACTGCTGCACGTCGCCCATCATGCGCAGCGCGAACTCGGTCGAGAAGATGCAGGTGTTCTGCGCCTGGTCCTCCTTGAGGATGTCGGCCTGCACCGTGCCGCGCACGCCGGCCAGCGCCTCGGCCCTGAGCCGGGCGTAGGTCGGCGCGTCCACCAGCTGCGCGCCGCTGACGCCGAGCAGGCCGAGCCCGAAGCCGTCGTTGCCGTCCGGCAGTTCGCCGCGGTAGCGCGGCCGCTCGCGTCCCTCGTACAGGGCGGCGATCCTGCGCTCGGCTTCTTCCCAGCGGCCGCTGTCGCGCAGGTGCCGCTCGACGCGCTGGTCGATCGCCGTGTTCATGAACATCGCGAGGATCATCGGCGCCGGCCCGTTGATCGTCATGGACACGGACGTCGCGGGCGCACACAGGTCGAAGCCGGAATAGAGCCGCTTCATGTCGTCCAGCGTGGCGATGGACACGCCGGAATTGCCGATGCGGCCGTAGATGTCGGGTCGCTCGTCCGGGTCCTCGCCGTACAGCGTCGTCGAGTCGAAGGCGGTCGACAGCCGCACCGAGCTGTGCCCGCCGGCCAGGTAATGGAAACGCCGGTTGGTGCGTTCGGGCGCGCCTTCGCCCGCGAACATGCGGGTCGGGTCCTCGTCCTCGCGCCGGTACGGGTAGATGCCCGCGGCATACGGGTAGGACCCGGGCAGGTTCTCGGCCATCAGGAAGCCCAGCAGCTCGCCCCAGTCGCTCAGAGCGCGGCACGGCGATCTTGGGCATGCGCTGGTGGGCCAGCGTCTCGACGTAGTTGGCGCCGCGCACCTCGCGGCCGCGCACCGCGTAGCGGTACTCGTCGGCGCTCGCGGCGGCAGCCCGCGCCGGCCACGCCCTGAGCAGCGCGACGCCCTCGGCGCCGGTCTCGTCCAGCGCCAGGTCGTAGGCGCGGCGCAGCCTGTTCAGGCCGGCATCGCCGCCGTCCAGGTCCGCCGTCGCGTAGCGGTCGAGCGGCGGCGGCAGCTGCGGGTCCTCGAGCGCCGCCAGCGCCCGGTACAAGCCGTGTGCGCGGCCCGCCGCGTCGGCCGCGGCCTGCGCGGCAGCGGCCACACGCCGGCCGTTGGCCGCGATCTCCGCCAGGTAACGGATGCGGTGGCCCGGGATCACCGCCTGGCGCCGCGGCTCGCCCAGCGGCGCGAGTCCCTGCGGCCGCCACGGCTGCAGGCTGCCCCACTTCTCGTCGAGCCGCCTGCAGACCTCCGCGAACAGCGTGTTGACGCCCGCGTCGTTGAACTGGCTGGCGATGGTGGGAAACACCGGCAGCTGCGCGGGCGGCACGTCGAACAGCTTGCGGTTCCGGGCAAACTGCTTGCGCACGTCGCGCAGCGCGTCCTCGGCACCACGCTTCTCGTACTTGTTGAGGACCACGAGGTCGGCGAAGTCCAGCATGTCGATCTTCTCGAGCTGGCTGGGCGCACCGTACTCGCTGGTCATCACGTAGATCGACAGGTCCACCAGGTCCACGATCTCGGTGTCGCTCTGGCCGATGCCGGCGGTCTCGACCACGATCAGGTCGAAGCCCGCGGATTTCAGCAGGCGGATCGAATCGGCCAGCACGGCGCTGGTCGCCAGGTGGGCGCGGCGCGTCGCCAGCGAGCGCATGAACACCTGCGGGCTGGCCAGCGCATTCATGCGGATCCGGTCGCCGAGCAGCGCGCCGCCGGTGCGCCGCCGGGTCGGGTCCATGGCCAGCACCGCCACCCGCCGGTCCGGGAAGCAGCGCACGACCCGGCTCAGCAGCTCGTCGGTCAGCGACGACTTGCCGGCGCCGCCGGTGCCGGTGATGCCGATCACCGGCGGCCGGTTCAGGGACTGGGCGGCGGCCTTGCGCACGGCGTCCGCCAGCGCCGGGTCGTCGCCGCGCTCGAGCACGGAAATCGCGCGCGCCAGCGGCACGTCGTCACCGGCCGTCAGGCGCCCCGGCACGAATGCGGGGCGCTGCCGCGCCCGCACGCGCTGCATCACGTCGTCGATCATGCCGTCCAGCCCGAGCTTCAGCCCGTCGTCCGGCGTATAGATCCGCTCCACGCCGTAGGCCTCGAGTTCCTCGATCTCGTGCGGGGCGATCGTGCCGCCGCCGCCGACCACCACGCAGACGTGTGCGGCGCCGGACTCGCGCAGCATGTCCACCATGTAGCGGAAGTACTCGTTGTGCCCGCCCTGGTAGCTGCTCACGGCGATGGCGTCCGCGTCTTCCTGGACGGCGGCGCGCACGATGTCCGCGACGCTGCGGTTGTGCCCCAGGTGGATGACCTCGGCGCCGTGGGCCTGCAGGATCCTGCGCATGATGTTGATCGCGGCGTCGTGGCCGTCGAACAGCGACGCGGCGCTGATGAAGCGCAGCGGCTGGGCCGCCTGCGGGGCCAGGGTCTGGGCTGGGGCGCTCATGGTCTCCTTCGACCGGGCGCATGGCCGCCCGGTCTTGCGGTCAGTTTACTGGACGGCCGCGCCACCTCACCGCCACCGCGGTTTACAGCATACTGGTTGCGGCAAGACCCTAGCGACACGCCGGTTTTTGCACGGCAAAATCGGCCGTCGCGCTCGATCGCCGACCCACTTCAGACAGGACACCCGCCATGACCCAGGACTCGATCGTCATTTTGGCCGCCCGCCGCACGCCGATCGGCGCGTTTCAGGGCGTCTTCTCCACCGTCGCCGGGCACCAGCTCGGGGCGGCGGCGCTGCGCGGCGCGCTGGCAGCCAGCGGCCTGTCGGGCAGCGACGTCGACGAGGTGCTCATGGGCTGCGTGCTGCCGGCCGGCCAGGGCCAGGCGCCGGCGCGGCAGGCCGCGCTCGCCGCGGGCATTCCGGTCGGCACGCCCTGCACCACCGTCAACAAGATGTGCGGCTCCGGCATGAAGACGATCATGCTGGCGGCCGACGGCCTGCTGGCCGGCACCGGCGAGGTGGTCGCGGCCGGCGGCCTGGAGTCCATGACCAACGCGCCGTACCTGTTGCCGAAGGCGCGCGGCGGCTACCGCATGGGCCACGGGGAAATCCTCGACCACATGTTCTTCGACGGCCTGCAGAGCCCGTTCGACGGCAAGGCCATGGGCTGGTTCGCCGATGCGACCGCCGCCCGCTACGGCTTCACGCGCGAGCAGCAGGACGCTTTTGCGACCGAGTCCGTCAAGCGCGCGATGCGCGCCGTGGAGGGCGGCGAATTCGACGGTGAAATCGCCGCGGTCACGTTCAAGACCCGCAAGGGCGAGGTGACCGTCGCGCGCGACGAGACGCCCTCGACCTGCGACATCGGCAAGATCCCGACGATGCGGCCGGCCTTCAACAAGGACGGCACGGTGACGCCGGCCAGTTCATCCTCCATCTCCGACGGCGCCGCCGCCGTCGTGCTGGCGCGGGCCTCCACGGCCGCCGCCCGCAAGCTCAAGCCGGTGGCGCGGCTGGTCGCCTGGTCGAGCCACGCGCACGAACCCGAGTGGTTTACGACGGCGCCGGTCGGGGCGATCCGCAAGGTGCTGGACAAGGCCGGCTGGAAGGCGGACCAGGTCGACCTGTACGAGGTCAACGAGGCGTTTGCGGTGGTGACCATGGCGGCCATCAAGGACTGCGGGCTGGACCCTGCGCGGGTCAACGTGAACGGCGGCGCCTGCGCGCTGGGCCACCCGATCGGCGCCACCGGCGCGCGCATCGCGACCACCCTGCTGCACGCGCTGGCCGCCCGCGGCCTCAAGCGTGGCATCGCCGCACTGTGCATCGGCGGCGGCGAGGCCACGGCGATCGCGGTGGAGATGCTATAGGGCGCGGCTCACGGCTCGCTGTCCGCGCCCACCCGCAGGTCCAGCGGCAGTCCCGCCTGCTCGAAGCCGCGGCGGAAGTCCTGGATGTGGCGGCGCATCCAGGTGCCGGCGGCGTCGCGGTCCTTGCGGCCGATCGCCTCGACGATCGCGCGTTGCGCACCCGCGATGCGCGCACGCGCCTGCGGCAGCCGGTCGATGATCACCGCCAGGCTGGGCTCGATGAGCTGCACCAGCGGCTCGTTCACCATCGCGTAGACCGGGTTGCCGGCGGCTGCGCCGACCCCGCGAAAGAACCGTCCCACCAGCCCGACCGCCTCGGGCGCCGGGAGCGGCTGCTCGTCGAACGCGTCCACGATGCGCCGCAGGCTGGTGAACTGGGCGCCGCTGCGCCGCTGCGCCGCGGCCTCGGCAATGGCGGGCTCCACGGTCAGGAGCGCCTCGAGGATGTCCTGGAAGCACGCGTCGTGCAGTGCCAGCGCCTGCCGCAGGCCGCCCGCCACGGCCGCCACCGTGGGCCGGCTCACCACCAGCCGCTTGCTGCCGGCCCGGCGGCTCAGCAGGCCCCCCGACTGCAGGTTGCGCAGCGCCTCGCGCACCGTGGAGCGGTTCACGCCGAACTGGCGGGCCAGCTCCGTCTCGGTCGGCAGCGCCTCGCCGTCCTTGAGCCGCCGGTCGAGGATCCGGCCGCGGATCTCCTCTGACAGGCGCAGGTAGGCCGGGGCGTGTGCGAGGGGCTGGAACATGCGAATCAGCTCCCAGACTTGATTGTCGGATTGTCCGACAATTATGATCTGCAGGGCAAGCCCCCCCCTGAGTGCCGTACGGGAGAGTCCAGCCATGTTCGACCTGGAATTCGATTTCGGGCTCGGTGAGCGCGTCGACGAACTGCGGTCGGCGGTGCGCGAGTTCGCCGTGCGGCGCATCGCCCCGCGCGCCGAGGAGATCGACCGCAGCAACCGCTTCCCGCGGGACCTGTGGCCGGAACTCGGCGAGATGGGCCTGCTCGGCGTGACGGTCGAGGAGGAATACGGCGGCCTGGGCTTCGGCTATCTGGAGCACGTCGTGGCGATGGAGGAGATCAGCCGCGCCTCGGCCTCGGTCGGCCTGTCCTACGGCGCCCACTCGAACCTGTGCGTGAACCAGATCCGGCGCTGGGGCAGCGACGAGCAGAAGCGCCGCCTGCTGCCCGGCCTGGTGTCCGGGGCCCAGCTGGGCGCGCTGGCCATGAGCGAGGCCGGTGCGGGCTCCGACGTCGTGTCGATGCGCACACGCGCGGAGCGGCGCGACGGCAGCTACGTGCTGAACGGCAGCAAGATGTGGATCACCAACGGCACCGAGGCCGACGTCACGGTCGTCTACGCCAGCCTGCAGCCGGGCGGCGGACCGGGCCCCATCACGGCCTTCATCGTCGAGCGCGGCACGCCGGGCTTCTCGGCCGCACAGAAGCTCGACAAGTTCGGCATGCGCGGCTCGGACACCTGCGAACTGCTGTTCGAGGACTGCGTCGTGCCGGTGGCCAACCTGCTCGGCAAGCCCGGCGGCGGTGCCGAGGTGCTGATGAGCGGGCTGGATTACGAGCGCGTGGTGCTGTCGGGCGGCCCGCTCGGCATCATGCGCGCCGCGCTGGACCTGATCATCCCGTACTGCCACGACCGCAAGCAGTTCGGCCAGCCGATCGGCGAATTCCAGCTGATGCAGGCCAAGCTGGCCGACCTGTACGCGGCCTTCAATTCGGCGCGCGCCTACTCGTACGCGGTGGCGCGCGCCTGTGATGCCGGCCGCACCACCCGCTTCGACGCGGCGGCCTGCCTGATGCTGGCCTCGGAAAGCGGCGTGCGCGCCGGCCTCGAGGCCATCCAGGTGCTGGGCGGCAACGGCTACATCAACGACTACCCCGCCGGCCGCCTGTTGCGCGACGCCAAGCTGTACGACATCGGCGCCGGCACCAACGAGATCCGGCGCATGCTGATCGGCCGCGAACTGTTCCACGCGACCGGCTGAAGCGCCCCGAGGAGACCGGCCATGCCCAGGCTGCAGACCCGTGCCAACACGCGTTCCGCCGAATTCAAGGCCAACGAGGCGCACCTGGCCGCGCTCGTCGACGAGCTGCGCGAGCGGCTCGCGACCGTCGCCCGCGGCGGCAGCGACGAGGCGCGCAACAAGCACACGGAGCGCGGCAAGCTGCTGGCGCGCGACCGCGTGGAAACGCTGCTCGACCCGGCCAGCCCGTTCCTCGAGGTCGCCCCGCTCGCGGCGCACGGGCTGTACGACGGCGAGGCGCCGTCGGCCGGCATCGTCTGCGGCATCGGCCAGGTGCGCGGCCGCGAGGTCATGGTGGTCGCCAACGACGCCACCGTGAAGGGCGGCACCTACTTCCCGGTCACGGTCCGCAAGCACCTGCGCGCGCAGGAGATCGCCCTCGAGAACCGCCTGCCCTGCGTGTACCTCGTCGATTCGGGCGGCGCCTTCCTGCCGCTGCAGGACGAGGTGTTCCCGGACCGCGAGCACTTCGGCCGCATCTTCTACAACCAGGCGCGCCTGTCGGCCGAGGGCGTGCCGCAGATCGCCGTGGTGATGGGCTCGTGCACCGCGGGCGGCGCCTACGTGCCGGCCATGTGCGACGAGAGCATCATCGTGCGCAACCAGGGCACGATCTTCCTGGGCGGCCCGCCACTGGTGAAGGCCGCCACCGGCGAGGTCATCGACGCCGAGTCGCTGGGCGGCGGCGACGTGCACGCGCGCACGTCGGGTGTCGTCGACCACCTGGCCGACAACGACTCCCATGCGCTGGCCATCGCGCGGGACGTGGTGGGGGCGCTCGCTGCACCCGCCGCGCCGTGGCTGGCCCAGGCCGCCCCCGTCGAGCCGGCCTGCGACCCCGCGGGCCTGTACGGCGTGGTGCCCAGCGACCTGCGCCAGCCCTACGACGTGCGCGAGGTGATCGCGCGGCTGGTGGATGCCTCCGAGTTCCACGAGTTCAAGGCGCTCTACGGCAAGACGCTGGTGTGCGGTTTCGCGCGCCTGTGGGGCTACCCCGTCGCGATCGTGGCGAACAACGGCATCCTGTTCTCCGAGTCGGCGCTGAAGGGCGCGCATTTCGTGCAACTGGCCAACCGCCGCCGCACGCCGCTGCTGTTCCTGCAGAACATCACCGGCTTCATGGTCGGCCGGCGCTACGAGAACGGCGGGATCGCCCGCGACGGCGCCAAGATGGTCACCGCCGTGGCCTGCTCGACGGTGCCGAAGCTGACCGTGGTCATCGGCGGGTCGTTCGGCGCCGGCAACTACGCGATGTGCGGTCGCGCCTACGGCGGACGCTTCCTGTGGACCTGGCCGAACGCGCGGATCTCGGTGATGGGCGGCGACCAGGCCGCCAATGTCCTGGCGACCGTGCGCCGCGACGGCGTCGAGGCGCGCGGCGGCACGTGGCCGGAGGCCGAGCAGCAGCGCTTCATGGCGGGCATCCGCGAGCAGTACGAGACCCAGGGGCACCCCTACTACGCGACTGCGCGGCTGTGGGACGACGGCGTGATCGAGCCCCTGGACACGCGCCGCGTGCTGGCGCTGGCGCTGGCGACGGTCGCGCGCGGCGCTGCGCCGGAGCCGGATCGTTACGGCATCTTCCGCATGTGAACGGGCCGGGAGGCGAACATGGCTGACGATTCCCCGTTGGTAGAGGTGAGCCGCGACGGTCGCGGCCTGGGGCTGGTATCGATGAACCGCCCCGACCGGCACAACGCGCTGTCGGCCCCGCTGGTGGCCGCCCTGGATGCCGCGCTGCTCGAGATGGCCGGCGACCGCAAGGTGCGCGTCATCGTCCTGGCGGGCCACGGCCGGTCGTTCTGTGCGGGCGCCGACATCGGCGAGATGCACGAGGCGGCCAGCGCCAGCGAGCAGGACAACACGCGCGAGGCGGCGCACCTGGCCGAGCTGCTGCAGAGGCTGGACCGCCTGCCGAAGCCCACCGTCGCCCGCGTTCACGGCAACGCGTTCGGCGGCGCGCTCGGGCTGGTGGCGGCCTGCGACATCGCGATCGCGGCGCACGGCGCGCTGTTCGCCTTCAGCGAGGTGCGCCTCGGCATCGTGCCCGCGATGATCTCACCGTACGTGATCCGCGCCATCGGCGAGCGCCAGGCGCGGCGTTATTTCCTCACGGCCGAGCGCATGGACGCCGCCACGGCCGAACGCATCGGGCTGGTGCACGCGGCCGTGCCGCCGGAGCGGCTCGAGGCCACCCTGGCCGGCGTGACCGACGCCCTGCTGGAAGGAGCGCCCGGCGCGCAGGCCGAGGCCAAGCTGTTGATTCGCAAGATCACGGGACGCAGCGATGCCGGCGACGGGCAGGTCGCTCGCGAGACCGCCGGCTGGATCGCGCGGCTGCGCGCGGGCGCCGAGGGCCGCGAGGGCCTGTCGGCCTTCCTCGCGAAGCGCGAGCCCGCCTGGAAGGAGCACTGACATGTTCGGCCGGGTCCTGATTGCCAACCGCGGCGAAATCGCCTGCCGGGTCATTGCCACCTGCCGGCGGCTGGGTATCCACACGATCGCGGTGTTCTCCGAAGCCGACCGCCACGCGCGGCACGTGCGCCTGGCGGACGAGGCGCATCCGGTCGGGCCCGCGCCCGCCGCACAGTCCTACCTGAATATCGAGCGCGTCATCGAGGTGGCGCGGACCGCGCGCGCCGACGCCGTGCACCCGGGCTACGGCTTCCTGTCCGAGAACACCGAGTTCGCCGCCGCCTGCGCCGGCGCCGGTGTCGCGTTCATCGGCCCGTCGCCCGAGTCGATCCGCAGCATGGGACTCAAGGACGAGGCCAAGAACATCGTCGCGGCGGCCGGCGTACCGGTGGTGCCCGGCTACCACGGCAGCGACGCCTCGGCGGCGACCCTGCGGCGCGAGGCCGAACGGATCGGCCTGCCGCTGCTCGTCAAGGCGATTGCCGGCGGCGGCGGCAAGGGCATGCGCGTGGTGCGCTCGGCAGGCGAACTCGCGGACGCCATCGCGGCCGCGGGCAGCGAGGCCGCCAACTCGTTCCGCGACGGCCGCATCATGCTCGAGCGCTTCATCGACCGCCCGCGCCACATCGAGGTGCAGGTGTTCGGCGACACGCACGGCAACCACGTGCACCTGTTCGAGCGCGAGTGCTCCATCCAGCGCCGTTACCAGAAGATCATCGAGGAATCGCCGTCGCCGTTCCTGACGCCGGCGCTGCGCGAACGCATCACCGCCGCCGGCGTGCGCGCCGTCGCGGCGGTCGATTACGTCAACGCCGGCACCGTCGAGTTCCTGGTCGCACCGGACGGCGAGTTCTACTTCCTGGAAATGAACACGCGCCTGCAGGTCGAGCACCCGGTCACCGAGACGGTCACCGGCTTCGACCTCGTCGAATGGCAGCTCGCGATCGCGGCCGGCCAGCGACTGCCCGTGCCGCAGGAACGCATCGTGCAGTGCGGCCACGCCATCGAGGCGCGCATCTACAGCGAGGATCCGCGCCGCGGCTTCCTGCCGTCCACGGGCCGCGTCGAGCGGTTCGCGTTCCCGCCCGAGGACGGCGCCTGGCGGGTCGACCGTGGCATCGACGACGGCGACGAGGTGCAGGTCCATTACGACGCGATGATCGCCAAGGCCATCGCCTCCGGCGCGAACCGCGCGGCGGCGATCGGGCAGCTCAGGCAGTCGCTGGCCCGCACGGCCGTGTTCGGCCCGTCCAGCAACCTCGCCCTGTTGCGGCGCATCGCGGCGCACCCGGACTTCGCGGCCGGCGCCATGGACACGGCCTACGTGGACCGGCACCTCGACGAGCTGCTGAACGCCGACGAGCCGGTCAGCGGGCCCGCCTGGCTGGCGGTGGCGGACTACGCGCTCGCCTCCCTGGCGGCGGCCGGCGCCGGCACGGGCTCGCCGTGGTCGCTGGGCGATGCCTGGCAGACCGGCGGCCTGGGTCGCGTGACGCTGGGCGTCGCCGCGCCCGGTTTCCGGCGGCTGGTCGCGCGCCGGCGCGGCGCGACGGTCGAGCTCGAGGGCGAGGGCCTGGCATTGCGCGGCGAGGTCGCCGCGGGCGAGCACGACCTGGTCAGCGTGCAGCACGCCGGCACCACCGCCGAGGTCGCGCTGGTGGGCCACGGCCGCAAGCTGGTGGTCAGCCACGGCGCCTCGCACGACCTGGAACTCGTGCACCCCTGGCCGTTCCCGAAGGGCACCGACGAGGCCGACACCCATCCCGCGTCGCCGCTGCCGGGCCGGGTCGTCGCCCTGCACGTGCAGGAGGGGCAGGAGGTCGCGGCCGGCGAGGCGCTGGCGGTCGTCGAGGGCATGAAGATGCAGCACACGGTCAAGGCGGGTCGCGCCGGCCGCATCGCGACGCTGCTGGTCGAGGCGGGGCAACTCGTCGAGGCGGACGCCGTGCTGTGCGAGATCGAGGCCCGCTGAGCCACGCGGCGGCGCGCGGCGCCCGGCACGGACGACCTCGGTTCCCGGCAATTGTCGGGCGCCGC
This sequence comes from uncultured Gammaproteobacteria bacterium, assembly GCA_963695155.1. Lineage (GTDB taxonomy): Bacteria > Pseudomonadota > Gammaproteobacteria > Steroidobacterales > Steroidobacteraceae > SG8-30. The sequence goes on from CAVOGD010000007.1 coordinate 213,805, forward strand.
GCAACGCGCTAGGTTGCCGCATCCCGGCACGTGACTTGCCGACTACCTGAAGGGCCACAATCATGCAGATCAAGGACAAGGTCATCGCGATCACCGGCGGCGGCCGCGGACTCGGGCGCGCCATGGCGCTGGCATTCGCCGGGCGCGGCGGCCACGTCGCGCTGCTCGACCTGAACCAGGCGGACCTGGACGAGACGCGCAGGCTGGTCGAGGCCCAGGGCGTGCGCGCGGCCACCTACATCACCGACGTCGCCAGGGAGGCGGACGTCGTCGCGGCACTGGACGGCGTCGTGCGCGACCTGGGCGGCCTGGACGTGATGATCAACAACGCCGGCATCACCCGCGACGGCCTGCTGCTCAAGGTCAAGGACGGCGAGGTGGTGGCGAAGATGCCGCTGGCGAAGTGGAACGAGGTGATCAACGTGAACCTGACCGGCGTGTTCCTCGGCGGCCGGGAGGCCGCGGAACGCATGGTCCGGCTCGGCACGGGCGGCGTGATCATCAACGTCTCCTCCGTGTCCCGCTACGGCAACTTCGGGCAGACGAACTACTCCGCCGCCAAGGCCGGCGTGACCGCCATGACGGTGGTCTGGGCCAAGGAACTGGCGCGCCACGGCATCCGCAGCGCCGCCATCGCACCGGGCTTCTGCGCGACCGAGATCCTGGCGGCCATGTCGCCGGAAGTGCTCGCGAAGGTGACGGCCCCGGTGCCCGTGGGACGGCTGGGGGAACCCGCCGAGGTGGCGCACGCCGCGGTCTACATCGTGGAAAACGACTTCTTCAACGGCCGCGTCATCGAGCTCGACGGCGGCTTCAGGCTCTGAACCCCGGCTGGCGGGCGACCGGCGGGCCGGGATCCGTATAATCGGGGTCCCACCGACCGAGGACCGCAGCATGCAGGTTCGCACCCGGGCGTTCGCGCCCGCATTCGCCGTCGCCGCGCTGCTGGCAGGCTGCGCCACCGTGCCCGCGGCGGCGCCGCCGGCCGTCGACGCCATCGACGTCCCCGTCGAGTACTACCGGCTCGGCAACGGCCTGAAGGTCGTCCTCTCGCCCGCCCCGACCGCGCCGACCGTGACGGTCGGCGTCTACTACCACATCGGCTTCCGCATCGAGCCGCGCGGCCGCACCGGTTTTGCGCACCTGTTCGAGCACCTGATGTTCGAGGGCTCGGCGAACCTGCCCAAGGGCCAGTTCGACAAGCTGGTGCAGGGCAGCGGTGGCGTGCTGAACGGCTCGACCCGCTTCGACTACACGAACTACTACCAGGTCGTCCCCGCCCATACGCTCGAGGCGATCCTGTGGGCCGAGGCAGACCGCATGCGGGGCCTGGCGATCGACGAGAGCAACCTCGAGCAGCAGCGCGGCGTCGTCAAGAACGAGGTCCGGGTCAACGTGCTGAACCAGCCCTACGGCGGCTTCCCGTGGCTGTCGATGCCCCAGTACGCCAATGAGAACTGGTACAACGCCCATAACTTCTACGGTGACCTCGACGACCTGGACGCGGCGACGATGGCCGATGCCGACGCGTTCTTCGACACCTATTACGCTCCGAATAACGCAGTGCTGGTGATCGCCGGCGACTTCGATGCCGGCCAGGCACGCGCGTGGGTGGAGAAGCACTTCGGCGCGATCCCGTCGCGGCCGCTGCCGCCCAGGCCCGACATCGCCGAGCCGCCGCAGCGCGCCGAGAAGCGCCACGCCTACACGGACAAGCTGGCGCCGCGGCCGGCGCTGGCGCTGGGCTGGCACGTGCCGCCGCGCGGCACGCCCGAGTACTACGCATTCGGCCTGCTCGACCAGATCCTGCTGCAGGGCGAGGACAGCGTGCTGTGGCAGAGGCTGGTGCAGGAGCGCGGCCATGCCGGCGCCGTGGGCGGCGGCATCAACCTGCTGGGCGACATGTTCACCTACGACGGCCCGATGCTGTGGGTCGCGTACCTCATCCACGACCCCGAGGTCGCGGCCGACACCATCGTTGCGGACATCGACGCGGAGATCGCGCGGCTGCAGGCGACGCCGCCCACGGACGAGGAACTGGCCCGCGCGCTGACCAAGATCCGCGCCGGCCTGTACGCCACGGTCGGCTCCAGCACCCGCTTCGGCCTGGTCGAGCTGATGGCCTGCTTCGCGCTGTTCGACGACGACCCGGCCCGCATCAACCGCATCGAGTCGCAGTTCCGGGCCGTGACGCCCGCGCTGATCACGCAGGTCGCGCGCGACTACCTGCGCCGCGACAACCGCACGGTGCTGGTCGTGGAGCCCGGCCAGGGCGCCGCGGGAGGTGGACCATGACACGCCTGATCCTGCTCACGCTGGCGCTGGCGCTGGCGGGCCTGCCGGCCGCCTCCCAGCAGCAACCGCCGCCGCACGGCACGCCGCGCGATTTCGTGCTGCCGCAGCGCGAGACCCTCGAGCTCGGCAACGGCCTCGCGATCACGTTCATAGACTACGGCGCCGTGCCGCAGGTCACCCTCCTGGCCGCCGTACGCACCGGCAGCATCGACGAGGGCGACTCGACCTGGCTGGCCGACGTGACCGCCGAGATGCTGAAGGAAGGCACGACCACGCGCAGCGCAGCCGAGGTGGCGCGGGCGGCCGCCAGCATGGGCGGCGGCCTCACGGTCGGCGCCGGCGCCGAACAGTCGACGATCGGCATCACCGTGCTGTCGGAGCATGCCGCCGACGCCGCACGGCTGGTGGCGGAGGTGCTGCGCCACCCGCGCCTGCCGGAATCCGAGCTGCCGCGCGTCATCGCGAACTTCGAGCGCAGCCTCAGCGTGGCGCAGGCCGAGCCGGGCGCCATCGCCGGCGCGGCGCTCGCCGAGCTGGTCTACGGCGATCATCCGTTCGGCCGCGCCTGGCCGCGGCCGGGGCAGCTGGCCGGTTATTCAATCGACGCGGTGCGCAATTTCTACTCCGCGAATTTCGGTGCGCGCCGCACCCATGTGTACGTCGCGGGGCGTTTCGACCGCGCGGCGCTGGAGCAGGCGCTGCGCGAATCCTGCGGCGACTGGGCGGCGGGACCCGCGCCGAGCGAACGGCCGCCCACGGCAGCGAACGAGCTGCAGCTGCGCCTCGTGGCGCGGCCCGACGCCCCGCAGTCGTCGCTGCGCCTGGCCGTTCCGGCGCCGGGTCCGGCCGACGCCGACTGGTTCCCGTTCAGCGTGATGAACAGCCTGCTCGGCGGTACCTTCATGTCGCGCATCACCGCCAACATCCGCGAGGACAAGGGCTACACCTACTCGCCGTACTCGGCGGTCGGCGTGCGCCGCGGCGCGGCGCTGTGGACCCAGTCGGCCGACGTGGCGACCGAGCACACCGCGGCGGCGCTGACCGAGATCTACCGCGAGATCGACCGGCTGCAGGCCGAGCCGCCGCCGGCCGACGAACTCGACCGCATCAAGAACTACAGCGCGGGGCTGTTCGTCATCCGCAACTCGTCGCCGGCCGGCGTGCTGGGGCAGCTCGCCTTCATGGACCTGCACGGCCTGCCGGCCGCGTACCTGTCGCAGTGGGTGGCGAACGTGTACGGCGTGACGCCCGTCCAGGTCAGCGCTGCGGCCCGGCGCTGGATCGTGCCGCAGCGCATGACCCTCGTCGTGGTCGGCGACCTGGACAAGGTCGGGCAGCCGGTCCGCGACTTGCCTCAGGTCCGGGAAGCGGCCATCCGCTGAAGCCGTGTGGACCTGCAACGCAGCGATGCCATGAGTGTCAACAGGCCCTGGTTCACATGCCGGAGTAATTCGGTCCGCCGCCCGGCTCGGGCGTGACCCAGACGATGTTCTGCAGCGGGTCCTTGATGTCGCAGGTCTTGCAGTGCACGCAGTTCGGCGCATTGATCTGCAGGCGCTGGCCGCCGCCCTCCGCTGCCACGTACTCATAGACACCCGCCGGGCAGTAGCGGCTCTCGGGACCGCCGAACTTCGCCAGGTTGTGCTGCACGGGGACCGACGGGTCGCGCAGCGTGAGGTGCACCGGCTGGTCCTCCTCGTGGCTGGTGCTCGACAGGTAGACCGACGAGTTGCGGTCGAAGGTCAGCTTGCCGTCGGGCTTCGGGTAGTCGATGCGCGGCATGTCGGCCGCCGGCTTGAGGGTCTCGTGGTCCGCCTGCCTGTGCCTGAGCGTCCACCCCACCAGCGCCCCGAGGCCGAGATCGTTGAGCCACATGTGCAGGCCGCCGTGGATCATCCCCGGCCACAGGCCCCACTTGAGCCCCGGCTTCACATTGCGCACCCGGTGCAGGTCCGTATGGACCCATGACCGGCGCAGGGCTGCGGGGTATGCCGCCAGCTCGTCGTGGCCGCGCCCCGCCGCCAGCGCCTCGAACGCCGACTCCGCGGCCAGCATCCCGGTCTTCATGGCGTTGTGCGAGCCCTTGATCCGCGGCAGGTTCACGAAACCCGCGCTGCAGCCGATGAGGGCCCCGCCGGGGAACACCAGCTTTGGCACCGACTGCAGGCCGCCCTCGTTGATGGCGCGAGCCCCGTAGGACAGCCGCTCGCCGCCCTCGAAGAAGCCGCGGATCGCCGGATGGGTCTTGAACCGCTGCATCTCCTCGAACGGCGACACGTGGGGGTTCCCGTAATTCAGGTGCACGACGAAGCCCACCGACACCAGCCGCTCGCCGAAGTGGTACACGAACGAACCGCCGCCGACGCCCGGATCCAGCGGCCAGCCCTGGCTGTGGATCACCAGTCCCGGCCGGTGCTGCTCCGCGGCGACCTGCCAGACTTCCTTGATGCCCAGCCCGTAGAGCTGCGGGTCCACGCCGTCGCGCAGGCCGAACCTCGACATCAGCTGCCCCGACAGCGAGCCGCGGCAGCCCTCGGCGAACAGCGTGTACCGGGCGCGCAACTCCATGCCGGGCTGGTAGCCGTCCTTGTGCCCGCCGCTGCGGTCGACGCCCATGTCGCCGGTGGCGACGCCGCGCACGGCGCCGTGCTCGTCGAACAGCACCTCGGCGGCCGGGAAGCCCGGGTAGACCTCGACGCCGAGCTGCTCGGCCTGCTGGCCGAGCCAGCGGCACAGGTCGCCCAGGCTGGTTATGTACATGCCGTGGTTGCTCATCAGTCGCGGCATCATCCAGGCCGGGATCCTGAAGGCCCGCTCGCGGCCCAGCACCAGGAACCGGTCTTCCGCGACCGGCGTATCGAGCGGCGCGCCGCGTTCCTTCCAGTCCGGGAACAGTTCGCTGATCGCGATCGGGTCCACGACGGCTCCGGAGATGATGTGCGAGCCGATCTCGGCCCCCTTCTCCAGCACGCAGACGCTGAGCGGGCGGTCCTGGGCGACGGCGAGCTGCCGCAGCCGGATCGCCGCCGCCAGGCCGGCCGGCCCGCCCCCCACGATGACGACGTCGAACTCCATTGCTTCACGTTCCATGCGGTACCCCCCCGGGTGCGGAGACAGGCGGAAAGCCGAGATTGTAATGCGTGGTGACCGCTGCGACAGTCCCGCTTCCGCCGCAAGCCGGCGCTGGCAGCCAGCAGGGTCATCCATGGGTCCGCTCGCAATCACGTTGCTCATGGCGGTGGCCTTCGCCGCCTTCGCCTGGCTCACGGCGCGCAAGCTGCGCATCGTGGCCGCCCTGCAGCCCGAGCCGCGCTTCAGTGGTGCCGGCGCCCGCCTGAAGAGCGTACTGCTCGACGGCCTGCTGCAGCGGCGCATGATCCACGGCGAGTTCAAGCCCGGCGTCATGCACACGGTGATCTTCCTGGGCTTCATGTCGCTGCTGCTGCGCAAGCTGCAGCTCATCGCCATCGGTTACGACGAGACCTTTGCCGTGACCGGCCTGGCCGGCGGCCTGTTCGCCGCCTTCAAGGACCTGGTCGAGGTCGCCGTGACGGTCGCGGTCGCCTATGGGTTCTACCGGCGCCTGTGGCTGAAGCCGGCCCGCCTCGAGCCCAACCGCGAGGGGCTGCTGGTGCTGTCGCTGATCGGCGCCATCATGGTCACCGATTTCGCGTTCGACGGATTCCGCTTCGCCCTGCTGTCGGGCGTGGACGCCGGCATCGCGCACGAGCGCGCCTTTGCGCCGGTGGGCGGCGCCCTGGCGACGTGGTTCTCGGGCTGGCCGCTGCCGGTGCTGGAGGCCGGCTACCAGGTGAGCTACTGGCTGCAGCTGGCCACGGTGTTCTCCTTCCTGGTGCTGCTGCCGACCGGCGAGCATTTCCACATCGTCACGGCGCTGCCCACGCTGTATTTCCGCCGCGGCGGCCCGGCCAATGTCGTGCCCGGCGTGGACCTCGAGAAGATGATGGCCGAGGACGCGACCGAGGCCGACATGAAGGTCGGCGTGAGGTCCGCCGCCGACCTCAGCTGGAAGGACGGCCTGGACGCGTTCACCTGCACCGAGTGCGGGCGCTGCAAGGACGCCTGCCCCACGTTCCTGACGGGCAAGCCGCTGGCGCTGAAGTGGGTCAACGACACCCTCAAGCACCACCTGCTGGACCATCGCGCGGCGCTCGTCGCCGGCGGCGACGCCGCCGCGGCGCTGCCCGCGCTGGTGCCCGGGATCATCGGCGAGGACACCCTGTGGGCCTGCACGACCTGCGGCTACTGCGAGGAAGCCTGCCCGATCGAGCTGGAGCACCTGCCGAAGTTCTTCCGCATGCGCCAGCACCGGGTCATGATGGACGGCGAGTTCCCCCACGAACTCAAGGCGGTGTTCCACGCCTACGAAGTCCAGGGCAACCCCTGGGGCCTGCCGGCCGACACGCGCGGCGACTGGGCCAGGGGGCTCGGCGTGCCGGTCGTCGCCACCGCCGAGGAGGTCGCGGACCTCGACTGGCTGTTCTACGTCGGCTCGGCCGAGTCCTTCGACCCGCGCGGCCAGAAGATCGCGCGCGCGTTCGCCGCGATCCTGCAGGCGGCGGGCGTCAAGTTCGGCATCCTCGGCGCCGCCGAGCCGTCGACCGGCGAGTGCGTGCGCCGCGCCGGCAACGAGATGGTCTTCCAGCAGCTGGCGGCCGTCACGGTCGAGACCCTCAACGGGCTGGGCGTGAAGCGCATCGTCACCTGCGACCCGCACGCGTTCAACTCGCTGGCGAACGAGTACCCGGAATTCGGCGGCCACTGGCAGGTCGTGCACCACAGCCAGCTCATCGCGCAGCTGCTGGCCGACGGCCGCATCCAGGTCGAGCGGGCATTCGAGCGCGTGGTGTTCCACGATCCGTGCTACCTGGGCCGGCACAACCGGGAGTTCGACGCGCCGCGGGCGGTGCTGCGCCGGGTCGCCAAAGGCGATGCCCTGGAGTTCCCGCTGCACCGCGAGAAGGCCATGTGCTGCGGCGCGGGCGGCGCGCGGATGTGGATGGAGGAGACCCTCGGCAAGCGCATCAACGTGCTGCGCGCCGAGCAGGCCATGGCACTGGCGCCCGCGGTGGTGGCCACCGCCTGCCCCTACTGCGCGGTGATGATCGACGATGGCATGAAGGCCGTGGACGCCGACACGCGGGTCGAGACACGCGACATCGCGGAACTCGTCGCGGCGGCACTGGTGCGCAGCCCGGTCGCGGCCTGACGCGGCCGGCCGTCGCCCCGGCCGCGCCGGCCGGCACGCCGCGCCGTGCGCGCTGCGGCCCGCGTGATGCCTGCGCTATCATCCCGCCGGTGATGCCGAACCCGCCCCGCCCGCATGCCGCCGGCCCGCGCCTGCGGGCCACGTACCCGGGCCCGCCAGCATGAACGACGCGACGCCCGTCTGGACGCCCACGCCCCTGCGCGTCGCGGACGCCAACCTCACGCGGTTCATGGCATTCGCGCAGGCGCGCGGCGCACCCGGTGGCGGTTACCCAGCGCCTGTGGGACTGGTCGGTCACGCGGCCGGCGCAGTTCTGGGAAGCGCTGTTCGACTTCACGGACGTGCTGGCCGAGCGCGGGGCGGGTCCGGTCCTGCGCGACGCGGCACGCATGCCGGGCGCCAGGTGGTTCGAGGGCACCCGGCTCAACTTCGCGGAGAACCTGCTGCGCCGCAGCGGCAGCGAGCCGGCGATCGTCTTCTGCAACGAGCGAGGCGCCCGGCGCGAGTTGTCCTGGGACGAGCTGTCGGGGGAAGTGGCGCGCATTGCGGCCGGACTGCGCGACTGCGGCGTCGGGCCCGGGGATCGCGTCGCCGCATTCATGCCCAACCTGCCCGAGACGCTGATCGGCATGCTGGCCACCGCCAGCACCGGCGCCACCTGGGCTTCCTGCTCGCCTGACTTCGGCGTGCAGGGGGTGATCGACCGCTTCGGCCAGATCGCGCCCAAGGTGCTGTTCACGGCCGACGGCTACTTCTACGCGGGCAAGACGCTCGACTCGCTGCAACGCGTGCGGCAGCTCGTCGGCCGGCTCGCCTCGGTCGAGCGGGTCGTGGTCGTTCCCTATGTGGACGACCGGCCGGACATTGCGGCGCTGCCCGCGGCGACGCATTTTGCGGATTTCGGCCGCCGCGGCGCGGCGCCCTCGTTCGAGCGCCTGCCGTTCGACCACCCGCTCTATGTGCTGTTTTCCTCGGGCACGACCGGCACGCCCAAGTGCATCGTGCACGGCGCCGGCGGCACGCTGCTGCAGCACCTCAAGGAGCACCAGCTGCATACGGACGTGAAGCCCGGCGACCGGCTGTTCTTCTTCACGACCTGCGGCTGGATGATGTGGAACTGGCTGGCGAGCGCGCTGGCGTCCGCGGCCACCGTCGTCCTGTACGAGGGGTCGCCCCTGCACCCGGATCCGGGCGTGCTGTGGCGCATGGCGGCCGACGAGGGCGTGACCGTGTTCGGCACCAGCCCCAGGTACCTGGCGGCCCTCGAGCAGCAGGGCTACCGGCCGGCGGACGAACTGGGCCTGGCGCGGCTGCGCACGCTGCTCTCGACCGGTTCGCCGCTGTCGCCCGGGCAGTACGACTTCGTGCACGACGCCGTCGGCAGCGACGTGCAGCTCTCGTCGATCTCCGGCGGCACCGACATCGTCTCGTGCTTTGCGCTGGGCAACCCGCTGCTGCCGGTGCATCGCGGCGAGCTGCAATGCCGCGGCCTCGGCATGAAGGTGGAAGTCTGGAACGAGCGGGCCGACAGCGTGGTGGGTGAACAAGGCGAACTCGTCTGCACGGCGCCGTTCCCGGCGATGCCGGTCGGCTTCTGGAACGACCCGGACGGCGCGAAGTACCGGGCCGCCTATTTCGAGCGGTTCCCCGGCGTCTGGCATCACGGCGACTACGCCGTGCTCACGCAGCGCGGCGGCCTGGTCATCCTGGGTCGTTCCGATGCGGTGCTCAACCCGGGTGGCGTGCGCATCGGGACGGCCGAGATCTACCGCCAGGTCGAGCAGCAGGCGGAAGTGCTGGAGAGCGTCGCGGTCGGGCAGGACTGGCAGGGTGACGTGCGGATCGTGCTGTTCGTGCGCCTCGCCGACGGACTGCAGCTCGACGACGCGCTGCGGCAGGAGATCCGCGACCGGATCCGCCGCCATGCCACGCCACGGCACGTGCCCGCGCGCATCGTGCAGGTGACCGAAGTCCCGCGCACGCTCAGCGGCAAGGTCGTCGAGCTGGCCGTGCGCGAGGTGGTGCACGGCCGGCCGGTGCACAACACCGCCGCCATCGCCAACCCGCACGCACTGGACCAGTACCGGGATCGCCCGGAGCTGGCGGACTGAGGCCGTGTCGCGCCCGCTGTCGCCGGTTTCGCGCCGCTACCGTGAGGTCCTCGCAGAGCGCGGCTACTACAGCGACCCGGCACAGGCCCGCGCGGCGGCGCAGCTGGACGACCTGCTGCGCCGGCTGCGGCAAGGCGCCGTCCGGTCGCGCTGGCGGGACGCCACCCGGCGGCTGCTGGGCCGGCCGCTGCGGCCGCAGCCCCAGACCGGCCTGTACCTGTGGGGCGGCGTGGGCCGGGGCAAGACCCTGCTCATGGACCTGTTCTTCCACGAGCTGCCCGCCACCGCCCGGCAGCGCAGCCACTTCCACCGCTTCATGCGCGACGTGCACGCGCGCCTGCACGCGCTGCGCGGCCGCGAGGACCCGCTGCAGCAGGTCGCCGCCGGGATCGCGGCGCGCGCGCGCGTGCTGTGCTTCGACGAGCTCGCGGTGTCGGACGTCGCCGACGCGATGACCCTGGGCAGCCTGCTCGAGGCGTTGTTCGCGCGCGGCGTGACGCTGGTGGCCACCTCCAACGTGCCGCCCCGGGAACTGTACCGCGGCGGCCTGCAGCGGCAACGCTTCCTGCCGGCGATCGCGCTGCTGGAGCGGCACACCGACGTGCTGGAGGTGGACGCCGGCATCGACTACCGGCTGCGCCAGCTCGAGCGCACGCGACTGTACCTGGGCCCCGACGAGGCGGACCCGGAGGCCACGCTGCTCGCGGAATTCACGGCCATCGCCGGCGAGCCCGGCCGCAGCGGCGTGTCGCTCGACATCAACGGACGCGCCATCCCTGCCCGACGCGCCGCCGCCATGATGGCCTGGTTCGATTTCGACGAGCTGTGCGCAGGCCCGCGCTCGGTCGATGACTACATCGAGCTGGCGCGCCTCTATCACACGGTGGTGCTGAGCGGCGTGCCGGTGCTCGACGGCGCGCGCGACGACGAGGCGCGGCGCTTCATCGCCCTGGTGGACGAGTTCTACGACCGGGGCGTCAAGTTGCTGGTGGCCGCCGCGGCCGAGCCCGCGGCCCTCTATACGGGACGGCGGCTCGCCTTCGAGTTCCGCCGCACCGCGAGCCGGCTCACCGAGATGCAGGGTCGCGAGTACCTGTCGCGCCCGCACCGGCCGTAGCGGCGGCCAGGCGACCGGGCGGCGCCGCGGTTCAGTCCGTCTGGGAGTCCCGCTCGGACTTGGGCGGCGTCCTCAGCATCTTGATGAAGAAATAGCCGAAGAACGACCCGACGGTGCAGAGCGTGAGCACCATGGTGATGATGGCCGCACGGGTCATGTCGTCCTCCCCTCGGCGACGCGCCGGCGGTAGGCGATGTAGACGAGCGCGCTGATGGACAAGAACACGACGGTCAGCAGGATCCGCGCGCCCGAGATGTAATAGAGGTCTTCTTCCAGCCTGGCGCGGGTCGCCGCATCGGTGGCCGCCGCGATCTGTTCCTTCAGGCCGGTGCTCATCACCTGCTTGATGATGGAGTTGTTGTCCAGGGCCCAGCCGTCGCCGGCGAACAGGTTGCTGAGCGCCACGGACCACTCGTTGCCGACCGGCGTGAACATCGAGCCCAGGAAGACGCACAGCAGGAACACCGGGGTCACGTACTTGATGATGTACTTGTAGATGTGCGGGACCTTCATGTCCGCGCCCTCGTTGATCTCCTTCCAGCCCTTGTCGATGCCGTACACCCACGCGAAGATGATCGACTCGGCCAGCGCAAACACCACCAGCGACACCGTGCCCGCCCAGTAGTCGTACTCGTTGAACACGCCGTGGTTGTAGAAGAACACCGTCGGCAGCCCGAGCAGCAGCACGATGCCGCCGAACGACCAGGCCGACTTCTGGCGGCTGATGTTGAACTCGTCCTGCATGAACCCCATCCACGGCGTGCCCATCGCCAGCGACGAGGTGATGCCGGCGAAGAACAGCAGCCCGAACCACAGCACGCCGGCCACCGTCGCCAGGATCGGGCCCCAGTTCTGGAACAGGAACGGCATGGTCTGGAAGGCCATGCCGAAGCTGGCGTTCTCGCGCACCCAGTCGAGCCCCAGGTAGCCCGCGGCGATCGGGATGACGATCATGCTGCCCAGCGCCACCTCGACGAACTCATTGGTCCACCCGGCCGCCATCGAATTCAGCGCGATGTCGTCCCGCGACTTCACGTAGGCGGCATAGCAGTGGATCGTCCCCATGCCGACCGACAGCGTGAAGAAGATCTGCCCGGCCGCGGCCAGCCACACGCTGGGGTTGGCCAGCGAGTCGAACTGCGGCTCCCACAGGAAGTTCAGCCCGGCCCAGGCGTCGGCATCCGGGTGTTCCGGCGTGGCCCCCGAGGTGCCGAGCGTCAGGCCGCGGACCGCGAGGAACACGCCGAACAGGATCAAGAGCGGCATGCCGATCTTGGCCGTCTTCTCGACGCCGTCCTTCAGGCCGCGCGACAGGATCCACGTATTCAGCGCGAGGCAGATGACGTAGAAGACCACCGCTTCATAGGGCAGGCCGGTCGTGGACGTCGAGATGTTGACGTAGTTGGTGAAGAACGCGGCGACCTCGCCCTGCGTCAGGCCCGCGAAGGTCTGGGCCAGCGAGTGGAACACGTAGGCCATGGTCCACGACTCGATGTAGCAGTAGTACGCGGCCACCGCGAGGTTGGTCCAGATGCCGAACACGCCGAAGTACTTCCACAACCGGCCCTTGTCCATCGAGTCGAGGATGAACGGGGTCGAATGGTGCCCATGCTTGCCGCCGAAGCGGCCCATCGACCACTCGATCCACAGCAGCGGGATGCCCATCAGCAGGAAGGACACCAGGTAGGGGATGATGAACGCGCCGCCGCCGTTGTTGACTGCCTGCACGGGGAAGCGCAGGAAGTTGCCGAGGCCGACGGCGTTGCCCGCCATGGCGAGCACCAGCCCGGCACGGGATCCCCAATGTTCCTTCAACAAGGCCATAGGCTACCTGCTCGTCACGGGGGCGGACCGACGGCGAGTATACGGCCCCCGCAACGGGATGCCACGGCAGCCGCGGCGGGCCGGCGCCTCAGATGACCCCGCGCCGTTCCTGGTCGAGCTCGATCGACTCGAACAGCGCCTTGAAGTTGCCCTCGCCGAAGCCCTCGTTGCCCTTGCGCTGGATGATCTCGAAGAAGATCGGGCCGATCGCGTTCTTCGTGAAGATCTGCAGGAGGATCCCGTCCTGCTCGGAACCGTCGATCAGGATGCCGCGGTCGGCGAGCCGCTGCAGCGACTCCCGGTGCCCGGTCACCCGCGCATCCACCCCCTCGAAGTAGGTGGCCGGGGTATCCTGGAATTCGACGCCGTTGGCGCGCAGCGTGTCCACCGTCGCGTAGATGTCCGACGTGGACAGCGCGATGTGCTGGATGCCCTCGCCGCGGTACTCGCGCAGGTATTCCTCGATCTGGCTCTTGTCGTCCTGGGACTCGTTGATCGGGATGCGGATCAGGCCGCAGGGACTGGTCATCGCGCGGCTCAGCAGGCCGGTCTTCCTGCCCTCGATGTCGAAGTAGCGGATCTCGCGGAAGTTGAACAGGCGTTCATAGAAGCCGGACCACTTGTCCATGTTGCCGCGAGCGACGTTGTGGGTCAGGTGATCCACCGCCTCGAGGCCGACCGCCGGCCGGGCGGCCGGCGGCTCGACGGCCACGAAATCCACGTCGTAGATGGACCGGTCGCCGAAACGGTCCACGAGGTAGATCAGGCTGCCGCCGATACCCTCGATGCTGGGGATGTTCAGCTCCATCGGGCCGGCGGTGTTCGGCCCCGGCGTGGCGCCGAGCCCGATGGCCCGCTGCCAGGCGCCGGCCGCGTCGCGCACCCTGAAAGCCATGGCGCAGGCCGAGGGCCCGTGGTCCCGTGCGAACTGCGCGGCGAAACTCGCGGGCTCCGCGTTGATGATGAAATTGATGTCGCCCTGCCTGTGCAGGGTCACGTCCTTGCGCCGGTGGCGCGCCACGGCCGGGAAGCCGAAGGCCGCAAACAGCGTGCGCAACAGCTGCGGGTCCGGTGCCGTGTACTCGACGAACTCGAAGCCGTGGGTCCCCATCGGGTTGTCGTATTGCTGCGCCATGCGCCGTCCCCGCGCGAGCTTCCTCGCAATTCGTTACACTTGAAACGGTTGATTAGTACCACGCCGCCCGCAACGGCGGCAAGGATCGCACCATGTCACGGCCAGCCGATCGCGGCGATCACCTGCACCTCGAGCACTTCCTGCCGCACCGCCTTTCCGTGCTGACCAACACCATCTCGGCCGCGCTGGCCGCAGAGTATTCCGGCCGCTTCGGCCTGTCGATTCCGGAATGGCGGGTCATGGCCGTACTGGCGCACGCACCCGGGCTGTCGGCGGCCGAAGTCGCGTCCCGCACGGCCATGGACAAGGTCGCCATCAGCCGCGCGGTCGCCCGGTTGCTGGCGGCCGGCCGCCTGCGCCGCCAGCCGGCCAGCGGCGACCGCCGGCGGCTGGCCCTCGAGCTGTCGCGGGCCGGGCGCCAGGTGTACGGCCAGATCGTGCCGTGGGCCCTGGATTACGAGCGCCGCCTGCTGGCGGCGCTGACGACCGGCGGCGCCGCGGCCCTGGACGAGGCCCTGGACACGCTCATCGAGCGCGCCCGCACGCTGCGCAAGACCGCCGCGACGTAGCGGGCGCCGGCTGCGCGCAACGCGCCGCGGGACCTCCGCAGCACATCGTATAATTGCCCTACCGCGTGCTGCCCGGATCCACCGCAACGGCCCGAACCCACGGCCCGTGCGCAGCGGTCAGCGCCACGAACCCGGAGCACATGATGCTAGGCAAGATCCCCGCGGAACGGCAGAAGCTCATCGGCGAAATCGCGTCGCGCGCAGTCCAGCTCGCCGGGGCGCGGCCGCCGCTCGACGTCGACGCCTTCGCACGCGCCTATTTCCACGGCGTCGCCGAGCAGGACCTGCGGCCGCGCGCGACCGATGACCTGGCCGGCGCGGCGCTGGCGCACCTGGCCATCGCCCGCACCCGGCGCCCCGGCGAGGCCATCGTCGAGGTCTTCAATCCGGAACCGGGGCACGCCGGTTTTTCGTGCGCGCACTCGGTCATCGCGATCGCCACCGACGACATGCCGTTCCTCGTCGACTCGCTGGGCATCGTCTTCCTGCAGGCCGGCCTCAAGGTGCATTTCCTGACGCACCCCGTGCTGACCGTGGTCCGCGACGGCAAGCACCGCCTGAAGAAGCTCTGCCGGGGCGACGCGCCGGGATCCGCGTGCGTGGAATCCTGGCAGTTGCTGGAGGTGGACCGGCTGCACGACCGCGCGCACCTCGAGGCATTGCGCCAGAAGCTGCTCGATGCCCTGGACGACGTGCGCTGCGCCACGGCCGACTGGCTGAAGATGCGCACGCGGGCGCGGGAGATCGCCGGGCAGCTGCAAGCGAAGACGCCGGCGACGGGCCGCGGCGAGGCCCTGGAAACGCGCGCCCTGCTGGAGTGGATGGAAGACAATCACTTCACGTTCCTCGGTTACCGTGAGTACAAGCTCACGCGCGGCAAGGACCGCGACACCCTGCGGCCCATCGCCGCGACCGGGCTCGGCCTGTTGCGGGCCGGGCGCCGGCGCAGCAAGCCGTCCAGGCCAACCGTGCTGAAGGGCGAGATCCGCGAGTTCGCGCGATCCAAGGCCTTGCTGATCATCAACAAGGCCAACTCCCTGTCCACGATCCACCGCGCCACGCACCTCGACTACGTCGGCATCAAGACCTTCGACGCCAGCGGCGCCGTCGCCGGCGAGCACCGCTTCATCGGGCTGTGGACGTCCACGGCCTACAGCGGCAGCCCGCGCGACATCCCGGTCCTGCGCCACAAGGTGCAGCGCGTCATCGCACACTTCGGGCTGGCGCCCGGCAGCCACGACAGCAAGGCCGTGCTGCACGCCCTGGAAACCTACCCGCGCGACGAACTCTTCCAGGGCAGCATCGACGACCTGGTCCGCATCATCCGCGGCATCGTCAACCTCTACGAGCGCACGGAGGTGCGCCTGTTTGCGCGCCGCGACGCGTTCCGGCGCTTCTACTCCTGCCTGTTGTTCGTGCCGCGCGACCACTACAGCACGCGCGTGCGCCGGCGCATCGAGAAGATCGTGCTGGAGGCGTTCGGCGGCATCGAGCTGGAGTCGCAGGTGCAACTGTCCGAGTCGCAGCTGGCGCGCGTCTTCCTGCTGGTGCGCACCGACCCGGCGGCCGAGCGGCGCGCCGTCGACATGGCGGACCTGGAGCGGCGCATCACCGAAGCGGTGACGACCTGGACGGACCAGTTGCACGGCGTGCTCGTCGAGCAGCGCGGCCACGCCGAGGCGGCCGGTTTGTTGCGGCGGCTGGGCGCGGCGTTTCCGACTTCCTACCAGGAGGACACGGCGCCCAAGCATGCGGTGGGCGACATAGCCAGGCTCGGCGAACTGGGCGACGACCCGACCGCCCTCGTCATGGACATGTACCGGCCCCGTGAACAGGCCGCCCACAAGGTCCAGCTCAAGCTGTACCGGCGCGACCGGCCGATTCCCATCTCCGACGTGCTGCCGATCATCGAGAACCTCGGGTTGCGGCTGATCAGCGAACGCCCCTACGAGCTCGAGTTCGACGGCCACTCGTGGTGGATCCAGGATTTCGAGCTGGAACACCCGCGCGGCCTGCAGATCAGCCTCGATTCGGACGGGCCGCGCTTCCGCGAGACCTTCGCGCAGGTCTGGCACGGCAACGCCGACAACGACGGCTTCAACCGCCTCGTCATCGCCGCGGACCTGGACTGGCGCCAGGTCGCGGTGCTGCGCACCTATGCCAGGTGGTTCGTGCAGCTGGGCCTGCCGCTCTCGCAGGCGTACATGGAAGAGGCGCTGGCCAGCAATTCGCGGGCGGCCCGGCACCTGATCGGCCTGTTCGAGGCCCGCTTCGACCCGGCCATCCCGCCGGCTGGGCGCAAGAAGGCGGAAGCCGCGCACCGCAAGTCGCTGGACGGCGTCCTGGCCGACATCCAGCGCGTGGACGACGACCGCATCGTGCGCGCGTTCCAGTCGGCGGTGCTGGGCACGCTGCGGACCAGCCACTACCGCACCGGCGCCGACGGCCGGCCGCGCCCCTACCTGTCGCTCAAGCTGAACCCGCGGGTCGTGCCGGAAGCGCCGCTGCCGCGGCCGATGTTCGAGATCTTCGTGCACTCGCCGCGCGTGGAGGGCGTGCACCTGCGCATGGGCAAGGTCGCCCGCGGCGGGATCCGCTGGTCGGACCGGCGCGAGGACTTCCGCACCGAGGTGCTCGGCCTGATGAAGGCGCAGCACGTCAAGAACACCGTGATCGTGCCGGTCGGCTCGAAGGGCGGCTTCGTGCCGCGTCGCCTGCCGGCCGCCCGGGACGAGGCGCAGCGCGAAGGCACCGCCTGCTACCGCCTGTTCATCCGCTCGATGCTGGACCTCACCGACAACCTGGTGGACGGCCGGGTCGTGCCGCCGCCCGGCGTCGTGCGCCTGGACGCCGACGATCCGTACCTGGTGGTGGCCGCGGACAAGGGGACGGCGACGTTCTCCGACATCGCCAACGAGATCTCGGTGGAGTACGGCCACTGGCTCGGCGACGCCTTCGCGTCCGGCGGCTCGGCCGGTTACGACCACAAGAAGATGGGCATCACGGCCCGTGGCGCCTGGGAATGCGTGAAGCGCAGCTTCCGCGAGCTGGGCAAGGACATCCAGTCCGAGGATTTCACCGTGGCCGGCATCGGCGACATGTCCGGCGACGTGTTCGGCAACGGCATGCTGCTGTCGCGGCACATCCGGCTGCAGGCCGCCTTCAACCACCTGCATATCTTCCTGGATCCGGATCCGGACCCGGCCGTGAGCTATCGCGAGCGCGAGCGCCTGTTCAAGCTGGACCGCTCGACCTGGGACGATTACGACCGGAAACGGGTCTCGCGCGGCGGCGGCGTCTATCCGCGCAACGCCAAGACCGTGCCGCTGTCGCCGGAGGCCCGCAGCATGCTGGGCCTGGAGGGCGCGACGGCGACGCCGCGCGAGGTGGTGCGCGCCATCCTGCTGCTGCCCGTGGACCTGCTGTGGAACGGCGGCATAGGCACCTACGTCAAGTCGTCCGAGGAGAGCCACGCCGAGGTCGGCGACCGCGCCAACGACGGCGTGCGCGTCAACGGCGAGCAGCTGCGCTGCAAGGTCGTCGGCGAGGGCGGCAACCTGGGGCTGTCGCAGCGCGGACGCATCGAGTACGCACTCCACGGCGGCCGCCTGTTCACTGACTTCATCGACAACTCGGGCGGCGTCAACTGCTCGGACGTCGAGGTCAACATCAAGATCCTGCTGAATGCCGCCATGCAGCGCCGGCAGCTGGCCCGGGCCAGCCGCGACAAGCTGCTCGCCAGCATGACCGACGAGGTGGCGCAGCTGGTGCTGCGCGGCAACTACCTGCAGGGCCAGGCGCTGACCGCGGCCGAGGCGCACGCCGCGGAACGTCTCTCCGAGCACGCCTACGTGATCCGCGCGCTGGAGCGCAGCGGCGGACTGGACCGCGCGCTCGAGGCGCTGCCCAGCGACGAGGAGATGGGGGACCGCCGCCGCATCGGCAAGGGCCTGTCGCGCCCCGAGCTGGCGATGATCCTGTCCTATTCGAAGCTGTGGCTGTACGACCGGCTGATCGAATCGGACGTGCCCGAGGATCCCTACCTGGGCCGCGAGCTGACGCGCTATTTCCCGGCGCCCGTGCAACGGCGGTTCAGCCGCGAGATCCTGGGGCACCCGCTGCGCCGGGAGATCATCGTCATGGCGACCACCAACAGCATGCTCAACCGCATGGGCCCCACGTTCGCGATCCGCGCCATGGAGGACACGGGGGCGGACATCGGCCAGATCGCCCGCGCCTACTCGATCGCACGCGAGGTCACCACGATGCGCGCCCTGTGGGCGGATATCGAGGCGCTCGACAACCAGGTGCCGGCCGGCCTGCAGGAGCAGATGCTGTACGTGGCCAGCCGCCAGCTGCGCTACCTCACGTACTGGGTGCTGGCCAACCTGCGGGACAACCTCGACATCGAGCAGGCCGTCTCGGCCCTGCAGCCGGGGCTGCAGCAGCTGCTGCAGCGCCTGCCGTCCGTGCAGGTGGGGCTGGAGGCCGAACGCCACGAGCGGTTCCTGGAGCAGCTCAAGCAGGCCGGCGCCCCGGACTCGCTGGCGCAGCGGGTCGCCGCGCTCGGCCTGGTGCAGTCGGCGGTGGACGTGGTGGACGTCGCGCGCGCGGCCAAGCGGCCACTGGAAGCGACGGCGCGCGTCTATTTCGGGCTGGGCGCCGACCTCGGGCTCGACTGGATCCGCGGCAGCATCGACCGGCTCGCGGTGGAGGGTCGTTGGCAGGCGCTGGCGCGGGCCACCTTGCGGGAGGAATACCACGCCCTGCACCGCCGCTTGTGCGCCGACGCGGTCGCCCGGGCCGGTTCGGCCCAGGCGCCGGCGGCGACCATCGCGGCCTGGACGGGCCGGCACAAGCGTGAGGCCGAGGGCCTGCGCCGCACGGTCAAGGACATGCAGGCCGTCGAGGCGCCGGATTTTGCTACCTTGTCGGTGGCGCTGCAGGCCGTGCGCCGGCTGGGCGGTCACTGAGCGGGGCGCTGCACGACGCGGCGATGACGCGGCTGCCGCCGCACCATGAACGAGGAGTGAGAATCGTGCCCGGAAAACTGGTGCTGGTCAGACACGGCCAGAGCGCGTGGAACCTGGAGAACCGGTTCACCGGCTGGACCGACGTGGACCTGACGGCCGAAGGTCGCGCCGAGGCCGAACAGGCCGCCGCGCTGCTCGGGGCCGAGGGCCTCCGCTTCGACATCGCCTTCACGTCGGTGCTCAAGCGCGCGATCCGCACGCTGTGGATCGTGCTCGACGGCATGGACCTCATGTGGATCCCGGTGGAGCGCAGCTGGCGCCTCAACGAGCGGCACTACGGCGCGTTGCAGGGCCTCGACAAGGCCGAGACGGTACGGGAGCACGGCGCGGAGCAGGTGCTGCAGTGGCGGCGCAGTTACGACCTGCCGCCGCCGGCGCTGGCACACGACGACCCGCGCCATCCGAAGTTCGACCCGCGCTATGCGGCGCTCGAGCCCCGACAGCTGCCGGCCACCGAGTCCTTGAAGGACACGCTGGCCCGCGTCGCGCCCCTGTGGGACTCGCGCATCACGGGGGAACTCCGCGCCGGCCGCGACGTGCTGGTCGTCGCGCATGGCAACAGCCTGCGCGCCCTGGTCAAGATGCTCGACGGCATGTCGGACAAAGAAGTGGTCGGCTTCAACATCCCGACCGGCGTGCCGATCGTGTACGAGCTGGACGAGCGGCTGGCGCCCGCCAGGCCGCGCCGCTTCCTGGGCGATCCTGCCGCCGTCAAGGCGGCCGCCGAGGCGGTCGCGGCGCAGGCCACGCGACCCTAGGCGAGGATTCCGCGCAGTTCCGCAGGGCACCGCGGGCGCGCGGGATCCGGTCGCGTTTGCCGCATCCGGATCGGTGGTTGGCGCAAGCGGCCCGGGGTCGCTCGCTCAGTCGATCTTTATTCGCTCGCCGACCCCGGCCCGCCCGCGCCTGCCCGCCCAGGGTCTGACCCCTCCTGGAGTCTGACCCTTCCGGACCGCTGGTCACGGCACCGCCCACGGGCGCGCGAGGTGGTCGTGGTCCCCTAAGCGAGCGACTTTCTTCGGAGCGAGCGTGGGGACCCGACCGGATCCCGCGCGCCCGCGCGAGTCAGTTGCGGTCCCCTGAGTGAGCGACCTTCTTCGGAACGAGCGTGGGGACCCGACGGCTTACTCGTCTTCCGCCAGCGTGAACGTGATCCCGGCCAGCGGCTGCTCGAAAGGCACCTGGCACGACAGCCGCGAGGTGGCCGGCCGGTAGCCGTCCAGCTCCTCCAGCAGCTCGCGCTCCTCGGGCTGGACCGCCGGCAACTGCGCGCCCCACTCCGGCGCGACGTAGATGTGGCAGGTCGCGCAGGAACACATCCCGCCGCAGATCGCCGCGGAACCCCAGTCGAACTCGCGCAGCGTCTCCATGATGCTGACGCCGACCTTGCCCTCGATCTCGTGCCTCGCGCCGTCGCGGTCGATGACGATCATCCCGGCCATTCGTTCCGAACTCCCGCTGCAATGATTGTCGGGCGGGCGGGTCACCCGGGCCCGCGCCAGAAAAAGCGGGCGCCATCTTGCTGGAGCGGCGTGGAGCGCGCAACCGTACGATTCACGCGCCGGGCGCCGCTTGCAGCCGGGCCATGAGGCGCCGCCGCGTGGCGGCCAGCCCCGCCCCCTCGTGGCCCGCGGCGACGCGCCGGATCTCCAGCCACAGCAGCCAGACGAACTCGAACAGCCAGCGCGCTGCGGCCAGCCGCTCGGTGCACGCCCGCGCCCCGGCGTCCGCGTAGGCCTGCAGCAGCGCCGCCAGCGCGGCTTCTTCCAGGTCGTGGTAGGCCACATAGCCGGCCAGGTCCATGAGCGGCTCGCCGGCGCCCGCATATTCCCAGTCGAGCACCAGCAGCCGGGATCCGCAATCGACGATGTTCAGGTGGTGCAGGTCGTGATGGCACAGCACCGGGACGGCGGTGCCGCCGAGGCGCCGTCGCTCGCCGGCGGCGCGCTCCGCCAGCCACGCAGGCAGGGCCCCAGGCGGCAGCGACCGGCTCAACTGCAGCGAGCGCTCGCCGAAGTCCACGCGCGCGAGGCCCGCCGGCACGGCCAGGCGATGCAGGGTGCCGAGCCACTCCCCGCAGCGCGCCGCCTCTTCCGGTCGCCGCGCCGCGTCCAGCGCCCAGCTGCGCCCCGCCGCAAACTCGGTCACCAAGAGGCCGGCCTCCGCATCGTGCCACAGCACCGGCGGCGCGAGGCCCTGCGCCGCCGCCGTGCACTGCGCCAGCACCTCGTCGCGGCGGTCCACGCCGAAGGCCCGTGAATGCGCCGCGGCGAACCGCACGACCAGGTCGCGCCCCGCATCGCGCATGCGCCAGCAGCGGTTGCCGAGTCCGCCGGCGAGCGCCGCGATCTCGGGATCCTGCTGCGCGAACCGTTCCGCCAGGCTGTGCAGCACGGCCTGCTCGGCGGCGGTCGGGCGCATCGCCTCAGCCCGTCGCGGGCGTGCCGGCCCGCTGCCAGGCGCGCCAGCCCACGGCGCCGAGCGCCGCAAACGTCAGGTACAGCGCCGCGGTGAAGACCAGCCCCTGGCTGGCAAACAGCGTGGCCAGGCCGAGGTCGATCACGATCCACCACAGCCAGGCCGCCACGATCTTGCGCGCGAGCATCCAGGTCGCCGCCACGCTGGCCCAGGTGCCCAGCGCATCCGCCCAGGGTGCCGCCGCATCCGACCACGCCGCCAGCGCCGGGCCGGTCAGCAGGGTGGCGGCGGCCACGCACAGCGCGGCCAGGACGTGCCGCCGCAGGGTCCAGCGCCGCAACGGCGCGGTCTGGCCCGCCGGCGCATACCAGGCGCGCCAGCCGTACACCGCCAGCAACACGTACAGCACCTGCAGCGCCGCCTGCAGGTACAGCCGCGCGTCGGCGAAGACCGTCACGTACAGCGCCGTGCTGAGGCCGCCGGCCACCCAGCACCACCGGTCCTGGCGGATGGCCAGCAGGACGTAGGCAAAGCCCAGCGCCACGGCCAGCAGCTCGGGCACGCCGGCCGCCAGCAGCTGGCCGGTGAGCGCCTGCAGCAGCCGGGCGGCGGCCTCAGCCACCTCCACCCAGCACCTTCATGACGAACACCGAGCGCTGCGCCGCAGCGAAGGTCGCGGCCATCTCCTGCTCGAGCGCCGGCATCACCACGGCCAGCTCGCCGCTGACCTGCGTGCTCATGGAGTGGGTCTCGACGCGCACGCCGGGACGCGCGCCGATGCGCTCGATGAAGTCCTTGATCGGCGGTATGTAGTCGCCGGACAGGGGATAGAGGCTGATGTCTACTGCGATGTGCACTTTGGGTGACTCCTTCAGAAACTGACCCGGGCCGTGACGCCGGCCTGCCGCGGATCGCCGAGCCGCAGGTACAGCCGCGCCGGGAATTCGGGCGGCTCGTTGCCGAAATAGAACCCCCGCACGGCGTAGCGCTCATCCAGCGCATTGCGCAGCCAGGCATGCACCGACCAGCGCTCGCGCTCGTAGCCGACGCGCAGGTTGACGAGTTCCTGGGCGGCCGAGCGCTCGTCATGGCTGGCGTCGAAGTAGAACGCATCCTGCGCCGAGACGTCCGCCCGCGCCATCCAGCCGGCCGGGTGGCGCCAGGTGGCGGCCAGCGCCGCCTTCCAGCCCGGCGCATGCGCCCACTCGCGCCCGTCGAGGTCGCGGTCGCCGAAGCGGTAGCCGAGGTACTCCGAGTCCTGCAGCGACAGCGACGCAGCGAACTCCCAGCGTTGCGCGGCGCGCCAGCGCACGGCGCCCTCCAGGCCGCTGGCACGCCCGCGCGCCGCATTGTCCGTGAAGTACACGAAGGTCAGGGGGTCCTGCGGGTCGAGCTGGAACGACGTGGCGACCTGGGCCTGCTCGCGGCGCAAGTGGTACGCGCCGAGGTCGGCGACGACGCCGAGCGCCGGCCATTCGGCCTTGAGGCCCCCTTCCACGCTCCACGCATACTCGGGCTCGAACTGCAGCCGCTCCGCGGGGATCGCAGTGCCGATGTTGAAACCGCCTGCCTTGAACCCGCGCGACACCGACAGCCACCCACGCAGGTCCCCGGTGAACCGCCAGGCCGCCGACAGCTGGCCGCCCCACATGCGGTCGCGCGGCGCGAAAGCCGCCAGTCCGCTGTCCGCGTAGCGCGCATCGCGCTGCTCCAGCCGCAGGCCGGCGCCGAGCGTCAGGCGTTCGCCCGGGCGCCACTGTGCGTCGCCGTACAGCGCCGTGCTGGTGGCCCGGTAATCGCTTCTGAATACGCGCTCGAATCGCTCGCCCAGGTAATTGCCGTCGTCGTACTGCGCCTGGTCCTCGGCGAGGCGCAGCGCATACGCGCCCGCCACCCAGGTCCATGCACCGTCCGCCGCAGACTCGATGCGCAGGTCCTGGCTCAGCGTGCGGCGCCTGCGCAGCGTGGCCGAGAAGAAGTCGTACGGCCCGGCGGCGCCCCAGTCGCGGTCATTGCCCCAGTCGCCGTCGAAGCTCGATTCGACCTCCGAACCGGCCCAGGCGGTGATGCTGCGGAACCGCCAGCCGCGCTCTGGGAGGTAGCGCAGGTCGACGGACGCGCCGGTGGAATCCTGCGCATCGCGCCCCGGACGGTCGGACAGCGTCACGTAGGAGTTGTCCACCGCGAACGCGTCGTAGCCATTGTCCAGGTCGGCGTGCAGCAGCGTGACGTCGATGCGCAACACGTCCAGTGGCTGCAGCCGCAGGCGCGCACGCGCCGTCAGCTCGTCGCGCGCGTTGGAGTCGCTGCGATCGAGGAAGGCGTTGCGCCTGAATCCATCGCTCTGCGCCTGCTGCAGCACGAGCCGCCAGGCGGCGCCCTCGCCCGCCGCCGCCGGCAATGCGCCACCGGCGACCACACCGGCCGCCAGCAGGCTGTCCTCGCCGGCGGAGGCCTCGAACGACAGCTCGCGCCCGGGACCTGGATCACGGGTCTTGACCTTGAGCAGGCCGGCCAGCGCATTCGCCCCGTAGCGCGTGCCCTGCGGGCCGCGCAATACCTCGACCTGCTCGACATCGAACAGCGTGGCGACCATGCCGATGCCGCTGAAGTCGATCTCGTCCACCAGGAACCCCACCGACGGGTTTGGCGCGCCCTGGTACTGCTCGAGCTCGCCGATGCCGCGCAGCTGGAAGTAACGCGGCCGCGAGCTGGCGCCGGCCCACGACAGCGACGGCACCTGCGGCAGCAGCTCCTCGAGGTGCTGCACCGCGGCGTCGGCAACGGTCTGCGCGGGCAGCACGGTCACGCTGCCCGCCAGGTCCTGCGCGCTCACGCCGCGCAATGAGGCGGTCACCATGACCTCCTCGAGGCGCGGCAGTTCAGCCAGGGCGACGGCCGGGCACAGGCCGGCCGCGGCAAGCAGTGCGACACAACGCATCGGCAGTCCCTCAATACGGGATCCGTGCGGAGCGGCTGTCGAGCGGGTATGGGTGCATGCCTGCTCCCTACGCCGGTCCTAACCGGATCAGGTTCAGCGGGTTCGCCGGTGAGCTGTCGCAGCAGCCGGCGTCTCAGGTCCAGTCAGACCACCCCAGGGCTGCACGCATTTTAGCACGGCCGTCCGCAGGGCGCGGACGCCGCAGGGCCCGGGTCCGGCCCGCGAGCGGGCCGCACCCCGGCGTCATTCGTCAGTCGTCTGCCAGCGCGCGGCGGAAGTCCGCAATGAGATCGTCGGGATTCTCGATGCCGATGGAGACGCGGATCAGATTGTCGCTGATGCCAAGCTCCGCCCGCCGCGCCGGCGCGATATCGCAATGGGTCATCGCCGCAGGATGCTGCGCCAGGCTCTCGGTGCCGCCCAGGCTCACGGCCAGCTTGAAGAGCTCCAGCCGGTCAAGCACCCGGAACGCCTCGGCTTCGCCACCTCGTACACAGAACGAGAACGTCGCGCCGGGCGCCAGGCACTGCCGGGCGTAGAGGCGGCCGGCCGCGCTGTCGGGATCCAGGAAACCCAGGTACGACACGCTTTCCACCGCCGGGTGCGTGCGCAGGAACTCCGCCACCTGGCGAGCATTGTCAACCGCCTTGCGGAAGCGCACTTCCAGCGTCTCCAGGCTGCGCATGACCAGCCACGCCGTATGCGGGTCGGTCATGGTGCCGAAGATGGTGCGCATCAGGTGCACGGGCTCGAGCGCCGCGCGCGAGCCCACGCAGGCGCCCGCCACCAGGTCGCTGTGCCCGCCGATGTACTTGGTCGCCGAGTACACCACGATGTCGCAGCCATGCTGCAGCGGCCTCTGCCACAACGGACCGAGATACGTGTTGTCGACGATGACCTGCGGCCGCGAGCCCTGCGCGGACTCGATCTCGCGGGACAGCGCGGCGCACAGCGCCAGGTCGACCAGGCTATTGGTGGGGTTGGCCGGTGTCTCGACGTAGATCGCGGCAATCCGCCCCATGGTGCGCGCCTTGTCCACGCTGGCCCGCAGTTCCGCCTCGTCCGCGCCGGCACGAAAACCGACGCTGCGGACGCCGAATTGCGGCAGGACCCTTTCCAGCAGGTAGTCCGTGCCGCCGTAGACGGGCGCGCTGTGCACGACGACGTCGCCGGGACGCGCCACCGCGAACAGGCAGGTCGAGATGGCCGCCATGCCGCTGGAAAACGCCAGCGCCCGCTCGCCACCATCCCAGATCGCGAGGCGGTCTTCCACGATCTCGAGGTTCGGGTTGTTGATGCGCGAGTAGATCAGACCCCCCACTTCCTGCGGCGCGGGCTCGCGCAGGCCGTAGGCCAGCTCGAAATAGCGCTTGCCCTCGGCCGCCGAGCGGAAAACGAAGGTCGAGGTCTGGAAGATCGGGCACTTGACCGCGCCCTCCGAAAGCCCCGGGAAGTACCCGTAGCCCATCATCAGCGTCTCGGGATGCAGGCGGTGGCCGTCGATCTCGGTGATGTTGCGGTTGAACCAGGTCATGGTCGGGACTCCTGTGGGCGCCAGTCGCTCGATTCACCGATTATCGGTCGCCGCGCACGCGCCGGCCACGGGGTTTTCCCTAGATCTCCAGCACTTCGCCGATTTCGATCATGCGCGCCGCCGGCACCGCGTAATGGTGCCCGGCAAACTGCGCGTTGCGC
This sequence comes from uncultured Gammaproteobacteria bacterium, assembly GCA_963695155.1. Lineage (GTDB taxonomy): Bacteria > Pseudomonadota > Gammaproteobacteria > Steroidobacterales > Steroidobacteraceae > SG8-30. Next base: position 240,173 of record CAVOGD010000007.1, read on the forward strand.
AGCATCAGCGCGTACAGGTGCTTGCGCCAGGGCGCCATGCCCGAGGCGCGCGTCACCACGACGTTCTCGCGCGCCACCACGAACGACGTCGCCTCGGGCAGGCAGACGAGGCCCTGGTCGCGCGCCTCGTCCAGCAGCACCGGCACGTTCGGCGACTCCATGAAGCCGGTGCTGGCGATGACGCGCGTGACGCCGGGGCCGATCGTGTGCAGGGCCACGCGTGCGCCCCTAGCCACGTACGGTTCGAGCGCCGTCTGCAGCGTGAGCAGCACGGCCTGTCGCGGCACCGAGCGGCCGGTCTCGAGCGACTGCTGCAGCGGAAAAGGCAGGCCGTCGGGGCTGGCGTCCACGTACACGGCCGTGACGGGCGCGCGATGAAGCGCCGGGTCCTGCAGCGCGCGCAGGAACTGCCTCATGGGCATCTGCCGGCGCGAGGCACGCTCACTGGTGAGCGCCCGGCCGCCGTTCCAGGTCGTCATCAGCAGCAGCAGCACGATGCCGGCGGCGACCGGCACCCAGCCGCCGCTCGGTATCTTGAGGCTGTTCGCGACCACAAACGACAGGTCCGCCAGCAGGATGATGCCGACCGCCGCCATGGCCGCGCGGTCGCGCCGTGCCGGACTGCGCGCCAGCAGCAGGATGACCAGCACTCCGTCGATGGTCATCGCCAGCGAGATGGCGATGCCGTACGCCCCCGCCAGCGCGTCCGACGAGCCGAAACCGACGACCAGCGACAGCGTGGCCGCCAGCAGCACCCAGTTGGCCGCCGGCACGTACACCTGGCCGACCGCCTGCCCGGACGAATGCACGACGCTGAACTTCGGCAGGAAGCCGAGCTGCAATGCCTGGCGCGCCAGGGAAAAGACCCCGGAGATCACGGCCTGCGACGCAATCACGGTCGCCGCCGTCGCCAGCAGCACCAGCGGGTACAGCGCCCATTGCGGCGCCATCCGGTAGAACGGATTCTCGATCGCCGCCGGGTCCGCCAGCACGCGCGCGCCCTGGCCGAGATAGTTGAGCAGCAGGGCGGGCAGCACCAGGCCGTACCAGGCCAGGCGGATCGGGCGCCGGCCGAAGTGGCCCATGTCGGCGTACAGCGCCTCACCGCCCGTGACGACCAGGAAGACCGCCGACAGCGCCGCCAGGGACGTCCCCTTGTGCGTGAACAGGAACCGCAGCGCATGGCTCGGGTCCAGCGCGGCGAGAACCCCCGGCTCCCGCACGATCCAGCTGACCCCGAGCGCGGCCAGCACCAGGAACCAGACGATGGTCACGGGCCCGAACAGCCGCCCCAGCTCCCCGGTGCCGTCCCGCTGCATGCTGAACAGCACGAACAGGATCAGCACCGCGACCGGCAGCACCGACCGTTCGAAGCCGGGGTTCGCGATCGCCAGGCCCTCGACCGCCGACAGCACCGAGATGGCGGGCGTGATGGCGCCGTCGGCGAAGAACAGCGCCAGGCCCGCCAGCCCCAGCAGCACCACGACACCGCGCGGCACGGCGGTGCGGCCGGACAGCACCAGCACCAGCAGCGCCAGCACGCCGCCCTCGCCGCGATTGTCCGCCCGCAGCATGATGGTGACGTACTTGAGCGAAATGACGAGCAGCAGCGCCCAGGTGATCAGCGACAGCAGGCCGAGCACGTTGGCGCGCGAGACCTCGAGGCCCGCGGCCAGGTCGAAACAGACGCGGAACGCATACAGCGGGCTGGTGCCGATGTCGCCGAAGACGACCCCCAGCACCGCGAGCGTGAGCGCGGCGGTCTTGGCGTCGACAGTTCGACTCATGCGAGCGGCGGCGGCCGGCAGGGGACGGGCCCGGGGCTGCAGAGTCTACCCGACCGGACCACCTTGCGGCGAACCGCCGTGGGCCGCCCAGGTCGCGTCGTCCAGCTGCCGCGCGCGGCCGTCACGCTCGAGCTTGAGCAGGTGCGCGAGGAGCGTGTGCGCGGCGAGGCCATGCAGGGCCGGGTCCACGTCCTGGTAGACGGCGGGCACCAGTTGCTCGACGCTGGCCGGCCCGGCCGCGTCCAGCGCGTCGCGCACCTTGCCCTCGCGCGCCAGCCGGTGCCCCACGAGGTCGTCGATGACCCGGGCGGGGTGCCGCAGCGCCGGACCGTGGCCCGGCGCGATGAGCTGCGCGCCGAGGCGCTTCAGGCGCGACAGCGATTCGAGGTAGTCCGTCATGTCGCCGTCCGGCGGCACGATGACCGGCGAGACGTGCCCGAGGATGTGGTCGCCGGTGAACAGGATCCCCGCCCCCTCCAGCAGGAAGCACACGTGGTTGGACGCATGACCGGGCGTCGCGACGCAGCGCAGCGCGGCCCCGTCCAGCAGCACGCGCTCGCCGTCGGCCGGTTCCGCGTCCGGGCGGAAGTCCCGATCGTGCCGCCGCGCGGCCGGCGCCCGCCGCCCGACCACCGTTGCGCCGGTACGCTCGCGCAACAGTCGCGCCGCCGGGGAATGATCCCGGTGGGTGTGGCTGACCAGGATCCAGGCGATGCGGCCGCCGCCGGCCGCGACGATTGCCGCCACGTGACCGGCATCGGCCGGGCCGGGGTCGATGACCGCCAGTTGCCGGTCGCCGACCAGGTAGGTATTGGTGCCGGGACCGGTCAGCGGGCCCGGGTTCGGCGCGACGACGCGCACGACGCCGGGCGCGATTTCGAGTGCCAGCCCGGGCTCGAAGGCGTCGCTCACGGCGAGCGCGCCGCTGGCGGGGCGGCGCTGCCACGGCTCGGCGTCGGGGGCCGGCGGACGGAACGCATCCGGCGTCAGTGGTCCACGTGCACGGCCAGCTGGCCGGCCTGCAGCACGCGGTCACCGGGCAGGATGGACTCGGGGGCCAGCGCCGGCTGTTCATTCCAGCGCCGGAAGAGCGCGCCGAAGTCCGCGTCCCGCACCGCATGGAACAACTGCTCGTAGCGCTCGATGACGAAATAGGTCTTCTGGAACTTGTCGATCATGTAGCCGGTGCGCAGCACGCGTTCCAGGTCGAACGCGATGCGATTCGGCTGCGGGCTCTCCAGGCAGTAGCGCGTCTCCCCCGCCGACGACAGCATGCCCGCCCCATACGCACGCAGGCCCGCGGCGGTCTCGATCAGGCCGAACTCGACCATGTACCAGTACAGGCGGGCCAGCATGCGCAAGGCCCCGTGCTGCTCCGCCAGCGGCCCGAGCCGGCCGTAGGCCTCGACGAAGTCCGCGAACGCCGGTTCGGCCAGCAGGGGCACGTGACCGAAGAAGTCATGGAACAGGTCCGGCTCGACGAGGTAGTCGAGCTCGTCGCGCCGCCGGATCCAGACCGTGACCGGGAAACGCCGTTGCGCCAGGTGCTGGAAGAACTCGCGCTCCGGGATCAGCCCGGGCACCGCCACGATGCGCCAGCCGGTGCAGCGCTCGAGCACGTCGCTGGTCTCGTCGAAGCGCGGGATGCGGTCGGCGCGCGTCGCCAGAACGCGGATGCCGCGCTGAAACTCGGGTGACGCGTGCGTCGCGGCCAGCTCGATCTGGCGCTCCCACAGAATCCGCCAGATGTCGTGCTCGTCCGGGGTGTAGCGCCGCCAGTGCTGCGCGACCGTATAGTCTGCCGCGGCGTCCGCGTAATCGCCCCGCAACACGACGTTTCCGGTGGTGGGTGCGGTGGGCAACTCCATGGAACCCCCTCGACACGACGCGCCGATGCACGGCTGCCTGCCGGCGCCGCAGATCGCCGGCCGAGGCACGGGCATCGACTGCGAGCCATTGTACTACAGTGTTTGCCGGCCCCGGTCTCGCCGCCCGGCGTGCGGCCGGCCGCCCCGCCCGCGGTTAGCTACCGTTCAGCCTGGATGCGATAGGATAGCGACCCTGACGTGCCGCCATAGTGATCCGCGGCCGACCCATCAACACACCGGCCGAGGAACCGCAGATGAGACCCACGATCCTTGCAGTCATTGCCATCCTGGCGGCCCTGGGCGCGACCACGGCCGCCGCCGCCTGCATCTACCCGCGGCCGCCCGAGTCCCTGCCGGACGGCCTGAATGCGACCTACGACGAGATGGTGCAGGGCCAGGCGAAGGTCAAGGCTTTTGACGCCGACGTGACCGCCTACAACGCCTGCCTGCAGATGGAAATGGAAATGTTGCTGGCCGGCAACCCCGACCTCGACGACGCGCGGCGTGCCGAGATCGCCGCCATGTACGCCAAGAAGAACAACGCGGCGGTGGACGAGGTGCAGGCGGTCGCCGACCGCTTCAACGAACAACTGCGCGCCTTCAAGTCACGCGACAAGAAGAACTGATCCGGCGGCCGGGCGCCGCCGGAGCAGGCGCTGGCCGGCGACCTCGCCGGCCAGCCCGCCGTCAGCCGTCAGCCGTCAGCCGAAATGCTCCGCCGGCAGCGTCATGATGGACGCGGCGCCCGCCTGCAGCGCATCGAGGTGGGCCTCCGCACGCGGCAGCAGGCGCTTGAAGTAGAACCGCGCCGTCGCCAGCTTCGATTCGTAATACGCGGCTTCCTCGGACTTCCTGGACAGCGCTGCCGCGGCCACGGCCGCCGCCCGCGCCCAGCACCAGGCCATGCACAGGTAGCCCGTCAGGCGCAGGTAGTCCGTCGCCGCCGCGGTCAGCTCGTCCGGATCGCGCGCGGCGGCCTTGGCGACCTGCTCGGTGGCTGCGCTCCATTCCTTGAGCAGCCCGGCCAGCCGCGGCACGAAGTCGTTCAGCGCCGGGTCGACGGCATGGGCCTGGCAGAAGCCGCCGATCTCCCCGCCCAGCACGCGCGCCAGCTTGCCGCCGGATCCCAGCACCTTGCGGCCCAGCAGGTCGAGCGCCTGCACGCCGTTGGTGCCTTCATAGATCACGGTGACGCGCGCGTCCCGGTAGAACTGCTCGACACCGCTCTCGCGCACGTAGCCGTAGCCGCCGAACACCTGGATGCCGTGGTCCGCCACCTCGACGGCCGCGTCGGTCACGAAGGCCTTCACGATCGGGGTGAGGATGGCCAGCAGGTCGGCGGCCTGTTCGCGCACTGCCTTGTCCGGATGGTCATGCGACTTGTCCATCAGCAGGCAGGCGAGGTAGACGAGCATGCGCGAGCCCTCGACCAGCGACTTCTGCGTCAGCAGCATGCGCCGGATGTCGGCGTGCTCGATCAGGAGGTCCGCCGGCTTGTCGGGCGAGGCGCTGCCGCGCGCCGCGCGGCCCTGGCGGCGCTCGCGCGCGTAGTCGAGCGACGCCTGCCAGGCGCGCTCGGCCTGTCCCAGGCCCTGCAGGCCGACCCACAGCCGCGCGTGGTTCATCATGATGAACATGTGCTTCATGCCGTTGTTGAGCTGCCCGATCAGCCAGCCTTTCGAGCCGTCGAAGTCCAAAACGCAGGTCGCCGAGCCGTGCAGCCCCATCTTCTCCTCGAGCCGGCTGCAGCGCACTCCGTTCATCTCTCCCGCCGCGCCCTGCGCATCGGGCAACCGCTTCGGCACCAGGAACAGGCTGATGCCCTTGGTGCCCGCCGGCGCGTCCGGCAGCCGTGCCAGCACCATGTGCACGATGTTCTCCGACAGGTCATGGTCGCCGCTGCTGATGAAGATCTTCGAGCCGGTGATCGAATAGCTGCCGTCCTTGGCGGGCTGGGCCAGCGTGCGCACCAGGCCCAGGTCCGTGCCCGCCTGCGCCTCGGTCAGGCACATGGTTCCCGCCCACTCACCGGTCACGAGCTTCGGCAGGTAGAGTTTCTTGAGTTCCTCGCTGGCATGTCCCTGCATCAGCAGGACTGCGCTGTCCGTCAGCCCGCTGTACAGCTTCCAGGACATGTTGGCCGACACCAGCAGTTCGCCCACCGGCCCGCCGAAACTTTGTGGCATTCCCTGGCCGCCGTATTCGGCGGGCCCGCTCAGCGCCGCCCAGCCGTCATCGACGAACTGCTGGTAGGCCTCCTTGAAGCCCGGCGGTGCGATCACGCCGCCGTTTTCCAGCCGCACGCCCACGCGGTCGCCGGGTTCGTTGGTCGGCGCGACCACGCCCTCCGCGAAACGCGCGGCTTCCTCGAGCACGCTGTTGATGAAATCGGCGTCCAGGTCGGTGCGGCCCAGTTCGGCGAAATGGCTGGGCGCATCCAGCACCTCGTGCAGGGCGAAGCGGATGTCACGGAGCGGGGCGGTGTAGGGGTTCATGTTGGCTTCTCTGTCCTTGATCCTGGTTTTCGGTCCAATTGTACGCGAGCCCGGCGCCGCCGCGCTCGCTGCGCGCCGACTCAATCGGCGCGGTGAAAGCCTATGACGAGCAGGTCGCTCGGGATGCGGTCGAGCAGCTTCTCGGCGGTGCTGCCGATGACCGCCTCGTACACGCGCGAGCGCGACGCCGCACCGACGGCGAGCACGTCCACCGCCTGGTTCTCGCAGAACCCCGGCAGCATATCCACGGCGGCGCCGTCCAGCAGCGTGACGTCGTCGAGGCCGCCGGCCTGCTGCTCGCAAACCGTCCTGACCGCGGCGACCGCGGCGTCCTTCAGGCTGCCCGGGCCGACGTCCAGCGCCGGCCCCGGCGACAGGCAGGCGTGCACGATCTTGAGCCCGGTCTGCAGGTGGGCCGCCAGGCGCGCGGCCTCGCGCACGATGCGATGGTCGAGCCGGTGCTCCGGGTCGGCCGGATGGCCCGGGTCCACCGCAGCCGCCACCCGCGGGGCGGCGGGCCACGCGCGCGGCTTGGTGAGCAGCAGCGGCACCGGGCAGGTGCGCAACAGGTGCCAGTCCGTACCGGTCAGCAGACCGCGCCCCAGCGGCGGGTGCCACAGCATGTCCTTGACCACCAGCACCGGCCGCGACAGCGCCACCTCGCGCAGGATGCCGGCGTGCAACGGCGAGTCCCACGCGGCCTCGATGTCCACGCGCAATCCGCGCGCGAGCAGCGGCTCCGCCTGGCCCGCGAGCCAGTCGCGGCAACCCCGCAGGAAGTCGGCGCGCGCCGCGGACAGCGCTTCGGGCCGCAGGAACAGCCGCACGACCAGCCGCGGGTCGCTGTCGCAGCAGAACAGCCGCAGGCCCAGCGCGCCGCCTGCGGCGAGCCGTGCCGCCTTCTCCAGTGCGGGGCTCGCGGCCGCCGACCGGTCCAGCACGACCAGGATTTCGCCGCTGGCTGCACTCACGGCCCGGGCACCTCCGCGCGGCGCCATTACCGGCCCGCCTGACCGCTCAGAGGATACCGTTCGCGGCGCGGCGATGGCTGCGGAAAGCCGCAATACGACGGGATTCACGTACAATACCGAATGCCCGCGGTGCACCGGCACGACCTAGCCTTGCCGGGCCGCCCGGCGCCGCGCGCCGCGCCGCGCGGACCCTGCAGCTGACCGGGAAGACACTCAATGGAACGGGTCGAAACCTACAACGACACGGTAGTCCGCCAGTTCGCCATCATGACCGTGGTCTGGGGCCTGGTCGGCATGCTGGTCGGCGTGATCATCGCGGCGCAGCTGCTGTGGCCCGCACTCAACCTGGACGTGCCGTGGCTCAGCTACGGCCGGCTGCGGCCGCTGCACACCAACGCGGTCATCTTCGCCTTCGGCGGCTGCGCGCTGTTCGCCGCCTCCTACTACGTCGTGCAGCGCACCTGTCATGCCCGGCTGTTCTCGGACCGGCTGGCCGCCTTCACCTTCTGGGGCTGGCAACTGATCATCGTCGCCGCCGCGGTGACGCTGCCGCTCGGACTGACCAGCGGCAAGGAATACGCCGAGCTGGAATGGCCGCTGGACGTGGCGATCGCGGTCGTCTGGGTGAGCTACGCCGTCGTGTTCTTCGGCACGCTGGTCAAGCGCAAGGTCCGCCACATCTTCGTCGCCAACTGGTTCTTCGCCGCCTACATCGTGACGATTGCGGTGCTGCACATCGGCAACAGCGCGGCCGTGCCGGTCACGCTCGGCAAGTCCTACTCCGCGTACGCGGGCACCGTGGACGCCATGGTGCAGTGGTGGTACGGCCACAATGCCGTGGGCTTCTTCCTGACCGCCGGCTTCCTCGGGATCATGTACTACTTCGTGCCCAAGCAGGCGGGCCGGCCGGTCTACTCGTACCGGCTGTCGGTGGTGCATTTCTGGGCGCTGGTGGCCATCTACATGTGGGCCGGGCCGCATCACCTCCACTACACGACGCTGCCGGACTGGGCGCAGACGCTGGGCATGGTCTTTTCCATCATCCTGCTGGCGCCGTCGTGGGGCGGCATGATCAACGGCGTCATGACGCTGTCGGGCGCCTGGCACAAGCTGCGCACCGACCCGATCCTCAAGTTCATGATCGTCTCGCTGTCCTTCTACGGCATGTCCACGTTCGAGGGGCCGATGATGTCGATCAAGACGGTCAATGCGCTGTCGCACTACACCGACTGGACCATCGGCCACGTGCATTCCGGGGCGCTGGGCTGGGTCGCCATGATCTCGGTCGGGTGCATCTACGCGCTGATTCCACGGCTGTTCGGGCGCACCGACATGTACAGCACGCGCCTGATCGACGTGCACTTCTGGACGACCACCATCGGCATCGTGCTGTACGTCGCCTCGATGTGGATCGCGGGCGTGATGCAGGGCCTGATGTGGCGCGCCACCAACGCCGACGGCACGCTGACCTACACGTTCATCGAGACGCTGGCCGCCACCTACCCGTATTACGCCGTACGACTGGCGGGCGGCCTGCTGGTGCTGGGCGGCATGTTCCTGATGGCCTGGAACGTGTGGAAGACGGTCGCCACGGGTTCGTCGCCGCGCGCCGTCCCGGTTCCCGCGCCGACCGCGGCCTGAGGTGCAAGCATGAAACACGAACGGATCGAACAGCACGCCGGGCTGCTGGGCGTCCTGACGGCGATCGCAATCAGTTTCGGCGGCCTGGCCGAGATCGTGCCGCTGTATTTCTCCGGGCAGGTGACCGAACCGGCCGCCGGCGTCGAGCCGTACGGCGCGCTGGCGCTGGAGGGCCGCGACATCTACCTGCGCGAAGGGTGCTACGGCTGCCACTCGCAGATGATCCGGACGCTGCGTGCGGAGACGCAGCGTTACGGGCCCTACTCGCTGGCCGGCGAGTCGGTCTACGACCATCCCTTCCAGTTTGGTTCCAAGCGTACCGGCCCCGATCTCGCCCGGGTGGGCGGCCGCTACTCCGACGAGTGGCACCGCGTGCACCTGATCAACCCGCGTGACCTGGTGCCCGAGTCCAACATGCCGGGCTACCCCTGGCTCGAGGAGCGGATCGTGGACGGCGCGGTCACGGGCGCCAAGATGCGCGCGCTGCGGGCGGTGGGCGTGCCGTACACCGACCAGCAGATCGAAGGCGCGGCCGCCGAGGTCGAGGGCCGCACGGAGATGCAGGCCCTGATCGCCTACCTGCAGGGGCTCGGCCTGGCAGCCGGGACCGGAAGATAGACGGATGAGCACGGGCACCCTGCAAGGCCTGGCGACCCTGGCTGCATTGCTGGCGTTCGCCGGCGTGGTCGTCTGGGCCTGGAGCACGCGCCGCAAGGGCAGGTTCGACGCCGCCGCGCGCATGCCGCTCGAAGACGACGGCGACCTGAACGAGGACAAGTGAGATGAGCACGGGCTGGACGCTGTTCATCGTCGTCCTGACGGCGATCAACATTGTGGGCGCGGTATGGCTGCTGTGGGCCACCTCGAAGCGGGCACCGGGCGAGCAGGCGCCGGGCGCGGAGACGACGGGGCACGTCTGGGACGGCGACCTGCGCGAGTACAACAATCCGCTGCCGCGCTGGTGGCTGTGGCTGTTCTACCTGTCGGTGCTGTTTGGCATCGGCTACCTGGTGCTGTATCCCGGGCTGGGCGGCTGGCGCGGCACGCTGGGCTGGACGCAGGAAGGCCAGTGGCGGGCCGAGGTGGCGGCGGCCGATGCGGCCGCCCTGTCGCTGTTCGAGCGCTTCTCCAGCCTGGGTTTCGACGAGCTGCGCGCCGACCAGCCGGCGATGCAGATGGGCCAAAACCTGTACGCCAACTACTGCGCCACGTGCCACGGCTCGGATGCGCGCGGCGCGCCCGGTTTCCCCAACCTGACCGACGGCGACTGGCTGTACGGCAGCGGCGAGGAGACCGTCACCGCGACCATCGCCTACGGCCGCCACGGCGTCATGCCGCCGTGGGGCAGCGTACTGGGCGAGCAAGGCGTCGAGGAAGTGGTCGCACACGTGCTGCAGATATCCGGCCGCGCGGTGCCGGAATCCATGGCGGCTGCGGGGGCGGCCAAGTTCGCGACCTACTGTTCCGCCTGCCACGGCATGGACGGCACGGGCGTGCAGGCCGTCGGCGGCCCGAACCTCACCGACGACGTATGGCTGTACGGCGGCACCGCCGAGACCATCCGCGAGGGCATCGTCAACGGTCGCAGCAACATGATGCCGGCGCAACTCGACCTGCTGGGGCCGGACCGCGTGCGCCTGCTGGCGGCCTACGTACTCGGCCTCGCGCCCGCCGCAGCCCCGCCCGCGCCGCAGGACCTGGGGGCATCGTCCGATGACCCGGCCTGACGGCATGCAGACCGGCGACCCGCGGCCTGAGGACCGGCCGGCTGCGCTGGGCCGGTTCGCGCAGGACGTGGCGGTGACGCTGTGGCCGTCGTTCCTGGCCGCCTCGGTGGCAACGATGGTCTTCTTCGCCCTGCTCGATCCGCTGCTGTTCGGCGAGGCCACCAGCTCGCCGGCATGGCTGGAGAGCCGGCTGGCCGGATACACGGCCGGGTTCTTCTTTTTCTGGGCCGCCTGCACCCTGTCGAGCGCACTGACCCTGTACCTGGTGCGCACCGCGCGTCCGGGTGCACCGGGGCCGCGCCGCTGAGCGCGGTGCGGCGGCCCGCACGATGACCGACCAGGCTGCCAGCGAGGCGCCCGCCGCCACGTCCCTCTACCAGGCGCACCGCAAGATCTACCCGCGCGAGGTCAGCGGCCGCTTCGACCGGCTGCGGCAGGTCGCCATCTGGGTGCTGCTGGGCCTGTACTACGTACTGCCGTGGGTGCCGTGGGACGGCCGCCAGTCGGTGCTGTTCGACCTGCCGGCGCGCAAGTTCTACGTGTTCGGCATCGTCTTCTGGCCGCAGGACTTCATCTACCTCACGTGGTTGCTGGTCATCGCCGGCCTGTCGCTGTTCTTCTTCACCGCCGTGGCCGGTCGCCTGTGGTGCGGCTTCGCCTGCCCGCAGACCGTGTGGACGGAGGTGTTCGTCCGCATCGAGCGGCTGATCGAGGGCGACCGCAACCGGCGCATGAAGCTGGATCGCGGGCCCTGGAACCGCGACAAGATCGTGCGCAAGACCGCCAAGCACCTGATCTGGGCGGCGCTGGCCCTGTGGACCGGATTCACCTTCGTCGGCTTCTTCACGCCGATCCACTCGCTGGCCGACAAGATCGCGGCACTGGACACCGGGCCGTGGGAGACGTTCTGGGTGCTGTTCTACAGCCTGGCGACCCTGGGCAACGCCGGCTTCATGCGCGAGCAGGTCTGCACCTACATGTGCCCCTACGCCCGCTTCCAGAGCGCCATGTTCGACCGCGATACGCTGATCATTGCCTACGACACGGCGCGCGGCGAGCCGCGCGGCGCGCGCGCGCGGCAGGTGGATCACCGTGCCCAGGGCCTCGGCGATTGCGTGGACTGCCAGGCCTGTGTGCAGGTCTGCCCCACCGGCATCGACATCCGCGAGGGCCTGCAATACGAGTGCATCGCCTGCGCGGCGTGCATCGATGCCTGCGACGGAATCATGGACCGCATGGGTTACCCGCGCGGCCTCGTACGCTTCACTTCGCAGTCGGCCCTGGAGCAGGACCGTCCACGCGTGCTGCGGCCGCGCGTGCTCGTGTACGGCGCGCTGCTGGGCCTGCTCGTCGGAACGTTCGCGTGGTCAATCGCCGTCCGCACGCCGGTCGGGCTCGACGTGATGCGCGACCGCAATGCGCTGTATCGCACGCTGGCGGACGGCACGATCGAGAACGTCTACCTGGTGAGGATCCTGAACAAGGACACGACGGTGCATCGCTTCGTGCTGTCGGCCCGCGGCCTGCCGGGCCTCAGCCTCGACCTCGACCAGCCGCAGCACGAGGTTGCGGCGGGCGAGGTTTATTCGCTGCCGGTACGCGTGCGTGCGCCGGCCGGCGCAGCGCAGGGCAGCCGCGAGATCATCCTGCAGGTCGCGTCCGCGGATGCGCCGCGGCTGCAGGCCGAGCGTGCGGCGCGGTTCTTCGCGCCATGAGCGCTCCCCCCGAGCCTGGCGCCGGCCAGCCCTGGTATCGCGAACCGCTGATGTGGCTCGTGGTCGGCGTGCCGGCGCTGACGGTCGCGGGCGGCCTGGTCACGCTGCTGCTGGCGACGCGGGGCGGCGACCCGGTCGTGCGCGACGACTTCCGCCGGGAAGGCCTCGCCATCCATGCCGACCCGGCGCGCGACGCGGCAGCGGTTGCGGCCGGCGCGCGCGCCGTGCTCACCTTCGACGGCGGCGCGCGGCAATTGCGCGCGATCGTCAGCCTGCGGCACGGACGGCTGCCCGTCCGCCTGCTGGTGGTGCTGTCGCATGCCGCGCGGGCGGAGTTCGACCGGATGGTCCCGCTGGAACTCGTGAACGGCACCTACCAGGGCCGTCTGGAACCACTGCCGGGCGGCCACTGGCACGTCGAGGTGACGCCCCCCGACCGCGGCTGGCGGCTGCGGGGTGAGTTCGCCGGCACGCCCGGGACCGTCGAATTGCGGACGACCGGTGGACGCTGAGCAGGTGCCGGACCGGCTGGCGTGCTTCCATTGCGGCGAGGAGGTCGCGGCGGGCACGTCGCTCACGCTGACGCTGGCCGGTCGCGCCGAGCCGATGTGCTGCGAGGGCTGCAAGGCGGCCGCCTGTTTCATCCGCGATGCCGGCCTTGCCGACTACTATCGCTTTCGCGACGCGCCGGCGCCCCGGCCCGCGGCGCCGCCCGACGACGCATGGGTCACTTACGACCTGGCCGAGGTGCAGGACCGGTTCGCCGCGACGGCCGGCGACTGCCGCAGCGTCAACCTGCTGCTCGAGGGCATCCGCTGCTCGGCCTGTGCCTGGCTGGTGGAACGCAAGCTGGAACGCGAGGCCGGCGTCGACGCCGTCGCCGTGAACCCGGCCACCGGCCGGGCCCGGCTCGAATGGCGGCCGGACGGCGCGCGCCTGTCGGCCCTGCTGCGGACCATCGAGGCGCTGGGCTACCGGCCGCACGTGCTCGGCCTGGCGGACACGCTGGACGTCGCCCTGCGCGAGCGCCGCCAGGCCCTGAAGCGCCTTGCGGTCGCCGGGATCGGCATGATGCAGGTGATGATGTTTGCGGTCGCGCTGTACGCCGGCGCGTTCGCGGGCATGGACCCGGTGATGAAGCAGTACCTGCGGCTGGTCAGCATGCTGGTGGCCACGCCCGTGCTGTTCTACTCCGGGCGGCCGTTCATGGCAGGCGCCTGGCGCAGCCTGCGCGCGAGGCAGTTCGGCATGGACGTGCCGGTGACCCTGGCGCTGCTGCTCGCCTACGGCGCGAGCACGCTCAATACCTTTGCCGTACGCGGCGAGGTCTATTTCGACTCGGTGACGATGTTCGTCTTCCTGCTGCTGCTGGGCCGCTACGCGGAGATGGCCGCCCGCCATCACGCGGGCAGCACCACCGATGCGCTGGCGCGCCTGCAACCGGCCGATGCCCTGCGCAGCACCCCCGACGGCGGCACCGAACGCGTGCCGCTCGGCAGCCTCGCCGTCGGCGACCTGCTGCGGGTACCCCCCGGCGAGGCGTTTCCCGTGGACGGGGTCCTCACGGCGGGCGCGACCGCCGCTGACGAGTCGCTGCTGACCGGCGAGTCGGCCCCGGTCGCCAAGCGCGCCGGCGAGGTGCTGATCGGCGGCTCCATGAATGTGGGCGGCCCGGCCATGCTGCGGGTCACGGCGGTCGGCCACGAGACCGTCCTGGCCGGCATCGTGCGGCTGCTGGCCCGCGCCCAGACCGAACGGCCGGCGCTGGCACGCCTGGCGGACCGCTGGGCCGCGTGGTTCGTGGCCGTCGTGCTGCTGGCGGCGCTGGCCGTCGCCATCGGCTGGGCCATGGCCGATCCGGACCGCGCCTTCGAGGCGACGCTGGCCGTGCTGGTCGTGACCTGTCCCTGTGCGCTGTCGCTGGCGACGCCGGCGGCCGTCACCGCGGCCACCTCGGCCCTCGCGCGCCACGGACTGCTGGTCACGCGCGCGGACGCAATCGAGTCGCTGGCGCTTGCCACCCACGTGGTGCTCGACAAGACCGGCACGCTGACCGCCGGCCGTCCCGAAGTCCGCGGCTGCCGCACGCTGGGCGGGCTCGACGAACCGCACTGCCTGCGCATCGCCGCGGCCCTGGAGCAGGCCTCCGCGCACCCGATCGCGCGGGCCTTCAGCGGGGTGCCACGGCCCCTGCCCGCCGCGGCCGGGCTGACGGTCGAGCCCGGACAGGGGCTGGAGGGCGTCATCGCGGGCATCCGCTACCGGATCGGGCGGCGCGACTTCGTGGCCGCGCTCGCGGGCGCACGCGACGATACCGATGCCGGGCTGTACCTCGGCCGTGCCGGCGAATGGCTGGCGCACCTCACCGTCGAGGACCGGCTGCGACCCGGCGCCGCGGCGGCGGTTACGCGCCTCGGGCAGCTGGGCCTGTCGCTGGAGGTGGCCAGCGGCGACCACGCAGCCACGGTTGCGCAGGTCGCCGCCGGCGCCGGCATCGCGCGGCATCACGCCCGGCTCACGCCCGCGGACAAGATCACACTGGTCGCGGCGCACGAGGCGGCCGGCCGCTCGGTGATCATGGTGGGGGACGGGATCAACGATGCCCCGGTGCTGGCGGCCGCCAATGTCTCCATCGCGATGGGCGCCGGGGCGGCGCTGGCGCAGACCAGCGCCGATGCCGTCCTCATGACGCAGGACCTCGACGTCCTGCCGAGCGCCATCGTCATTGCGCGCCGCACCCTCGCGGTGGTGCGCCAGAACCTGGGCTGGGCCGTCGTGTACAACCTCACGGCGCTGCCGGCCGCCGCCCTCGGCTTCATCCCGCCGTGGGCCGCGGCCATCGGCATGTCAGCCAGTTCGCTGCTGGTCGTCGCCAATGCCATGCGGCTGCGGCGACTGGGGCGCCCGGCCGCCGTCGTTCCCGGCGCCGGCCCGGCGCAGGCCACGGGAGCCGTGGCGTGAGCATCCTCTACGTGCTGATCCCGCTCGGGCTCGTCCTGCTGGCCATTGCGGCCTGGGCCTTCTTCTGGGCGGTCGGCAGCGGGCAATTCGACGACCTCGATACGCCGGGCTGGTCGATGCTCGTCGACGAGGAACCGCCCCCGCAGGCAGGCGCGGAGCGCGGCGAGGAGGACACATGAACACGATCGCCTGGTCCGTGATCGCTGCGGCCGCGACGCTCGGCCTGGCCGGCTCCGCGCACTGCCTGGCCATGTGCGGCGGCATCGCCGCCGCCGGCGGCGCGCAACTGACCCGCCGCGGCGGCGCGGCCGGCCACCGCGCGCTGGCCAGCCTCGGGTTCAACCTGGGCCGCGTGACCTGCTATGTGCTGCTCGGTGCGGGCGCCGGCGCGATCATCGGCGCCACCGCCGGGAAGTTTCCGGCGGGTCCGGTGACGGCGGGCCTGCGAATCGCCGCCGCGCTGTTGATGGCGGGGCTGGCGTTGTCGTTGCTGTGGCGCCGCGACCTGCTCGGTCTCGAGCGGCTGGGAGGCAGGCTGTGGGGACGCCTGCAGTCGCTGGCCGGCCGCGCGCTGCAGCTGCCGTTGCCGCTGCGGCTGGCGGCACTGGGCGTTCTCTGGGGGTTCCTGCCGTGCGGCCTGGTGTATTCGGCGCTGGCGCTGGCGGCCACCACCGGGTCGGCGGCCGGCGGGGCGCTCGCGATGCTGGGCTTCGGCCTCGGCACGCTGCCGTCCATGGTCGCGGCGACCCTGTCGGGCGCGGCGCTGCTGCGGCGCCTGCACGGCCGGCGGACCCGCACCGTGGCGGGCCTGCTGATGCTGCTGTTCGCGGCCTGGACGGCGGCCACGCCCCTTGCCCACCTGCGCCATGCCGCGCCGGATGCGCCGGCCAGCACGGCCCACGGTCATCCCTGACGGGTCAGCGCCGCGCCTTGTCGGCGCAGTCCACGCAGCGGTCGGAATGCGGCAGCGCCTCCAGGCGCCGCACGTCGATCGGCTCGTTGCACAGCGAGCACTCGCCGTAGCTGCCCTCGTCGATGCGCTTGAGCGCGCGGTTGATCTGGGCGATTTCTGCCGCGGTGGTCTCGCTCAGGCCCGCCAGCACGGCGTCATTCTCCATCTGCACGGCCTGTTCCGCGAAATCCTTCTCGAGCGGCCCGGCGGCGCGCGTGATGTCGGCATGCACCTTGCCCGCGCGAACCATCAGCTCGCGCTTGCGCTCGATCAACCGCGCACGAATGACGTGCGGATCCGTCATGTGGGATTCCCGCTGCCCTTTGATGCATGGTGCGCCATGGCGCGCGGCCGGCCTATGCGTACTCGCCCCACT
The DNA here is from genome assembly GCA_963695155.1 of uncultured Gammaproteobacteria bacterium. GTDB lineage: Bacteria > Pseudomonadota > Gammaproteobacteria > Steroidobacterales > Steroidobacteraceae > SG8-30. The sequence continues at coordinate 256,666 of CAVOGD010000007.1, forward strand.
GGGCTGCGCCGGCTGCTTAGCCGGCGCACCCCCCCCGGCAGGGCGCCCGCAGCGCAGGAAACACCGCTTTTCGCGCCCAGCCCCCGCGGCGGCGGTATGGCCGTTGCCTCCGGCGCGCTGCGCCGCTTACTATGCGACCTGCGCGTTCCCCCCGATCCGTTTAGCGGACAAATGAGGCTGTTTCCATGGGCAGAGAGTACAACCCCACCCCAGGCAAGTGGTACGAGAACCTCGAAGACGAAGACCTCTTCAAGGTGCTCTCCGTGGACGAGGACGCCGAACTGATCGAGATCATCTACGACGACGGCGACGTCGAGGAGATCGACTACGAGACCTGGCAGGAGATGGACCTGGAACTCTCGTCGGAGCCGGAGGGCTGGGCCGACGAAGAAGACGAGGACGAGGACGACTGGGACGAGGATGACGACGAAGAAGACGACTGGGACGAAGACGAAGAAGACGAAGAGACGACGACGAGGACCTCGGGGACCGCAAAGACTACTGACCGGGCCGCGCGCCAGGGCAGCGCCTCCCGCTCGCCGGCCCGCACTGCCGCGCGCGCGGCACCGTCCGGGACAGGCGGTCGCAAGGCGGCTTCCACGCGCAAGCACGCGGCTGCCGCGCCCGGCGTGGCCGAGCGCGAACTGCGGGCCCTCCTCGACGCCGCCGTTGACGCCGTCATCATCATCGACGGGCGGGGAGTCATCGAGACTTTCAGCCGCGCGGCCGAGCGCATGTTCGGCTATGAAGCGGCGGAGGTGCTCGGCCGCAACGTCAGCATGCTCATGCCCGAGCCCTTCCGCAGCCAGCACGACGGCTACCTGGCCCATCACCTGAAGACGGGCGAGGCCCGCATCATCGGCAAGGGCCGCGAACTGGTGGCCCAGCGGCGCGACGGCAGCCTGTTCCAGGTGTTCCTGTCGGTGGGCCGCATCGCGGGACTGAAGGAGCCAAGGTTCGTCGGGCTGATGCAGGACATCACCGACCGCAAGCGCGTCTTCGAGGCGTTGCGCCGCGAGCGCGATCGCGCCCAGGCATACCTCGACCTGGTCGAGGTCATGCTGGTCAGCCTGGACGCCGACGGCAACATCTCGCTGGTCAACCGCAAGGGCTGCGAGCTGCTGGGCTGGCCCGAGGACGAGCTGGTGGGCCGCAGCTGGTTCGGCACCTGCATCCCGCAGGACGTGCGGCCCGGCGTCGAGGCCACGTTCAAGAGCCTGATCGAGGGCACGGTCGCGCCCGCGGACTATGCGGAAAACGAAATCGTGACGCGCAGCGGGCGGCGCAAGCTGATCGCCTGGCGCAACGTCACGCTGCGCGACGAGCGCGGCCTGATCAGCGGCACGCTGTCATCCGGCGAGGACGTCACCGAGCAGCGCCGCGCCATGGAAGCGCTCAGCAAGAGTGAGCTGCTGCTGCGCGAGGCGCAGGCCATCGCCGGGCTGGGCAACTACGAGACGCGGTTGCCGGCCGGGCCTACGCACTGGTCGCTGCAGATGCACGGCATCCTGGGCACCAGTCCGGAGCGTGGCGCCCTGTCGCTCGACGACTTCGTGCGCCGCGTCGTGCACCCGGACGACCGCCGGCGATTCACGAGCGCCTGGCACGACCTCGTCTCGGGCAAGAGCTCGCTGGACATGGAGATCCGGATCTGCCGGCCGGACGGCTCCACGCGCCACATCCATACGCTGGCCCGGCTGACGCGCGATGCCGAGGGCCATGCACTGGTCGCGGGCACGCTGCTGGACATCACCGAGCGCAAGCATGCCGAGGAGGACATGCGCCAGGCACAGGACCGCCTCACCCAATTCGGTCGCCTGTCCACGATGGGCGAAATGGCGGCCGGCCTCGCGCACGAGATCAACCAGCCGCTGACCGCCATCTCCAATTACGCACAGGCCCTGCAGCGGCTGCTGACGACGCCGGCCGCCGCCGAGAGCGAGGACATCGATTTCGCGCTGGGCCAGATCTCGGCCCAGGCGCTGCGCGCCGGCGAAGTCATCCGCCGCCTGCGCGCGTTCGTCAAGGACCGCGAGGCGCACACCGAGATCACCGACCCGGCCCGGCTGGCGGGCGACCTGCTGGTGTTCGCCGAGTCCGATGCGCGGCTCAACAACATCCGCCTCATGATCGAGGCGGAGGAAGGCCTGCCCAGCGTGGCCTGCGACCCCGTGCAGATTCAGCAGGTCCTGCTCAACCTGATCCGCAACGCGATCGACGCGACCAACGAGGCGCAGGCGCAGCGGCGGGAGATCCTGATCCGCACCCGCGAGGACGAGCGCGGCGACGTCGAGATCAGCGTCGAGGACCACGGGTCCGGGATTTCCGCGCAGGTCGCCCAGAACCTCGGCAACCCGTTCTTCACCACCAAAGCCCACGGGACCGGCCTGGGGATCGCCATCAGCCGGTCCATCCTGCGCGCCCACGGGGGGCGCCTGTCACATAGACCAACACCGGGCGGCGGCGCCACGGTATTCTTTACCCTTCCGGCACATGCTGCGCGCGCACAAAGGGGTCATTCATGAAGGAAAAGCCTGCCACCGTTTTTGTCATCGACGACGATGAGGCCGTCCGTACGTCGCTGCGCCTGCTGCTCAAGTCGGTGGGGCTGCCCGTGGAGACCTTCGCGTCGGCGCAGGAGTTCCTCGACCAGTATGACGAGGACCGGGCCGGCTGCCTGGTGCTGGACATCCGCATGCCGGGGATCAGCGGCCTGGAGTTGCAGCAGCACCTCAACGACCGGAACTCGATCACGCCGATCGTGTTCATCACGGGCCACGGCGACGTGCCCATGGCGGTCGAAGCGATGCAGGCGGGTGCCGTGGATTTCATCCAGAAGCCGTTCCGCGACCAGGACCTGATCGACCGCATCAATCGCGCGCTGGAGAAGGACAGTTCCATGCGCAGCGAGCTGCGCGAGCGCGACGAGATCCGCCGCCGCATGTCGCAGCTCACGCCTCGCGAGCGCGAGGTGCTGGACCTGGTCACCCAGGGCAAGGCCAACAAGGTCATTGCGGGCGACCTCAACGTCTCGCAGCGCACCGTCGAGATCCACCGCGCGCGGGTGATGGAGAAGATGGGCGCCGGTTCGCTGGCCCACCTGGTGCGCATGGTCATCGAGGCGAACCGGGAACTCTGACGCCGGCGCCGAAAGCACCGACTTGACGGGCGCAAGCCATTGAACCGGTTCGCCTTGCGGGGAGCGCCTAGCGGTTTCCTCTTATTCTTTGCCGGTGCGAGCGGCCACGATACTGCCCCGCACGGCGCCGCGGCCCTTCGTCTCGACCCGCGGCGGTTCATCGCACATGGCAGCCAGTCCCAGCATCAAGACCCGTACCGCCGCGGGCGTCGTCAGCGTCGTCGACCAGGACGCGTCCAGCGTGCGTCGCATCACGGACCTGCTGGAACCGCTCGGGGTCGAGGTGGAGTCCTACCCGACCGCCGGCTCCTTCCTGGCGCGCCAGGCGCCGGATCCAGACTGCGTCATCTGCGACATGAAGCTGCCGGACATGTCCGGCATCGAGCTGATACGTGCGCTGCGCGGCCGCGGTTCACTCACGCCGGTGATCCTGCTGGCCACGGGCGGCGACATACCGGCGGCCGTGGATGGCATGCGCTCGGGCGCACTCGACTTCCTCGAGAAGGCGGGCGCCGACCGGTTGCTGCGCCGGCACGTCGGCAGGCTCATCAGCCGCAACGAGGCTCCTGCGTAACGCCCGCGGACGTAAGCCGGTGAGCGGCGACCCGCGGCAGGGCTGGTTCGAGGAGCGCCAGTCGGCCTGGCTGTATCGCCGCGTGGCGGCCATCGAATCCGACCCGAAGAAGCAGCGGCTGTTCGAATCGCTGGCGCGCGCGGCCGAGGACCAGGCGGCCATATGGGTACGCCACATGGACGGCGAACCACCCGCCTTCCGGGCCTCGCTACGGGTCCGGCTGGTGGCCGCGCTGGCGGGCTGCCTGGGCGTGCGCCGCCTGCGACCCGCGCTGGTGGCCATGAAGTTCCGCGGCCTCTCCGTGTACGACTCGAGCGGCCCGGCGGGACACGCGATGCCGACCCGGGTCGAGCAGGTCGGTGCCAGCCATCGCGGCGTCGGCGGCAGCGGCGCGCTGCGGGCCGGGGTGTTCGGCGTCAACGACGGCCTGGTCTCGAACGCCAGCCTGATCATGGGCGTCGCCGGTGCGGGCGTGGACAGCGGCTACGTGCTGACGGCCGGGGTGGCGGGGCTGCTGGCCGGCGCGCTGTCCATGGCAGCGGGCGAATACGTCTCGGTGCGCTCGCAGCGCGAGATGTTCGAGTACCAGATCGGGCTGGAGCGCGACGAGCTGCGGGAATACCCGGACGAGGAAGCCGAGGAACTGGCGCTGATCTACGAGGCGCGCGGCATGGAACTGGGGCGTGCCCGCGACCTGGCGCGCGAACTCATGAAGCACCCCGAGCATGCGCTGGACACGCTGGCCCGCGAGGAGCTGGGACTGAATCCGGACGACCTCGGCTCGCCCTGGACGGCCGCCGGTTCGTCCTTCGCGGCCTTTGCCATGGGCGCGACCGTGCCGCTGCTGCCCTTCCTGCTGCGCCTCGGCGACGGCGGCGCGATCAGGCTGACGATGCTGCTGACCGCCGTCAGCCTGTTCGGGGTCGGCATGGCGCTGTCGCTGTTCACCGGCCGCAGCGCCATCCGGGGCGGCCTGCGCATGGTGGCGATCGGCGGCGGCGCCGGGCTCGTCACCTGGCTGATCGGCAGCCTCGTCGGCGCCAGCCTGGGCTGAAGCGACGGCGCCGCGACGAGCGGGCCGCCGCTCAGGCCGTCAGCGAGGCCCGCGGGTCAAAGGGCAGTTCGCGGCGCATCCTCTCGTAGAAGTCCCGCGCGCGGTCGGAGTCAGCGGGCGGCAGCACGACCTGTAGTGTCACGTACTGGTTGCCGGCGGGCGCTCCCCCGAGCCCGCGCCCCTTCAGCCGCAGTTGCTGGCCCGCCCGGCTGCCGGCCGGCACGCGCAATTCCACCGGCCCGTCCAGCGTCGGCACGGTCACGGTCGCGCCCAGCGCCGCCTCCCAGGGCGCAACGGGCAGGGTCAGGGTCACGTCGCGGCCCGCCACCTTGAACAGCCGGTGCGGCCGCAGCCCCACCTTCAGGTACAGGTCGCCCCGCGCACCCCCACCGGCGCCCGGGTGAGCCCTGCCCCGCCAGCCGCACCACCTGGCCATCGGTGACGCCGCGTGGCAGCTTGACGTTGAGCCTGCGCGGCACGAATTCGACGCGGCCGCCCGGACCGGTTTGCGGGCTGCGCAGCTCGACGGGGTGCGAGCCGCCCGCGTGCGCCTGTTCCAGCGTGATCTCGATCTGGGCGTGGTGGTCCTCGCCGCGCTGCCGGAAGCCGTGCCCCGGCCCGCGCGCGCGCGCGGCGCCGAACAACTGCTCGAAGAAGTCGCTGAAGCCGGCTGCCCCGCCGGGCCCGGTGAACTCGAAGCCCGAGCCGAAGTCCGGTGGCGGGCGGAACTCCTGGCCCGGCCGGTAGCGGTGGCCGAGCTGGTCGTAGGCAGCGCGCTTCTCGGGATCCTTGAGCACCTCGTAGGCCTCCTGGACCTCCTTGAAGCGCTCCTCCGCATCGGGTTCCTTGCTGACGTCCGGGTGGTACTTGCGGGCGCGGCGCCGGTAGGCGCGCTTCACTTCTTCCGCCGACGCGCCGCGCGGCACTCCGAGCAACGCGTAGTAGTCCTTGAATTTCATCAACTCGTTCCCGCGTTCGTCCAGGTCAAGCTTGTGCGGTTTTCGCGGATTTTCAAGTCCCGGTCCCGCGCCCCGGGGAACCGGCGGCGCCTGCGAACGGTCTCACCCTGCGGCAAGCATGGAGGAGCGAAACGATGAACGCGACCCATTTCGCACTGGCTGCCGGCCTGGCGGGCGTCCTGCTCGCCGGCTGCGCCGCGCAGCCCGCCGGCCCGGGCGCGTCGGCCCGCTCGAGCGGCGGTGCATGCCTCTTCGAGTCGACCGTCACGAGCTTCCAGCCGGTCGACCTGAGGAAGATCATCATCCACGGCCACGGCCGGGACAGCGCCTACCTGGCCGAGGTGTCGGGCGGCTGTTTCGACCTGGAGCGCCGCTGGTCGCTGGCCGTGATCGATGGCGACCACAACGGGCAGATCTGCGGCTACGGTCGCGACAGCGTCGCCTACCGCGACGGCCAGCGCCTGCAGCAGTGCCGCATCCTGCGGCTGGATCGCCTCACCCCGCAGCAACTCGAGGCGCTGGAACTGAAGCACGGACTGCGCAAGCCGGACGAAGCGCCCGCCGCCCAGGCCCCCTGACGGGGCCCGCTTTCAGCGCAGGTCCGCGTGGCGCCGGTAGCTGTAGTACAGAAGCGGGATCACGATCAGGGTCAGCAGCGTCGAGACCAGTATCCCGAAGATCAGCGATACCGCGAGCCCGTTGAAGATCGGGTCGTCCAGAATGAAGAACGCACCGAGCATGGCCGCCAGCGCCGTCAAGGCGATCGGCCGCGCCCGCACCGCGCCGGCGCGGATCACGGCATCGGCCAGCTCCCGCCCCGCCGCCAGCTCGACGTTGATGAAATCCACCAGCAGGATCGAGTTGCGCACGATGATGCCGGCCAGCGCGATCATGCCGATCATCGAAGTCGCGGTGAACTGCGCGCCGAGCAGCGCATGGCCGGGCATGATGCCGATCAGCGTCAGCGGGATGGGCGCCATGATCACCAGCGGCACCAGGTAGCTGCCGAACTGCGCCACGACCAGCAGGTAGATCAGCAGCAGGCCGACCGAGTACGCCAGCCCCATGTCGCGGAACGTCTCGTAGGTGATCTGCCACTCGCCGTCCCACTTGATCGAGAAGCCGGCGGTGGACTCGGGCTGCCGGGTGAAGAACTGCTCGACGTCGCGGCCACCGGGCGCCTCGCGGCTGACGCGGCCGACCAGTTCGAACATGCCGTACAGCGGGCTGTCCAGCTCGCCGCCACCGTCGGCGGTCACGAACGCGTAGCGTGAGCCGTCCTTGCGGTACACGACCTCGTCCCAGCCGGCGCGTCGGGCGCGGGTCAGCTCGCTGAGCGGTACCGTGTCGCCCGCGGCGGTACGCACGCGCACGGCCAGCGCCCGCTCAAGGTCGGCCTTTTCCGCGACCGGCAGCTCGACGCGTATCGGTACCGGGTATTTCTCCCGGCCGCTGCGCACGTAGGTCGCGTCAAAGCCGCCCAGGGTCATCGCCAGGGTTTCCGCGACCGCCTGTTGCGGGATGCCGAGCATGGCCGCCTTCTGGCGGTCCACGGTCACGATCCAGCGTGGCGCGTCCGACTCGAGGCTGTCGTCCACGTCGACGATGTCGGGCGTGGTGTCGAACAGGCGGCGCACCTCGCGGGCCAGATCGCGCTGCGACGCATAGCTGGGACCGTAGATCTCGGCCACGATCGGCGCCATCACCGGCGGGCCCGGCGGCACTTCGACCACCTGCACCGAGGCGTCGTGGCGCCGGCCGATGGCGGCCAGCGCCGGGCGCACCGCGCGCGCGATGTCATGACTTTGCCGGTCGCGCCGGTGCTTGTCCTGCAGGTTGACCTGCAGGTCGCCCAGCTCGCCGCCGGCGCGCAGGTAATACTGCCGCACCAGGCCGTTGAAGTTGATGGGCGCCGAGGTGCCGGCATAGGCCTGGTAGTCGGTCACTTCCGGCACCTTGCGCAACTCCCCGGCAAGCTCCGCCAGCACGGCGGCGGTGCGCTCCACGGGCGTGCCTTCGGGCATGTTGACGACCACCTGGAATTCCGACTTGTTGTCGAAGGGCAGCATCTTCAGCACGACCCATTTCACGCCCACCATCGCCATCGCCGCCAGCACCGCGAGCACCATCGCACCATACAGGCGGCGGCGGTTGCGGCGCCCGCCGGCTTCCTTGACGAACGGCGTCAGCAGCCTGCGGAACAGCCCCTCCAGCGGTGCGTGCCCGTCGCCGTGCGCAGCGCCAACGTGCTTGCCGGCCATGAGGCGATTGGACAGCCACGGCGTGAACACCAGCGCGACGACCAGCGAGATCAGCATGCCGAGGCTGGCGTTGATCGGGATCGGGCTCATGTACGGGCCCATCAACCCGCTCACGAAGGCCATCGGTATCAGCGCCGCAATGACGGTGAAGGTGGCGAGTATGGTGGGGCCGCCGACTTCGTCCACGGCCAGCGGGATGGCCTCCAGCAGCTTGCGGTCGCCGAACGCCATGTGGCGGTGGATGTTCTCGACCACCACGATCGCGTCGTCCACCAGGATGCCGATCGAGAAGATCAGCGCAAACAGCGATACCCGGTTCAGCGTGAAGCCCCAGGCCCAGGACGCAAACAGCGTCGCGGCCAGCGTCACGACGACCGCCGCGCCGACCACCACCGCCTCGCGCCAGCCCAGCGCGAACATCACCAGCAGCACCACCGAGGCCGTGGCGAATGCCAGCTTCTGGATCAGCTTCTGCGCCTTGTCGTTGGCGGTGGCGCCGTAGTCCCGCGTGACCGTCGCCTCGACGCCCTGGGGGATCACGACGCCACGCAGCTCCTCGACCCGCTCGATGACGCGCCGCGACACGTCCACCGCGTTCATGCCCGGCTGCTTGGACAAGGCGATGGTCACCGCCGGCGCCTCGCCGTTGAGCGCGATGCCGCGGTCGGCGGCGGCCGGGCCGGCGCCCATCCACACATAGGCCTCGGGCTGGTCGGGGCCGGCCGTGACCCGCGCCACGTCCTCCAGGAACACCGGGCGGCCGTCGGCCAGCGCGACCACGAGTCCCGCCACGTCGTCGCGCCCCGCCAGGAACTCGCCCGCCTGCACCGGCGCCTGCGCGTCCCGGGCGACGACGCTGCCTGCATGCCGCACGACGTTGGCCGCCTGCAGTGCGGCAACGAGTTCCTGCGCCGTCAGGCCGAAGCCCGACAGCCGCTGCGGATCGAGTTCGACATGCACCGTATCGTCGGGCGCCCCGATCGTGTACACGTTGCGCGCGCCGGGCACTCGCTTCAGTTCGCTTTCCACCGCATGCGCGACCCGGGCCATCTCGAACGCGCCGCGGCCCGGGTCCCTGGTCCACAAGGTCACGCCCACGATCGGCACGTCGTCGATGCCCTTGGGCTTGATGATCGGCTGCAGCCAGCCGAGGTTGGCGGGCCGCGTGTCCAGGTTCGAATACACCGCGTTGTACAGGCGGATGATGGCGTCGTTGCGCGGCAGGCCCACTTCGAACTCGACGGTCAGCACGGCGACACCCGGCCGCGATACCGAGTACAGGTGCTTCACGCCGGAGATCTCGTCCAGCACCTGCTCCATGGGCTCGGCGATCAGGCTTTCGACCTGTTCGGCGCTCGCGCCGGGAAACGGCACGAAGACGTTCGCCATCGTCACGTCGATCTGCGGTTCTTCCTCGCGCGGCGTCACCAGCACCGCGAACAGGCCCAGCAGCAGGCCGAACAGGGCCAGCAGCGGGGTCAGCTGGTGCGTCAGAAACAGCCGGGCGACGCGGCCCGAGAAGCCGAGCGGTGCGCTCATCGCGGGGCGCTTGCGGCCACCGCGAGCGTGGCCGCCACCGGATCAACGGCGATGCGCTCGCCCGGCGCCAGCCCGGCCAGCACTTCGACCTCGTCGCCCAACTTGCGCCCTAGCCGCAGCTGCCGCAACGACACGGCGCCGTCCTCGCCCACCACGTACACGCCCGTCACTTCGCTGCGCCAGGCGACCGTCGCAAGCGGGATGCGCATGAGCGCGCCGCCGCCGGTGCGGAAGCCGGCCTTGACGAACATCCCGGGGTACAGGCCCGCCACGCCGGCCGGCAGGTCGATGCGCACGCGCACCGTGTTCGAGCCCGACGCGGCGGCCGGGAAGACCGTCAGCTTGCCGGACTGGATCGTCCCGCCCTCGGCATGCACCTGTGCGGCACCAAGCGCGCGCACTTCCTCGGCGATGGCCTGGGGCACGTCCACATTGACCCGCAGCGCGCCGGGCGCGGCGATGGCGGCCAGCGGCTGCCCGGGCGCAACGGCCTCGCCCACGTCGACATGACGCGCCGTCACCACGCCCGCGAAGGGCGCGCGGATTTCCGTGTAGGCATATTGCTCGCGGGCGGCTTCCACACCCGCCCGGGCCGCGGCGAGCCGCGCGTTCGCCGCATCGCGGCCCGCGGTGGCGCGGTCGAGATCGGCCTGCGACAGCAGCCGGCGGGCCGCCAGGTCGCGCACGCGCTCGAACGTGGAACCGGCCTCGAGCGCCATGGCCTCCGCCTCCGACAGCGCCTGCCGCGACGCATCCAGATGCGCGCGCTGCTCGACACCCGCGAGCCGCAGGATCAGCGTGCCGCGCGCAACCTGGTCGTCCACGTCCCGCTCGATCGCCACCACGCGACCGCCCGTCTGCGCGACCAGCATGGCCTGCTGGATCGCCTCGACGATCCCGTCGAACAGGCGCTCGCCGTCCGCGCTGGAGGCCGCCACCACCAGCGTTTCGAGCCCGGTGCCGGCGGCAGCGGCGTCAGGCGCCGGCGGGCGACCGTCGCAACCGGCGAGCACGCCGGCCGCCACCAGCAGCGCCAGGCCGGTGGTCAGGCGCAGCGTCATGTCCCGGGGAACGCGCAACCCGGCGCCAGCCCGAGCCTGCGGAAGATAATGGCCGCCGGGCAGAATCCCGTGAACGCGGACTGCAGCATGTTGGCGCCGATGAAGGCGGTGAACCACAGCCACAGCGGGCTGACGAAGTGCGCCAGCACGAGGCTTGCAAGGATGAGTGCTCCGGCAAAGGCGAGGACGGCACGATCGACGGTCATGGGAACCTCCGCATTGGCATGACGTATCGCTGGTACGGTAGCAGCGGCGTTGAGCCCCGCTCAGTAACCAAAGTCACCCCGCTCGCCGGCCCCGCCCGGCGACGGCTGTGGCGCGTCAATCGTGGCCAGCGCGCCGGGATGGAGCGCCAGCAACTCGGCGCGCCACAGGGACCAGTAGCCGGTGCGGTAATGATACGCCGACAGCGGGAGTACCGGTGCGGCGGCGAACGGGTTGCGGTCCGACTCGACGAGCACGAGAGCGCCCGGATGGTCACGGGACAACTGTGCAATGGACGCGGCATCGGCCGGCTGCAGCACGGGCCGCTGCAGGCGTGCGGCGAAGCCGAGCTGGCCGTGGTAGGCGCCGTAGTACGCGATGGCGACACCTTGCTGCTGCGCCCGACCGACGTCGGCGGCGGCGGCCCCGACACCGTAGGCGCGCCCCGCCGCGGATCCCAGCATGCCCGCAGCGACCAGCGCGGTCCCCAGCACGGCCGCCGCGTGCAGGCGCGCGGCGCCTGCCGCCAGCGAGACGCGAAACGGTGCTGCCGCCCAGGTCGCGAGAACCAGCACCGCGCCGCCCCAGGCGGGATGCAGGTCCTCGAGCCAGCCACCGTGCCAGTGGCCGTCCAGCCACGGCGACGCCGCCATCAGCGCGCCGACCGCGAGCCACGGCATCAGCGCCCAGCAGCGGGCGCGGCGGTAGCTGGCCGCCTGGCTGGTCGCCAGGCCGCGGGCCACGAGCAAGGCGACGGCCGGCAGCAATGGCAGCAGGTAATGGGGTTGCTTGCCGCTGATCAGGCAGAACGCGACGAAGGGCGGCACTGACCAGGCCAGGCAGAAGCGCGCCCCCGGCTCCAGTGGCGCAATCCCGTCGCGCAGCCCCCGCCACGCGGGCCGCCAGAACAACCACGGCAATACGAACACCGGTACCACCGGCAGGTACCACCACACGGGCCGGTCGTGCGCGAAGCTGTCGCTGAGGCGTCCGGCAGCCTGCACCCACAGCAGGCCCTCCATGTAGGCCGCGCCGCCCGCCAGCCAGGCGGGAACGGCCCAGGTGGCCGCCACGGCGATACCGAGCGCCAGTGCGCCGGCGAGCCGCAGATACCAGCGCCGCGGTCCGTCGCGCGCCGCGACGCTCCACCATGGGCCCAGCAGCGCCACGGGCAGCACGTGCAGCAGGGCCACGGGGCCCTTGGTGAGCAGTGCGACGCCGAGTCCGCCGCCGAACAGCAGCCAGCCGCGCACTTCGCCGTCCGCGGCCTTGGCAAGTCCCAGCAGCGCGACCAGCACCCACAGCGTGAGCAGGAGGTCGAACAGGATCATCCCGGCGACCAGCGCCCACATGAGCGCACCGCCCGCCACGATGACGGCCAGCGCCGGCAGTTCCTCGACCTGTCGCCACAGGCGCCGTGCCAGTCGCCACAGCACCAGCCAGGCCGCGAGCCCCGCCAGTGCCGGCACCAGGCGCGGCCACCACTCGCTCACGCCGAAGCCGTGCCAGCCGGAGGCAATCAGCCAGAACAGCAACGGCGGCTTGTGCGAGTAGGTGGCGCCGTTGAGCTGCGGCAAGACCCAGTCCCCGGTCGAGAACATCTCCCAGGCGACGGTGAGGTAGCGGGTCTCGTCGATGGCCAGCGGCACGCGCCACAGCAGTGCGACGGCGGTGGCCACTGGCCAGACGATGAACGGAACGTAGCGCCAGACGCGGCCGGACAATGAATCGCCCTCCAGGCCAGGCAGGCTCTTATGATAACCGGCCGGCCCGCGATCCAGGCCGCGGCGGCCGCGCGCTACATCAGCTTGGCGGGCAACGGCAGCGGCGGATGGATGCTCGTGGCGAGGATCAGGTCGAGCAGCGCGCCCACCGTCTGGTGAGCGCTCATCGCGTGACGCAGCGGGCGGTCGCGGAACACCTCGTAGTGGTTGCGGCGGCCTTCGCGGATGCGCGTCAGGAAATTCCCCGCCTCGAGGTCCGCGACGATCTTCTGCACGGCCCTTTCAGTGATGCCGACCCGCAGCGCGACATCGCGCAGCCGCATGCCCGGGTCACCCGCCAGGCAGGCGAGCACGTAACCGTGGTTGGACAGGAAGGTCCAGTGCGTGTTGATTTCCGGCGGCTTGCGCACGCCGCCGGCGGCCGGCCGCGGCACGGCGGTCTTCTTCGCACGTCGCCCGGCCGCGCGGTTCTTCTTCGCTGGAGCAATCGTGCGCATGCGAGGCTCCTTGGGCCCGGGTCTTCCTGCGGGCCGAGTATATAATAATACGTGAAAGACAATTCGTATGTCACGGACCCCGCGGGCGCCGGCCCCGGGCGCTTGAAACTGCGGCGCACGCCCCCCATCTGGCTGGCAACGGCGCCCTGCTAGGATGGAATGGCCGCCGGAACCTGCGGGCCGGACCGCCGGTCTGAACCTGCACCGCCCCACAACCCGAAAGGACCGACTACTCCATGAAGCGCATCCTGCTGTTCGTCGTCACCAACTTCGCGATCCTGATGGTCGCCAGCATCACGCTGCGCCTGCTGGGCCTGGAGCCCTGGCTCGACCAGCAGGGCATCAACTTCACGTCGCTCCTGGTGTTCGGCGCGTTGATCGGCTTCGGCGGCGCCTTCATCTCGCTGGCCATCTCGAAGTGGACCGCGAAGAAGATGATGGGCGTGCAGGTCATCGAACAGCCGCGCAACGAGGTCGAAACCTGGCTGGTCGAGACGGTGCGCCGCCAGGCGCAGCTGGCCGGCATCGGCATGCCCGAGGTCGGTTACTTCGACTCGCCGGAGCCGAACGCCTTCGCCACCGGCGCCAACCGCAACAAGGCGCTGGTCGCGGTCAGTTCCGGCCTGGTCAACCGCATGTCGCGGGCGGAAGTCGAGGCCGTGCTCGGGCACGAGGTGAGCCACGTCGCCAACGGCGACATGGTGACGCTCACCCTCATCCAGGGCGTCGTCAACACCTTCGTCTTCGTGCTGTCGCGCGTGGTCGGCAGCCTCGTCGACCGGATCGTCTTCAAGAACGAGCGGGGCCACGGCCCTGGATTCTGGATCACGACCATCGTGGCGCAGCTGGTGCTGTCGTTCCTGGCGACGATGGTGGTGATGTGGTTCTCGCGGCAGCGCGAGTTCCGTGCCGACGCCGGCGGTGCGCGCCTGGCCGGTCGCCAGAGCATGATCGGCGCGCTGGAGGCGCTGCAGCGCCGCGACCCGCAGCCGCTGCCGGACCAGATGGCGGCCCTGGGCATCTCCGGCGGCATCGGCCAGGGCTTGAAGAGGCTGTTCATGAGCCATCCGCCGCTGGACGAACGCATCGCCGCCCTGCGCGCGGCGCCGCTGGCGTAGGACGGCCGCGCGGCGCCGCCCGGCACTGCGACCGAAAGCCCCGTTGTCCACCGCACTCGTCTGGTTCCGTCGCGACCTGCGGCTGACCGACAACCCGGCGCTGGCCGCGGCGCTGGCCTCGGCGGATGCCGTCGTGCCCGTGTACGTGCATGCGCCGGCGGAGGAAGGCGCCTGGGCGCCGGGCGCGGCCAGCCGCTGGTGGCTGCACCGCAGCCTCGTCGCCCTGGATGCATCGCTCCGCGCGCGCGGCTGCCCGCTCGTGATCCGCCGCGGCCCCGCAGCGCAGGCGCTGGCCGCGCTCGCCGAGGAGACCGGCGCACAGGCGGTGCACTACTGCCGGCTGTACGAGCCGGCGCTGGCCGCGCGCGACGCGGCCGTCGAGCAGGCGCTCGCCGACCGCTCGCTGCACGTCGAGGCGCACGACGGCCACCTGCTGTTCCCGCCGGGCAGCGTACTCACCAACGCCGGCGGCCCCTACAAGGTCTTCACGCCCTTCTGGCGCGCCTGCCAGGCGCTGCTCGACGAACTGGCGCCGCCCGGCGCGGCGCCGCGCACGCTGCCCGGTCCCGCGGGCGCATTCGAGGGCTGCACGGTGGAAGCCCTCGGCCTGCCACCGCAGCGTCCCTGGGATGGCGGCCTGCGCGAGTCCTGGCAGCCGGGTGAAACGGCCGCGCTGGACGCCCTCGAGCGGTTTGCCGCGCACGCCATGGACGACTACGGCGCGGGGCGCGACCGTCCCGACCTGCCCGGCACGTCGCGGCTTTCGCCGCACCTGCACTTCGGCGAGGTCTCGCCGCGACAGGTGCTGACGGCGGTCCGCGCACGGGCGGGCTCGGCGGGCGCCGCCGCATTCCTGCGCGAGATCGGCTGGCGGGAGTTCGCACACCACCTGCTGCACCACTTTCCGCACACGCCGGACACGCCACTGGATGGCCGCTTCGCCAGGCTGGCCTGGCGCAGCAACGCCGCGCAGCTCGCCGCGTGGCAGCAGGGCCGCACCGGCTACCCCATCGTCGATGCGGGCCTGCGCGAACTGTGGCACACGGGCTGGATGCACAACCGGGTGCGCATGATCGTCGCCTCGCTGCTGACCAAGAACCTGTTCATGCACTGGCGCGAAGGCGCACGCTGGTTCTGGGACACGCTGGTGGACGCCGACCTGGCCAACAACACGCTGGGCTGGCAGTGGGTGGCGGGCTGCGGGGCCGATGCCTCGCCGTACTACCGGATCTTCAACCCCGTGCTGCAGGCGCAGAAGTTCGACCCGGACCGCGCCTACATCCGCCGCTGGGTGCCCGAAATCGCCGCCCTGCCCGATCGCTGGGTGCACCGGCCATGGCAGGCCCCGCAGAAGGTGCTGGCCGCCGCCGGCCTGCAGCTCGGCCGCGACTACCCGGCGCCCATCGTGGACCTCGGCGGCAGCCGCGCCGATGCGCTGCAGCGGTTCGAGCGGCTCAAGCGCGGCCGGGCCTGACGCCGCCCGCCGGCGCGCAGGGTAACATCGGCGCATGGCCAGCGACCCGATCCCGGCGCAGACGCTCGAGCGGCTCAAGGCGCTGCTCGGCGCGGGCGGCTGGCTGGAGCAACCCGGCGACGTCGAGCCCTTCCTGATCGACCACCGCAGGCAGTACCGCGGCGCCACGCCGCTGGTGGCCCTGCCGCGCTCGACCCGCGAGCTGGCGGCGCTGGTCGCGGCCTGCGCCGAGGCACGCATCGGCATGGTGCCGCACGGCGGCAACACCGGGTATTGCGGCGGCGCCACGCCGGACGAGTCGGGCCGCCAGGTCGTCGTCTGCCTGCGGCGCATGAACCGGGTGCGCGACGTGGACGTCGTCAACCAGTCCATGGTGGTCGAGGCCGGCTGCGTGCTGGCGCGGGCGCAGGAGGCCGCCGCGGAACGGGACCGGTTGTTGCCGCTGTCGCTCGGCGCCGAGGGCTCCTGCACCATCGGCGGCAACCTTTCGACCAACGCGGGCGGCACGGCCGTGCTGCGCTACGGCATGATGCGCGACCTCGTGCTGGGCCTCGAGGTCGTGCTGCCGGACGGCCGCGTCCTCGACCAGCTCAGGTCGCTGCGCAAGGACAACACGGGCTACGACGTCAAGCAGCTGTTCATCGGCGCCGAGGGCACCCTCGGCTTCATCACCGCGGCCTGCCTCAAGCTGTACCCGCGCCCGCGCGGCTACGCCACCGCCTTCGTGGCGCTGCGCTCGCCGCAGGCGGCGGTGGACCTGCTGGCGCGGCTGCGCGCCGCGCTCGGCGACAGCATCACGAGCTTCGAACTGGTGCCGCGGATCGCCGTCGAGCTGACCTGCCGGCACATCGAGGGCGTCGTCGACCCGTTTGCGGTCGCCCACGGCTGGTATGCGCTCATCGAGCTGAGCCTGCCGCGCCCCGACTCCGAGCTCGGCGCGCTGCTCGAATCCGAGCTCGCAGCCTGCATCGAGGCGGGCGGCGCAGCCGACGCCGTGCTCGCGGCCTCGCTGGCCCAGCGCGACGCCTTCTGGCGGCTGCGCGAGAACATCCCCGAGGCGCAGACCCGCGAGGGCGACAGCCTCAAGCACGACGTGTCGGTGGCGGTCGGTCGCCTGCCCGGCTTCATCGAGCAAGGGACCCGGCGGATCGCCGGGCTCGCACCCGGCGCGCGGGTCGTCGGCTACGGGCACCTGGGCGACGGCAACCTGCACTTCAACGTCAGCGCGCCGGCCGGCAAGGACGGGCAGGCGCTGCTGGAGCAGGCGGAACCGATCCGCCGCGCCGTGCATGACCTGGTCGCGGACCACGGCGGCAGCTTCAGCGCCGAGCACGGCATCGGCCGCCGCAAGCTCGACGAACTCGAGCGTTACGAGGACCCGGTCGCGCTGGGCCTGATGCGCGACATCAAGCAACTGCTCGACCCGCTCGGGATCATGAACCCGGGCAAGGTGCTGCGCCGCCGCTGAGCCTCGCGCTTGCCACGCGGCGGGCGCCGTGGTTCCATCCGCGGGGTTCCGGCCCGCGCAGAAGGTCGGCAGGCGGGGGGATGGTCATGGCCGACACACCACACACGGAACTGCCGCGCCGGCCCGCGCTGGTGTGGCGACGCCTGCACGGCTGACGGCAGGACCCTGCATGAGCGCAAGACCCCGGCGCCGCAAGCTCGTGCTGCCGATCCGCACGGCCCGGCTCGTGCTGCGCGAGTTCACGGCCGGCGACGAGGCCGACGTGATCGCCTACAGCGGCGACCGGTGGGTCACCTTCCACCTGCTGAACGGCCACCGCGATGCGCACGCGGCCGCGCAGCACCTGTCGACCGTGCTGCGCCAGCAGCGCGCGCGCCCGCGGCGCACCTGGGAACTGGCGGTGACGCTGGCCGGCGATGGGCGGCTGGTCGGCGCCTGCGACCTGACGCTGGTGGCGCCGCGCGAGGCGGTCATCGGCTACCTGCTCAGGCCCGCGTACTGGCGACGCGGTTACGGCACAGAGGTGGCCACGGCGCTGGTGCAGACCGCCTTCGAGGTCCTCGGCGTGTCGCGCGTGTCGTCCATGGTGGCCGTGGACAACGAACGTTCGGCGCGCGTGCTGACGCGGGCCGGGCTGCGCTGGGAGGCGATGCTGCGCCATTACGGCCGCATCGGCCGCCGCTGGCTGAACGTGCACGTGTACGCGCTGGAACGGGAACTGTGGCAGCGGTCGGGGACCTGAGCGCCGGTCAATCCCGTGCATCCCGCGGCGGCCCGGGCCAGTCGTCGGGTTCGTCGTCCCAGCCGGAGCGCGGCTGCCAGCCGCCCGGGGGCGGCGGCGGCGCTCCCTGCTTGCGCGAGCGCCACAGCCACAGCAGGTTGCCCACCACATAGCCGACTGCCAGCCCGATGGCGATCAAGGCGTACTTCATGCGGCCGTGGTCCTCAGGCCTGCGAGTCGGGCCCCGGCTGGCTCATGCCCTGCCAGCCGCCGCTGATCTCGCGGATCAGGCCTTCCTGCGCGACGCTCGCGACCAGTTGTCCGTCGCGGCTGAATACGCTGCCCCGCACGAAGCCGCGTGAACTGGACCGGCTTGGGCTGTCGATCGAGTACAGCAGCCACTCGTCGATGCGGAACTCCCGATGGAACCACAGCGCGTGGTCGATGCTGGCCATCTGCAGCTCGAAGAACGGCTTGCCATGCGGCAGGTTCGCGGTGTCCAGCAGGTGGTAGTCGGAGACGTAGGCCAGCAGACAGCGATGCAGCGCCTGGTCGGCGGGCGCGCCGTCGATCAGGCGGAACCACACGTGCTTGACCGGCTGGCGCTTCTCCGGCCGGCGGTAGTCCTGCGGTCGCACGCGCAGGAACTCGAATGGCCGCTGGTGCTCGAAGAAGCGCCGCACCTTCTCGGGCACGCGTTCCAGCATCTCGACGTTCAGCTCGGCCACGTCGTCCAGCGCCTCGGGCGGCGGCACCTCGGGCATCTGCGCCTGGTGCTCGGGGCCTGCCTCGGGCGTCTGGAACGAGGCGGCCATGGTCAGGATCGGCTGGCCGTGCTGGATGGCGACGACGCGCCGGCTGGTGAAGCTGCCGCCGTCGCGGCTGCGTTCCACCTGGTAGACGATGGGGGCGTTGAAGTCGCCACGGCGCAGGAAGTAGCCGTGCAGGGAGTGCACGAGGCGCTTGTCCACGGTGCGCGAGGCGGCGACCAGCGCCTGCCCCAGCACCTGGCCGCCGAAGACCTGCGGTGAGCCCAGGTCGCGGCTGACGCCACGGAACATGTTGACCTCGAGCCGTTCGAGGTCGAGCAGCTGCAGCAGTTCCTGGAGGCGTGAGTCCATCGGTGCGGCAGCCCGGGGCCCGCCGGGCGGCCTCAGCCACCCCCCTCGAGCGGGGCCGCGACGCCCAGGCGCCGCTGCATGATCGGACTGGTGGTCGTGTACTGCAGGAACTGGCGCTTCTGCGGGTAGAGGTAGGCCTGCACGCCGAAGGCGGCCAGCGCGGCCTCGTGGAAGCCGGACAGGATCAGCTTCTTCTTGCCGGGGTAGGTGTTGATGTCGCCGATGGCGAAGATGCCCGGCACGCTGGTCTGGAAGCGCTCGGTGTCCACCCTGAGCGCCTTCTTCTCGAGATCCAGCCCCCACTCGGCGATCGGCCCGAGCTTGGGGTGCAGGCCGTAGAACACCAGCGCCTGGCTGCAGGCGACGTCGACCGTCGAACCGTCCAGGCAGTCGATGCGGGCGCCGGTCATCCGCCCGGCTTCGGCATGCAGCGCACCGAGGTGCCCGGCGTAGTGGCGCAGCCGGCCGGCCTCGGCCAGCTCGCGCATGCGCGCGACGCTGGCGGGCTGCGCGCGGAATTCCTCGCGCCGGTGCACCAGCGTCAGCGCAGCGGCCTTGCCGCACAGCTCCAGCGCCCAGTCCAGCGCACTGTCGCCGCCGCCCAGGATCAGCAGGTCCTGGCCGTGGAAGTCCACGGCCCGCTCGACCCGATAGTGGACTTGCGTGCCTTCGAATGCCGCGGCGCCCTCGATCGCGAGCCGCCGCGGCTGGAACGACCCCAGCCCGGCCGCGATGATCACCGCGCCGGCGTCGAAACGCGTGCCGGCGGCCGTCTCCACGTCGAACCGGCCGTCGTCGCGCCGCGCCAGCCCGGTGACCTGCTGGCCGAGGTGAAAGCCCACGTCGAAGGGCTTGGCCTGCTCCATCAGCCGGTCCACGAGCTCCTGTGCGCCGCACACGGGCAGCGCCGGGATGTCGTAGATGGGCTTGTCGGGGTACAGCTCCGCGCACTGCCCGCCCGCGTACTTGAGCGAGTCCACGATGTGGCACTTCATGCCCAGCAGGCCCAGTTCGAAGGCGGCGAACAGGCCGGCCGGACCGGCGCCCACGATCACACACTCGGTCTGGATCGGCTCGCGCGGGGACACGCTGTCGGTCACTGTCTCGTCCTTGCGGCGACTCGCGGCGGAAGCGCCCGCCGGGGCCGCGAATTGTAGCCCACGGGCTGCCGCCCGGCAGCGGCTCAGTCGTAGTCGCGCGCCACCCGGAAACCGAGGTCGCTCTGCCTGAGCGCCGTGGACTCGGCGCCGCGCGCGGCGGCACGCGCCAGCGCGGGCCGCGACGCCCAGGAACCGCCGCGCACCGACTTCAGCTCGCAGCCGCCCTGCCAGGTCCAGGCACGCCCGTCCTGCGGCCGGCCCTGGTAGCTGGTCGTGTAGCAGTCCTGCAGCCACTCGCGCACGTTGCCGATGACGTCGTAGGCGCCGAACGCATTCGGCTTGTAGCTGCCCGCCGGCGCCACGCCGACGGCGCCGTCCGAGCAGGCCGCATTCGGCCACGGCAGGCGATGCGCTTCCACCGCGGAGGCGTCATAGACGTTGGCGTACTCGCAGGCCAGCGTCAGTGGCGAGCGCTCGTGCGAATCGCGGGCGCCCCAGAAGCGCGGGAACGAGGAGCCGCCGCGCGCCACGTACTCCCACTCCGCCTCGGACGGCAGCCGGTAACGCAGGCCGCTCTGCTTCGCCAGCCACTCGGCGTAGGCGCGCGCATCCACCCAGTTGATGCAAACCACCGGGTCGCCGTCGGCGGGCGGCTGCGCGAAGCCCGGGTCGCGCCAGCTGCGGTCGCGGTCCTGCACCCACTGGCCGCCCAGCCATACGCGGCAGCCGCGCGGCGGCTCGTAGCCCGCGTCCTCGACGAAGCGCCGGAACTCGCCGACCGTCACCTCGCGCGCGCCGATGTAGAAGGGCCGCGTGATGGACACGTTGACGGGCGGCGTCTCGCCCGTGTCGCGGTCCACCTCGCCGGCGTCCGGCGGCGTGCCCATGACGTAGGCGCCCGGCGGCACGAGCGCCAGCGCCGGACAGACGGCGCAGTCCGTGGCCGGCGCCGCACCCGGCGCTTGTTGCGCACTGGCGCTGGCCGCCACGACCAGCCACAGGATCCAGACCGTCGCGCGCCTCATCGTCCCTCTCCCCGTACCACGCGGTCGTCGAGATCGAGCGCGACCCGGAAGCCCACGAAGTCCTCGCGGCTGCCTTCATCGGCGTCGCCCCGATAGCTGCTGCGGGCGCGGTCCGGCGGGCTGATCCACGCGCCGCCGCGCTGCACGCGGCGCTGGCAGCCGCCCAGCCAGGTCCAGGCCCGGCCGTCGCGCGGCCGGCCCACGTGGCTGCCGGTCGCGCAGTCTTCGGTCCATTCGGCGACGTTGCCGATCATGTCGTGCACGCCGAAGCCGTTCGGCTCGAACTGCCCCACCGGCGCGACGTCAGGCTGGCCGTCCGCGCAGCCGGCGTCCGGCCAGCCGAGCCGGTAGGCGGCACGGGCCGACAGGTCGTAGGTGTTGGCGAATCCGCAGCCGTCCTGCGGCGCGTCGCCCCAGAAGCGCAGCGTCGTCGAACCGGCGCGTGCCGCGTACTCCCATTCCGCCTCCGAGGGCAGCCGGTAGTCCTGGCGGGTCTTGCGCGCCAGCCATTGCACGTAGGCCGTCGCGTCCGCCCACGACACGCAGTTCACGGCATGCGTGTCCGCAGGCTGCACGGGCCGGCCCGGATTCGCCCAGCTGCGCCGCGCATCGTCGCTGAAGCGCGCGAGGCCGTCGTCCCAGGTGCGGCAGCCGGCGCGCACCTCGTAGCCGCTGTCGGCGATGAACTGCGCGAACTCGCGCCGCGTGACCTCGAAACGACCGATCGCGAACGGCCGTGCGATCCGCACCACGGTCGCCTGCGTTTCGGCCGACGCCTCGATGCCCGCGAGCTGCGACGCCGGCGTGCCCATGACGAACGTGCCGGCCGGGATGAGCACCATCTCCGGACAGGCCGGGCAGTCGCGGAACGGCTGGCCCGCCCGTACGGGCTCGGCCGCGAGTGCGCCGGCGCTGGCGAACGCGAGCGCCGCGAGGAACGCGGCGGCTGGGAGTCGGCTCATACGCACCTCATGGCTCCTTCGAATCACCCCACCCTCACCGGCACGTAGATCTGCGCGTCGCCGCGCTGGATCAGCAGCGCCACCGTGCCGTTCGACCCGTCCACCGCCTCGCGTAGTTCCTTCGCCGTCGCCACGGCGCGGCCGTTTACGGCCAGGATGATATCGCCGGATTCGACGCCGGCCAGTGCCGATGGGCCCTGCACGTCCTCGACCAGCAACTGGCCCTGGGTGCCGGCCTGCGACCGCTCCGCCGCCGTCAGCGGCCGCACCGCGAGCCCGAGGCGTCCGCTGGCCGCGGCGGCCGGACCGTCGCGGCCCGCCATCCGCTCTTCCTCGAGTTCCGCGACGGTCACCGTGAGCGCCTTGCGGGACCGGTCGCGCCACACCACGAGTTCCGCCCGGCTGCCGGGCTTGACGGCCGCCACCAGCGACGGCACCTCGCCCGAGTACTCGATGGACTTGCCGTTGACGGCGAGGATCACGTCGCCCGGCTTGACCCCCGACCGGTCGGCCGGACCGCCTTTTTCGACCGAGCTCACCAGGGCGCCCACCGGCCGCTCGAGGCCGAACGAATCGGCCAGCGCCTGGTTCACGTCCTGGATGGTCACGCCGATGCGGCCGCGCTCGACCCTGCCGTTTTCGATCAGCTGGTCGCGCACCAGCACCGCGACGTCGATCGGGATCGCGAAGGACACGCCCTGGTAACCGCCGGTGCGGCTGTAGATCTGCGAGTTGATGCCGACCACCTCGCCGTTCAGGTTGAACAGCGGCCCGCCCGAATTGCCGGGATTGACCGCCACGTCGGTCTGGATGAACGGCGTATAGGCGTCGCCCGGCAGCGAGCGCGACTTGGCGCTCACGATCCCGGCCGTCACCGAATTCTCGAAACCGAACGGCGAACCGATCGCGACGACCCACTCGCCGACCTTGAGCGCCTCGGGGTCGCCCAGCCGCACGATCGGCAGGCCGCTCGCGTCGATCTTGAGCACCGCGATGTCGGTGCGCGCATCCGCACCGACCACCCGCGCCACGTATTCGCGGCGGTCGGTCATGCGCACCGTCACCTCGGTCGCGTGGGCCACCACGTGCGCGTTGGTGAGGATGTAGCCGTCGGCGCTGACGATGAACCCGGAACCTTCGCCGCGCGCGGGCGGATGCGGCGTGCGCCGGTCGCCGAAGCCGAAGCGCTTGAAGAACTCGTTGAGCGGATCGCCCGGCGCGAGTCCCGGCAGCCCGCCGCCGATGACGATGCGGCTGACGGTGGCCACGTTGACGACCGCCGGCCCGAAGGCGTCCACCAGCGTGCTGAAATCCGGCAGGCCCGCGCTGTTGACCGTGACCGGCACGGGCGGCGGTACGGGCGCGGCCGGTTGCGCGGCCGGCGCCGCCGGCGCCGCAGCCAGCTGGCCGGTCTCAGCCGGCGCCGCGACCTGTTCACAGGCCGCCAGCAGCCCGGCCGCCAGGATCGACGTCACCGCCAGGAACATCCCTCGAAAGTTCATCGTCTACCTCTCCAGATCCGCCATTGCCTCGTCGGGCGCCAGCCGGCGCCCGGGTTTCTGACCGCCGCGCGCGCCGCAAGTTGCAGCGGCGTGACATGACCGCGTGCGGCGCAGCCGCTATAGTCGCACGCCATGCGACGACGTGCTGCCCCCGCGATCCTGCCCACGCTGCTGGCCCTGGCCCTGGCCGTGCCTGCGTCGGCTGCCGGCGCGGCCGCGCTGCCCGATCGCGCGCGCGGCGCGATCAAGCAGCACCTCGTGCCGGACGAGGCCGTCACGGTGGTGGTGCGCAACGTGGTGACCGGCGACAGCCTCATCGAGGTCAACGCCCGCGTGCCGCGCTCGCCCGCGTCGGTCATCAAGGTGCTGCCGACCTACGCGGCACTCGACCTGCTGGGGCCCGCCTACGCCTGGAAGACGCGCGCCTGGGCCGACGGGCCGGTCGTCAAGGGCGTGCTGCAGGGCAACCTGTACCTGCAGGGCGGCGGCGACCCGATCATGACCATCGAGCGCTGGTGGCGATTCGTGACCGACCTGCGCCAGACGGGGCTGCGCTCGATCCAGGGCGACATCGTCGTCGACGAGGGCTACTTCGCGCCGATCAACCAGCTGCCCGGCGATTTCGACGGGCGGCCCTGGCGCACCTACAACGTGCTGCCGCACGCGCTGCTCGTGAACCTGCAGTCGGTCGAGTTCATCGTGCGGCCGCGCGACGGCGAGCCGCGCATAGACGTGACGGTGGACCCGCTGCCGGCCAACCTGGTCGTGGAGAACCGGCTGCAGGCGGTGGACGCGCGCTGCGTAGGCAAGAACCGCAACTTCGGCGTGACCAGCCCCGCCGACAACCCGAACAAGGTCGTCGTGAGCGGCACCGTGTCGACGCGCTGCGCGCGCCAGACGGTGCGCCGCGTCATCATGACCCCGGCCGATTTCGCGTACGGCACGTTCCGCACGCTGTGGCAGCAGCAGGGCGGCGACATCCAGGGCGGGCTGCTGCGCGCGCCGACGCCGAAGAGCGCCACGCTGCTGCTCACCCAGGATTCGCCGGCGATGTCCGAGATCGTGCGCGTGACCAACAAGTACTCCAGCAACGTCATGGCCCGCACGCTGGTGCTGACGCTGGCCGCCGAACGCGCCGGTGCCCCGGCCACCACTGCGGCCGGCGAGGCGGTCATCACCGAGTGGCTCGAGTCGCGGGGACTGGAGTTCCCGGAACTGGTGATCGGCAACGGCTCGGGACTGTCGCGGCACGCGCGCATTTCTGGCGACAGCATGGCGCGGCTGCTGCAGTCCGCCTGGAAGAGCCGCTACGCGCCGGAGTTCCTGTCCAGCCTCGCCATCGGCGGCCTCGACGGCACGCTGCGCGAGCGTTTCGGGCGCCTGCCCGACCCGAGCCGGGTGCGCATGAAGACCGGGCAGCTGGAGGGCGTCAGCGCGATCGGCGGGTACGTGACGGGCCACAGCGGCAAGACCTACGTCGTGGTGGTGTTCGTCAACCACAAGGGCGCGCAGCTCGGGGCCGGCGAGGCGATCTACGCGGCGGTGATCGACTGGGCGCTGCGGGAGTAGGCGGGTGAGGCGTGCGGCGGCCCGGGGTTCAGCCTCGCCGCTGCGCGTAGGCCGCAAAGCACTCGCCGAAGACCATGCGCCAGCCGGGTACGTACTCGCGCCGCAGCAGCGCGGCTACTTCGCCGAGCGCCTCCCAGCCGCCGTGCACCAGCGTGGCGCGGCAGCCGTCCCCTTCGGCCACGAATGACACGTCGACCCATTGCGCCGAGTCCGGCCCGCGTCCGGGGTGCCAGGTGAAACGCACCCGCCGGCCGGGCTCCACGGTCGTGACGCTGCCCCACAGCTGCCGCGTGCCGTCGGGCGCCGTCTCCAGGATGCGGCCCCCGGCGCTGGCCTCGAATTCGCAGCGCGTCGCCTTCGCCCGCGACAGCGAGTGCGTCAGCACCGGCCACCAGTCGCCGAAGCCGGCGACGAACGCGTCGAAGGCTGCCTGCGGCGTGCCGCCGAGTTGGATCTCCATGACGATGGGTGCGAGTTCGTCGGTCATGCGGGCTGCCTGACGCGTCGCGCCCCTAGCCGGCGGGCGGCGGCAACGGGGCGCGCAGTTCGACAAGCAGGCGCCAGTGGTCGGGACCGCGGCACCAGATGTGCACGTAGGCGGCGTCGGCGGCGGCCTCCGCCGCCGGCGCGGAGAGCCCGTAGGTGTAGCCCAGGTCGCCCGACCCGGCCAGGCCCGCCCCCATCGGCAGCAACTGCGTCGTGGGCGACAGGGCCGCGAAGGCGATCTCCAGCGCAGCGGTGCCCTCCGCTCCCGCGACATTCGGCGGATGGAACAACGCCAGGCCCGGCGCGGCACGGTCCCGCAGCCGATCCGCGTACGAGCCCGCGTCCGCGGTCCCGGCCAGGCCGATGTCCAGTTGCTGCAAGTCGCTGTCCTTCGCTGCGGAATCGCGTGCGCAGCCTGCCGCGTCGAGTCTCGCCGGAGTGGCCGGCGCCGCGCCGTCCGCCGCCGCGCCGGTGAAGCCGCCGTCGAACACGACCCGCCAGCCGTGCCCGGATTCCCGCCAGACCGTCAGGTAACGACCCGTCAGCGTTGCGCCGCCCTCCGCCCGGGTCAGCGTCCACGGGCCCGTCGAATAACCCCACCGGCCGTCGGCGGAAAGCTGGGCGCGATCGGGCTTCCAGTCCAGCGTGTCGGCGCGCTCCTCCGCGTTCTCCCAGGCCGCGCGGCCCCACACCGGGCCGGGCTGCAGCACGATCGAGTCCTCGGCCAGGAACTCGAGGAAAGCGGCTTTGGCGCCCCGCACGCGCGACGCCGCGGCGAACTGCCCCTCCAGCTCGACGATCCTGCTGGCCGGGGCGACTTCCGCCGCCGGCGCCTCGGCCCGCTCGCTGCAGGCGGCGAGCCCGCACAGCACGGCGCCCGCCACCGCTACGGCTGCCGCCCGCCTACTCCACATCGTCCTGCCCTGCGTAGGCAGCCGCGGCGGCCGCCAGTTGCGCGGCGACCTTGCGGCGCAACGCGGGCGGCTGCAGCACCTCCACGTCGCTGCCGTATTTCAGTATGTCCATGATGAGCTCCGGCTCCTGGCTGTAGGGCACTTCCAGCACGTAGCTGCCGTCGGCCTCGATCCTGCCCACCTGCTTCGAGTGCCACACTTCCTTGGCCACCCAGCGCGCGCGGGTGGGATTGAAGCGCAGCACGGCCGTGTGCATCGCCTCACCCGCGAAGATGCCGAAGCCGGGCCGCAGCACCGCGTCGAGGCGCGCGTCGTCCACCTCGCGCGCCGGCTCGTCCAGCGCATGCGCGGCGCTGATCGCGTCGACCGAGAACACGCGGATGTCGCGGCGGGTGTGGCACCAGCTGTCCAGGTACCAGTTGTACCGGTAGTGCACCAGCCGCTGCGGCGACACGACCCGCTCGGTCTCCTGGCCGATGCTGCGCTGCAGGTGCCGGATGCGCAGCCTGCGGCGCTGCAGCAGCGCAAACGACAGCGACTCGAACACCTCGCTGTTGATGTCGCGCGTACCCATGGGCAGCACCTTGATGCGGCGGCGGATCTCGCGGTGCCCCTTGTCGCTGGACTCCAGCAGCTTGCGCAGCCTCTCGCGCACCGGCTCCAGCTGGCGGCCCAGCAGCCCTGGCTGCAGCTGTTCCAGCAACTGCTCGATTTCGAGCAGCGCGTAGATCTCGCCCGGGCTGAACCAGACGCCCGGCAGTTCCGCCACGTCGGCCTGCGGGTCCAGTACGTACGCCTCCTGCTCGCGCGACCAGATGATCGGCACGTTGAGGCGGTCGCGCATGTACTCGATGTCGCGCTTGAACGTGGAGTGCGAGATCTCCAGGTCCTGCTCGACCTCGCGGCGGGAGATCCGGCCCCGCTCGACCAGCCGGCGGCGGATGCGATAGAAACGTTCCGTGCGGTCCATGCGCTGTCCCCGTGTCCGGTGCGCCGCGCGGCCGGGCCTACTTCGCGGCGCTCAGCCGCAGCAGGCTGCTCTTGCCGCCCATGTCCGTCAGCAGGTACACGGCCCCGTCCGGTCCCTGCCGCACGTCGCGGATGCGCGCGCCGATCGGGATGCGCTCCTCGTGCACGGGCCGGCCGTCGGCGCCGATTTCCAGCCGCGCCAGCTCCTGCGACTTGAGCGCGCCCACCAGCACGCTGCCCTGCCAGCCCGCCAGCGCATCGGCGGTGTAGAAGGTCATGCCGGACGGCGCGATGGAGGGCACCCAGTAGTGCTGCGGCTGCTCCATGCCGGCCTTGGCCGTGCCCTCGCCGATCCTGGGTCCGTGATATTCGCGGCCGTAGGTGATGACCGGCCAGCCGTAGTTGCGGCCGGCCCGCACGATGTTGACTTCGTCGCCGCCGCGCGGGCCGTGTTCGTGGGTCCACAGCTCGCCGGTCTGCGGGTGCAGCACCGCGCCCTGCACGTTGCGGTGGCCCAGCGAGAAGATCTCCGGCAGCGCGCCCGGTCGCCGCGCAAACGGATTGTCGGCGGGCACGCTGCCGTCGCGCTCGATGCGCACGATCTTGCCGTAATGCGTGCCGAGGTCCTGCGCACCGTCGCGCTGCGAGCCGCGGTCGCCCAGCGTGATGAACAGCCGGCCGTCGCGCGCGAACACCAGCCGCGAGCCGTAGTGGTGGCCGCTCGATATCTTCGGCTGCTGACGGAAGATCACGCGCAGGTCGCGCAGGCCGTCCGCGTGCAGCCGTGCCGAGGCGACGGCGGTCCCGGACACGCCGTCGCCGGGCTCCGCGTAGGACAGGTAGATCGTGCCGTTGTCGCCGAAACCGGGATCCAGCGCCACATCCAGCAGCCCGCCCTGGCCGACCGCCTGGACGGCCGGCACGCCGGCCAGCGGCGCCGACAGCCGGCCGTCGCGGCCGACGATGCGCAGCCGGCCCGGCCGTTCCGTCACCAGCATGCGGCCGTCCGGCAGGAACGCCATGCCCCAGGGCGCCTCCAGCCCCTCGACCACCGTCGCGATGCGCACCGCGCCGCGCTGCGTCGTGACGACGCGGTCGGCCGCGTCGGCCGCGGTCACGCCCAGCAGTGCCGCCACCAGGATCATCATGCCTCTCATCGGATGCCTCCAGCGGACCCTGGGCGTACCATGGGTCCATGCCAATTCAACGTACCGTCTGGCGCATGTCGCGCGCCGGGTCGCTCGCGCGGCTGGCGCGGGCCACCGAATCCCTGCCCGATCCCGGTCCCGGCGAGGCGCGGCTGCGCGTCCAGGCCATCGGGCTCAATTTCGCGGACGTCCTGGCCTGCCTCGGCCTGTACTCCGCGACGCCGCGCGGCGCCTTCATCCCCGGGCTCGAGTGCGCAGGCATCGTCGAGGCCGTGGGACCGCCGGCGGCGGACAGTGACGAATCGTACCGCAAGGTGGCGGTCGGCGACCGGCTGTGCGTGCTGACCCGGTTCGGCGCCTACGCGGACGCGCTGAACTTCGACCTGCGCTATGGCTTCCCCGCGCCGGCGGGCTGGAGCGCCGCCGAGGCCGCCGCCTGGCCGGTGCAGGGCCTGACGGCCTGGTACGGGCTGCACGAGCGCGCGCGCGTGGGGCCGGGCGAGTGCGTACTGCTGCAGTCGGCCGCCGGCGGCGTGGGCCTGCAGGCGCTCGGCATGCTGGCCGGAGCCGGCGCCAGGGTCGTCGCGACCGTCGGCAGCGAGCCCAAGCGCTCGTTCCTGGCGGCGCAGTACGGCCTCGATCCCCGCACGGTCATCGTGCGTGACCGCCGCCGCTTCGGGCGCCAGCTCGACGAGGCGCTGGCCGCGGTCGGCGGCGACGGGTTCGACATCGTGTTCGACGCCGTGCTCGGGCCGTACTTCCGGCCGGCCTTCGCGCGGTTGCGGCCGGCCGGCCGCTTCGTGCTGTTCGGGGCCGCGGACTTCATGCCGGCCGGCCAGCGGCCGAACTATGCCTCCCTGGCATGGCGCTGGCTCAGGCGGCCGCGGCTCGACCCGCTGGCCATGATCTCGGCCAACCAGTGCTTCATCGGCTTCAACCTGATCTGGCTGTGGCAGGAGGCCGGGCGCCTGCCCGGGGCCCTGGCCGGGCTGCGCCAGGTCACGACTCGCGCGCCGCATGTGGGCGTGCGGCTGCCCTTTGCGGACGCCCCCCGCGCCATGCGGCTGCTGCAGGCGGGCGGCACGACCGGCAAGGTCGTGCTGGAAACCTGAGCGCGACCTCAGAGCCTGACGCGCACCTCGCCCTTGACCACGGTCACCGGAAAGGTCTTGAGCGCCTTCTCGCCGCGCACCGCATCGAACAGCTGCACGCCGGGCGGGAAGTTGGCCCAGTCCACCACCTTGCCTGACCGGATGTCGAAGCGCGCATGGTGCAGCGGGCACTGGATCTTGCAGCCTTCGAGGATCTTGCCGCGCGACAGCGGCGCAAACATGTGCGTGCAGGCCCCCTGCGTGGCGTAGAAACCGTCCTCGAGGTGGTACACCAGCACGCCCTGCCCGTCGAGCAGGAACGCCTTCATCTTGCCGGGTGGCAGTTCGTCGGCACGGCAGACCGTGTGCGTGGCCATGGAATCTCCTGTGGTTCGCGCCGCGCGGCGCGCCGTTCGGTCAGTGGGCCAGTACGCGCGTGACGATGTAACCGCCCGACTTCACGTCGTGCTCGAGATCCAGCAGCTTGCGGTCGCGGGCCTCCTCGAGCAGCTTGCCGAAGGTCTTGAAGCCGTGGTAACTCTCGTTGAAGCCCGGCTTGCGGCGCTTCAGCGCCTGCTTGATCATCGAGCCCCAGACCTTCTCCTCCGAGTCACGTTCCCCGAACAGGTCCTCGGCCGTCTCGACGACCAGGTCGAAGGCCTCCTGCCTGCGCTCCTCGTCCGTCGAGGGCGCTACCTTCTCGGCAGGCTTGACCGCCTTGGCCCGGCTGCGGCGCCGGCTGCTGCTCGACTTGGCCGATTGCCGCACGAGATCGTCGTAGAAGATGAACTCGTCGCAGTTGGCGATCAGCAGGTCGGACGCCGAGTTCTTGACGCCCACGCCGACCACCAGCTTGTTGTTCTCGCGCAGCTTGCTGACCAGCGGCGAGAAGTCCGAGTCGCCGCTGACGATCACGAAGGCGTCCACGTGCTCCTTCGTGTAGCAGAGGTCCAGCGCATCCACGACCATGCGGATGTCCGCCGAGTTCTTGCCCGACATCCGGATGTGCGGGATGTCGATCAGCTCGAACGCCGCCTCGTGCATGGTCGCCTTGAATTCCTTGTAGCGCTGCCAGTCGCAGTAGGCCTTCTTGACGACGATGTTGCCCTTGAGCAGCAGCCGCTCGAGGACCTTGTTGATGTCGAAGGACGGAAACTTGGCGTCGCGGACGCCCAGGGCGACGTTCTCGAAGTCGCAGAAGACCGCCATGATCCGTGTGTCTGCCTTGATGCTCATGCGCCACTCCGTGAAGGCCCCGCAGCG
This sequence comes from uncultured Gammaproteobacteria bacterium, assembly GCA_963695155.1. Taxonomy (GTDB): domain Bacteria; phylum Pseudomonadota; class Gammaproteobacteria; order Steroidobacterales; family Steroidobacteraceae; genus SG8-30. The sequence goes on from CAVOGD010000007.1 coordinate 287,609, forward strand.
GGGCCCGTTGCATTGCCGGCCGCGTGGCCAGTGCCGTCAGCCGTCCAGTTTACCCTTGAGCTCGGCTACTTCCAGAACGAGCCGCTCGACCGCTTGTTCGAGGCGGCCGAGGCGATCGTCATCGACGGCTGCCCTGGCCGGTGACGGCGGCGGCCGCGCCTCCGGCCGTACCGGCGGCGCGTCCGCCGAGAACAACTGCGCGTAGCGCGCCTCGCGGCGCCCAGCCTCGCGCTCCAGTTGCGTGACGAACGGCCCGTCCGCGCGGCGCGCCAGCCCGTCCAGGCAGGCCTGCACCTCGCCGACGTCGGCGAAGCGGTGCAAACGACCGGCCCGGCTGCGCAGCTCCCCGGGCGTCTGCGCGCCGCGCAACAGCAGCTCGCAGACGATCGCCAGTTCGGGCGGCGAGAACTTCAGCGAGCCGAATTCGGTGTTGCAGAACAGGTGCCGGTACTTGCGCACCCGGTCGCCCGGCGCCGAGCGGTCCACGACCAGCGCGCGCGCCGCCAGCGAATCCAGCAGGCCCTGCACGGTGATCTCGTCCAGGCTCATGACGGGATCGCGGTTGGACTTCTGGTTGCAGGCGTTGACCAGCGAATTCAGCGACAGCGGGTACTGGTCCGGCGTGGCGATCGATTTCTCGATCAGCGCGCCGATCACGCGCGCTTCCTGCGTCGTCAGCTCGATCTTCAAGTTTTCCTGCCCCGCAGACGAATCCGGCGCCCATTGTGCCGCATCCGGAGGCGGCCGGCAGCCCTGGTCCCGCAGCGGGCCCCGGGCAGGCGGGGAAAGGCGTGCTTCACGACCGCCATGACCCGCAACGGCACTTGCTAACATGTTGCGATGGACTCCAACCTCGCACTGCCGCTGGCCGAGCCATCCGTCGGGGCCGCGACCGATGCACCCGCCCGGCTGCGCGAGATTCCCTACAACTACACCTCGCTGTCGGACCGCGAGATCGTCATGCGGCTGCTGGGCGAGCCCGCCTGGCGGCTGATCGACCAGCTCAGGCACGAACGACGCACCGGCCGCTCCGCGCGCATGCTCTACGAGGTGCTGGGCGACATGTGGGTCGTGCAGCGCAACCCCTTCCTGCAGGACGACCTGCTGGAGAACGTCAAGCGCCGCGCCCTGCTGGTGGATGCGCTGCATCACCGGCTGCGGGCGATCGAGGCGCGGCGCGACCGCGCGCAGGCGGAGCGCGACGCGCGCGTCGGCACGCTGCTTGACGCGGCGCGCGGGGCGGTGGCCGCGTTCGCGAAGGACTTCGAGGACGCCGCGGCGCTGCGCAAGCGCGCCCGCCGGCTGCTGGGGCGGTGCACCCATGCCGACAACGTGCGCTTCGACGCCTACACGCGCGTCTCGCACCTGACCGACGCGACCGACTGGCGTGTCGAGTGCCCCTTCCTGGTCATCACGCCCGACGCCGAGGACGAGATCCCGGCGCTGGTGCGGGCCTGCGCCGCGCTCGGCCTCACGATCATCCCGCGCGGCGGCGGCACCGGTTACAACGGCGGCGCCGTGCCGCTGACGCCGCGGGCCGCGGTCATCAACACCGAGAAGCTGCAGGCCATCGGCCCCGTCGAGCGACGCCCGCTGCCGGGGGTCGCCAGCGAACCCGGCACGATCTTCACCGAAGCCGGCGTCGTGACACGGCGGGTCGCCGAGGCGGCCGCCGCGGCCGGCCTGGTGTTCGCCGTGGACCCGACCTCGGCCGATGCCTCCTGCATCGGCGGCAACATCGCGGTCAACGCCGGCGGCAAGAAGGCCGTGCTGTGGGGCACGGCAGTGGACAACCTCGCCTGGTGGCGCATGGTGGATGCCGAGGGCAACTGGCTGGAGGTGACCCGGCTCGGCCACAACCTCGGCAAGATCCACGACACCGCGACCGCCAGCTTCGAGCTGACCTGGAAGGACGGGCGGCGGCCGGCAGACGTGGCGCCGGTACTGCGCAGCGAGCAGCTCGACCTCGACGGCCGTTCATTCCGCCGCGCGGGCCTCGGCAAGGACGTCACCGACAAGTTCCTGGGCGGCCTGCCCGGCGTGCAGAAGGAGGGCTGCGACGGTTTCATCACGGCCGCGCGCTGGGTGCTGCATCGCGCGCCCGCCTGTGCGCGCACCGTCTGCATGGAGTTCTTCGGCCAGGCGCGCGACGCGATCCCGTCGATCCTCGACATCACGCGGTTCCTGCACGCCGAGGCCGCAGCCGGCGGCGCGCGCCTCGCCGGCCTCGAGCACCTGGACGAGCGTTACCTCAAGGCGGTCGGCTACACCCCCAAGTCGCGGCGCAGCGCGCTGCCCAAGATGGTCCTGCTGGGCGACATCGTGGGCGACAACGAACATGCTGTCGCACGCGCCGCGTCCGCCGTCGTGCGCATCGCCAACGGCCGCGGCGGCGAGGGTTTCGTGGCCACCTCCGCCGAGGCACGCCGCGACTTCTGGGCGCCGCGTGCCCGCACCGCCGCCATTGCCCGCCACACCAACGCCTTCAAGATCAACGAGGACGTGGTCATCCCGCTGCAGCGGCTGGGCGACTACACGGACGCCATCGAGCGCATCAACATCGAGCTGTCGCTCGCCAACAAGCTCAGGCTGCTGGACGAGGTGGAGGCCGAACTCCGGGCCGAACTCAAGCCGGTGCGCAGCGGCGACTCCGGCGCGGGGCTGTCGGATGCAGAGCTGCTGGGCGACCGGCGTGAGCGCGCGCTGGAACTGGTGGGCGCCGCGCGCCAGCGCTGGTCCTGGCTGCTGGAGCACCTCGACCTGCCGCTCGCCGCGGCCCTCGAGCCGCTGCGACCGCTGCTGTCGGACGCGCTCAACGGCGAGCTGTCGCGCCGCGCGCAGGCGGCCCCGGCGCTGACCGTCTTCGACGTCGTGCAGGAGCGCACGGTGCGCGCCTCCTGGAAGGTCGAGGTGCGCGCGCCCGTCGAGAGGCTGTTCGCGGGCGCCGTTTTCGCACCGGTCGTCGCCAGGCTGCGGGCCGCACATGCCCGGGTGCTGAAGGGCAGGCTCATCATCGCGCTGCACATGCACGCCGGCGACGGCAACGTGCACACCAACCTGCCGGTCAATTCCGACGACTACCGGATGCTGCAGGAGGCGAACCGCACGGTGACGCGCATCATGCAGATCGTGCGGCGGCTGGGCGGCGTCGTCTCCGGCGAGCACGGCATCGGCATCACCAAGTACGCGTTCCTCACCGACGCGGAGACGTCGGCCTTCCACGACTACAAGCGGCGCGTCGACCCGCAGGCGCGGTTCAACGCGGGCAAGCTGCTGCCGGGCAGCACGCTGGAGCGCGCCTATACGCCGAGCTTCAGCCTGCTCGGCCACGAGTCGCTGCTGATGCAGCAGTCGGACATCAACTCGATCGCCGACGCGATCAAGGACTGCCTGCGCTGCGGCAAGTGCAAGCCGGTCTGCGCCACGCACGTGCCCGGCGCCAACCTGCTCTATTCGCCGCGCGACAAGGTGCTGGCGACCTCGCTGCTGATCGAGGCCTTCCTGTACGAGGAACAGACCCGCCGCGGCGTCTCGGTGCGGCACTGGAAGGAATTCGGCGACGTCGCCGACCACTGCACGGTGTGCCGCAAGTGCCTGAGCCCCTGCCCGGTCGACATCGACTTCGGCGAGGTCTCGATGGCCATGCGCGACCTGCTGCGGCGCATGGGCCGGCAGCGTTTCAACCCGGCGCGCGCCGCCGCCATGCGCCTGCTCGACGCCACCCGCCCGCGGACCATCAGGCTGCTGCGCAGGGTGATGATCGACTGGGGCTACCGCGCGCAGCGCGTCGGGCACCGCCTGCTGGCGCCGCTGGCGGCCCGCCAGGTGCGGCGCCCGCCGCCCACCCACGGCCGCCCGCCGGTTCGCGAGCAGGTCGTGCATTTCGTCAACAAGAAGATGCCCGGCGGGCTGCCGAAGCGCACCGCGCGCGCGCTGCTCGACATCGAGAACCGCGAGTACGTGCCGATCGTGCGCGACCCGGCGCGCACCGGCGTGGACAGCGAGGCCGTGTTCTACTTCCCGGGCTGCGGTTCGGAGCGGCTGTTCTCGCAGGTCGGCCTGGCCACGCAGGCCATGCTGTGGCACGTCGGCGTGCAGACCGTGCTGCCGCCCGGTTACCTGTGCTGCGGCTACCCGCAGCGCGGCGTCGGCGACTTCGACACCGCGCGCAAGATGATCACCGACAACCGGGTGCTGCTGCACCGCGTGGCCAACACGCTCAACTACCTGGACATCCGCACCGTGGTGGTGAGCTGCGGCACCTGCCAGGACCAGTTGCAGGACTACGAGTTCGGCGAGATCTTCCCCGGTTCGCGCATCGTCGACATCCACGAGTACCTGCTGGAGCGCGGCCTGCGGCTGCCGCAGGTGACCGGCACGCGCTACCTGTACCACGACCCCTGCCACTCGCCGATGAAGCACCACGACCCGCTCGAGGTCGTCAATACGCTCATGAACTCGGGCGTGAATGGCCGCATCGGGCTCAGCGACCGCTGCTGCGGCGAGTCCGGGACGCTGGCCGTGGCGCGGCCGGACGTGGCGACGCAGGTGCGCTTCCGCAAGGAGGCCGAGCTGGTCGCGGATGCGGCGGCCGTGCGCGCCACCGGGCACACCGGCCCGGTCAAGGTGCTGACGTCGTGCCCGTCGTGCCTGCAGGGGCTGTCACGGTTCGACGACGACTCGGGCACCACGGCCGACTACATCGTGGTCGAGATCGCGCGCCACATGCTCGGCGAGAACTGGATGGCCGACTACGTGCGCCGCGCCAACGAGGGCGGCATCGAGCGCGTGCTGGTGTGAGGAAAGTGATCGGTGACTGGTGACTGGTGATCGGCAAGACGGCATGAGCATCCTGCCGACCACTGATCACTGATCACTGATCACCGTTCACCGTTCAGTCCTCCGCGACCTGCGGCTTCCACGCCGCCACCAGTTCCTGCAGCGTGCGCGGCGGCACCGCGTCGTAGTGGCTCAGGTCCATGGTGTAGGTGCCCTCGCCGCCGGTCAGCGCCTTGAGCCGCGTCTGGTAGTCAGGGATCTCGGCCAGCGGCACGTAGGCCGACACCGAGGCACGGTTGTCCGGCAGCGAGTCGTTGCCGTTGATGCGGCCGCGCTTGGTCGCCAGGTCGCCCGTGATGTCGCCCATGGACTCCGACGGCACCGTGATGTTGACCAGCACGATCGGCTCCAGCACGGTCGGGCCGGCGTTCTTGATCGCCTCCAGGAAGGCCTTCTTGCCCGCCGACACGAACGCCACTTCCTTGGAATCCACCGAGTGGTACTTGCCGTCGTAGACGATGACGCGCAGGTCGTGCAGCGGGAAGCCCGCCACCGCGCCCTCGCCCAGCACCTGGCGCACGCCCTTCTCGATGGCCGGGATGAACTGGTTCGGAATGGCGCCGCCGACCACCTTGTCCACGAACTCGAAGCCCGCGCCGCGTTCCAGCGGCTCGACCTTGAGGTACACCTCGCCGAACTGCCCGGCGCCGCCGGTCTGCTTCTTGTGACGGTGATGGCCTTCGGCCGCGCGCGTGATCGTCTCCCGGTACGGGATGCTCGGCGGTCGCGTCGCCACGTGCACGTTGTAGCGCTCGGTCATGCGCTCCATCAGCAGGCGCAGGTGCAGTTCGCCCATGCCGTAGATGACCGTCTCGTTGGCCGTCGCGTGGTGCTCGACGCGCACGCAGGGATCCTCGATGACGATCTTGTGCAGCGCCTCGGCCAGCCGCTGCTCCTCGCCGCGCCGCTCGGGCGAGATCGCAATTCCCAGCATCGGCTGCGGGAACTTGATGGACTGCAGGTGGTAGTTGTCTTCGTCGTGCGAGTCGTGCAGCACCGCGTCGAAGTGCAGGTCGTCCAGCTTGGACACGGCGCAGATGTCGCCCGGCACGGCCTCGCCGACCTCCTTGCTCTCCTTGCCCTGCAGCCGGTACAGGTGCGCGATCTTGACCGGCTTGCGCGCGTCGCCCACGAACAGCTGGGCCCCCGTCTCGATCGTTCCCTGGTGCACCCGGAAGATGCCCAGCTTGCCGACGAACGGGTCGATCGCGACGCGGAACACGTGCGCGATCACGTGGCGCTCGGGATCCGGCTTGACGTCGACGCGGACGGCGCCTTCGCCCTCGCCCTTCATGAACGGCGGCGGGTTGCCCTCGGCGGGGCTGGGCATCAGCTTCGCGAACACCTCGAGCAGTTCCGGTATGCCCGCGCCGGTCTCGGCGGAGACGAAGCACACGGGAACCAGGTGCCCTTCGCGCAGGGCCTGCTCGAAGGGATCGTGCAGCTGCTCCGGCTTGAGGGCGTCGCCCTGCTCCAGGTACAGGGCCATCAGGTCCTCGTCCACCTCGACGACCTGGTCGATGATCTCGGTATGGGCCGCCTCGACCGACGAGAAATCCGTCGCCTTGCCCGTGGACTGGAAGAACACGTCGACGACCGCGGTGCCGCCCGCGGCGGGCAGGTTGAGCGGCAGGCACTCCCGCCCGAACCGTTCACGCAGTTCCTCGAGCACTTCCTCGGGGCGCGCGTCCGGCAGGTCGATCTTGTTGACGACGATGAGCCGGCACAGCTTGCGGTCGCGCGCGAATTCCATCATGCGCTGCGTCATGGGCTCGACGCCGGCCACGGCGCTGACCACGACGGCGGCAGTCTCGACCGCCTCCAGCACGCTCAGGGAACGGCCGATCAGGTCGGGTATTCCCGGGGTATCCAGCAGGTGGACCCGCCCGCCCGCCGTTTCGAAATGGCACAGCGCCGGATCGAGCGAGTGCTGGTGGTTCTTCTCCTGCGGATCGAAGTCGCAGACGGTGGTGCCGCGCTCCAGGCTGCCCTTGGAGTGGATGGCGCCGGCACCAAGAAGAAGGGCCTCCGCGAGCAAGGTCTTGCCCCCGCCGGCGTGGCCCACTAGAGCGATGTTGCGGATGTCTGACGTGCCTTGGGCCATATCCGGGTTCTCCCGATAAGTGCTGGATGGGAATGCGTCGAGGATATCACCGTGGTTCGTGGCGGCGTCGTGGTAGTCACGCATGGCGTCCGCGCGACCGTCACCCTGGCGCACGCCCCTCGCCGGCACCAAACGCTTCTGATTCAAGCAGATAGCGCCGTCACGCGCACGATCCGCGCTTCAGTACAACAGCACGATCAGGAGCGCGCCCACGATCCCCACGACCAGCGCCGAGACCAGTCCCACGGCCAGCGGCTTCAGCCCGATGCGCCGCAGCCCCGCGATGCTGGTGCCCAGCCCGACGGCGGCCATGGCCACCGCCAGGCAGTACTCCGCGGCCATCTTCAGTTGCCCGACCAGCGCCTGCCAGCGGGCCGGCTCGAGCAGGCCGAAGGCGCGCTCCCCGGCGCCGGCCAGGTCGCCGACCGTGCGCAGCAGGCTCATCAGCGCAAAGCCGATGACGAACAGCGGCACCATCGTGTACCACGGCGGCGGCGCCGAGCCCGCAGCGGAGCGGCGGTGGAAGTAGACCGCCATCAGCGGGATGACCGCGAGCATGCCCAGGTTGCGCACCAGCTTGGTCACCGCGGCCACGTTCAGCGCCTCCGCGCTGCCGAAATACTGCTGGTAGACGAGTCCCGCCCCGGCGACCTGCGCCGTCTCGTGCACGGCCGTGCCCAGGAACAGGCCGCTCTGGAACGCGTCGCCGGCGAACAGCCAGTGGGCCGCGAACGGATAGGCCAGCATCGCCAGCACGCCGAACAGCGTGATCACGGCGATCGAGTAACTCACCTCGTCATCGCGTGCACCGATGGCGGGCGCCGTCGCCACGATGGCCGTCGCACCGCAGATGCCGGTGCCCACGGCGATCAGGGTGCCGAGCCGCGCCGTCAGCCCGACACGGTGCGCCACCCAGGTCACGAGCAGCAGCGCGCTGCTCACCGTGACCACGATCACCGGCAGGCTGCGCAGGCCGATCGCCCCGGCTTCCGCGAGGCTGAGCCGGATTCCCAGCAGGATGATGCCGAGGCGCAGGATGCGCAGGAGGCTGAAGCGGATGCCCGGCTTAAGCGCCGCCGGCAGCTCAACGGCATTGCTGACCAGGATGCCGAGCAGGATGGCCATCATGACGCCGCTGACCGGGCTCTTCGGCAGGCCCATCAGCTCGAGGCCGATGAAGTCGGCCAGGGCCTGGCCCGCCACGGCGATGACCAGCGCCAGCGCCACCCCCGGAACGACCTTGAGCGCGGCGGCTGCCATGCTCACGGCCCGCCGGCCGCAGGCTGCTCGTTCACCCGCAACCCGTGCCGCACGCAGGCCTGGTACAGGGGGATCGACATGCAGGGCTCCAGGGGCGGGTGGCGGGAGCCCGTGATTCTAAGCCGACGAGCCGCCAGGTTGCTCGCCCGGCTGCGTCGCGCCGCGCCCGGACCGCCGGCTGCGGTCCGTCACGCGGCGCGGCGGCGCGATCCGCCCGCGGCTATCCCGTGAGCACGTCCCACCGGTAGCCGCCCTCTTCCAGCGCCGACGCCGCCAGCGCGTCGAGCTCCTTGTCCTCGTTCTTGTCGAGGCGCCTCAGGTTGGCCGCCATGCGGCGCTTGGCCTGCTGCGTGAAGATCCTGGCGATGTCGTGGACCTGCTTCTTCTGCTCGGGGAACGCGATGCCCAGCGAGGCCGCGCGGGACATGACGCACAGGCCGACGAACAGGTCGACGGCGATGTCCGCCAGCCGCTTGAGGTCGTACTGGTGCTCCACCACGCCCCGGCCGTAGCGCCTGAGGATCTGCTCGGAGGCGCCGGCGAACGCCAGCGTGTACTTCTCGTAGGTCTCGCAGGCGTCACGCAGGTCCTCGGGACAGCCTTCGAAGGCCGGTCCGAAGTTGACGCCGGTCGCCTGCACGAAACGCCTGCCGGCGTAGTTCGACAGCACGCCGAAGCCCTTGATCGGATGGCTGAAGATCTCGTCCGCCGCCGACTTCAGGTCGGACAGCGCCTTGCCGGCGTCCTTCAGGCCCGACATGGCCACGAACAGGCGCAGGATCTCGTTGGTGCCCTCGAAGATCGGCAGGATGCGCGCATCGCGCGCGGCCTGCTCGTAGGGGAACTCGCGCATGTAGCCGTTGCCGCCGGCGATCTGCAGCGCGTCCCAGGCGCAACGGTTCATGGCCTCGCTGGAGTAGATCTTGCTGATCGCCGCCTCGACCGAATAGTCCTCATAGCCCGCGTCGATGTAGTGCGCCACCATCCACACGACGCTCTCGGACGCGAAGCAGTCCACGGTCATGCGCGCGATCTTCTCGCGGATCATCTGGAACTCGGCGATGGGCCGGTCGAATTGCTTGCGGTCCTGCGCCTGCCTGGTGGCAAGCTCCAGCAGGGCCTTCATGCCGCCGACCGAGCCGCCGCCCAGGCCGGTGCGGCCGTTGTTCAGGATCGCCATGGCGATCTTGAAGCCCTTGCCTTCCTCGCCCAGCAGGTTCTCCGCCGGCACGCGCACGTCCGTGAAGCTGACGCTGGACGTGGACGAGGCGCGGATGCCCATCTTGTCCTCGTGATGCCCGCTGGCGACCCCCTCCCAGTCCTTCTCGACGAGGAACGCCGAGATCTTCCCGCCCGGTCCCTCGGTCCTGGCGAAGACCGTGAAGAAATTGCCGATGCTGCCGTTGGTGATCCAGGTCTTCTCACCGTTCATCAGCCAGCTGCCGTCGGGCTGCTGGCGCGCCGTCGTGCGCAGCGCTGCGGAATCGGAGCCGGCGCCCGATTCGGTGAGGCAGAAGGCCGCGATCAGCTCGCCGCTGGCGAGGCGTGGCAGGTACCGGGCGCGCTGCTCGGCAGTGCCGTACAGCAGGATGCCCTTCATGCCGATGGAACTGTGCGCGCCGATCGTCAGCGACACCGAACTGTCGTGCCGGCTGGTCTGGCTCAGCACCCGCGCATAGGCGGAGTTCGACAGGCCGAGCCCGCCGTGCTCCTCGGGAATGATGAGCCCGAACAGGCCCAGCTCGCGAAGTTGCTGGATGAACTCGGCCGGCTGCTCCGCCTCGACGTCCCAGCGCTTGAAGTCCTCGGTGTGGTCGCTCATGAATGCCTGGACCGCATCGATGACCGGCTCCAGCACTTCGAGGTCCGCAGCCTGCAGGCTCGGGAAGGGAAACACGTTGGTATGCAGGATCTTTCCGCCGAACAACGACTTGGCGACGCTCTGCTCGGGCAGCGGCGCGGCCGCATCGGCCTGGCCGGGGGCAACCGGCACTTCGCCTGCGATGGTCTCTGACATTTTCAGCTCCTCGGTGTCTCCACGCTATTACCGACAGTCTGCACCGCGGTTACCGCAATCGCGTCGTTGGGAATGCGGATGGCGATAGGTTACTTCCCCCAGTACCAGCTGCTGCGCCGCCACGCGTGCCCGCGCCACTGCCGCTCCCGCTCGTCGCTCATCGGTCGCCGGCCGCTGGCTGCCGTGTTCATTTCCACCTGCCGCACGTTGCGCATGCCGGGGATGACGGTGGAGACGGCCGGCGGCTTCAGCGCGAACTTGAGCGCCGCCACGGCCAGTTCGGGCTCGTCCGGCCCGAGCGTCTTGCGGAGTTCCTCGACGCGCCGGACGGTGCGCTCGAGCCGGTCGCCCGCGAAATAGCGGTTGCGGAAATCGCCCTCGGCGAAGACCGTATCCCGCGTCAGCTTGCCGGTCAGCGCACCCTCGTCGAGCGGCACCCGCACGATCACGCCGACTTCATGCCGCCGCGCGGCGGGCAGCGCCTCCGACTGCGGATCCTGGTCGAAGACGTTGTAGATGAGCTGGACCGAGTCTATCCAGCCGTCGCGCATCAGTGCGTTGGCCGAATCGGGGTCGTGGTCGGGCACGCTGATGCCGATGCCGCGCAGCTTGCCCTCCTGGCGGAACTTGCGCAGCGTCTCGAGCGCGGTGGGCGCGTCGTTCCAGGCGCGGCTCCACGTGTGCAGCTGCACGAGGTCGATGCAGTCGGTGTCCAGGTCCCTGAGACTGCGCTCCAGGCGCTCGCGCAGGTAGGCGTCGTCGTAGCGGTCCCCGATGTCGTCGTAGGGGCTGGGCGGCCAGGGGCCCGGCTGCGGCGGGATCTTGGTGGCCACGTACACGCGGCTGCCGCCGCGCCGCCCTTTCAGCGCCTGTGCAATCACGCGTTCGCTGCGGCCGTTGCCGTAGGCCTGCGCCGTGTCGATGAAGTTGCCGCCGAGGTCGAGGAAGCGATGCAGAGCGGCGATCGAGTCGGCGTCCGACTGCTCGCCCCACATGCCGCCACCCAGCGGCCAGGCGCCGAAACCGATTTCCGAGACCTGCCAGCCGAGCCGGCCGAACGTGCGGTACTGCAAGCGGCTCTCCCGGGCCTGACGCCAGGCCGCGAACCGGACCGGCCGATTATCGTCTGCGCACCCGCGTTGGCAACAGCGGCGGCTGTCAGCCGGTTCCCGTGCCCGCCGCCTCCAGCGGTACGGTCGTGCGCCCCGCCTCGGCCGCGTACCGGTCGAGCCAGCTGCGCAACTCGTGCTCGTCCAGCGCCGGCGCAAAAAGATAGCCCTGTGCGTGGTCGCAGCCCATCGTGGCCAGCATCGCCAGCGTTGCCCGGTCCTCGACGCCCTCCGCGACGACCTCCAGCTCGAACTGGCGCGCCAGCCCGATGATCGCCCGCACCAGGCGCTGGTTGGCCTCGTCCTTCAGCATCCGCGTGACGAACGACTTGTCGATCTTGACCTCGTCCGCCGGGACCTTCTTGAAGTAGCTCAGCGACGAGTACCCGGTGCCGAAGTCGTCAATCGAGATGCGCACGCCCAGGTCGCGCACGCGCTTGAGCCGCGCGGTCGCCTCGTCGAAGTCCGCAATCAGCGCCCCTTCGGTCAGCTCCAGCGTGAGCAGGCCGCGCGCGACGTTCCACGAGCGGACCGCCGCCTCCACCATCTCGGAGAATTCCCGGTGGTGCAGCATTCCCGGGGTGATGTTGACGGCCACGCGCAGGCCCTGCAACGCAGCCGACGTCCGCAGCGCATTGCTCACCGCATACCACGTCGTGTCATGGATGAGCCCGGATTTCTCCGCCAGCGGAATGAACTCGTCCGGCAGCGCCACGGCCGTGCCGTCCCGCAGCCAGCGCATCAGTGCTTCGGCGCCGGACACCCGCCCGTCGCCGATGCGGACCTTCGGCTGGTAATGCACGGCCAGCGCTCCGGTCTCGAGCGCGTCCGCAAATTCGAGGCCGAGCTGCGCCGGCTGCAGCGCCTGGCCGGCGCAGCCGTCGTCGTAGGCGAGGCTGCGCCGCGAGCGCTTGCGCGCCGCGGCCGCTGCCAGCTGCGCCTTGCGCAACAGTCCGGCCGCCTCGGTCGCGTCGCCGGGGCAGAGGGCGACGCCGATGCTCAGCCCGGGCTTGACCGTCAGTCCCGACTCGCTCATCACGGCGTCCGCGACGCGCACGAGCTTGTCGGCCGCCAGCATCGCGTGCCCGCTGTTGTGCACGGCGTCGACGAGCACGCAGCAGGTCGCGTCGCCGAGGCGCCACACGGAGCCCCGCCCGCCCAGCGCGGCGCCGAGACGCCCGGCGAGGCTGTTGACGAAGGCGTTACTGGCCTGGAAGCCCAGCTGCGCCTGCAGGTCGAGCATGTCCTGCAGGTCGACGAGCAACAGCGCCTGCGACCCCGGCGCCCGCCCCAGGCCGTCGGCCAGCGCGCCCAGCACGCGGTCGTAGGTCAGGACGGGCAGCTCGGCCAGTTCGAGGGTGCTCATCAGCTGCCGCTCAGAGGAAGTACTCGGTCGGGTCTATGCCGTAGGCGTTCGGCTCCAGGCCGCGCAGGATCCACAGGCCGGTGCGGCCAGGCGTGTTGTTGGCCTCGCAGCTGTGCAGGTCGATGATCGTGAATTCCTTGCGCAGCTTCTTCTGCGCGTCGAGGATCATCATCACTTCCGGCCGCAAGCGCCGGAAGCGGTTCTGCGCGATCACCACGCCCACTTCGCCGGTGTTCAGCTCGACCAGCGTCCCGGTCGGGAACACGCCGACCGCCTGCACGAACAGGTCGACGAAGCCGGGCTGGAACCACGTGCCGTTGACGCGCTGCAGCTCGCGGATCGCGTCGAAGGTCGAGCGGGCCTTCGCATAGCGGCGCACCGAGGTCATGGCATCGTAGCAATCCACGATGCCGGCGACGCGGCCGACCAGCGGGATGGAGTCGCCCGCGAGCTGTTCCGGGTATCCCGAGCCGTCGAAGCGCTCGTGGTGCGCCGAGATCATGGCCAGCACGCGCGCATCGACGCCATCGGTCTCGTTCGCCAGCTGCACGCCCGCCTCGACGTGTCCGCGCAGCAGCGTCCATTCCTGTTCCGTCAGCTCGCGGTTGGCGTTCAGCAGTTCGTTGGGGATCTGCGTCTTGCCGATGTCGAGCAGCATCGCCCCGGTGCCCACCGACTTCAGCGTCTCCTTGTCGAGCCCCAGGTGGCGCCCGAACGCCAGCGCCCAGACGGAGGCGGCGATCGAATGATGGTAGAGGTAGTCGTCCTTGCTCTTCATGCGCACGAGCCAGCTCATCGCATCGCGGTTGCGGAACACGCTGTCGACCATCCAGTCGACCACGTGGTCCAGCTGCAGCAGGTCGAGATCGCGGCCGGCGCTCAGCTTCTGGTACACGTCGGACACCGTCTTCTTGGCCTCGACGTAGGCTCCCTTGACGTTGCCCAGCTCGGTGCGCAGCGGAATCGGATCCTTGACCACGGCGGGCGTGAGGCCCGTCTCGAGGGCCTTGGCGACCTCCTCCAGCGGGTCGGACGGGGCGGGGCCGATTCTCGTCCTGCTGGTGGCCGGCCTGGGCGCGTCCTGCTCCTCCACCGAGACCTCGACGTACACCTTGCGGCACAGGCGTCGCAGCTCGGCCAGGTCTTCGTCGCTCTCGACCGTGAACCCCTGGAACAGGAACGGCGTCTCGATCCACGGGCGATCGAGCTTCGCGACGTAGGTTCCGACGCTCAGTTCCTCAACGGGCAGCTCGATGATTTTTGTCGACATTCCTGGTGCCAGCACCGAACGGGATGACCCGGTCACTGTAACGGATGATGGGGCGACATATTCTGTAGCGCTTCGCAGAGTTGCCAAGCCGCGACAACCCGTTTTGTGATCCAGTTCTCGCGGCGCCCGAAACCGCGGGAGCCGGCAGCGGCGCTTCTTGGACCTGCACGACTGGACTATCCTGCGGCCGTCGGCCGCGGCCGCAAGACGAGAATCGCATGCAGAACCTCGACCTGGATTTCATTCGCGCGCAGTTTCCCGCGTTCGGCGAACCCTCCCTCGCCGGGTTCGCGCACTTCGAGAACGCCGGCGGCTCGTATGCCTGTCGGCAGACGATCGACCGGCTCGATCGCTTCTATCGCCAGACCAAGGTCCAGCCGTACTACCCGTTCCCGCCCTCCAGGCTGGCCGGCGAGCAGATGGACGCGGCGAAGGAGCGCCTGGCCGCCTGGTTGAACGTCGCTGCGGACGAACTGCACTTCGGGCCGTCCACGTCGCAGAACACTTACGTGCTCGCGCAGGCGCTGCGCCAGGCGCTCGGGCCCGGCGACGAAGTGATCGTCACCAACCAGGATCATGAAGCCAACATCGGCGTCTGGCGACGCCTCGCGGAAGACGGCATCGTCGTGCGCGAGTGGCAGGTCGAACCCGACTCCGCCGAGCTGCAGCCCCGCGACCTCGAGGCGCTGCTGGGCCCGCGCACGCGGGCCGTCGCCTTCACCCATTGCTCGAACGTGGTCGGCAGCATCAATCCGGTGCGCGAACTCACCGATGCCATACACCGGGCGGGGGCCTGGGCCATCGTCGACGGCGTGTCCTTCTGCCCGCATGGCCTGCCGGACGTCGGCGCGCTGGGCGCGGACGTCTATGTCTTTTCGCTGTACAAGGTGTACGGCCCGCACCTCGGCGTGATGTTCATGCGGCGCGACCTCAATGCCGAGCTGCCCTGCCAGGGGCATTTCTTCAACGCCGGCAGGGCGGCGGCCCGGTTCACGCCGGCCGGCCCCGACCATGCGCAGATCGCCGCGGTGAATGGACTCGTGGACTACCTGGAGGCCGTCGCGGACCGGCACGGTCTGGGCGGCGCGCCGCTTCCGGCCCGCGCTGCGGCGGTCGCGAGCCTGTTTCGCCGACACGAGACCGCCTTGCTGCAGCCGCTGCTGGACCTGCTGGCCAGTCATCCCAGGGTGCGCATGATCGGCAAGGACCGCGCAGCCGAGCGTGCGCCCACCGTGGCCTTCACGGTGGACGGCCAGCGCCCGGCCGAACTGGCCAGCCGCCTGGCCGGGTCCGGGCTGGGCGTCGGCGCCGGCCACTTCTACGCCTACCGCCTCGTCCAGGCACTCGGCCTCGACACCAGCGACGGCGTGCTGCGCGCGTCGTTCGTGCACTACACATCACAGGACGAGGTCAATCGCCTGGCCGAGGCCCTCGATGCGGTGCGGTAGGCGCCAGCCCGCAGGCTGACGGGCGTGCCGTGGCCGGCAGGCGCTCAGTCCGGCAGCTGGAAGCCGCGCTCGCGGAACAGGCGCAGGCAGGCATCGGCCACGACAGGATCGTACGAAGACCCGCGGCCGCGCTCGATTTCGGCCAGCGCCTGGTCCATGCCCAGCCCGGCGCGGTACGGCCGGTGCGACGACATGGCCTCGACCACGTCGGCGACCGCCAGGATGCGCGCCTCGAGCAGGATCTCCTCGCCTTTGAGGCCCCGCGGGTAGCCGCTGCCGTCCACGCGCTCGTGATGCTGCCGCGCAACCTCGGCCACCGGCCAGGGGAATGCGACGTTCTTCAGCACATCGAAGCTCGCCTGGGCGTGGCCCTTGACCAGTTCGAACTCGATCGGGCTGAGCTTGCCGGGCTTGGACAGCACCTGTGCCGGGACGATGATCTTGCCGATGTCGTGCAGGAAGCCCGCCACCTGCAGGCACTTGGTGCGCTGCTCGTCGAACCCGAGCTCGCTGCCGATCGCCATGGCGATCGTCGCGACGCGCCGTTCGTGACCGGTCGTGTACGAGTCGCGCATCTCGCTCAGGACCATGGCCATTTCCACCGTTCCCATGAACGTGGTTTCCAGCTGATAGACGTAACGCCGCAGTTCCGACTCGCGGGCGCGGACTTCGGCGGTGCGTCGCGCGACCAGCTCTTCCAGCCGGTCCGACTGCAGCCGCGACTCGACCATCAGTTTCGCCAGGAAGGCAAGCAGCAGGCTGAACAGCAGGCCGGCCACAGCCTTGAGCGACAGCGTCACCGGATCGCGCCAGCCGCCGACCGGCGCGACCGCCAGCGTCCAGGTCACGTTCGGCAGGTTCACAACGTGCGTCACCGGCTCGTTCAGCGCTGCGGCTGAGTACGCCGCGATGGTCTGCCTGGATGCGTCAATCGGGCTTGCGCGCCAGAGTTCATAGGCATAATCATCCTCGGCCATCCGGTTCATGTCGGCGGCACGCAGCACCTCGGAAACCGGGATGACGACCAGGGTCAACCCCCAGAACTCGCGCCTGCCCTGCGGATCGCTCAGGAACACCGGCATGCGCCCGACCAGGCCCACGCCGCCCTGCACGAGGTCGACGGGCCCGGCCAGCGTCAGCTTGCCGGAATCGCGGGCGAGCGCACTTTCGGCTCTTTGTGCCGGATGCCGCAGCAGGTCCAGGCCGAGGGCCCTCTCGTTGCCCGCCACGGGCGCAACGTGCGAAATGACACCACCCGGCGCCAGCGCCAGTTCCGACACGCCCGGGTAGAACGGCAGCATCTCCGCGGCAATCGCGTCGAAACCCGGAACGCTGCCCTGTCCCAGCCGCACCAGGGCGGCCAGTTCGTTGGTAGCGGCCAGCGTCCGCTGGAGGTGGCGCTCGATCGAGCGCGCGCGGTCAATCGCCGTGTTGGCGGCCACCGCGCGCACATCGCGCAGGCGGACGTTTTCGTCGCGCCAGATGAGGTTGGCGGCAACGGCGGCCGTCACGACGCCGACGATGACGGCAACGAGTACTGGATTACGCAGGTGGTGTGCAAGCATCACGGGCATCGTTCGTCCTGATCGGGCACCGCCAAACCGGCGAGGGTCACGGCACGCCGAAGCCGCTCATCCTGCGCTAGAGTAACCGACATCATCGCACGTGGAGCTTTGACAGAATGTCCGACCCCGTCACACGAAAGGGCCCGGGGCCGCGCGGCCAGCCCGGCTCGTTCACACGCGTACGGCGCCTGCCGGACCGCGGGACTTACGACCTGGCGGCGATCTTCGCGATCTTCGACGCCGCGACCCATTGCCATGTGGCGCACGTGGTGGACGGCCGCCCGGTCGCCACGCCGACGCTGCACTGGCGGCACGGCGACCGCCTGTACTGGCATGGCAGCACCGCCAGCAGGATGATCAAGGCGAACCGGGCGGGCGGGGCGGTCTGCGTGACGGCCACGCTGATCGACGGCTTCGTGCTGGCCCGGTGCGGCTTCAATCACTCGGTCAACTATCGCTCCGCGATGTGTTTCGGCGTGGCCGAGGCGGTCACCGACCCGGCGGCCAAGCTGGCGGCGCTGGAGCAGTTGACGGACCATTGGTTCCCGGGGCGGTGGCCGACGCTGCGGCCGCCGACGCGCAAGGAACTGGCGGCCACCTGCGTGATGTCGCTGCCGGTCAGCGAGGCTTCCGCGAAGATCCGCGACGGCGGCCCGCACGACGCCGCGTCCGATCTGTCGTGGCCCGTCTGGGCGGGCGTGATCCCGCTCGAGGTCCGGGCAGGGACGCCGATCGCGGCGCAGGACCTCAAGGGCAAGGTGAAGCCGCCCGCCATCGCGCGCCTGGCGCCGGGCTGACGCCCACGATCCTGTCCCAGGCCGTGTTGCCCGGTGAACCGTCACCGGCAATGCGGATGATCGCGAGGTCTGTCGATCCCGGGTCGTGGAAGATACTTGCGCTTGGCGGCGAACCGTAGGCTCGCGTTGAAGGACCTGGATGACGGAATGACCCGGCCCCGTTGCCACCAGGACGGCGCGTAGCGGCCATGCGCTGGAGTCCCAGCGGCTGGTGGGATCCGGGTCGAGTCCCTGCGTACCGGGCTCCAGTGGAGTTCAACAAGCGATCGGCAACGGCCAGCCTTGCCGCACCCGCTGTCCAGTCGCGAGTGATACGCAGAGCGCAGGCAGGTCAGCAATAGCCCTTATGTCGTCCGCGTCGCCTCCGGACTAGTCTCGCTGCGGCTGAATTGGGCCTGATCAAAGTCATCCCGGAGGTCAGGCACAACTCGCTGGTCCGGCGATTGCCGCACGCACGATTCCGTAGCGTGCGGAAAGGAAGCGCGGACAAGGACACTCCCAATGGTGATTCTGATTGTACTGGTCACGATTGCGGTCTTCATTGTCGTGGACCTGTTGCTGCGCGTCACCCTGCGACGGATGCAAGAGGGCAGAGCCCGCCGCGAGCGCGAGGAGGCCCTGGCGGTCGGACTGCGGCTGGACTTCGCCGACGAGGCCATCAGCCTCAAGCGGGTCGAGGTCAGGAATCCGCGAGCCCGCATTCTGGCCGTGGACGACGAGGCCATTGTCCTCGACAGCATCCGCAGGATCCTCGTCGTAGCAGGGTATTCGGTGGACACGGTTGAGACCGGCCCCGAGGCGCTGGGGCTGGTCCGCAAGAACGAATACGACTTCGTCTTCACCGATTTCAAGATGCCGGACATGGACGGCGTGGAGGTGACCAAGGCGGTCAAGCACCTGCGCCCGGATGTGGACGTCATCATGGTCACCGGCTACGCCAGCGTCGAGTCCGCGGTGGAAACGATGAAGCACGGCGCGATGGACTACATCCAGAAGCCCTTCACCGAGGATGAGCTGACCGATCTGGTCAACAGGCTCGCCATCCGCCGCCAGGCGCGCCTGGAAAAGGAAACCGCGCCGTCCATCCATCTCGTCACTCCATCGGTGGGCGAGTCCAAGTCCCGGCACGAGATCAACGTGCCCGCCGGTGTCTTCGTATCCAGTTCCCACAGCTGGGTCGGGATTCACATGAACGGCCTCGTGCGCGTGGGTATCGATGACTTCACGCAGAAGACCATCGGGCGGATTGACGCGGTCGAACTGCCCGAGCAGGGCAGCACGGTCCGCCGCGGGGAACCGCTGTTCACGCTCCGGCACGGGGATCGCAGGCTGGCCGTGCCGTCGCCGTTGAGCGCCCGGATCACAGGCCTGAACGCAGCGCTTCTCGACCGGCCGGAACTGATCAAGCTCAAGCCCTACGAGCTGGGCTGGGTCTGCACGATGGAGCCAACCGATCTGACCGGCGACCTTCGCGAACTCAGGATCGGCGCCGACGCGGTGTCATGGTATCGCGACGAAATAGACCGTTACACGGAGATGATCCGTAAGGCGCTGCGGGCACGCGAGGCCGGCGGGAAGAGCGTCGACGACGGGAACAGCGAAGGATTGGACGACGCGACCTGGGAGGTTTTCGAACAGGCGTTCATCCAGCGCTAGCGTGCACCGCTAGCGTACCGCCTAGAGGGTGCGAACCGAGGTGCTATGAACAGGCGAGTTGCTTGCCTTGCCATCCTGCTGGCGCTCGCGCTGCCGCTGGCGTTTTACCTGGCATCGCCATCGGCGAGCCCGGCGGCTCCGTCGACGCAGAGCGCGGTCGACTCTACCAGTCCCGGCGCCGCATCCGCGGCTGCAGCCAGAGAAGACCCCGCGATCAGCCCGGCTGTATTCCCGCACGGCAGACACGCCCGCAAGTTCGCGATCGACTGCGCCAGATGTCATCACGAGATCAATGCGGCGCCACTCTCAATGCCGCACGAGAACTACTTCGACGATTTCTGGATCGATTGCAAGATCTGTCACCGCGGCCCCGGCACCGAGGCTCTCGAACCGCAGGCTTGCTCGACGTGTCACCACTCGCCGAACGGCAACATCGCGGACGAGTCGCTGAGCTCCAAGGTCGTCATCCACAAGAACTGCTGGTCGTGCCACGACCTGGGCACCGGTGCGAAGGCGAGCTCCGCCTGCAAGACCTGTCACGTGACAAGGAACTGACATGGATCGACGGGGTTTTCTGAAGACCTGCGGTGCCGTCGGCGGCACCCTGGCGGGCGGACGGGCCCACACCGCGGAGGTTACGGACGCGAAGGAGTTCGTAGGCGTCCTGGTGGACACCACCCGCTGCATCGGCTGCCGGGCCTGCGAAGTGGCCTGCGGTCGAGCCAACGGGATGACCGTGCCCGACGTGGAAAACGACGGGGCGCTGGAGCGGGAAAGGACGACGACCGACAAGCAATGGACCGTGGTCAACCGCTACCAGACGGACAAGGGAGCCGTGTTTGTCAAGAAGCAGTGCCTGCACTGCTGGCAGCCCGCCTGCGCGGCGGCCTGTCTCACCAACGCCATGCAAAAGACCAAGGAAGGGCCGGTGATATGGCGCGCCGACAAGTGCATGGGGTGCCGCTACTGCATGGTTTCATGTCCGTTCAACATGCCGAAGTTCGAGTATGACAAATGGAATCCCGACATCCAGAAATGCACGATGTGCTACGACCGGCTCCAGGAGGGGAAGCGGCCCGCCTGCGTGGAGTCCTGCCCGACGGACGCGCTGATGTTCGGGCAGAAGCGGGAGTTGATGGAGGTCGCGCGCGTACGTGTCTACAACCACCCGAACCGGTACGTCCGTCACGTGTACGGCGAACACGAGGTGGGCGGCACGGGCTGGCTCTATCTTGCTTCGGTCCCGTTCGACCAGCTGGGGTTCCGCACTGACCTGGGCACCACGCCCTATCCGGAGTACACGAGCGGGTTCCTCTCTGCGGTTCCCATGGTGTTCTTCGGCGTACCTGCAGCGCTCGTGGGATTGACGCTGCTCACGAATCGCTCCGGGGCTGACGCAGAGAATGAGGGCTGAAATGACCGGAAACGCCAACGTCGCTGTTCGCCCGCGCAGCCTCCTGCATTTCGTCCTGCAGGAACTCAAGCCCCGCGGCCCCTTCCTGACTCCTTTCAATGTCATCTCCATCCCCGTGATTCTCGTGGGGCTGGTCATCCTCGTGATCCGGTTTACCCAGGGGCTGGGCTCGGTGACCAACCTCAACCAGGAGTATCCATGGGGCTTCTGGATTGGTTTTGACGTCGTGACCGGCGTGGCGCTCGCCGGGGGCGCCTATGTGATCACCTTCGTCGTGTACGTGATGAAGGTGGAGAACTACCACACCCTCGTCCGCGTGACGGTGCTGAACGGTTTCCTCGCCTACGTCTTCTACGCGGGCGCGCTCGTACTGGATCTCGGCAAGCCCTGGAACATCATCAACCCCATCATCGGCAACGAGTTCGGGTACAACTCGGTTCTCTTCCTGGTGGCCTGGCATTTCCTCCTGTACATGACGGCGGAACTCATCGAATTCTCACCGGCCATCGCCGAGTGGCTGGGTGCCCGCCGCGTGCGCAGGTTCATGAAGGCGCTCACCCTCGCGGCAGTGATCTTCGGGGTCACCCTTTCCACGCTGCACCAGTCCGGGCTGGGTGCGCTGTTCCTGATGGCGAAGGGGAAGATCCATCCGCTGTGGTACACCGAGTTCATCCCGATACTCTTCTTCATCTCCAGCATCTTCGCCGGCCTGTCGATGATTATCGTTGAAGGCACGATCAGCCACCGTGTGCTGAAGGACCACATGGATGCCGAGCACGGCCAATTCGACAAGCTCGTGTTCGGCCTCGCCCGCGGCGCCGCCATCACGATGTTCGTCTATTACTTCTTCAAGGCGCTCATCTTCATCCACGAGCACCACTGGGAACTGATGGGCGACTTCTGGGGGTACTGGTACCTCCTCGAGATCGTCGGTCTCACGCTGGCGCCATGCTTCATGTTTGCGCACGGCGTGCGCCATCGCTCCCTCGGGACCATCCGGATTGCCGCGGTTCTCGCGTTGCTCGGAATTATTCTCAACCGGCTGAACATCTCGGTGATCGCCTTCAACTGGTTCCTGCCGGACCGCTACTACCCGTCCTGGCAGGAGCTGGTGGTCACCCTGATGGTCGTCTTCGCCGAGATCTGGGTGTTCCGGTGGGTCGTCACACGCATGCCGGTATTGCGCAGGGCGACGGGCTTCGACTAGCCAGCGAGCGCGACAATGGAATCCTATTCGTACGTCAACATCTTCGAAACCAAGGGCCTCGAATACCTGTTGCTCGGGTGTTTCCTGGTGATGCTCGTGTTCCTGATCAGGTATCTCGCCGGCTCCTCGAAGAAGCAGCGCTAGCGGCTGAAGAACTGCGCGGCGGCGCGATCCCACTGGTCGTCGTTCAGCCGCTCGATCGCGCCGATGCACAGCGCTTCCTCGGAAGCGCCACCGGGCAACTCCGTCCGGGTCACGTCCCGCATGAACGCGACAAAGCGCCCGATGTCCTCCTGGAACAGCGCCACGGCCGAGTTGCCGATCTTCAGCGTCGGAATCTCGGCGTCCAGATTCGCGCAGTCGATGACGCAGATCCAATGCCGCCCGTAGGGCGTGGCGTCCAGCTTCTCCGTCGCAGCCAGCGCCTGGTTGATCTTCACCACGCGCCCGCTCAGCGGCGCGTGGAACTGCATGCGACGCTGGTTCTGGCGCACGGCAAATAGCGGTTGCCCGGCGCGCACCTCCGTGCCCGCTTTCGGGAACTCGATGCTGTCCACGCGGCCAATCAGTTTCTTGGCGAAGTCGTCCAGGCCCACGGCCGCCGATCCATCCTGCGAGATGCTGGCCCAGCAGTGACCCGGCGAAAACAGCGCTCCGCCCGGAATGGAGAACTCACCGGGACGCACCAGGCCGGGCTCCGTGATGTTCAGGACGTGGATGGTCGGCTGCAGCTGCTTCCTGATCCGGTCCTGGCGCCGGATGAGCGCCTTCTTGACGAAGGCGCGCAGCTCGTCGTCGGTGAACGGCTTCTGCACATAGTCCATGGCGCCGTACTTCATGCACTCCACGGCGGTCTCCACGGTCGCATACCCCGTGATGATGACGACGTCGATGTCCGGGCGCATGTGCCTGACCGCCTTGGTCACCTCCACGCCGTCCATGACCGGCATCCGCAAGTCGGTGAAGACGAAGTCGTAGTGGTGCGTCTGGATGAGCCCCAGCGCCTCCTGGCCCGACTGCACCGTATCGACCGAGTAGCCGTCCAGCACCAGGATCTTCCGGAAGCTGTCCAGGATGATCTCTTCGTCGTCCACACAGAGGATGCACGCCGCGGGTGCGTCGACCTGCACGCGCTTCAAGGTCCTGGCCTCACGCGTGAAATCCAGGCGCAAGCTCTCGGCCAGCGCCTTCTCCCGCTCGCCTCGCCGCCGCCGGTCGCGCAGCCGATCGATGAGCATGCGCGTAGCAAAATCAGCGACAAGACAGATGAGGGCGAACGCGATGAGCAGACCGAAGGTCATGATCGTTCCCCTTGTCGCCCCACATCCGGCGGGGACGGTGTCTCCGCCTCGGAAGCCAGATGGGCCAGGCTGTGTTCCAGGTTGGACGGCACGATCCTGTAGAGCCAGCCCGTCCCGTACGGATCCTCCTCGATCATGGACGGATGCTCCGCCGCTTCGGCGTGCGCCTCGATGACCTGCCCGCTGACCGGGCACATGACGCCGTGCTCGAGGTCATCGGACGATACGAACGTGGCGCAGCTGGAGCCCTGGACCAGGTCCGTGTCGACGGGCAGCAGCTCGACGCTCCGCACTCCCTTCATCGTCCTGACGAACAGGTCATTGACGCCGATGAGTACCGTGCCCTCCGGTTCCGTTCTCGCCCAGCTCACATACCCGAGCCTGCGGAATTCAGGCGGGCAAGGCCTGGCGTCCCCCGCGCCGAGTGCCCCATAGTTCAGGCCGCGCCGCAATACGGCCGTCAGTTCGTCCGCCGTGAACGGCTTGGGAAGATAGTCGATCGCGCCGCACTGCAGGGAGCGCACCGCGTTCTCGACGGTCGAGTATCCGGTGGTAATGACGACCGGTGTGCGGCAGCCCCGGCGGCGGGCTTCCGCAAGGAACTCGAATCCGTCCAGATCCTCCATCATGATGTCGCAGAGGATGAGCCGGTAGGCATGCTTGTCGAGCCACTTCAGGCCCGCCTCGCCGCTGGCTGCCGCGTCGACCGTCAGGCCTTCGCCGCCGCAAATCCGCTCTACGCCCTGCAGCACGACCATTTCGTCGTCGATCACCAGGATGTCGCGTGCTGCCTTCATGGTGTGACCGGTATCCGGATCGTAAACGCCGTCCCGCTGCCAACCTCACTGCGCACACTGATCGATCCATTATGGCTGTCGATGATGCCCCATACCACGGCGAGCCCGAGACCCGTGCCCTTCGCTCCCTTGGTGGAGTAGAACGGTTCGAAGACCTTCAGGAGATCCTCGGCGGAAATGCCGCAACCGGTGTCGCGCACCTCGATCTCGATATACTCCCGGCTGCCGGCCGCGTCGACGTCCTCCCATCGCTGCCAGCCGCACCCAGCCTGCGTGCAGGTTTCCACAAGGCCTCTCGGCGGCGATTCGAACGTGAATATCGCCTCGCCGCACCGGGGGCAGTTCCTGCCCTCGACCATGAGGGAGGTCGAGCACTCGGGACATACGAACTGGACTTTCTTCCGGTCGTCAACCGTGAAGCCGTGTCGGTGCGCGGCCTTGCCATACACCGGATCGATGCGGACGAAACCTTCCTGGCCCCCGCACCGGGCCTTAACACGGATCGAAGGCTTGTCGTCGAACCTCACCTCACCGTCGATCAGGCTATGCCGCTTTGGGCACACCGCCTGCTTGATCTGCATGACGCCCATCGGCGGGAGGCTGATCGCCGAAGAGCGGAGCGTGATCGTGCCGCCCTTTGCACCCATTGCGTCCGCAGCGTTGACGATGAGGTTCACGAGAACCTGCTGCATCTGGTTCGCGTCCACGACGGGCCGGGGCAGATGGGCGCCGAGGTCCTTCTCCACGACCACGTGGTTCAGTGCAAGCTGCCTTTCCATGACCGACACGGCACGGGTGATGACCTCGTTGATGTCCGATTCACCCTTCGTGGGCACGGACTGGCGCGCGAAATCGAGGAGGCTCCTGACGATATCGCGGCAGCGGACCGTCTCGCGGACAATGACCTTGAGATCGTCCTGCTCATCCTGCGCACGGACCCGCTTGAGCAGCAGGCTGCTGTAAGTGAGGACGCCGGTCAGGGGGTTGTTGATCTCGTGGGCCACGCCCGCGGCGAGGCGACCCAGCGAGGCCAGTTTGTCGGATTGCACGAGCTGCAGCCGCGCCTCCGCCAGTTTGCGCGTCATGTGGTTGAAAGACCGCGCCAGCTTGCCGAGTTCGTCGGCCCGCTCTTCGTCGATCGTCTTGCTGAGGTCCCCGTCGGCCACGCGTTGGGTCGCCGCGACGAGCTGCTTGACCGGCAGGCTCACCCATCGCCGCACGAAGATGCCGATGATCAGGCTCAGCAACAAGACGGCGCTGACGGCGAAGATGACGATCTCGACCCGCCCGCGGCGCAAGTCCGCGTCTACCGCCGCCAGCGGCATGACGACATCGAAGACACCAAGAATCGTTTGTGATTCAGGGTGCACGTGGCAGGCCGCGGTCCAGCACGAGGGCTGGTTGTAGATCGGCGTGATGACGCCTAGCGCGCGGCTGTTGTCCCCGGGGCGCCGGAAGACGCGCGTGCGCGCCTGCATGTCGAGACGTTCGAGGGGCGGCCGGACGGCGTGGCAACGGATGCAGCTCTCGGTGCTGGCATCGACCGTCTCCCCGATTTCCTTCGGGTCGGATGAGTAGATGACCTGGCCCGCCTTGTTCATGATGCGGATGCGCTCGATGCTCTCCTCTTGGCCGAGGCGCTTGACCGTCTCGCGAATACGGGTCGGCTCGTAGAGCAGCATGTCGTATTCAGTGCTCGACTTCACGGTCTGGCTGACCTGGATGGCGTGGCGCTCCACCTCCGCGAGCAGGCTTCTGCTTTGCGAGTGCATATTCACATAGGCAAAGACGCTGATGATCAGCAGCACCGTGATGCCCACGGCCGTCGTCAGCTTGCGCCCGAGTGTCTTGCGGATCATCGGCGTCCGCCGCTGGCCTGAGAGGAAGATCTGCGCTGCATGTTCAACTCGACGACATCCCCGCGACTTCCCGACCCCGACTTCCTACTGCTGTTCGTCTTCTCCGGGCATCGTGGCGTTACGCCGTTCCCAGGCCCGTCCCGGCGTCATGCGCCCGCTGACCGCCGCCGTGTCGAACGGATAGACCAGCGGATCGAGGATCACCAGGTACAGATGCCAGAACAGGATGGAGAGCGCCGCCAGAATGGCCTCATAGAGGTGAATCACCGTCGCGAGGTCGGTCCACCACTTCGGGGCCACGCGCAGGACCACCTCCGGGAACCAGAGCATGAAGCCGGTGACCGCCATGATCAGCGTGCCCCAGATCACCGCCAGATACTCGATCTTCTCGGGGTAACCCACCCAGGGCGAGTCGGGAGGCAACGGGCTACGGCCCGCGAGATAGGCCACGCGCTCCTTGAATTCATGAAGATCCGCGAGCCGCGGCCGTACCAGCTCGCCGACGCAGGCACGCGCCCGCCGGCTCAGGCACAGGTGCACGACGTGCATCACCGCTGCCGCGAGCATGACGACTGCGGCGATGCGATGCACGCCGCCCCGCAGGTCGACCACCGGCTCACCGAAGGTCGCAAGGCGAGACCACCAGGCTTCCGGGAAAGTGAGCGCGAAGCCAGTATAGACCAGCACGATGAAGGACAGGGCGAACACCGCATGAGACAGGCGGAACATGCGGCCCATCCGCACCGGCGTCCGGTCGGGAATAGGCAGCGTGCGCAGCAGGCGCGGATGCTGGCCCTTGCGGTACAGGTCGAGGCCGTTGTGGATCAGCATGCCGCCAATGATTAGCACGATCAGGCAAAGATAAAAGATGCGGACCCAGTAGACGGTTGGATGAGTCTCTCCCTTGACCTCGGGCAGGACGTGCACGGCACCGATGGCAAAGCGCTCCCCGGCCCTGGGGTGGCAGTGTCCGCAGGTCGTCGCCAGGTTTTCCGGGGAGACGTGCGAACGGGGATCTGTAGACGGCAGGATGTCGTGCACGCCGTGACAGGAGGCGCAATTGGCGACAACGGTGGCGCCCGCACGCCCCGCGAGGCCGTGGTAGCTGTCCGCGAAGGCCTTGACCGCGGTGTTCTTGAGTCCGAACTTCTCGTTCAGGCGCAGATCGCCGTGGCAGGGCCCGCAGGTCATCGCCGGCACGTTGGTCGCGTACACCGGCGAGCCCTTGTCAGCGGGCCCGAGAATGCGATGCTCGCCGTGGCAGTCGGTGCATACCGGGGAATGTAACGAGCCCCGCGATGTGGCCACGCCGTGCACGCTGGCGTTGAAAGCCTCGGTAATTTCGGTGTGGCAGTCCCCGCAGGTCGCGGCGACGTTGCTGCGATTCACGCTCGACTGCGGGTTGCTGGCCCGCAGCACCCTGTGATTGCCGTGGCAGGCGCTGCAGGTGGCGGAATGCCGGCCCTCCGCTACGCCACGGGCATGAACGCTCGCCGTATAGGCCGCGAGTGGCTGCACCAGTTTCACGCCGGCCATCTGGCCCAGCGTGGGATCCGCGTGACAGTTGCCGCAGGTTGCGGCGAGCCGCTTCGGGTGCACCGGGGACGTCTCGTCGGAGGATGGCACAAGGGCGTGCGCTGCCCCGTGGCAGCTGAAGCAGTCCGGTGCTCTCGATGCGGGCGCGCCAATCGCCCCGGCTGAGTCGGTCACGGCATGAGCGCCGCTCGTCATCGCCTTCGCGGCCCGCTTGTGACAGTCGGCGCACGCCGCCCGCGGATCGTCGGCCTCGTGTGGATAACGGACCTTCCCCGCGTGGCAGTCGGCGCATGCGCCACCCGCGGCACCGTGAACGGTCTTGGCCCACTGGGTCGCGTCGACGACCAGGCGCTCCTCGCCCGCATCCTCGGCGGTGGCATGGCACGCCAGGCAATTCTCCTCGCCCAGCGCCGCGGTCGAAGAGAGAACCGTAACAGCCAGCCCCACCCAGACCAGGGCAGCAACGCTGCGTAGCAGTCGAACTCTCATCGCGATCTCCAGCAGCATCCGCGGCCGCGTTCTCGGCCGGGCCCCAGCGATGGCGAACACCATCGCGCCGACAATCAAGCCGATCAGGTTCCATCCTACGGTCGGGGCGGCGAAGCGTGAATAGGCAGTTCACCTACCTCCCCAGCCAGGCGGGTTCGCGGAACCAGCCGGATGTTGATCCCGGGCCTGCCGCCCGCGGACCTTGCCCGGCCGATCCGGCAAAGGGGGCCAAGAGGCCTCCTTTCCCTTTCAATTGGCGCGCCTGGAGATTATTCGCCGCCTTCGGCGGCTCACCCCTCACGGGGGCCGCTCGCTCGCAATGCTCGCTGCGCGTTGTCTCGCCCGGCTGGCGCCGGGCTCGGCTGCCCGCGGCCATTGACCGCCAGTCACGACATCGAAAAACAGACGTTCAACGGGAGAGCTCAGCCACGAAGCCTGCAGGGCTCCGTCGGCTGCAGCGATCTGCTAGATGCGTCCGATCCGTCTCACCACATTGGCCTTGAGAGGGAGTGACGCGGTCCTCTCCGGATTCATGAACACGGCGAATTCTACATGCCTCAGCAACTCGAAGTCGTTGTCCTCTAGTAGATCGTTGATTTCTTCTGTGGTGCGGCGATACATAGTGACCATTGAGCCGGACTGGGAATCCGCCAGATACTCGGGGCCCTCTCCTGGGCCACGGCTTGCCACTACAAAAACAAAGACCCCTTGGTTACGCAGAATGCGTGCGACCTCTCTGAAGACTGGCTTGAGGTCTCTGAAGAAATCAAGGACGCCGATACAGATAGCATGATCCATGGAGGCGGTGTCGTAGGGATATGGTTCCACCGCGAGGTCGTGCTTCCTAAAGTCAGCCCCGAAGCCTTTCTGTCTGCAGGCTTCCAGCATCTCAACGGATTTGTCCATCCCAAACACGCGAAGCCCGGATTTGTGGAATAAGGCAGAGCCGAGGCCCGTCCCGATCCCAATATCGAGCACACATTCGCCAGGTTTGATGAATTCGTATGAAAGGCCGAATGCGATCTCGGGCCCCCGCCAATTGCATTCCTCCGCTTCCCTGTCGTAAGTCTCAGCTGCCATCCGAATGTCTGATGGTTCTTGAGAGCTCATTTATCCTAACCCTCCCTTTCCACGCATCTAACGACTGAGTTAACCGGCGCTCCCGACGCCGCGCGGCGGGAGGACGATGACTCGTAGAAACAGCGTCCGGTCCAATGCTGGTCAGGCGCGGCTGGACCAAAGGCGCTCTTGCCCTGGCCAATGCGCTAGGGCTTTGGGCTCTCATGCTTCATCTCCTCGCGAAACCGCTTCTCGATCCGTTCGCGCAGCTGGTCGGCGGCAAAGGAGAAGTGCATCTGCATGATCACCCAACTCTTCGATCGCTTTTCCAACACACCGGTCCAGCGCGTATCCTTCCAGCATCCTTTCTGGCCGCTGTATTCTCCGCAGTCATCCAGGATGGCGGAGAACCACGCCACCTCCCCTGAAGGATGGATATGAATGCGTAGCTCACGAATGTCGTGGCTGAGGTACTTCGCTCCGGGATCGCGCCAGATGGCAGATTGTTTCCGGACCGCCTCAATCCCGTGGATCGTGCTCTTGGAGTCGGGGCTGAAGTAGAAGAGGTCAGGATCATCGGCCATGGTGCTAAACAGCAGGTCGAAGTCCTTGGTGGCAAACCAGCCGATGTTGCTATCAATGACCTTGGTAATGGCCGCTTCCTCTACCGCCTTATTGACGGATGCTTGGGCACTCAGGTTGATGCCGACAAGAAGAAGCACGCCAAAGAAAAATGTGGTCGTGGATTGAGCCATGTAGTTCTCCCTTTCTGGCACACCCAACAGTTAATGAGCGAATGCATCGGGCCAACATATCAGGGCGGAAAAGTTTGGTCAGTCCTGAAGAAAACGCCAGTTTGTCCGAGAGTCAGCCTTTCTCTGAAGCGCAAACGGCTCCATGATGAACGGACCTGCCTGGCCTTCCCCTGGTTTTCCAGAGACCTCGGTTAGGTGGGAAAATGCAACCGGAGGTGTGGCATGGGCAGGCGGCCCAACGGATCGAGCGGGCTTGGGAAATCGCAGGAAATGTCTCGATGATTTCCCTACGCTAGAAAAGGCAAAGGCTCACGCGTTGCGTAAGCCCTTGTTTAGATGGCGCGCCCGGAGGGATTCGAACCCCCGACCCCATGGTTCGTAGCCATGTACTCTATCCAACTGAGCTACGGGCGCAGTTTTTGTCTGGCGGAGAGAGAGGGATTCGAACCCTCGAAGGGCTTTTGACCCTTACGCCCTTAGCAGGGGCGCGCCTTCAACCACTCGGCCATCTCTCCCGGAATCGTGCCCCCCGTGTTCCGGAAGGGCCGCAAATGATACTGACCGGCCCATGGCCGGTAAAGGGCACCTGCCCGGTCCTCGCGTTCAGGCCGATTCGTCGGGCGGCGTCTTGTCCTGCCCGGCCTGGATCCGCTCGTAGATCTCTTCGCGGTGGACGGTCACGTGTTTCGGCGCACGCACTCCGATCCGGACCTGGTTGCCCTTGACGCCCAGGATCGTCACGGCGACCTCGTCACCGATGATCAGTGCTTCGCCGACACGTCTGGTGAGAATCAGCATGGTGCCTGGCCGTGTCTCGCCGCGGCCGGCCCCGCGGGACCGGCCGAGGCGTGGGGTATAAGTATATACCCCTAGGCCGACCTGCCGCGTTTCGGCCAACGGCCGCGGTCAGGTGGACGGTTCTTGGCTCCCGGACAGGCCGAAAGCCGCGTGCAGCGCCCGCACCGCGCGCTCGAGTTCCGCCTCGCCCACCAGCACGCTGATCTTGATCTCGGAGGTCGACACCAGTCGCACGTCGATGGCCTCCCGGGCCAGCGCCTCGAACAGGCGCGTCGCGACGCCCGCATGCGAGCGCATGCCGGACCCGACCACGGCCAGCTTGGCCACGCGGTCATTGCCCGCGACGGAGGCGCCCTGGTGCCGGACCGCGACGGGCTGCACCAGCGCCATGGCGCGGGCGTAATCCTCGCGCGGCACGGTGAAGCTCAGGTCCACCTGGCCGTTGCGCGGCGCCGTCAGCACGATCATGTCCAGTTCGATGTCCGCCTCGGACACGGGCCTGAGCAGCTCGTGCACCATGCCCGGACGGTCCGGCAGGCCGCTCAGCGCCACCTGCGCCTCGTCCCGGTTGAAGGCAATGCCGGATACCACCGGTGTTTCCACTGCGCGGTCCTCCCTGGTGATCAGCGTACCCGGTCCCGGCCGGAAGCTCGACAGCACGCGCAGCCGCACGCCGTGCCGCGCCGCGAACTCGACCGCGCGCAGGTGCAGCACGCGCGACCCCTGCCCGGCCAGTTCCAGCATCTCCTCGAAGCTGACGCTGTCCAGCCGGCGGGCGTCGGGCACGACCCGCGGGTCGGCCGTGTAGACACCATCCACGTCGGTGAGGATCTGGCACTCGTCGGCGCCCAGCGCGACGGCCAGCGCCACCGCGCTGGTGTCCGAGCCGCCGCGGCCGATGGTGGTGACCGAGCCGTCCGGTGCGCGGCCCTGGAAGCCGGTGAAGACGGGCACGATGCCCGCCTCGAGATCCGCGCGCAGACCGGCCGCCTCGATCGCGGTGATGCGCGCGCGGCCGTGCGCCGGCGTAGTCGTCAGCGGCAGCTGCAGGGCGTTGTAGGAGCGCGCCGCACAGCCGCGGTCGTTGAGCGCCATGGCCAGCAGCGCGCAGGACACGATCTCGCCGCTTGCCAGCAGGGCATCCAGCTCGCGCGGCGCCGGGTCCGGCGACAGCTCGCGGGCGAGGTCAACCAGTCGGTCCGTGGAGTCGCCCATCGCGGACACGACCACCGCCACCTGGTGGCCGTCGGCCCGGCAGGCGGCGACCTGCTGGGCCACCGCCTGGATGCGCGCGACGGAGCCGACCGATGTGCCGCCGTATTTCTGGACGATCAGCGCCATGAGGCCGCCATTGTCGCGGCACGAGGGGCGTACGGGAAGGGCTGAGGCGCGTTAACCGCCGAGCTGCTCCCGCACCATCCCCGCCACGGCGGCCAGCGCATCGTCGAGTGCGGCCGGGTCCGTGCCGCCCGCCTGCGCGAAGTCGGCGCGGCCGCCGCCCTTGCCGCCCACCCGCGCCGCGACGGCCGCGATGACCTTGCCCGCCTTGATGCGGCCCACCAGCTCCGGCGTCACGCCGGCCACCAGCAGGACCTTGCCGTCGCCGGTCGCGGCCCCCAGCACGATCACAGCCGGCTTGAGCCTGTCCTTGAGCTGGTCCACGGCCTCGCGCAGCGCGCCCGCGTCAGCGCCGTCGAGGCGCGCCGCCACGACCCGCGCACCGGCCACCTCGACCGCCGTCGCGGCGAGGTCCGTACCCTGTCCCGTGGCGAGCTTCGACTTGAGCCCGGCCAGTTCGCGCTCGAGCTTCTTGCACCGCTCGAGCAGCTGGCTGACCTTGTCGCGCGCATCCGACGGGCTGCCGCGCACGAGTTCCGCGACCTGCCTGAGCGCCGCTTCCGTCGCCGTGTCGTGGTCGAGGGCCGCCTGGCCGGTCAGCGCCTCGATGCGCCGCACGCCGGCCGCCACGCCGCCCTCGCTCACGATCCGGAACAGGCCGATGTCGCCGGCACGGCCCACGTGGGTGCCGCCGCACAGCTCCGTGGAAAAATCACCCAGCGACAGCACGCGCACTTCGTCGTCGTACTTCTCGCCGAACAGCGCGATGGCGCCCGCCGCCACCGCGGCGTCGTACTGCATGAGCCGCGTCTCGGCCGGCGCGTTGCGCCGGATCTCGGCGTTGACCAGCCGCTCGATGCGCTGCAGTTCGTCGGGCGCGACCGCCTGGAAGTGCGCGAAGTCGAAGCGCAGGCGGTCCGCGGCGACCAGCGAGCCCTTCTGCACGACGTGCGTGCCGAGCACCTTGCGCAGCGCCGCGTGCAGCAGGTGGGTGGCCGAATGGTTGAGCACGGTGGCCTGCCGGGTGGCGGCCGCCACGCCGGCCGCGACCCGGTCGCCCACGGCCAGGCGGCCCCGCGCCAGGCTGCCGTGATGCACGTGCGCCCCGCCCAGCTTCTGCGTGTCGGTCACCTCGAAGTGCGCGCCGCCGCCCTCGAGCACGCCGACGTCGCCCACCTGGCCGCCGCTCTCCGCGTAGAACGGCGTCACGTCCAGCACGACCTGGCCGGACTGGCCCGCCTCGAGCCGGCCAACCGCCTGGCCGTCGTGCAGCAGCGCGACGACCGTCGCGTCCGCCGTCAACGCGTCGTGCCCGCAGAACGAGGTGGTCGCATCGATCGCCAGGTCGTCGCGCATTTCCGCCTTGAAGCCGCTGGCGGCCCGTCCCCGCCGGCGTTGCGCATTCATGGCGGCCTCGAAACCCTCCTGGTCCACGCTGAGGCCGCGCTCGCGCGCGATGTCGGCGGTCAGGTCCACCGGGAAGCCGTAGGTGTCGTACAGCTTGAAGGCGGTCGCGCCCGGCAGCGTCGTGCCAGACAGCCCGGCGATCGCCTCCTCGAGCAGCGCCATGCCCGTGACGAGGGTCTCGTCGAAGCGCTCCTCTTCCTGCCGGATGATGCGCATCGTCATCGGCGCGGCGGCCACCAGCTCCGGATAGGCCTTGCCCATCTCGTCGGCCAGCACCTGCACCAGGCGGTAGAAGAACGGCTGCTCCTGGCCGAGCTTGTAGCCGTGGCGGATCGCGCGGCGGATGATCCGGCGCAGCACATAGCCGCGGCCCTCGTTCGACGGCACGACGCCGTCCACGATGAGGAAGGCGCAGGCGCGGATGTGGTCTGCGATGACCCGCAGCGACGGGCTGTCCACGGTCTTCTGGTCGCAGATGTCGGCGGCCGCGGAGATCAGGTTGCGGAACAGGTCGATGTCGTAGTTCGAATGCACGCCCTGCTGCACGGCGGCGACCCGCTCGAGTCCCATGCCCGTGTCCACCGACGGCTTGGGCAGCGGCGTCAGCTCGCCGTCCGCTGCACGGTCGAACTGCATGAAGACCAGGTTCCAGATCTCCACGTAGCGGTCGCCCTCCTCGTCCGGCGAGCCCGGCGGGCCGCCGTCCAGGCCGGGGCCATGGTCGTAGAAAATCTCGCTGCACGGGCCGCAGGGACCGGTGTCGCCCATCGCCCAGAAGTTCGACTTCTCGCCGAGCCGGGCGAAGCGGCCGGGATCGACGCCGATCTCGTTCAGCCAGATGTCGGCGGCCTCGTCGTCGTCGCGGTACACGGTGACCCACAGCCGCTCCGGCGCGATGCCCAGCGTGCCGGTGATGAACTCCCAGGCGTACTCGATCGCCTCGCGCTTGAAGTAGTCGCCGAAGCTGAAGTTGCCCAGCATCTCGAAGAAGGTGTGGTGGCGCGCCGTGTAGCCGACGTTCTCCAGGTCGTTGTGCTTGCCGCCGGCGCGCACGCAGCGCTGCGAGCTCGCCGCGCGCACGTAGCCGCGGCGCTCCCTGCCCAGGAACAGCTCCTTGAACTGCACCATGCCGGCGTTGGTGAACAGCAGCGTCGGGTCGTTGCCCGGCACCAGCGGGCTCGACGCCACGACGGTGTGGCCGCGCTCGCGGAAGAATTCGAGGAAGGCCTGGCGCAGCTCGGCGCTCGACATGCGTTGCTTGTTGGCGTTCACGTTGCTCATTCGTCCAGCTCGATGTCGTTGCCGAGGGCGGCGCGAACCTGCTCGGCGCTGAAGCCCCGCTGCTGCAGGAAACGCGCCTGGCGGCCGCGCTCCTTCCAGTCCTTCGGCACCGCGTCGCCGAAGCGCCGCTGCCGCACGCGCAGGCAACGCTCGCGCCACGCCGGGGCACGCGCCTCCACGGCGCGCTCCACGATCGCGGCGGGTACGCCTAAGCGCTCGAGGTCGTGCGCGATGCGCACCGGACCCTGGCCGCGCCCCGCGTGCCAGTCCACATAGTGCCCCGCGTAACGCTCGTCGTCGACGAGCCGCTCGCCGCCCAGCGCCTGCACGACCACGGCGGCCGTACCGGGCGCCGCGCCGCGCGCGACGAGCCGCGCGCCCAGTTCGGCCGCGCAGTAGTCGCGGCGGTTCAGCAGCCTGAGCGCAGCCAGGCGCGCCGCCGTCGCGTCGTCCGGCGCCGCGGCCGGCCGTCGCCGGCGCTCAGGCTTCCGCCGCAGCACCACCTTCCGCAGCCGCCGCGCGGACCTTCGGCAGCAGCCTCGCGCGCAGCGCTGCGTCGATCTCCGCGGCCATTTCCTTGTGTTCGATCAGGTAGTTGCGCACGTTGTCCTTGCCCTGTCCGATGCGCTCGCCATTGTACGAGTACCAGGACCCGGACTTCTCCACGAGGCCGTGCACCACGCCCAGGTCGATCAGCTCGCCCTCGCGCGAGATGCCCTTGCCGTAGATGATCTCGAATTCCGCCTCGCGGAACGGCGGCGAGACCTTGTTCTTCACGACCTTGACGCGGGTCTGGTTGCCGATGACCTCCTCGCCGCTCTTGATCATGCCGATGCGCCGGATGTCGAGCCGCACGGACGAGTAGAACTTCAGCGCGTTGCCGCCGCTGGTCGTTTCCGGGTTGCCGAACATCACGCCGATCTTCATGCGGATCTGGTTGATGAACACGACCATCGTGTTGGAGCGCTTGATGTTGGCGGTCAGCTTGCGCAGCGCCTGCGACATGAGCCGGGCCTGCAGGCCGACCTGCATCTCGCCCATCTCGCCCTCGATCTCGGCCTTCGGCGTCAGCGCCGCCACCGAGTCGATGACCACGATGTCCACCGCGCCGGAGCGCACCAGCATGTCGGTGATCTCCAGCGCCTGCTCGCCCGTGTCCGGCTGCGACACCAGCAGGTCCTGCAGGTTGACGCCCAGGTTCTGCGCGTAGATCGGGTCGAGCGCGTGCTCCGCGTCCACGAACGCCGCCACGCCGCCGATCTTCTGCGCCTCGGCGATCGCCGACAGCATCATGGTGGTCTTGCCGGAGGCTTCCGGCCCGTAGATCTCCACGACGCGGCCGCGCGGCAGCCCGCCGACGCCCAGCGCAATGTCGAGGCCCAGCGAGCCGCTGGAAATGACCTCCGTCTCGGCCAGCGGCCCGGAGTCGCCGAGCTTCATGACCGAACCCTTGCCGAACTGCTTCTCGATCTGGCTGAGGGCCGCGGCCAGCGCTTTCTTCCGGTTGTCTTCCATCTCGTTCCTTCCCTTGCGAATGCCAGTGATTATTTCACATCCGACCCGCCGCCGCCGTGGCCCGATTAAGGCACGCGATGGTGGCAAATCAGCCTGGTGATCAGTCTGCGGCAGCGGGTGGGTCAGGGGGCGACCCAGGCGCGGCCAGCGGCCAGCGCTCGATGACTGCGTAGCGCACCCCGCCCGGCACCGCCAGCGATTCGACCAGCGTCAGGGCGGTGACCGGCCAGCGCACCGGCGTCAGGGCGGCTCCGGCGGCCGGCCGGACCACCTTGCGCGCCAGCGTGACGTGCGGCCGCCACGGGCGGGACTCGACCTCGAACGCGGCGCGGGCCAGCGCCGCGCCCAGGCTGCCGGCCAGTTGCGCGGCGGCCGCCGGCAGCGCCGACGGGACCGCCACCAGCACCTGCGGCCGCGGCCAGTGCTCGACCCGGTCGAAGCACAGCTCGAAGGGCGCCGCGTCGAGGCGCTGCGCGGCGGCCCGCACCCGCGGCAGGTCCGCCTCGGCCACCGCGCCCAGGAACACCAGCGTGACGTGCAGCCGGGACGGCGGCACCGGCCGGCCGCCGCTGCCGCGCACCGGGTCGCGGCTGGCCTCGACCATGGCCTCGCGCGTGGGCCGGTGCGGCCAGCACGCGAAGAACAGCCGCCGGCTGGCCGTCACGGCTCGAGCAGTCCCTTCAGCGCCGCCGCGGCCGACTGCCGCCGCACCGCGTCTCGTGCGCCGGAAAACACGAACCGCCGCGCGCGCACGGCGGTGCGGGCGCCGTCGCGGCGCGCCCACGCAATCCAGACCGTGCCCACGGGCTTGTCGGGGCTGCCGCCGTCCGGGCCGGCAATGCCGGTCACGGCGACGGTGGTGTCGGCGCGGCTGGCGTGCAACGCGCCCTGCGCCATCGCACGGGCCACCGGCTCGCTGACCGCGCCATGGCGCTTGATGAGGCCGGCCGGGACGCCGATGTCCTGGCGCTTGGCGCGGTCGCTGTAGGTCACCCAGCCGCGCTCGAACCAGGCCGAGCTGCCGGGCAGGTCGGTCACGCACTTGGCGATCAGCCCGCCGGTGCAGGACTCGGCCGTGGCCAGCACGCCGCCCCGCTTGAGCAGCTGCGCGGCGACCTGCCGCACCAGGCCGGCGAGCGCCGCGTTCGAGGCGCTGGCCATGGTCTCAGCCGGTGCCGGACGTCCGCGTGAAGTCCGGCGCCCGTTTCTCGAAGAACGCGGTGATGGCCTCGCGCACGTCCGGACCGCCGAGCCGCGACCCGAACACCTCGAGTTCCGTCGCGATCGTTTCCTGGATCAGCTTGGCCTGCGCGCGCTTCATGAGCCGCTTGCTGGCCTGCACCCCCTGCGGCGGCAGCGCGTTGAAGCGCTCCGCCTCGGCCAGCGCGTGGGCCAGCACCTGGTCCGCCGGCAGGACCGCATTGGCCAGGCCGAGGCGCACCGCCTCGTCGGCCGGGATCGGCTCGCCCAGCAGCAGCTTCTCCGCAGCCGGCGCATGGCCGAGGCGCAGCGGCAGGAGCAGGCTCGAGGCGAACTCCGGCACCAGCCCGAGCTTGACGAACGGCATGGACAGCGTGGCGCCGGCGGCCACGTACACGAGGTCGCAGTGCAGCAGCAGGGTCACGCCGATCCCCACCGCCGGCCCGGTCACCGCGGCGATCACGGGCTTGTCCACCCGGGTGAGCGCCGTCATGAAGCGGCGCGCCGGGATGTCCTGGCCGGCCGGCAGCGGCTTCAGGAAATCGGCCAGCTCGTTGCCCGCCGTGAAGATGCCGGGCTGGCCCGCGATCACGATGGCCCGGACGGACGCGTCGGCTTCGGCCGATTCGAGCCCCTCGGCCAGCTTCGCGTACATCTCCTGGCTCAGCGCATTGCGCTTTTCGGGGCGCGCGATCTCCAGCAGGGCGACGCCTTTGTTCACGTGGTAGCGGATGGTCATCAGCGGGGCTCCCGAATGGCCGAGGATGCGGCCCTTGCCAGCAGGGGATTATCGCACGCGCCGCGCGCTGCGCCGGTACCGCAGCAGGGGACCGGTTGCTAGACTGGCGCCAGGCGCCCGGAGGCGCGCACCTGCCCGAGCAGGCCCCAGCAGGACCAGCCGATGCCGAAACCCGACCCGTTCGCGGACCGCCTGGCGCTGCCCCCGGTGCCGGCCTGAAAGCCGGCCGCCGGATCCCGCCATGACGCCGCGCAAGCCCAGGCCGC
This sequence comes from uncultured Gammaproteobacteria bacterium, assembly GCA_963695155.1. Taxonomy (GTDB): domain Bacteria; phylum Pseudomonadota; class Gammaproteobacteria; order Steroidobacterales; family Steroidobacteraceae; genus SG8-30. The sequence goes on from CAVOGD010000007.1 coordinate 326,001, forward strand.
CCGCCACCGAGCCCCTGTTCGAGGGGCTGACCGAGCACACGCCGATGATGCAGCAGTACCTGCGCATCAAGGCCGGCAACCCCGACGTGCTGCTCTTGTACCGAATGGGCGACTTCTACGAGATGTTCTACGACGATGCGCGGCGCGCCTCGCGGCTGCTCGACATCGTGCTGACGCAGCGCGGCGAATCGGCCGGCGAGCCGATCCCGATGGCCGGCGTGCCGGTGGACAAGCTGGACACCTACCTGGCGCGCCTGGTGCGGCGCGGCGAGTCGGTCGCGATCTGCGAGCAGGTCGGCGAGGTGGGCAAGGGCAAGGGACCGGTGGACCGCGAGGTCGTGCGCATCGTCACCCCCGGCACCGTCACCGAGGATGCGCTGCTTGAGGAACGGCGCGACACGCTCCTGGCGTCGCTGTGCGTCGAGGCCGAGCGCTTCGGGCTGGCCTGGCTGGACCTGAGCGCCGGGCGCTTCACCGTGCTCGAGGCCGCCGGGCGCGATGCGCTGGAAGCCGAGCTCGAGCGGCTGCGCCCGGCCGAGCTGCTGCTGCCCGAGGACCTCGCCGCGGCGCGCCTGGGCCTGGCCGAGGGCACGTTGCGACGCCGGCCGCCGTGGCATTTCGAGGCCGATTCCGCGCTCAGGCAGCTGACCGCGCAGTTCGGGGTACGCGACCTGGCCGGTTTCGGCTGCGCCGACCTCACGCTGGCGATCCGCGCGGCCGGGGCGCTGCTGGCCTACGTGCGCGACACGCAACGCTCGGCGCTGCCGCACCTGGCGGGGCTCGCCACCGAGGTGCGCGAGAGTGCGCTGCAGCTGGACGCGGCCACGCGCCGCAACCTCGAGCTGGAGCAGAGCCTGAGCGGGCGCCCGGAGGCCACGCTGGCCGGCGTGCTGGACCGCACCGCCACGGCGATGGGCGGCCGCCAGCTGCGCCGCTGGATGCAGCGCCCGCTGCGCGACCGCGGCGAACTCGAGCGCCGCTATCACGCGATCGCGACGCTGATCGACAGCGGCCGGGTGCCGGGCATGCAACAGCGCCTGCGCCAGGTCGGCGACGTCGAGCGCATCCTGGCCCGCGTCGCGCTCAAGTCCGCCAAGCCGCGCGACCTCGCGGCCCTGCGTGCCGCGCTCGCGATGCTGCCGGCGGTGCACCGGGACCTCGACGCGCTGGACACGCCGCTGCTGGAGGGCGCGCGCGCCGCACTCGCGGCGCGGCCCGACCTGCAGCAGCTGCTCGAGCGCGCCATCGTGGCGGCGCCGCCGTACCTGGTGCGCGACGGAGGCGTGATCGGCGACGGTTACGACAGCGAGCTCGACGAGCTGCGCTCCATCGCGACGGACACCGACAGCTGGCTGCTGGAATTCGAGAAACAGGAACGGCTGCGCACCGGGCTGGCGGCGCTGAAGCTCGGCTTCAACCGCGTGCAGGGCTACTTCATCGAGGTGCCGCGCGCGCAGGCCGAGCGCGTGCCCGCCGCGTATCACCGGCGCCAGACCATGAAGAGCGTCGAGCGCTTCGTGACGCCCGAGCTCAAGCAGTTCGAGGACAAGGTGCTGGGCGCCCGCGACCGCGCGCTGCAGCGCGAGAAGCAGCTCTACGACGAGCTGCTCGAGCGGCTGATCGCGGAACTGGGCGACCTGCGCAGCATGACGGACGCGCTGACGCGGGTGGACGTGCTGGCCAACCTGGCCGAGCGGGCGGTTGCGCTCGACTACGTGCAGCCGCGGCTGACCGACGAGCCACGGATCGAGATCGAGGCCGGCCGGCACCCGGTGGTCGAGCGCATGCTGGACACGCCGTTCGTGCCGAACGACCTGCTGCTCGACGACGCCACGCGCATGCTGGTCATCACCGGCCCCAACATGGGCGGCAAGTCCACCTACATGCGGCAGGCGGCGCTGATCGTGATCCTGGCCGGGATGGGCAGCTTCGTGCCCGCGACGCGCGCGCTGATCGGGCCCATCGATCGCATCTTCACGCGCATCGGCGCCTCGGACGACCTGGCGGGCGGCCGCTCGACCTTCATGGTGGAGATGACCGAGGCGGCGGTCATCCTCAACAACGCGACCGAGGCCAGCCTCGTGCTGATGGACGAGATCGGCCGCGGCACCAGCACCTACGACGGCCTGTCGCTGGCCTGGGCCAGCGCCAGCCACATCGCGCGCCGCATGCACGCGTTCACGCTGTTCGCGACGCACTACTTCGAGCTGACCGCGCTGGCCGCGGAGATCGACGAGGTGGCCAACGTGCACCTCGACGCGACCGGGCACGGCGACGACCTGATCTTCCTGCACGCCGTCAAGCCCGGCCCGGCGAGCCGCAGCTACGGCCTGCAGGTCGCGCAACTGGCGGGCGTGCCGCGCGAGGTGATCGCGAGCGCCAAGCGGTTCCTGCAGACGCTGGAAGGAGGGGTCAGACCCCGAGGGGGTCAGACCCCGGATCTGGAGGCTGATCTGCGCGTCGGGCTCTGACCCTGCGCTTCCGGGGTCTGACCCTGCGCAGCAGGGTCTGACCCCTCCTCTGGACCTCACCATCGCCGCTCGCCCCGGCGAAGCGCTCGAACTGCTGGAGGCGACGGATCCGGATCGCCTCACGCCGCGCGAGGCGCTGGCGCTGCTGTACGAGCTGAAGTCGAAGCTGCAGGACGGTTAGCCGGAAGGCGGGTGCCGTCGTCGATGACCAGGAGGAGTCAGACCCCTGCGGGGTCAGACTCCTGTCTCGGTCCGGGGTCTGACCCCCTCGGGGTCTGACCCCTCCTTGAACCGGCCGCGCTGCAGGAACCGCGCCACATGTCTCGCCACGTCGCCGGAGATCAGCATGCCCGTGTGCGTGACCGGCAGCACCACGTGGTCGGTCATGCCCTCGACCCGCGTTTCCTCGACCGCGACCGTGCCGTCGTTCGGCCCCGGCAGCCGGGACACGAGCCGGCCCAGCCCCCTGCCCCCGCACCCGGCGATGACGCCGAGTTCACGCGCCTGGCTCCAGCGGCGCGGTCCGCTGCCGGTGAGTTCCGCCAGCGCCAGCGGCCCCAGCACGGCGGGCCCGATCGCCCAGCGCGCCACGCTTTGCGCGGCGCAGCTGCCGGCCGCCGGCGCGCCCATCAGCACGACGCGGCCCGGCGGCTGGTCGGGTCGCAGTTCGAACAGCCGCAGCAGCATGACCCCGCCCAGGCTATGGCCGACGAGATGCACGGGCGGCGGCCATTGCGCGAGATACCGGGACAGGTCGTGGACGACCTGTGCGACGCCGGCGCGCAGGCTCGCGTAGTGAAATACGCTCGGCGCGAAGCCCAGGCCGCGGAGACGCCGGCGCAGCCACAGCGTTTCCAGCCCGTTCATCCACAGGCCGTGCACGAAGACGATGCGCGCGTTCGGAACTTCGGGGCGTTCGTGCGACACTAAGGTCCAATCCTGCATTGTTGACTGAAGGAGAACACCAATGGCCGACGCAGCCACCCCCAGGCTCTCGATTATCCACGGACGCAAGGCGCCGTTCACGCTGCCGGCGCTGCCGTGGAAGGACGACGCGCTGGCCCCCGTCATCAGCTCCAACACGCTGGGCTTCCATTACGGCAAGCACCACAAGGCGTATGTGGACAACCTCAACAAGCTGGTCGCCGGCACGGCGCTTGCGGAGGCGGCCCTCGAGGACATCATCAAGGCGACCGCCGGCAAGCCGGACCAGGCCGGCGTGTTCAACAATGCCGCGCAGGTCTGGAACCACACCTTCTACTGGCACAGCCTGAAGCCCGGCGGCGGCGGCAAGCCCGGCAAGGCGCTGCTCGAGCGCATCGAACGCGACTTCGGTTCATTCGACGCGATGACCGCGGAACTGGCCAAGGCGGCGGCGACGCAGTTCGGCAGCGGCTGGGCATGGCTCGTGGCCAAGGGCGGCAAGCTCTCGGTCACCAAGACGGCGAATGCGGAGACGCCGCTGACCCAGGGCTACACGCCGCTGCTGACCATCGACGTGTGGGAACACGCCTATTACCTGGACTTCCAGAACCGGCGCCCGGACTACGTCGCGGCGGTGATCGACAAGCTCGCCGACTGGGGCTTCGCGGAAGCGAACCTGGGCTGAGGTATCCGGAGGGGTCAGACCCCGCAGACGGGGTCAGACCCCGATCCAGGCCGGGGTCTGACCCTTCCAGGGTCTGACCCCTCCTCGCCTCACGTCGGCGGCTGCACCGGCAGCTTCACCCGCACGTGCAGTTCCTTGAGCTGCGCTTCCGGTATCACCGTCGGCGCGTCCGTCAGCGGGCACCACGCGGACTGCGTCTTCGGGAAGGCGATCACGTCGCGGATGCTGTCCGCGCCGGTCATCAGCATCGCCAGGCGGTCCAGGCCGAAGGCGATGCCGCCGTGCGGCGGCGCGCCGTAGCGCAGCGCCTCGAGCAGGAACCCGAACTTGTTGTCCGCTTCCTCGGGACTGATGCCCAGCAGCCCGAACACCCTGGCCTGCATCTCGCGGCGATGGATACGCACCGAGCCGCCGCCGACTTCCGAGCCGTTCAGCACCATGTCGTAGGCGTTGGCGAGCGCGCTGCCCGGGTCGCGCTCGAGCGCGTCCGCGTCCGGGTCCAGCGGCGCGGTGAACGGGTGATGCATGGCGACCCAGCGCCCGGCATCGGCGTCCCGCTCGAACATCGGGAATTCCACCACCCACAGGGGCCGCCAGCCCTGCTCGACCAGCCCCAGTTCCTGCCCGACCTTGATCCGGAGCGCGCCCAGGGCGTCGTTGACGACCTTGGCCTTGTCGGCGCCGAAGAACAGCAGGTCGCCCGCCGCCGCGCCGGTGCGGCCGAGGATGCCGGCCACCGCCGCATCGGACAGGAACTTCAGGATCGGCGACTGCAGGCCGTCACGGCCCGCGCCCGGGTCGTTGACCTTGACGTAGGCCAGGCCGCGCGCGCCGTAGCGCGCCACGTAGGCCGTGTAGTCGTCGATCTGCTTGCGCGTGAGCTTACCGCCCTGCGGCACGCGCAGCGCGGCGACGCGGCCCGCGGCGTCAGCGGCCGGTCCGGCGAATACCTTGAACTCGCAATCGGCCACCAGGTCGGCCACGTCCACGAGCTCGAGCGGGATGCGCAGGTCGGGCTTGTCGGAGGCGTAGCGCCGCATCGCCTCGGCGTAGCTCAGGCGCGGGAACGGTTGCGGCAGCTCGGCGCCCAGCGCCCGCTTGAACACGAAGCGGATCAGGGCCTCCATCAGCTCCATGATCTCTGCCTGCGTCAGGAACGAGGTCTCGACGTCGAGTTGCGTGAACTCGGGTTGCCGGTCGGCGCGCAGGTCCTCGTCGCGGAAGCAGCGCACGATCTGGTAGTAACGGTCGAAGCCGCTCATCATCAGCAGCTGCTTGAAGATCTGCGGCGACTGCGGCAGCGCGAAGAAGTGCCCGGGCTGGGTGCGCGACGGCACCAGGTAGTCGCGGGCGCCCTCCGGCGTGGCCTTGGTCAGCATGGGCGTCTCGAGGTCCACGAAGCCGTTGTCGTCCAGGTATTCGCGCATCGCCCGCGTGATGCCGTGGCGCAAGCGCAGCCGGCGCTGCATGACGTCGCGGCGCAGGTCGATGTAGCGGTACTTGAGCCGCGCCTCCTCGCCCACCTCCTCGTCCAGCGCGAACGGCGGCGTCTCCGAGGCGTTCAGCACGACCAGTTCACGGGCCAGCACCTCGACCTGGCCCGAGGCGAGGTTGGCGTTGGCCGTGCCCGCGGGCCGGCGCCGCACCTTGCCGGTGATGCTGGAGGCAGTACTCGCGGCCGAGGTGCTCGGCGGCCGCGAAGGCGTCCGGCGTGTCCGGGTCGATGACGACCTGCAGCAGTCCTTCGCGGTCGCGCAGGTCGACGAAGATCACGCCGCCGTGGTCGCGGCGCCGGTGCACCCAGCCCGCCACGCTCACGGTCGTGCCGACCAGAGTTTCGTCCACCTGCCCGCAGTAATGGGTACGCATTGAAGCAACTGCCTGATTCGATTGGGGAAAATACCGCCGCCCCGGCGCGGCGAAAGCGCGCGATTCTATGTCGCCGCAGCGGCGCGATGCAATCCGGGAGGTACGCCGTCAGCGCGGCCCCGGGTCCGTGCCGCCGGGCAGGACCTTGTTCGCACCCTTGTGCGTCCAGTCGGGCGCGACCACGCCCAGCGTGAAGATCAGCTTCATGGCCTCGTCTATGGTCATGTCCAGCTGGATGACGTCCGCGTCGGGCACCATGATGATGAAGCCGCTGGTCGGGTTGGGCGTGGTCGGTACGAAGACGCAGACCAGCCCCTGCCCGGAGCGGTGCGCCGCCTCGGCCACCTCGTCGCCGGACTGGAAACCCAGCGTCCAGATGCCCTTGCGCGGGTATTCGACCAGCAGCACGCTCTTGAACGCCTTGCCCTTGTCGCTGAAGACGGTCTCCGTGAAGATCTTCGCGCCGGAGTAGATGGATCGCACGATCGGGATGCGCCGCAGCAGGCTCTCCCACCAGCGGATCAACTGCCGGCCGACCAGGTTGGTCAGCACCAGGCCGGTGACGAACAGCACCAGCAGCGCCAGCAGCAATCCCAGCCCCGGGATACGGAAGCCCAGCAACGCCTCGGGCCGCCAACCCTCCGGCAGCAGCAGCAGCGTGCGGTCCATGAGGTCCACCAGGAACCTCAGGATGATGACGGTGACGCCCACCGGCAGCCACAGCAGCAGTCCCGCCAGCATGTAGCGCCTGATCTTCTGGCCGAAGCCCGGCTTCTTTTCGTGTTCCGCTTCGCTCACCTGACGCTCCCCGGCTTCACCGGCGCCCGCGCGGCTTGCGCTTGCCCGCCGCCCGGGCCGGGCGCCGCTTCACGGCGGCAGCGGTCGTCTTGCGCGCGGTCCCTGCGGCCCGGTCCGGCTGGCCGTTGCCGGATTTCGCCGCGGCCGGCGTACCGGCCGCTGCCGCCGGCGGGGTCTCGGGCTTGGCAGCGGCCGCTGGCGGGGTCTCGCCCTTGCGGTCGGCGACCTTGTCACCCGTGGGCTCCCGCTCGCCCGCGAGGTTGCGCTTCCGGTCCTTGTCCGACTTGAAGTCTGTCTCGTACCAGCCGCCACCCTTGAGCCGGAAGACCGGCGCCGACATCAGCCGGGTCAGCGTGGCGCGCCCGCACTCCGGGCACTTCCTGAGCGGCTTGTCCGTGACCTTCTGCAGCTCCTCGTGGTGGTGGGCGCAGCGCGAGCACTTGTATTCGTAGAACGGCATCCTGAACGAGTCCACATCCTGAAGGGAAAGAAGAGGCCGGCCGCCGGGTCCACCGGCGACCGGCCCGGCCGATTATGCCGCAGGCGCCGCCGGGTCGCGCGCGGCGATCTTCTCGAACGCCAGCTCCGTGCCGGCGACGGCCACCCGCACGGTGTCGCCGGGGCCGAAATCGCCGCGCAGGATGCGCTGCGCCAGCGGATTCTCCAGCTGGTGCTGGATGGCGCGCTTCAGCGGTCGCGCGCCGTACACCGGATCGAAGCCCGCCTCGCCCAGCAGGTCGCGCGCCGCGGCATCGATGTCCAGCGTGATGTCGCGCTCGGCCAGCCGCTTGCGCAGGTAACCCACCTGGATCCCGACGATGCGGCGCAGGTGGTCGAGGGCCAGCGGGTGGAAGACCACGATGTCGTCGATCCGGTTGACGAATTCCGGCCGGAAATGCTGGCTGACGATTTCCAGCACGGCCGCCTTCATGCGTGCGTAGTTGGCCTCGCCCGCCAGCTCCTGGATGACCTGCGAGCCGAGGTTCGAGGTCATGATCACGACACAGTTGCGGAAGTCGACCGTGCGGCCGTGGCCGTCGGTCAGGCGGCCGTCGTCGAGGACCTGCAGCAGCACGTTGAACACGTCCGCGTGGGCCTTCTCGATCTCGTCCAGCAGGATCACCGAGTACGGCCGGCGCCGCACGGCCTCGGTCAGGTAGCCGCCCTCCTCGTAGCCCACGTAGCCGGGCGGCGCGCCGATCAGCCTGGCCACGGAGTGCTTTTCCATGAACTCCGACATGTCGATGCGGATCAGCGCCTCCTCGGTGTCGAACAGGAACCCGGCCAGGGCCTTGCACAACTCGGTCTTGCCGACTCCCGTCGGCCCCAGGAACAGGAACGACCCGTTCGGCCGGCTGGGGTCGGACAGGCCGGCGCGCGAGCGGCGGATCGCGTCCGCCACGGTCCTCACCGCCTCGTCCTGGCCGACCACGCGCCGGGCGATCGCCGACTCCATGTCGAGCAGCTTCTCGCGCTCGCCCTCGAGCATCTTGGACACCGGAATGCCGGTCCACTTGGACACGACCTCGGCCACTTCCTCGTCGGTCACCTTGTTGCGCACCAGTTGCGCCTGCTTCGATTCCGCGGCCTGCGCGTCCACCAGCCGCCGCTCCAGTTCCGGGATCCGCCCGTACTGCAGTTCCGACATGCGGCCGAGGTCCTGCGCGCGGCGCGCAGCCTCCAGCTCGATCTTGGCGCGCTCGAGCTCTTCCTTGATGTGCGCGGCACCCTGCAGCGCCGCCTTCTCGGACTTCCAGATTTCGTCGAGATTCGCATACTCCCTGTCCAGGCCCGCGAGGGTTTCCTCGAGCTGGTCGCGGCGCTTCTTCGACGCTTCGTCGGTTTCCTTCTTCAGCGCCACCTGTTCGATTTTCAGCTGGATGATGCGACGTTCGAGCCGGTCCAGGGCCTCCGGCTTCGAGTCGATCTCCATGCGGATGCGCGAGGCGGCCTCGTCCACCAGGTCGATCGCCTTGTCCGGCAGCTGCCGGTCGCTGATGTAGCGGTGCGACAGGGTCGCCGCAGCCACGATGGCGGGGTCGGTGATCTCCACGCCATGGTGCACTTCGTAGCGCTCCTTGAGGCCGCGCAGGATCGCGATCGTGTCCTCGACCGACGGCTCCAGCACCAGCACCTTCTGGAAGCGCCGCTCCAGTGCGGCGTCCTTCTCCATGTACTTGCGGTACTCGTCCAGCGTGGTGGCGCCTACGCAGTGCAGTTCGCCGCGCGCCAGCGCTGGCTTCAGCATGTTGCCCGCGTCCATGGAGCCCTCGGCCTTGCCCGCGCCCACCACCGTGTGCAACTCGTCGATGAACAGGATGACCTGCCCTTCCTGCTTCGCCAGCTCGTTGAGCACGCCCTTGAGGCGCTCCTCGAACTCGCCGCGGTACTTCGCGCCGGCGATCAGCGAGCCCATGTCCAGCGACAGCACGCTTCTTGTTCTTGAGGCCCTCGGGCACCTCGCCGTTGACGATGCGCGCCGCCAGCCCCTCGACGATGGCCGTCTTGCCCACGCCCGGTTCGCCGATCAGCACCGGGTTGTTCTTGGTGCGCCGCTGCAGGACCTGGATCGTGCGGCGGATTTCGTCGTCGCGGCCGATGACCGGGTCGAGCTTGCCCTGTGCCGCGCGCGCCGTGAGGTCGATGGTGAATTTCTGCAGCGCGCCGCGCGCCTCCTCGGCATTCGCGTCCCGCACCGGGTCGCCGCCGCGCAGGTCCTTGACGGCGCGCTCGAGCGCGCCCTTGACCGCGCCGGCCTGCTTGAGCGCCTGCCCGGCGGGTCCCTTGTCCTCGACCGCCGCCAGCACGAACAGCTCGCTGGACACGAACTGGTCGCCATGCTGCTGCGCCAGCTTGTCGGTGACGTTCAGCAGCCGCCCCAGGTCATTCGAGAGGTGCAGGTCGCCCGCCGCGCCCTCGACGCGCGGCAGCCGGTCGAGCACCTGCAGCAGCTGCGAGCGCAGCACGTTGACGTTGACGCCGGCCTTGTCGAGCAGCGGGCGCACCGTGCCGCCCTGCTGGTCGACCATCGCCAGCAGCGCGTGCGCCGGCTCGATGAACTGGTGGTCGCGCCCGACCGCCAGCGACTGGGCGTCGGCCAGGGCCATCTGGAACTTGGATGTCAGGCGATCCGTGCGCATGGCGCTCACTCCGGGTCTCGGATGCTCCCTGCATGGGGCCGCCGCAGCCGCAATTCAACCGCCCGGCGGCCGGCCGCGGGGCCAGGCCGGCGGTCAGTGCGCCATGGAGTGCGACAGGTAGATGACGACCATGCCGAGCAGGATCAGGGCGACCTGCTGGACCGACGTGCGCGCGTCCACCCGGCGGTGCAGCCCCGGGATCAGGTCGGCGACCGCCACGTACAGGAAGCTGGCGGCCGCCACGGCCAGCGCGTAGGGCAGCAGGTGCAGCGCGGTCCCCAGCGCCAGGTAGGCCAGCACCGCGCCGACCAGCGAGGTCAGGCTGACCGCCACGTTGACCCACAGCGCACGGGCCCGGCCCATGCCGCCGTTGACGAGGATCGCGAGGTCGCCTATCTCCTGCGGCATTTCGTGCGCGAACACCGCCACGGCCGTCACGATCCCGAGGTGCGTGTCGGTCATGAAGGCCGCGGCGATCAGTACGCCGTCGAGGGCATTGTGCAGGCCGTCGCCCCACAGGATCATCGTCGCCGAGGCACGGTCGCGGTGCTGCTGGGTGGGCGCGTGCGCCTCGCAGGGGTCGTCGTGGCAGTGCCGCCACAGCACCAGCTTCTCCAGCACGAAGAACACGAGGATGCCGCCGACCAGCGCCAGGCCGATCCGGTGCGTGTTGCCGGGGCCCGCGCCCTCCACGGCGTGCGGCAGCAGCGCCAGCAGCGCGGCGCCCAGCAGTGCGCCGGTCGCGAAGCTGACGAGGTGCGGCAGCAGGCGGTGGCGCCTGCCTTCCGGCAGCAGCAGGAAGGCGCCCGCGACGAATGCGCTGAGGGCGCCGCCCAGTGCGGTGAAGGAGATGATCAGCGCCAGCGTGGACACGGGGGCTCCGGACTCGGTTCAGGCACGCTAGCCTACACCAGCCGCGTGCCGGCGGGCCGCACCGTCAGGCGAGCCAGACGAGCGCCGCCATGCGCCCGGTCATGCCGTCGCGCCGGAAGGAGTAGAAGCGCCGCGGCTCCGAGTAGGTGCAGCCCTGCCCGCCGTACACGGCGCCGACGCCGGCGGCCGCCAGCCGGCGCCGCGCCAGGCTCCACAGGTCGGCCAGCCAGCGCCCGTCGGCGTGCGGGCGGAAGTCCTGGCGCGCGTCGGCCTGCGCCGCGATGAACAGGTCGCGCACGTCCGCGCCCACCTCGAAGGCGGTCGGCCCGATGCACGGCCCCAGCCAGGCCATGAGCGTCCCCGGCGCGGCGGGCAACGCCTCGATGGTGCGCTCCAGCACGCCCCCGGCCAGGCCCTTCCAGCCCGCGTGGGCGGCCGCCACGCAGGTGCCGGCCCGGTCCGTGAACAGCACCGGCAGGCAATCGGCGACCAGCACCGCGCAGGCTTCACCCGGCCGCGTCGAGACCGCCGCGTCGGCCGCCGGGCGCGCCGTCCCGTCGAACCGCGCCACCTCGCAACCGTGCACCTGGGTGAGCCACAGGGGATCCGCCGGCAACTGCAGGGCCGAGCGCAGCCGCGCACGGTTGGCGGCGACCGCGGCCGCGTCGTCGCCCACGTGATCGGCCAGGTTGAACGAGGCGAACGGCCCGCCGCTCGCGCCGCCGGTGCGCAGCGTGCAGGCCGCCCGCACGCGCGCCGGCGCGGGCCACCCGGGCACCATGAAACCCGGCTCAGCCACGGTGCCCCCGCAGCGCGCCCGCCGCATCGTCGCGCAGCGCCGCCAGCAGCCGCTCGAAGTCCGCCGGCAGCGGCGACTCGAACCTGCAGGCCACGTCGCTGGCCGGGTGCACGAATGCCAGGCACGCCGCGTGCAGCGCCTGGCGGCGGAAGCCGCGCAGCACGGCCTCCAGCGACGGCGCCACACCCTTCGGCAGCGCCAGCCGCCGGCCGTAGGTGGGGTCGCCCACGATGGGATAACCGGCATGCGCGAGGTGCACGCGGATCTGGTGCGTGCGGCCCGTCTCCAGCACCACGCGCACGTGCGTGTGCGCGCGGAAGCGCGCCAGCACGCGGTAGTGGGTCACCGCCTCGCGCCCGTCGCCGCGCACCGCCATGCGCACGCGGTCGGTGCGGTGCCGGCCGATCGGCGCGTCCACCGTCCCGCCGCCGGTCATGGCGCCCACGCAGACCGCCTGGTACTCGCGATGCACCTCGCGGGCCTCGAGCCTGCGCACCAGCGCCGCATGGGCCGCCGGGCTGCGGGCCACGACCAGCAGGCCGCTGGTGTCCTTGTCCAGCCGGTGCACGATGCCGGCGCGCGGCAATTTCGCGAGTGCCGCATCGTGGGCCAGCAGCGCATTCTGCAGCGTGCGGTCGGCATTGCCGGCGCCGGGGTGCACCACCAGCCCGGCCGGCTTGTCCACCACGATGAGGGAGTCGTCCTCGTGCACGATCGCCAGCGGCAACGGCTGCGGCACGAGCGGCACCTCGTTCTCGAGGACGGCGTCGATCAGCACGCTCTCGCCGCCGGCCACGCGGTCGCGCGGGCGCGGCACGGCGCCATCGAGCCGCACCATGCCGGCGTCGATCCAGCCCTTCAGGCGCGTGCGCGAATGGTCGGCGAACAGCTGCGCCAGCACCTGGTCCAGGCGCCGGCCGGCCGCCTGCGGCGGCACGCGTGCTTCGAGCCTGATGCGTGAGGAACTCATCCCGGGATCCGAGGGTCTTTCCGATATACTGCGGCGTTCACAACCTTGGGGTCCAGTGCCTTGATGTCATTTCGTCCCCGGCTGTTGCCGGTCGCCCTCGTGGCCGCCGCCCTGGCGCTGTCCGCCTGCAAGACCGGGCGCGACCGTGATGCGCGCGAGACCGACCCGGCGAAGTTCTACGACCGCGCGAGCCTGATGATGCGCAGCGGCGACTACGACGGGGCGATCCGCGTCTACGAGGCCCTCGAGGCGAGGTTCCCGTTCAGCGACCAGGCGCGGCAGGGCCGGCTCGACGTGCTGTACGCCTATTACAAGGCGCGCGAGACGGAGTCGGCCGTGGATGCCGCGGACCGCTTCGCGCGCGAGAACCCCACGCACCCGCGCGTGGACTACGCCTGGTACATCAAGGGACTGGTCTATTTCGAGCGCACGCCGAACCTCTTCGAGCGCTGGTTCCGGGCCGACCTGACCGAGCGGCCGCCGCAGGACGCGCGGCGCTCGTTCCTGGCCTTCCAGACCCTGCTGGAGCGCTACCCGGACAGCGCGTATGCGCACGACGCCCGCCACCGCATGGTGTACCTGCGCAACCGGCTGGCCGACTACGAGACGCACGTCGCGGACTACTACCTGCGGCGGGGCGCGTACGTGGCCGCCATCAACCGCGCCAAGTACTGCATCGAGAACTACGACGGCGCGCCCGCGATACGCCAGGCGCTGGAGATCCTGATCGCCGCCTACGACGGGCTGGGACTCGAGGAACTCGCCGGGCAGGCGCGCGCGGTCCATGCGGCGAACTACCCGGACGGCCCGCTCAAGCGCAGGAAGCGGGGCTGGCTGCCCTGGTAGACGGCGGCCGGGCGGGCCTCAGTGACCGCCGGGCCGGTAGCCCGAGGTGATCGGATAGCGCCAGTCGCGGCCGAAGGCGCGCGTGCTGATGCGCACGCCGGGCGGCGCCTGCCGGCGCTTGTACTCGGCGCAACGCACCATTTCCAGGATGCGCACCACCGTGTCGCGGTCGTGGCCCCGCGCCACGATTTCCTGCACCGTGAGGTCGCGCTCGATGAAGTCCTCGAGGATGGGGTCCAGCACCTCGTACGGCGGCAGTGAATCGGAGTCCTGCTGGTTGGCGCGCAGCTCCGCGGACGGCGGCCGCTCGATGATGCGTGCCGGGATCACCTCGCCGCGCGCGTTGCGCCAGCGCGCCAGCCGGTAGACCAGCAGCTTGCTGCAGTCCTTGATCGGCGCGAAGCCGCCGGCCATGTCGCCGTACAGCGTCGCGTAGCCCACCGACATCTCGCTCTTGTTGCCGGTCGTCAGCACCAGCCGCCCGGTCTTGTTGGACAGCGCCATCAGCAGCATGCCGCGGCAGCGCGCCTGGATGTTCTCCTCGGTGGCGTCCTCCGGCAGGCCGGCGAACTCCGGCGCCAGCGAGCGCAGCGTGGCCTCGAACATGGGCTCGATCGGCACCACCGTGTAGCGCACGCCCAGGCCCGCGGCCATGCGCGCCGCGTCTTCCACGGACATCGCCGAGGTGTAGCGCGACGGCATCGCGACCGCCTGCACGCGGTCCGCGCCCAGCGCATCGACGGCCATCGCCAGCACCAGCGCCGAGTCGATGCCGCCCGACAGGCCGATGACGACGCCGGGGAAGTCGTGCTTGCCGACGTAGTCGCGGATGCCCGTGACGATCGCGCCGTACGCCGTCTCCTCCTCGGCCGGCGCCGGCGACACCGTGCCGCCCCACGCCACGGGCCGGCCGTCGGCGACCTCGCACTCGACCACCGGGACCCCGGCCGCGAACGGCGGCTCGCGATGCTCCAGCACGCCGTCGGGGCCGATCACCATCGAGCGCCCGTCGAACACCAGTTCATCCTGCCCGCCGACCAGGTTCACGTAGACGAAGGCCAGGCCGGTCTCGCGGGCCCGCGCCCGCAGCATCTCCTCGCGGCGGGCCTGCTTGCGCTGCTCGAACGGCGAGGCGTTGAGGACCAGCGCCAGGCTGGCGCCCGCGCGCCGCGCCTGTGCGGCGGGTTCCGCCGCCCACACGTCCTCGCAGATCAACACGGCCGCGCGCACGCCGCCCACCTCGAAACAGGCCGGTTCGCGGCCGGGCTCGAAGTAGCGCTTCTCGTCGAACACCTGGTAGTTCGGCAACCGCTGCTTGCGGTAATTCACGAACAGCCGGCCGCCGCGCAGCACCGCCGCCGAGTTGTGGATCGCCTGGCCGTCGTACTCCGGGTAGCCGAGCACCACGTCCAGGCCGTCCACCGCCCGCGGCAGCAGCGCCATGGCGTCGGCGATGCGGTGGCGGAAACCGCGGTGGAACAGCAGGTCCTCGGGCGGGTAGCCGGACAGGACCAGTTCCGGCAGCAGCAACACGTGGGCGTCCTGCTCGCGGGCGCGGCCCGCGGCCGCGATCACGCGCTGCGCGTTGCCCGCCACGTCGCCCACGACGCAGTTGATCTGGCCCAGCGCAATCCGCAGCTTCCGCGTCATGCCATCCCCCTGCCTGCGCTGCCGCGGCGCTGGTTGGACAAAATCGCAGCCGGGTTCCGTCGCAACGGCGCTAGCGCCTGCCGCGTTTCGCCGGTGCGCGTTTCCCGGCGGCCTTCGGCCTCGCCGCGGGCTTGCGCAGGGCCGCCTGCATCGCCGAGCCAAGTTCCGCCGGCGAGCGCACCGTGCGCACGCCTGCCGCTTCCAGCGCCGCGAACTTCTCGGCCGCCGTACCCTTGCCGCCGGCGATCACGGCACCGGCATGGCCCATGCGCTTGCCGGCCGGCGCGGTCACGCCGGCGATGTAGGCGACCACCGGCTTGCTGACCTTCCGGCGGATGAACTCCGCGGCATTTTCCTCGTCCGCGCCGCCGATCTCGCCGACCATGACGATGCCCTCGGTCTTCGGGTCCTTCTGGAACAGCGCCAGCAGCTCGATGAAGCCGAGGCCGCGCACGGGGTCGCCGCCGATGCCGACGCAGGTGCTCTGGCCCAGGCCCAGCTGGGTGGTCTGGAAGACCGCCTCGTAGGTCAGCGTGCCGGAGCGCGAGACGATGCCGATGCAGCCCGGCTTGTGGATGAAGCCCGGCATGATGCCGACCTTGCACTCGCCGGGCGTGATGACGCCGGGGCAGTTCGGGCCGACCAGCCGGCAGTCGCGGCCGGCCAGCGCCGCCTTGACCCTGACCATGTCGTTGACCGGGATGCCCTCGGTGATGCACACGACCAGGCGGATGCCCGCCTCCGCGGCCTCCAGGATCGAGTCCGCCGCGAACGGCGCCGGCACGTAGATCATGCTGACGTCCGCGCCCGTCGCGGCGACGGCCCCCTGCACGGTGTCGAACACCGGCAGGCCGAGGTGCTGCTCGCCGCCGCGCCCCGGCGTCACGCCGCCGACCAGCTGCGTGCCGTAGGCGATGGCCTGCTCGCAATGGAACGTGCCCTGCTTGCCGGTGAATCCCTGACAGATCACGCGGCTCTTGCGGTCAACCAGAATGCTCATCGTGCGGGTTCCTTGCTCAGGCGGCCTTGCCGGCCAGTTTCACGGCCTTGTTCGCCGCATCGGTCAGGTCCTTCGCCGCGATGATCGCCAGCTTGCTGCTGGCCAGCAGCTTGCGGGCCGTGCCGGCGTTGGTCCCCTCCAGCCGCACGATGACCGGCACCTTGACGCCCACGTCCTGCACGGCCTGCACGATGCCCTGCGCGATCACGTCGCAGCGCACGATGCCGCCGAAGATGTTCACCATGATCGCCTTGACCTTGCGGTTCGACAGGATCAGCCGGAACGCCTCGGTGACGCGCTCGGCCGTCGCCGTGCCGCCCACGTCCAGGAAGTTGGCCGGCGAGCCGCCCTTCAGCTTGATCAGGTCCATGGTCGCCATGGCGAGCCCGGCGCCGTTGACCATGCAGGCGATGTTGCCGTCGAGCGACACGTAGTTGAGGTCGTGCTCGGCCGCGGCCCGCTCCATCGGGTCCTCCTGCGACTCGTCGCGCAGCGCGAGGATGTCGGGCTGGCGGAACAGCGCGTTCGCCTCGACGTTGATCTTCGCATCGAGCGCGACCAGCCCGCCGTCGGCGGTCACGATCAGCGGGTTGATCTCGACCAGCCCCAGGTCCTTGTCCAGGTACAGCCGGTACAGGCCGCGCGCGATCTTCTCGAACTGCCGGAGCTGCTCGCCGCCGAGGCCCAGGCCGAAGCCGAGCTGGCGGCACTGGAAGCTCTGCAGCCCCGCGGCCGGGTTGACGTCGACGCGCAGGATCTTCTGCGGCTCGCGCGCCGCCACCTCCTCGATGTCCATGCCGCCGGCCTGCGAGGCGATGAATGCCACGCGGCCCGTGTCGCGGTTGAGCAGCACGCTGAGGTACAGTTCCCGCGCGATCTGGCTGCCGCACTCGACATAGACCACGTTGATCGGCAGGCCCGCCGGGCCGGTCTGCCGGGTGACCAGCTTCTGGCCGAGCATGGCCACGGCCGCGGCGCGCACTTCCTCCTGCGACCTGCACAGCTTCACGCCGCCGGCCTTGCCGCGGCCGCCCGCATGGACCTGCGCCTTGACCACCCACACGTTGCCGCCCAGCTCCCTGGCGGCGGCGACGGCCTGCTCGGCGGTGGCGGCCGTGCGGCCCTGCGGCACCGGCACCCCGTACTGGGAAAACAGCTGCTTCGACTGGTACTCGTGGAGGTTCATGCGTGGTCCCTGTGACGCTGGCCGGCCGCGGCGTGCGCCGCGGTCACGCGAAGACCGCGTATTGTGAAGTAAGCCCCTGGGCGAGGCAAAGCCGGCGCGCACCGCGAGCCGCGTCGCAGCCTGCGCGCGCCGCCGTCCAGGCCGCGTGGTCGCGTGCTAGAGTCGCGACAATGCCGAACGCGGCACGGGGAAGCTGATACGCATGCGGTCGCACGACCCCGGACGGGGTAGCAGGGATCCCGAACTCGCCTGGCGGGTCCTCGTCCTGCTCAACATCTACCGGCTGCTGGTGCCGGCCCTGCTGGCGGTGACGCTGGCGACCTCGCCGAATGTCGGCAACTTCGGCGCCGTCTGGCCGGCGCTGTTCTCGGCCACCATCGTCGCGATGTTCGCCGCCGGCGTGGCCTCCATCGTGCTGCTCAAGCAGCGCTGGCCGGGCCTGGGCGCCCAGGCCTACCTGCATGCCGCGTTCGACATCGCCGCCGTGGCCGCGCTGCTGTACTCGAGTGGCGGCGCCGCCAGCGGACTGGGGCTGCTGCTGGTCGCGCCCGCCGGCGCCATCGGCCTGCTGGTGACCGTCCGCAGCGCCGCGGTGATCGCCGCGGCCGCCGCGCTGGTCGTGCTCGGCCAGCAGATCGCGCTGACCGTGCTCGGCCTGGCCGATCCCACGGACTTCACCCAGGCCGGGCTGCTGGGCGCGGTGATCTTCATCGTGGCGCTGGGGACCTCGCCGCTGGCCAGTCGCCTGCGCGAGAGCGAGGCCCTCGTCAGGCAGCGCGAGTTCGACCTCGCCAACCTGGCCCAGCTGTCGCAGTACGTGGTCGAGCGGCTGCGCGAGAGCATCGTGGTCGTGGACGAGCACGACCGCATCCGCCTGATCAACGAATCGGCCCGGCAGATCCTGCGTCCGGGCGGCGTCAGCACGGGTTCGCTGCTGGGCGAGATCTCGCCGCGCCTGCTGTACCTGCTCACGACCTGGCGCCAGGACCCGCGCCGCGGCGACAACGGCGGGGGCACCATGCTGGCCATGGACAAGTCCGTCGAGGTGCACCCGCGGTTCGCGCCGCTGGGCAGCCGTCGGCCGTCGCCGGTCATCATCTTCCTCGAGGACCTGAGCGCCCAGTCGGCCCGCGCGCAGCAGGTCAAGCTGGCGGCGCTGGGCCGCCTGTCGGCCAGCATCGCGCACGAGATCCGCAACCCGGTCGGCGCCATGAGCCACGCGGCCCAGTTGCTGGACGAGGCCGCCGGGCTGGCCGCGGCCGACCGGCGGCTCATCGAGATCATCCGCGGCAACGCGGCCCGCGTCAGCGCCATCATCGAGAACATCATGCAGCTGTCGCGGCGCGAGGCGGTGCGCGCCGAGCGGCTGCCGCTGGCCGAATGGCTGGACGACTTCGTCGAGGAGTTCACCACCACGCGCGAGCTGGCCCGCGAACGGCTGCTGGTCGAGCTCGAGGACGAGGCGCTGGAGGTGCGCGTCGATCCCTCGCACCTGCACCAGATCCTGTGGAACCTCACGGAGAACGCCGTCAAGTACGGCCTGCCGGGACCGTCGTCCGTGATCGAGCTGCGCGCCGGGCGGCTGGCCGGCAGCGCGCGCCCCTACCTCGAGGTCGCGGACCGCGGCCCGGGCATCGATGCCGAGACGGCCGACCGGGTCTTCGAGCCCTTCTTCACCACCGAGGCGGGCGGCACCGGGCTCGGCCTGTTCATCTCGCGCGAGCTGGCGCAGAGCAACGGCGCGCTGCTCGCGCACGAGTCGCGCACCGACGGTGGTAGCATCTTCCGGCTCATCTTCACCGACCCGGCGCGCTGGGACAGCGACTGACCATGACCCGACGCCTGGCCCTGATCGTGGACGACGAACCCGACCTCTGCGAGCTGCTGGGCATGACGCTGGCGCGCATGCAGGTGGACTCGCAGTCGGTGCACGACATCGCGTCGGCGCGGCGGGAGCTCGGACGGCAGCGCTTCGACCTGTGCCTGTCGGACATGCGCCTGCCCGACGGCGACGGGCTCGACCTGGTGGAGTGGATGCAGGTGCACGCGCCCGACACGCCGGTCGCGGTGATCACCGCGCACGGCAACGTCGAGGCGGCGGTGCGCGCGCTGAAGGTGGGCGCCTTCGACTTCGTCTCCAAGCCGCTCGACGTGGGGGACCTGCGCAAGCTGGTGGCGCAGGCGCTCAAGCTGTCGCACCGGCGGGGCCCGTCCGAGCGCCCGCAGCGCGCGCAGCTCGACGGCAGCTCCGCGGCCATGGACACGCTGCGCGACCTGATCGCGCGCGTGGCCCGCAGCCAGGCGCCCGTGTTCATCAGCGGCGAGTCCGGCACCGGCAAGGAACTGGTGGCGCGGCTGATCCACGACAGCAGTTCCCGGCGCGACGGCCCCTTCGTGCCGGTCAACTGCGGCGCCATCCCGGCCGAGCTGATGGAGAGCGAGCTGTTCGGCCACCGCAAGGGCAGCTTCACCGGCGCGGTGGGCGACAAGCCGGGCCTGGTGCAGGCCGCCGAGGGCGGCACGCTGTTCCTGGACGAGGTGGCCGACCTGCCGCTGCCCATGCAGGTGAAGCTGCTGAGGCTGATCCAGGAGAAGACCGTGCGGCCGGTGGGCGCGCAGCGCGAGGAAGCGGTGGACGCGCGCATCCTGTCCGCCACCCACCACGACCTCGACGAGCGGGTGGCGGCCGGCAAGTTCCGCGAGGACCTCTACTACCGGCTCAACGTCATCGAGCTGCGCGTGCCGGCGCTGCGCGAGCGGCTGGGCGACGTGCCGGTGCTGGTGCAGGCGCTGCTGGCGCGCATGGCCGCCCGCGCCGGGACCGGGCAGCTGCCCGAGCTGTCGGCCGAGGCCCTGCGCAAGCTGGCCGGCCATGCCTACCCGGGCAACGTGCGCGAACTCGAGAACGTCCTGGAGCGCGCCATGGCGCTCAGCGCCGGCACCGCGATCGGTCCCGAGCACATCTCCCTGCGGGGCAGCCCGGCCGCGGCGGCCGGCGGCGGGGAGGCGGCCTCCTCCGGCGCGCTGGGCGAGCAGCTCGAGGACGTCGAGCGCGAGGCCATCGTCAAGGCGCTGGAACAGACCCGCTACAACAAGACGGCGGCGGCCCGCCTGCTGGGCATCACCTTCCGCGCGCTGCGCTACCGCATCAGGAAGCTGGGCATCGAGTGAGCGGGCCCGGGCGACGTATTGCGTCACTTGTTGACGCACAGCGACACGTCGCGCTCGGCGCCGGTGGTACGGCGCATCGAAACGTACAAATTCTTTGTTAGCAAAAACAGGTACTTGGAAGAAACTCCTGAGTTGGCACGGCTCTTGCTTTCCTCATGGGCGACGGCGCGCACGCCGCCAATTTGTCTACCCCAAGGAGTGCACCCAAGTGAACAAGATCCAGAAGGGCTTCACGCTCATCGAACTGATGATCGTGGTGGCCATCATCGGCATCCTGGCCGCGATCGCGATCCCGGCCTACCAGGACTACACGATCCGCTCGCAGGTCACGGAAGGCATGACGCTGGCCGGCGCCCTCAAGGCCGCCGTCGCCGAGCGCGTGGCCAACACCGGCAACTGGCCGGCCAGCCTGACGGAACTCGGCATCGTGGACGCGGCTGACGCCGAGACGCCGCCCACGGGCAAGTACGTGTCGAGCGTGGACATCGGCGGTCGCGGACGGCACGCCGGCACCATCATCATCACGTACTCGGCCGATACCGCTGCCGGCTTCAGCGCCAACGCCAAGATCGACACCGAGACCGTGGCATTGCAGCCGTACCTCAGCGACAACGACGACGTCGTGTGGCGCTGCGGCCACGCCGCTGCCGACCCGGGCGGCGCGACTGACACGGACAATGGTGGCAACGATTCCGACGATTCGGACGCCCTGACCACCGTGCTGCCGAAGTACCTGCCCTCGGTCTGCCGCGCCTGATCTGACCGGTCCGGCATTCGAGGCTTTCGCCAACGGCCCCCTCCCGCAAGGGAGGGGGCTTTTTCGTGGCCGCCGGCCCGCGGCGCCAGTGGCCCGGACTGTGACCGGCTTCACCGGCGCTGCCCGGGCTTTATGGGAGCATCACCCCCGATTTGACAATTGTCAGGGCGCCGCCGTCCGGTACACTACCGGGTGGCCCGCCTTCGTCGTCCGGGCCCCGCAAGCATCATGAATGACTCCGCCGCCATGGCCGCCGCCTCCACCGCCAAGCTCACGCTGGGCGGCCTGCCGCAGCGCCTGGTGCAGGACGGCATCCTGGACGAGGAGGCCATGGTCCGGGCCGTGGCCACGGCCCGCGAGAAGAAGGTCCACGTCGTCACCTGGCTGGTCAGCCAGGACCTGGCGTCGGCCCGCGACATCGCCATCGCGGCGGCGCAGGAGTTCGGCGTGCCGCTGCTCGACCTCGACGCGGTCACCGTCGACCTCGAGGCGGTGCGAATCGTCAACGACAAGCTGCTGGCCAAGCACCGCATCCTGCCGCTGGTCAAGCGCGGCAAGCGCCTGCACGTCGCGGTCGCCGACCCGACCAACCTGCACGGCATCGACGAGATCAAGTTCCAGACCGGGCTGTCCATCGAGGCGGTCGTGGTCGAGGACGACAAGCTGCAGAAGGCCGTGCAGAAGGCCATCGAGCAGGTCGACGTCTCGATGCCCACGCTGGTGGACGAGGATTTCGACCTCGAGAACCTCGACGTCTCCGGCGGCCAGGACGAGGTCGAGGCCGACGGCATCGGGCCGGGACGACATCGAGGACGCGCCGATCGTCCGCTTCGTCAACAAGATCATGCTGGACGCGATCCGCAAGAACGCCTCCGACATCCACTTCGAGCCGTACGAGAAGTACTACCGCATCCGCGTGCGCCTCGACGGCGTGCTCAAGGAAGTGGCGCAGCCGCCGGTGCAGCTGTCGCAGAAGCTGGCCGCGCGCCTCAAGGTCATGTCGCGGCTGGACATCGCCGAGCGGCGCGTGCCGCAGGACGGCCGCATCAAGATGCGGCTGTCGAAGAACCGCTCGATCGACTTCCGCGTCAGCTCCTGCCCCACCCTGTTCGGCGAGAAGATCGTGCTGCGCATCCTCGACGCCAGCACCGCCATGATGGGCATCGACGCGCTGGGCTACGAGCCGTTCCAGCGCGAGCTGTACATGAAGACCCTGGAGAAGCCGCAGGGCATGATCCTGGTCACGGGCCCGACCGGCAGCGGCAAGACCGTGTCGCTGTACACCGGGCTGGCGATCCTGAACGTCGAGGACACCAACATCTCGACCGCGGAGGACCCGGCGGAAATCGTCCTGCCCGGCGTCAACCAGGTCAACGTCAACAACAAGGTGGGCCTCACCTTCGCCTCCGCGCTGCGCGCGTTCCTGCGCCAGGACCCGGACGTGATCATGGTCGGCGAGGTGCGCGACCTGGAGACCGCCGAGATCGCCATCAAGGCGGCCCAGACGGGCCACCTGGTGCTGTCCACGCTGCACACCAACGATGCGCCGCAGACGCTGACCCGGCTGGTGGACATGGGCGTGAAGCCGTACGCCATCGCCACCTCGGTGAGCCTGATCATTGCGCAGCGCCTGGCCCGCCGGCTGTGCAAGCACTGCAAGGAGCCGGTGGACCTGCCGCACGAGGCCCTCGTCAAGGAGGGTTTCAGCGAGGAGGACATCGCCAGCGGCGAGTTCCGCATCTACCGCCCGTCGGGCTGCAGCGAATGCACGGACGGCTACAAGGGACGCGTCGGCATCTACGAGGTCCTGCCCGTCAGCGAGGCGATCGGGCGCATCATCCTGGCGGGCGGCAACGCCCGCGACATCAAGGACCAGGCGGACCAGGAAGGCGTCTGGGACCTGCGCCGGTCGGCCCTGAAGAAGGTGCGCGACGGCATGACGAGCCTCGAAGAAGTCAACCGCGTCACGGTTGACTGAGCGGCAATCGGGTTAGCATTGGGCCGGTTTACTTAAGCAGGGCGGGCAGACATGGCGCAGGCGACGGCACTCAAGCAGGAGTTCCCCTGGCGGTGGGAGGGCAAGGACCGCAAGGGCAACCGCCTCAAGGGCCGGTCGCTGGCCACCAGCGAGGCCGAGGTGCGCACCGAGTTGCGCCGCCAGGGCGTCGTGCCGGTCCGCATCAAGAAGGAGCGCCGGGCGTTCGCCGCGGGCGGCAAGATCACGCCGCTCGACATCGCCATGTTCAGCCGCCAGCTCGCGACCATGCTGACCGCGGGCATCCCGCTGGTGCAGGCCTTCGAGATCGTCGGCGTGGGCCACGACAAGCCGGCCATGCAGAAGCTGGTCCTGGGCATCAAGGGCCACATCGAGGCCGGCAGCACGCTGCACGAGGCGCTGGCCAAGCACCCCCTGTATTTCGACAGCCTGTTCGTCAACCTGGTCGAGGCGGGCGAGCACGCGGGCGCGCTGGAATCGCTGCTCGACAAGATCGCGACCTACAAGGAAAAGACCGAGGCGCTCAAGAAGAAGATCAAGAAGGCGCTGTTCTACCCGGCGGCCGTGCTGGCCGTCGCGGTGATCGTCACGGTCATCCTGCTGTTGTTCGTGATCCCGCAGTTCGAGGAGCTGTTCAAGGGCTTCGGCGCGGACCTGCCGGGCTTCACGCGCATGGTCATCGACCTGTCGCGGTTCGTGCAGAACGAGGGCTGGTGGGTGGGCCTGCTGACGGGCGGCGGCATCACGGCGCTGATCTACTTCCACAAGCGCTCGCGCGCGATGCAGCATTTCCTCGACCGCGCCATGCTGAAGCTGCCGATCATCGGCCCGATCCTCATCAAGGCCGCGATCGCCCGCTACGCGCGCACGCTCGCCACCATGTTCTCGGCCGGCGTGCCGCTGGTCGAGGCGCTGGGCTCCGTAGCGGGCGCCACCGGCAACATCGTCTACGAGCAGGCGGTGCTCAAGATGGCCGACGAGGTGGCGACCGGCGTGCGGCTGGCGCGCACCATGGAGACGACCGGCCTGTTCCCGAACATGGTCGTGCAGATGATCGCGGTGGGCGAGGAATCCGGCTCGCTGGACGAGATGTCCAGCAAGGTCGCCGACTTCTACGAGCTGGAGGTGGACACCGCCGTGGACAGCATGGCGACGCTGCTCGAGCCGCTCATCATGGTGATCCTGGGCGGCCTGGTCGGCGGCCTGGTGGTCGCCATGTACCTGCCGATCTTCAAGCTCGGCGCGGTCGTCTGACGGCGCGGCGCGACGCAGTCCGGGCCTGAAACGCCGCGTCCGACGCGGCGTTTCGCCGCAGGAGGCGGGACCACGTGGACATGCTGGCCTGGCTGGAAACGGAAACGGGCGTCTTCACCGGCGCCGTGTTCCTGGTGTCGCTGGCGATCGGCAGTTTCCTGAACGTGGTCATCTACCGCCTGCCGCTGATGCTGCAGCGGCAGTGGCGCGCGCAGTGCGCCGAACTCGCCGGCCAGCCCGACCCGGCGCCCGCCGCCACGCTTTCGCTCGCCACGCCGCGTTCCCACTGCCCGGGCTGCAAGGCCCTGATCAAGGCCCGGCACAACGTCCCGGTCGTCAGCTGGCTGGCCCTGCGCGGCCGCTGCGCCAGCTGCGGCATGGCGATCTCCGCGCGCTACCCCGCGGTCGAGCTGGCCACCGGCCTGCTGAGCGCCGTCGTCGCCTGGCACTTTGGCCTTGGCCTCGCGGCGTCGGCCGCGCTGCTGGTGACCTGGTTCCTGATCGCGCTGACGATGATCGACTTCGACACGCAGCTGCTGCCCGACGACCTCACGCTGCCGCTGCTGTGGCTGGGGCTGCTGGCCAGCCTCTGGCACGTGCCGGGCCAGGCGGCCGCGCTGCCCGCGGCGCCGGTCGATGCGATCCTGGGCGCAGCCGGCGGCTACCTGCTCTTGTGGACCGTGTTCCACGCGTTCCGTTTGCTGACCGGCAAGGAAGGCATGGGCTACGGCGACTTCAAGCTGTATGCGGCGCTCGGCGCGTGGCTGGGCTGGCAACTGCTGCCGCTGGTGCTGCTGCTGTCCGCCGCGGTCGGCGCGCTGGTCGGGGTCACGCTGATCGTGGCGCGGCGCCACGGGCGCGACGTGCCGATGCCCTTCGGCCCCTACCTCGCCGGCGCGGGCTGGGTGGCCATGTTGTGGGGCCGCGAGATCGTGGACGGCTACCTGGTCCTGGCCGGGCTGCGCTGAGGCCCGCGGTGACCAGGCCATTGCGCATCGGGCTGACCGGCGGCATCGCCAGCGGCAAGAGCGCGGCGGCGGACGCCTTCGCGGCGCTCGGTGTCCCCGTATTCGATGCCGACCTCGCCGCCCGCGAGGTGGTCGAGCCCGGCCAGCCGGGGCTGGCCCGCGTCGTCGCGGAATTCGGCGAGGGCGTCCTCGATCGCGACGGCCGCATCGATCGCCCGGCGCTGCGCCAGCGGATCTTCGCCGACCCGGCCGCACGGCGCCGCCTGGAGGCCGCGCTGCACCCGGCCATCTGGGCGCGGCTCGAGTCGCTTGCGGCGTCGGCCGGCGGCCCCTACCAGGTGTTCGTGATCCCGTTGCTGGTCGAGGGCGGCTCCACGGCGGCCGTGGACCGGGTGCTGGTCGTGGACTGCCCGGTCGAGACCCAGTTGCGGCGACTGCGCGACCGCGACGGCGAGAGCGAGGCGGGCGCCAGGGCCATGCTCGCCGCGCAGGCGAGCCGTGCGGACCGGCTGGCCGCCGCGCACGACGTGCTCGACAACGACGCGTCGCCCGAGGCGCTGCGGGCCCAGGTGGCGGCGTTGGACCGTTCCTACCGCGCGCTGGCTGCAGCGGGCCGCTGACGGCCCGCCCGGCCCGGGGCCCGGTCCGCGGTGGTTTACGCGGCCCGGACCCCTGCCGCACAATGACCGGATGTTCGAACCCGTCGAGGCCCCGCAGGCCACCGCCGAGTCACTGCTCTACGAGCAGCCGCTCAACGAGCGGATGCGGGCCTTCCTGCGCGTCGAGTTCCTGTGGAACCAGGTCGGCCACCACGCCGCCTCGCCCAGCCCCTGGGCCAGCCGTGCGGCGGTCAGCAGCCTGCTGGAGATCCTGGCCATCACGGCGCGCGGCGATGCGCGCGGCGACGTGCTCAAGGAACTCGAGCGGCAGATGGCCGCGCTCAAGGACTTCCAGGACCGGCCCGGCGTGGACGGCGCGCGGCTGCGCGCGGTGCTGGCCGCGCTGGTGGCGCGCCGCGAGGACCTCAACGCCGCCGGCGGCAATTTCATGCAGCCGCTGCGCGAGTCCGAGTTCCTCAACGCCATCAAGCACCGCAGCGCGATTCCGGGCGGCACCTGCGAGTTCGACCTGCCGCACTACTTCCACTGGCTGAACCGGCCGGCGGCGGTGCGCGAAGCCGACCTCGAGGAATGGACGGGACGCATCCGGCCGCTGTGCGAGAGCATCTCCGAGTTGCTGTGGGTGACGCGCGAGAGCGGGCGCCCGCAGCAGCAAGTGGCGCAGGGCGGCGTGTACCACGTCGTCTTCGACCGCGAGCATCCCGTGCAGCTGCTGCAGATCGAGATGCCGGGCGGCTCGGACCTGTTCCCCGAGGTCAGCGGCAGCCACTACCGCTGCAGCATCCGCTTCCTGCGCTGGGGCGGCGTGCGGACCCGGCCCGTGCAGCCCCAGGAAGACGTGCCGTTCACGCTGACCTGCTGCACATGACCACGACCCTGCATCGCTGCCCCACCTGCCGGCGCGAGTTCGCCTGGGATGCCGCGAGCCCGTGGCGGCCGTTCTGCAGCGAGCGCTGCAAGCTCATCGACCTCGGCGCGTGGTTCAAGGAAGAGCACGCGATCCCGGGCGAACCCGCCGCCGACCCGGCCGCGGAACCCGCTGCCCAGAACGGCAACGGCAAGCCGCCGCGCCGGCATTAGAGGCGGCACCGTCATCATCGGTCCGGAGGAGTCAGACCCCTGCGGGGTCAGACTCCTTCCTCCGGGGTCTGACCCTTCCAGGGTCTGACCCCTCCTCGCGCCGGCCCTCCGGGGTCTGGCCCTTCCAGGGTCTGACCCCTCCTCGCGCCGCGTCATTCCATGCCGAGGTGGCGCACCAGGAAGGCCCACTGGTCCGCCCAGTTCTCCACCTGCATCCACGCCGGCTTGCCGGCGCCGTGCCCGGCCCGCGTTTCGACGCGGATCAGCACCGGCTGCGCGCAACCCTGCGCATGCTGCAGCGCCGCCGCGAACTTGTAGCTGTGCCACGGCATCACGCGATCGTCGCGGTCGGCCGTGGTGATGAGCGTCGGCGGATAGCAGGCCCCCGCGCGCACGTTGTGCACGGGCGAATACGCCCGCAGCACCGCGAACTCCGCCGGATCCTCGACCGTGCCGTAGTCGCTCGACCAGGCGTAGGCGTTGGCGCTGGTGGTGTGGTAGCGCAGCATGTCGTGCACGCCGAGGCCGGGCAGCGCCGCGGCGAACAGCGCCGGGCGCTGCAGCATGACCGCTCCCACCAGCAGGCCGCCGTTGCTGCGGCCGTGGATCGCCAGTCGAGCGGGTGAGGTGTAGCGCCCGGCGATGAGCCACTCCGCCGCGGCGATGAAGTCGTCGAACACATTCTGCTTCAGCAGCCGGGTACCCGCCTCGTGCCAGGCCGCGCCGTATTCGCCGCCGCCGCGCAGGTTGGCCACGGCGTACATCCCGCCGAGCTCCAGCCAGCCGGCGACGTCCGGCCGGTAGGCCGGCGTCAGTGACTGATCGAAGCCGCCGTAGCCGTACAGCAAGAGCGGGTGGCTGCCGTCGGGCTGCAGGTCGCGACGCCGCGTGATGGACATCGGCACGCGCGTGCCGTCGCGGCTCGTGTAGAACACCTGCTCGGTCACGTAGGGCGAGGCGTCGAACGGCACGGTCGGACTGCGGTACGGGGTCACTTCGTCGCGCGCCACGTCGTAGCGGTACAGCGCCAGCGGCGTCAGGTAGTCCGTGTAGGAGAAGAACGTCTCGGCGTGGGCTGGGTCGTCGGGGAAGCCAAGCACCGTCCCGGCGCCCGGCAGGCGCAGCTCGTTGCGCAGCGTGCCGTCGAGCCGGTGCACGCGCACGACGGAAATCGCGTCCTTCAGGTAACTGGCGATGACGTGGCCGCCGACCAGGCTGGCCTGGTCGAGCCGCTCGGCCTGCTCGGCGACGACCTCGCGCCAGTCCGGCGGCGCGGGCGCCGACGCCCGCACGGCCACCACGCGGCCCCGGGGCGCACCCTGCGTGGTCTTGAAGTAGAGCACCTCGCCGGCATTGCCGAGGAATTCGTAGAGGCCGTCCCAGCGGTCCAGCAGCGGCCTGACCGGTCCGCCCTCCGCCAGGTCGCGGATCATGAAGGCGTTGCTCTGGTACCCGTCCGTGATCTGCAGCAGCAGCCAGCGCCCGTCGGCCGAGAGCTGCGCGTACGGGTTGCGGCGCGGGTGGTCCGTGACTTCGTAGACGAGCTCGTCCGCCGACTGCGCGGTGCCGACCACATGACGATGCACGCGGACCTGCCGCTGGTCGTCGCCGGAGCCATCCGCCCGCGCCGGGTACCGCGAGTAATAGAAGGCGCCCCCATCCGGCGTGAACGAGACCCGCGTGAACTTGGTGGCGCCGAGCTCGTCCGGCAGGTCGGCGCCGGTGGCCACCTCACGCACGCGCCAGGTGTCCCAGTCCGAGCCGGCCTCGGAGATCGCGTAGGCGACCCGACGGCCGTCGGGGCTCACCACGAAGTCCGAGACCGAGACCGTCCCGTCGGCGGTCATCCCGTTCGGGTCGATCAGCACCCGCGGGGTCGCCTCCAGGTCCGGCGCCCAGTACAGGACGCCCAGGTTGTCCTCGGCCCGCTTCTCGACGAAGAAGTAGCGCTCGCCGCGGCGCACCGGCACCCGGCTCTTCGGGTCCAGCCACGCATAACCGTACTGCTCGTAGTTCCACAGCTCGGCGAGCCGCGCGCGGATCCGCTG
This sequence comes from uncultured Gammaproteobacteria bacterium, assembly GCA_963695155.1. Lineage (GTDB taxonomy): Bacteria > Pseudomonadota > Gammaproteobacteria > Steroidobacterales > Steroidobacteraceae > SG8-30. Next base: position 355,106 of record CAVOGD010000007.1, read on the forward strand.
GCGCGCCGGAATCGCTTCGAGGTACGGCAGCGACAGCAGGTTCTGCCGGTCGACCCAGTCCCGTACCGCGGGGGATTCCAGCGCTTCCATCCACCGGTACGGGTCGGCCACCCGCGTGCCGTGATGTTCGTCGACGTGGCTGCCGCGCTGGCTGTGCGGATAGGCGGGCATGTCCACTCCGTGGGTGCTGCGCAGGGTCGCCGGCGCGCAGGCCGCGGCCAGGACCAGGGTCGCGACGGCCATGCCGCCGGCCAGCGCCGGGCGGCCGCGGTGGATGCTGGAGGTCACGGCGAATACACTCCGCAGGCGTGCAACGGCCGCGAAGTCTAGCAGACGCGCCGCCACCCGCTCCTGGAGGACACATGCACCGGCGCCTCGCGACCCTGCTTGCCTGCCTGGCCCTCGCGGCGCCGGCCGCCGCCGAGGTGCTGACGGTAGACCGCCTGTTCGAGGCGCCGGACCTGCGCGGCACCGTGCTGGGCAGCGTGCGCTTCTCGCCCGACGGACGCCTGGTCAGCTACCTGCGCGGCCGCGCCGACGACCAGGACGTCTTCGACCTGTGGGCCTACGACGTGGCGCGCCGCGAGCACCGCCTGCTGGCCGACTCGCGCAGCCTGGTGCCGCAGGAACGCGCGCTGTCCGCCGAGGAGGAGGCACGCCGCGAGCGGGCGCGCATCGCCTCGGCGCGCGGCATCGTCGAGTACGCCTGGGCGCCCGACTCCCGCGCGCTGCTGTTCCCGCTGAACGGCGACCTGTACTGGTACGACCTGCGGCAGCCGCCCGCGCGCGCCGTGCGCCAGTTGACCGACACCGGGGCCTACGAGACCGACGCGCGCATCTCGCCGCAGGGCCGCTTCGTGAGCTTCGTACGCGACCAGGACCTGTTCGTGCTGGAGCTCGGCTCCGGCCGCGAACGCGCCCTGACCAGCGGCGGCGGCGGCCTGGTCAGCCACGGCGTCGCCGAGTTCATCGCACAGGAAGAGATGGACCGCGCCGAGGGCTACTGGTGGTCGCCGGACGAGTCGCGCATCGCCTTCGCGCGCGTGGACGAATCGGGTGTCGAGGAGCGGGAGCGCCTCGAGATCGGGGCCGATGGCTTCACGGCCTTGCGGCAGCGCTATCCGGCGGCCGGCACGGCCAACGCGGCCGTGACGCTCGGCATCGTCGAGGTCGGCGGCGGCGACCTGCGCTGGCTGGACCTCGGCGCGGACACCGACTTCTACCTGGCGCGCGTGCACTGGTTCCCGGCCGGCGACCGCGTGCTGGTGCAGCGCCAGTCGCGCGACCAGAAACGCCTCGACCTGCTGAGCTACCCGGCGGCGGGCGGCCCGCCGCGGCTGCTGTTCAGCGAGCACCGCGAAACCTGGGTGGAGCTGCACGACGACCTGCTGTTCGTGCCGGGACGCGGGCAGTTCGTCTGGGCGTCGCAGCGCAGCGGGCACCGGCACCTGTACCTGTACGGCGACGACGGCACGCTGCTCAGGACGCTGACAGCCGGGGACTGGGACGTCGAGGGGGACCGCGGCCAGCCCGCCGTGCGCGGACTCGACGAGCGTCGCGGCCGGCTGTACTTCATGGCCACCCGCAGGTCGCCGCTCGAGCGGCACCTGTACGTCGTGGCGCTCGACGCCGGCGCGCCGGAAGCGCCCGCGCAGCTCACCGGCGGCGACGGCTGGAACTCGGTGGTGATGTCCCGCGACGCGCAGCGCTACGTGACCACCTTCAGCGATCCCGGCCGGCCGGCGACCGCGACCCTGCACCGCGCGGACGGCCGCCAGCTGGCCACGCTCGCGGCCAATGAGCTCGATGCGCGGCATCCGTACTGGCCCTACGCGGCGCAGCATGTGGCGCCGGAGTTCGGCACGCTGGAGGCCGCCGACGGCACGCCGCTGCACTGGCGCCTGACCCGCCCCGCCGGCTTCGATGCCGCGCACGTTTACCCGGTCATCGTGACGGTCTACGGCGGGCCGGACGTGCAGCAGGTGCAGCGGCGCTGGGGCGACCGGCGCGGCAACCTGTTCGAGCAGCTGCTGGCGCAGCAGGGCTACGCCGTGTTCACGCTGGACAACCGCGGTTCCGGGGCGCGCGGCCAGGCCTTCGCGGACGTGCTGGCCGGCCGGCTGGGTCGCGTCGAGGTCGAGGACCAGCTGCGCGGCGTCGAGTACCTGAAGTCGCTGCCGTGGGTCGACCCCGGGCGGCTCGGCGTGTTCGGCTGGAGCTACGGCGGCTACATGGCGCTGCTGCTCATGTTCCAGGCGCCGGACGCGTTCCAGGCCGGCGTGGCGGGGGCGCCGGTCACCGACTGGCGCCTGTACGACACGCATTACACGGAGCGCTACCTGGGCCGGCCGCAGGACAACGCCGTGGGCTACGAGGCCTCGTCCGTCTTCCCCTACGCCGGCGGGCTGCGCGGGCGCCTGCTGGTGATGCACGGCATGGCCGACGACAACGTCCTGTTCACCCACTCGACCCGGCTGATCCACCGTCTCACGGAACTCGACAAGCCCTTCGAGGTGATGCCGTACCCGGGCGCCAGGCACGCGGCGCTGTCGTTTCGCACGACGGGCCGGCACGGCTGGAAGACGATCCTGGATTTCTTCGACCGGCACCTGGCGGGACCGTAGTCCCGGCGGCCGCGGCCGTCTACCGCTCAGCCGGCGGCTTGCCTCGGGCGAGGCCCGGACACGGCGCAGCCGTACACGCCGAGCGCGCGCAGTTTTTTCAGTGGTGAGGCATTGCTGTACCAGCCGACATAGGATGGAACGCCGGTGCGCCGGCACAGGTCCTCGAAATGCTCGCCGTGCGCTGTCTGGCGGCGCGGCCGGCTGACGATCACGAAGTGCGCCCCCGCGGCGGCCGCCTCGACGGCTGCGTCGGGCGACTCGCACAGCACGCCGACCAGGAAGGCGCCGCGCGGGTCCACGGTGAGCGACTCGCCGGCCTGCGTCAGCAGGATGCCATCGGCGCCAGTGACCGCCGCGGTCATCGCCGCTGCGGCGCCCTCGCCGACCACGATGACCCGGTGGCCGCAGGCCCGCGCAGCGAAGACCGCGTCGCGGTCCGCGCCGCTGGCATCGTCCCGCGGACCCGGCGACCACAGCAGGGTCTCCGGCTCGTCATCGGGCGTGACCTGGGCGAGTGGCAGCCGTCCCGTGACGGCGCGCGCGATCTCGGGCAGGCGCAGGGCCGTCGTGATCGGCCGGTCGGCGGCCAGCAGGTTGATGTCGGGCAGCGCATCCGGCGCGACCCAGTCCAGCGCCTGGCCGTCCAGCCCGCGCGGCTCGCCACGGTAGTCGGTGACCCGCCACACGTCGAGCAGCACGCGCCGGTCGGCGTAATCGTGGTGCAGGCGGATCAGCGGGTGGGCGGCGCCCAGTTCGACGCCCAGCTCCTCCGCCAGCTCCCGGCGCAGCCCGTCCAGCGGCTGCTCGCCCCGCCTGAGCTTGCCGCCCGGGAATTCCCAGCGTCCGGCCATGTGGCTGCCGGGCAGCCGCTGCGCCACCAGCACGCGCCCGTCGTCGTCGAACAGGGTGCCCGCGGCGACGTGGTACTCAGACTTGTCCGCCATGGCCTTCCTTTGCCCGGGCGCTGCGGCCCTGGCTCAGGTACCCGCCTGGCGCAGTGCCCCGTGGCAATGCTTGTACTTCTTGCCCGACCCGCACGGACAGGCCTCGTTACGGCCGATCTTGCGGCTCTCGCGCACGAATGGCGCCGCGGGCGGCGGCGCCTCGCCGGCCACAGGCGGCGACGGCTCCGCCTGCTCGCCCTCGCCCAGCGCCGGCGGCGCGGCGTGCACCGTCTGCAACTCGCGCTGCAGCCTGGCATGGCGTTCGCGCTGCTCGGCCTCGATTTCCTCCTCGGTGCGGACCTGCAGCCGCTGCAGCGTCACGACCGTCTCGCGCTTGATCCGGTCCAGCATCGTGCTGAACAGCTCGAAGGCCTCCCGCTTGTATTCCTGCTTCGGGTTCTTTTGCGCGTAGGCACGCAGGTAGATGCCCTGCCGCAGGTAGTCCATCGCCGCCAGGTGCTCGCGCCAGTGGCCGTCCAGCTGCTGCAGCATGACGGCCCGTTCCAGGTGGCGCATGGTCGGCTCGCCGACCTGCTGCACCTTCGCCTCGTACACGGGCTCGATCGTCTCGAGCAGCCGCGCCACGATCGCCGCGTTGTCGCGGCTGGCGTCCGCGGCCAGCCACTCGCGGAGCGCGGCCGGCACGCCGAAGGCGCGCTCGATCTCCTGCTGCAGACCCTCGATGTCCCACTGTTCCTCGACGCTCTGCAGCGGCACGTAGGTCGCGACGATGCCGTCGACGACCTCGGCGCGCAGGCCGCGTATCACGTCGCCGATGTCCTCGGCCGACATGACCTCCGTGCGCTGCTGGTAGATCACCTTGCGCTGGTCGTTGGCGACGTCGTCGTACTCGAGCAGGTTCTTGCGCGCGTCGAAGTTGTGCGCCTCGACCTTGCGCTGCGCGCGCTCGATCTGGCGCGTCAGCATGCGGCTCTCGATCACCTCGCCCTCGCGCATGCCGACCGTACGCAGCATGGACTTGGTGCGCTGCGGGTCGCCGAAGATGCGCATCAGGTTGTCCTCGAGGGACATGTAGAAGCGGCTCGAGCCCGGGTCGCCCTGGCGGCCGGAGCGGCCGCGCAGCTGGTTGTCTATGCGGCGCGACTCGTGGCGCTCGGTGCCGATGATGTGCAGCCCGCCGGCCGCGAGCACCGCGTCGTGCAGCTGCTGCCACTCGCTGCGCAGGGTGCCGACCCGCTGCTCCTTCTGCTCGTCCGCCAGCGACGCGTCGGCGCGCACGTGCTCGACCTGCTTGGCGACGTTGCCGCCCAGCACGATGTCGGTGCCGCGGCCGGCCATGTTGGTGGCGATCGTGACCGTGCCCGGCCGCCCCGCCTGGGCGATGACCTGCGCCTCCTGCTCATGCTGTTTCGCATTGAGCACCTGGTGCTTGACCCCCTCCTCCTTGAGCCGCTTCGACAGCAGTTCCGACGTCTCGATCGACGTGGTGCCGACCAGCGCCGGCTGGCCGCGCTTGAGGCAATCGCGGATGTCCTCGAGGACCGCCTCGAACTTGTCCTTCTGGGTCAGGTACACGAGGTCCGGATTGTCCTGGCGGATCATCGGCTGGTGGGTCGGGATGACGACCACCTCGAGGCCGTAGATCTGCTGGAACTCGAAGGCCTCGGTGTCGGCCGTGCCGGTCATGCCGGCCAGCTTGCGGTACAGGCGGAAGAAGTTCTGGAAGGTGATGGACGCGACGGTCTGGTTCTCCTCGCGGATCTGCACCTTCTCCTTGGCCTCGACCGCCTGGTGCAGCCCGTCCGACCAGCGTCGTCCCGGCATGGTGCGCCCGGTGAACTCGTCGACGATGATCACCTCGCCGTTGCGCACGATGTACTCGACGTCCCGCCGGTACATCGCGTGGGCGCGCAGCGCGGCGTTCAGGTGGTGCATGAGCCGGATGCTGCCGGCGTCGTACAGGCTCTCGCCCTCCCGCAGCAGGCCGGCCTCGGACATCAGCGCCTCGGCCTTCTCGAAGCCCGCATCGGACAGGTGGACCTGGCGCGACTTCTCGTCGGCCCAGTACTCGCCCTCGCCTTCCTCCTCGGCCTGCGCCACGAAGCGCGGCACGAGGTCGTTGATCTTGCGGTACAGCTCGGTGCTCTCCTCCGCCGGCCCCGAGATGATCAGCGGCGTGCGCGCCTCGTCGATCAGGATCGAGTCCACCTCGTCGACGATCGCGTAATGCAGGCCGCGCTGCACGCGGTCCTCGAGCCGGAAGGCCAGGTTGTCGCGCAGGTAATCGAAGCCGAACTCGTTGTTGGTGCCGTAGGTGACGTCGCAGCCGTACGCCTCGCGCTTCTCGGCCGGCGTCTGGCCGCTCTTGATGACGCCGACGGTCAGGCCCAGGAACCGGTACACGGGCCCCATCCACTCGGCGTCGCGCTGCGCCAGGTACTCGTTGACGGTGACGATGTGCGAGCCGTGGCCGCTCAGCGCGTTGAGGTAGATCGCCAGCGTCGCCACCAGCGTCTTGCCCTCGCCGGTGCGCATCTCGGCGATCTTGCCCTGGTGCAGCGCCAGGCCGCCGACCAGCTGCACGTCGAAGTGCCTGAGGCCGATCGCGCGGCGCGCCGCCTCGCGGGCGACCGCGAAGGCCTCCGGCAGCAGGCTGTCCAGCGTCTCGCCGTCCGCGACCCGCTTGCGGAACTCGTCGGTCCTGGCGCGGATCGCCTCGTCGGGCAGGCCCTGTCACGCCCGCCTCGAAGGCGTTCGCCTTGACCACGTCGAGGCCGTATTCGCGCAGCAGCCGCTGGTTACGGCTGCCGAATATCTTGGTGAAGATGTTCCACAAGGCGGTGCGCCCTCCGGGCCGGCCGCCGGGACCCACGGGATCCGCGTGCGAGACCGGCTAAAAGCCCATCATTGTACGGGCTTCGGCGTCCAAAGCGTACCGGGTCGGTGGGCGGTCAGCGGCGGACGAAAGACATCGGATTGACGTGGCGGCCGTCGCGCAGCACCTCGAAGTGCAGGTGGGTGCCGGTGGAACGCCCCGTCGAGCCCATCAGGGCCAGCGCGTCGCCACGCCGCACCGTCTGCCCCGGCTTGACCAGCAGCGTCGAGTTGTGCGCGTAGCGGGTCAGGTAGCCGTTGCCGTGGGTGATCTCGACGAGCTTGCCGTAATGGCGGTCCCGTCCGGCAAAGCTCACCACGCCGTCGGCCACCACCAGCACGCGCGTGCCCGGCGCGCCCGCGAAGTCGATGCCCGCATGGAAGGCGGTCCGGCCGGTGAACGGGTCGGGGCGGGTGCCGTAACGCGAACTCATGTAGCCCGACTCGACCGGGCGGCCGCCCGGCACGATCTGGCGGGCCAGTTCCCGTGACAGGATCAGCGTTTCCAGCGCCTCGAGCTGCCGGCTGCGGTCGTCGATCGTTGCGCTCAGCGTGTCCAGCATGGCCTCCATGCCGGGCAGGTCCGGGCCGGCGCCGTCCTGGCCCGCGCCCGCGCCCGCCGACGGCCCGCCGACTGCCGGGACCGTGTCGAAGTCGAATTCGCCGCGGTCGAGATCGGCAGCCTCGGTCAGGCGCTTGCCCAGCGCGTCGAGGCGCATGAGGCGGGCGTGCATCTGGCCCACCCGCGTGGCCAGGGCACCGACCTGCTCGCCGACCAGGGCACGGGTCGTGGCGACCGCCTGGCGCTGCCTGACCAGCTGGGCGCCCCAGTCGCGGATGTTAGCGGCGGCCGAGCGTTCGGCCTGCATCGGCACCCGCCAGCGCGCCTAGCAGGAAGCCGCCGCCGGCCACGACCAGCATCGCGATGGCCAGGGTGGCCAGCACGCGGGGTTGTCTTAATTCCAGCCGGGGCAGGCGACCGAGTCGTGCACGCCAGTCAAAGCCCATGAGAAGGCCCTCAAGATTCGTTCAGTTCATCGACCGCCCGCTGCCAGCGGCGGCGCATACCCGGTCCCCGTACAGACGCGTGCCGGCGGTTTGCATTAACCTCTCGTTCGACGAGTCTGCGGGGAAGCGGCGTGCACCATCCTGGCGCACGACATTCCCACCGGACTCGGCCGGCGGCGGGCGGCAAAATGCCAAAAATACCCTTTAAACTCAAGCACTTTTATCAGTCCCGCACGTGGAGACGCAGGCTTGCAAAGTAAAAAACCGACAGCAGTCAGTGAGTTGCTGCACAAAGGTCAGGGGTTACTGGAACGCCTGCGCCGGGGCTCGAGCGATGCCGAAGAGGCCCTGCAGGCCGTCCGCGCGGAACTGTCGCAGGAGCTGGCACGCGAAGTGTGGGGCGCCTCGACGCGTGCCGGGACCCTGACGGTGCTGGTCACCTCGGCGGCCTGGGCGACCCGGGTGCGCTACCACGCGCCCGGCCTGCGCGAGCAGGTCGCGCGGCGGCTGGGGGTGGAACTGCAGCGGGTGGCCATCAGGGTGCGGCCGGCCGGTCCGTCGGTGCGCCCCTGAACCCGCGCCGGGTCCGGCGCGCGGGCACCGCTCGCTATGCCGGGGCGACCGCCTCGACGTAGGAGATCGGGGCCAGGGCGGGGCCCTCGAAGGTCACTTCCTCCCAGGCCGCGGCATCGGCCAGCAACACGCGCAGCAGGCGGTTGTTGAGGGCATGGCCGGACTTGTAGCCGCTGAACTCGCCGATCAGGCTGTGCCCCAGCAGGTACAGGTCGCCGATCGCGTCGAGGATCTTGTGCTTGACGAACTCGTCCTCGTAGCGCAGCCCGTCCTCGTTCAGCACCCGGTAGTCGTCCAGCACGATGGCGTTGTCCATCGTGCCGCCCAGCGCCAGGTTGCGCGAGCGCAGGTACTCGAGGTCGCGCACGAAGCCGAAGGTGCGCGCGCGGCTGATCTCGCGCAGGAATGCGGTGGTGGAGAAGTCCATCGTCGCCCGCTGCCCGTGGCGGCGGAAGATCGGGTGCTCGAACTCGATCTCGAAGTTGACGCGGAAGCCCTCGTGCGGATCGAAGCGCGCCCACTTGTCGCCGTCGCGCACCTCGACGGGCCGGCGGATGCGCACGAAGCGCTTGGCGGCCGACTGCTCCTCGATGCCCGCCGACTGGATCAGGAACACGAAGGGGCCCGCGCTGCCGTCCATGATCGGCACCTCGGGCGCCGACAGCTCGACGAAGGCGTTGTCCACGCCCAGGCCGGCCAGCGCCGACAGCAGGTGCTCGACCGTCGAGACGCGCGCGTCGCCTTGCCCGAGCGTCGTGCCCAGGGTGGTCTCGGTGACGTTGGTGGCGCGCGCCGGGATGTCCACGGGCGCGCCCAGGTCGGTGCGGCGGAACACGATGCCGACGTTGGGGGGCGCCGGGCGCAGCACCAGCAGCACCTTCTTGCCCGTATGCAGGCCGACACCGCTCGCGCGGATCGGGTTCTTGAGCGTGCGCTGCTTCAACATCTAGCCTCGGGTGCCGGACGGGCATGGGTCCCGCGCCGGCATGACGGATGCCGGCCAGTATTGACCGCGCAGGATAGCACACGCCCCCCAGCGGCACCGCCGCCGGCCAGCGGAGGAGAGGCCGGCCACGGCGCCGTGAGGGGCGTGCATCATCCCTGTCCCGCGGGGGCGCGCGGGGGCGCGGTGGAGCCGTGCGGGGCGACGCCCCGCCGCCCCTGCGCGTTGCGCAGGGCGCGCAGCCGCGCCCGGGCAAAACGCAGGCCGTCACCGCCCTGCTCGCGACGGTCCACGGCTCAGTCCGCCTGCCGGCGCAGGAACGCCGGGATGTCGAGCACATCCTCGTCCTGCGGGCCGGCGCGCAGCCCGTCGCCGACCGCCCGCCGCTGCTGGCGGGACGCCGCCGGCGTCTCGAACCTGGCGTAGTCGGTGGTCCCGGCGCCGCCGTTGCGCCCGTTGACCAGCGTCATGCCTGACTTGCGGCGGCTATCCCGCCCGTGCGCGGCCAGCGCCGCGGGCGGCGCTTCCACCCGCGCCTGCGGGCTGTTGAGCCCGGTCGCCACGACCGTCACGCGCAGCTCGCCGTCCATCTCCGGATCGATGACCGTGCCGACCACGACCGTCGCGTCGTCGGCCGCGAACTGCTTGACCGTCGTGCCGACTTCCTCGAACTCGCCGATGGCCAGGTCGAGGCCCGCCGTGACGTTGACCAGGATGCCCTGCGCGCCGGCCAGGTTGATCTCCTCGAGCAGCGGGCTCGATACCGCCATCTCGGCCGCGGCGCGCGCGCGTCCCTCGCCGCTGCCGAAGCCGGTGCCCATCATGGCCACGCCGGTCTCCGACATCACGGTGCGCACGTCGGCGAAGTCGACGTTGATGAGCCCCGGCCGGGTGATCAGCTCGGCGATGCCCTGCACCGCGCCCTGCAGCACCTCGTTGGCGCGCCGGAACGCGTCGAGCAGCGTGGTGGCGGGTCCCAGCACGCTGAGCAGCTTCTGGTTCGGGATCGTGATCAGCGAGTCCACGTAGCGGGACAGCTCGACGATGCCGTTGTCGGCAATCGCGTTGCGCTTGCTGCCTTCCATCTTGAACGGGCGCGTGACCACGGCCACGGTCAGGATGCCGAGCTCCTTGGCGACCTGCGCCACGACCGGCGCCGCGCCGGTGCCGGTGCCGCCGCCCATGCCGGCGGTGATGAACAGCATGTCGCAGCCCTCGATCAGCTCGATGATCCGGTCGCGGTCTTCCATCGCGGCCTGGCGCCCCACGTCCGGGTCCGAGCCCGCGCCGAGCCCCTTGGTGATGTTGCAGCCGATCTGCAGCGTCGCCTTGACCTTGGAGTGCTTCAGCGCCTGCGCGTCGGTGTTGACGCACACGAAGTCCACGCCTTCTATGCCGCACTGGGCCATGTGGGAGACGGCGTTGCCGCCGCCCCCGCCTACCCCGAGCACCTTGATGACAGCGCTCTGGCTGTATGTATCCATGAGTTCAAACATCTGGTCGTCTCCTCCGCTGGTTTGACCTTCTTCCCCCCGGGCCACGGGCCCGGCCTCAATCAGAAATAGCCCTGGAACCAGGACTTCATCCGTTCGGCAACCGTCTTCATCCCCTCGCCCGCCACGCGCGGCAGCGGCTGCACCGCATTCGCGCGGCCGTACAGCAGCAGCCCCGTGCCGGTCGCGTGGATGGGGTTGCGCACCACGTCCGCCAGGCCGGTGACGCCGTGCGGCACCCCGAGGCGGACCGGCATGTGAAAGACTTCCTCGGCGAGCTCGACGACGCCTTCCATCTTGGCGCTGCCGCCGGTCAGCACGACGCCGGCCGCGATGGCTTCCTCGAAGCCGGAGCGGCGCAGTTCGTCGCGGATCAGCGCGAACAGTTCCTCGTAGCGGGGCTCGACGATCTCGGCCAGCGTCTGCCGGGCCAGCCGCCGCGGCGGCCGGTCGCCCACGCTGGGCACCTCGATGGTCTCGTCGGGGTTGGCGAGCTGCGACAGCGCGCAGGCGTAACGGATCTTGATGTCCTCGGCGAACGGCGTCGGCGTGCGCATCGAGACCGCGATGTCGTTGGTGACCTGGTCGCCCGCGATCGGGATGACCGCCGTGTGGCGGATCGCGCCGCCGGAAAACACCGCGATGTCGGTGGTGCCGCCGCCCACGTCGATGAGGCAGGCGCCCAGGTCCTTCTCGTCGTCGGTCAGCACCGAGAAGCTGGAGGCGAGCTGCACCAGCACCATGTCCTCGACCTCGAGGCCGCAGCGCTGCACGCACTTGACGATGTTCTGCGCGGCGCTGTCGGCGCCGGTGACGATGTGCACGCGCGCCTCGAGGCGCACGCCGTACATGCCGATCGGCTCGCGGATGCCCTCCTGGCCGTCGATGATGAATTCCTGCGGCAGCACGTGCAGGATCTTCTGGTCGGCCGGGATGGCGACCGCCTGCGCGGCGTCCATCACGCGCGCCACGTCGCCGGCCGTGACTTCCTTGTCCTTGATGGCGACGATGCCGTGCGAATTGAGGCTGCGGATGTGGCTGCCCGCGATGCCGGTGAAGACCGAGCGGATCTCCACGCCCGCCATCAGCTCGGCCTCCTCGACGGCGCGCTGGATGGACTGCACGGTCGAGTCGATGTTCACGACGACGCCCCGCTTCAGTCCGCGCGACGGGTGCGAGCCGAGGCCGATGACCTCGAGGCTGCCGTCGGCGTGCAGTTCGCCGACCATGGCGACCACTTTCGAAGTTCCGATGTCGAGCCCGACGATCAGGCTGCGGTCCGTGCGCTTAGGCATCTGTGTCTCTGTCCTCGTTCTGCAGGTTGGCGGCGGCCCGGTTCTGCTCCGGCCCGGCCCCGGCGCGCCAGCCGATCGAAAAGCCGTTCGAATAGCGCATGTCCACGTCCGCGATGTCGGCCGCGCGGCCGGCGATCACTTCCGCGGCGACGCGCAGGAAGCGGTCCATGCGCTCGTCCACCTGGCTGCGGCCGAGCCGCACCGTGACCCCGTTCGCGAGGTCCATCTCCCAGGCGCCGCGCGGGTCCAGGCGCAGCGCCGTGAGGCGCAGGCCCTGCTCCAGCAGCCGCCCCTGCACCGCGAGGTAGCGCTGCGCCACGGCGGCCTCGCTGCCCGGCGGGCCGTCGAGCCGCGGCAATTCCGGCGGCGGGTGCCGCGCGCCGCTCACGAACAGTTCGCCGCGCGTGTTCAGCAGCCCGTCCTCGCCCCAGCGCGCGGCCGGGATCTGTTCGATCACCTCGACCTCGACGGTGTCGGGCCAGCGGCGCTGCACGCGCGCGCGGTCCACCCAGGCCAGCGCCTCGATGGCGCGCCGCAGATCGTCGAGATCCAGGCTGACGAATCCGCCGCGCAGCGCGCCGCCGACGACCTGCTCGACCTCGACGGCCGAGACGCGCTGGAACGTACCGGCCAGCCGCACCCGGTCGATCGGCTGGTCGAGCCCGGCCGCCAGCAGCCAGACCAGCGACACGAGCGCGATGACCGCCGCCGCGCCGCGGGCGACGTGCGGCCAGTTCAGCGCGGGCAGCGTGAGCCACCGCCCCGCCGGGACCTTGTGCCGGTTGCGCTTGCGCAGCAGCGTCATGCGGGTCGCATCCTCATGCCCTGTCTCGCGCGAAACTCGTCTCGAGCACGCGCCACACCAGTTCGTCGAAGTCGATGCCGGCCGCGCGGGCCGCCATCGGCACCAGGCTGTGGTCGGTCATGCCCGGCACCGTGTTGATCTCGAGCAGTTGCGGCACGCCGTCCTCGCCCACCATGTAGTCGGCGCGTCCCCAGCCCTGCGCGCCGGTCACCTGGAACGCCGCCAGCGCGGCCTGCCGCAGGCCGTCCTCGGCCGCGGCGTCGAGCCCGCAGGGAATGTGGTAGCGCGTGTCGTCGGCCAGGTACTTGGCCTGGTAGTCGTAGAAGGCGCGCGGGGTCTCGATGCGGATGGCCGGCAGCGCCTCGCCCTGCAACAGCGCGACGGTCAGCTCCCGGCCGCTGATCCACGGTTCGGCGATCACGACCGGATCCAGCGTGGAGGCGCTGCGCCAGGCCGCCGCGAGGTCCTCGGCCCGCTCGACCCTGGACATGCCGACGCTGGAGCCCTGGGTGGCCGGCTTGACCGCGAGCGGCAGGCCCAGTTCCTCCACCGCGCGCTGGCAGTCGTCGGCACCGCGCAGCACCCGGAACGGCGGCGTGGCCAGCCCGCCGGCCAGCGCCAGCTGCTTGCTGCGCAGCTTGTCCATGCCGATCGCCGAGCCGAGCACGCCGCTGCCGGTGTAAGGCACGCCCAGCCACTCGAGCGCGCCCTGTACCGCGCCGTCCTCGCCGCCCGGGCCGTGCAGCGCGATCCACGCGCGGTCGTGGCCCTCCGCCGGCAGCGCGGCGAGCGGCCGCTCCGCCGGATCGAAGGCATGCGCGTCCACGCCGCGCCGCAGCAGTCCCGCGAGCACCGCCCGGCCGCTCATCAGCGACACTTCGCGCTCGCTCGAGCGGCCGCCGAACAGCACCGCGACCTTGCCGAACTGGCCCGGCTCGCGGATGCGGCGGAATTCGACGCCCGTATTCCTCAGCAGGCTCATGCGGCTTCTCCCAGGACCCGCACTTCGGGCTTCAGGCGCACGCCGTGCACCCGCTGCACCGTGTCCTGCACGTGGCGGATCACGCCCTCCAGGTCGGCGGCCCGGGCCTGGCCGCGGTTGACGATGAAGTTCGCGTGCTTGGTCGAGACCGCGGCATCGCCGATCGCGAAGCCCTTGAGGCCGGCCGCCTCGATCAGTCGCGCCGCATGGTCGCCCGGCGGATTGGTAAACACCGAGCCGCAACTCCACTCGCCGATCGGCTGGCTGGCGACGCGGCGCTCCAGCAGCGTCTTGATCGAGTCCATGCTGGCCGACGGGTCGTGCTCGAAACCGAGCGTGGCGGCGACGAACCACTCGCCGGGCGCCGGCGGCGTGACGCTGCGGTAGGCCCAGGCATACTCGGTGGCGGCGCGGTGCCGCAGCGTGCCGCCGCGGTCGACCGTCTCGACCTCGAGCACGCGCGGCCAGGTCTCGCCGCCCCAGGCGCCGGCGTTCATGGCGAGTGCACCGCCCAGCGAACCGGGAATGCCGGCGAAGAAACTGGCCGGGCCGAGGCCCCACTTGACGCAGCGCCGGCCGAGGCGCGCGCAGGGCACGCCCGCCTCCGCGCGCACGCGGGTGTCGTCGAGCCGCTCCAGCGAGTTGAGGCCGCCGTGCAGGCACACGACGGCGCCACGGATGCCCCCGTCGCGCACCAGCAGGTTGCTGCCGAGCCCGACGAAGGTGACCGGCACGTCGGCGGCGAGGCCGCGCAGGAATGCCGCGAGCTCGTCGCCGCTGGCCGGCGCGAACCACACGTCCGCGGGCCCGCCCACGTGCCAGGTGGTGTGGCGCGACATGGGTTCGTCGCGCAGCACGCGCTCAGCGAATTCGGCGGCGACGACGACGCGGGTCACGCGGCACCTCCCGCCGCCAGCTGCGCCGGCAACTCGTGGGCCACCGCGCCGATGCTGCCGGCGCCCATGGTGACGACGACGTCGCCCTCCGCGAGGACGTCCAGCAGCGCCCCGGCCAGCGCCTGCACGTTCTCGACGAACACCGGTTCGACCCGTCCGCGCGAGCGCACCGCGCGGCACACGGCGCGGCCGTCGGCGTTCGCGACCGCGGCCTCGCCGGCCGCGTACACCTCGGTCACCAGGAGCACGTCCGCGTCGCTCAGCACCTGGCCGAAGTCGTCCAGCAGGTCGTGGGTGCGGCTGTAGCGGTGCGGCTGGAAGGCCAGCACGACGCGGCGCCCGGGCCAGGCCTGGCGCAGCGCCTGCAGCGTCGCCGCGATCTCGGTCGGGTGGTGGGCGTAGTCGTCCACCAGTTCCACGGTCCCGGTAGCGGTCCGCACGGCGCCCAGCCGCTCCAGACGCCGGCCGATGCCCTGGAAATCGGCCAGCGCCTGCTGGATCGTCGCGTCGGCGACCCCCAGCTCGCTGGCCACCGCGATGGCGGCCAGCGCGTTGCGCACGTTGTGGTCGCCGGGCAGGTTGACGGTCACGCGCAGCGGCTCGTGGCCGGCGCGCAGCAGGTCGAAGCGCGAGCCGAAGCCCGCCGCGCCGAGCCCCACCGCACGCAGGTCGGCCCCGTCCGACAGTCCGTAGGTGCGCACCGGCCGCGCCACCTGCGGCAGGATCTCGCGCAGGTTCTCGTCGTCGGCGCACAGCACCGCCAGGCCCCAGAACGGCAGGTTGTGCAGGAACTCGACGAAGCTGTGCCGCAGCTTGCCGAAGTCGCCGCCATGCGTGGCGAGGTGGTCGTGGTCGATGTTGGTGACGACCGCGATGACCGGCTGCAGGTGCAGGAACGACGCGTCGCTCTCGTCGGCTTCCGCCACCAGGTAGCGCCCCGCGCCGAGCCGCGCGTTCGACTCCGCGCTCTTGAGCTGGCCGCCGATGACGAAGGTCGGATCCAGCCCGCCGGCCGCCAGCAGGCTGGCCACCAGGCTGGTCGTGGTGGTCTTGCCGTGCGTGCCCGCGACGGCGATGCCCTGCCGGAAGCGCATCAGCTCGGCCAGCATCTCGGCCCGCTGAACGACGGGCAGGCGTGCCTCGCGCGCGGCCGCCAGTTCGGGGTTGTCCGCAGGCACGGCCGTCGAGGCGACGACCACGTCGGCGGCGCCAAGGTGGGCCGCGTCGTGACCGATGTGGATGCGCGCACCGAGCCGCTCGAGCCGCGCCGTCACGGCGCCGCTGCGCAGGTCGGAGCCCTGCACGTCGTAGCCGAGGTTGAGCAGCACCTCGGCGATGCCGCCCATCCCGGCGCCGCCGATGCCGACGAAGTGGATGTGCTGGATGCTGCGCATGCGGTCGCTCATGGGGATCCCTCCGCGGCGGCCAGGCACAACCCGGCGACGCGCTCCGCGGCATCGGCGGTGGCGACGCCGCGCGCGGCGCGCGCCATGTCCAGCGCCCGTGCGCGTCCACCGCCCAGCAGTCCCGACAGCTCTTCCGCGAGCCGCTCGGCCGTGAGCTCCCGCTCCGGCAGCAGCACGGCGGCGCCGGCTGCGACCAGCACGCCGGCGTTGCGCGTCTGGTGGTCGTCCACCGCGGACGGATACGGCACCATGACCGCACCGAGACCGGCCGCCGCCAGTTCGCTCACCGTGAGGGCGCCGGCGCGGCTGACGGCGAGGTCGGCCCAGCCGTAGGCACCGGCCATGTCGTCGAGGAAGGCGCGCACGTCGGCGCTGACGCCGAGCTGCAGGTACATGCCCGCGACGGCGTCGCGGTCCGCCGCGCCGCTCTGGTGCAGGACCTGCGGTCGCTCGCCCGCCGGCATCAGGGCCACCGCACGCGGCACGACCCGGTTGAGCACGGCGGCGCCCTGGCTGCCGCCGAACACCAGCAGCTGCGCCGGTCCGCCGCGCGCGGCGAAGCGCTGCGCGGGCGGCGCCAGCGCCGCGATCTCGCGGCGCACCGGGTTGCCGGTCGTCACGGCCCGGCGGCGGCGCGGGAAGCTGCCCGGGAACGCCTCGGCCACGGTGCCCGCCAGGTGTGCCAGGCAGCGGTTGGTGAGGCCCGCCACGGCGTTCTGCTCGTGGATGACCAGCGGCGTACGGGTGAGCCAGGCCGCCAGGCCGCCGGGTCCGGAGACGAAGCCGCCGCAGCCCAGCACGACCACGGGCCGGCGGCGACGCAGGACCGCAACCGCCTGCCACAGCGCGCGTGCCAGCCGGAAGGGCGCCGCCAGCCAGCTCGCCACACCACGACCGCGCAGCCCCGCCACGTCGAGCCACTCGATCGGCAGCGGTTCCGCCGGCACCAGGCGGGCCTCGATGCCGCGCCGCGTGCCCAGCCAGACGACCTCGCGCTGTGCGCTGCGCAGCAGCCGCGCGACGGCGAGCGCCGGAAAGACGTGACCGCCCGTACCGCCTGCCATGATCAGGATGGGGCCGCTCACGGCACACCCCTGGCCGGCGGCACGCGGCCGGATGACATGACCTCGTGGTGCACGCGCAGGAGCAGGCCGATCCACGCCAGCGTGACCAGCAGGCTCGAGCGGCCGTAGGACATGAGCGGCAGCGTGAGGCCCTTGGTCGGCAGCAGGCCCATGTTGACGCCGACGTTGATGAAGGCCTGCAGACCCAGCCAGACGCCGAAGGCCGCGGCCATGAACGCGTGGAACGGCATGCCGGCCTCGGCCGCCAGCCGCGACAGGCGCAGGCTGCGCAGCACCAGCACCAGGAACAGCAGCAGGACGCCGACCACGCCGACCATCCCCAGTTCCTCGGCCAGCACCGCGAACAGGAAGTCGGTGTGGGCCTCGGGCAGGTAGAACAGTTTCTGCACGCTGGAACCGAGCCCGACCCCGAACCACTCGCCGCGGCCGATCGCGATCAGCGACTGGGTGAGCTGGAAGCCGCTGTTGAACGGGTCGGCCCACGGGTCGAGGAACGCGGTGACCCGCCGCCACCGGTAGTCCGACAGCATGGACAGCGCCGCCACGCTGGCGGCGCCGACCGCCAGCACGACGAGCACGTCGCGCAGGCGGGCGCCCGCCAGGAACAGCACGGCGACGCCGGTGGCCAGCAGCACGATGGCGGCGCCGAGGTCCGGCTCGAACAGCAGCAGCAGCGCCGCGGCGCCCAGCACCGCGAGCGGCTTGAAGAAGCCCTGCCATGAACTCGCCAGCTCGCCCTGGTGGCGCACGGCATAGGCCGCCACGTAGGCGAGCAGCGCGACCCGCGCCAGCTCCGACGGCTGGAAGTTGAGCGGGCCGATGCGCAGCCAGCGGCGACTGCCGTTCACCTCGTGCCCCACCCAGGGCAGCAGCACCAGCAGCAGCAGTCCGAAGGAGACCGCCAGCAGCAGCGGCGCCGCCTTCTCCCACAGCGACATGGGCACCGCCAGCAGCGCCGCGGCGCACAGCAGTCCCAGCACGGCGGACAGCAGTTGCCGCTCGAGGAAGAACAGCGGGTCGCCGGCCTGGCGTTCGGCCAGCGTCACCGACGCCGACGTCATCATCACCAGCCCGAGCAGCAGCAGGCCCAGCGTGGCCGCGACCAGCACCGGGTCCAGCGACAGGCGCGGCTGGCGGCCCGCCGAGCGTGAGTAGGCGAGTTCCGCGCTGGCGCCGATCACGGGCCGGCTCCCAGCACGGCATCCCGGAACACCTCGCCGCGATGCGTATAGTCGCGGAACATGTCGAGGCTCGCACAGGCGGGTGACAGCAGGACGGTGTCGCCCGCCCGCGCGAGGCCGCGCGCCACGGCCACCGCTGCCTCGAGCGAGCGGGCGTATTCGAGGGCGCAGACCCCCTCGAGCGCCGCGGCCACCCGGCCGGCGTCGCGGCCGATCAGCACGCAGCAACGGACCTTGCCGCGCAGCGCGCCGGCCAGCGGCGCGAAGTCCTGGCCCTTGCCGTCGCCGCCGGCGATCAGCAGCAGCGGCCCGGGCAGGCCGGCGACCGCCGCCAGCGTCGAGCCGACATTGGTGGCCTTGGAGTCGTTGATCCAGCGTACGCCGTCGCGGTCCGCCACCACGTTCATGCGGTGCGCAAGCCCCGCGAAGGTGCGCAGGGCTTCCAGTACGGCGGCGCGCGGCAGCCCGCAGGCGTCGGCCAGCGCCAGCGCGGCCAGCGCATTGGCCGCGTTGTGGCGGCCGGCGATCTGCAGTTCCGCGGTCGGCAGCAACGGCTCGCCCGCCGCCGCCAGCCACGTCGCACCCGACTGGTCGAGCAACGCATAGTCCGCATCGCTGCGCACGATGCTGAAGCCGGTCACGCGCTGGCCCGGGCGTGGCATCCGGCAGACCAGTTCATCGTCGAGGTTGACCACGGCGACCGGGCACTGGTCGAAGATGCGCGCCTTGGCGGCGCCGTACTCGGCCAGGTCGGCGTAGCGGTCCATGTGGTCGGGCGTGAGGTTCAGCACGGTCGCCGCCTCGAGCTGCAGCGAGCGCGTCGTCTCGAGCTGGAAGCTCGACAGCTCCAGCACGTACAGGTCGGCCGGCTCGCCCGCCAGCAGGTCGAGCGCCGGTTCGCCGAGATTGCCGCCCACGCGCACGTTGACGCCGGCCGTGGCGGCCATGTGGCCGAGCAGCGAGGTGACGGTGCTCTTGCCGTTGGTGCCGGTGATCGCGACCGTGCGGCCGCCGGCCTCGCGGGCGAACAGCTCGATGTCGCCGACGACGTCGAGGCCGCGCGCCAGGGCGGCGCACAGGAGCGGCTCGCGCAGCGACACGCCCGGCGATACCACGACCTGGTCGGCGCCGTCGAGCAGCGCCTCCTCGAACCCGCCCAGCGCGAGCCGTGCGCCGGGCGCGATGCCGGACAGTTCCGCCAGGCCCGGCGGCTCGCGCCGCGAATCCGTCACGCGCAACTCATGGCCGCGCGCCGCCAGGTGCCGCGCACAGGACACGCCGGTGCGGCCCAGGCCCACGATCAGGCTGACCGGGTTCCGTCCGGGTTCCGCGCGGCGACCGGTGTGCGTGGTGTTCATCAGCGGATCTTCAGGGTGGCCAGGCCGATGAGGACCAGCACGAAGGAGATGATCCAGAAGCGCACGATCACCTTGGGCTCCGCCCAGCCCTTCAGTTCGTAGTGGTGGTGGATCGGCGCCATGCGGAAGATCCGCTTGCCGCGCAGCCGGAACGACGCCACCTGCACCATGACCGACACCGTCTCCATGACGAAGATGCCGCCCATGATCGCGAGCACGATTTCCTGGCGCACGACGACGGACACCACGCCCAGCGCGGCGCCCAGCGCCAGCGCGCCGATGTCGCCCATGAAGACCTGCGCCGGGTAGGTGTTGAACCACAGGAAGCCGAGGCCGGCGCCGACCAGCGTCGCGAGGAACACGAGCATTTCGCCGACGCCCGGCACGTACGGAATCTGCAGGTAGGCCGCGAAGTTGACGTTGCCGGTGACGTAGGCGAACACGCCCAGCGCGCCGGCCACCATGACGCAGGGCATGATGGCGAGGCCATCCAGGCCGTCGGTGAGGTTGACCGCGTTGCTCGCGCCCACGATCACCAGGTAGGTGAAGCCGACGAACGCCAGCATGCCCATCGGCACGGCCACGTTCTTGAAGAACGGCACGTACAGGGCGGTCTCCGCCGGTCCCTGCGCCGTGAACCATAGCGCCAGCGCCGCGCCCAGCCCCGCCAGCGACTGCCACAGGTACTTCCAGCGGGCCGGCAGGCCGCGCGGATTCCGCACGACGAGCTTCAGGTAGTCGTCGTAGAAGCCGATCAGCCCGAAGGCGCTGGTCACGGCCAGCACGATCCACACGAAGCGGTTGCCGAGGTCGGCCCACAGCAGGGTGCCCGCCGCGATCGAGACGAGGATCAGCGCGCCGCCCATGGTCGGCGTGCCGGTCTTGCCGAGATGGGTCTGCGGCCCGTCGTCGCGAACCACCTGGCCGATCTGGTTCGCCACCAGCCTGCGGATCATCCACGGCCCGACCAGCAGCGCGATGGCCAGCGAGGTCAATGCCGCGAGGATCGCGCGGAAGGTCAGGTAGCCGAAGACGCGGAACCCGCCGTAGAAGTCTGACAACCAGTCGAACAGTTCGAACAGCATGCTGGCGACCTCAGTGACCGTTGGCGGCGGCGGCCCGCGGCGCGACCAGCGCCTCGACCACCCGCTCCAGGCGGTTGACCCGCGATCCCTTGACCAGCACCGTCGCGCCGGCCGGTGCCGCGCCGGCCAGCGCGGCCGTCAGCGCACCCGCGTCGGCGAACCAGCGCCCCCCGGCGCCGAAGGCCTCGACCGTGGGCCGCGTCGCGGCGCCGAGCGCATACAGCGTCGAGACGCCGCTGCGGCGCGCGACGTGCGCGACCTCGGCATGCGCGGCCGCAGCGTGCTGTCCCAGCTCGGCCATTTCGCCCAGCACCAGCCAGCGCTCGCCGCCGAGTTCGGCCAGCACGTCGAGGCCGGCCAGCGCCGAGCTCGGGTTGGCGTTGTAGGTGTCGTCGACCAGCCAGGCGCCGCCGGGCAGCCGCTTGAGCTCGAGGCGGCCGGCGACCGGCCGCACCTCGCCGAGCCCGGTCACGATGTCGTCCAGCACGGCTCCGCAGGCCCAGGCGGCTGCGGCCGCGGCCGCCGCGTTCAGCACGTTGTGGCGGCCCGGCAATGCCAGCCGGATGACGGCGTGCCCGGCCGGGCAGTCGAGTTCGAAGCGCGAGAGCCAGGCGCCGTCCGCGATGCCGAAGGACACGGGCCGCGCGCGGAAGTCGGCGGTCTCGCCGAGGCCGAAGCTGACGGTGCGTCCCGCTTTCGACAGCGTGCGCCACAGCCCGTGGAAGTCGTCGTCGGCGTTGATCACGGCCGTCGCACCGCCGCCGAGACCCGCGAACATCTCGCCCTCGGCGCGCGCGACGCCGTCGAGGCTGCCGAATCCCTCCAGGTGCTCGGCGCCCGCGTTGGTCACCAGCCCGACCGTCGGTCGCGCCAGCGCGGCCAGCGCGGCGATCTCGCCGGCATGGTTGGCGCCCATCTCGACGACCGCCGCGCGGTGGTCGCGCGTCAGCCGGAACAGCGTCAGCGGCACGCCGATGTGGTTGTTGAGGTTGCCCTGCGTGGCCAGCACCGTCCCCGCGCAGCGCAGGATCGCCGCGAGCAGTTCCTTGGTGGTGGTCTTGCCGTTGCTGCCGCCCACGCCGACCAGCGGCAGCGCGAACTGCCCGCGCCATGCGCCCGCCGCGGCGCCGAGCGCCGCCAGCGTGTCCGCCACGACGACCTGCGGGATGTCCACCGCCAGCTCGCGCGAGACGACCACCGCGCAGGCGCCCCGCGCCGCGGCGGCGGCGGCGTAGTCGTGCCCATCGAAGCGCTCGCCCTGCAGCGCCACGAACAGGTCGCCCGCGGCGAGCGTGCGCGAGTCGGTCGACACCGCCAGGAATTCCCGGTCGGTGCCCACCAGCCGCCCGGCGGCGGCGGCGGCGAAGAATGCCAGGGTGCGCTTCACGACGACGCCCCCGCGAGGCGGACCACGCAGTCGCGGTCGCTGAACTCGCGGGCCGCGCCCGCGACGAGCTGTTGCGTCTCGTGGCCCTTGCCGGCGATCACGACCACGTCGCCCTGCCCGGCGCCCGCCAGGGCTGCCTCGATCGCCGCGCCGCGATCGCGGATCACCACGGCGCGGTCCGGCGCGCGCATGCCGCCCAGGATCATGGCGACGATGCGCTCGGGATCCTCGTGGCGCGGGTTGTCGTCGGTGACGAACACCTCGTCGGCCAGCCGCTCCGCGACGTCGCCCATCAGCGCGCGCTTGCCCGGATCGCGGTCGCCGCCGCAACCGAAGACGACGCGTAGCCGGCCGCGCGCGTGGCGCCGCGCAGCCTGCAGCACCTTGGCCAGCGCGTCGGGCGAGTGCGCGTAGTCCACCACGGCCAGCGCACCGCTGGCGGCGCGAAAACCTTCCATGCGCCCCGGCGGCGGGCCGGCCGCCTCGAGCGCCGCGATGGCCTCGTCCGGGGCGTGTCCCCAGGCCAGCAGCACGCCCAGCACGACGGCCAGGTTCTCGGCATTGAAGGCCGCCACCAGCGGCGAGCGCAGCCGTCGCTCGCCGAAGCTGCCCGCGACGGTCAGCGCGAGGCCGGCGTCGCTTGCCTCGATCGACTGCACGTGCAGCCGCCGGGCCGCCGTCATGTCCGGCGCCGCCCCGATGCTGACCGCCGTCAGCGCGATGGAGCCGGGCAGGCTGGCCGCGAAGTCGCGGCCCGTCGCATCGCTCACGTTGATGACCGCGTGGCTGACGCCCGTCACGTCGAAGATGCGGCGCTTGGCCGCCGCGTAGTCCTCCATCGTGACGTGATAGTCGAGGTGGTCGCGGGTCAGGTTGGTGAACGCCGCGATGTGCAGGCGCGCACCCGCGAGGCGGTCCTGGTGGAGGGCATGCGAGGACACTTCCATCGCCACGCGCGACGCGTCATCGGACTCGAGCTCGGCCAGCGCTGCATGCAGGCCTGGTGCATCCGGCGTGGTATGGCTCACCGCCGCGAGGGCAGGCGGAAACCCGGCGCCCAGCGTGCCGAGGTACGCGGTGCGCGGGCCCAGCCGCGAGCCCGCCTCGGCCAGCAGCCAGGCGCAGGTGGTCTTGCCGTTGGTGCCGGTCACGCCCGCGATCGACAGCCGCGCGCTGGGCGAGCCGTAGCAACGGTCGGCGATCGTGCCGAGCCGCGACCGCAGCGCCGGCACGGCCACCGCGACCACGCCCGGCGGCAGGTCGGGGGCGGCGGCTTCACCGGGATCGAACAGCACCGCGCGGGCGCCACGCGTCAGCGCCTGGCCCACGAACTGCAGGCCATGCGCGTGCTGGCCCTGCAGCGCGACGAACGCGTCGCCGGGCAGGATCGCGCGGGCGTCGAGCTTGATGCCGGCGAGCCCGAGCGCCGGCGCGTCGGTGATCCCCTGCAGCAGGCGGTCGAGCAGCACGGCGCGGGCGGCGGCGGCATTCATGGCGTCGCCTGCACGACGGTGGCCGGCTCGACCTGCGACAGGTCGTCGGGCGCCACGCCCAGCAGGCGCAGCGCACCGGACATGACCGCGGCGAACACCGGCGCCGCGACGTCGCCGCCGTAGAACAGCGAGCCGCCAGGCTCGTCGATCAGCACCAGCGCCGCCAGTCGCGGGCGCGTCGCCGGCACGACGCCGGCGAACGCCGCCGTGTACCGGTTCTGCGAGTAACCGCCGCCCACGGCCTTCCACGCGGTGCCGGTCTTGCCCGCGACGCGGTAACCGGGCACGGCCGCCTTGGCGCCGGTCCCGGACGGCCCGATCACACCCTCCAGCAGGCCGAGCACGTCGCGCGACACCTTCTCCGACAGCGCGCGCGTGCCGGGCACCGGGCCGTCCACGCGCTTGAACGTGACCGGACGGCGCAGGCCGAACGACCCGACCGTTGCGTAGGCCTCCGCCAGCTGCAGCGGGGTCACCGACAGGCCGTAGCCATAGGCCATGGTCGCCATGCCGATCGGCCGCCAGTGCGATGCGTTGCTGAGCAGGCCGGCGGACTCGCCGGGAAATCCGCTGGCCGTGACCTCGCCGAAGCCGAGGCCGGTCAGCGTGCGGTGCATCTGCGCCGGCTCCAGCGACAGGGCGATCTTCGCCATGCCCACGTTGCTCGAACGCGCCAGGATCGTGGTCAGCGACGCCGCGCCCAGGTTGTGCTTGTCCTGGATCGTCTTGTTGCCCACGCGGAACGAACCGGGCGCGGTGTCGACCACGGCGTCCGCGCGGTAGCGGCCGGACTCGAGGGCCGCCGCCAGGATGAAGGGCTTGATGCTCGAGCCCGGCTCGATGATGTCGGTGACGGCGCGGTTGCGGTAGCGCGCCACCTCGTACTGCGAGCGGTCGTTGGCGTTGAACGACGGCTGGTTGACCATCGCCAGCACTTCGCCGGTGTGCACGTCGAGCACGATCACCGAGCCGGCCAGCGCGTTGTGCTCGCGCACCGCGGCCTTCAGCTCGCGGTACGCGAGGTACTGCAGGCGCAGGTCGATGCTGGTCACCAGGTCTTCGCCCGGCCGCGGCGCACGGATGCTCTCGACGTTGCCGACCACGCGGCCGCGCGCATCCTTGATCACGCGCTTGAGGCCGTCGATCCCGGCCAGCGACTTGTTGTAGGCGAGCTCGAGGCCCTCCTGTCCGTCCTCGTCGAGGTTGGTGAAGCCGAGCACGTGGCCGGTCACCTCGCCGTTCGGGTAGTAGCGCTTGTACTCGCGCATGAGCTCGACCCCGGCGATGCCGAGGCTCTTGACGCGCGCGGAATCCACCGGGTCCATGTGGCGCGCGACGTACAGGAACTGGCGGTCGAGGTTGCTGGTGACGCGCTGCGCCAGCCACTGCGGGTCGCGTTTCAGCGCCCTGGCGAGCCGCGCGATGTCGTCCGGCGCCTGCGCCAGCACCTTCGGGTTCACCCACACGGTGTCGACCGGCGAGCTGGCCGCGAGCGGCTCGCCGAAGCGGTCCACGATCATGCCGCGGTGGGCGGGCATCGTCGCCTCGCGCAGCGTGCGCTTGTCGCCCTCCTGGACCAGGAACTGGCGGTCCAGCACCTGCAGTTGCACGGCGCGCACCAGCAGTCCGCAGGCGGTCAGCGCCAGCAGGCCGACGACGATGCGCACACGCAGGCGGAAGCGGCCCGCCTCGAATTCGCCATTGCCCGGCGCGCGCCTCATGGCGCGACGATCCTGATGTCGGCGGGCTGCGGCAGCGTCATGTCGAGCCGCTCGCTCGCGACACGCTCGACAAAGCCGTGGTTGGACCAGGCGCTCTGCTCGAGCTGCAGCTGGCTCCACTCGATGTTCAGCCGGTCGCGCTCCGCCGACAGCCGCTCGAGCTCGGTGAACAGCGTTCGCGCCTCGTGCCGCACCAGCACGACGCCCACCGCCGAGGCGAACACCAGCAACCACAGCACCGGCACCACGAGCAGCATGCCCCGGCCCGGCCTCATGGGTTCACCCGCTTTTCGGCGGCACGCAGCACGGCGCTGCGCGCGCGCGGATTGCGCGCCTTTTCCTGCGCCGCCGGGAATACTGCGCGGCCGACCAGGCGCAGGCGCGCGCGCGCGGCCGGCGGTACCTGCGGCAGCCCGGCCCAGGCCGGGTCGTCGTGCGACGCCCGGCGCAGGAAGCGCTTCACGAGCCGGTCCTCGAGCGAATGGAAGCTGATCACCACCAGGCGCCCGCCGGGCGCCAGCGCGTCCACCGCCTGCGGCAGCACGCTCTCGAGCTCCTCGAGTTCGCGGTTCACGTGGATGCGCAGGGCCTGGAACGTGCGCGTGGCCGGATGCTTGCCCGGCTCGCGTCCGGGCACGGCGCGCGCCACGACCTCGGCCAGCCTGCCGGTGGTCGTGAGCGGTGCCGCCGCGCGCGCGGCCACCACGGCGCGGGCGATGCGGCGTCCATGGCGGTCTTCCCCGTAACGCCAGATCACCGCGGCGATCTCCCGCTCGTCCGCCTGCGCGAGCCACGTCGCGGCGCTGTCGCCGCTGCCGGGATCCATGCGCATGTCGAGCGGTCCGTCGCGCATGAAGCTGAAGCCGCGCGCCGCGTCGTCGAGTTGCGGCGAGGAAACGCCGAGGTCGAGCAGGATGCCGTCGGCCGGCCGGCCGGCCGATGCCACCAGGTCCGCGAGCCGGGAGAACGGCGCGTGCGCCACCGTGACGCGCGGGTCGGCGCCGAGTGCTTCCCTCGCTGCGGCGACAGCCTGCGGGTCACGGTCAATGGCAAGCAACGCTCCCCGTTTTCCCAATCGCGCGAGCAGTGCCCGCGAATGACCGCCCCGCCCGAACGTCGCATCGACGTACGAGCCATCGTCACGCAGCGCGAGCGCCTCGAGCGCCTCCGCCAACATGACCGGCGCGTGTTCCGCTTGCGCCCCGGCCGCCCCGTCCGCAGCGCCGGCCACGGCGTGCGCGTCTTAAAGCGACAGTGAGCCGAGTTCGGGCGGCAGGATGTCGTCCGGGTCCTCGGCGTTGAGCCACTCGTCGCGGCGCTCGTCCCAGCGCTGCTCGTCCCACAACTCGAAGCGGGTGCCCTGGCCGATCAGGATCGCGTTGCGCTCGAGGTGCGCGAACTCGCGCAGCTTCGGCGGCAGCAGCAGCCGGCCGTGACCGTCGAGATCAACCTCCGAGGCGTGGCCGACCATCAGGCGCTGCAGCCGCCGCGCCTTTTCGTTGAGCGTGGGAAGGCGCATCAGCTTGCGCTCGATTTCTTCCCAGTCGGGCAGCGGGTAGAGCATCAGGCACTGGTCGCGATCGACCGTGACGATGAGCCGTCCCTGGCAGCGCTCTTGCAGGCGCTCGCGATAACGGGTCGGCATGACCATGCGGCCTTTCGCATCGAGGGTGATCTTGTTTGCTCCGCGAAACATGCTTAAGAATGGGCTTCAGCCCCATTCCCTCCCACTTTTTCCCACTTCGCGCCACTATAGGCAGCGAGGTGCCGGGGGTCAACGTGTTTCGCGAAAAAATATTGTGGCCGTTCAGGGACTTATGGGCGAACGTTCAGGCCCGAATCACGCCCAGAGTCGGCACGAAAATCAGTCGCTTACGAATACTACTTCGTGCGACTTCTTACGGTTGGGCGCGTGAACGCGTCGTCGCGACGGCGTCGAGGAAGCGGGAGTCGGCCGGTAAGCCGGGTTCTGTCGTGGGCAACCATTCCTCTGGGATGCACGTCGCCGTGCACCTCAAGCGGCCTACCCGGAAGCTGACGCGGGTCGCGTCCCGCAGCCCTGCGGCTGCCTGCTTCCCTATTTGGCCTTGCTCCAGGCGGGGTTTGCCGTGCCACCAGCGTTACCGCTGGCGCGGTGCGCTCTTACCGCACCGTTTCACCCTTGCCGTCGCGCGTTGGACGCGCGCTTGGGCGGTTTGCTTTCTGTTGCACTTTCCGTGGGCTCACGCCCCCCAGGTATTACCTGGCGCCTCACCCTGCGGAGCCCGGACTTTCCTCTGCTTTCCACTGGAAAACAGCGGCTGCCTGGCCGACTCCCGCGGTCAACATAGGGGCTGCGCGGCCGGCTTGCAAGGGGCGCGGGCGGATCAGGCGCCGCGCAGTTCGAGGGCGCGCGCGTAGCAGTCGTTGCGGCGCAGGCCCGTGATCTCCGCGGCCGCCGCGGCCGCCTGCGAGGGCGACAGCGACTTGAGCAGCACGCACAGCACGTGGTCGAGCTGCGGCGCGCCGGCGGGTGCGGTCCCGGCGGCGCCCTCGACCACGCATACCAGTTCGCCCCGCGACATGTCGCGGTCGGCGGCGGCGCGCGCCGCCAGTTCGCCGAGCGTGCCGTGATAGACGGTCTCGTGCAGCTTGGTCAGCTCGCGCGCCACCGCCGCACGGCGCTCCGCGCCGAAAGCGCCGGCCATGTCGGCGAGCGCCTGGGCGATGCGCTGCGGCGCCTCGTAGAACAGCAGCGTGCGCGGATCGCCTGCGAGCCGCGCCAGCCGCTGCCGGCGCGCCGCCGCGCGGGCCGGCAGGAACCCCTCGAAGGCGAACCGGTCGGTCGGCAGGCCGGCCACCGACAGCGCGGCGACCGCGGCGCACGGCCCGGGAACGGCGCACACCTCGATCCCCGCCTCGACCGCGGCGCGCACCAGCAGGTAACCGGGGTCGCTGACCAGCGGCGTGCCGGCGTCGCTGACCAGCGCCACGGACTCGCCGGCACGCAGCCGGGCCAGCAACTGCGGCGTGCGCGCCCGCTCGTTGTGTTCGTGCAGCGACAGCTGCGGGCGCGCGATCCCCAGGCCGGCCAGCAGCCGCCCGGTGTGGCGCGTGTCCTCGGCGGCCACCACGGCGGCCCCGGCCAGCACCTCCCGGGCCCGCGCAGACAGGTCGGCGAGATTGCCGATCGGGGTGGCGACGATATAAAGCCTGCCTGCCTCGGTCACTATAATGTCGTCCCCGGCCGCGTGCTGCGGCGCCACGATCCTCGCCAACGGCGCAACCCGATGCAAGTTTCTCACCTCCTGCGGCTCGCCGCCTTGTCCTGCCTGGCTGTGGCCATCGCCGCGTGCCAGCCACTGTCCGGGATGCGGCCCGACACCGGCCGTGGCGATGCACGCGCCACCCAGCTCGAGCAGCGCGGCGACCATGCTGCCGCCGCGCGCGCCTGGGAAGAGGCCGCCGCGCGGGCGGCTCCCGCGCGGGCCAACGCCCTGTGGCTCGCGGCCGCGGGGGCCTGGCTGCGTGCCGCCAATACCGTCGCCGCCGAGCGGGCGCTGGCGCGCCTCGCCGCGCCGTTGTCCGCCACCGACGCGAACGAGCAGGCGCGCCTGTCGGCGGAACTGGCGATCCTGCGCGGCCAGCCGCAGCGCGCGCTCGAGTTGCTGGCGGCGGCGCCCGCCCCCGGCGACGAGACCGTGATGGTCACGCGGGCACGCGCGCTGTTCGCGCTAGGTCGGTCGGCCGAGGCGGTGCGCACGCTGATGACGCGCGGCACGCTGCTGCGCGCGCCGGCGGACAACCTCGAGAACCAGCGCCTGATCGTGGAGGAAGCCGCCGCCGCCGCCGCGCGCGGCCACGACCTCAGGGCGCCGCCCGGCGCCGACAGCACGCTGGCGGGCTGGCTCGAACTCGGCCAGATCCGCGCCAGCGCCACCGCCAGCGCGCTCGGCACCGCCGGCCGGCTGCAGGCCTGGCGCGCACGCTACCCCGCCCACGCGGCCAACGCCGCGCTGTGGCGCGAGCTGCTCGACCGCTACGCGGTGCAGCTGCCGGATGCCGAGCAGATCGGCCTGCTGCTGCCCTTGTCCGGGCGCGGCGCCGTTGCGGGCCAGGCGGTGCGGGACGGGTTCCTCACGGCGTACTACGAACAGCCACACGGCACGCGGCCCGCGGTCAGGGTTTATGACGTGGCCACGAGCGATGCGGCCAGCGCCTACCTCACGGCGGTGCTCGACGGCGCCCAGGTCGTGGTCGGGCCGCTGACCCGCGAGGAGGTTGCCAGCGTGGCCAGCATGACCGACGGGCGCGCCCTGACGCTGGCGCTCAACTACCTGCCGGACGGCGTGACCGCGCCGCGCCGCTTCTACCAGTTTGCCCTGTCGCCGGAGGATGAGGCGCGCCAGGCCGCGCGCCGCGCGCTCGCGGACGGCTGGGCGGCGGGGCTCGCGCTGGTGCCGGCCACCGACTGGGGACAGCGCGTGCTGCAGGCGTTCGCCGGGGAACTTGAGCGCGGCGGCGGCACGCTGCTGGCGCGGCATGGCTATGCGGCGGGAACCACGGACTTCCAGGACATCCTCACGCAGCTGCTGGACCTGCGGCCGGGCCCCGTCGTCGCCGGCGGCCGCAACGTGCCTGTCTTCCGGCCGGACGCGCAGTTCATCTTCATCGCTGCGCAGCCGGTCACCGGCCGCATGATCCGCACGCAGCTGCGCTTCAAGCACGCCGCGCGCCTGCCGGTCTATGCGACCTCCGACCTCTTCGAGCCGGGCAGCCGCGCCAACATGGACCTGGAAGGCGTCGTGTTTCCGGACATGCCGTGGGTGCTGGGCCGCGCCGGCAGCCCCACCGCGGCGGTGCGGGACGCCGCGGACCTCGCCTGGCCGGGACGCTCGCCCTCGCGCAGCAGGCTGTTCGCCTTCGGCTACGACGCCTTCGCGATCGTGGCCGAACTCGGCCGCCCGCGCGCACCCTTCGCGGCTCCGGTGGCCGGACTGACCGGCCGGCTCACGCTCGACCTCGGCGGCCGTATACGCCGCGACCTCGAATTCGCGCAGATCACGGGCGGCGAACCGCAGCCGCTCGATGCACCGCCGCCGGCCCCGTGAACCGGCCCGCCGCCCACCTGGCCATCGGCAGGGCGGCGGAACTGGCCGCCTGCGAGCACCTGCGCCGCCTCGGCTACCGCCTGGTGCTGCGCAATTTCCGCGCGCGCCGCGGCGAGCTCGACATCGTGGCGCTGGAGGGCGACGTGCTGGCCCTCGTCGAGGTGCGCTACCGCGCCAGCGACGACTTCGGCGGCGCGGCGGCCAGCCTCACCGCTCGCAAGCGCGCCAGCATCGTGCGGGCGGCGCAGGCGTTGCTGCGGCAGCGGCCGGAGCTGGCGCGGCTGCCGGCGCGTTTCGACGTGGTGGAGGTGCGGGGCGGGGCGCACAACTTGCGTTGCGGGCTGATCCGCGCCGCCTTCAGCGAGTAGCCGCCGGCATTACTTGACGACGCGCAGCTTCGGCTTGCGGCCCGGCTTCGTCCCGGGCCCGGGGCCGGGCTCGTCGGGGGGCGGCGTCTCCCCGCCCTCCTGCTCCTGGAACAGCATGCCCTGCCCGGTCTCGCGCGCGTAGATGCCGAGCACCGCCTGCCCGGGAATCCGCACGTGCCGCGTGGCTGCGCCGAAGCGCGCCGAGAACTCGATGGCGTCGTTGCCGAGCTTGAGGCCCTGGGTCGCCTGCCAGCTGATGTTGAGCACGAGGCGGCCATCCTGGGCGTAGCCGGCCGGCGCCTCGACGCCCGTCGCCGCCGCATCCACGATGAGGTACGGCGTCTGGCCGTTGTCGGTCATCCATTCGTGCATGGCCCGCACGAGGTACGGGCGCCGCGAGGTCTGCGTCACCGCCACCGGCCCGGCTCCCCGGCGTCGCCCGCCGTGCCAGGGACGCCCGCCGGCCCGCGGCCGCTCAACGCACGTCCTTCCAGTACTCTCTCTTCAGCAGCCACGCGATCAGCCAGAAGGCCAGCAGGAACAGCAGCACGCGCACGCCCAGCGCTTCGCGCTTCGCCTTGACCGGCTCGCCCATGTAGTCCAGGAAATTCACCGTGTCGCGCACGAAGGCGTCGAACTGTGCGGCGTCCAGCTCGCCGCCGGCGGCCGGCGCCAGCCCGACCCGTTGCAGCTCGGTCTGCCCGTTGACGGTGACCAGTTGCGACCTGGGCTGCGCCACTCCCTGCAGCGGCGCCAGCACGTGCGGCATCGCCGTGTTGGCCAGCACCTGGTTGTTGATGCCGTTCGGGCGCGCCGGATCGGCATAGAACGACTTCAGGTAGGTATAGACGTAATCGGTGCCGCGGCTGCGCGCGACCAGCGACAGGTCGGGCGGCGCATGGCCGAACCAGGCAGCCGCCTGCGCCGGCGGCATCGCGCTCTGGATGACGTCATACGGCTTGCCGCCCGTCAGCATCAGGTGCTGCTGCAGTTCGGCCTCGCCCAAACCCAGGTCGGCCGCCACGCGGTTCCAGCGCACGAATTGCGCGGAATGGCAGCCCAGGCAGTAATTGACGAAGTTGCGCGCACCGCGCTGCAGCGAAGCGACGTCGTGGATGTCGTTGCCGGCCGGCTCGAGCGGCACGCCGGACTTGGCCAGCGCCGGCCCGGCCAGCAGCGTCAGTGCGAGCAGCAGTGTCCTAGCGAGCATGGTAAGTCACCCTCAGCGGCGCCGGCTTGTGGCTGTCGAGGCGCGAGTACCAGGGCATCAGCAGCAGGAACGCGAAATAGTAGATCGTGCCGATCACGGACAGCGCCTTGAACGGCTGCACGGCCGGCATGAACCCGCAGTAGCCCAGCACCACGAACCACACGACGAACAGCGCCAGCGCGACCTTGTAGATGGGCCCGCGGTAACGGATGGACTTGACGGGCGACCGGTCCAGCCACGGCAGGAAGAACAGCAGCACGATCGCGCCGCCCATCACCAGCACGCCCCAGACCTGCGTGCCGAAGAACGCCGGCACTGCGCGCAACATCGCGTAGAAGGGCGTGAAGTACCAGATCGGCGCGATGTGCTCGGGCGTCTGCAGCGGGTTGGCCGGCTCGAAATTCGGCGCCTCGAGGAACAGCCCGCCGAAGGCCGGGGCGAAGAACACCACGGCGCAGAACAGGATCAGGAAGAACGCCAGCCCCATGATGTCCTTGACCGTGTAATACGGGTGGAACGGGATGCCGTCCAGCGGCACGCCGTCCGCCCCCTTCTGGTCCTTGATCTCGATCCCGTCCGGGTTGTTGGAACCGACTTCGTGCAGCGCCAGGATGTGCGCCAGCACCAGGAACACCAGCACCAGCGGCAGCGCGATGACGTGCAGCGCGAAGAAACGGTTGAGCGTGATGTCGGAGATGTAGAAGTCGCCGCGGATCCACTCGACCAGCCCGCCGCCGATCACCGGCAGCGTGCCGAACAGCGAGACGATCACCTGCGCGCCCCAGTACGACATGTTGCCCCAGGGCAGCAGGTAGCCGAAGAAGGCCTCGCCCATCAGGCACAGGTAGATCAGCATGCCGAAGATCCACAGCAACTCGCGCGGCTTGCGGTAGGAGCCGTACAGCATGGCGCGGAACATGTGCAGGTACACCAGCACGAAGAAGGCCGAGGCGCCCGTCGAGTGCAGGTAGCGCAGCAGCCAGCCCCATTCCACGTCGCGCATGATGTACTCGACCGACGCAAACGCCTCGGTCGCGGACGGCTTGTAGTTCATCGTCAGGAAGATGCCCGTGACGATCTGCAGCACCAGCACGAACAGCGCCAGCGAGCCGAAGTAGTACCAGACGTTGAAGTTCTTCGGCGCGTAGTACTGCGCGATGTGCTCGTTCCACAGCTGGGTGAGCGGAAAGCGCTCGTCGATCCAGCCGACCAGCGCCTTCATCGTGCCGCCGGCTGCGGCGCCCTGAGCCCCGTTGGCCATTACACAGCCCTCGACTGGTCCTGCCCGACCAGGATGTGGTTATCGTCCAGGAATGCGTACGGCGGCACCGGCAGGTTGGTCGGCGCCGGTGCGCCCTTGTAGACGCGCCCGGCCAGGTCGAACTTCGAGCCGTGGCACGGGCAATAGAAGCCGCCCGGCCAGTCCGCGCCGAGCTCCGCGTCGCCGCGCGCGAACCGGCTCAGCGGCGCACAGCCGAGGTGCGTGCAGACGCCCAGCACGACCAGGTACTCCCCGCGGATCGCGCGTGACTCGTTCTGCGCGTACTCCGGCTGGTCCGAGGCCTTCGAGCCCGGGTCGGCCAGCAAATCGTCCAGGCCGGCCAGGCTCTCGACCATCTGCGGCGTGCGCCGCACGACCCAGACGGGCTTGCCGCGCCACTCGACCTTGAGCAGCGCGCCCGGCTCCAGCTTGCTGATGTCTATCTCGACCGGCGCGCCCAGCGCCTTGGCGCGCGCGCTCGGTTTCCACGAGGCCAGGAACGGCACGGCGGCGAACGCCACGCCCACCGCACCGGTCAGGGTGGTGGCGGCCGTCAGCAGCCGGCGGCGTCCCTGGTCGACTTTTTCGCTCATCGGCAACTCCCCGCCCGTCACGGTACCGGCATTGTCACGCTGCGCCGCCAGCGACGATCCGCGCGCGACCCGCTTGTCGATTCATCAAAGGATCGCGGATTATACACACGTGATCCGGCGTGCAATCATGCACCGGAATGCCATGTGGGCCGGGCGGAGCAGCGGGCGGATGAAACGCATCCTGATTTGGGTCAAGTGGGCGTCGCCGTGGGTCGCCCTGGGACTGGCGGTGGCGCTGGCCGTCGTCACCCTGCGCCCGGACCCGCCGCCATCTTCCGGCGAACCGGCGTCCGTTCCCGCTGCGGCGGCCGAGCCGGCGCCCGCGCCCGTACGGGCGGAGGCGGCCGCGCCGCCGGCGCCGCCCGCCGAACCGGCGGCGGCACGGCCGCTCGCCGACTATTCGGACGCGGTCGAGCGCTCGGCGCCGGCGGTCGTCAACGTCTACACGGAGCGCGTCGTGCGCGTGCGCGGGGCGACCAACCTGCCGCCCGAGCTGGCGCCCTACTTCGGCGAGATGTGGGGCTCCTACCGGGAGCGGGTCGAGCGCAGCCTGGGCTCGGGCGTGGTGTACGACGACACCGGCCACATCGTGACCAATCACCATGTCATCGAGGGCGGGAGGCAGGTCAGCGTGCAGTTCCGCGACGGCCGCGTGGCCTCGGCCAGGCTGGTCGGCGCGGACCGCGACACGGACCTGGCCGTGCTGCGCGTGGACCTTGAGCCGCTGCCGCGCATCGTGCTGGGCCGCTCGGACCGGCTGCGCGTGGGCGAGCCCGTGCTGGCGATCGGCAACCCGCTGGGGCTCGGCCAGACGGTCACCCAGGGCATCATCAGCGCCACCGGCCGCGGCCGGATCGGGGTGGCGACCTTCGAGAACTTCATCCAGACCGACGCCGCCATCAATTTCGGGAATTCCGGCGGCGCCCTGGTCAATGCCAGCGGCGAACTGGTGGGGATCAACACCGCGGTGTTTTCGCGCAACGTCGGCATCGAGGGCATCGGCTTCGCGATCCCCGTGGACCTGGTGCGCGGCGTGGTGGACGCCATCGTGCGCGAGGGCCGCGTGGTGCGCGGCTGGATCGGCATCCGGCCCCGCAACCTGTCGGCGGACGAATACCGCCAGTTCGGCTACCCGGAGGACTCGGTCATCGTGACCGCGATCTACCGCGACACGCCGGCGGCCGCCGCGGGCATGCAGCCGGGCGATGTCATCACCGAGGTGGACGGCGAACCGGTGCAGGGCGCCGAGGACCTGCTGACGCGCATCGCCACGCGGGCGCCGGGCCAGGTCGTGCGCCTCACCGTGCGCCGGGGCCCGCCGTTCGGTGGCCGGCCCCGCGAGCATTCGGTGCGGATCGAGGTGACCGAGCGCCCGCCGCTGGCCGCGGTCGGCGCGTCGTCCTGAGCCTCAGTGCGGACCGCCGGGCACGCGGCGGATGCCCGCGCCCAGCAGCCCCAGCTTCTCCTCGATGCACTCGTAGCCGCGGTCGATGTGGTAGATGCGCTGCACTTCCGTGACGCCCTCCGCGACCAGTCCGGCCAGCACCAGGCTGGCCGACGCGCGCAGGTCGGTCGCCATGACCGGCGCGCCCGACAGCGAGGGCACGCCGCGGATCACCGCCGTCGCACCCTCGATCTGCACGTTGGCGCCGAGCCGCCGCAACTCGAGCATGTGCATGTAGCGGTTCTCGAAGATGGTCTCGACGACGGTGCCGACGCCCTGCGCCACCGTATTGAGCGCCGCGAACTGCGCCTGCATGTCGGTCGGGAAGCCGGGGTAAGGCGCGGTGCGGATGTCCACGGCCCGGGGCCGCCGCCCGCCCATGTCCACCTCGATCCAGTCGTCGCCGGTCGTCACCGCGGCACCGGCCTCTTCCAGCTTGGCCAGCACCGCGGCGAGGTGGTCCGGCCGCGCGTTGCGCGCGCGCACGCGACCGCCGGTGATCGCACCGGCCACCAGGTAGGTGCCGCACTCGATGCGGTCCGGCAGCACATCGTAGCGACAGCCGTGCAGCGCTTCCACGCCGTCGATCACCAGCGTGTTGGTGCCGGCGCCGGCGATGCGCGCGCCCATCGCGGTCAGGAAGCCGGCCAGGTCCACGACCTCCGGCTCGCGCGCCGCGTTCTCGATGACGGTGCGGCCCTCGGCGAGGGCGGCCGCCATCATCAGGTTCTCCGTGCCGGTCACCGTCACGGTCTCCAGCACGATGCGCGCACCCCGCAGGCGTCCGGCCTGCGCGCGGATGTAGCCGTTGACGATCTCGATCTCGGCGCCCAGCGCCTTGAGCCCCTCGACATGCAGGTTGACCGGTCGCTCGCCGATGGCGCAGCCGCCGGGCAGCGAGACATCGGCCCGGCCGAAGCGCGCCAGCAACGGTCCCAGCACCAGGATCGACGCGCGCATCGTCTTGACCAGGTCGTACGGCGCGACGAAGTCGCGGGTCGAGGTGGGGTCCACCTCGATGCGCATGCGGTCGCCGACCGTGACGCCGACGCCCATGCGTCCCAGCAACGCGATCATCGTCGTCACGTCGTGCAGGTGCGGCACGTTGCCGATGTCCACCGGCTCGCGCGGCAGCAACGCGCCGGCGATGATCGGCAGCGCGGCGTTCTTGGCGCCCGAGATGCGCACCTCGCCGTCCAGGCGCGCACCACCGGTGATCTGCAGCTTGTCCACGGCGCGCCCTCAGCGGCGGCGCAGGGCGTCCCATTCGCCCGGCGTCAGGGTGTCCAGGGACAGCGCGTGGATGGCCTCGCCGACCGAGTCGCCGAGCGCGGCGTACACCAGCTGGTGGCGCTTCACCGAGCGCAGGCCCTCGAACTGCGGCGCGATGACCAGGGCCTCGAAGTGGACGCTGTCCTCCGAGCGCACCTGCACGGTCGCGCCCGGCAGCGCGCCCTGAATCTGTTCCTGCACCTGGTCTGCGGTCATGCGGCCTGCCGTGCGGAACCCGGTCCGCGCTGCCTGCGGGGCCGTGACGGCGGCCCGCTAACCGGGCGGCCGTCGCCGGCCGACGGTGTATGATGCACGATCTCTTCCCGTTCCGGGTGGCGACGGCGTTTCTGCCCATGAGTGACCGGATCGACGACAACCGGGTGCTGGACGCCGGACGACGCGCGCTGGCGACCGAGGCCGATGCGGTTTCGGCGCTGGCCGGGCGGCTCGATGCCTCGTTCGTGGCGGCCTGCCGCACCTGCCTGGACTGCCGCGGCCGCGTCGTGGTCACGGGCATGGGCAAGTCCGGCCACGTGGGCGGCAAGATCGCCGCCACGCTCGCCAGTACGGGCACGCCGGCGTTCTTCCTGCACCCGGCCGAGGCCAGTCACGGCGACTTCGGCATGATCACGCGCGACGACGTGGTGCTGGCGCTGTCCAACTCGGGCGAGACCGCCGAGGTCCTCACCCTGCTGCCGCTCATCAAGCGCATGGGCGTGCCGCTCATCGCGCTGACCGGCAGCGCGCGCTCGACGCTGGCGCGCGAGGCCGACGTGCACGTCGACGTGAGCGTTCCCGCCGAGGCCTGCCCGCTCAACCTGGCGCCCACCGCCAGCACCACCGCGATGCTGGCGATGGGCGACGCGCTCGCGGTCGCGCTGCTGGAGCACCGCGGCCTGACGCCGGAGGATTTCGCGCGCTCGCACCCCGGCGGCGCGCTCGGCCGGCGGCTGCTGCTGCGGGTCGAGGACGTGATGCGCACCGGCGACGCGCTGCCGCTGGTGCAGGCCGCCACCAGCCTGTCGGCGGGCCTGCTGGAGATGTCGCGCAAGGGACTCGGGCTCACCGCCATCGTGGACGAGCGGCGCGCCGTGCTGGGCATCTTCACCGACGGCGACCTGCGCCGCGCACTGGACGGCCAGATCGACGTGCACCGCACGCCGATGCGCGACGTGATGACGGCCAACCCGAAGACGATCGCGCCCGGCGAGCTGGCCGCCGAGGCGGTGCGCCGGATGGAGCAGCACCGCATCACGGCGCTGCTCGTGGTGGGCGAGGACGGCCGGCTGATCGGTGCGCTCAACGTGCACGACCTGCTGCGCGCGGGGGTCATGTGACGCCCGCGGCCAAGGCGGCGGACATCGCCCTGCTGGTCCTGGACGTGGACGGGGTCCTCACCGACGGCCGGCTGTGGTTCGGCGCCGAGGGCGAGGCGCTCAAGGCCTTCCACGTGCGCGACGGGCTGGGCATCAAGCTGCTGCGCGCCGCCGGCGTGGAAGTCGCGGTCATTTCCGGGCGCAGCAGCCCGGCCGTGGCGGCCCGCATGCGGGAACTCGGCGTGGCGCAGGTGGCCCAGGGGGTCGCGGACAAGGCGGCCGCGCTGGCCGAGCTGCTGCGCGCGCTGGGCGTGCCGGCGCAGCGCACGGCCTGCCTGGTGGACGACACGCCCGACCTGCCGCTGATGCGCGCCGTCGGCCTGCCCGCCGCCGTGGCCGACGCCCACCCGCAGGTGCTGGCCGCCGCCCTGCACGTGACGGCCTCGCCCGGCGGCCACGGCGCGGTGCGCGAGTTCTGCGACTGGCTGCTCGCGGCGCGGCAGCCGCCGGCATGATGCCGCCGCCTCCTGCTGCTGGCTGCGATCGCCGCGCTGGTGGCCCTGTTCGTGGACTTCACGCGCGTCGAGCCCGACGATGCCGCGGCGCGCGACAACGGCGCGGCGCGCCACGGCTACTACCTGCGCGACGCGCACGTGACCGAGTACGGCGCCGACGGCCGGGTGCGCCTGGCGGTGGCCGCGCAACGGGCCGAGCAGGATCCCGAGCGCGACACCGTCGCCATGCAGGACGTGCGCGTCGATTATTTCGCGCTGCCGAACCAGCGCTGGCACCTCACCGCCCGCCGCGGCGACGCGCCGGCCGGGTTCGACACCGTGGAGCTGTCGGGCGACGTGGTGATGGTGGGCCGGCAGGCGGAACCCGAGGGGCGCGCGGTCGTGCGGACCGAGCGACTGACGCTGGAGCCGTCGGCCCGGCGCGCGCACACGGCCGCGCCGGTCTCCTTGGCGTTCGGACCCTATGCACTCACGGCCACCGGACTGGAGGCGGATTTGAACGCAGCGACGCTGCGGCTAGAATCCGGCGTCAATGGCCGTTTCATTCCCTAGGCTCCTGCCCGGCATCGCACTGCTCGCGCTCGGCGCCGCCGCGGCCCAGGCGGCCGAGCCGCGCACCGCGCTGGCGATCGACGTCGTAGCCGAGTCCACCGACTTCGACTATCGCCACGGCGTGCTCGTGTTCCTCAAGGTGCGCATCACGCAGGGCGATTCCACCGTCGCGGCGGACCGCGCGACGGCGACCGGCCTCGAGTTCGAGGACAGCCGCTGGCAGTTCGAGGGCAGCGTGCAGATCCACGCCGAGGGCGGGCAGCTGGCCAGCGACGCCGCCACCGTGCGCTTCGTCAACAACGAGATTGCCGGCGCCGAGGTCCGCGGCCAGCCTGCGACGTTCTCGCAGACCCGCGGCGAGCGGCTGGCCGAGGGCCGTGCCGAGCGCATCGATTACGACCTGGCGACCGGCCGCGTGCGGCTGGCCGGCGCCGCCTGGCTGTCGGACGGGCGCAACGAGATCACGGGGTCCACGCTTGTCTACAGCCTGCGCGACGAGCGCGTGCTGGCCGAGGCCGGCGAGCAGGGCGGCCAGCCCGTGCGCATCACCATCAACCCGAAGTCGCCGCCCGGCGACGAGCCCGGCCGGCCGTGAGTACCCTGCAGGCCAACCGGCTGCAGAAGAGCTACCGGCAGCGCATGGTGGTCAACGAACTGTCGCTGGAGATCACCAGCGGCGAGGTCGTGGGGCTGCTCGGCCCGAACGGCGCCGGCAAGACCACGGCCTTCCACATGATCGTCGGGCTGGTGTCCTGCGACGGCGGCAACATCCAGCTCAACGGCGAGGACGTCACGAAGCTGCCGATGCACGCCCGCGCGCGGCGCGGACTGGGATACCTGCCGCAGGAGGCGTCGGTGTTCCGCAAGCTGTCGGTCGCCGACAACCTGCTGGCGATCCTCGAGACGCGCCGCGGGCTCGACGCCGAGCAGCGCGGGCGCCGCCTCGAGGACCTGCTGGACGAGCTCAACATCGGCCACCTGCGCGACAGCCTGGGCATGAGCCTGTCGGGCGGCGAGCGGCGGCGCGTGGAGATTGCCCGCGCGCTGGCGGCCGACCCGGCCTTCGTGCTGCTGGACGAGCCGTTCGCCGGGGTCGACCCGCTGTCGGTCAGCGACATCCAGCGCATCGTCAGGCACCTGGCCGACCGCGGCATCGGCGTGCTGATCACCGACCACAACGTGCGCGAGACGCTGGGCATTTGCGGTCGTGCCTACATCGTGAACCAGGGCACGGTTCTGGCCGCCGGCAGCGCGCAGGACATCCTTGCCAACCCGGATGTCCGCGAGGTCTACTTGGGCCAGGACTTCCGGCTCTAGACGGCCGCGGCACCGGCAGCACCGGCCGCGACCCGGACGCCGTCACCCGCGAGGCCAGGCCTGCCGCATGATGAAGCCTTCCCTGCAGCTCCGCATCGGCCAGCAGCTGACCATGACGCCGCAGTTGCTGCAGGCGATCCGGCTGCTGCAGATGCCCGTGCTCGAGTTG
Organism: uncultured Gammaproteobacteria bacterium; assembly: GCA_963695155.1. Taxonomy (GTDB): domain Bacteria; phylum Pseudomonadota; class Gammaproteobacteria; order Steroidobacterales; family Steroidobacteraceae; genus SG8-30. The sequence goes on from CAVOGD010000007.1 coordinate 395,327, forward strand.
CGGACGCAACTGCGCGAGGCGCTGGAAAGCAACGTGATGCTGGAACAGGACGAGGAGTCCGACAGCACCCTGTCGCTGGAGGCACTGCCCGGGCCGGCGCCGGACGACGAGCGGGACGACGACGGCGCGCCGGACGTGCGCGACGAACCGACGGTCGAGATCGGCGAGCAGTGGCCGGAGGCGACCGCCGCCGCGAGCGAGGCCCCCTGGTCCGGCGGCGGCGACGACCGGATCATGGGCCTGGCCGACGAGTCCGGCCAGACGCTGACCGACCACCTGCTGTGGCAGCTGGAACTGGCGCATCTCGACTCCCGCCCGCTGATGATCGGCCGCGCCATCGTCGATGCCATCAACGGCGACGGCTACCTCACCGACACGCTGGAGGACATCGCGGCCACCTTGCGGCCCGACGTCGAGGCCGCGCCCGAAGAGATCGAGGCCATGCTGCGGGTCGTGCAGCAACTGGACCCGGCCGGCGTCGGCGCCCGATCGGTGGCCGAATGCATCGAGCTGCAGCTGTCGCAGCTCGACCCGGCGACCGTGGGACTGGCGGTGGCCCGCGAACTCGCCCGCAATCACCTCGAACTGGTGGCCGGGCAGCAGTTCGCGGCCCTGCGCCGCTCGCTGCACTGCTCGGACGAGGAACTCGATGTGGCGCTGGCCCTGGTGCGGGGCTGCCACCCGCGCCCCGGCTCGGCCTTCCAGCAGACCCGCACCGAGTACGTGGTGCCGGACGTGTACGTGCGCCGCACGCCGACCGGCTGGATCGTGGACCTCAACCCGGCGGTGCTGCCCCGGGTACGGGTCAACGAGAGCTACGCCAGCCTGGTGACCCGCGCCGACGACCACGCCGTGCTGCGCACGCAGCTGCAGGAGGCGCGCTGGCTGCTGCGCAGCCTCGAGATCCGCAACGAGACGCTGATCAAGGTGGCCCAGTGCATCGTGCAGCGGCAGGCGGCCTTCTTCGAGCAGGGCGAGGAGTCCATGGAGCCGATGGTGCTGCGCGACATCGCCGAGGCCGTGGACATGCACGAGTCGACGATTTCGCGCGTAAGCAACGGAAAATACATGCATACGCCGCGCGGCGTGCTCGAATTCAGGTACTTCTTTTCCAGCCAGGTGCCGGGCGACGACGGGGCCGGGGTGTCCTCGACGGCCATCCGTGCGAAAATACGCAAGCTGATCGCCGACGAGGATCCTGCCGAGCCGCTCTCGGACAGCCGGCTGGTGGAGTTGCTGGCGGAGGACGGCATCCAGGTCGCGCGCCGCACGGTCGCCAAGTACCGCGAGGCGATCGGGCTGCCCTCGTCGAGCGGCCGGCGCCGTGCCGCCTCGCGCTGACGGCCGCACGAAATACAGTCAAGGAGAAATGCATGCAGTTGAGCCTCACCGGACATCACATCGACATCACGCCAGCCCTGCGCAGCTACGTGGAGAAGAAGCTCGAACGCGTCGAGCGGCACTTCGACCACATCATCGACGTGCAGTGCATCCTCACGGTCGAGAAACTGCAGCACAAGGCCGAGGCGACGTTGGGCGTGAGCGGCGGCAAGATCCATGCCGACGCGATTCACGGTGACATGTATGCGGCGATCGATGCGCTGACCGACAAGCTCGATCGCATGGTGAAGAAGTACAAGGAAAAGCTCACGGACCACCGCGCCGCCGAGGTCCTGCGCGCCCGCGGCTGACCGCGGCCGCCCGTCGGGCGGTGTTGACGGCGGGACCTGCCCGCCCGGTAGGATGAAGCGCGTGCCGGCGCAGTCCGGCGGCGACCACGGCGCCAGCCATGATGCGACTCGTCATCGTCAGCGGCCTGTCCGGCTCGGGCAAGAGCGTGGCGCTGCACATGCTCGAGGACCTCGGCTGGTTCTGCATCGACAACCTGCCGGCCGGGCTGGTGCGGGTCCTGGTCGCGCACACCTTCGAGAACGAGGAGCCGATGTACCGGCGGCTGGCCGTCGGGCTCGATGCGCGCAACCGGCCTGGCGACCTGGCGGGCCTGCCGGCGCTGTTGCGCGAACTCGGGCGCAGCGGCCTGCAGTGCGAGGTGCTGTACCTGAACGCCGAGAACGAGGTGCTGTTGCGCCGCTACGCCGAGACGCGCCGGCGGCACCCGCTCGCGGCCGACGGCGTCAGCCTCACCGAGGCGATCGCCGCCGAACGGGACCTGCTGCAGCCGCTGGCCGACGCCGCCAGCCTGACCATCGACACCTCGTTCATGAGCGTGCACGCCCTGCGCGACGTGGTGCGGCGGCGGGTCGAGGAACGCGCCGCGGGCCGCCTGTCGATACTGTTCGAGTCCTTCGGCTACAAGCATGGCATCCCGGGCGACGCCGATTTCGTCTTCGATACCCGCACCCTGCCGAACCCCTACTGGGAACCCGCCCTGCGCGACCTGACGGGGCAGGACCCGGCCGTCCAGGCCTTCCTCGAGGCCAGCCCGGCCGTCGGCGAGCTGCTCGCCGACATGGTCCGCTTCATCGAGGCGCGCGTCGGCGAGTACGAGCGACTGAACCGCGGCTACCTGACGGTGGCGGTGGGCTGCACCGGCGGCCGCCACCGTTCCGTCTACCTGGTGGACCGGCTGGCCCGGCATTTCGCGGCACGCCATCCCCAGGTGCTGGCGCGCCACACGACGCTGCTCAAGCCCGGCTGAAGCGCGCCACGCCGCACGCCGCGTGGAACCGGCCGCGCGCGCCCGCTAGACTCGCGCCCACGACCCGGGAGGGACGCGCACCGTGACGACCGCGACCACAGCGACAGGCAGCGACCGCGCCATGCGCATCGCGGCGCTGCGCGCTGCGCTCGAGTCGGGCCGCGCGCGCGGCGCACAGCGCCTCATCAATGCGCTGCATCCCGCCGAGATCGCTCTGCTGCTCGAGTCGCTGCCGCCGTCCCAGCGCGAGCTGGCCTGGGAGCTGGTGGACCGCGAGTTCGACGGCGACGTGCTGGTCGAGCTCTCGGACGAGGTGCGCGCCGAGCTCATCGACGACATGGACGCGCACGAGATCGTGGCCGCCGCCGAGGGCCTCGAGTTCGACGACCTGGCCGACCTGCTGGCCGAGGTGCCGGAAGCGGTCACGCGCCAGGTCCTGCGCTCGATGGACCAGCAGGACCGCGTGCGCCTGACCCAGGTGCTGTCGTATCCCGAGGACAGCGCCGGCGGCCTCATGAACACCGACACGGTCAGCGTGCGCATGGACGTCACGCTGGGCGTCGTGCTGCGCTACCTGCGGATGCGGGCCGAACTGCCGGAGCGCACGGATTGCCTGTTCGTCGTGGACCGCGACGACCGCTACCTGGGCGTGCTGCCGATCACGCGCCTGTTGACCGAGGACGAGGACCAGGACGTCGACCGCGTCATGGACTCGACGGTCGCCGGCATCGCGCCGCAGACGCCGGCCACGGACGTGGCCCATTTGTTCGAGGGCCGCGACCTGCTGTCCGCCGCAGTGGTCAGTGCGGATGGCCACCTGCTCGGCCGCGTGACCATCGACGACGTGATCGACGTCGTGCGCGAGCAGGCCGAGCACCCGCTGCTCACCGCGGCCGGCCTCGAGGACGAGGAGGACGTGTTCGCGGGCGTGCGCAAGAGCGCGCGGCGGCGCGCCCTGTGGCTGGGCATCAACCTCGTGACCGCGTTCGTCGCCTCCTGGGTGGTGGGCCTGTTCGAGGCCACCATCGACAAGGTCGTGGCCCTGGCGGTGCTGATGCCGGTGGTCGCCAGCATGGGCGGCATCGCCGGTACGCAGACCGTCACGCTGATCATCCGTGGCATCGCGCTGGGCCAGGTCCAGGCGTCGAACGCGCGCTGGCTGTTCTTCAAGGAGCTGTCGGTCGCCGCCGTCAACGGCGTCGTCTGGGCCACTGTCGTGGCGCTGGCCACCTGGGCCTGGTTCGGCACCTGGACGATTGCCGCCGTGATCTGTGCCGCCATCGTCATCAACATCGCGGCGGCCGCGGTGGCGGGCGTGCTGATCCCGCTGGCGCTGCAGCGCATGCGGATCGACCCGGCGCTGGCCGGCGGCGTGATCCTGACGACGGTGACCGACGTCGTCGGCTTCGCGGCGCTATTGGGACTGGGAACGATCTTCCTGCTCTGAGGCCGGCGCCCACCCCAGCAGCGACTCGATCTCCGCGCGGCGCGCGGTGGCATCCTCGAAACCCAGCTGCATGAGGCGCCGCGTGTAGCCGCCCTCGAACAGCATGTAGGACGCGAGCTGGCCGCCGGCGGGGTTCGCGGCGCCCATGGCGCGCAGCAGCGCCCGCACCGACCGCGGCATTTCCTGCGCGTAGCGCGACGCCTCGGCCGAGAGGTCGGCCCGCGGCAGCATCAGCAGCGTCTCGACGTGCCGCAGCCCCAGCGGCGGCTCCGGTGCCGTCGCATGGTCGAGCAGCGCGTTGATGCGCTGCAGCCTCTCGACATCGGCCTGCAGGGACTCCATGAACAGCGTGTCGAGCATGAAGCCGAACATCTGCCCGAAGCTGGGCGCCGCCGCCGCCGGGCCGGCCGACGGCCGGCGGTCCGGCTCGCGCACGCCGATGACCAGCACGCGCTCGGCGCCGAGGCGGATGGCGGTGGACAGCGGCATCACCTGGCGCATCGCGCCGTCGCCGTACCAGGATTCCCCCATGCGCACCGCCGGAAAGAGGAAGGGAATCGCGGCGCTCGCCGCCAGGTGGTCGTGCGTGAGCCTGGCAGGCACGCCGCTGCGCCCCGACCGCTGCCAGCCCTGCAGGGCCCGCGCCGATTCCACGAAGGACACCGACTCGCCGCCCGGCAGGCGGGTGGCGGTCACCGCCAGGGCGTCTATCGTCCCGGCCGCGAGCGCCTGGCGGATGCGCGCGAAGTCCACGCTCCGCTCGATCAGGCCGCGCAGCGGCGCGTTGTCCAGCAGCGAACGGGGGGGCGGCAGCAGCCAGCCGCCCGAGACCAGCGCCAGCAGCAGGTGCAGGCCGCCGCGCAGCATGCTGGCGCGGTCGTCCCGGAAGATCTGGCCCACGTGGAAGTTCCGCCAGACGCGCTCCAGCGCCACGATGCCGCCCCGGAAGCGCGTCGCGTGCGTGGCCAGCACGGCCGCGATGATCGCCCCCGCCGAGGTGCCGCACAGCAGCCGAAACGGCAGCGGTTGCCCGGGCGGGCACCACTGCGAGATCGCCTTGAGCACGCCGACCTGGTACGCCGAGCGCGCCCCACCCCCCAGCAGCACCAGGGCAATGCGCGGGGATCCGGGGTGTGCCTTGACCGCCAGTGGCTGCACTTCAGGGGAACCCAGGCGCCTGGCCGGGGTCCTCAGTAACATGCGATCCTAGTATTCTAACCGCCAGCCGGGCGTCGCCCGGCCCCCTATCGAAAAAACGGGAGACCGGCCCATGACTGTCTCGATTTACCGCGCGGGACTCGCCACGCTCGCCACCCTGCTGGTCGCGGCCGGCGCCGCCGCGCAGGATGCGCCGGCCGCCGGCGACCCGGCGCCGGCGTTCCGCCTGCAGGACCAGACCGGCAAGTGGCACACACTGGAGGATTACAAGGGCCGCTGGGTCGTCATGTACTTCTACCCGAAGGACAACACGCCGGGTTGCACGACCCAGGCCTGCGAGCTGCGCGACAACATCTTCGCCTTCCGCGAGCTGGGCGCCGCGATCCTGGGCGTCAGCGTGGACGACGTCGAGTCGCACAAGGCATTCGCCGCCGAGCATGGGCTGCCGTTCCCGATCCTGGCCGACGCGGACAAGGCGGTGTCCACCCGCTACGGCGTGCTGACGCGCTACCTGGGCATGATGGAACTGGCGCGCCGCGACACGTTCATCATCGATCCGCAGGGCCGCATCGCCGCCCATTACCGGAAGGTGGACCCCAAGGGACACTCGGAGATGGTGCTGGCCGAGCTGAAGCGGCTCGGCGCGAAGGCGCCGGGCAAGGCGGGGTGAGCGGCCGGGGCGCCGCGGACAGCCCGCCCATGACCGCCGCACGCTTCGCCGGCACCGCGAACTACGTCGCCACCGAGGAGCTGACGCTGGCGGTGAATGCCGCCGTCACGCTCGGCCGCCCGTTGCTGATCAAGGGCGAGCCGGGCACCGGCAAGACGCAGCTCGCCCAGGAAGTCGCCGGCGCGCTCGGCCATCCGCTGTTCGAGTGGCACATCAAGTCCACGACCAAGGCGCAGCAGGGCCTGTACGAGTACGACGCGGTGTCGCGGCTGCGTGACTCGCAGCTGGGCGACGCGCGGGTCGCGGACATCTCCCACTACATCTCGAAGGGCATGCTGTGGCGCGCCTTCGAGAACGAGCGGCAGGCCGTGCTGCTGATCGACGAGATCGACAAGGCCGACATCGAGTTTCCCAACGACCTGCTGCGCGAGCTCGACCGCATGGAGTTCTACGTCTACGAGACCCGCGAGCTGGTGCGGGCCCGGCACCGGCCGATCGTCTTCATCACCAGCAACAACGAGAAGGAACTGCCGGACGCGTTCCTGCGGCGCTGCTTCTTCCATTACATCCGCTTCCCCGACGCCGAGACCATGCGGCAGATCGTGGACGTGCACTTCCCGGGCCTGAAGAAGTCGCTGCTGAAGGACGCGCTGGAGGCCTTCTACCGCATCCGCGAAGTGCCCGGGCTGAAGAAGAAGCCGTCGACATCCGAGCTGCTCGACTGGATCAAGCTGCTGGTGGCCGAGGACATCCCGCCCGAGGCGCTGCGCAGCGACGACCAGAAGACGGTCATCCCGCCGCTGTACGGCGCGCTGCTGAAGAGCGAGCAGGACGTGCACCTGTTCGAACAGCTGGTCTTCCTGCACCGGCGCGCCGGCCGTCCCTCCTGACCGGCGCGGGGATGCCGCGGTGCTGATCCGCTTCTTCCACATGCTGCGCGCGGGCGGCGTGCCGGTGTCGCTCACCGAGTTCCTGGCGCTGCTCGAGGCGCTCGAGGCGCGCATCGTGGAGCTGTCGGCCGAGGACTTCTACTGGCTGGCGCGCACCGTGCTGGTCAAGGACGAGCGGCACTACGACCGGTTCGACCGCGTGTTCGCCGCCCATTTCGAGGGTGCCGAGCAGCTGTTCGAGCAACTGGTCGCGGAGATCCCCGAGGAGTGGCTGGCGCGCAGCAGGGCCCTGTTCCTCAGCGACGAGGACAAGGCCCGCATCGAGGCGCTGGGCGGCTGGGACAAGCTCATGGAGACGCTGCGCAAGCGGCTCGAGGAGCAGAAGGGCCGGCACGCCGGCGGCAACAAGTGGATCGGTACCGGCGGCACCTCGCCGTTCGGCGCCGACGGCTACCACCCCGAGGGCATCCGCATCGGCCAGTCGGAGTCGCGCAACCGGCGGGCGGTCAAGGTCTGGGACCGCCGCGAGTTCGCCAACTTCGACGATGCGGTCGAGCTCGGCACGCGCAACATCAAGGTCGCGCTGCGGCGGCTGCGGCGGTTTGCGCGCCAGGGCGCGGCCGACCAGTTCGACCTGGAGGGTACGATCGACCACACCGCGCGCAATGCCGGCATCCTCGACATCCGCATGCAGCCGGAACGCCACAATGCGGTGAAGGTCCTGCTGTTCCTCGACGTGGGCGGCTCGATGGACGACCACGTGCGGGCCTGCGAAGAGCTTTTCTCGGCGGCGCGCAGCGAGTTCAAGCACCTCGAGCATTACTACTTCCACAACTTCGTCTACGAGTCGCTGTGGCGCGACAACCGGCGGCGGCACGCCGAGCGCATCCCGACCACCGAGGTCCTGCGCACCTACGGTCCCGACTACAAGCTGATCCTGGTGGGCGACGCGACCATGAGCCCCTACGAGATCCTGCAGCCCGGCGGCAGCATCGAGCACTGGAACGAGGAGCCGGGCGCGACCTGGATGCGCCGGCTGCTGGCGTCGTACCCGCGCCATGCCTGGCTCAATCCCGAGCCGGAGGATCGCTGGGCGTGGACGCCGTCGCTGAACATGACGCGCGAGTTGCTGGACGGGCGCATGTACGCGCTGACGCTCGCGGGTCTCGACGAGGCCATGCGCGCGCTGAGCTGAAGCATCGCTCATGACCCGCGCCGGTCGTCGCAGGCGGCCCGGGGTCGCTCGCTCAGCCGATCTTTATTCGCTCGCCGACCCCGGCCCGCCCGCGCCTCCCCGCTCAGGGTCTGACCCCTCCTCGGGGTCTGACCCTTCCGCACCGCTGGTCACGACTGCCTGCGGGCGCGCGAGGTGGTCGGGTCCCCACGCTCACTCCAACGAGCCGACAGTCGTTCGCTCAGGGGACCACGACCACCTCGCCCGCACGTCAAAGAACCGCTGCGGACATTCACTGGCGGGCGCGCAGGAAGGCCGGGGGTTTCCCGGCGAGCGACTGTCGGATTGCCGGAGCGAGCGGGGGACCCCCGGCTGACGGCCGCGCGCCCGCGACCCACGGGCGCGTCACTCCGGGGTCAGCGTCAGGACGTGCCGCGGTGCACCGGGCAGAAACGGCGTGGGTTCGCCCTGCACCCACGCGTCGTGACCCGCGCGGTAGAACGGCGACAGCGGGTGGCCGCTCTGCCCGCCCGGCATGTGGAAGTAGCCGTGCTGCTCGCGGCCCGGCTCGACCGCGAACCGCTCGGACGCGCCGAAGGTCGGCGAATGCACGCGCGGCGTGGACCAGTCGCCGGGCATCGGCGTGGCCGGCATGTCCAGCCACCTCGCCAGCGCGGGCAGCGCCGGGCTCAAGGCGTGGCGGATGCGGGTGCGGTTGACCTGCCCCCACGGGCAGAGCGCCGGCGTGCCGCAATCCTCACGGGCCGACTCCAGCGCCGCGCCGGCCGCCGCGGCCAGCCACGCGTCCCAGTCGGGATGGCGCGGATCGAGCAAGTGCACGGGACGCTCCGTGGCCAGGCGCCAGGCCACGTCGGTGAAGCGCGACGGCGCGCGCCAGCGAAACGCGGGCCAGCGCGCCCGCGCTTCCACCGTCAGCATGTCGAAGGCACGCTCGGTCACCGTCCGCTCGAACTCCCGCACCAGCAGGTAACCGGCGTCGTGCGGCGCCGCGCGGCCAGACCAGCCGCGCACCGCGGCCAGCGCTGCATCGGCGTCGCCCGTCCCGCGCTCCAGCACCGCCACCAGCAGCCGTTGCCACTGCTCCAGGTAACGGGCCCGGTCGTCCAGCTGGATCGCGAGGAAATCGGCGGGCGTCGCCTCGTCGAGGCCGGCGAGCGCGGCGTGGATCTGGTGAGCGCGCGCACCGTGCGCGTAGCCGCCGTCGCCGATCACGCGCAACATCTCCCCGCCCACCACGCGCGCGTTGGCGCTCCAGGCGGCGCCCAGCGGCGGGTCGATGAGTCGCGGCTGGTCCTCTGGCCCGAGCCAGCCCTGCCAGCCGGTCCCGGCCTCCGTCCAGTGTGCGGGCAGCGACGCGTCGAAGCCGGCCCGGCGCGGGATGCGCCCGGCAATGACCCAGGCAATCCGGCCGCCGGCGTCGCCGAGCAGCGCGTTCTGCGCGGGCATACCCGCGGCGGACGCGGCAGCCACGGCCTCGTCCAGGTTGCGCGCACGTTCCAGGCTCGCCAGCTGGAAGTTCATCGCACCCGGCCGGTGCGCGGTCCACGCCAGCACCAGCGGCCGGCCCTGCGCATCCTCGCCGATGACCGGCCCCCAGATCGTCTCGCTGACGACCAGCATCTCGGGCTCCGCACCGGCCACCTGCAGTGTTTCCTCGTGGCGCTCGAACGGGAGCGGCCCGTCCGCCGTCAGGTAATGTCCCGGCCGACCCTCTACGGGCTCGACGATCACCAGGTCCTGGTAGTCGCCATAGCTGTTGGTGAATCCCCAGGCCACGTGGCCATTGCTGCCGGCCACGATCGCGGGCGCCCCGGGCAGGGTCGCGCCGCTGGCGTCGAGACCCTCTGCCGCGGCGACCAACCGGGCGCGGTACCACACGTTCGGGACCCGCAACGTGAGGTGCATGTCGTTGGCGACCAGCGCGTGGCCGCTGGCCGTGCGGTGCCCGGCCAGCGCCCAGTTGTTGCTGCCGACGAACGCGCCGGGGCCGTCCTCGACGGCGGTCAGCCGCAGCGGGTTCTGCGCGGCGGCGCCCGCCGCGTCGAACAGCGCCGGATCCACCGTTCGCAGGTCGTATTGCTGCGGTGACGGCCACGGCTCGGCCTCGATCACGGAGCCGTCCAGCGCGGCGTCCCAGGGCGAACCGGCTCCCGTGATCAGCCGGACCAGCGGCTGCGGCAGCGCCGCAGCCAGCCGGTCGCGCTGTTGCTCCTGCCGCGCCTCGGTCCCCTGCAGGTCGATCCACATGGCGAAGACCGCCAGCAACGAATCCTCCGCCTGCCAGGGCGCCGGCTCGGCCCGCAGCACGAGGTATTCGAACGGCCGGGCGCGCAGGCGGGCCAGCCCGGCATTGACGCCGTCGGCGTAGGCCTCCAGCAGCGCGCGGTCGGCCGGATCGACGTCGGCCAGCGCCGCCCGCGCGCGACTCCTGAAGCGGTGCACGCGAATCCTGCGGTCGGTGGCCAGCAGCGCCTGGCCCAGCAGGCCGGCCAGCTCCCCCGCCGCGCTGCGCCGCGTGAGGTCCATCTGGAAGAAACGCTCCTGGGCGTGCACGAAGCCCGTCGCCCGCGCGACATCGAGGCGGTTCGCACCGCGGATCACCGGGACGCCCGCCGGGTCGCGCTCGACGGCGACGGCCGCGCTGAGTCCGGCGAGCGGCGCAGTGCCGTCGAGCTCCGGCAGGCTGGCACGCAGCACCAGCCAGGCCGCCAGCGCCAGCACCGCCAGCAGCGCCAGCAGGGTCGCGAGCAGCCACAGCAGGAATCGCGCGGAGCGGCGCATGGGTCAGCTCCCGGGCCGTACCTCGAGGATCTTCATGGTGTTCGTGCCGCCGGTCACGCCCGAGAAGTCGCCCTTGGTGACGATCACGAGGTCGCCGTGCGCGGCCAGCCCCTGCTGCACCAGCAGGCCGAATATGCTGGGAAACAGCACCTCCGGCTGTCCGTCGGTCACGTCGAAGGCGATCGGGTACACGCCGCGGTACAGCGTCACGCGGCGCCGGGTCGCCTCGTTGCGCGTGAAGGCATAGATCGGGATGTCGGAGCGGATGCGCGACATCCACAACGGCGTCGAGCCGGTCTCCGTCAGGGCGACGATCGCCTGCACCTCGAGGTGGCTGGCCGTGTACATGACGGCCATGGCGATCGCCTCGTCCATCTTGGTGAACTGGCCGTCCATCCGGTGGCGTTCGCGCCCGCGGCCCTGCTGCCACTTCTCGGCGCCCACGATCACCTGCGCCATGGCCGTGACCGCCTTGACCGGATGCCTGCCGACCGCGGTCTCGGCCGACAGCATCACCGCATCGGTGTCGTCGATGACGGCATTCGCCACGTCCGTCACCTCGGCCCGCGTCGGCACGGGGTTGTGCGTCATCGACTCCATCATCTGGGTCGCCGTGATCACGGGCCGGTTGTGCAGACGGGCCGTGCCGATGATCCGCTTCTGCAGGCCGGTCAGTTCCGCATAGCCGACTTCCACGCCGAGGTCGCCGCGCGCGACCATGACCGCGTCGCTCGCCTTGACGACCTCGTCGAGTTCCGCCAGCGCCTCGCTGCGCTCGATCTTCGCGACGATGCGGCCCTCGCCGCCGGCCTGCTCCAGCAGCCGCCGCGCCTCGCGCACGTCGTCCGCGCTGCGCACGAACGACACGGCCAGGTAATCCACGCCGAGCCGTGCGGCGGTGAGGATGTCGTCGCGGTCCTTGGCCGTCAGCGCGCCGGCGGACAGGCCGCCGCCCTGCTTGTTGAGGCCCTTGTTGTTGCCGAGCTCGCCGCCCAGCACGACCCGGGTCAGCACGCGCGGGCCGTCCACGCCCGTCACCTCGAGCGCGATCAGCCCGTCGTCCAGCAGCAGCGTGTCGCCCGCCTGCACGTCGCGCGCCAGGTCCTTGTACGCCACGCCGACCGCCGCCTGCGTACCCGCCTCCGGCGCCAGCGCGGCATCCAGCGTGAAGGAGTCGCCGTCGCGCAGCGTCACCGGCCCCTGCGCAAAGCGCTCGATCCGGATCTTCGGCCCGCCGAGATCGCCCAGGATGCCCACGTACTTGCCGGCGGCCTCGGCGGCTCGCCGCGCCAGCGTGACGCGGCGCTCGTGGTCCGCGGCCTGGCCGTGCGAAAAGTTGACGCGCAGCAGATCGGCGCCGGCGCTGATCAGCGTCTGCAGGACGTTCAGGTCGTCGGTGGCGGGACCCAGGGTCGCGACGATCTTGGTTCGGCGGCGCATGCAGTACTCGCTGGCGGCGGACATCGGTCGTGCCGCGCGCATGATAGACGATGCGCGGCCGGGACGGCCCGGCCGCGTCAGCCGGGCCTGGCCCGCGCCTCGAGCGCTGCCACGGCCGGCAGCGTCTTGCCTTCCACGAATTCGAGGAAGGCGCCGCCGCCGGTCGAGATGTAGGAGATGCCCTCGGCCACGCCGTACTTCTCGATGGCCGCCAGCGTGTCGCCGCCGCCGGCCAGCGAGAACGCCGCGGACCGGGCGATCGCCTCGGCCAGGACCTTGGTGCCCTCGCCGAACTGGTCGAACTCGAAGACCCCGACCGGGCCGTTCCAGATCACGGTGCCGGCGCGCTCGACGATCTGCGCGATGCGCTCGGCGCTGTCCGGGCCGATGTCCAGGATCATGTCGTCGGCGGCGACCGCCTCGACGTCCTTGATGTCCGCTTCCGCGCTCACCGACAGGCTCTTGCCGACGACGACGTCGGTGGGCACCGGGATCGACACGCCGCGCGCTTCCGACTGCTGCAGCAGGCGGCGGGCGATGTCCAGCATGTCCGGTTCATGCAGCGACTTGCCGACCGGCAGCCCCATCGCGGCGATGAACGTGTTGGCGATGCCACCGCCGACGACCAGCTGGTCCACCTTGCCGAGCAGCGCTTCGAGCACGGTCAGCTTGGTGGACACCTTCGCCCCGGCGACGATCGCCACCAGCGGCCGGGCCGGATCCTCCAGCACCTTCTTCAACGCGGTCAGCTCGCCGACCAGCAGCGGGCCGGCGCAGGCCACCGGCGCGTGGCGGGCGACGCCGTGGGTACTGGCCTCGGCGCGATGGGCCGTGCCGAACGCGTCCATGACGTACACGTCGCAGAGCGCCGCCAGGCGGCGCGCCAGCGACTCATCGTCCTTCTTCTCGCCCTTGTTGAAGCGCACGTTCTCCAGCAGCACCGCCTCGCCGGGCTCGACGTGCACGCCCTCCAGCCAGTCGCGCACCAGCGGCACGCGGCGCCCCAGCAGTTCCGACAGTCGCAGCGACACCGGTTCCAGCGACAGCGCCGCATCGAACTCGCCCTCCTTCGGGCGCCCCAGGTGCGACATGATCATGACCCGGGCGTTCTGCGCGAGCGCCAGCTGCAGGGTCGGCAGCGCGGCCCGGATCCGCGCGTCGCTGGTCACCGCGCCGTCACGCACGGGCACGTTGAGGTCCTCGCGGATCAGCACGCGCTTGCCGGCCAGCTCGAGGTCGGCCATGCGGAGAATGTCAGCCATGCAACGCTCCTTGTTCGGGTCCCGGACGGCCGGCGCCGGCCGCAGCGAGCGTCAGCCCGAGACGACCCGGGCCAGTTCCAGCATCTTGCAGGAGTAGCCCCACTCGTTGTCGTACCACGCGATGACCTTGACGAAGGTGCCGTCGAGCGCGATGCCGGCATCGGCGTCGAACACCGAGGTGCAGCTCTCGCCGCGGAAGTCCGTGGCCACGACCTTGTCCGTCGTGTAGCCCAGCACGCCCTTCATCGGGCCCTCCGCGGCCGCCTTCATCGCCGCGCAGATCTGCTCGTAGGTGGCCTCGCGGTTCAGCTCCACGGTGAGGTCCACGACCGAGACGTCCGAGGTCGGCACGCGGAACGACATGCCGGTCAGCTTCTTGTTCAGCTCCGGGATGACCTTGCCGACGGCCTTGGCGGCGCCGGTCGAGGACGGGATGATGTTCTCGAGGATGCCGCGCCCGCCGCGCCAGTCCTTGTTCGACGGGCCGTCCACGGTCTTCTGCGTGGCGGTCGCCGCATGCACGGTCGTCATCAGGCCGCGCTTGATGCCCCAGGTGTCGTGCAGCACCTTGGCCACCGGCGCCAGGCAGTTGGTCGTGCAGGACGCGGCCGAGATGATGGCCTCGCCCGCGTACTTGCCGTGGTTCACGCCGAACACGAACATCGGCGTGTCGTCCTTGGACGGCGCCGACAGGATCACCTTGCTGGCTCCGGCCGCCAGGTGCTTCTGCGCCGTCTCCTTGGTCAGGAACAGCCCGGTGGACTCGATGACGACGTCGGCGCCGACTTCCTTCCAGCGCAACTCGGCCGGGTCCTTGACGGCGGTCAGCCGGATCCGCTTGCCGTTGACGGTCATCCGGTCGCCCTCGACCGAGATGCTGCCCTGGAAGCGGCCGTGGACCGAGTCGTAACGCAGCATGTACGCCAGGTATTCGGGCTCCAGCAGGTCGTTGATGCCGACGACTTCCACGTCGGGGAAGTGCTTGGCCGCCGCGCGGAACACCATGCGTCCGATGCGGCCGAATCCGTTGATGCCCACCTTGATCGTCATTGCTGGTCCTCTTGGTTCGTCGTTCGTGAATCCATCTGGTCAATTATAGACGCTCGACAGCGCGCCGGCCGTCACCCGGCGCACAGCGCCCTGGTCGCCTCGGCGACGGCCGTGGCGGTCAGGCCGAAATGCGGAAACAGGTCCCGGGCGGGCGCCGAGGCGCCGAAACGGTCGAGTCCCACGACGCGGCCCTGCGCACCGACCCAGCGCCACCAGCCGTCGGTCGCGCCCGCCTCGACGGCGATGCGCCGCGTGACCGCGGGCGGCAGCACGCTGTCGCGCCAGGCGCGGTCCTGGGCGGCGAAGACGGAGACGCAGGGCATGGACACCACCCGCAGCTGCCGGCCCTCCGCGGCCAGTACGCGTGCCGCCTCGACGGCCACGGCGACTTCCGAGCCGGTCGCGATGAGGATGCACTGCGGCTCGCCCTCGCAGTCCGCGAGCACGTAGCCGCCGCGCCGGATCGCGGCGACCTGGCCGGCATCACGGGCCTGGTGCGGCACCGACTGGCGCGTGAGCACCAGGCAGGTCGGGCCGTCGCGGCGCTCGACCGCGGCGGTCCAGGCCGCCATCGTCTCGACGCCGTCACAGGGCCGCCACACCTCCATGCGCGGGATCAGGCGCAGCGACGCCACCTGCTCGACGGGCTGGTGGGTCGGGCCGTCCTCGCCCAGGCCGATCGAGTCGTGGGTCAGCACGAAGATACTCGGCAGTTCCATCAGCGCCGCCATGCGCAGGGCGTTGCGCGCATAGTCCGAGAACACCAGGAAGGTGCCGCCGTACGGAATGAACCCGCCGTGCAGGCGGATGCCGTTGATGATGGCGGCCATGCCGAACTCGCGCACGCCGTAGTGCAGGTAACGCCCCGCGGGCTGGCTGGCGGAGAACACCGCCGTGCCCTTGATGCGCGTGTTGTTGGAGCCGGTCAGGTCGGCGGACCCGCCCAGCAGCTCCGGCAGCAGCGGGCCCAGCGCGTCGAGTGCGGCCTGCGAACTCTGGCGCGTCGCCGCGGCGCCGCCGGCAGCCTGCGCCGCCTGCACGAGTGCCGCCGCACGCTCGGCAAAGCCCTGCGGCAGCGTACCCGCCATGCGGCGTTCATACTCCGCGGCCAGTTCCGGGTGGGCGGCCCGGTAGGCCTTGAAGGCGCGCCGCCAGCGGTTCTCCGCGCGCTGGCCGCGGCGCCGGCCGTCCCACGCCGCCCGCACGTCCTCGGGAATCACGAACGGTTCATGGCGCCAGCCCAGGGCCTCGCGCGCCCGCTGCACTTCCTGCGCGCCCAGCGGCGCGCCGTGGCAGTCCGCCGTGCCCTGCTTGTCCGGCGACCCGTAGCCGATGATGGTCTTGCAGCAGATCAGGGTCGGGCGGGACTTCTCGCGGCGCGCCTTGCGGATCGCGCGGATGATCGCCTCGGGATCGTGGCCGTTCACGTCGCGCACGACCTGCCAGCCATAGGCCTGGAAGCGGCGCGGCGTGTCGTCCGTGAACCAGCCCGGCACCTCGCCGTCGATGGAGATGCCGTTGTCGTCGTAGAAACAGATGAGCTTGCCGAGCCCCCAGGTGCCGGCCAGCGAGCAGGCCTCGTGCGAGACGCCCTCCATCAGGCAGCCGTCGCCCAGGAACACCCAGGTGTGGTGATCCACGACCGTGTGGCCCGGCCGGTTGAACTCCTCGGCCAGCAGGCGCTCGGCCAGCGCCATGCCCACCGCGTTGGCCAGGCCCTGCCCCAGCGGCCCGGTCGTGGTCTCGATGCCCAGCGCCGGCTCGCGTTCCGGGTGGCCGGCGGTGCGCGAGCCCAGCTGGCGGAAGTTGCGCAGTTCCTCCAGGCCGAGGTCGTAGCCGCTGAGGTGCAGGGCCGCGTACAGCAGCATCGAGCCGTGGCCGTTCGACAGCACGAAGCGGTCGCGGGCGGGCCAGGCCGGGTTGGCGGGGTTATGTCGCAGGAAGTCGCGCCACAGGACCTCGGCGATGTCCGCCATGCCCATCGGCATGCCCGGGTGCCCGGAATTGGCCCGCTGCACGGCGTCCATGCTGAGGGCCCGGATGGCGTTGGCGAGCTCTCGGCGTGCGGGCATGGCGGATTCCTGCGGGCGGAGCCGCGCATTCTCCCCGATCGCGCGCCGCCGGGGCAATCCGCATAGCCCGCCGCGCGCGGGCTGCGGCGGCCGTAACCCGCTATACTTACCGGCTTTACAGCCAGCCCGAGCGCACTCCCATGGCCTCGTCCTATCTCTTCACCTCGGAATCGGTGTCCGAGGGGCACCCCGACAAGGTCGCCGACCAGATCTCCGACGCGGTCCTCGACGCCATCATCGCGCAGGACAAGCGTGCCCGCGTGGCCTGCGAGACGATGGTCAAGACCGGCGTCGCCATCATCGCCGGCGAGGTGACCACCCGCGCCTGGGTGGACCTCGAGGAACTGGTGCGCGGCGTCATCAAGGACATCGGCTATACCTCGTCCGAGGTCGGCTTCGACGGCGCGACCTGCGGCGTGCTCAACCTCATCGGCAAGCAGTCCCCCGACATCAACCAGGGCGTGGACCGGCGCCGTCCCGAGGACCAGGGCGCGGGCGACCAGGGACTGATGTTCGGCTACGCCTGCAACGAGGCGCCCGAGTTCATGCCGGCGCCGATCTACTACTCGCACCGGCTCGTCGAGCAGCAGGCGCGCGTGCGCAAGTCGAAGCGCTCGCCGCTGCCGTGGCTGCGGCCCGATGCGAAGTCCCAGGTGACGCTGCGCTACGAAGGGGGGCGCGTGGCGGGCCTCGACGCCGTGGTCCTGTCGACGCAGCACGACCCGGACGTGAGCCGCAAGGACCTGCGCGAGGGCGTCATCGAGCACATCCTCAAGCCGATCCTGCCCAGGAAGTGGCTGGACGCGATTCCCGCCAGCCGCGTGCACATCAACCCGACCGGCAGTTTCGTCATCGGCGGCCCGGTCGGCGACTGCGGGCTGACGGGCCGCAAGATCATCGTGGACAGCTACGGCGGCATGGCGCGCCACGGCGGCGGCGCGTTCTCGGGCAAGGACCCGTCCAAGGTGGACCGCTCGGCCACCTACGCCGCGCGCTACGTGGCCAAGAACATCGTCGCGGCCGGCCTCGCGGACCGCTGCGAGATCCAGCTGTCCTACGCCATCGGCGTGGCCAAACCCACGTCCATCACGGTGGACACCTTCGGCACCGGCAAGGTGCCGGACGAGCGCCTCGAGAAGCTGGTGCGCGGGCATTTCGACCTGCGCCCGTGGGGCATCATCCAGATGCTCGACCTGGTGCGGCCGATGTACCGCGTCACCGCGGCCTACGGGCATTTCGGGCGCCCGCCGCAGCGCGGGGAATACACCTGGGTGGAACGCAACGGCGAGACCGAGCAGCGCCGCTCCGAGGCGTACACGGCCTTCACCTGGGAACGCACCGACAAGGCCGAGGAACTGCGCAAGGCCGCCGGCCTGCGCTGACGGACCAGGCCCGGATTCGCCGGGCCGTCCCGCCGACCTGAGGAGCGCTGCGACGGGGAAGGCCCCTGCCAGGCTCAGGTCCGCGGGTGACTCACACTGCAACGGCGCTCTTCGTGATCAGGGGGCTGAACATGAATGCTGTCGTTGATACCAAGTCCGCACAGGACTATTTCGTGAAGGACATCGGCCAGGCCGAGTGGGGCCGCAAGGAGATGTCCATCGCCGAGACCGAGATGCCGGGCCTCATGGAGCTGCGCCGCGAATTCGGCGACAGCAAGCCGCTCAAGGGCGCGCGCATCGCCGGCTCGCTGCACATGACGATCCAGACGGCCATGCTGATCGAGACGCTGCAGGCGCTCGGTGCGCAGCTGCGCTGGGCCTCGTGCAACATCTACTCGACGCAGGACCACGCCGCCGCCGCCGTCGCGGTCCAGGGCACGCCGGTGTTCGCCTACAAGGGCGAGACGCTGGACGAGTACTGGGAATTCACGCACCGCCTGTTCGAGTGGCCGGACGGCGGCTACGCCAACATGATCCTGGACGACGGCGGCGACGCCACGCTGCTGCTGATGCTCGGCAGCCGCGCCGAGCGCGATTCCAAGGTGCTGGCGAAGCCCGCCAACGAGGAAGAGCAGGCGCTGTACGCGGCCATCCGCCGCCGGCTCGAGGCCTCGCCCGACTGGTACTCGAAGCGCCTGGCGCAGATCCGCGGCGTCACCGAAGAGACCACCACGGGGGTCAAGCGGCTGTACGAGATGGCCAAGAAGGGACAGTTGCCGTTCCCGGCGATCAACGTCAACGATTCCGTGACCAAGGCGAAGTTCGACAACCTGTACGGCTGCCGCGAATCGCTGGTCGACGGCATCAAGCGCGCTACGGACGTCATGATCGCGGGCAAGGTCGCGGTCGTGGCCGGTTACGGCGACGTCGGCAAGGGCTGCGCGCAGTCGCTGAGCGCGCTCGGCGCGACCGTCTGGGTCACCGAGATCGACCCGATCTGCGCGCTGCAGGCCGCGATGGAAGGCTATCGCGTGGTGACCATGGACGATGCCTGCGACAAGGCGGACATCTTCGTCACCGCCACCGGCAACCTCAGCGTGATCACCTACGACCACATGCGGCGCATGCGGCACCAGTCGATCGTCTGCAACATCGGCCACTTCGACAGCGAGATCGACATCGCCTCGCTGCGCAAGCACAAGTGGGTGAACATCAAGCCGCAGGTCGACCATGTCGAGTTCAGCGACGGCAAGCGCATCATCATCCTGGCCGAGGGCCGGCTGGTGAACCTCGGCTGCGCGACCGGCCACCCGTCGTTCGTCATGTCCAACTCGTTCACCAACCAGGTGCTGGCGCAGATCGAGCTGTTCGCGCACGGCGACCGCTACGAGAACCGCGTCTACGTACTGCCCAAGCACCTCGACGAGAAGGTGGCGCGGCTGCACCTGGCGCGCATCGGCGCGCAGTTGACCGCGCTGACGCCGGAGCAATCGGCTTACCTGGGCATTGCGCCGGCGGGACCCTACAAGCCGGATCACTACCGGTACTGACCGCCACCGCACGGGCCGGCGCCTTTGCTAGGATCGTGGCATGCACGCACGATCCCGGCCCGGCGACGGCCCGCTCCGGCTTTTGCAGCTGACCGACCTGCACCTGCGCGGCGCTCCGCAGGACCCGGTGCGCGGAGTGGCCACGTTCGAGACCTTCAGGCGCTGCCTGGCGCACGCGGCCGGCGCGGCGCCGGCCGCCGACGCGCTGCTGCTGACCGGCGACCTGGTGCAGGACGACGCCGGCGGCTACCGCCAGCTCGCCGCCCTGCTGGGTGCGTCACCCGTCCCCGTGTACTGCCTGCCCGGCAACCACGACCTGCCGGCCGACATGGCCACGCTGCTGCCGGCCCCGCCGTTCGACCTGTCGCCGGTCGCGCACTGCGGCGCGTGGGTGATGCTGCAGCTGAACACCGTCGTCCCCGGCGCCACCCACGGCGAACTCGGCCGCGACCGGCTGGCCCGGCTGGAAGCGCTGCTGGCGCGGCACGGGCAGGCGCCCGTGCTCATCAGCCTGCATCACCAGCCGGTGCCGATCGGCAGCCTGTGGCTCGACACCGTCGGCCTGCGCGACGGCGCCGCATTGCTGCAACTCGTGCGGCGCCACGGCAACGTGCGCGGCCTGTTGTGGGGCCACGTGCACCAGGCCTTCGACGAGACCCACGACGGCCTGCGCCTGATGGGCACGCCTTCCACCTGCTTCCAGTTCGCACCGGGCCTGGCGGGCTTTTCCATCGACAGCCGTCCGCCCGGCTACCGCTGGCTCGAGCTGCACCCCGACGGGCGCATCGAGACCCGGGTCGTGTGGCTGCCCGCGGCGGCGGACCCGGCATGAAGCGCTGGCGCGAGCGGCTGGCTTGCGCGGCACTGTTGCTGGCCAGCAGCTGGCCCGCGACCGGCGTGGCGGAGCCGGCGCTGTGGGCGGTCGCGGGGCGCAGCAACACGGTCTACCTGTTCGGCTCCGTGCACCTGCTGCGGGCCGGCGACTTCCAGTTCGAGGGCGCGCTCGCCGACGCCTGGAACGAGGCCGAGGTGCTGTACCTGGAGGTGGACCTCGACGCGCTGTCGCCGCTGGAGGTGGCTGCGACGACTGCCGCGCGGGCGATGGATCCTGAGGGCCGCACGCTGTCCGAGCTGCTGGGACCGGACGCCGACCTGGCGCATGAGCGGGCCAGGCAGGCCGGCATTGACCTGACGCCGCTCGGTCAGTTCGAGCCCTGGTTCGCCAGCCTCGCCGTCACGGTGCTGGCGCTGGCCGGGCACGGCTATTCGCCCGACGCCGGCATCGAGCGGATGCTGCAGGCGCGTGCCGCGGCGGACGGCAAGCAGCTGTACGGCCTGGAGACGCTCGACGAGCAGCTCGGCCTGCTGGACGCGATGGACCCGGCAGCGCAACGCGCGTTGCTGCTCAAGTCGCTCACCGACGCCGAGCGCGCGGGCGCAGTGGCCGCGCGGCTGGTGGCCGCCTGGCGCGACGGCGACACGGACTTCCTGGCGGGCGAACTGGCCGACGAATTCACCGACGCGCCGCAGCTGTACCGGTCGCTGATCGTCGAACGCAACGAACGCTGGGCCGCGCACATCGAGGCGTTGCTGGACGAGCAACGCGACTACCTCGTGGTGGTCGGCGCGCTGCATCTGGCCGGTCCGGACGGGCTGCCGCGACTGCTCGAGGTGCGCGGCGCCAGGGTCGGCCGGCGCTGAGGCGCCCGGACCCTTGCGCCGTCGCGGCGGCGTGGCCGCCCGCGTCGGCCCTGCCCTGTTGCGTGCCGGGGTGTCGTAACATTGCGCCTTCCGGCGCGACCGGCCTGCGGCCGCGCGGCACCACTGGAGACCCAACGTGTCATTGTTCGAGCAAGCCTGTCGCTACATCCCGGGCGGCGTGAACTCCCCCGTGCGGGCCTTCCGCGGCGTCGGCGGCGAGCCGGTGTTCTTCGCGAGTGCCGACGGAGCCTGGGTGACCGCGCACGACGGCCGGCGTTTCATCGACTACGTGGGTTCCTGGGGTCCGATGATCCTCGGTCACGCGGATCCGAAGGTGATCGAGGCCGTGCAGCAGACCGCCGCGCGCGGCCTGTCGTTCGGCGCGCCGACCGAGCTGGAGACGAAGCTGGCGCAGCGGGTCTGCGAACTGATGCCCTCGATCGAGCTGGTGCGCATGGTGAGTTCCGGCACCGAGGCCACCATGAGCGCCATCCGGCTGGCGCGCGGCTACACGAAGCGCGACACCATCGTGAAGTTCGAGGGCTGCTACCACGGCCACTCGGATTCCTTGCTGGTCAAGGCCGGCTCCGGCGCGCTGACGCTGGGCGTGCCGACGTCGCCCGGCGTGCCGGCGGACCTGGCGGCGCACACGGTGACGCTCACCTACAACGACGTGCCGGACCTCGAGGCCTGCTTCGCGAAGATCGGCAGCGAGATCGCCTGCGTGATCGTCGAGCCGGTGGCCGGCAACATGAACTGCATCCCGCCGGTACCCGGATTCCTCGAGCGCATGCGCGAGCTCTGCACGAGCCACGGCGCGGTGCTGATTTTCGACGAGGTGATGACCGGCTTCCGCGTGGCGCTGGGCGGCGCCCAGGCCCTGTACGGCATCCGCCCGGATCTCACCACGCTGGGCAAGATCATCGGCGGCGGCATGCCCGTGGGCGCCTTCGGCGGCCGTCGCGACATCATGGAGCAGCTGGCCCCGCTCGGGCCCGTGTACCAGGCGGGCACGCTGTCCGGCAACCCGGTGTCCATGGCGGCCGGGCTGGCGACGCTGGCCGGGTTGTCGGCGCCCGGCTTCCACGCGCGGCTGGCCGCGCGCACCGACCAGCTGGTGGCCGGCCTCGCGGGCGCGGCCCGCGAAGCCGGCGTGCCGTTTGCGACCAATCACGTGTGCGGGATGTTCGGCCTGTTCTTCAGCGAGGAATCGCCGGTGACGGGCTACGCGCAGGTGATGGCCTGCGACGTCGGGCGCTTCCGGCGCTTCTACCACGCGATGCTCGCGGAGGGCGTCTACCTGGCGCCATCCGCCTACGAAGCAGGCTTCGTCTCGGCCGCCCACGGCGACGCCGAGATCGACGCCACCATCGCCGCCGCCCGCCGGGCGCTGCGCGCGCCCTGAGCGCGGCGCAACGACGATCGGCCGTTCCAGGTGCGCGCCTTCGGCTGGTTCATGCTGGCGATCGCAGGGACGCTGCTGCTGGCGGCCGCGCTCGCCTATCCCGCGTATCTCGCCGCGGTGGCGATCGAGCCGGACTGGGCGTTCCACCGGGTCGTGAGCCGTTTCTGGCAGTTGACCATGCTGGCCGGCATCGCGGCCTGCATCTGGCGGCTGCGGCTGCGCGGCCGCGACGCCTGGGGCTACGCGCCGTCGCGTCGCCGGTCTGCCGTGCAGTTCGGCGCCGGGCTGGCGGCCGGCGTGGTCACCATGCTGGCGGTAGCCGTGACCATCGGCGGCCTCGGCATCCGGGACTGGCTGCCCGGTGTGCAGGCGGCCGACGTGGCCGAAGCACTCGCCGCCGGCCTCGCTGCCGGGCTGGCCGTGAGCCTGGTCGAGGAGACGTTCTTTCGCGGGCTGATGTTCGGCGCGATCCGCCGCGAGTCGGGACCGCGCCTGGCCATCCTGCTCACGGCCGTCGTGTATGCGGCCGTCCATTTCCTGGCGCGCACCAGGATTCCCGCTGCCGAGGTCGGCCCGGACAGCGGCTTCGTGCTGCTGTCCGGCGCGCTGCGCTGGTTCGGTGAACCGGCCGCGGTCGCGGACGCGTTCCTGTCGCTGTGCGCCGTGGGTGCGCTGCTGGGCATGGTGAGGCAGTGGACCGGCGGCGTCGCCGCGTGCATCGGGCTGCACATGGGCTGGGTGGCGGTGATCAAGACCACCACGGCCACCACCCGCGCGGTGCCGGATGCGCCGTGGCTGTGGCTGGTCAGCGATTTCGACGGCTTCACCGGCTGGCTGGTGCTGGGCTGGACCGCCCTGCTGGCCTGGCTGGCGTGGCGGCATCGCGGCCGGTTCGCGGCACTGTCCGGGCGGCTCAGTCCTCCCGCCTGATCAGCGGCGCGATGAGCTCGAGCCGGGCGACGGGGTCGTCCAGTTCGAGCAGGGCCTGCTTGTCGGGCATGGCCAGCGGCAGCACTTCCGCCAGGCGATGGCCCACCCAGGCGGCATCCTCGAAGTGGCGGGGCACCGAGGCGTACAACTCGCCCAGTTCCGGCAGCACCGTGCGCAGCACGTCCACCAGGTGCGCGAATTTCGCCGGCACCGGCACGGCGGGCTGCGGCGCCAGCGGCTGCACCCGGCCGAGATTGAGGCCGTCCGCGGCACGCCACGTCTCCAGCACGCGGAAGCGCTCGCCACCGTGGCAGCGGATGCCGAGCAGGCCGTCCTGAAGCCGGTCGAAGTCCACGATCGCAGCCTGCGTGCCCACCTCGACGAATCGCGCCGGTCCGCCGGCTTCACGGCCCTCGGCGATCAGCACGACGCCGAAGCTGGCCTGCTCGCGCAGGCAGCGGCGCACCAGGTCCACGTAGCGCGTCTCGAAGATCCGCAACGGCAGCGGCCCGCCCGGGAACAGGACGGTGCCGAGCGGGAACAGCGGCAGCTCCCGTGCCGCCTCGCTCATGGCTCCTCCGCATCGGCGGCCGGCCCGGCGCCCCAGCGCGGCGCGAGTTCCTGCTCGATGCCCAGGTGATCGAGCACCCGCGCGACCACGTGGTCCACCAGGTCCTCGATGCGCTGCGGACGATGGTAGAAGCCGGGACTCGCGGGCAGGACGATGGCGCCCGCCTCGGCCGCCGCCAGCAGGTTGCGCAGGTGGATCACCGACAGCGGCGTCTCGCGCGGCACCAGGATCAGCTTGCGACGCTCCTTGAGCGCCACGTCGGCGGCGCGCTCGATCAGGCTGCGGCTCGCGCCCGTCGCGATTGCCGACACCGTCGCCATCGAGCACGGGCACACGACCATCGCCGGCGGCGCGCCCGAGCCGCTGGCGACGCAGGCGGTCCACTCCTCCGCTCCGTACGCCCGCAACTGGCCCGGCGCCGCGCCGTAACGCTCGCTGAAGTAGCGCGCGATGCCCGCCGGCCGGCCGGGCACGTGCTCGTCGGTCTCGGCCGCGAGCACCAGCAGGCCCGGCTTCGAGACCATCAGGTGCACGGGCCCGCCCGCGCGGATCAGGCACTCCAGCAACCGCAGCCCGTACTGCGCGCCGGACGCGCCGGTCATGGCCAGCGCCACCGCAGCGCTGCGCGCCGGCGCGCTCATGGCGGCCCCGGCCTGCCGAGTGCCGCGAGCAGCTTGCCGTGCAGCCCGTCGAACCCGCCATTGCTCATGATCAGCACGTGATCGCCCGCCCTGGCGTCCGCCGCCAGCGCCGCGGCCAGCCCGTCCACGTCGTCGCTGACGCGCGCGCGCGCGCCGAGCCGTGCCGCCACCGCCGCGAGGTCCCAGCCCAGGTCGGCGGGCCGGTGCAGCCAGATCGCGTCCGCGCCGTCGAGCGCGCCGGCGAGTTCCTCGCGGTGCACGCCGCGCTTCATCGTGTTCGAGCGCGGCTCGAGCACGGCGATCATGCGCGCTGTGCCGATGCGCTGCCGCAGGCCGCCGATGGTGGTGGCGATGGCCGTCGGATGGTGCGCGAAGTCGTCGTAGACGGTCACGCCGCGAACGGCGCCGCGCACTTCCATGCGGCGGCGCACGCCGCCGAAGCCGGCCAGCGCCGCGGCGGCCGTGGCAGGCGCAACGCCTGCGTGGCGCGCCGCCGCCAGCGCCGCCAGCGCATTGGCCACGTTGTGTGCGCCGAGCAGTCCCCAGCGCACTTCACCGACGGGCTCGCCGCGCCAGGCGACCGTGAACGCCGAGCCGTCCGCCGCCTGCTCTTGCGCCTGCCAGTCGGCGGCCACTCCCGGCGCCGCCGAGAAACTCTCGCGCGGCGTCCAGCAGCCCATCCCGAGCACCTCGTCGAGCCGCGCGTCGCCGGCGTTGGCGATGACCCGGCCCTGCCCCGGCACGCTGCGCAGCAGCAGGTGAAACTGCCACTGGATCGCCGCGACGTCCGGGTAGATGTCCGCGTGGTCGTACTCGAGGTTGCCGAGCACCGCCGTGCGCGGACGGTAGTGCACGAACTTGGCGCGCTTGTCGAAGAACGCGGTGTCGTACTCGTCCGCCTCGACGACGAAATGGCGGCCCCGGCCGAGCCGCGCCGACTCGCCGAAATCGCACGGCACGCCGCCGATCAGGAAGCCCGGTTCCAGCCCGGCCCGCTCCAGGATCCAGGCCAGCATGCTGCTGGTCGTCGTCTTGCCGTGGGTGCCGGCCACCGCCAGCGTCCAGCGTCCGCGCAGCACGTGCTCCGCCAGCCACTGCGGCCCCGAGGTGTACGGGATCCCGCTGTCGAGCAGCCGCTCGATCAGCGCGTTGCCACGGCTCATCACGTTGCCGACCAGCACGATGTCGGGCGCGGGCTCGAGCTGCGCGGGGTCGTAGCCCTCGATCAGGTCGATGCCGAGCGCGGCGAGCTGCGTGCTCATCGGCGGGTACACCGACCGGTCGGAGCCGGTGACGCGGTGTCCGGCGGCCTGCGCCAGCGCCGCCACGCCGCCCATGAAGGTCCCGCAGATGCCGATGATGTGGACGTGCATTCAGGCGCCCGACGGGAACAGCCAGGTCAGCAGCGCCGCGCTGCCGAGGAGGTAGGCGACCGCGAGGGCCATGGCCGTGAACATGCCCGTTTCGAGCGCGGCACGCAGGATGTGCCCGACGATGAGCATGTACCAGATGATGACGGCGACCGAAACGGCCCACACCACCACGGCCAGCCACTGGTTCGCCGCCGCCGGATCCTTGAGCGCCAGCACGGCGATCACCAGCGGCGACAGCAGCGCGCCGGTGCCGAACACGGCGCTGGCCGTCTGCCGGAAGCGCTGGCGACGCCCGGTCGCCAGCAGCAACAGCCAGACCAGCCCGCCGGCCAGCAGCAGGTCCATCGCGGTGCGGCCGAGCAGGTCCTGCCGGCCGAACAGCATCCACGACTGCACGGCGCTGAAGGCCGCGTAGGCCGCCGCGGTCATCGCCACCAGGGCCACGGAATCCGGCAGGTCGCCGGGACCCCGGCGCCTGAGCGCGATGTCTATGAGTGCCTTGACCAGTGCCGTCATCAGGCCGCCTTGGGATGCGCGCCGCGGATCCGCATAATGGCCCGCTGGCCACGATTGTAGCCAAAGCCGGGGTGACGGTGACGCAGAACCAGTTGATCGACGAACCCGCGCAACTCGCGGCCGCGCTGGACGGGCTGACGGGCGCGGCGCGGCTGGCGGTGGACACCGAGTTCTTCCGCGAGCGGACCTACTACGCGCGGCTGTGCCTCGTGCAGGTCGCCGCGGGCGACCGCGTGCTGCTGGTGGACCCGCTGGCGATCGAGGACCTGGCGCCGCTGGTGGCGCTGCTGCGCTCGCCCGCCATCACCAAGGTCCTGCACGCGGCCCGGCAGGACGTCGAGGTGCTGCTGCCGGTGACGACCGGGCCGCCCGTACCCATCTTCGACACGCAGATCGCCGCGTCGCTGCTGGGGCATGCCGCGCAGGTGGGTTACGCGCCGCTGGTCGGCGAACTGCTCGGCGTGGACCTGGCGAAGGGCCATGCGCGCACCGACTGGGCGGCCCGGCCGCTGAAGCCGGCGCAACTCGCGTACGCCGCCGACGACGTGCGTTACCTGGAGCCGCTCGCGTCGATCCTGCACGAGCGGCTGCTGGCCGCCGGCCGGCTCGGCTGGCTGGAGGAGGAGTGCACCGCGCTGGGCGACCCCGCGCTGTATCGCAGCGAACCGGCGGACGCGTGGCAGCGCCTGCGCGGGCTCGAGCGACTGTCGCCGCAGCAGCGCGGCGCCGTGCGCGCGCTCGCGGCCTGGCGCGAAGAACGCGCCATGCGCCGCGACCTGCCGCGTTCCTGGGTCATGCCGGACGAGACGATCCGCGAACTGGCCCGCCTGCGGCCGCAGACGCCCGACGCGCTCGGTGCCGTGCCCGGCCTGCCGCCCGCACTGGCGCGGCACGCGGCGGACGACCTCATTGCGCTGGTCGCCGACGCCGCGGCGGATGACGAGCCTGCCTATGACCCGCCCGAGCGGCTCACACCTGCGCAGAAAGCCGCGATGCGACGGCTGCAGGCGACGCTGCAGGCCACGGCCGCCGGGCTGGGCATCAGTCCCGAGGTGCTGGCGACGCGCCGCGACCTGACGGCATTGCTGCGCGGCGCGCAGCGACGCGGCGCCGCTGCGCGGCTGGCGACGGGAGACGGTGGGCGAGGCATTGCTGGCCGTCTTGTAGCAGCCGCCGGCCGGCCCCGCGGCGTCAGGCCAGGCCGGTTTCCAGCCGCGCGAAGACCTCGTCCGGGGAACCGTTGGCGTCGACGATCTTGAGCAGCCCGCGTTCCTGGTAATAGGCGATCAGCGGCCTGGTCTGCGCCTCGTACACTTCGAGCCGCTTGGAGATGGTCTCCTCGTTGTCGTCCGGCCGCTGGAAGACGTCGTGCCGCTGCCCGCCCTCGCAGTCAGGCCCCTCGCCGGGCGGGTTGCTGTACACGTTGAAGAGCTGCCCGCAGCGCCGGCAGGTACGCCGGCCGGTCAGCCGCCGGAACAGCGCCGTGGCGTCGACGTCGATCAGCGCGACCCCGTCGAGGACCTGGCCGGTTTCCACGAGCAGCGATGCCAGCGCGTCGGCCTGCGGCACGTTGCGCGGGTAACCGTCGAGGATGAAGCCCGGCGCGGCGTCCGGCTGCGCGAGCCGCTCGCGCAGCATGGCCAGCACGGTCGCGTCGTCGACCAGCCTGCCCTCGCCCATGATCTTCTTGGCCTGCAGGCCCAGCGGCGTGCCGCGCGCCACCGCGTCGCGCAGCAGGTCGCCGGTCGAAACCTGCGGAACCCCGTATTTCTCAACGAGTTTCTTGGCCTGCGTGCCCTTGCCGGAACCGGGCGCGCCCAGCAGCACCAGCCTCATGTCGTTCCTCGCGCGGGCGTCGCCGCCCTGAATGGGGCGCCAATGCTGCACCGGTCGCCGCAATGCGTCAAACCGTGTTTTCCCCGACGCGCCCGCGCTTCGCGAGCCCCACCATTGGGCTATCCTTTCGCCTCGCACGGGCCGCGCGCCCGCTGGATGCAAGGTACCTGAACATGGCCGCCCCCCAGAGCAAGGCCCGCAAGCCCAACGCCCTCTACGCCCAGTCCGGCGGCGTGACCGCCGTCATCAACGCGTCCGCGGCCGGCGTCATCGACGCCTGCCGTCAGCACCGCTCCAGGATCGGCAAGCTGTACGCCGGCCGCGACGGCATCGTCGGCGCGCTCACCGAGGACCTCATCGACACCAGCAAGGAGAGCGCGGCCGCGATCCGCGCGCTGCGCTGGACGCCCGCGGGCGCCTTCGGCTCGGCCCGCTACAAGCTCAAGGACCTGGACAAGGACCGCGCCAAGTACGAACGCCTCATCGAGGTCTTCCGCGCGCACGACATCCGCTACTTCTTCTACAACGGCGGCAACGACTCGATGGACACCGCCCACAAGCTGTCGCAGTTCGGCGAGCAGCTGGGCTATCACGTGGCCTGCATCGGCATCCCCAAGACCGTGGACAACGACCTGCCGGTCACCGACTGCTGCCCGGGCTTCGGGTCGGTCGCCAAGTACGTCGCGGTGTCCACGCGCGAGGCGGCGCTGGACGTCGCCTCGATGGCGCGCACCTCGACCAAGGTCTTCATCCTCGAGGTGATGGGCCGGCATGCCGGCTGGATCGCCGCGGCCGGCGGCCTCGCCGGCAGCAAGGCCGGCGACCCGCCGCACGCCATCCTGTTTCCCGAGATCGCCTTCGACCGCGAGCGTTTCCTGGCGCGCGTCAGGCAAGCGGTCGAACGCCATGGCTACTGCGTGGTGGTCGCCTCGGAGGGCGTGCGCGATGCCGAGGGCCGGTTCCTCTCCGACATGGGCACGCGCGATGCCTTCGGCCACGTGCAGCTGGGCGGCGTCGCGCCGACGCTGGCCGCGATGGTCAAGGAGGCGCACGGCTACAAGTACCACTGGGCGCTGGCCGATTACCTGCAGCGCTCCGCCCGGCACATCGCGTCGAAGGTGGACGCCGAACAGGCCTATGCGGTCGGCCGGGCCGCCGTCGAGTTCGCGGTGCAGGGCAGGAATGCGGTCATGCCGGTGATCGTGCGCAAGTCGTCGCGGCCCTACCGCTGGACGATCGGCATGGCGCCGGTCGCGGACGTCGCCAACCGGGAGAAGATGGTCCCGCGCAACTTCATCACCGCGGACGGATTCGGCATCACCGCCGCCTGCCGCCGCTACCTCGAGCCGCTGATCGAGGGCGAGGATTACCCGCCCTACGAGCGCGGCCTGCCGCGCTACGTGACGCTGCGCAACGCGCGCGTTCGGCGCAGGCTGAAGACCGGCTTCGTGATATGATTTTTCGTTAATTTGACGGCGCAGACGCCGCGCACAAATTCCCCCTCGGAGGTTGCCCAATGATCGACACCCAAGAAGCGCTCTGGCTCTCAGTAACGGCCGGAGTGGTTGCCATCGCCTACGGCGCGCTCGCGGTGCGCTGGATCCTGGCCCAGCCGACCGGCAGCGCGCGCATGCAGGAAATCTCGGCCGCGATCCAGGCCGGCGCCAAGGCCTACCTGAACCGCCAGTATTCGACCATCGCCGTGGTCGGGGTCGTGCTGTTCGTCGTGCTGTGGCTGCTGCTGCAGTGGCCCACCGCCATCGGTTTCGCGGTCGGCGCCATCCTCTCCGGCGTGGCCGGCTACCTCGGCATGAACGTCTCGGTGCGGGCCAACGTGCGCACCGCGCACGCCGCCAGCGTGGGGCTCAACCCCGCGCTCAAGATCGCCTTCCGCGGCGGGGCGATCACCGGCATGCTGGTGGTGGGCCTGGGCCTGCTGGGCGTGGCGGCCTATTACTGGGCTGTGCTGCCGGCGGTCGGCGAGAAGGAAGCCCTGCGCGGCCTGGTGGGCCTCGCCTTCGGCGGTTCGCTGATTTCCATCTTCGCGCGACTCGGCGGCGGCATCTTCACCAAGGGCGCCGACGTGGGCGCCGACCTGGTCGGCAAGGTCGAGGCCGGCATCCCCGAGGACGATCCGCGCAACCCGGCGGTCATCGCCGACAACGTGGGCGACAACGTGGGCGACTGCGCCGGCATGGCGGCCGACCTGTTCGAGACCTATGCGGTGACGGTGGTCGCGACCATGCTGCTGGGTTCGCTGATGATGCAGCACCTCGGCGGTGCGGCGGTCGTCTATCCACTGGTGCTGGGCGCGGTGTCCATCGTCGCGTCGATCGTCGGCACGTTCTTCGTCAAGGTGAAGGATGGCGGCCGCATCATGTCGGCGCTGTACCGGGGCGTGGCCGTGTCCGGCGTGATCGCCGCGCTGGCCTTCTACCCGGTGACCAAGGCCATGATGGGCGACGACGCCACCGGCCTGTATTTCTGCGCGCTGATCGGCCTGGCGCTGACGGCCGCCATGATCGTCATCACCGAGTACTACACGGCGACCGAGTTCGCGCCGGTCAGGCACATCGCCGAAGCGTCGCAGACCGGCCACGCCACCAACATCATCGCCGGACTGGGCGTCTCGATGAAGTCCACGGCGCTGCCCGTGCTGGCGGTCTGCCTGGCGATCTGGAGCACCTACACACTGGGCGGCCTGTACGGCATCGCCGTGGCGGCCACCGCCATGCTGTCCATGACCGGCATGATCGTGGCGCTGGACGCTTACGGGCCGATCACCGACAACGGCGGCGGCATCGCCGAGATGTCCGGGCTGCCCAAGGAAGTGCGCGTCATCACCGACGCGCTGGACGCCGTCGGCAACACGACCAAGGCCGTCACCAAGGGCTACGCCATCGGCTCCGCCGGACTGGCCGCGCTGGTGCTGTTCGCCGACTACACGCACAAGCTGAAGGACATGGGCACGCTGCCGCTGGATGGCTTCCGGCTGGACGACCCGGCCGTCATCATCGGCCTGTTCATCGGCGGCCTGGTGCCGTTCATGTTCGCGGCCATGGCGATGGAGGCCGTGGGCCGCGCCGCCGGGTCGGTCGTGGTGGAGGTGCGCCGCCAGTTCCGCGAGATCAAGGGCATCATGGAAGGCACCGCCAAGCCGGATTATTCGCGGGCCGTGGACATGCTCACCCGCGCGGCGATCCGCGAGATGATCGTGCCGTCGCTGCTGCCGATCCTGGTGCCGGTGGTGCTGGCCTATACGATGAACTTCCTGATGGGTCCCGGCGCGGGCATCCGCGCGCTGGGCGGCCTGCTGATCGGCACCATCGTCACCGGCCTGTTCGTCGCGATCTCGATGTGCACGGGCGGCGGCGCCTGGGACAATGCCAAGAAGTACATCGAGGAAGGCAACCTCGGCGGCAAGGGCTCGGCGGCGCACATGGCTGCCGTGACCGGCGATACCGTCGGCGATCCGTACAAGGACACCGCCGGCCCGGCCATCAACCCGCTGATCAAGATCATCAACATCGTGGCGCTGCTCCTGGTGCCGCTGCTCTGATCGCAGTGGTCAGGCCCCGCCGCGGGGTCTGACCCCTCCCCGATCGCTGAAAGGCCCCGCGAGGGGCCTTTCGTTTGCCGCATGACCGGAGCCAGCGCCGCCTCAACGTGCCGGTTGCCTGTCAACCAGTTCCTCTGCCGTGACGCCCACCACGGACTCCGGGTCGTCCTCGATCTTCTGGATGGTGATGCCGGTGAAGCCGTAGAACATCGAGATCAGCGGCGTCAGCAGGTTGAGGAAGGCGAACGGCAGGTAGGTGAAGCAGCTCACCCCCAGGACCCCCGACATGTAGGCGCCGCAGGTGTTCCACGGAATCAGCGGCGAGGTCAGCGTCGCCGAATCCTCCAGCGCGCGGGACAGGTTCTTCGGATGCAGGCCCCGCTTGAGGTACGCCGCCCGGTACATGCGGCCGGGCACGATGATGGCGAGGTACTGGTCCGACGCCAGCACGTTCATGCCGAAGCAGCTGAACAGCGTCACCGCGATCAGCGATCCGGTGGTGCGGGCCACGGTCAGGATGGCCAGCGCCAGCCGCTCCAGCATGCCCGACGCCTCCATGATCCCGCCGAAGGTCAGCGCCACGATGATCAGCGCGATCGTGTCGAGCATGTCGGTGAGGCCGCCGCGGGTCAGCAGCCCGTCGACGCTGGCCACGCCGCTCTCGCTCACGTAGCCGGTGTAGAGGGAGGCCACCACGCGGCCGGCGATCGAAGCCCACCCCTCGTCCGGCCCGCGCTGGAAGACGACCAGCAGCACCGCTCCCGTCACGACGCCGATCGCAAGCGCGGGCAGTGCCGGGGTCTTCCGCCAGACCAGGACGAGCACGGCCGCCGGGGCGATCAGCAGCCACGGCGTCAGGTTGAAGGACGCCGCCAGCGTCGCGAGCATCAGCAGGTATTCGGGCGTCTCCACCGATCCCGAGGCCGGGCGCAGGATGCCGATGACGGCGTAGAGGACGAGCGCCAGGACGAGCGCAGGTACGGTCGTGTAGACCATGTGGCGGATGTGGGTGAACAGCTGGGTGCCGGCCACGGCCGGCGCCAGGTTGGTCGTGTCGGAGAGCGGCGACATCTTGTCGCCGAAGTAGGCGCCCGATACCACCGCGCCCGCGGTCATGCCCGCCGGGATGCCGAGCGCCTGGCCCACGCCCATCATGGCCAGGCCGACCGTGGCCGCCGTCGACCAGGAAGACCCGGTGGCCAGCGAGATCACCGCGCAGATCACGCAGGTCGCCACCAGGAAATAGCCCGGCGCCAGGATCTTGAGCCCGTACAGGATCATGACGGGCACCACGCCGCTGGCGATCCACACGCCGATCAGCAGCCCGACGACGATGAGGATCAGGATCGCCGGCAGGGCGGCGACGATGCCCCCGGTCAGGCCGCCCAGGATCTCGTCCCACGACATGCCGAGGGCGCTGCCGGCGATGGCCGAGGCGACCATGGCCCCGATGATGAGCGGGATGTGGCCCGATCCGTCGAGCACGACGATGGTGTAGAAGAGCGTGGCAATCAGGACGATGACGGGAACCAGCGAGATCCCCAGGCCCGGGGTCTTTCTTGTTGTCTCGGTCAAGCTGTTCCTCCTCGGGTCGGCTCTCTTCACGCAGCCTGGTCCGGCATCCGGGATTCGCGCAGCCCGGCCGCAACGACGCGCCGGGCTTCTACTGATAGCCGCCTGCTACCCCCCGGCCGATCTTACTGCCTTGGCGGCGATTATGCGTGGCACCGGGCACAACAGGCCGGTCGCAGCCGCCGCCCGCGCCGGCCGCACCGCCGGGTCACGCGGTCGGAGTATGCGAAAATGGCGCCCGCAACCAGGAGGGGTGCGCGGCCGAAGGCCGGCTTTCCGCATTGCCACCTGATACCGGCCGCACAGATCGGCCACCCACACGCGCCTGGAGGCGTCATGGTGCAGGACGAACTTCCGACGGGCGCGGCCAAGCACGAGGCGGTGCGGCAGATGTTCGACCGCATCGCGCCGCGTTACGACCTCATGAACCGGCTGCTGACCGGCGGCCTCGACC
The DNA here is from genome assembly GCA_963695155.1 of uncultured Gammaproteobacteria bacterium. Taxonomy (GTDB): domain Bacteria; phylum Pseudomonadota; class Gammaproteobacteria; order Steroidobacterales; family Steroidobacteraceae; genus SG8-30. The sequence continues at coordinate 429,441 of CAVOGD010000007.1, forward strand.
AGCGCTGGCGGCGCAAGCTGCTGTCGCGGATGGCGGTCGGTGATGGCGACATCGTCGTGGACGTTGCCTGCGGCACGGGCGACCTGGCTGAACTCGCACGCAAGCGCGGTGCGTTCGTGCTGGGCGTGGACTTCGCCTTCGAGATGCTGCGCGGCGCAGCCAGGCGGCAGGCGACGCCGGCGCTGGCCTGTGCCGACGCCGCGCGGCTGCCGTTGCCGGACGGCTGCGCCAGCGTGGTCACCTGCGGCTTCGCGCTGCGCAACTTCGTGGCGCTGCCACCGGTGTTCCTGGAGATGGCGCGCGTGCTGCAACCCGGCGGCCGACTGGCGATCCTCGAGGTGGACCGCCCGGACTCCGCCCTGGTGGCGCGCGTGCATTCCCTGTACTTCGACCGCGTCGTGCCGCGCATCGGCGCGCTGCTGTCGGACCGCGCCGCGTATCGCTACCTGCCGCGCTCGACGGCCTACCTGCCGGCGCTCGACGAACTCACCGCGCTGCTGTCGGCCGCCGGCTTCGAATCGGTGCGCCGCGAGCGGCTGCTGCTCGGCACGGCGCAGATGCTGATGGCGGTCCGTGGCGCAGGAGTCCGCCGGCCGTGAACGGCGCCGCGCTGCAACTGCTGTCGGAGCACTGCGCGCCGCCGGACCCGCTGCAACTGTTCGCGGCTGCCGGCCAGGCACCACGCTACTACTGGGAGCAACCCACCCGCGGCCGCTTCGTGGTCGGGCTCGGGGCTGCCGCGCGCATCACGACCAGCGGCGCGACCCGCTTCACCGACGCGGAGCAGGCTGCGCGCGCGCTGTTCGCGCGGATCGCCTGGCAGGGCCAGGGCCCGCGGATCGCGACGCTGGTCGGCGGCTTCGCCTTTGCGCCGTCAACTTCCGACGGCGGCGACTGGCAGGGCTTCGCCGACGCTGAATTGCGGCTGCCGGAACTGCTGGTCGCGCGTGACGGCGACCGCTGCAGCCGCACGTGGCAGGCCGGCTCAACCTGGTCCGACCTGCAGACGCGGCCGTTGGCGCTGGGCCCGCCGGTGCACGGCGTGGCCGAGTTCGCCGACGCGCAGGCCGGCGCCTACCGGCTGCGTGTGGAGCGGGCGCTGGCCGGCATCGCGGCCGGCACGTTCAGCAAGGTCGTCCTGGCGCGGGCCGCGCGCGCGACGGCGCGCACGCCGATCGATGCGGTGGCCTGGCTGGTGGCGCTGCGCGAGCGCTTTCCCGGCTGCACGCTGTTCGCGGTCGGCGACGGCGACGCGGTGTTCCTGGGCGCCAGCCCGGAGCGGCTGGTGCGCGTGCGGGGCCCGCTCGTGCAGACCGCCGCAATCGCCGGCACGGCCGCCCGGGGTTCCTCGCCGGCCACCGACCGTGCGCTGGGCGAGGCGCTGCGCGCCAGCGGCAAGGACCTCGACGAGCACGTCATAGTGATCCGCCACCTGGCCGCGGCGCTGGGCGCGTGCTGCAGCACGGTCGAGGTGGATCCCGAGCCGCAGCTGCTGAAGACCCGCGCCGTGCAGCACCTGTACACCGAGTTGCGCGGCCGGCTGGCCAGCGAACCGACCGAGACCTTGCTGGGGCTGGTGGCGCGGCTGCACCCGACGCCCGCGGTCGGCGGGTCGCCCACGACCGCGGCGCTGGACTGGCTGAGCCGCAACGAATCGCTGGCGCGCGGCTGGTTCGCCGGCCCGGTCGGCTACCTGCAGTCTGACGGTGACGGCGAATTTGCAGTAGCCTTGCGCTCGGCCCTGGTGCGCGGCGCCCGCGCCACTGCGTGGGCCGGGGCCGGCATCGTCGCGGGATCGGAACCCGAGGCGGAATTCACCGAGACCGAACTCAAGCTGCGCGCCGTGCTCGGCCCGCTGCTGTGGGGAGCGCCCTGATGGACGACCGCAATGCCGCACGCGACCCGGGACTGGCCAACCTGCAGTTCGCGCGCACGCTGATCGACGGGCTGCAGGCGGCCGGCGCCGCGGCCGCGGTGATCTGCCCCGGCTCGCGCTCGACGCCGCTGGCGCTGGCGGTCGCCGAATGCGCATCGCTGCCGCACAGCGTGCACATCGACGAGCGCAGCGCCGCCTTCTATGCGCTCGGCCGGGCCAAGGCCACCGGCCGGCCGGTGCTGCTCTTGTGCACCTCCGGGACCGCCGCCGCCAACTTCCTGCCGGCCATCGCCGAGGCGCACCACGCACGCGTTCCCCTGGTCGTGCTGACCGCCGACCGGCCGCCGGAGTTGCGCGCCTGGGGCGCGGCGCAGACCATGGAGCAGCGCACGCTGTACACCGGCTTCACGCGCTGGTCCGAGGAGGCGCCCTGCCCCGGTGAACGCGAAGGCGAAGCGGCCTACGCCGCCGCCCTGGCCCGCCGCGCCTTCGGCGAGGCGACCGGTCCGGCGCCCGGTCCCGTGCATCTGAACCTGCCGTTCCGCGAGCCGCTGGCACCCGCGATCGTCGAGCCCGGCGCGCCGCCGGCGGCGCTGCACGCGCAGCCCGTTGCGAACCCCGCATCGGGCCTCGGCTTCGACGCGCTGGCCACCGAACTGCGAGCCGCCGGCCGCGGCGTGCTGCTGTTCGGCCCCGATGCGCCACATCCGGCGCTGGCGGCGACGGCGCAGGCGCTGGGCGCCGCGCTGGGCTGGCCCGTCATCGCCGACCCGGCTTCGGGCCTGCGCGCCGGCGGCCCACCCGACGGCGGGCCGTTGCACGGCGCCGACCTGCTGCTGCACGACGCCGACCTCGCGGCGGCGCTGCACCCTGAGCTCGTCATCCGCTGCGGCGCCGCGCCGACCAGCGCCACGCTGACCCGCTGGCTGGGGCTGCACGGCGCGGCCGACCTGTGGCTGGTGGACCCGGCCGGCGGCTACCGCGATCCGCAGCATCGCGCCTCGCGCATGCTGCGCGCGACGTCGCAAGAGTTCTGCGCCGCCCTCGCCGGCCGGCTGGCCTCCACACCGGCCACGGATACTGCGTGGCTCGGGCGCTGGCGCGCCGCGGATGCCGCGGCGCGCGCCGCCGCCAGCGCTGCCCTCGATGCAGAGGACGCGTTCCTGACCCCGCACCTGGCCCGGGCCCTTTGGTCCTCGCTGCCGGCCGGCGCGGCGCTGTACGCGGCCAACAGCATGGCGATCCGCGAACTGGACGCCTACGCCGGTCCGCGTGAGCGGCCGCTGCGACTGTTCGCCAACCGCGGCGTCAACGGCATCGACGGCCTGGTGTCCTCGGCGCTGGGCGCCGCCGCCGCCTGGCCGGCGCCCACCGTGCTGTGGTGCGGTGACATCGCCCTGCTGCACGACGTCGGCGGCCTGCTCGCCGCGAGCCGGCTGGGCGCCGACCTGACCGTGGTAGTCAGCCATGACGACGGCGGCGGCATCTTCGAGTACCTGCCGGTGGCGCGCGCCATCCCGCGGCCGCAGTTCGAGAGCCTGTTCGCGGTCGCGCACGGCACCGACCTGTGCGCACTCGCGCAGGGTTGCGGCTGGCAGGCCACGCGGGCCGGCTCGGTGGGCGCGTTCGACGCGGCGCTGGCCCGGGCGCTGGGCGGCGGCCGCCACCTCATCGAGGTGCCGGTGGACCGCGCCGCCAATACCGCCTTCCACCGGCGCCTGCACGGCGCCGTGCGCGAGGCGCTGCGGGACGGGCCCCGGGCATGAGCGCGCGGCCGCTGCCCGTCGATGACCGGGGCACGGGGCCGCCGCTGCTGCTCTTGCACGGCTTCACCGGCAGCGCGCGCGGCATGGCCGGACTCGCCGAGGCGCTGGCCGGCGATTACCGCACGCTGGTGCCCGAGCTGCCCGGGCACGGGCGCTCGCTGGCGCGGGACGCCGCCGCGCGCTGCGCTTTCGCGGACTGCGTGGACGACCTGCTGGCAACCCTGGCCGCGACCGGCCACGACCGCGCCCACTGGCTGGGCTATTCCATGGGCGCGCGGCTGGCGCTCGGCTGCGCCGTGCGGCGGCCCGCCGCCGTGGTCTCGCTGGTGCTGGTCGGCGCGCGTGCCGGCATCCTGGACCCGACGCAGCGCGCGGCGCGCCGTGCCGCGGACCAGGCGCTCGCCTGCCGCATCGAGCGCGACGGTGTCGAAGCCTTCGTCGACGAGTGGCTGTCCCAGCCGCTGTTCGACACGCAGCGCCGGCTCGGTCCCGCCTTCCTGGCCGCCGCGCGCGCCGAGCGCCTGGCGAACTCGGCCCGCGGCCTGGCGGACAGCCTGCGCGGGATGGGCCTCGGCGCCCAGCCGCCGCTGTTCGATGACCTGCCGCGCGTGGCGGCACCCGTGCTGCTGGTGGCGGGCGCGCTCGACGAGCCCTTCGTCGCGGCGGCCCGTGACCTGCAACGGCGCCTGCCGCAGGCCGAGGTCTGTGAATTGGCGGACGCCGGCCACGCCGCGCATCTCGAGCAGGCCGGGCCGTTCATCGCCGTCGTCCGTGACTTCCTGCGCCGCGTGGACCAGACGGCGCACGCCGAACAACCGAGGCCATCCATGGAGACCCTGTCATGACCGAGACCCGCCCGGGGGCCGTCGCCGGCCCGCCCGACTGGAAGGCCGTGCGCAAGTACGAGGACATCCGCTACGAGCAGGACCACGGCCTCGCCAAGGTCACCATCTGCCGGCCCGAGGTTCGCAACGCGTTCCGCCCGAAGACCGTCTTCGAGCTGCTCGACGCGTTCACGCGCGCCCGCGAGGACCAGTCCATCGGCGTGGTCATCCTCACGGGTGAAGGCGACCTCGCGTTCTGCTCGGGCGGCGACCAGCGGATCCGCGGCGACGAGGGCTACGTGGGCGACGACGGCGTGCCGCGGCTCAACGTGCTCGACCTGCAGCGGCTGATCCGCACCATGCCCAAGCCCGTGATCGCCGCCGTCGCCGGCTATGCGATCGGCGGCGGACATGTGCTGCACGTGATCTGCGACCTGACGATCGCGGCCGACAACGCGCGCTTCGGCCAGACCGGCCCGCGGGTCGGATCCTTCGACGGCGGCTTCGGCGCATCCTACCTGGCGCGCATCGTGGGCCAGAAGAAGGCCCGCGAGATCTGGTACCTGTGCGAGCAGTACGACGCGCAGCAGGCGCTGGCCATGGGCCTGGTCAACAAGGTCGTGCCGCTGGCCGAGCTGGAAGCGACCGCGGTGGCCTGGGGACGGCGCATCCTGCAGCACAGCCCGACCGCGATCCGCTGCCTGAAGGCGGCCATGAACGCCGACTGCGACGGCCAGGCGGGGCTGCAGGAACTCGCCGGCCAGGCGACCCAGCTGTTCTACATGACCGAGGAAGCGCAGGAGGGACGCGACGCCTACAACCAGCGGCGTGCGCCCGACTTCTCGCGATTCCCCTGGCGGCCGTGAGCACGCGCTCGGCCTGGTGGCTCGCGGCGCGGCCGGCCACGCTGACCGCGTCGACGGCGCCGGTGCTGGTCGGCACCGGCGTCGCATGGTCGGAGGGACTGTTCGCCGCGGGCCCCGCGCTGGCTGCGCTGCTCGGCGCCCTGCTGCTGCAGGTCGGCGCGAATTTCGCCAACGACGTGTTCGATTTCGAGCGTGGCGCCGACACCGAGCACAGGAAGGGCCCGCAGCGCGCCACGCAGTCGGGCTGGATCACGCCCACGCAGATGAAGCGGGCGATGTGGCTGGCCTTCGGCGCCGCCATGGCGACCGGCGTGTACCTCGCCAGCGTGGCCGGCTGGCCCGTCGTGGCGCTGGGCCTCGCCGCCATCGCGGCGGCCTACCTGTACACGGGAGGCCCGAAGCCCTACGGCTACCTGGGCCTGGGCGACGTCGCGGTGTTCCTGTTCTTCGGCTTCGGCGCCGTCGTCGGCACCTACTACGTGCAGGCGCTTGCCGTTTCGTGGCTGGCCGTGCTGGCGGCCGTCCCGATCGGCGCGCTGGCCACGGCCATCCTCGCGGTCAACAACCTGCGCGACATCGAGACGGACGCGCAGGCCGGCAAGCGCACGCTCGCGGTGCGCATCGGCGACGGCCCGACGCGCGTGTACTACCTGCTGCTGCTGACCGTGGCCTATGCGCTGCCGGCGCTCCTGTGGTGGTTCGGCCATGCCGGCCCGTGGGTGCTGTTGTGCTGGCTGTCGCTGCCGCTGGGCCTGCGCGTCGCCGCCCGCATGCGCCACGAGCGGGGCCTCGCGCTGAACGGCTGCCTGGTCCGCACCGCGCGGCTCGAGGTCGTGTTCGGCCTCTTGTTCGCGCTGGGCCTGGCCTTGTGAAGCTGCGGGCCGCATGGGTGCGTCCGTACACCCTGCGGCTGGCGCGGCCGCTGGAAACCGCCCAGGGCCTGTTCGCGACCCGTCCGGGCGTGCTGCTCGAACTGCAGGACACGGAAGGCCACCACGGCTTCGGCGAGTCCGCGCCGTGGCCCGGGTTCGGCACGGAGACCCTCGCCGAGTCGCGTGCGGCGCTCGAGCGCGCCGCGCTGCTGCTGCAGGACATGGACCTTGAACCGGGCGAATGGGCCGCGCCGTTGACGGACTGCCTGCGGCGCGCGCCCGCCGCACGCGCCGCGCTGGACGGCGCGCTGTGGGACCTGGCCGCGCAGCGGGCCGGCCTGCCGCTGGCGGCGCTGCTGGCCGCGCGCTATGGCGCCGACGCCGCGCTGGCGCACATTGCGGTCAATGCACTGTTGACCGCGGAAGCGCCCGCCGCACTGCACGAGCAGGCCGCCCGGGCGCGCGCAGCAGGTTACCGGGCGGCCAAGATCAAGCTCGGCGCCGCCAGCCTGGCACGCGACCTGGAGCGTGTGCGCAGCGCGCGCGACGGGCTCGGACCGCAGGTCGCGCTGCGCGGCGACGCCAACGGCGCGTGGACCGCGCGGCAGGCGCGCGAGGCACTCGCGGCGCTCGCCGACTTCGGCTTCGACTACGTCGAGCAGCCGTTGCCTGCGCAGGATGTCGAGGGACTGGCCGCACTGCGCGGCAGCGGGCCGGTGCGCATCGCGGCCGACGAGTCCGTCGCGATCGAGGACGGCGTGGCGCGACTGCTCGCGGCCGGCGCCGCCGACGTGCTGGTGCTCAAGCCCGCGGTGCTCGGCGGACCGGGCCGCGCGCTGGAAGTCGCCGGCCGCGCGCGGGCCGCCGGCTGCGCCGTCGTCGTCACCCATGCGCTGGAGAGCGCCGTGGGGGCCCGCCACGCGCTGCACTGCGCCGCGGCCTGGGCGGACCGCTCAGCCGTGCACGGCCTGGACACCGCGGGCCTGTTCGAACAGGACCTGGCCGGGCCGCCGGACGGCCGGCGCGGCGTCCTGGAGGTGCCCGACGGGCCAGGCCTCGGCCTCGTGGGCATTCGGCTTCCCGACGTCGCCGGGTGCGCGTAGTGACCGCGCAGAACTGGTTGCTGCAGCGGGCTCAAACGACCCCGCAGGCCCCCGCACTGGAGACGCGCACGGCGAAAGTCTCCTTCGCGCAGCTTGCCGGCCGCGCCCGCCGCGGCGCCGCACACGCGCTGGCCACCGCACCGCGCGACGCCTCGCCGCTGGCCATGCTGCTGCCGGACCCCATGGACTTCGCCGTCTGGTTCCATGCGCTGGCGCTGTGCGGGCGCGCCGTGCTGCCGCTGAATGCGCGCCTGACGGTGGACGAGCTGGCGCGACAGCTGGCCGACGCGCGCGCCGGCTGGCTGCTCGGCCAGGCGGCGGACCCTCGCCTCGCGGAACTGACGCGGCGCCTGCCGGGCCTGCACAGCTGTGCCGCGCCGCCACTCGACACGCTGCCCGCCGCACCGGGCCCGTTACCGGGCGATACGTTCGCGCCGGCCGCCACGCTGGCCGTCCTGTTCACGTCCGGCACCAGCGGCCGCGCGCGCGGGCGCCTGCCTCAGCTTCGACAACTTCGCGGCCAGCGCCGGCGCGGCCCGGCAGCACCTGGGCCCCGCGATGGCCGCACGCTGGCTGGCATGCATGCCGCTGTTCCACGTCGGCGGATTGTCGCTGCTGACCCGCAGCGTGATCCTCGGCGGGCCGCTGCGGCTGCTGCCGGGCTTCGATGCCGCCGCCGTGAGCGAGGCGCTCGATGATGACGGCATTGCCGGCGTGTCGCTGGTGCCGACGATGCTGTCGCGCCTGCTGGCCCACCGGCAGGGTCGTCCCGCACCGGACGGCCTGCGCATCGTGCTGCTGGGCGGCGCGGCTCGCCCGCCGGCGCTGCTCGGCCAGGCCCGCGCAGCCGGCTGTCCCGTGTGCCCGACCTACGGCCTGACGGAAGCCACGTCGCAGGTCGCCACGGCCGCTGCGCCGGCGTCCGCGGCGGACGAGGCATTGCCGCTCACGCCCTTGCCCGGCATCGAACTGCGCATCGCCACCGCAGCGGGCGACGCGGCGGCCGGCACGGCGGGCGAGATTCTCGTGCGGGGCCCGACCGTGATGCGCGGTTATCTCAACGACGCCGCGGCGACCGCGCGCGCGCTGCGCGACGGCTGGCTGCACACGGGAGACATCGGCTTCCTGGACCGCGCCGGCGCACTGCACGTGCTGGACCGGCGCGACGACCTGATCGTCTCGGGCGGCGAAAACGTCTATCCGGCCGAGGTGGAGGCGGTGCTGCAGGAGCACCCCGCCGTTGCCGAAGCGGGTGTGGCGGGACTGCCGGATGCGGACCTCGGCGCGCGCGTCACCGCGTGGATCGTGGTGCGACCGGACACCGCGTGCGACCTGGCCGACCTGGCGCGCTTCTGCCGCGGCAGGCTGGCCGGCTACAAGCTGCCGCGGCAATTCGTGCTGGTGGAGGCGCTGCCGCGCAATGCGGCAGGCAAGCTGGAGCGGCGGCGACTGGCCGACCCCGGCGCGGGCCCCGGCTGACGGCGGCCCGCGCGGTCAGCCGGCGCCGTTGGTGTCGAGTGCGGCGCGCGCGCGCAGCCAGCGCCAGTTCAGCTCTATCTCGCTGCGCACCGCCTCGATCTCGTCCTGCGAGCCCTTGAAGCGGCCCTGCGACTCGAAGTACTTGAGCAGCGCTTCATGGGACAGCTCCGGCTTGACGTTGATGCGCAACTCGTGGCCGTCGAAGATCTCGTACACGGGATACAGCCCCGCGCGCACCGCGAGCCGCACCAGCTCGATGCCCTCGGACGGTTCCGACTTCCAGCCCGTCGGGCACGGCGCCAGGATGTGCAGGAAGCGGAAGCCATCCAGTTCCAGCGCGTGCCGCATCTTGCGCAGCGTGTCCTCCGGGTGGGCCAGCGACACGCTCGCCACGTAGGGCACGCCGTGCGCCGCCATGATGCCGAGGATGTCCTTCTTGCGGGTCGGCTTGCCGCCGGGCGTCGTGGTCGTGTTCGCACCCAGCGGCGTGGCGGACGAGCGCTGGCCGCCGGTATTGCCGTAGATCTCGTTGTCGTAGCAGATGTACAGGATGTCCTCGCCGCGCTCGGCCGTGGCGGACAGCGTCGCCATGCCGATGTCGTAGGTGCCGCCGTCGCCGGCCCAGCAGATGACCCGGGTCTTCTCGCCGTTGAGGTGCGCGCCGCGCGCGAGGCCCGTCGCGACGGCCGCGGAGGACGCGAACGTGCAGGCCACCACCGGCGCACCGTAATTCGAGTACGGGTACGGGCCGGCGGTCACGATGCCGCAGCAGGCGGGTATCACCAGTTGCACGGGCCGCGCCGCAATGGCGCGGCTCAGCATGTTGAGGCCCACGGACATGCCGCAGCCCCGGCAGTTGGTGTTGCCCGCGCGCAGCAGCGGCTGCAGCCGGTCGTCCGGCGACTGCGCGAAGCCCTGCAGCATGGGTTCCTGGTTCATGCCCCGGCCTCCATGATCTGCGGCGCGCCCTCGGCCTCCCGCCCCAGCAGGTCCTCCAGCAGCGCCGCGATGTGCTGGGGCCGCACGTCGCCACCGCCCAGGCCCAGCATGTAGCCCTGCACCAGCGTGTCGTCGCCCGTCACGCCGCGCAATTCGCCCCACAGGATGCCGCCGAGTCCCGGCGACAGGTCGCGGTCAATGACGCCGACGCGGCGGCGGCCGGCCAGCAGGCTGCGCAGCGATTCCGCCGGGAAGGGCCGGAACATCCTCACGCGCAGCGCGCCGACGCGCAGGCCGCCCTCGCGCGCCGCATCGACCGCCGTGCGCACGGTGCTGGCCGTCGTGCCCATCGAGACCAGCACGACCTCCGCATCGTCCATGCGGTACGGCACGACCGCATCGGCGGGGCGCCGGCCGAAACAACGCTCGAACTCGCGCTGGCATTCCGCGTAGGCCGCTCCCACCGCGTCCATCGCCCGCTGGTGGTGCAGGCGCAGGCGCTCCGTTTCGTGCGGGAAGGTCATGCCGCCGACGGTGCGCGGCACGTCCGACACGCGGTGCGGCAGATCGAGCGGCGGCAGGAACGCGTCCACCGCATCCTGCTCCGGCACGTCCGTGTTCATCATCGTGTGCGACAGCACGAAGGCGTCCTGGCAGACCAGCACGGGCAGCAGCACGTCCGCATGCTCGGCCAGCCGGAAGGCCAGCAGCACGGTGTCCAGCACCTCCTGGTTTTCCTCGCAGTAGAACTGCACCCAGCCCGTATCGCGCAGCGACAGCGTGTCGCCGTGGTCCACCCAGATGTTCCATGGCGGCCCCAGCGTGCGGTTGACCGCCATCATGACGATCGGCAGCCGGTAGAACGCCGCGGCGAACACGTTCTCGTTCATGTAGGCGAGCCCGTTCGAGGACGAGGCCGTGAACGAGCGCGCGCCGCCGATCGAGAAGCCGATGCACACCGCCATCGCGCTGTGCTCGCTCTCGACCCGCACCACCTCGCCCTTCTCGATGCTCTCCCTGCACAGCAGCTCGATGCACTCGGTCTGCGGCGTGATCGGGTAGACGCCCGAGCCGAAGCCGCGCGCGACGCGATTGGCGCGCCCGGCCAGGATCGCGGCCTTGCCGGCGGCGTGGTTGGCGGTAATCAGTTCGACGGGCATGGTTCCACCATCTCCAGGGCCTTGCGCGGGCACTCGACCGCGCAGATCCCACATCCCTTGCAGAACGTGTAGTCGACGTCGTAGCCGCCGGTCTTGCGCCGCACGATGCCTTCGGGGCAATAGACCAGGCAGGTATCGCACTGGGTGCACTGGCCGCACGAGAAGCAGCGATGCGCCTCGAGCGCGTCGGGCAGCGCCGCGCGCACCTCCGCGAAGTCGCGCAGGCGCTCGGCGGCCGGCCGGCACGGCGCTTCGGTGGCTGCGGCCCGCGCGAAGTGATCGAAGCGGATGTCGGTGGCCGGCACCGCCTTCTTGCGGTCCGGCCGCTCGAACACCGTGACGCCGAGGCCCAGCGCCTGCATGGCGCGTCCGGCGGCGCGGCGTCCGTCGCCGATGGCATGGGTCACCGTGCCGTCACCGGTAGAGAAATCGCCCGCCGCGAACACGTTGAGCGGACCGGCCGCCGCGTGCAGGCGGCCGTCGGCCAGCGACCAGCCCGGCGGCAGCAGCGTGGCGTCGGCGCTCTGCCCCAGCGCCAGGATCACTGCATCGCAGTCGAGCCGTTCGGTGCGCCGGCTCACGACCGGCGCGCGCCGCCCGGTCGCGTCCGGTTCGCCCATTTCCACTTCCGCCAGTTCGACGGCCGCGACGGCGCCCTTGCCGTGGAAAGCGACCGGCTGGCGCAGGAACAGCATGCGCACGCCCTCTTCCACGGCCTCGTGGACTTCCTCGGCGATCGCCGGCATCTCGCGGTCGGTGCGCCGGTAGGCGATGGTCACGCGCTCGGCGCCGCTGCGCAGCGCGCTGCGCGCGCAGTCCATGGCCGTGTTGCCGCCGCCCAGCACCACGACGTGGCCCTTTAGGCGCACGCCGCCCTGCAGGTTCACCCGATGCAGGAAGTCGATGCCCTGTTCGACGTTGCCCAGGTCGCCGCCGGGCGCCTTCAGGCCGCGCAGCTTCTGCAGGCCGGTCGCCAGGATCACGGCGTCGAAGCCTGCGGCCAGTTCTGCGACGTCCCGCGCGGCGAGTTTCTTGCCGCCCTGCACTTCCACGCCCAGCGCGAGGATGCCCGCGACCTCGCGGTCCAGCACGTCGCGCGGCAGCCGGTAGGTCGGGATGCCGGTGCGCAGCACGCCGCCCAGCGCCTGCTCGGCCTCGAAGACGGTGACCGCGTGTCCCTCGCAGGCGAGTTCGTAGGCGGCGGCGAGGCCGGCCGGTCCGCCGCCGATGACCGCGAAGCGCCGCGGTTCGGCACACGCCTTCCGCTCGGTGCGCGCCACCGGGACCTCGTCGGCGATCCAGCGTTCCAGCCCGCGGATGTTGACGGACCCGTCGTACTCGACGCGATTGCAGCCCTCCATGCACGGCGCCGGGCAGACGCGGCCACAGGTTGCCGCCAGCGGCGAGGTGCGGCCGAGCGTGGCGGCGGCGGCGGCCGTGCCTTCGCGCACCGCCGCCTGGATGAAGCCGATGACATCGTTGCCGGCCGGACAGAAGGCGCTGCAGGGCGCGAGGTTCTGCACGTGGCGCGGTGTCAGCACGCGCCAGCTGCCGGTCTTCAGCTGCGTGGGCGGGCTTTCGCGGTGTGCCGTCAGTGCCAGCACGTCCGCGGGCGCGGCGGCGCCGTTGCCGGACGCGCCGTCAGGCCGCGCCCCGCGGGGCTCGGCGATGCGCACGGATTCGTAGGCCTCGCGCGCGGCGTCGAAGTTGCTGGCGAAGCCGAGTTCGACGTACGCCTGTTCCAGCACGTCGAGCGACACGTCGAGCGCGCGCGCATAGGCGCCCGCGATGGTCGTATTGACGATCACCAGCGAGCGCGTCCCGATGCCGTGGCGACGCGCAATGCCGGTCGCGTCCACGGCCGCGACGCGGAAGGCGCCGAACTTGTCGGCAAAGGCGGCGGGCGGATCCGGCGAATCGACGATCAGCGTCCCGCCGGCGCTCAGCCCGGCCACGACCTCGTCGCCGAGCAGCGTGTTGTCGAGCACCAGCACATGGTCGGGCCGGTACACCTTGTTGCGGTTGGTGATCGGCTCGTCGGACACGCGCGCGTACGCGCGCACCGGCGCGCCGGTGCGTTCGCTGGCGTAGTCGCCGAAGGTCTGCACGCTCTTGCCCAGGCGCGCGTGAACCGCCGCCACGATCTTCGCGCAGGTGACCCCTCCCTGCCCTCCACGCCCGTGCAAGCGAATTTCCATCTGCGATGCCTTCAAGGTATGCCTGGCGCACCCATGTCGCCAGCGTTGAACCGGGGTCCGGTGTGGATCCATATCCACCGGCGCCGGACGGACGCGGGGGCGCGCCTGAACGAGTCAGGCCCGCCATCGCCCACGCCCGGCGACCATAGCACAGGGCCTACGCGCCGAGATTCGGTGGAATCGCGTATGTACGGCGGGCGCGGCAGCCCCTGCCGTCGCCGAATGTGCGGCAGGGCCGGGCCCCGGCCGGGGCCGGATCCCGCGGGCCGGGGGCCAGCTCCCCGCCGAGCTGCCGTCAGCGCCCCGTCAGCGCGTCCATTCGGCGAGCCACTCCAGCACGGTGTCGTGCCACAGGATGCTGTTGTGCGGCTTCAGCACCCAGTGGTTCTCGTCGGGGAAGTGCAGGAACTTCGACGGGATGCCGCGCCGCTGCAGCGCGGTGAAGGTCGCCATGCCCTGCGTGTCCACGACGCGATAGTCCAGCGCGCCGTGAATCACCAGCATCGGCGTCTGCCACCTGGCAACGTGGTCGATGGGGTTGTGCCGGGCATAACCTGCCGGGTTGTCCCACGGCGTGCCCTCGTGGTCCCACTCGGGGAACCAGAGTTCCTCCGTATCGAAATAGGCGAACCGCTCGTCCAGGTTGCCGTCGTGGTTGACGAGGCAGCGGAAGCGGTCGGGCCACATGCCGGCGATCCAGTTGATCATGTAGCCGCCGTACGAAGCCCCCAGCGCGCAGACGCGCGTGCCGTCCATCCACGGGTTCCGTTCCAGCGCCGCGGCCAGGCCCTTCTGCAGGTCCTCGAGCGGCTTGCCGCCCCAGTCGGTGCGGATCGAGTCCGTGAAGGCCTGCCCGTAGCCGGTCGAGCCGTGGAAGTCGACCATGACCGCCGCATAGCCGGCGCCCGCGTAGATCTGCGGGTTCCAGCGGTAGTGAAAGTCGTTGGACCAAGAGCCCTGCGGCCCGCCGTGGATCAGGAACGCAACCGGGTAGGTTTTCGCCGGGTCGAAGTCCACGGGCTTGACGATCCAGCCGTGCACGGTCTCGCCCAGTGCGCCCTCGAACGTGAACTGCTCCGGCTCGCCCATGCGAACCGCTGCGAGTTCGGTGTCGTTGACCGACGTCAGCCGGCGCAGGCCCGAGCCGTCCGGTTTGACCGAGTGCAACTCGACCGGCGACCTGAAATGATCGTAGCCGAAGACGATGCGCCCGCCCGTGTCGGCGGGATTGCGCACGTGCCCGGTCGTGACCAGCTCGCGCACCGTGCCCGTAGCCGCGTCCACCGCGAACAGCGCCTGGTGACCGAGATGGTCGGCCGTGACCAGCAGCGACTTGCCGTCCCGCGTCCACGACAGCGAACCCGGCGAACGGTCCCAGCCCTCGGTGAGCACCGTCGGCGCGCCGTCCGGCCAGCGCATGGTCACGACGCGGAAGCGGTCGGCCTCGTAGCCGGCGCGCTGCATCGCCAGCCAGGCCAGCGTGCGGCCGTCGGGCGAGAACACCGGCGTCGTGTCCGTCGCCGGGTTGCCGGCGGTCAGCTTGCGCGGCGGCGCGGAGCCGTCGGCCGGCGCCAGCCACAGGTCGAGGTCGGTGGACCAGGCTTCCTCGCGACCGGCGTCGCGCGCGGTGAACACCACGCCCCCGCCGTCCGGCGTGAAGGTGAACTCCTCCGCGCCGCCGAACGGCTTCGACGGCGCGTCGGCCTGCATGCCACGCATCAGGCCCACGGCCTCCCCGCCCGACGCCGGCACCACGAACAGCTGCGAGCGCCGCCCGTCCTTCCAGCTGTCCCAGTGCCGGTACAGCAGCTGGTCGTAGAGGCGGCCGCTGGACTTGACCCTGGCCCGCTCATCGAGCCGCTCCCTGGTCTGCTGCGCGGTAGCGAGGTCGGGATAGACCTCCAGCGCCACGGCCAGGCGCGTGCCGTCGGGCGACAGCCGGAACGCGCCGACGTCCAGCGGCAGCTGCGTGGCCTGCACGGCCTCGCCGCCGTCCACCGGGATGCGCCATACCTGCGACGAGCCGGAGCGGGTCGACAGGAACCAGATCGCCTTGCCGTCCGGCGCCCAGGTGGGCGACGAGGCGGAAGCCGGATCCCGGGTGAGTGGCCGCGCATTCGCGCCATCCACGCCGCCGACCCAGACATCGCTGCGACGCTTGTTGCCGTCGAGGTCCAGCGTCGACACCGTGAAGGCGATAGCGCGGCCGTCGGGCGACACCACCGGCCCGGCGATCCGCTGGAAGGCCACGAGGTCGCGGATGCCGAGCGGATGGGTTGCAGCGGAGACGACGGTGGTCGTCACCAGCAGCGGCAGCAGGGCAAGCAGTGTCTGAAGCAGCGCGTGGCGCATGATGGTCTCCGCAACGTAGCCAGGGGAACGCCAGCAGTTTAGCCCCGGCAGCGCCGGCGCGTGTACGCGAAGGCCGAGAGCTTCAACATGACCGGCAGAATCAAGGACCGGATGGCGCTGCACATGATCGAATGCGGCTGTGCGAAGGGCGTGCTCAAGCCCGGCGACCTCATCGTCGAGGCCACCAGCGGCAACACCGGCATCTCCATCGCCGCCATCGGTCGTGCGCTCGGCCATCCGGCGGCGATCTTCATGCCCGACTGGCTGAGCAGTGAGCGCATCGACCTGATGCGCAGTGAGCCGGTCCGGGAGGGCTTCCTGTCACCCCATGTCGAACTGCTCGGAGTCCGCGCCATTCCGCGTGTGCAGGACCCGTCGGGTTGAAAATACGTAGAAACGCGCTGCAACTACCTAGGCGCGGTGCCGCGGGACGCCGGCCGCGACTCCGGCCCTCCGCCGTTCGTGTGGCATGCCGCGATGGCAGCCAGCCCCCGGGTTGGCCAGACTTCCCGTCAGACCCGGGTCCGCCGGACGCGATGTTGCGCCCTGTGGCCGACCCGAACCCGGCCGCGTGCGGGGTCGGCACGCCGCAGCATTCCATGGAGACCGGAGCATGAACCTCTTTTCGGACCGCACTGCGCTGATCGACACCGAAAACGCGTTCAAGGTGGGACCGTACATCGCGCGGATCGAGAAGGCCGGCCACAAGGTCATCAAGTGCAACCTGGGCGAACCTGACTTTGCGCTGCCGAAGCACATCCGCGAGGAGGTCAAGCGGCAGATCGACAACGACCTCACGCACTACTGCGACCCGCAGGGCATCCTGCCGCTGCGCGAGGCGGTCGCGAAATACATGGGCGCCGCACGCGGCCTGGACGTGACGCCGGACCGGGTGGTCGTGTTCCCCGGCGCCAAGCCGCCGATCGGCTTCTGCCAGCAGGTCTACTGCAATCCCGGCGACGAGATCATCTACCCGAGCCCCGGCTTCCCGATCTACGAGTCGTTCATCGCCTACGTCGGCGCCAAGCCCGTGCCGCTGCACCTCGAGGAGGAGAAGGGCTTCGCCTTCACCGGCGAGGACCTGGCGCGGCTCATCACCGAGCGCACCAAGCTGATCTTCATCTGCTTCCCGTCGAACCCCACGGGCGGCGTCGCGACGCGCGCCCAGCTCGAGAGCATCGCGCAGGTGATCCGCGACAAGGCCCCGCGCCATTGCCGCGTGTACTCGGACGAGGTGTACGAGAACATCCTGTTCGACGGTGCCGAGCACGTCTCGATCGCGTCATTCCCGGGCATGGCCGAGCGCACGGTGATCGTCTCCGGCGCGTCGAAGACCTACTCGTGGACGGGCGGGCGCATCGGCTGGGCGGTGTTCCCGACCGCCGCGGAGGCGCAGGTCTTCAAGAACCTGAACATCAACTACTTCTCCTGCACGGCCGCCTACAACCAGATGGGCTGCAAGGTCGCCATCGAGTCGCCGGAGAGCGCACCGGCCATCGCGACGATGGTGGGCGCCTTCCAGCAGCGCCGCGACCTGGTGGTCAGCGGACTCAACGCCATCGACGGCGTCAGCTGCCAGAACCCGCTCGGCGCGTTCTACGTGTTCCCGAACATCGGCGGGCTCTGCGAGTCCCTCGGCGCCATCGCGGCGCACGCCAGGCTGCCCGACGAGGTGCGCAGCAAGACCAGCCCGTCCACCCTGTTCCAGATGTTCCTGCTGTTCCGCTACCACGTGGCGACGATGGACCGGAAGTCCTTCGGCAAGATCGGCACCCAGGGCAAGCACTTCCTGCGCCTGTCCGTCGCCACCGGGCTGGAGGACCTGCGCGAAGCAGTCAGCCGGATCGCGGCGGCCGCCGCCGACCGGAAGGGCTTCGCCAGCTTCCTGGAGAGCGGCGACCCGCTTTACTGATACGAGGAAACGACCATGGACTTCACTTTCGGACCCCGGCGGGCCGCGTACTACGACATCGCAAAGCACCTGGCGACGGCCAGCCCGCCGCTGGCGGGACAGGACCTCGAGGTCTTCGAGCGCTTCGACCTGCTGTACCGCACGCTGTGCGCCATCCTGTACAACTACGTGCCGACCTCCGGGCACCCGGGCGGCTCCATCTCGTCCGGGCGCTTCGTCGAGGCGATCCTGTTCGACGCCATGGACTACGACGTGGCGGACCCCGACCGGGACGATGCCGACATCATCTCCTACGCGGCCGGCCACAAGGCGCTCGGGCTGTATGCCATCTGGGCGCTGCGCAACGAGATCATGCGGATCGGCGCGCCGCAGCTGCTGCCGAAGAACGTGCGCCTGCAGTTCCGGCTGGAGGACCTGCTCGGATTCCGCCGCAACCCGACCACCGCCACGCCGCTGTTCCTGAAATTCGGCTGCAAGGCGCTCGACGGGCACCCGACGCCCGCGACGCCGTTCGTGCGGCTGTCGACCGGCGCCTCGGGCGTCGGCGTGGCGTCCTCGCTGGGACTGGCCTGGGGGGCGCGCGACTACTACGGCAAGAACGCGCCGCGCGTGCACATCGTCGAGGGTGAAGGCGGCATGACGCCGGGACGCGTCGCCGAGGCGCTGGCGGCCGCCGGCACGGCCTCGCTCGACAACGTCGTCATGCACGTGGACTGGAACCAGGCGTCGATCGACTCGAACCGCGTCTGCCGCGACGGCGCGCAGCCCGGCGACTACGTGCAGTGGACTCCGCAGGAGCTGGCCTAGCTGCACGACTGGAACGTGATCGACGTGGCCGACGGCACGGATTTCCAGCAGGTGTTCGCGGCGCAGCGGCTGGCTGCATCGCTGGACAACGGCCAGCCCACGGCCATCGTCTACCGCACGACCAAGGGCTGGCACTACGGCATCGAAGGCAAGGGCTCGCACGGCGCCGGGCACAAGCTCTGCAGCCCCGGCTTCATGGAATCCGCGGCCGAGTTCGTGGGCGAAGCGGGCGCCTCGCTGCCGGCCTGCGACGGCCAGTTCCAGCGCTGCGCCGGCGGCGCCGAGAAGGCGGTCGTCGAGGAGTGCTACTGGGACGCACTGCAGGTCATCCGCCGCAATCTCGAGCAGGACCGGGCGCTCACCGAGGCGCTGGCGGCGCGGCTGGTGGATGCGCGCAAGCGCCTGGACAAGGCCGCGCGCCGGCCGCGCGACCAGGCCCCGGACGTCGCCGCGCTGTACGCGGCGGCCGAGCAGCACGCCACGTCAACGCCCGCCGCGCTGCAGCTCAAGCCCGGCTCGCGGACGACCCTGCGCGGCGCCCTCGGCAACGCACTGAGCCACCTCAACAAGGCGTCCGGCGGCGCGATCCTGGCGGCGTCGGCCGACCTGCTCGGCTCGACCAGCCTCAGCGTCGCGGGCCAGGGCTTCCCCGACGGCTTCTACAACGCCGCGAGCAACCCCGGCGCCCGGCTGCTGTCCATCGGCGGCATCTGCGAGGACGCGATGACCGGCATCCTGGCCGGGTTGTCGACGTACGGCCGCCACGTCGGCGCGGGCTCCTCGTACGGCTCGTTCATCGCGGCACTGGGCCACGTGCCGTCGCGCCTGCACGCGATCGGCGCGCAGGCGCGCCAGGAGATCCGCAAGGAACCGTACCAGCCGTTCTTCCTGATCTGCGCGCACGCCGGCCTGAAGACCGGTGAGGACGGCCCCACCCATGCCGACCCGCAGCCGCTGCAGCTGCTGCAGGAGAACTTCCCGCGCGGCACGCTGATCACGCTGACGCCGTGGGATCCGCAGGAGCTGTGGCCGCTGGTCACCGCGGCGCTGGCCAGGCGCCCGGCGGTCATCGCGCCGTTCGTGACCCGCCCCGACGAGAACGTGCTCGACCGGGCGGCCCTGGGGCTGGCGCCGGCGGCGGCCGCGCAGCCGGCGTCTACGCGCTGCGCGCCGCGTCCGGCAAGAGCGACGGCACGCTGGTGCTGCAGGGCAGCGCGGTGGCCTACGCCTTCGTGGAGGACGCCCTGCCGCTGCTGCTGGCCAAGGGCATCGACCTGGACGTCTACTACGTCGCCAGCGCCGAGCTGTTCGACCTGCTGCCGCTCAACGAGCAGCAGCGGATCTTCCCGGACCTGGCCGCGCGCTCGGCCATGGGCATCACGGACTTCACGCTGCCCACCCTGTACCGCTGGGTGCGTTCCGCCTACGGCCGTGAAGAAGTCCATGCACCCGTTCCAGAAAGGCCGCTTCCTGGGCAGCGGCCCGGGTGCGGTCGTGCTGCGCGAGGCCGGCCTCGACGGCGAAAGCCAGTTCGAGGCGATCATGGCGTACGTCAAGCAGCGGCGGCGCTGACGGCCGGAAGTGCCGGTACGCTTCGGGGTCAGGCCCGTCCTGGGTCTGACCCCTCCGTAGCGCTGATCATTGCAGCTGGGCGCACGGAATCCGGTCGGGTCCCCACGCTCGCTCCGCAGATAGTCGCTCGCTCAGGGGACCACGACCACCTCGCGCGCTCGCAGGTAGTGCCGTGACCAACACTCCGGAAGGGTCAGACCCCAGGAGGGGTCAGACCCTGAGCGGACCGGGAGAGGTCAGACCCTGAGCGAACCGGGAGGGGTCAGACCCTGGGCGGGCGGGCCGGGGTCGGCGAGCGAATAAAGATCGACTGAGCGAGCGACCCCGGGCCGCCTGCGACAAGCGCCGTCGTGTTGGTCGGTCTGGGGGAGTCAGGCCCGCGAGGGGCCAGACTCCGTGTCAGGCGGCGCGCTTGAGGCGCTCGGGCCTGCCGACCGCGTAGCCCTGCGCGAAGTCGACGCCCAGCCCGCGCGCCGCCTCCAGCGACGCAATGTCCTCCACCTGCTCGGCCACCAGCCGGAAGCCGACGGTGCGGGCCAGCCTGACGATCGCCGCGACCATGGCCTGGTTGACCGCGTCGTGCGACAGGCCGCGCACGTACGAGCCGTCGATCTTGATGAAGTCCATCGCCAGGCTCTTCAGGTTGGTGAACGCCCCCAGGTCGTTGCCGAAGTCGTCGAGCGCAAACTGGCAGCCCATGCCGTGCACCACGCCCACGAAGCGGCGCGCCAGTTCCAGGTTGCCGATCACCGCCGTTTCCGTCATGTCGAAGCAGATTTGTTGCGGCGGTACGCCGCTGTGGTCGAGCGCCTCGACCACGAATTCGAGGAACCCCGCATCGCCGAGCGTCTGGCCGGACAGGTTGATCGCCAGGCTCTTGCCGCGCGGCAGGTTGATCGCACCGCTGGCCAGCGCCGACAGCGCGGTCTGCACGACCCAGCGGTCCACCAGCGGCATCAGCCGGTAGCGCTCGGCAGCTTTCATGAATTCCGCCGGCGAGGCCGCATGGTCGCCGTCGCGCAGCCGCAGGAAGGCCTCCATGGCCGGACCGTTCTCCGCGTCCAGCATCGACACGATCGGCTGCAGGTACAACTCGAAGTGCCCGTCGCGCAGCGCCGCCTGCAGCCGCTGCAGCCAGTGCACCTCGCCGCTGTGGCGCGCCTCGGCTTCGTCCCGCAGCGAGTAGACCTGCACGTGGTTGCCGTTGCGCCGCTTGGCCACGTAGCACGCGGAGTCCGCCGCGTTCATCACGTCCTCCCGGCTGCCGCTGTCGCTGCCGATCTCCACGAGGCCGATGCTGACGCCGATGCGGAAGATGCTGTCCTTCCAGACGAAGCGGTAGTCCGCCACCGCCCGGCACACGTCCTCGGCGATCTGCCGCGCCTTGTCCAGCGGGCAGCCGACCAGCAGCATGCCGAACTCGTCACCGCCGAGCCGGCCGACCGTGTCCGAGTCGCGCACCGCGTCCTTCAGCAGGGCGGCCGCCTCGCGCAGCATGTTGTCGCCGGCCAGGTGCCCGCAGGTGTCGTTCACCGCCTTGAAGTTGTCGAGGTCCAGGTAGCACATCATGTGCGCGGTCTGGCCGCCACGCGACGACTCGATGGCCTCCTCCAGCCGTCGCTCGAATTCGCGGCGGTTGACCAGTCCGGTGAGCGCGTCGTGGCTGGCCTGGTAGGACATCTGGCGGGTGAGGCCGGTCAGTTCGGTGACATCGTGCAGCATGACCGCCGCGCCGGTCGTCTCGCCGCCCGGCCCCGTGATGGGCGTGGCGGACAGGCCGATGCTGCGCTCCTCGCCGTTCGCCTTCCCCACCATCAGCGCGCGCCGGCCCAGGTTCGCCTGGGCGCCGGTCGCCAGGCACTGCCGCACCGGATCGGGCAGCGGACGCCGGTCGCGCTCGTCGACGAAGCTGACGATGTCGGTCAACTGCCGGCCAAGGACCGATTCGGCGGCCTGGCCCAGGAACTCCTCCGCTGCACGGTTCAGGAAATCGATGCGCCCCTGCTGGTCGGTGGTGACGAGCCCGTCGCCCAGCGACTCCAACGTCAGCTGGGCGCGCGTCTTGCGTGGCGGCGTGTCGAGGCCCGTCGTCACGGGCAGCATCTCCACCGCGGAGAACAGCACCGCCCGGCCGTCCACCAGCTCGAGCGTCGTGCCCTTCAGTTCGAGGCGCGTCACCTGGCCATGCGGATCCGCGATCTCGATCTCGGTGCGTTCGGCCGTTTCGCGGCCGCCGAGCCGGCGCACGACGTGGGCCTCGACCAGGTCGCTATAGTCAGCGGATACCAGTGCCGACAACGGGCGGCCCACGATCGACTCCGCGGGCAGGCCCAGCAGGTTGCAGAACGGCGGGTTGATCGCCTCGATGTGCGTGCCGTGAAGCAGCACCGGTTCGTTCACGGAGCCCAGCAGGGCCTTCAGCATCTCGCGGTCGCCGCGACCCGCACGGCCGCGTGCGAAATCGGCAAGCGACGCGGCATCCTCTCCGGCGCGCGCCAGCGTACGCCGCTGCCACACGACGATTACGAGAAGGGTGCCCGCCAGCAGCGCCAACGCCACACCGGCGATTTCGAGTCCGGTCATGTCGCCGTTGATCCCCTGTGGTATGCCGCGGCCCCCGTAGCCGTTGCATGCCCTGCTTTGTTGTAGAGCCGCGACCTCTGCGAGCATATCTTATGGTGGTGGAGCGCCCTGCCACGATTCACCATAATGGCCGCCCCGGGGGACTTGTTTCCGCGAACAGCCTGACCGTACTGTTGCGGCGACCGGCGCGCCGGCCACACACCCGAGTGTCACCATGATGCACGACCTGGAAAACGCGCGCCGGCAGATGATCGACCAGCAGGTGCGCGCCGGAGAAGTGCTCGACCCGCGCGTGCTGGATGCACTGGCGTCGGTGCGGCGCGAGCACTACGTTCCGGAGGCGTATCGCGACGTGGCGTTCGCGGATGCGGAGCTGCCGCTCGGGCACGGCCAGGCCATGCTGACGCCGCAACTCGAGGGACGCATCCTGCAGGCCCTCGCCGTCGAATCGACCGACCGGGTGCTCGAGGTGGGGACCGGCAGCGGCTTCTTTGCGGCCTGCCTGGCGCGCCTGGGCGGCACGGTGCGGTCCCTCGAAATCCACGGTGATCTCGCCGACCGGGCCTCCCGCGCATTGCGTGCCGCAGCGGTCACCAGCGTCAGCGTGGAGGTCACGGATGCGCTGCGCCTCGCGGCGGAGCCCGGCTACGACGTCATTGCCCTGACGGCTTCGCTGCCCGCCTACGACCCGCGCTTCGAGCAGGCGCTCAGGCCCGGCGGCCGGCTGTTCGTCGCGGTCGGCGCCGCACCCGCGATGCAGGCCCTGCTGGTGACCCGGTCGGACGCGGATCACTGGCTGCGGACGCCGCTGTTCGAGACCGTGATCCCGCCCCTCATCGGCGCCGCGGCGCCGGCCCGCTTCGTGTTCTGAGCCGGCATGGTCGAGGAAATCCCGCCACTGGAGTTCGTGAGGCGACGCGACGCGGGCGAGGACCTGCTGCTGCTCGACGTGCGCGAACACGACGAACTCGCCATCGCCTCGTTGCCGGGCGCCGTGCACATGCCGATGGGCCAGGTCCCGGCGCGCTGCCACGAACTGGACCGCGGGCGCACGATCGTGGCGCTGTGCCGCTCCGGTGCGCGCAGCCTGCAGGTCGCGCTGTTTCTCGAGCGGCAGGGATTCAGCCGGGTGGCCAACCTGACCGGCGGCATCCTGCGCTGGGGGCGCGACATCGATCCGGACCTGCCAAGCTACTGAGACCTGTGGGAAGATATGCCCCACCATCGCAGCATCGTGACGCCCCCGACGGGTGCTTGAATCCCGTTCCGTGGGTGATATACTATGCTACAACACCAAATCACTTAGCTTACTGACGCTCAGGAAGAACGACAGCATGAACACCAGCCCCGTCGCCCGATTCACGGTGTTGCTCGCAGCGTTGTTTGCGGCCTCCGCAGCCCACGCCGCGGATCTTGCCGAGGTCTATCAACGCGCCCTGCTCAACGACCCGCTGATCCGCGAAGCCGAGGCCACCCGGCTCGCCGCTCTGGAGTCCAAGCCGCAGGCGCTGGCCGCGCTGCTGCCGCAGTTGAACGCGGCTGCCGGCTACGACCAGGCGGACTCGGACGGGCAAAGCACGTTCTTCGACGTCAACGACTGCACCACCCCCCCGGTCCCGCCGGGGTGCCAGCCGATCAGCATCCTGTCCTCGCAGTCGCAGAGCGAAACGGACACCAAGACCTGGAACGTCACCCTGCGACAGAGCCTGTTCCGCTGGGACAACTGGGTCACGCTGGGCCAGGCCGACCGCACGGTCGCGCAGGCCGAGGTCGATTACCGGGCCGCGCAGCAGGACCTGATCCTGCGCACGGCGGAGCGGTACTTCAACGTCCTGGCCGCCAAGGACACGCTGACCGCGGCGGAAGGCACCTACGAGGCCCTCGCGCGACAGTTGCAGCAGGCCGAAAAGCGTTTCGAGGTAGGCCTGATCGCCGTGACCGACGTGCAGGAATCCAAGGCCGCCTACGACTCGGCCACGGCCGGGCTCATCCAGGCCAAGCGCAACCTGGCCACGCAGGGCGAACTGCTGCGCGAACTGACCGGCAACACCTTCGACACGCTGGCGCGGCCCGGCGAGCAGTTGCCGTTGTCGGCGCCGGACCCGGCCCGCGAGGAGGACTGGGTGAGGATGGCCATGGACCAGAACCTGAGCCTGGCGTCGAGCCGGCTGGCGGCCGAGATCTCCCGCGGCGACATCAGCTTCCAGCGCGGCAGCCACCTGCCGAGCCTCGACCTGGTGGTGACGCGCTCGAACCGCGACGTCTCGTCCACCCTGACGTTGCCGGGCGGTTTCTCGGGTCCCAACGATTCGGACTCGGACAACACCGTCTACAGCCTGCAGTTCACGTTGCCCCTCTACTCGGGCGGCGCCACGAATTCCCGCGTGCGGCAGGCCGAGTACCGTCACCGCGCCGCGCGCGAGCGGCTCGAGCGCACGGCGCGCGAGACGGAGCGCGAGGCCCGCGATTCCTACCTCGGCGTGATGTCCGAGATGTCGCGGGTGCAGGCCTTGCAGCAGGCGGTCGCCTCGGCGCGGGTCGCGCTGCAGGCCACCGAGGCGGGCTACGAAGTGGGTACGCGCACCACGGTGGACGTGCTCGACGCGCGCAGCCGCCTGCTCGATGCCGAGACCAGCTATGCGCGCAGCCGCTACGACTACCTGATCAACGTGCTGCGCCTGAAGCTCGCCGCCGGGGTGCTCGACCCCGCGGAGGTCGCCAGCGTCAACACCAAGCTGACCGAGCAGACCACCGTGCGCTGAGCCCGGCCTGCGTCGCGCACGCGCTCAGGTGTCGTCCGGCGGCTGGCTGGCCGCGGCCCGCTGCAAGCGGTCGCGCACCGCTTCCCATGGCTGCGTGGCGGGTACCTGCTCGATGAGGATGCGGGAAGCGCCGCTGCCGTCCAGCTCCCGCAGCAACGCGTACAGGTCGTGACCGTAGCCGGCGGGATCGGCGGGCGCCAGGCGCCAGGCGATGCCGCTCAAGGGTGCGGTCGCCGCGCGTCGCGCGATGACCGCGCCAGTGGCGCCGGCCGCGGCGAGTTCCAGGCAGCGCCGCTCGAGCTGCCCGCCCTGCAGCAGCTCGACCGGCACGGCGGGTGCGTAATGCGCCCGGCTCGAGCCCGGTACGCGCGGCCCGGTCGCGTCGGGCCGGGCCAGCGGCCCGGTCACCGCCGCAATCGCATCCCGCCCGATCATGCCCGGACGCAGCACGGTGACCTGGCCCGCGAGGCACGCGACGATCGTGGACTCGAGCCCCACTTCACACTCGCCGCCGTCCAGGACCAGCGCAACCCGGTCGCCGAGTTCCTCGCGCACGTGTTGTGCCCGGGTGGGACTCACCCGCCCGTAACGGTTGGCCGACGGCGCGGCGATGCCGCTGCCGAATGCCCGCAGCAATGCCTGCGCCAGCGGGTGGGCCGGAACGCGCAGCGCGATGCTGTCCTGGCCGCCGGTGACCGCCGTGGGCACGCGCTCTGCGCGGGGCAACACCAGCGTCAGCGGCCCCGGCCAGAAGGCCCGTGCCAGTTCCTGTGCGGCCTCGGGGAACTCGCCGGCCCATTCCGTCACGCGGGCGGAGTCGGCCAGATGCACGATCAGCGGGTGGTCCGCCGGCCGGCCCTTGGCCGCGAACACCCGGGCGACGGCCCGCGGGTTCAGCGCATCGGCACCCAGGCCGTAGACCGTCTCGGTCGGGAACGCCACGAGCTGGCCCGCGCGCAGCAGGCGGACGGCTTCATCCAGGTCGGGGCCGGGTCGGGCGCTCATGCGCCGATGATAGCGAGCCGCGCGGCGCGCGGCGCGGTCGTCAATCCAGCAGCCGGCGCTGCCAGCGGTCGTCCGTGCGCCGCAGTTCGTACGCCGGCCAGTAATGCGTGTCGATCTTCAGCGTCATGACGTCGACCGAGTCATTCCAGTTGACCGTCTTCAGGCGCAGCGACGAGCGGTCCGGGCGGCCGGCCACCGCCTGGATGAACGCGTCCAGATCGGGCGTGGGCACGCCATCCACCTCGGTGATGCGCCGGCCCGCCCACAGCTGGTAGCGGGCGGCAGGCGCCCCGTACATGAAGAACGCGACGAACACGCCGTCCGGCGCGATGCCGCGCTGCGCGGCCATGGCGCGGTGCGGCGCATGCAGCGTCGCGCCGGCCCAGACCAGCACGCGGTCGATGTCGCCGCCGGTCAGCGGCACGGTGTCCACCATGACGTCCCGCTCGGCGCCGTCGCGCCACACCGTGGCCCGCACCCGCGCCACCTGCACCGCACGTTCCAGCTCGCGGAAGCTGCTGACCGTGCGGCCGTCGATGGCCAGCAGCAGGTCGCCCGTGGCGAGTGCGCCGACCGCGGGCGACCCGGCGACCAGGCGCGTCACGGACAGCACTTCGCGGCGCAGCGGGCTGTGGTCCTCGATCCGCCGAACCCATTCGTCGGCCAGCCCCAGGCGCCGCGCCTCGGCCAGCGAACGCAGCGAGAACTCCGCTTCGAGGGAGTAGAGCGGCTGGCCGTCGCGCGCGTGCGCCAGCATGTCCAGCACCAGCTCGGCGGGCATCCCCTGGTTCACCTGCTGCATCTGCCCGCCGTTCTCGTAGGCGAAGCTGGCCCACAGGCCCAGCACGCGGCCGCGGCGGTCGGCGATGACGCCGTCGAAATCGGACGGGCCGTTGACGAGTCGTACGGTCGACAGGTTCGCGTCCCGGAACTGCAGCGTCCTGGACAACGGGAAGTCCACCGGCTCGGTGGAGGCGACCTGCGCGCGCTGCGCCAGCATGCGGCCGTCCGGCGTCAGCCCGGCCACCGTGACCTCCTCGCCGGGCGACACGCCGCGCGGCGCCAGCACGGCCGCCCGCACCGGCGTCGTGCCGATCGTGGCCGGGTCGTAGGCGATCAACGCGAGGTTGTGCAGCGGGTGGATCCAGGCCACCCGCCCGGGCACCTCCAGCGTCCCCGCGAAGGTCACCCGCACGTCGCCGAGCGCGACCGGCACCGTGTTCCGGTCCACGGCGACCAGCCCGCGCCCGGCGTCGAGGACCACGCCGGTGCCGTAGTAATTGCGCTCCGTCACGCCGGACACCGAGTAGGGCATGTTGAAATTGACCAGCACCAGGGACGGCGCCAGCTCGTCGAGGACCCGGTCCGCGGTCGGCGCGAAGCGCGTGCTGGCCGCACGCAGCGGCACGGCCCCGGCCGGCGCGGCCAGCGCCTCGCATGGCCAGCTGCCCAGCGCATCATCGCGCCGGCAGGTGCGCGCCGGGAACCACTTGCGGTCCACGCGCACGGTGCGCAGCTGCACGGCGCGCGTATCGTCGATCGTGAAGTACCTGACCGACGCCAGCTGGCCGTCGGCCATCGCGCCGAGGACGGCCACGGCATCCTGCAAGCCCTGCACCGGCCGGCCGCCGAGTTCGACGATGACCGCGCCGCGGGGAATCCCGGCCGGCCCGAAGATGTAGCCGGGATTGGCGATGAACACCCCGCGGATCGGCACGTTCATGTGCCGCGCCATCTGCCAGGACAGCGTGTGCAGGACGCTGTCGCCGATTTCCAGGTAGGCAGCCGGCGTGATCGCGTACAGGTCGCCGACCGACAGCGCGCGCCGCAACGGCTCGCCGCCGCGCTCCAGCACGGCCTCGACGGTGCCGGCGACGGCGCCGTCCAGGACCTGCGCCAATCCCTCGAAATCCCCGATCGCGCGGCCGTCCAGGCTCAGCAGCACGTCGCCCGCCGCCAGCGCGCCGTCGGCCGGCGAGCCCGGCTGCACCTCCTTGACGACCAGCAGGCCGGGCCGGCCGGGGAACGCGCTGCGCGCCGCGGCCTCGGTCTGCGGCCGCAACCCGAGACGGCGCAGTTCATCGTAGGGCGTGTAGGAAAATACGGTCTGCAGCGTGCCGCGCGGCACCTCCTGGCCCGCGCGCAGCCTCTGCAGCGCCTGCACGACCCGGTCGAGGGGCAGGTAGAAGCTGGACGCCGCGCCGGCGGCACCGCCGGCATTGAGCGCCACGACCCGACCCGCAATGTCGATGACCGGCGAGCCCGACGAGCCCCCGGACGTGCCGGACGCCGCCTGGAAATAGAAGGTGTTGAAGTCCGAGTACTTGCCGAGCCCGTACTGGGGCGCCTCGCGATCCAGCCGCGCCAGCGTGCCCGCCAGGATCGACAGCTGCTCGCCGGCATCGTTGCCGACCACGCGAATCTCGGTGCCGACCTGCGCGCCGCGCGGCTCCAGCGGCAGCTCCGCCGGCTCGATGAAGCGCAGCTTCGACGGGTCGTAGCGATAGAAGCCGAAGTCGTGCACCGGGTCGCGGTAGACCGGCTTGAGTTCCACCTCCTCGCGGTTGAGGAACACCGCCTGCGCCGTGACCGGCCCGGTGGTCACGACGTGGCGGTTGGTGAGGATCAGGCCGCGCTTCGCATCGACGACGAAGCCCGTGGCCTGCGAGGAGGTGTTCCACTCCGTGTCGAAGGCCCGGGTCGCGTCGATCTGGATCGCGACGACGCCGCTCGCGATGCGCTCCAGCGTGCCGGGCCAGTCGTCGCCGCGAGCCGCCGGCGCGGCGACCAGCAGGCCCAGCGACGCGACCGCGACCAGCGGCCTGACGGCGGCCATCTCAGTCGTACCGGTAGCCGAATTCGGCGTGGAACCGCTCGCCGAACTCGGCGGGGGTGAAGCAATGATGCTGGGTGCCGAGTTCGGCCACCTTGATGGCGCCCATCAGCGAGGCGATGCGCCCGGTCGTCTCCCAGTCCAGGTCCTTCATCAGGCCGAACAGCAGTCCCGCGCGGTAGGCGTCGCCGCAGCCGGTCGGGTCCATCACGCGCCTGGCTGCGACCGCAGGAATCTCGAGCGTGCGCCCCGCGACGTGGATCAGCGAGCCGGCCGCGCCGCGCGTGACGATGTAGGCCTTGACCCGCGCGGCCACGCCGGCCGCCGACAGCCCGGTGCGTTCCTGCAGCAGGCCCGCCTCGTAGTCGTTGACCGTGACCCAGTCGGCCTGGTCGAGGAACACCTCGAGGTCCTGGCCGCCGAACATGGGCAGCGCCTGGCCCGGGTCGAAGATGAACGGGATGCGCGCCAGCGCGAACTGCTCGCCGTGGCGCAGCATGCCCTCGCGGCCGTCCGGCGCCAGGATGCCGATCGCGATGCCCGCGTCGCACGGCACCGGCATGCGCTCGGAATGGTCCATGGCCCCCGGGTGGAAGGCGGTGATCTGGTTGTCGTCGAGATCGGTCGTGATGTAGGCCTGCGCCGTGTAGGCCTCCTCGACGACCATCAGGAATCGCGTCGACAGGCCGTGCTTGTCCAGCCACTCGCGATACGGCCCGAAATCGTGGCCCACCGCACCCATCGCGTAGCCTTCCGCACCCAACAGCTTGAGGTTGAAGGCGATGTTGCCCGCGCAGCCGCCGAAATAGCGCGTCAGCTTCGGCGCCAGGAACGAGACGTTCAGCATGTGGATGCGGTCGGGCAGGATCTGGTCCCGGAAGCGTCCCGGAAAGACCATGACCGTATCGTAGGCCAGTGAGCCGCAGATCAGCGCCGACATCGGTCCGTCCTTGCCGTCTAAGTTCCGCAAACCATAGCGTATCGCAGGGGCCTCACCCCAGCCTGGGCCACAGCACGAGCAGCCAGGTCAGGCCGAGCAGCGTGAAGGCGCCGAAGACCGCCGCCGAGCCGAGGTCCTTGGCCAGCCCGGACAGGGCGTGGCGCTCCGGCCCGATCCGGTCAATGGTGGTCTCGATCGCGCTGTTCAGCAACTCGACGACCAGCACCACCACCATGGTTCCGGCCAGCAGCGCGCGCTCCACCCCGTCCTCGCCGAGCCATAGCCCCAGCGGCACCACCAGCGCGGCGAGCGCGCATTCCTGGCGGAACGCGGCCTCCTCGCGCCAGGCACCGGCGACGCCCCGCCAGGTGTTGCCGAAGGCGGCCAGCAACCGCGTCAGCCCGGCCGACTTGCCCGACCGCAGGGTCATGCCACGGCCTGCTTCCAGGCCAGGTCGAGCTGCTTGGCGGCGCGCACGTCGTCGAGCCGCCGCACCGGCATCGAGTACGGAGCGCCTTTGACCTTGGCGGCATCCGTCTCCGCCTCCTGCTTGATGGCGATCATGGCCTCGACGAACGCGTCCAGGTCTTCCTTCGATTCCGTCTCGGTCGGCTCGATCAGCAGGCACTCCGGGACCAGCAACGGGAAATACGTGGTCGGCGCATGGTGGCCGTAGTCGAGCAGCCGCTTGGCGAAGTCCATCGCGGTCACGCCATGGTCGCGTGCCTGCCGCTTCAGCGTCAGGATGAACTCGTGACTCGCGCGCCGCTGCGGATAGGCGGCGTCGAATCCCGCTGCCTTGAGCCGGGCCTCGAGGTAGTTGGCGTTCAGCGCCGAGAACTCCGCGACGCGCCGCATGCCTTCGCGCCCCAGGATCCGCATGTACACGTAGGCGCGCAACAGCACGCCGGCGTTGCCCATGAACCCGGACAACCGGCCGATGGACTGCGGCAGGTCGCGCTCGTCGAGCCAGCGATAACGGTCGCCGTCGCGGCCCACGACCGGCAGCGGCAGGAACGGCTGCAGGCGCTTGCCCACGCCGACCGCGCCGGACCCCGGGCCGCCGCCGCCGTGCGGCGTCGAGAAGGTCTTGTGCAGGTTCATGTGGATGACGTCGAAGCCCATGGCGCCCGGCAGCACCTTGCCCAGGATCGCGTTGAGGTTGGCGCCGTCGTAGTACAGCAGGCCGCCGGCCTCGTGCACGACGTGCGCGATGTCGGTGATGCGCCGCTCGAATACGCCCAGCGTGCTGGGGTTGGTCAGCATGATGCCCGCGGTCGCCGGTCCGACCGCGGCCTGCAGCGCCGCGAAGTCCGTGTCGCCGTCCGGTCCGCAGGGAATCTCCCGCACCTTCATGCCGCACATGGTGGCGGTCGCCGGGTTGGTGCCGTGCGCCGCCTCGGGCACGATGATCTCGTTGCGCCCCAGGTCGCCGCGCGCCTGGTGATAGGCGCGGATCATCGCCACGCCCGCGAACTCGCCCTGCGCGCCCGCCATGGGCGTCAGCGACACCGCCTGCATGCCGGTGATCTCGCGCAGCATCTCCTGCAGTTCGTACAGGCACTCGAGGAAGCCCTGGCCGCTCGATTCCGGCGCCAGCGGGTGGCGGCCCAGGAACTCGGGCAGCATCGCCAGCGTGTTGCAGGCCTTCGGGTTGTATTTCATCGTGCACGAGCCGAGCGGGTAGAAGTTCGTGTCGATGCTGAAGTTGAGCTGCGACAGCCGCGTGTAATGGCGCACGGCCTGCAGTTCCGACACCTCGGGCAGCAGTGGCCGCGAGCGCCGGCGCAGCGACTCCGGCACCTGCGCCGACGCGGCGGGCGGCTGCTGCGAACGGGCCGTGCGGCCCGGCTTGGAGATCTCGAAGATCACGGGTTCGCGGCTCTGCATGACGTTGCCCTCAGCCGGCCGTGCCGCGGCCCAGCAGCCCGGCGAGTGTCGCGGCGTAGTGTTCGATGTCCTCGCTGGTGCGCGTTTCCGTGGCGCACACCAGCATCGCGTGACCGAGTTCCGGGTAATCGCGGCCGAGGTCGACGCCCCCCGCGATGCGCTGCCCGGCCAGTGCGGCCAGCACCGGCGCCACCGGCCGGTCGAGCCGGATGACCGCTTCGTGGAACCGGGGGCCGGCGAACACCGGCGATACCCCCTCGATGCGCGCCAGGGCCGCGACCAGTTCCGCGGTGCGCGCCGCGCACGCCGACGCGACGCGCTCCAGCCCGTCCGGGCCGAGCAGCGCCATGTGGATCGTGGCGGCTGTCATCAGCAGACCCTGGTTGGTGCAGATGTTGGAGGTGGCCTTGCCGCGGCGGATGTGCTGTTCGCGCGCCTGCAGCGTCAGCGTGAAGCCCGGCCGGCCGTCCAGGTCCACGGTGCGCCCGGCAATCCGTCCCGGCATCTGCCGCACGTGCTCGAGCCGCGTGGTCATGAAGCCGAAATACGGTCCGCCCGACGACAGCGGCACGCCCAGCGGCTGGCCCTCGCCGCAGGCGATGTCGGCGCCGCCGTCGCCCCACTCGCCCGGCGGCTTCAGGAGCGCCAGCGACACCGGGTTGACGACGGCGATGACCAGCGTGCCATTGGCCCGGGCCCAGCGGGTCAGCGCGTCCACGTCCTCCAGCTGGCCGAAGAAATTGGGCTGCTGGATCACCAGCGCCGTGATGTCCTGGCCCGCATGGCGGTCGAGCGCCGCGGCGATCGTGACACCCGCTTCCGTGCAGTACGGCAGTTCCTCGATGACGAGGCCCTGCCCCTCGACGATCGCACGGGTGACCCGCCGGTAGGTGGGGTTGACCGACGCCGGCACGAGGATGCGGCAGGACTTCGAGCGGCGGTGCGCCCGCACCGCCATCAGGCAGGCCTCGGCCAGCGCCGAGGCGCCGTCGTACAGCGACGCGTTCGACGCATCCAGGCCCGTCAGGCTGGCCATCATGGACTGGTACTCGTACATGATCTGCAGCGTGCCCTGGCTGGCCTCGGCCTGGTACGGCGTGTAGGCGCTGTACAGCTCGCCGCGCGTGGTCACCGCCCAGACGGGCGCCGGGATGTGGTGCTCGTACGCGCCGGCGCCCAGGAAGTTCAGCAGCCGGCCGTCGCGATCGGCGCGGTCGAGCATCAGCCGGTTGACCTCCATCTCCGACAGCGCGGGCGGCACGCCCTTGAGCGTGTCGATGCGCAGCGCGGCCGGGATCTCGTCGAACAGGGACTCGACGTCCTGCGCGCCGATCGCCTCGAGCATCGCCCGGACGTCGTCTTCGGTGTGCGGGATGTATGCCATGCCGGGGATCTCCGTGTGCGTCAGGACTGGCTGGCCAGCAGCTCCGCGTACTGCGCGGCGTCCAGCAGGCCGTCGGCCGCCTTCTGCGACGCCGGCCTGAGGCGCACGATCCAGCCCTCGCCGTACGGCTCCTGGTTGACCAGCTCGGGCTGGGCGCCCAGCGCGGCGTTGCCGGCCAGCACCTCGCCCTCGAACGGGCTGTACACGTCGGACACGGCCTTGACCGATTCCACGACCGCCAGCGCGTCACCCGCCGCGACGGTGCGGCCGACCTCCGGCACCTCGACGAACACCAGGTCCCCGAGGGCCTGCTGCGCGAAGTCCGTGATGCCGAGCTCCAGGCTGCCGTCGTCCAGCGGCCTGACCCACTCGTGGCTCTTGGTGTAGCGCCGATCGCCAGGTACGTTGCTCATGTCCATCAGCTCCCGCCATCCGCCGGACGGCTCTCAGGGTTCTCGCCAGTGTCAATCATGATCTTGCCGTTGCGCACGAAGGGCGGCTTGACCACGCGCGCGTCCAGCAGCCGGCCGCGGATGTCCACCTGCACGCGGTCGGCGGTGCCGGCCGGCACGCGCGCCAGGCCGATCGACTGCTGCAGGGTGGGCGAGAAGGTGCCGCTCGTGACCTCCCCCTCGCCGATCCCGGCGACGACCACCTTCTGGTGGGCACGCAGCACGCCGCGCCCTTCCAGCAGCAACCCGACCTGCTTGCGGCCGACGCCGGCCTGGCGTTGCGCCTGCAGCGCGGCCTTGCCGACGAAGTCGCGCTCGCCCTCCATGACCACCGTCCACGCCAGCCCGGACTCGAGCGGCGTCACGCCGGTATCCATGTCGTTGCCGTACAGGTTCATGCCGGCTTCCAGGCGCAGGGTGTCGCGCGCGCCGAGCCCGCAGGGTGCGACGCCGATGGCCGCCAGCGCCCGCCAGAATCCGGCGGCCTGCCCGGCCGGCAGGATGACCTCGAAGCCGTCCTCGCCGGTGTAGCCGGTGCGCGCCACGAACATGTCCGCGCACTCGCACGAATTGAACGCCGCCAGCGCCAGCGCGTCGTCGCGGCACGCCGCGTCCAGGCAGGCGGCCGCCTTGCGGCGCGCCTGTGGGCCCTGCACCGCCACGATGGCCAGGTCGCGGCGCGGCGCCACGGCCAGGTCGAAGGCCGCCGCCTGGCGGCCGATCCACGCCAGGTCCCCGTCGGCCGTGGCCGCGTTGACGACCAGGCGGTAGGAGCCGGGCCCGCGATAGTAGGCGATCAGGTCGTCGATCACGCCGCCGTCTTCGCGCAGCATGCAGCTGTACAGCGCCTTGCCCGGCACCTTGAGCCTGGCAACGTCGTTGGCCAGCAGCCTGCGCAGGAAGTCGCCGGCCTGCGGTCCCTCCAGGTCCACGACGCGCATGTGCGAGACGTCGAACATGCCGGCATCCCGGCGCACCGCGTGGTGCTCCTCGATCTGCGAGCCGTAGTGGACCGGCATGTCCCAGCCCCCGAAGTCCACCATGCGGGCGTCCCGTTCGACATGCGCGTCATACAGCGGTGTTCGGTGAGCCATAGCGCGTCCATCCCCCCGGTCGTCGTTATCGTTCCGGCTGCAACAAAAAAGGGCGGCCGGCCCCCGTGGCAAGGCCCGCCGCCCCTCTGTCCATGAACCTGAGAGATTGGGTGCCGGACGCCGCGTGGCTCCCGGTGCCGCTCCCCTTCGGTGGGCCCTTGCGGGGCCACTCTCCAGAGTTCGCGAGATCCGGCCGTCCTGGTGCCTGAGCGTTTCCGGGCGGGTTGCGCCTTCGGCGCCGCGCTGTCGCGGTCTCTCCGGCCGGGCCTCATCGCGAAGGTTGGGATTCTAGCGGAAAAAGGCCGCACGGGCAGCCCTTTGCCGCCCGGCGCCGGGGTCCGGCCGCCTGCGGTATAGTCGCCCTCCTGCCGGGCTTCCCGCCCGCTTCGGAGCCTGTCCGCATGCGACGCATCCTGCTGACCGCCTGCGCCGCGCTGGCACTCGCCGCGCCACCGGCACCCGCACTGGCCGGCCCGGCGGTTGCCGAGCGCCTGCACGCGCTGTTCGAGCGCGAGTGGCAGCGCGACCTCGCCGAGAACCCGCTGCTCGCCACCTACCGCGGCGACCGCCGTTACGACGACCGCCTGCCGGACCTGTCCCCGGCGGCGCGGCGCGCCCGCGAGGCGGGCGATGCCAGGGTGCTAGAGGAACTGGCGGCCATACCGCGCGACGAGCTGGAGACGGCCGACCGGCTGAATTACGACCTGTTCCGGCTGCACTACCAGGACCGCGTCGCCGCCGTACCGTACCGCCTGTACGACTACCAGATCACGGCGCGCGGCGGACCACAGACGCTCAATGAAATCACCGAGGTCATGCCCTTCGTCGGCGTCGCCGACTACGAAAACTGGCTCGGGCGGCTGGCCGCCCTGCCGCTCTACCTGGAACAGTACGCGACCGCCCTGCGGGGTGCCGCCGCCGAGGGCCGCACCCAGCCCCGCGTCGTCATGGAACGGGTGTTGCCGCAACTCGAGATGCAACTCGTGGAGCGCGCCGAGGACAGCCCGTTCTACAGGAAGTTTCGCGAGTTCCCGGCGGCGGTCCCGGCCGCCGACCGCGAGCGTCTGGCGGCCCGCGCCCGGGAGGTGATCGCCGGGTCGGTGGTGCCGGCCTACCGCCGCTTCACGCAGGTGTTCCGCGACGAGTACCTGCCGGCATGCCGCGACAGCGTCGGCATCTGGGACGTTCCGGACGGCCGCGCGCTGTACGCCAACCGGGTGGCCCACCACACGACCACCTCCATGACCCCGCAGCAGATCCACGAGATCGGGCTGGCCGAGGTCGCGCGCAACCGCACCGAGATGCTGGCCGTCATGCGGGAGGTCGGCTTCGAGGGCACGCTGGGAGAGTTCTTCGAGCACCTGCGCACCGACCCGCAGTTCTACCATTCGAGCCCCGAGGAACTGTTCCGCGCCTACGTCTACGTGGCGAAGATGATCGAGCCGGAACTGCCGAAGTTGTTCGGCCGGCTGTACCGCACGCCGTTCGGCCTGCGCGCGATCCCGGCGACCAGCGCGCCGAACACCACCACCGCCTATTACAGCGGGCCGTCGGTGGACGGCACCCGCCCCGGTTACTACTACGTCAACCTGTACCGTCCCGAAGTGCGGCCCAAGTACGAGATCGAGGTGCTGACCGTCCACGAGGCGGCGCCCGGCCACCACCTGCAGATCGCGCTGGCGCAGGAACAGGCGGCGCTTCCCAAGTTCCGCCGCTTCGGCGGTTTCACGGCCTACAGCGAGGGCTGGGCACTCTACTCCGAGCGGCTGGGCTACGACCTCGGCCTGTACCGCGATCCGTACTCCCGCTTCGGCCAGCTCACCTATGACCAGTGGCGCTCGGTGCGGCTGGTCGTGGACACGGGCATCCATCACATGGGCTGGACCCGGCAGCAGGCGATCGACTATTTCCTGGACAACGCCGCCAAGACCGAGGCCGACATCGTCAACGAGATCGACCGCTACATCGCCTGGCCCGGGCAGGCGCTGGCCTACAAGATCGGCCAGTTGAAGATCCTCGAGCTGCGCGATCGCGCGCGGACCGAGCTGGGCGACCGCTTCGACATCCGCGCCTTCCACGACGCGATCCTGGCCACCGGCGCCGTGCCGCTCGCCCTGCTCGAGCGCACGGTGGACGAGTGGATCGGGACCCGCCGGCAGCCATGAGCGCGCCACGCCGCACAGCCGTGGCGGTGCGCATCGGCCCGGTGACGGTCGGCGGCGGCGCGCCGGTGGTCGTGCAATCCATGACCAACACCGACACCGCGGATATCGAGGCGACGGCCGTCCAGGTCCGGCAACTCGCCGAAGCCGGGTCCGAGATCGTGCGCATCACGGTCAACTCGGACGAGGCCGCCGCTGCGGTGCCGCACATCCGCGACCGCCTGCTGGCCGCCGGCTGCGCGGTGCCGCTGGTCGGCGACTTCCACTTCAACGGCCACAAGCTCCTGGCGGACCATCCGGCCTGCGCCGCGGCGCTCGACAAGTTGCGCATCAACCCGGGCAACGTGGGCCGCGGCAGCAAGCGGGACCCGCAGTTCGCGGCGATGATCGAGACGGCCTGCCGCCACGCCAAGCCGGTGCGCATCGGCGTCAACTGGGGCAGCCTGGACCAGGACCTGCTGACCCGCATGATGGACGAGAATTCCCGCGCGCCGCAGCCGCGCGGCACGCTCGAGGTGCTTCACGAGGCGACCGTGGTCTCGGCGCTCGACAGCGCTGCCCGCGCGGAGGAACTCGGCCTGCCGCACGACCGCATCGTCATCAGCGCCAAGGTCAGCGGCGTGCAGGACCTGATCGCGATCTACCGCAAGCTCGCGGCGCGCTGCGACTACCCCCTGCACCTCGGCCTCACCGAGGCGGGCATGGGCTCCAAGGGCATCGTCGCCTCGACGGCGGCGCTGTCCGTGCTGCTGCAGGAGGGCATCGGCGACACGATCCGCATCTCGCTGACGCCCGAGCCCGGCGGCGACCGCACGCGCGAGGTGCTCGTCGCCCAGGAGATCCTGCAGACCATGGGCCTGCGGGCCTTCGCGCCGATGGTGGTGGCCTGCCCTGGCTGCGGGCGCACGACCAGCAGCTATTTCCAGTCGCTGGCGCAACGCATCCAGGACCACCTGCGCCGGCGCATGCCCGAGTGGCGACAGCAGCACCCCGGCGTCGAGGGCATGACCGTGGCGGTCATGGGCTGCGTCGTGAACGGGCCGGGCGAGAGCCGCCATGCCAACATCGGCATCAGCCTGCCGGGTTCGGGCGAGCGTCCCGTGGCGCCGGTCTACGAGGACGGCCGCAAGACCGTGACGCTCAAGGGCGAACACATCGCAGAGGAATTCCAGGAACTCGTCGAACGCTACGTGGCGCGGACCTGGGCCGCGAAGGAGCCGTGATGACCGATCTCAAGGACCGCAAGTGCAAGCCCTGCGAGGGTGGCGTGACGCCCTACACGCCAGGCGAGGCGCGCGCCCTGATGGCGCAGCTCGATGCGCGCTGGCACCTCAACGAGCCGGGCACCGCCCTGCGTCTCGAGCTGCGCTTCAGCGACTTCCATCACACGATGAGCTTCGTCAACGCGCTGGCCCACATCGCCAATGTGCAGGACCACCACCCGGACCTCGAGGTCGGTTACGGCTACTGCAACGTCACCTACTCCACGCATGCGATCTGCGGCCTGTCCGACAACGACTTCATCTGCGCCGCCAAGATCGACGCGCTGGTGACCTGAGCCGGCGGCGCAGGGTTGCCCAGCCTCATGCCAGACCCGCGGACCCCCGATGCCGCCGTGGAGACGCTGCCGCTGCTGGCGCCGTGCCGCACGCTGGGGGCGTGGGCGCCGCTCGACTGGGTGCGCCGCGGCTGGCGCGACCTGCGCCGCGCGCCGCGCCAGAGCCTGACCCAGGGCGCCATCATCACGGCGCTGTCGTGGGTCGTCGCCGCGCTGGCGCTGCGCCTGGGCGGCTACTGGGTCGTGCTGATCATGCTGTCCGGCTTCGTCTTCGTCGCGCCCGTGCTGGCGCTCGGCGTGTACTCGATAAGTCGTCAGCTCGAGCGCGGCGAACGCCCGTCGCTGCGTCGCTGCCTGGTCGAGCAGCGCCGCGGCCTGGGCACGGCCATGGTCTTCGCACTGGTGCTGCTGGTCGTGTTCCTGGTCTGGGCACGCGCCGCGTCCATGGTGCACGTCTTCTTCCCCGTGCAGGCCCGACCCGAGTGGACGGAGGTGGTGCCGTTCCTGCTGATCGGCTCGGCCGTCGGCTCGGTGTTCGCAGCGCTGTCCTTCGCCATCACCGCCTTCTCGCTGCCGATGATCTGCGACCGGGACGTCGACGCCGTCACCGCCGTCGTCACCAGCATCAACGCCGTGCTGCGCAACAAGCCGGCCATGGCGGTGTGGGTCGCCGTGATCGTGGCGAGCGTCGCGGTCGGCTTCCTCACGCTGTTGTTCGGCCTCGCGCTGACCATGCCGCTCATCGGCCACGCCACCTGGCATGCCTATCGCGACACGGTCGACGCGTCGGCCTGGCCGCTACGCCAGGCGGAACAACCCCGCTAGCCGTGCGCCCGCCGCCCGGCCAGCAGCCGCGGCACATCCCCCGCCAGCCCCAGTGCGCGCAGCATGATCGCCCTTTTCAGGGGCGGCGCGCGGTTGACGAGACCCAGTCCCGCGCGGCGCGCGCGTGACAGCAATGGGTCGTCATTGCCGAACAGCCGTTGCAACCCGTCCATGAGCAGCATCGCCGGCACGTTTTCCGCCTTGCGCCAGCGCTCGTAGCGCCGCAGCAGCGCCGGCTCGCCGGGGTCGGCGCCCTGTGCGACCGCCTCGCCGAGCAACTGCGCCAGCGCCGCGCAGTCGAGGAAGCCCAGGTTCACGCCCTGCCCCGCCAGCGGGTGCACGCCGTGGGCCGCATCGCCGGCCAGCACCACGCGCGATGCGCTGTAGGCCAGCGCGTGCAGCAGGCGCAGCGGGAACCGGGCCCGCGCGCTGCGCGGCACGAGCGCCCCGAGCACCCCGGCGGACGCCTCGGTGACGCGCGCGCCGAACGCCGCGTCGTCGAGGCCGGCCAGTTCGCCGGCCTGCCGCGGCGTCGTGGACCACACGAGCGACACGCCGCCGTCGGCGAGCGGCAGCAGCGCCAGCGGACCCGCGGCCAGGAAGCGCTGCCACGCCGTCTCCCCGTGCGGCCGCGACGGCGTGAGGTGGGCCACGACCGCTTCCTGCCCGTAATCCCAGCCGCGCGTGGCGATGCCGGCCAGCCGCCGCACCGTGGAGTCGCCGCCGTCGGCCGCGACGACCAGCGCCGCGCTGAGCTGGCGGCCGTCGGCGGTCGTGACGGTGGCCGCCGCGGGGCCCGCCGCCAGCGACTCGACGCCGACGCGCAGCACCGTCGCGCCGTGCGCGACGGCACGCTCGAGCAGCGCGGCCTGCACCGACCGGTTCTCGACGATGTGGCCGAGGTCCGGTTCGCCCAGGTCGGCCGCATCGAAGCGCAGCGCATCGGCGCCGCCGGGCTCGCCGCGCTCGTCCCACACGACCATGCTGCGGTACGGACTGGCGCCGCGCGCCGCGACCGCGGGCCATGCCCCGGCCAGCCCGAGCAGTTGCTGCGAGGCGCGCGACAGCGCCGACACGCGCAGGTCCCAGGGTTCGGCGGGATCCGGGCGCGGGAGCGGGCGCGGTTCGAGCACGGCGACGCGCAACGACGCCGTCGTGGCATGGGCGCCGAGCAGCGCGGCCAGGCCTGCGCCGACCATGCCGCCGCCCACGATCAGGATGTCGAAGTCGCGCTTCACGACAGCGGCAGCCCGCGCGCCAGCCGCGGCAGGCGCCCCGCCAGTCCCATGGTGACCCGCGCAAAGGCGTGCTTGGCGGGCGCGAACAGGTCGAACAACAGCAGTCCGGCGCCGCGCGCCGCGCGCACCGGCGCCAGGCGCGTACCGAACACCCGCACCAGGCCGTCGGTGAAGGCGATGACCGTGCGCCGGTCGGCCCGGCGCCACTGTGCGAACCTGGACAGTACCGCCGCGGCGCCGGGATCTGCCTGCGGTCCGCGTTCCGCGAGGTCGTCGGCGATGACCTCGGCCAGCGTCGCGACGTCACGCAGCCCCAGGTTGAAGCCCTGCCCGGCGATCGGGTGCAGGCCCTGCGCGGCATTGCCGATGACCACTACGCGTCCCGCCACCTGCTGTGCCGACTGGGTCAGCGCCAGCGGGTAGGAAGCGCGTTCGCCCACGCGCGTGAACCGTCCGAGCCGGTAACCGAAGCGCTGCTGCAAGAGCGCCAGGAACTCCGGCCCGGGCAGCTGCCGCACGGCCTCCGCCTCGTCCGGCGGCAGCGTCCAGACCACGCCGCAGCGGCCGTCCGCGAGCGGCAGCACCGCAATCGGCCCGGCCGGCGTGAAGCGCTCGTAGGCGACGAAGTCGTGGAACTTCCCGGCGGCCACGTTGGCGATGACGGCATGCTGCCCGTATTCCCGCACGCTGGCCGCGATGCCGCAGGCGGCGCGCACCGCCGAGTGCGCGCCGTCGGCCGCCACCACCAGGCGCGCCTCGAGCACGCCGGCGGACGCGCCGGCGACCGCCAGCCGCACCATGTCGCCCGTTTGCTCGACGGCCTCGACGCGCGCCGGGCACCACATGGTCACGCGGCGGGCGTCGTCGCACAGGCGCGCCAGGACCCGGCCCAGCGCGCGGTTGGGAACCGTGTGCCCCAGCGCCGGCACGCCCTGCTCCTCGGCCGACAGCCTAGCGAAGGCGAACCGGCCCCGGTCCGAAACGTGGATGCGCAGGATGGGCGTCGCTTCACCGGCGAGGTCGGGCCAGGCGCCGATGCCTTCCAGGATGCGGCGGCTGCCGTTCGACAACGCGGTGGCGCGCTCGTCGAAGCTCGGCTGCACGGCGGCCTGCGCCGCCACCGGCTCGACGACCGCCACGTCCAGGGGCAGGCCGCGCAGGGCGGCGGCCAACGACAGTCCGACCATGCCGCCGCCGACGATCGCGACGTCGCAGCGGCGCGTCGTCGGGGGCGGTTTCACGCGGCCTGCACGAGCCGTTCGATCGCGTCCGCGTCGGTCGGCACAGCGGCCGTCAGCACCTCGGGCTCACCGTCGGTGACCGCGACGTCGTCCTCGATGCGGATCCCGATGCCGTGCCACTTCCTGGCGACGCGCTTCATGCCGGGCGCGACGTAGACGCCGGGCTCCACCGTCATGACCATGCCGGGTTCCAGCAGCCGCCAGTCCTCGCCCACCTTGTACTCGCCGACGTCGTGCACATCCATGCCGAGCCAGTGCCCGGTGCGGTGCATGAAGAACGGCTTGTAGGCTTCGTCCTTGATGAGCTTCGGCACGCGCCCCTTCAGCAGGCCGAGGCTGACCAGCCCGCGGGTGATGACCCGCACCGCCGCCTCGTGCGGGTCGTTCCAGTGGTTGCCCGGCCGCACCTTGTCGATCGCCGCGTGCTGCGCTTCCAGCACGACCTCGTACAGCGCCCGCTGGGCCGGCCGGAAGCGTCCGTCGACCGGGAAGGTGCGCGTGATGTCGGAGGCGTAGAAGTCCAGCTCGCAGCCGGCATCGATCAGCAGCAGGTCGCCCTCCTTCATCTGCCGGTCGTTGGCATGGTAGTGCAGCACGCAGGCATTGGGCCCGCTGCCCACGATCGGGTAGTAGGAGATGTCCGCATGGTGCACGTGGAACTCGTGCAGGATCTCGGCCATCACCTCGTATTCCATGCGGCCCGGCGCGGCAGCCTGCATCGCCCGGCGGTGGGCCTGCGCGGCGATGGCGCCGCTCTTGCGCATGACGTCGAGTTCCGGGCGGCTCTTGAACAGCCGCATCTCGTGCAGCAGGTGGTCGAGCGCCACGAACTCCTGGGGCGTGTGCAGCCCGTGCTTGGCCTGGGCGCGCAGGCCGTTGACCCAGCCCATCACGCGCTGGTCGAACTCCGGCTGCACCCCCATCGTGTAGAACACCCGCGAGCAGCGCTCCAGCAGCCCGGGCAGGATCTCGTCGATGTCCGCGATCGGGAAGGCGTCGTCGGCGCCGAACTGGCCGACGGCCCCGTCCGGGCCGGCGCGCGCGCCGTCCCAGGCCTCGCGCGCGGGATCGCGGTCGCGCACGAACAGGACGTACTCCCCTTGCGGCCGACCCGGCACCAGCACGGCCACCGCATCCGGCTCGGGGAAGCCCGTCAGGTAGTGGAAGTCGCTGTCCTGCCGGTAGTGGTAATGCACGTCGCCGTTGCGCTGCTTGACCGCGGCGGCCGGCAGCACGGCGATCGCGCCGCTGCCCATCATCCGCATCAGCTGCCGGCGCCGGCGCGTGAACTCGGTCTTCCTCATCTCGCCTCCTAGTTGACCGCCCCGCCCGCCGGCCGCGCGGCCGCGGCACGCAGTGGCGCCAGTTCCTCATAGGCCAGCTGCACCGCGGCACGCACGAATTCGACGAGCTCCGCGTACTCGCGTTCCGCTTCCTCGCCGGCCGCCTCGTCATCGCACGCGGCACGCGCGATCTCGCCGAGGTCGCCCAGGATCTCCGCCACGTCGCCGCGCGGCTCCTGCGGCAATCCCGATCGCGCGATCCCGTAGAGGAAGCCGCTGCACCAGGCCGCCAGCGCCGCCACACGCTCCTCGAGCGCCGCTGCGTCGGGCGGCAGCAAGGGTGCAAAGGCCATCTCGTCGCCGGCCAGCGCGGCCCGCGTGCCGAAGATGACCTCGTCCAGCGCGGCCTGCAGTGCGGCGACCTGGCCGGCGTCCTCGTGCCCGGGCAGGGCCTCGGCCGCCCATTCGGCCGGTCCCACGGCGTCCCGCACGCACAGGGCGCCGCTCACGCAGCCGTGCAGCTCCGCCGCGGCGAGGACCGAGCTGCCCGCCGCCAGGGGGCCGGCCAGCTCGTCATATGTCATGGTGGGCATTCGGCTCCGAACCGCGATCCATG
Source organism: uncultured Gammaproteobacteria bacterium (assembly GCA_963695155.1). Lineage (GTDB taxonomy): Bacteria > Pseudomonadota > Gammaproteobacteria > Steroidobacterales > Steroidobacteraceae > SG8-30. The sequence goes on from CAVOGD010000007.1 coordinate 473,033, forward strand.
TCCACGGGCGGCTATCCTAACCCGCAGCGCCGCCACCGGCACGGCCGCCGCGTTGACCGCGTGTTTGGCCCGGACCCATAATGCCCTCATGAGTGAGCAACCCGCCAAGTCAGCCGTCGAGCTGGAGCTCAAGCGGCTCGAGCGCCGCCTGGACGAACTCGTGACGGTCGTCTCGCAGCTCAAGGAAGAGAACCGCGCCCTGCGCCAGCGGCAGGATGCGCTGTCGGCCGAGCGGGCCACGCTGCTGGCCAAGAACGAGCAGGTGCGGGCCCGCGTGGAGGCCATGGTGGGCCGGCTCAAGTCGATGGAGAGCAGCGCGTGACCAGCGAAGTCAGCCGGGTCAGCATCAGGGTGCTCGAGAAGGAGTACCACGTCGCCTGCCCCGCGGACCAGCGGCACGCGTTGCTGGATTCCGCGGAACTGCTCAACCAGCGCATGCGCGAGATCCGGGACAGCGGCAAGGTCGTCGGGCTGGACCGGATTGCGGTGATGGCGGCACTCAACATCACCAACGAGCTGCTGGGTGCCCGCAGCCACGACGAGTCCCTGGAGACCGACGTGGCCGGCCGGCTGCGGTCCCTGCGCGAGCGGGTGGAGTCGGCCCTGGCCGAGGGCCAGCAGCTCGACCTTTGAGTTTCATGGCGTGCCCCGAGAACGGGTACGCTACGGTTTGGCGCCGCCTGCGGTGTTCGATGTGGGCCTGGGTACCTCTCGACCCTTACGTTGAAAACCCCGGGGCGTGGCTCAGTGGTGGCAGTGTGCAAGTCCGCAACAGAGCGGGAAGCCTTAGCTGCCACGGCTTGCCCCACTTGTTGCTCTGGTTCGAGAGCAGCGGCCGGCAACGGCACATGCGGGTGGCGCCTCCTCATTCCCGGAGCGGCTCATGACGACGGCAGCGGCGGCGGATGACCGTGCTGACCTGCGGCGACGCCTGCGCGCGTTGCGGCAGGAACTGCCGCCGGAGCAGCGCGCCGCGGCGGCCCGCGCGGTGGCCCGCCGGCTGGCCGGCCTCGGCGTGCTGCGGCCGGGCGCGCGGGTAGCGGTCTACCTGCCGATCCACGGCGAGCTCGACACCGCACCGGTGGTCGAGCTGGCCCGGTCGCTGGGCTGCGAGGTCTTCGCTCCCGTGATCACCAGCTTCGAACGGCGCCGCATGCGCTTCGCCGCGTTGCCCCCGGCGCCCGGCCTGGTCGCCAATCGCTGGGGCATCCGCGAGCCGCGCGGCGGCCGGCGGATACATGGCGTGCGCCTCGACCTGGTGCTGGTGCCGTGCGTGGCCTTCGACGGTCACGGCCAGAGGCTCGGCCTGGGCGCCGGATTCTACGACCGGCACTTCGCGTACCTGAACTGGCGCCTGTCCTGGCGGCGTCCGCCCCTGCTGGGGCTGGCCTTCGAGTGCCAGCGCGTGGCGCGGCTCGCGCCGCAGCCCTGGGACGTGCCGCTGTGGGGCGTCGTGACCGAGAGCGCGGTCCACGGCCGCGCCGCGCGCCGGCCGCAGGCCGGCGCCGGGGTGGCACCGGCATGAACTACTGGCTGCTCAAGACCGAGCCCGGCACTTTCGGCATCGACGACCTGCTGGCGGCGCCGCGGCGTACGACCGGCTGGGAGGGCGTGCGCAACTACCAGGCGCGCAACATGATGCGCGACCAGATGCGGCGCAACGACCTGGCGTTCCTCTATCACTCGAGCTGCGCCGAGCCGGGCATCGCCGGCTGCGTGCGCATCGTGCGCGGCGCCTACGTGGACGACAGCGCCTTCGACCGTCGCAGCGCGTACTTCGATGCGGCCAGCGACCCCGCCAAGCCGCGCTGGTTCATGGTCGACGTCAGGCTGGTGCGCAAGTTTGTGCGGCCGGTCACCCTGGCGGCCTTGCGGCGGCATGCCGGCGACGCGCTCCGCAACATGTGGGTGCTGCGACGTGGCAACCGCTTGTCGATCACTCCGGTCACCGCCGCCGAATGGAATTTCATCGTCGGGCTGGCCGGCGAACCGGCGACGCCGCGCTGATTTCGCATCGGGAAAACAAGCAGCAAACACATCCCTGATTTTCTGCACGCGCATGCCGACGATGCATGGCGTCGGAATCATCACGGCGCGAATCGGTCACCGCACCGTCGCATCGCGCCGTCACCGTTCGACTTTCGACACACGCCCGCGCGCGTACCCCTTGCTTGCATTCCCGTCAACCATGTATATACTCGCACCCCGGATTAACCCGACATGGAGATCCATTATGGCGACCAAGAAGAAGGCTGCGAAGAAGAAGGCGACGAAGAAGAAGGCTGCTAAGAAGAAGTAGGCCTTTTGAGCGGCCGGGACGGCGGTCGGAAGAGTCGAATGACTACTGGCCGTCCGTTCTGAAAGCTTCTGATTGTGCCCGCGCAAGCGGGCACAGTCTTTTCCGGGACCCGGAAATCATCCATGCTTGCGTCCGACAGATGACTCACGATGACCGCAAGCAGCGCGCCGCGGCCGCGGCGCTGGCCTACCTCGAGGACGGCATGGTCGTCGGGGTGGGGACCGGATCGACCGTCAACCACTTCATTGCGGCGCTGGCGACACAGCCCGTGCGCCTCGCCGGCGCAGTGGCCTCGTCGGAGGCCTCCGCCCGCCTGCTGCGCGCCGCGCGCATCGAGGTCCTCGACCTCAACACGACCGGCCCGCTCGAGTTGTACGTGGACGGGGCCGATGAAGCCACGCGCCACCTGCAGCTCGTCAAGGGCGGCGGCGGGGCCCTGACCCGCGAGAAGATCATCGCGGCCGCCAGCCGCCGGTTCGTCTGCATCGTGGACGACTCGAAGGTCGTGGACGTGCTGGGACGGTTCCCGCTGCCCGTCGAGGTGATCCCGATGGCGCGGTCGTACGTGGCCCGGCGGATGGTCGAGCTCGGCGGGCAGCCGGTATGGCGCGAGGGCTTCCTGACCGACAACGGCAACCCCGTCCTGGACGTGCACCACCTGCGGATCACCGACCCGTCCGGCCTCGAGCGCACGATCAACCAGATGGCGGGCGTCGTCACGGTCGGGCTGTTCGCGCAGCGCCCGGCTGACGTGCTGATCGTGGCCGGCGCGCAGGGCATCGAGACGCTGACGCTCTGAGCCCGGTACCGCCCTGCGGGGCCGGTGCCGCCCAGGCCCGGCACCGTTCTTCGGCACGCTGCGCGTGCCTCGTCGAACCCAGGGGTTCTCATCCTGTCCCCACAACGCAAAAGGGCCGACCCTGCGGGTCGGCCCATTCGCGTTGCTGGCTGGGGGACTAGGATGACTCGGCGCTGCGCGCCTCGCCCCTGCGGGGCCGGTGCCGCCCAGGCCCGGCACCGTTCTTCGGCACGCTGCGCGTGCCTCGTCGAACCCAGGGGTTCTCATCCTGTCCCCACAACGCAAAAGGGCCGACCCTGCGGGTCGGCCCATTCGCGTTGCTGGCTGGGGGACTAGGATTCGAACCTAGGTTGACGGAGTCAGAGTCCGTAGTCCTACCGCTAGACGATCCCCCAAGTCCTGGGCGTCCCGAGGGATGTTACCTCAGCGCTTGCTGAACTGCGTTCCGCGGCGGGCCTTGCGCAGGCCGACCTTCTTGCGCTCGACTTCGCGCGCGTCGCGCGTCACGAAGCCGGCGGCGCGCAACGGCTTGCGCAGCACCTCGTCGTATTCGATCAGCGCGCGGGTGATGCCGTGGCGGATGGCGCCCGCCTGTCCGGTCACGCCGCCGCCGCTGACGGTGACCGTCACGTCGAAGCGCTTGACCATGTCCGTCACCTCGAGCGGCTGGCGAACGATCATGCGGCCGGTCTCGCGGCCGAAGAACTCCTCCAGCGTGCGGTCGTTGACCGTGATCTTGCCGGTGCCGGGCTTGATGAAGACCTTGGCGGCGGCTGTCTTGCGGCGGCCGGTGCCGTAATTGGTGGTGCTGGCGGGCATGGTTCGGGTTCTCTTGCTGGTGGTCTGCGCCCGCCTCAGGCGAGCTCGAGCGGCTTGGGCTGCTGGGCCGTGTGCGGGTGCTCCGCGCCGGCGAACACATGCAGCTTCCTGTACATGCGGCGGCCGAGCACCGTCTTGGGCAGCATGCCCTTCACGGCAATCTCGATCACGCGCTCCGGGTGTGCCTGCAGCAACTTCCCGAGCGTGGTCGTCTTGAGGTTGCCGATGTGGCCGGTGTGCTGGTGGTACTTCTTGTCGGCGAGCTTGTTGCCGGTCACGGCCACCTTCTCTGCGTTGATCACGATCATGTGATCCCCGCAGTCGGTGTGCGGCGTGTAATCGGGCTTGTGCTTGCCGCGCAGGCGGATCGCCAGCTCGGTGGCCAGCCGCCCCAGCGTCTTGCCGGAGGCATTGACCACGTACCAGTCACACCGGACGGTCTCCGGGTTTACGAAAGTCGTCTTCATCTTGAACCCCTTGAAAAGGGTCTTCGTCTGGAAAAGGGCGGGCAGTTTAATGAAGAAACCCCTTGTTTGCAAAGGCACTCTGGCCGGGTGACGAGGCCCCGGGAGGCGCGCCGGCGACTCTATATAATGTCCCCCATGGCCGACCGCGCGTTTTCGCCCCTGGACCAGCTCCTGATACAGGCCGATCAGGCCTTGAGGGCCAGCCTCGGCCGGCCGGCTGCGGCGCGCGAAAACCCCGCCAACGGCCTGGTTGACCACCTGGCGGACAACATGGACCGCCAGCATGCGGCCAGTCTCATGCGCGTCAACCATGCGGGCGAAGTCGCCGCCCAGGGGCTGTATCACGGACAGGCCCTTTCGGCGCGCAGCGGCGCCACCCGCGCGGTGATGCGCCAGGCAGCCCGCGAGGAAGGCGATCATCTCGCCTGGTGTCGCGATCGCCTCGACGAACTCGGCGCGGCACCGAGCCTGTTGAGTCCGCTGTGGTACTCGGGAGCGGTCGCGATCGGGCTGGTCGCCGGGCTGGGCGGAGACCGCTACAGCTACGGCTTCATGGCCGAGACCGAACGGCAGGTGGAAGGCCACCTCGATGACCAGTTGTCGCGGCTGCCCGCCGCCGACGCACGCAGCCGCGCCATCCTCGAACAGATGAAAGCCGACGAGACCGGCCACGCCCGTGTCGCGGTCGACGCGGGCGGCGCGGACCTGCCGGCCCCGGTGCGGGCGCTGATGCGCGCGGCCGCCGCGGTGATGACCCGCACGGCTTACCGGTTCTGAGCGAAGGCGACCCGTGAATATGTCTTGCAGTACACGGCAGCGCTGTAATAAAACGGCGTAACGGCCACAGGCCTGCGCCCCCAGGGGACACCAATGGAAGAAGCAGTCAAGCCACTCACCGACATCCCGGCGATCAACCGGTTCCTCAGCTACTGCCGCGTGCGGACGGTCCCGTCGAAGACGGTGCTCATCCACGCCGGCGACCTGCCCGACGTCCTGTACTACATCATCCGCGGCTCCGTCGAGGTGATGATCGAGAACGAGGAAGGCAACGAGATGGTCCTCGCCTACCTCAACAAGGGGCAGTTCTTCGGCGAGATGGGCTTGTTCTCCGACAACCAGCAGCGCAGTGCCTGGGTCCGCACGCGCACGCAGTGCGAGCTCGCGGAGATGACCTATCCCCGCTTCCGGCAGATCGCTGCGGAAAGCCCGGGCCTGGTGTTCGAGCTGGCGACGCAGCTGGCGTCGCGGCTGGACCGCACCAATCGCAAGCTGGGCGACCTGGCCTTCGTGGACGTCACGGGCCGCGTGGCACACGCCATCATGGACCTGTGCAACGAGCCGGATGCCATGACCCATCCGCAGGGCATGCAGATCAAGGTCAGCCGCCAGGAGCTGTCGCGGCTGGTGGGCTGTTCGCGGGAGATGGCCGGGCGCGTGCTCAAGGTGCTCGAGGAGCAGGGCCTGCTGACCGCGCACGGCAAGACCATGGTCGTGTTCGGCGCGCGCCCGAAGGTCAAGCCACGGCCCGCGTCCATGCAGGCGTCCCGCTGATCCGGAGGGGTCAGACCCCTACGGGGTCAGACCCCTTTCTATTTCTGCGCGCATCGCGGCGATGGTCGCCGCGTAGTCCTTCGTCCCGAACACCGCACTGCCTGCCACGAACGTGTCCGCGCCGGCGCGCGCGATGCCGGCGAGGTTGCCGACCTTGACCCCGCCGTCGATCTCGAGGCGCACGGCGCGGCCGCTCGCGTCGATGCGCCGCCGCGCATCGGCCAGCTTGGCCAGCGCCGAACCGATGAACTGCTGGCCCGCGAAGCCGGGATTGACCGACATCAGCAGCACCAGGTCCAGCGAGTCCAGCGTGTGGTCCAGCCAGTCGAGGGGCGTCGCCGGGTTGAACACCAGCCCGGGCCGGCACCCCGATTCACGGATCAGCTGCACGGTGCGGTCGACGTGCTCGCTGGCCTCGGGGTGGAAGCTGATGTAGCTGGCTCCCGCCGCGGCGAACTCGGCGGCCAGCCGGTCCACCGGCGTGACCATCAGGTGCACGTCGATCGGCGCCTGTACGCCGTGCCGGCGCAGGGCCCGGCAGACCAGCGGCCCGACCGTGAGGTTCGGGACGTAGTGATTGTCCATGACGTCGAAGTGGATCCAGTCGGCCCCGGCCGCCAGCACGGCATCCACCTCCTCGCCGAGGCGCGCGAAATCCGCGGACAGGATCGAAGGTGCGATGACGGGTGGGTTCATGTCGTGGCCCTCCGGGGCGCGGCCCGCGTAACTGTAACCGAGCCGCGCGGCACCCGCAGCTAGCGCATGCCGCGCGCCACGCGCAGCCGCTCGTAGGCGGCCTGGATCGCCTGGGTCTTCTCCTTGGCCAGCTCCAGCATGGACTCCGGCAGCCCGCGCGACAGCAGCTTGTCCGGGTGATTCCGGCTCATCTGCCGCCGGTAGGCGCGCTTCACCTCGGCGTCGGAGGCCTCGGGCTTCACGTCGAGCACCTCATAGGCCTCGCGCAGAGCATCCGCCCGCGGCGGCGGACGACGCGCCCCGCTACGGCCCGGCCCCCGGCCAGGCTGCGCAAAGGCGTAGCCGTAGCCCTGCAGGCGCAGCAGCGCCTCGAGGTGCGCGAACTCGATGCCCGACACGCCGATGCGCCGCGCGATCCGCCCCAGCAGCTCGCGCGGCCGTCCCTGCAGGCCGTTGCCCAGCAACGCGGCGCGCATCTGCACTTCCAGGAACATGCGCAGCAGGTCGCGCCGGCCGCGACACACCGACATCAGCCGCGCCAGGGCCTCGTCGACGTCGAAGGCCGGCTGCTTGCCCACCGTGAAGTGCTCGATCGCTGCGCGCGACTGGACCTCGTCGAGGTGGAACTGGCGGAACACCTCGCGCGCGGCCGCCACGTCCTGCTCCGAGACCCGGCCGTCCGCCTTGGCCACGGCGCCCATGACCTCGAAGGCCGAGCGGAAGAAGACGGCGCGCACGGTCGCGAGGTCGGCGGCCGGGCGCGCGTCGGCGTCCGCGGCCACGCGCTCGTCGTACGCATGGCCGATGATCAGCCCGATCAGCGCTCCCACCGGTCCCAGCCCCGCCACGAAGCCGAGCACTGTGCCGACGATCTTGCCGGTCCACCGCATTGACGTTCCTTGACCGCTGCGCGACCCGGCTGCAACAATCCGGCTTTCCCTGCGTCGGCGTCCGCGCGGCGCCGGTATGGTACAAGAGCCTCCTCCGCAACACCGCATGCCGGCCAGGACACCCGCCATGTCGCCGCCCGCCGTATCCGAGACCGACCTGCGCGGGTTACGAAGGGTGCACCGCGGCAAGGTCCGCGACAGCTACGCGCTGGACGATCGCCACCTGCTGATCGTGGCCACCGATCGCCTGTCCGCCTTCGACGTGGTGCTGCCGGACCCGATCCCGGGCAAGGGCCGCATCCTCACGCAGATCTCCAACTACTGGTTCGCCAGGACGCAGCACCTCGTCGCCAACCACATGACCGGACTCGAACCCGCCGGCTGGGTGCACGACCCGGCCGAGCTGGCCATGCTCGAGGGCCGCGCGGTCGTGGTGCAGCGGCTCGAGCCGCTGCCGGTCGAGGCCGTCGTGCGCGGCTACCTGGCCGGTTCGGGCTGGCAGGACTACCAGCGCTCGGGCACGGTGTGCGGCCTGCGGCTGCCGCAAGGGCTGCGGCTGGCCGACCGGTTGCCGCAGCCGCTGTTCACCCCGGCCACCAAGGCCGCCGCCGGCGCGCACGACGAGAATGTGAGCTTCGGCCAGGTGGCCGAACTGCTGGGCGGCGAAATGGCCGCTCAACTGCAGCGGCTGTCGCTCGCCCTGTACCGGTTTGCCGCGGCCGAGGCCCTCGAGCGAGGCATCATCATCGCCGACACGAAGTTCGAGTTCGGGCTGGACGAGGCCGGGCAGGTCGTGCTGATGGACGAACTGCTGACGCCCGACTCGTCGCGCTTCTGGCCGATGGAATCCTGGCTGCCCGGCGCCAGCCCGCCGTCGTTCGACAAGCAGTTCGTGCGCGACTACCTCGAGACGCTCGACTGGAACAAGCGGGCGCCCGGCCCGGCGCTGCCGCCGCAGGTCATCGAGCAGACGGCCGCGAAGTACGCCGAGGCGCTGCGCCGGCTGACCGCGTGAGCGCGCGCGGCCCGGCCGGATTGCCGCACGGGCGGCCATGTGCGAGGCTCGGCGCATGAACGACACGATCCACCCGGTCAAGCGCCTCGAGCGGCTGCTGTTCGAGCCGGAACGGCAGCCGCCGGTGGCCGCGCTGCGGCGCCTGCTCGCGGGGCTGCGCTACCCGTACGCGATGATCCGCGACCTGCTGCGCGGCGACCTCAACCTGCGCGCGATGGGCCTCGTCTACACGACGCTGCTGTCGATCGTGCCGCTGGTCGCGTTCGCCTTCGCGGTGCTCAAGGGTCTCGGCGTGCACCGCGACCTCGAGCCGCTGCTGTACGAGTTCCTGCGCCCGATCGGCGAGCAGTCCTACGAGCTGACTCGCCAGATCATGACCTTCGTGGAGAACACGCGCGGCGGCGTGCTCGGATCGCTGGGCCTCGCCTTCCTGCTGTATACCGTGGTCAGCACCGTGCAGAAGGTCGAGGAGAGCTTCAACTTCGCGTGGCACGTCGAGAGACCGCGCAGCATGGTGCGGCGGGTCAGCGAGTACCTCACGCTGATGGTCGTGGGCCCGATCCTGCTGGCGGTCGTGCTGGGCCTGTTCGGCGCCGTCGCCGACTGGCCGTTCGCGCGCTGGCTCGCCACCCACGAGCCGTTCGGCACGATGGTGGTGAACCTGGGGCGGGCCACGCCCTATCTCGTGGTGACCGCCGTGTTCACCTTCCTGTACATCTTCGTGCCCAACACCCGCGTGCGCGCGACGGCGGCACTGGCCGGCGGCATCACCGCCGGCCTGCTGTGGGCCGCCAGCGGGGCGCTGTTCACCCAGATCGTGGTCGCCTCGACGCGCATGGTGGCGATCTACGCGGGCTTTGCGATCTTCCTGGTCACGCTGATCTGGGTTTACCTGAGCTGGATCATCCTGCTGGTCGGCGCCCAGTTGTCCTTCTACGTGCAGAATCCCCGCTACCTGCGCGCCGGCCAGATCCCGGTGCGCCTCACCAGCCGCCTGCGCGAGCGCCTCGCGCTGTCGGTCATGGTCCTGGTGGGCCGCTCCTTCACGGGCGACTCCCCCACCTGGACGCTGAAGACCCTTGCGGAACGCCTCGAGGTGCCCAGTTCCGCGCTGGCGACGGTGGTCGCCCCGCTGGAGCAGGCCGGCCTCGTGCTGACCACGGACAGCGACCGCCTGGTGCCGGGCCGCGCGCTGGACCAGATCGGCGTGCACGAGGTGCTGACCGCGGTGCGGGACGAGCGGCAGTATGCCTCGTGGCTGCTGGCCCGGGCGCGCACCGAGCCGGACGCCGACGCCATCGCGGACGCCGTCGAGGCGGCCGTCCGCGAGCGCACGCAGTCCATGACGCTGCGCGACCTGATCTCGCACGGCGCCTGACCGATCGGCGGCGCGCCGCGGACCGGGGCCGGCGCCGGTCAGTCGCCGGCGATCGTCAGTTCGGCCAAGAGCACCGAGCCGGTGTGGACGCGACCGCGCAGGTCGCGGTCCGTGCCCACCGCGGCGATGCTGCGATACATGTCACGCAGGTTGCCGGCGATCGTGACTTCGTGCACCGGGTGGGCGATCTCGCCACGCTCGACCCAGAACCCCGTCGCGCCGCGCGAGTAGTCGCCGGTCACCAGGTTGATGCCCTGGCCCATCAGCTCCGTGACCAAGAGCCCGGTGCCGAGGCGGCCGAGCAGGGCCGTGAAGTCCTCGCCGCTGCTGCCGACCTCGAGGTTGTGCACGCCGCCGGCGTTGCCGGTCGTGGCGAGTCCCAGCCTGCGCGCCGCGTAGGAATCCAGCACGTAACCGGTCAGTTCGCCGCGCCGCACCAGCTCGCGTTCCCGGGTCGCGACGCCCTCGTTGTCGAAGGGCGCCGAGCCCAGCCCCCGCGGCAGGTGCGGGCGCTCGGTCATGCCGAGCCATTCCGGAAACAACTGCTGGCCGGCTGCGCCGCACAGGAAGGAACTGCGGCGGTACTGCGGCCCGCCGCGCACCGCCGACACGAAGTGGCCGATCAGCCCGCGCGCCTGCTCGGCCACGAACAGCACCGGCGCACGACGGGTCGTCAGCTTGCGCGCGCCCAGCCTCGCCACCGCGCGCTGCCCGGCCCGCTGGCCGACCTGTGCGGCCGGTTCCAGGCGCGCCGGGTCGCGCGACGCCGTGTACCAGTAGTCGCGCTGCATGTCCTCGCCGTCGCGCCCCAGCACGACGCAGCTGATGCTGTGCGAGGTGTGCGGGAAACCGCCCAGGAAGCCGTGGCTGTTGCCGTATACGCGCAGGCCGGCGTGGCTGCTGACCGACCCGCCGTCGGAGTTGTCGATGCGGGGGTCCACGGCCAGCGCGGCGGCCTCGGCCGCATGCGCCACCGCAATGGCCGCCGGGGCATCGATGTCCCAGGGATGGGACAGTTCGAGGTCGGGAACGTCGCGGGCCATCTGTGCGGCGTCGGCCAGCCCCGCGCAGGGATCCTCGGCCGTGAACCGCGCGATGGACAGCGCCTTGCGCACGGTCTCAGCGACCGCACCCGCCGACAGGTCGGCGGTGCTCGCCGTGCCCTTGCGACGGCCCACGTACACCGTGACGCCCATGCTGCGGTCGCGCTGGTACTCCAGCTTCTCGGTCTCGCCGAGCCGCACCGTGACCGACAGCCCGGTGTCGACGGTCACGGCCGCCTCCGCCTGCTCCGCACCGCCGCGCCGCGCTTCGGCGAGCGCGCCTTCCACGATCAGCTCGAGGTCGCGCTGGCTGAATCCCGCCGATCTGCCGGAACCTGGCATCGCATCACCTGCCTGCGGCAAAGGCCGTGATTGTACCGGCGTTCCGGCGCCGGTAGAGTCCTTCCATGCGACGCCGGCATGTCCCTGGTGAGCCCGAACCGCCCAGCAAGGGCGAACTCAAGCGGCGCGCGCAGGCATCGCAGGAACTCGGCGAGCGGCTCATCGCGGCGCCGGACGGGCTGCTGGACGCATTGCCGCTGCCGGAGAAGCTCACCGCGGCGATCCACGAGGCCCGCCGCATCACCAGCCATTCCGCGCTGGTGCGCCAGCGGCTGTTCATCGGCAAGCTGGTGCGGCAGCTGGACGAGGGCCCGATCCGCGCCGCGCTGGACGCGCGGGAAGACGCCCGGGCCGGGGACGTGCAGGCCTTCCGGCGCGTCGAGGAATGGCGCGACCGCCTGCTCGAGGAGGGCGAGCCGGCGCTGGCGGCGTTGTGCGAGGAGTGCCCGGGCGCCGACCCCGGGATCCTGGCCCGGCTGGTTGCCGAGGCACGTCGCGAACTCGCGGCGGGCGGCCCGCCGCGCGCCAGGCGACTGCTGTTCCGGGCGCTGCGCAAGGCGCTGGATACGCCCTGAGGATCCCCGGGCGCCGGCGCGGCCCGGCCGGGACCGCGTGATAGAATCGCGCGATGAAACCGCTGGTCGGCATCATCATGGGCTCGTCCTCCGACTGGGAGACGATGCAACACGCGGCCGCGCTGCTCGACGAGCTGGGCGTCGCGCACGAGGTGCGCGTCGTGTCGGCACACCGCACGCCCGACCTGCTGTTCGAATACGCGTCGCAGGCGCAGGGCCGCGGGCTGGAGGTGATCATTGCCGGTGCCGGCGGCGCGGCGCACCTGCCCGGGATGACGGCCGCCAAGACCCTGCTGCCGGTCATCGGCGTACCCGTGCAGTCCAGGGCCCTGAACGGGCTGGACTCCCTGCTGTCGATCGTGCAGATGCCGGCCGGCGTGCCGGTCGCCGCAGTGGCCATCGGCCAGGCCGGCGCCTGCAACGCAGCGCTGCTGGCGGCCGCGATCCTGGCAGGCAGGCACGCAGCCATCGGGCGCGCCCTCGAGGCCTATCGGGGGCGCCAGACCGACGGGGTCCTCGCCCGGCCCGACCCGCGCCAGGCGTGACGATGCGCATCGGCATCCTTGGCGCCGGCCAGCTGGCGCGCATGCTGGCCCTTGCCGGAATGCCGCTGGGCCTGCAATTCAAGATGTACGACCCGGCGGACGACGCGACCGGCGGCCAGGTCGCGCCGCTGGTCGTCGGCAGGTTCGACGACCTCGCGTCGCTCAGCCGGTTCGCGCACGACACCGACGTCGTGACCTTCGACTGGGAGAACGTCCCGGTCGCCTCGGCCCGGGCGATCGGCGGCATGACCAAGGTGTTCCCCTCGCCGCGGGCGCTGGCCGCCAGCCAGGAGCGGCTGGCCGAGAAACGGCTGTTCGCGCGGCTGGACATCCCGACGCCGAAGTACGCGCCGGTGGACGATCCCGGCAAGCTGGCAGCCGCCGCGGCGCAGGTCGGGCTCCCCGCCATCCTCAAGACCCGCCGCCTGGGCTACGACGGCAAGGGCCAGCGCCGCGTCGACGGCCCGCAGGACCTGGAGGGTGCCTGGGCCGCGCTGGGCAGCCAGCCCCTGCTGTGCGAGCGGCGGGTCCGCTTCAGCCGCGAGGTGTCGCTGGTCGCGGTGCGCAGCAGGACCGGGGAGACCGCCTTCTATCCGCTGTCCCAGAACGTGCACAAGGACGGCGTACTGGCGATCACGCGTGCGCCCCTGGACCACCCGGACCTGCAGAAGGCGGCGGAACGGCACGTCGGACGGATCCTCGAGCACCTGCGCTACGTCGGCGTGCTGTGCGTCGAGTTCTTCGTCGTGCAGGGCAAGCTGCTGGCCAACGAGATCGCACCGCGCGTGCACAACTCCGGGCACTGGACGATCGAGGGCGCCGCAACCAGCCAGTTCGAGAACCACCTGCGGGCGATCACCGGCCTGCCGCTGGGCAGCACCCGGCCGCTCGGCCACGCCGTGATGGTGAACTTCATCGGCACGATCCCGCGGCCCAGGGCGGTGCTGGCCCTGGACGGCGTCCATTTCCACGATTACGGAAAACAGCCGCGCGCCGGGCGCAAGCTCGGTCATGCGACCTTCGTGGGCCGCACGCCGCGGGAACGGGACCGCATGGCCCGTGAGCTGCTGCGCAGCGCCGGGCGGTAACGGACCCCGCACGGCGGCGTTTGTGCTAGCGTTGGCGCCGGGCCACTGCGAGTCCCGCGTTCGGCGGCGACCGGCGGCGGGCTGAGATCGGGAAATTGTCAGACTCCGCCATATACCAGGAACATTTCCGCCTCAAGGACCTGCCGTTCCGGCTGAGCCCGGACCCGGCCTACCTGTACCTGTCGAAACACCACGCCCGCGCCAAGGCGTACATGGAGTCCACCATCTGGTTCACGGATGGCTTCGTCATCATCACCGGCGAGGTCGGTTCCGGAAAGACGACCCTGATCGAGACCTTCATGGCGGAACTCGACAAGGACATGATCGTCGCGCAGATCAACCAGACCCAGGTGTCGCCGGTCGAGTTCCTGCAGGCCGTGCTGGTGCAATTCGGCTTTGCGCCGTTCCGCATGAGGAAGGCGGAACTGCTGGCGGCGCTGAACGAGTTCCTCATCGAGCAGTACGCGGCCGGACGCAAGGTGCTGCTGATCGTGGACGAGGCGCAGAACCTGAGCAACCGGGTGCTCGAGGAGATCCGGCTGCTGTCCGGGGTGGAGACCACCCGCGAGAAGGTGCTGCGCATCATCCTGGCCGGCCAGCCGGAACTCAGCGAGAAGCTCGACTCCCCGGAACTGCTGCAACTGGTGCAACGTGTCAGGTTCCGCTTCCACCTGACCGCGCTGTCGGCCGAGGATGCGCGCGCCTACGTGCTGCACCGCCTGGACGTGGCCGGCTCCCAGGGCCGCGAACTGTTCGCCGCGGAGACCTTCCCGCTGCTGTTCCGCTATACCGGCGGCGTGCCGCGCCTGATCAACACGCTGTGCGACACGGCCATGATGTGCGCCTTCGTGACCGAGCAACCGCAGGTCGGGGCGCAGGAGGTCAAGGCCGCGGTCGAGGAACTGGGCTGGGTGGAGTTCGCGGAGCGCACCAGCAGGATGCGGCAACTCGCGGAACGGCCGCCGCCGCCGCCACTGGTCGCGGTGCATCGGCTGGCGCGGATCGTCGTGGCGCACGACGGGCACACGGTCCAGGAACTCGACCTCCATCCGGGCCGGCTGATCGTCGGGCGCACGACGGACAACGACCTGCAGATCGAGAGCAAGTACGTGAGCCGGCACCACTGCCAGATCGTGACCACGACCGAAGGCAGCGTTCTCGAGGACCTGAACAGCACCAATGGCGTGTACGTGAAATCGAAGCGGGTGCGGCGGCACAACCTCAACGACGGCGACGTCATCAGGCTGGGCCGCCACGAAATCATGTACGTGGACGAACGCTCGACCAAGCTCCGCCAGCAGGACAACGGTGCGAGCACCGGACGCCACGCGCAGCCCGACATCGAAGGCCTGCAGGCGGAAGCCGGGGACGCCTAGTCAAGAGCCCGGGGCGGGCCCGGGCGGCTCAGTCCTCGTCGTCCAGGTCGGCGCCGTAGCGCCGCTTCTGGATGCGGAAGTCGCGTCGCCGCAGCGCCACCACCAGTCCGCCCACCAGGGCCAGCACGCCGAAGCCCAGCAGCACGTCGGACCAGCCTCCGCTGTGCCAGTAGAACGAGACGGCCAGCGCACCGGCACCCAGCCCCATGTAGACGTAGGGCAGGGACTCGTAGAACGGTCTGGACAAACGCATCGGGTGATTCCTCCCGCACCCCTATGCTAGCGCGCGGCGCGCGCGCCCGCGACCTGGCGGCGGGTCAGCCGGTTCCGCCCACGGTCAGCGCGTCGACGCGCAGCGTGGGCTGCCCCACGCCGACCGGTACGGTCTGGCCTTCCTTGCCGCAGGTTCCCACGCCGGCGTCGAGTTCGAGGTCGTTGCCCACCATGCTGACCCGCGTCAGCACGTCGGGACCGTTGCCGATCAGCGTGGCGCCCTTGACGGGCGCGGTGACCTTGCCGTCCTCGATCAGGTAGGCCTCGCTGGCCGAGAACACGAACTTGCCCGACGTGATGTCCACCTGGCCGCCGCCGAAATTCACCGCGTACAGCCCCTTCTTCACCGAACCGATGATCTCGTCCGGGTCGTGCGGTCCGGCCAGCATGTAGGTATTGGTCATGCGCGGCAGCGTCACGTGCGCGAACGACTCGCGGCGGCCGTTGCCGGTCGGGCGGCCGCCCGTCAGGCGCGCATTGAGCTTGTCCTGCAGGTAGCCGCGCAGCACCCCGTTCTCGATCAGGGTCGTGCACTGCGTGGGCGTCCCCTCGTCGTCGATGTTGAGCGAACCGCGCCGTCGCGCCAGGGTGCCGTCGTCCACCACGCTGCACAGCGGCGAGGCCACCCGCTGGCCGATGCGGCCGGAAAACGCCGACGTTCCCTTGCGGTTGAAGTCCCCTTCCAGGCCGTGGCCGATCGCCTCGTGCAGCAGCACGCCGGGCCAGCCGGCGCCCAGCACGACCGGCATCGTGCCGGCCGGTGCCGCGACGGCGTCCAGGTTCACGAGCGCCTGCCGCACCGCCTCGCGGCCGAGCCCGACCGGCAGGTCGTCCGCCGCCAGTTCCAGCAGGTCATGCCGGCCGCCCGCGCCCGCGTAGCCCTGCTCTCGCCGGCCGTTGTGCTCGACGATCACGGCCACGTTGAGGCGCACCAGCGGCCGGATGTCGGCGGCCAGCGTGCCGTCGGTCCCGGCGACCAGTATCACCTCGTGCACCGCGGCCAGGCTCGCGATCACCTGCTTGACGCGCGGGTCGATGGCCCGCGTCTCGCGGTCGATTCGCTCCAGCAGCGCCACCTTTTCCGTGTCGCGCAGCGTGTCGATCGGGTCCACCGGCAGGTACAGGCGGCGGGCCGCGACCTGTTTCCACGCCTGGACGCCCGCCGTGCGGCCGTCGCGCGCAATGGCGCGCGCCGTGCGCGCCGCCTCCAGCAGCGCCTCGGGCACGATCTCGTCGGAATAGGCGAAGCCGGTGCGGTCGCCGGCCAGCGCACGCACGCCGACGCCGCTCTGGATGCTGTGCGAGCCGTCCTTCACGGTGCTGTCTTCGAGCGTCCAGTGCTCCTCGCGCGATACCTGGAAGTACAGGTCGCCGCCGTCGACCTCCGCGCCCAGCAGCACGCCCAGCGCGCGCTGGATGCCGGACTCGTCGAGCCCCGCCGGCCGCAGGATCACCTCGCGTGCCGCCGCCAGCGGATCCGGCAACGAACTGCTGTTCTGTTTCGTTCAATGTCACTCCAGTACGCGATGTGCCAGGGCCGGGAACCGTTCACGCACCTGTCGCTGTCCCTCGCGGTCCAGCCCGGCCGTCACCAGGCCGGTGCCGCGCGGTCGCCGGGCCAGCACGCGGCCCCAGTAATCCACCACCAGGCTGTCCCCGTAGGTCTCGCGGCCATTGGGATGCATCCCGGACTGGGCCGCGGCCACCACGAAGCACAGGTTCTCGATGGCGCGGGACCGCAGCAGCACTTCCCAGTGAGCCCTTCCCGTGGGTGCGGTGAACGCCGCCGGGACGGCCAGCACCTCGGCGCCTGCACCGACCAGCCTGCGGTACAACTCGGGGAAGCGCAGATCGTAGCACACCGACAGCCCGACCCTGCCGGCCGGCGTGTCCACCAGCGCGGGTTCGTGGCCGGGCCAGGCATTGTCGGATTCGCGGTAGCCCTCGTCATGGCCCGGGATCTGCACGTCGAACAGGTGGATCTTGTCGTAGCGCGCCACGCGCCGGCCCGCCGCGTCGTACACCAGGCAGGCATTGGCGGGACGATCGTCGTCCGGCACCACGAGCGGCAGGGTGCCGGCGATCACCCACAGCCCCGCGGCACGCGCCATGCGCGCCAACTCCGCCTGGATCGGCCCGTCGTCCACCCGCTCCGCGATCGCGCGGCGCTGCTGCTCGGTGGTGCCCATGAAGGCGAAGTTCTCCGGCAGCACCGCGAGGCAGGCGCCACTGCGCGCGGCCGCGCCCAGCAGCCGCTCCGCCGTGTCGAGGTTCTGCGCGACATCCGCGCCCGAGGTCATCTGCAGGGCAGCAATCGCCGGCCGCTTCATCGGGGCGCACCCGCGGCCGGACCCGCCCCGGCTGCCGACGGCGGCTGGCCGAGCCCGGCGGCCTCCTCCAGTTCCCTGGCGTCTATCTTGCGCACGATCGGCTCCTCCCACGGTCCCGAGATCCTGTAGTAACCGCGCGCCACGCCCTTCAGCGGCTCCTTGAAGACCTGCGAGAACAGCAGCAGTGCCGCGCCGACCACGGGTCCGCCCGCCAGGGCGCCCGCCACCCCGAGCGTGCCGCCGACCGCGCCGGTCACGACCGCCGTCTGGTCGTAGTTGCGTTCGCGCAGGCTGGTGCGACCCGCGATACCGATTTCCGCCGCCGGACCGCGCAGCGTCAGGTTGTCCGTGTACGCATCGCCCGCCGCCAGCGTGAAGTCGCCGCTGATCGAGTCGAAGGCCATGCCTTGTCCCGTCAGGTCCTTGAAGTCGAGCGCCAGCCGGCGTGGCAGGTGCGCGACGCTGAGCAGACCGAGGATGCGGCCCGCGCCGGGCTCGACGCTCACCATCCTGCCCTTCGCCAGTGCAATGCGCACCGTGCCGGAGACCCGCTCCGGCACCTGCGCGTCGGGTCCGCCCGGCCAGCTGAGGTCCGCAGACATCGTGCCTTCCCGCGCGTCGATCAGGTGCTGGAAAGCCAGCGCCTGCAGCAGCCCCTTGACGTCGCCGCTCGACAACTCGAAGGCCAGCGTGCTGCGCGGTCCCGTGGCCGACATCAGCCAGTCGCCGCTGCCGCGCAGCGTGAATGCCGGATGCTCCGCGACCAGGCTCTTGAAGACCAGACCGGCGGGCGTGCGATCAGCGTCCGTCCGCACGTGTCCCAGCGTGCGGCCCGTCATGGTCAGGTCCCGCACGTCGAGGCGCATGGCCGGCAGGCGCTGCGGATCCGGCTCGCCGGTGCCGGGACGCACGCGCTCGGCGACGACCAGGCGGTCGAGGTCGGCCACCAGCGGCGCGGTGCCGGGAAACTCGTAGGGCACGCTCAGGCGGCCTTGCGCGGCCGGCGCCGACACCCGCACGTCCCAGACGCGATTGCCCGGCCGCAACTCGGCATTCACGCGCTCGAACTCGTAGCCCAGCACCTCGAGGCGGCCCACCTCGAGGGTGACCGACGCCAGCTGGTCCTGCAGCGGCCGCGCCGCGGGCTTCTCCCAGCGCAGGCCGGTCAGGTCGGTCAGGCTCAGGTCAGGCAGCCGCCCGTCGATGCGCAGGCCCGGCCCGACCGGCAGCGACGCGACCTCGGCACCGCCGAACCTCAGCACGCCGCGCGTCAGGGCCATGCTCCCGTCACGGCGCCGATACTCCACCAGCCCGCGCACGTTGCTGCCGAGCCCGAGGCGGGCCAGCACGGTGCCGGTTCCGTCGAGGTCGGCCTCGACGCGCAAGGGACGCACTTCCTCCGCCAGCTTGGCGAACGGGGCCGGCAGACCCGAGCCCAGGCCCTTCAGGTCGCTCTCCAGTCTGATGCGCGTGCGCGTGATGCCGTCGGGATCGGCCGGCCGGTTCGCGGTCCACGCGCCGCGCCAGGCGGTCGCGCCCGCCAGGCCCGGCTCCAGCGGCAGGCGCACGACTCCCGGCAGCCGGGCGCCCTCGACGGTGCCGTTCATGTCGACCGTCGTGACCAGGCCCCCGCCGCGCGCCGCCGTCGTAGCGATGCGGGCGCGCAGCGGCCCGCCCAGGAAGCGCGCGCTGAGTTCGGGCGCCTGGATCGCGCGGTTTTGCACCCACAGGGTGCCGCGCAGGTCGCCCAGCGGCTCCGCCATGCCCGGCAGGCCGAGCGCCACGCCATCGGCATCAGCGCGCACGGTGATGGAACGCTGCGTGAACTCCTTGAAGGGCAGGTACATCACCAGCTCGCCCAGCACCGGACCCGTGCCGGTCAGGCGACCGAAGGTCTCGCCCAGCGTCTTGCGCAACGGGCTGTCCTGGAGCAGGCCCAGCACCGCTGCCGCATCGCCAGCGGCATCTGCCCTGACGATCAGCCGGGAGTCCCGCCAGTCCCGCATCTCGGCCGTCGCCTTGCCGACGGTGACCCCGCCGATCACGGCCTGCGACGCCTCCGCCGTCATGCCCGGGCCCAGGAAGTGCGCCGAGACGAACAGCCCGGACAGCGGCGGCCAGTCCGGCGCGAATCTCAGGGTCACGTCCTCGCCACGGGCCGTGCCGCTGAAGCGTCCCTGGCCCTCGCGGTAGGGGAAGCCGCGCGCCGGTCCCGTGATCTCCACCCGCACCTCGGGCACGCGTCCGGCCACGAACGCCTGGTCCAGCCATTCCAGCGACTTGGCGCCTATCCGGCTCGTGGGCAGGTACTGCGGCACGGCCGCTGCATCGGTCACGGTGGCGTTCGCCTTGATGTCCATGAGCGGCGTCTCGCCGGGTCGCAGCAGCAGGCGCACGCGGCCTCCCGCCTGCACCGGCCCCGCATTGACGTGCGCATCGTCGACCCACAGGCGCACGCCGCCCGGGCCGGGCGACCACTCGACACGTGCGTGGACCCGCGCGAACGGCACCACGCTGCGCCACTCCGCCGGCCAGTCCACCTGCACGTCCTCTGCCGCCAGCGTGATCACGCCGCCCGGGCCGGCGCCGTCCAGGCGGCCATCGAGTCCGGCCACGCCCGGGGCGCGCCCATACGGTGCGAACCCCAGGTCCTCGAACGCAACCCGGCCGGTCACGTCCGGCAGCAGCCGGTCCGCGCTTCTCGCAAACTGCAGGTCCGCGCCGATCAACGTGCCTCGCGGGGCCAGCGCCTCGAGGCGTTCACGGGCCGCCGAGGCGGGCGCCAGTCCCAGCAATGGCATGAGGTTCTCGACCCGGATGAACCCGGCCCGGAACCGCGCCGTGACCCAGCGCCCCTCGTCCAGTTCCAGGTCGGCCGCGAGGTCGGTAGGCGACCAGGGCGAATCCGCGAGGCTCAGTTCGATTTTCTCGCCGCGCACGCGCCAGCTGCCGCTGGCGTATTCGGCCACCAGCTCCCCGGCCAGCCGCCGGTAGACGGCCGCCGGCCCGCCATCCGTCACGGGCAGGGCCACATCCGCCAGGTCCAGCCGCACGCGGCCGCCCAGCCATGCGCCGCCCGCGCCGCGCGCCGAAACGTCCAGGGAACCGCGGCCGGCGGGCGGCACTGTAAAGGTCGCCGGCAACAGGTCGGCCCAGCCCGCGAAGCTCAGGTCGCGGCCTGCGATCCTGCCCTGCCAGGACAGTGCGCGCGGCTGCGCCAGGTCGCCGGCCACCTCGGCCTCGAACTCGAGCGATGCGCCCAGGTGTCTCGGCAGCCTGACCCGGCCCGTGAAGCTGACCGTCGAACCCTTGCGGTGCATCCCGATGTCCACGCCCTGCAGTTCCCACGCGGCGCGGTCGGCACGCAGGTCGAGGAAGCCGACCGACGCGTCGCGCACCTCGATCCGGCCGCGCGGGATGCGCTGCAGGCCGCGCGACTCCTCTGTCGGGCCCGTCGGCTGCGCGAGCCAGGCCTGGCCCACCAGCTCTATGTGGCGGTCCGGGAAGATCACGAAGTTGAGGCGCGGCCCCTCCAGCACGACCCGCCCGATTTCCAGCCGGCGATAGTAGAGCGAGCGCAGCACGGACAGGCTGGCGCGGCCCGCCCTGGCGCTGACGATGACGTCGCTGCCGTCCGGGCCCATGATGCGCGCGCCTTCGAAGAAGATCTCCGGGCCGTAGCGCCCGAGCCGCGCGTCCAGCGCATCGAAGGACAGCCGCAGGCCGGTGGCCTCGCGGACGGTGTCGGCCACCCGGGCCTCGTACTCGGGCAGCAGCTCCAGCGCCAGGCGGAAGGCTCCCACCGCCAGCGCCGCGAGGATGACGAGCGCCGCCGCCGATCCCGCCAGCCAGCGCCAGACCCTCTTGCCGCGCGAAGTCACTCCGCCACCGCCTCCTTCGTCCCGGGGCCCCCGCACCGCGCCAGCCTGCGGTGGCGCGTCGGCCCTGCCTTCAGATCGGCACCACGTCGTACTGGTCCTGCGCGTACAGCGCCTCGGTCTGCAGCCGCACCGGCTTGCCGATCGCCAGCTCCAGCTCGCCCAGCGCCGCCGACTCCTCGTCGAGCAGCAGCTCGATGACGTCCTGGTGCGCCAGCACGACCAGTTCCTGGAATTCGAACTGCCGCGCCTGCCTGAGCGCCTCGCGGAAGATCTCGTAGACAACCGTCTCCGGCGTCTTCACGAAGCCGCGGCCCTCGCAGGTAGGACAAGGCCTGCACAGCAGATGTTCCAGGCTCTCGCGGGTCCGCTTGCGGGTCATTTCCACCAGCCCCAGCTGCGAGACGGTGGAGATGTGCGTCTTGGCATGGTCCGCGGCCACCGCCTTGCCCAGCGCCTGCAGCACCTGGCGGCGGTGTTCCTCGTCCTGCATGTCGATGAAGTCCACGATGATGATCCCGCCGAGGTTGCGCAGCCGCAGCTGGCGCGCGATGGCCACGGCCGCCTCGAGGTTGGTGCGGAAGATCGTGTCCTCCAGGTTGCGGTGTCCGACGAAGGCGCCCGTGTTGACGTCAATCGTGGTCAGCGCCTCGGTCTGGTCGATGATCAGGTAGCCGCCGGACTTCAGCGGCACCTTGCGGTCCAGCGCGCGGTGGATCTCGTCCTCGATGCCGTACAGGTCGAAGACCGGCCGCTCGGTGCCGTTCAGCTCGATGCGGCCGGCGCTCTCCGGCATGAAGCTGCGGGCGAACTCGCCCATGCGCGCGTGCGCCGCCGGCGAGTCCACCAGCACGCGCTCGACGTCCTGGCCGAGCTGGTCGCGCAGCATGCGCAGCTCCAGCGGCAGGTCCTCGTGCACGAGCTGTCCGGCCGAGGCGGCCGCGCCGCGCGCGCGCACCATCTCCCACAGGCGCTGCAGGAACAGCATGTCCGCGCTCAGCGCCTCGATGCCGCAATCCTCGGCGGCGGTGCGCACGATCCAGCCGCCGCCCGCCGCGGTCTGCGCGAACAACTGCACGGCCTCGCGCAGCCGCTGCCGCTCGGCCTCGTCCTCGATGCGGGCCGACACGCCGGCGCCACGGCCGAACGGCATGTAGACGAGGAAGCGCGACGGGATCGTCACGTGGGTCGTGAGCCGCGCGCCCTTGCTGCCGAGCGGGTCCTTGAGGACCTGCACCAGGATCTCGTCACCCTCGCGCACCAGCTCGCGCACGTGCTCGGGCCGCGGCGCCTCGATGCCGGCGTCCACGCCGTTCGGCACGGCGATGTCCGAGGCGTGCAGGAACGCCGTGCGGTCGAGGCCGATGTCTATGAACGCCGCCTGCATGCCCGGCAGGACGCGCGTGACGCGGCCCTTGTAGATGTTGCTGATCAGGCCGCGCCGGTTGGCGCGCTCCAGGAACACCTCCTGCAGCACACCGTTCTCCACGATCGCGGCGCGGCTCTCGCGCGGCGTGACGTTGACCAGCAGTTCGCGGCTCACGGCGCCGCGCCTCGCTGCCAGGCCGGCACGCCGGCCCTGGCGAGCAGGCGCGCCGTCTCGAACAGCGGCAAGCCCATCACGCACGAATGGCTGCCTTCGAGGCGCTCGACGAACACCGCGCCCAGGCCCTGGATGGCGTAGCCGCCCGCCTTGTCGGCCGGCTCGCCGCTTTGCCAGTAGCGGCGGCATTCCGGTTCGCCGATGGCGCGAAACGTCACGCGGGCGACGCTGGTGTCCGACTGCACCGCAGCGCCGTCGAGCACGGCGACGGCCGTGATCACCTCGTGCGTGCGGCCCGACAGCGCGGCCAGCATGCGCACGCAGTCCCGTTCGTCGTCCGGCTTGCCGAAGATCTCCTCGCCGAGCGCCACGACCGTGTCGGCGGCGAGCACCACCCGGGCCTGCAGCGCGTGGCGCTCGCGGGCCAGCAGCGCCTTTTCGCGGGCCAGCCGCTCGGCGTACGCGCGCGGCGGCTCGCCCGCCCGGCGCAGTTCATCATGATCGACTGCGAGGACCTCGTGTGCGATGCCGATCTGGCCGAGCAGCTGGCTGCGGCGCGGCGACCTTGATGCAAGCACGATGGGCGCGCAACTCATTGAGATTCCTGGTCGGCCACCGCCATCGCAGGCCGGGACTAGCCGCCAAGGATAGCCGGTCGGGCGGGACCGCGGTACTGCGGCCGGTTCACGCCCGGTGGTACGGATGGCCCTTGAGCAGGCTGTGCGCGCGATAGAGTTGTTCCGCGACCATCACGCGGACGAGTCCGTGCGGGAAGGTCAGCGGCGACAGCGACCAGCTGAAATCGGCGCGTCCCAGGCACTCGGGATCGAGCCCGTCCGGTCCGCCGACGAGGAACGCCACGTCGCGCCCCTCCGCGAGGCGCCTGGCCAGCCACGCGGCCAGCCGCTCGGTGTTCAGCGCCTTGCCGGTCACCTCCAGCGCGACGACGTAGGCGCGCTGGTCCACGGCGGCCAGCATGCGCCGCCCCTCTTCGGCACGCAGCCGCGCGACGTCGGCGTTGCGGCCGCGCCGCGGAACGGCAATCTCAGTGAGTTCCAGCCGCAGCCCCGGTGCGAAGCGACCGGCGTACTCGGCAAATCCGTCATTGACCCAGCCGGGCATCCTGGTGCCGGCCGCGACGAGGCGCATCAGCACCGCGCAGCACCCTGCGTCACGCCAGCGTGGCGTCGCGCTGCGAGGGGCGCACGTCCCACAGTTTCTCCAGCCCGTAGAACTCCCGGATGCGCGGCAGCATCACGTGCACCAGCACGTCCTGCAGGTCCACCAGCACCCACTCGCCCTCGCGGTCGCCCTCGACGCCGAGCGGCCGGAAGCCGGCGCCCTTGCACTTCTCCACGACCCGGTCGGCGATCGAGCGGACATGGCGGTTCGACGTGCCGCTGGCCACGATCATGGTATCGGTCACGTCGGTGAGCTTGCGCACGTCAATGACCTTGACGTTGGCGGCCTTCATGTCCTCGAGCGCCGCGATGGCGATCTCGGGAAGACCCGGCGCCGCGCCGGGCGGTTGCTTGCCGCGCACCGCGGGTCGCGCGGCGGGCTTGCGGGTGGGCTTGCGGGTGGGCTTGCTGGCTTTCTTGCTGGCTTTCTTGCGTGGTTTCTTCGGCTGCGTGTCGCTCATTCCTCTGTATCGCCTGGCCGGGCGTAGATGCCCTCGTCGAGGATCATCCTACGCACGGGCTCGGGCATCAAGTAGCACGGATCATTGCCTGCGCACAGCGCCGCGCGCGCATCAGTCGAAGACACGTCGAGCCCGACCCCCTCGTGCACGTAGACCAGGCCCGCGGCTTGGGCGGCGAAGCGCCGCGGCGCCCGCTCGCGGCGCGCGCGCAGCATCGCGCCCAGCTCGCCCGCGGCCGGCAGCGCGACGCCGGGCCGGTTGGCGATGGCCAGGTGCGCCAGCGCCGGCAGTTCGCGCCAGCGGTGCCAGCCCTCGAGGCCCGCCAGCGCGTCGGCGCCCAGCATCAGCACCAGCGGCCGCTGGCCGTGCTCGGCGCGCAGCGCCTCGAGCGTCAGCACCGTGTACGAGCGCCCGCCACGGCGGATTTCCCGGTCGTCGGCCACGAAGCGCGGTTCCCCCGCAATGGCGGCGCGCACCATCGCCAGGCGGCTGGCGGCATCGGCCAGCGGCGCGTCGCGGTGTGGCGGGTCGGCGGCCGGTATGAACAGCACCTGCTCGATATCGAGGATGCCGCTGAGCTCGAAGGCGGCGCGCAGGTGCCCGTAGTGGATCGGGTCGAACATGCCGCCGAAGATGCCAAGCGGGCGCATGGCCGGTTCAGCCCGCACGCGCGGCCGGCAGCTCGACGCCCGCCAGCCTGGCGGCGAGCCACGCCAGCTCGTCCCACGCGGCGCCGGGCCCACGGCCCTTGATGGCCCGGTCGACGCGCGCGGCGTGCGCGATCAGCGGGCCCAGCGGAGTGCGGCGCATCCTCTGCACGGCGGCGTCCAGCAGCTTCGACCGCTGCTGCGCGTGCCAGCCGTAGGCGGTTGCGGCGCGGCCCGCCCTGGCCTCCGCCAGCGCGCGGATCTCGCGGCACAACACCCACAGCACCAGCGTCGGCTCGGTGCCCTCGCCGCGCAGGCCGTCGAGGATCCGCAGCGTGCGCGCCGCGTCGCCGGCCAGCGCCGCCTCGCCGAGCTTGAAGACGTCGTAGCGCGCGCTGTTGGCGACCGCCGCGGCCACCGCGTCCTCGCCCACCCGCCCCGGCCCGTGGGTCAGCGCGAGCTTTTCGACTTCCTGGTGCGCCGCCAGCAGGTTGCCTTCGATGCGTTCGGCGAGCAATTGCGCCCCGGCAGCGTCCACCTCGAGGCCGTGCGAACGGGCGCGCGCGGCAATCCAGCCGGGCAGCTTGCCGAGATCCACCGGCCAGGCCTGCACGACCACGCCGTGCTGGTCGAAGCTCTTGACCCAGGCGGCGCGGGCGGCGTCCCTTTCCAGCCGCCCCGTCACGACCAGCACGAGGGTATCGGGCGGCGTGTTCTCGGCCAGCGCCGCCAGCACGGCGCCGCCCTCGACACCCGGTCGCGCGCCAGGCATGCGGACCTCGAGCACGCGGCGTTCCGCGAACAATGACAAGGCCTGGCCGGCGCCCTGCACGACGCTCCAGTCGAAGCGGGGCTCCACAAAGAACACCTCGCGGCCGGCGTAGCCGCGCTGCCGCGCCCAGCCGCGAATCGCGTCGGCCGCTTCGCCCACCAGCAGCGGTTCGTCGCCCGTGACCAGCCAGGCGGCCGCCGTCGACGACTCGAGTTGCTGGCCGAGACGGTCGCTGCTGAGTTTCATGGCCGGCCCTGTGTGATGCCCGGGACGATTATCGGCCGGCCGGTATACTTCCGCCACCGGCCCCCCGGGGCCGCCGCAAGTGCCGCCTGCCCAGGCATCATGACCGAGCCGGCCATCGTCCTCAGTGACCTTGCCTTCGAGTGGACCCCCGGCCACCCGGTGCTGGACGTGCCCTCGTTCGGCGTCGAGCGCGGCGAGCGGGTTTTCCTGCACGGCCCCAGCGGCAGCGGCAAGAGCAGCCTGCTCGGCGTCATCGGCGGTGTGCTGGTGCCGCGCGCCGGCACGGTCCGCCTGCTCGGGACCGACCTGCGGAGCCTGTCGCCGTCGCGCCGCGACCACTTCCGCGCCGACCACGTCGGCTTCGTGTTCCAGATGTTCAACCTGCTGCCGTACCTGTCCGTGCTGGACAACGTGACGCTGGCGGCGCGGTTTTCCGTGCGGCGCCGGCAGCAAGCCGGCGACCTGCGCGCCGAGGCGCGCCGCCTGCTGGGCGCCCTGGGCATGGATCGCCCGTCGCTGTTGCGCCGGCCCGTCACCAGGCTGTCCATCGGCCAGCAGCAGCGCGTGGCCGCGGCCCGCGCCCTGTTCGGCCGGCCCGACGTGCTGATTGCGGACGAGCCGACGTCGTCCCTGGACGCCGACACCCGCGAGTCGTTCCTGGCGCTGTTGATGCAGGAAAGCGCCGCAGCCGGCACCACGCTCTTGTTCGTCAGCCACGACCGCAGCCTGGGCCGCCTGTTCGACCGCTCGGTCGGGCTGGACGACGTCAACCGGGCGCGGCCGGACCGGGAGGCCGCCTGATGGCACTCGGCGCCCTGGCCGCGCGCAGCGTCTGGAACCGGCGCGTCACCGCCGGGCTGACCGTGTTCGCGATCGCCGTCAGCGTGACGCTGTTGCTCGGCGTGCAGAAGGTGCGCACCCAGACCCGGGACAGCTTCGCCAGCACCCTGTCCGGCACCGACCTGATCGTGGGCGCGCGCGGCGGACCGGTCAACCTGCTGCTGTACTCGGTGTTCCGCATCGGCGACGCGATGACGGGCGTGTCCTGGCGCAGCTACGAACTGGTGGCCCGTCACCCGGACGTGGCCTGGGTCATTCCCATCTCGCTGGGCGACTCGCACCGCGGCTTCCGCGTGATGGGCACCTCGCGCGGGTACTTCGAGCATTACCGTTACGGCCGGCGGCAGCCGCTTGCCTTCCGCGACGGCGCCGCCTTTGCCGACCTGCACGACGCCGTGCTCGGCGCCGACGTGGCCGCCACCCTCGGCTACGCGGTCGGCGACCCGCTCACCGTCGCGCATGGGCTGGGCGAGGTGAGCTTCGCCCGGCACGACGAGCACCCGTTCCGCGTCGCCGGCATCCTGGAGCGGACCGGCACCCCGGTGGACCGCACCGTGCACGTAAGCATCGAGGCTATCACCGATATCCACGCCGACTGGCAGGGGGGCGCGCGCCGTGCCGCACCCGCCGGGCCCGGCGCGGATCGCGATCACGAGGAACGCGAACTCACGCCGGACAGCATCACCGCCTTCCTGGTCGGCATGCGCGACCGCAATGCGGTGCTGCAGATGCAGCGCGCACTCAACGAGTACAAGGGCGAGCCGCTGCTGGCCATCATGCCGGGCGTCGTGCTGGGCCAGCTGTGGCAGCTGGTGGGCGTGGCCGACAAGGCGCTGCTGCTGGTGGCCGCCTGCGTGGTGCTGGCCGGCCTCGTCGGCATGCTCACGTCGCTGCTGACGAGCCTCAACGAACGGCGCCGCGAGATGGCCATCCTGCGCTCGGTGGGCGCGCGTCCCGCGCACGTGTTCGGCCTGCTGGTGCTGGAGTCCGGCCTGCTCGCCGCGGCCGGCGTGCTGCTCGGCTTCCTGGGCACCTGGGCCCTGCTGGCCGGGGCCGCACCGCTGCTGGAGCGCCGCCTCGGGCTGTTCATCCAGGTCGGCGCGCCTACGCCGCTCGACCTGGCCATCGGCGCGGGCGTGCTGGGCGCCGGGCTGCTGGCCGGACTCATACCCGCCTGGCGCGCCTACCGGAACTCGCTGGCCGACGGGCTGTCCGTGCACCTGTGAGGAGCTACGCCTTGCCGAGAACGCTGTCCGTGCTGGCCCTGTTGTGCCTGCTGGCCGCGGCGGCGTCCGCCGCGCCACGCACGCTCGACTGGGTGGACCTGCTGCCGGAGGGCGACCGCGGCAGCTACGACCCGGCGCCGCAGGCCTCGCACGACTACCTGCTGGGCGAGTCGTCGCTGGCAGCCCAGCAGGTGCTCGACTTCGGCGTCAATGAGCAGCTGGCCGGCCAGCAGGTCAGGATTCCCGGCTTCATCGTGCCGCTGGAACTCGATGACGAGGGGCTGGTGACGGAGTTCTTCCTGGTGCCCTATTTCGGCGCCTGCATCCACGTCCCGCCGCCGCCGGCCAACCAGATGGTGTACGTGCGCATGGCGCGCGGCATCAGCCTCGGCTCGATGTACGCGGCTTACTGGATCTCCGGGAAGATGGCGATACAGACCCGCCGCACCAGCCTGGGCTCCGCCGCCTACACGCTGGCCGGCACGGCGGCCGAGGAATACAAGTTCTAGCGCAGGTCGCCGGGACCGCCGTGCCGCGCCGTCAGCATTCCGGCACGTTGACGGCCAGTCCGCCCTGCGAGGTTTCCTTGTAGATGACCGACATGTCGCGCCCGGTCTGGCGCATGGTCGCGATCACCTGGTCCAGGGTCACCTTGTGCGACCCGTCGCCGCGCAGCGCCAGCCGCGCCGCGTTGATGGCCTTCACGGCGCCCATGGCGTTGCGCTCGATGCAGGGGATCTGCACCAGGCCCGCCACCGGGTCGCAGGTCAGGCCCAGGTTGTGCTCCATGCCGATCTCGGCGGCGTTCTCGACCTGCGAGTTGGTGCCGTGCAGCGCCGCGACCAGGCCCCCGGCGGCCATCGAGCAGGCCACCCCGACTTCGCCCTGGCAGCCCATCTCGGCGCCCGAGATCGAGGCGTTGTGCTTGTACAGCAGGCCGATCGCGCCCGCGGTGAGCAGGAAGCGCCGCACGCCCGCCTCGTCGGCGCCGTGGCACAGCCGCGTGTAGTAGTGCAGCACGGCCGGCACGACGCCCGCCGCGCCATTGGTGGGCGCCGTGACGACGCGGCCGCCGGCCGCATTCTCCTCGTTGACCGCCATCGCCCAGGCGTTGACCCATTCCATCGGGTCCGCCTTGCCCGACTTCGCCTCCGACTCCAGCATGCGCTGCAGTCGTGGCGCGCGGCGCTTGACCCTGATGATGCCCGGCAGCAGCCCGCTGGCCGCAAAGCCGCGCTGCACGCAGTCCTGCATCACTTCCCAGACCCGCGCCAGGCCCAGTTCCACGTCCGCGCGCGGCTTGAGCGCGCACTCGTTGGCCAGCATCAGCTCGTGGATCTCGCGGCCCTGTTCCTGGCCCAGCGCCAGCAGCTCGGCGGCCGAGCCGAAGCGGTACGGCACGGGCGTCACGGCCGCGCCGCCAGCCGCCCGGTCGTCGTCCTCGCGCACCACGACGCCGCCGCCGACTGAATACAGTTCCTCGGCATGCAGGGCCTCGCCCTGCGCGTCGCGGGCCGTGAAGCGCATGCCGTTCGGGTGCCGTGGCAGCGAGGCGTGACGACGGAACAGCAGGTGCTCCGCCTCGCGGAAGACGATCTCGCGCTGCCCGGACAGGCGCAGGCGCCCGCTGCCGCGGATGCGCTCGATGGCCGGCTCGATCAGGGCCGGGTCCAGGCCGCGGGGATCGTTGCCCTCCAGCCCGAGCAGGATCGCACGGTCCGTGCCGTGCCCCGCGCCGGTCAGCGCCAGCGACCCGAACAGCTCCGCGCGCACGCTGTCGGTGGCCTCGAGCAGCCCGCGCTCCCGCAGGTCCAGCACGAACAGGCGGGCGGCCAGCATCGGCCCCATCGTGTGCGACGACGACGGACCGATGCCGATCCGGAAGATGTCGAAGACGGACTGTTCCATCACAGCGAAGCCAGGCGCCGCGCGACGATCGAGGCCAGCTCGCGGGCCAGCGCCTCGCGCAGCCGCCGCTCCTCGTTCTGCTTGGCGAGCACGGCCCGGTCGTCGTAGGCGTACTCGCGCGCCACCGTGCGCGCCTGGCGCGGCAGCAGCTGTTCGCCGCCCGCGGTCACCGAGTACTCGATGGTGTAGAAGACCTCGTATTCCTGCGGCGTGTTGCGCGCCGACACCGACAGCACGTCGCGACCGGTCTCGTCCACGTGGATGTGGATCACCGCCGAGGCCGCCTCGCGCGATGGCGCCAGTTGCGCACCCGCCGCCCGCAGCGCGGCCGCCAGTTCCGCATACAGCGGCGTGTAACGGTCGGACGCCTCCAGGTAGGGCGAGCGCATCTGCGGCGACAGCTCGATGCTGCCGCGCAGCTGCAGGCCGCAGCCGGCCGCCAGCACGGCGGCGGCGGCGAGTGCCAGGATCGTGCCGCGTTGTGCGTTCATGCCACCACGTTGATCAGCTTGCCCGGTACGTAGATGACCTTGCGCACGGGACTGTCGCCGACGAAGCGCACGACGTTGGCGTCGGCCAGCGCCGCGGCCCTGGCCGCCGCCTCGTCCGCGCCCGCCGGCAGCTGCAGGCGGCTGCGCAGCTTGCCGTTGACCTGCACGACGATTTCGATCGTGCGCTGCTCGAGCGCCGCGGGATCGTGGCGCGGCCAGCGCTGGTCCACCAGCAGGCCCTCGTGGCCCAGCTCGCGCCACAGCGCATGGGTGGCGTGCGGCACGAAGGGCGCCAGCATCAGCACCGCGAATTCCAGCGCTTCCTGCACGACCGCGCGGCCCTGGGCCGAGGCATCCTCGAATCTCGCCACGGCGTTCATCATCTCCATGACCGCCGCAATCGCCGTGTTGAAGGTGCGTCGCCGGCCGATGTCGTCGGTGACCTTGGCAAGCGTCTGGTGCGCCGTGCGCCGCAGCTCGCGCTGCGCGTCCGTCAGCGCCGCCGCCTCCAGCCGCGGCGCCGGGCCGCCGCCGACATGCACGTGCACCGCCTTCCACAGCCGCTTCATGAAGCGATAGGCGCCCTCGACGCCCTCGTCCGACCACTCCAGTGTCTGCTCCGGCGGCGCCGCGAACATCATGAACAGCCGCGCCGTGTCGGCGCCGTAGCGCTGCACCAGCGCATTCGGGTCCACGCCGTTGTTCTTCGACTTGGACATGGTGCCGATGCCGCCGCTCTCGACCGGCTGGCCGTCGGCCTTGAGGACCGCGCCCGTGCGCGCGCCCTTGTCGTCGTGCCGCACGTCGACGTCGGCCGGGTTGTAGTACGTGACCCGCCCGGCCTCCGGCTTGCGGTAGTAGATCTCGTTCAGCACCATGCCCTGCGTCAGCAGCCTGCCGAACGGCTCCGCCAGCGCGGTCAGCCCGCAGTCGCGCATCACGCGGGTCCAGAAGCGCGAGTACAGCAGGTGCAGGATCGCGTGCTCGATGCCGCCGATGTACTGGTCCACGGGCAGCCAGTAGGCGGCACGCTCGTCCACCATGGCGTGGTCGTTGTCGTGGCAGGCGTAGCGGAAGAAGTACCAGGACGAGTCCACGAACGTGTCCATCGTGTCGGTCTCGCGGCGTGCCGCGGCGCCGCAGCGCGGGCACTCGCAGTCCAGGAACGACGGCGTCTTCGCCAGCGGGTTGCCCGAGCCGTCCGGCACCAGGTCGTCGGGCAGCACCACCGGCAACTGCTCGTCCGGCACCGGCACGGTGCCGCAGGCCGCGCAGTGGATCAGCGGGATCGGGCAGCCCCAGTAGCGCTGCCGCGAGATGCCCCAGTCGCGCAGCCGCCAGTGCACCTGCTTGCGGCCGAGATCGCGAGCCTGCAGGTCGGCTGCGATGGCGTCCACCGCCGCCTCGTAGCCGAGCCCGTCGTAGGCCCCGGAATTGACGCAGCGGCCGTAGTCCGCGTACCAGGGCTGCCAGGCCCCGGTCGAGTACGGCCGGCCGTCCACGTCGATGACCTGCACGATCGGCAGCCCGTACTTCTTCGCAAACGCGAAATCGCGCTCGTCGTGGCCCGGCACGCCCATCACCGCGCCTTCGCCATAGCCCATGAGCACGTAGTTGCCGACCCACACCTCGACCTGCGCCCCGCTCACCGGGTGCGTGACGAACAGCCCGGTCGGCATGCCCTGCTTGTCCAGCGTCGCCAGGTCGGCCTCGGTCGTGGGCCCGCGGCGGCATTCGTCCACGAAGCGGCGCAGCTGCGGATCGCGCGCGGCGGCGCGCTCCGCCAGCGGGTGTTCGGCCGCCACGGCCACGAAGGTCACGCCCATCAGGGTGTCCGCACGGGTCGTGAACACGGCCAGCCGGCCCTGCTCGCCGCCGATGTCATAGCGGAAAGAAAGGTTGACGCCCTCGCTGCGGCCGATCCAGTTGGCCTGCATGGTGCGCACCCGCTCCGGCCAGTCCTGCAGGCCGTCCAGCGCCCCCAGCAGTTCCTCCGCGTAGCGTGTGATCCCGAGGTAGTACATCGGGATCTCGCGCTTCTCGACCGGTGCGCCGGTGCGCCAGCCGCGGCCGTCGATCACCTGTTCGTTGGCCAGCACCGTCTGGTCCACCGGATCCCAGTTGACCGTGCCGGTCTTCTGATAGGCGATGCCGCGCTCCAGCATGCGCAGGAACAGCCACTGGTTCCAGCGGTAGTACCCGGGGTCGCAGGTCGCCAGCTCGCGCGACCAGTCGATGGCCAGGCCCAGCGACTTTGCCTGGCCCTTCATGTATGCGATGTTGTCCCGGGTCCACCGCGCCGGCGGCACGCCGTGCGCCATCGCCGCATTCTCCGCCGGCAGCCCGAAGGCGTCCCAGCCCAGCGGCTGCAGCACGTTGTGGCCCTGCATGCGCATGTAGCGCGACAGCACGTCGCCGATCGCATAGTTGCGCACGTGGCCCATGTGCAGCCGCCCGCTCGGGTACGGGAACATGCACAGGCAGTAGTACTTGGGCCTGGCCGGGTCTTCGACGGCCGCGAAGCAGCGCCGCGCATCCCACTCGCGCTGGGCGGCCGACTCGATCTCGGCGTGGTCGTAGCGTTCCTGCATGGATTCGGGTCGCGGGCCTGGGTCGGGCCCGCAAGGATACCCGACCCCGGGCCGGTCGCTAAGCCCGGCGGGCCGGTCGCGGGTCCCGGCCGCCGGCGCCGCGCACGCCCCGGACCAGGATCCCCAGCGCCAGCGCCAGGCCGCTGAGCAGCAGGACGGGCCAGTTGCCGGTGCGCGCATAGGGGGTCAGGCCGGTGTACGGCCGCGCCGTGCCGTACAGCACCTCGGGCACGAACTGCGCTGCCCGCACCGTGACGTGACCGTCGGGCGCGATGATGCCCGTGACGCCGTTGGAGGTCGCCCGCACCAGGTAGCGGCCCGCCTCGAGCGCCCGGAAGCGGGCCATCTGCAGTTGCTGGTGGGGCGCGGCCGAGTCGCCGAACCAGGCGTTGTTGGTGACGTTGACCAGCAGCGTGGCCCGCTGCAGGACCACCAGCTGCTCGGCGCCGTAGGCATCCTCGTAGCAGATGGTCACGCCGATTTCCTGGCCCGCGGCGCGCAGCGGCGGCTGGTCGTCGGGGCCCGGGCTCATGTCCACGTAGGCGAGGCTCATCAGCCGCATCCAGCTGCGCACCCGTGGCGGCACGGGGAAGAACTCGCCGAACGGCACCAGGCGGCGCTTGTAGTACCAGCCCGCCTCGTCGCCCGCCAGCGCCAGCACGCCGTTGTAATAGCGCCCGCTCTCCTCATCATGGCGCAGCAGGCCGAGGACGAGGTCGGAACCGTGCGCCTGCGCCTCCTCCCACATGGCCGCCAGCCACGGCCCCGCCTGGTGCGCCAGCACCGGCAGCGCCGCCTCCGGCCAGACGATCAGCCGCGTGCCGAGCGCCTCCCGCGTCATGCGCCGGTGCGTTTCCATGATCTCGTCGCGGTGACTGTCCTGCCACTTGAAGTCCTGCGGCACGGCGCTCTGCACGATGGCCACGCCGATGTCGTCCCCCGCCGGCGTGGTCCAGCGCTGCGCGCCGAGCGCCGCACCGGCCGCCCAGGCCAGGACCACGACCGCCGCGGCGACCCGCCGCACGCGCGGCGTGCCGCGCAGCAGCGCGACGGCGGCGCCGGCGGTCAGGCTGCTGAGGAGCGTCACCAGGTAGATGCCGCCCACGGGCGCATAGCCGGCCAGCGGCGAGTCGATGTGCGCGTAGCCGGTCTGCAGCCACGGAAACCCGCTGAACAGCCAGCCGCGCAGCCACTCCATCAGCGTCCAGGCCGCCGGCAGCACGACCAGCCAGCGCAGCGGCGGCGACCCGGCGAGACGCGCGACGGACCAGCCAAGCAGCGCGTAGTACGACGCCATCAGCGCGACCAGCCCCAGCATCAGGAACGCCGCCAGCCACACGGGCGCCTTGCCGAACACGTGCACGGCCGTGAACACCCACCAGGTGCCGGCCAGGAACGCGCCGGCGCCCCACGCGAAGCCGATGGCCGCGGCGCGGCGCGGGCTCACGCCCTCCCACAGCAGGAACAGCAGCGCGGGCGACAGGACGGCCAGCGGGTACCAGCCGGCCGGCGCGAAGCCCGGCACGACGGCCGCGCCGACCGGCAGCGCCAGCCACGCGCGATGCCGCGCGACGCGCGCCAGCGGGGCCGGCAGCGTCACGCGCTCAGTCCTCGCCGTCCGGTGGGCGCGGTACGTCCTGCGGGGTGGTGACCCGCAGCAGGTCGATGCGCCGCCGGTCCGACCGCAGCACCTTGAACTCGATATCGCCGATCGTGACGGCCTCGCCGCGCTTGGGCAGCCGGCCGAACTGGTGCATCACGAGCCCGCCGATCGTGTCGAATTCCTCGTCGCTGAACGACGCGCCGAAATACTCGTTGAAGTCCTCGATCCGCGCCAGGGCATGCACGGTGAACTGCCGCTCGCCGTCGCGGCGGATCGTCTGGTCCTCCTCGATGTCGTACTCGTCGGCGATGTCCCCGACGATCTCCTCGATGACGTCCTCGATGGTCACCAGGCCGGACACGCCGCCGTACTCGTCGACCACCACCGCCATGTGGTTGCGGCTGACGCGGAATTCCTTGAGCAGCACGTTGAGGCGCTTGCTCTCCGGCACGAATACGGCCGGCCGCAGCAGGTCGCGCATGTCGAAGTGCTGGCGTCCTCCCTCGCTGAAGTAGCGCAGCAGGTCCTTCGCCAGCAGCAGCCCCACCACCTGGTCGCGGTCCTCGCCGATCACCGGAAAGCGCGAGTGTCCGGACTCCACGATCACGGGCAGGACCTTCTCCGGCGTGTCGTCGCGGTCGAGCACGACCATCTGCGAGCGCGGCACCATGATGTCGCGGACCTGCAGGTCGGCGACGCCGAGCACGCCCTCGATCATGGTCAGCGCATCGGCATCGATCAGGCCGCGGCCGCCCGCCTCGCGCAGGTCGTCCGTCAGTTCCGCGCGGTCGCGGGGTTCGCCGCCCCCGACCAGACGACGCAGCCAGCCCGTCCATGCAGTTCGGTCAGTCATCGGTCAGCGTGCCTCATAGGGATCGTCGTAGCCGAGGGTCGCCAGGATCGCCCGCTCGCGCGCCTCCATGGCGGCCGCCTCGCGGGCCGTGTCGTGGCGGTGCCCGAGCAGGTGCAGCGTACCGTGCACCGCCATGTGCGCCCAGTGCGCGCGCAGCGTCTTGCCCTGCTCGCGCGCCTCGCGCGCCAGGAGCGGTGCGCAGATGGCCAGGTCGCCCAGCAGCGTTGCGGCGGGCGCCCCGTGGCGGTCCGCGTCGAACGACAACACGTTGGTGGGCCGGTCGTGGCCGCGATAGACCCGGTTCAGGCGCCGGCTCTCGGCGGCACCCACGACCCGGATGGTCAGCGACCCGCGCGCCCGTGCGCCGGCGGCGGCCCGTGCCCAGCGGCGCAGGCTCGGCACGCCCGGCGCCCACGGCCGCCGCGTCCCGTACTGCACGGCGACCGCGACGGTCATGGCGACTCCTCCTGGCCCGCGCTGCGCTCGTAGGCTTCGACGATGCGCGCCACCAGCGCGTGACGCACGACGTCGCGGGCCGTGAACAGGCTGAAGGCGATGCCCGGCACTTCCGTCAGCACGCCCATGGCGTGCCGCAGCCCCGATTGCCGGTTGACCGGAAGGTCGGTCTGCGTGATGTCCCCCGTGACCACCGCGCGCGACCCGAAGCCGACGCGGGTCAGGAACATCTTCATCTGCTCGACGGTGGTGTTCTGCGCCTCGTCGAGGATGATGAAGGACTCGTTCAGCGTGCGGCCGCGCATGAAGGCCAGCGGCGCCACCTCGATGACGTTGCGTTCCATGAGCCGCGCCACGCGCTCGAAGCCGACCATCTCGTACAGCGCGTCGTACATGGGCCTGAGGTACGGGTCGATCTTCTGCGCCATGTCGCCCGGCAGGAAGCCCAGCCTCTCGCCGGCCTCGACCGCCGGCCGCACCAGCACGATGCGGCGCACGGCGTCGTGCTGCAGCGCCTCGACCGCGCAGGCCACCGCCAGGTAGGTCTTGCCGGTTCCCGCCGGCCCGATGCCGAAGGTCAGGTCGTGCTCGCGGATGTTCCTCAGGTACTGAGCCTGGTTCGGGCCGCGGCCGCGGATCAGGCCGCGGTGCGTATGCACGGCCAGCACGTCGCCGGGCGCCACGGGCTCCATGCCCACTTCCTGGACCGCCAGGTGCACGTCCTCCGGCGTGACCGGCCCGGAGGCCGAGCGCAGGTACAGCTCGCGCAACACCGTAGCCCCCGCGTCGGCGCGCTCGCCGTGTACCGAGAACGTGCCGCCGCGGCGGCGGATCTCCACGCCCAGCCCGTCCTCGACCTGCCGCAGGTGCTCGTCGAGCGGCCCGCACACGGCGGCCAGCCGGTCGTTGCCGGCCGACTCGAAGGACACGTCTTGTTGCTGCACGGTGGTCAAGTGGCCTTCAGGCGCCCGCGGCGGCCCGCGGCAGGCGGCAGTCCGCCGCCTCCGGCAGCCGGCCGCGCAGCGAATTGGGCATGGCCTCGGTCACCCGCAAGTCGACGAACCGCCCGATCAGCGCGGCCGGCCCGTCGAAATTCACCCAGCGCATGTTCTCGGTGCGCCCGGCCAGTTGCCGCGGGTTGCGCCTGGCGGGCTTCTCCACCAGGACCCGCTGCAGCGACCCGACCATGCTGCGGCTGATGGCCAGCGCCTGCTGGTCGATGCGCTGTTGCAGCGCCGCCAGCCGTCCCTGCTTGACCTCGTGCGGCACGTCGTCGGGCAGCGAGGCGGCGGGCGTACCCGGCCGGCGGCTGTACAGGAAGCTGAAGGACTGGTCGAAGCCCAGCTCGGCGACCAGTTCCATGGTCTGCTCGAAGTCCCGGTCCGTCTCGCCGGGGAAGCCGACTATGAAATCGGAGGACAGGCTGAGGTCCGGCCGCGCGCTGCGCAGCCTGCGGACCTTCTGCCGGTACTCCAGGGTCGTGTAGCCCCGCTTCATGGCGGCCAGCACGCGGTCGGAACCGCTCTGCACCGGCAGGTGCAGGTAGCTGGCCAGCTTGGGCACGTCGGCGTAGGCCGCCACCAGGGCATCGTTGAACTCGACCGGGTGCGAGGTCATGAAGCGGATCCGCTCGATCCCGTCCACTTTTGCGACCAGGCGTATGAGCGTCGCGAGGTCGCAGTCGGCGCCGCCCTGCATGGCGCCGCGATAGGCGTTGACGTTCTGGCCGAGCAGCATGAGTTCCCCCACGCCCTGTGCCGCCAGCGCCTCGACCTCGGCCAGCACCTGCGCCAGCGGCCGGCTCATTTCCTCGCCGCGCGTGTAGGGCACGACGCAGAAACTGCAGTACTTGCTGCAGCCCTCCATGATGGACACGAAGGCGGACGCGCCCTCGGCCCGCGGCGCCGGCAGCCGGTCGAACTTCTCGATCTCGGGAAAGGAGACGTCCACCTGAGCACGCCCCGAGCGGCGCAGCGCGTCGATCATCCCGGGCAGCCGGTGCAGCGTCTGCGGCCCGAACACCAGGTCCACGAACGGTGCGCGGTCGAGCAGTCCCACGCCCTCCTGGCTGGCGACACAGCCGCCCACGCCGATGATCAGGCCGGGCCGGCGCTCCTTGATCCGCCGCCAGCGGCCCAGGTGCGAGAACACCTTCTCCTGCGCCTTCTCGCGCACCGAACAGGTATTCAGGATGACGATGTCGGCCTGTTCCGGGTCCGTGGTGAGTTCGAGTCCCTGCGACTCGCGCAGTACGTCCACCATGCGGGCGGAGTCGTACTCGTTCATCTGGCAGCCGAAGGTGGTGATGTACAGGCGACCTGCCATCCAGGGCTCGGGGGTCAAGATAGGGCCTGCTAGGTTAGCGGTTTCGGCGACCCGAAAGAAGGGCGACCGGATCGGTGGACCGGTCGCAGGGCTTTCGCAACTCGTTGAAAGGAAATAGCTTTCCCGGCCCACCTTCCCGGGCGGGCGGGCTGCTCAGAACGGGATATCGTCGTCGAAATCGTCCTTGGCGCCGTCCGTGTCGGTCGCGCCGCCGCCGCGGGGCGTTTCGCGTTCGAAGTTGCCGCCGCCACCGCCGCCACCGCCACCGCCGCCGCCCGCGCCGCCGCGGCCGCCCAGCATCTGCATGTCGTTGGCGATGACCTCGGTCGTGTAGCGGTCCTGGCCTTCCTTGTCCTGCCACTTGCGGGTGCGCAGCCGGCCCTCGATGTACACCTGCGAACCCTTGCGCAGGTACTCCGCCGCCACCTCGGCCAGCCGGTCGAACATCACCACGTTGTGCCACTCGGTGTTCTCGCGGTTCTCGCCGGTCTGCTTGTCGCGCCACTGGTCGGTGGTGGCGATGCGCAGGTTGACCACCGCCTTGCCGCTCGGCATGGCGCGACTCTGCGGGTCCTGTCCGAGATTGCCGACCAGGATGACCTTGTTGATGCCTCGCGCCATGGAATTCACCTCGATGATGGGGTTGCCCGGAAGCCGGGGCCGTCGCCCGGGCCCGCTTCCGCCGTGTGCCTATTCTAGTCTGCGGCGGCGGCCGGGAACACCGCGACAATATGGGCCGAATCGCCGGTTATTTCGCTCCTGATGGCCGGGTCGGACGGACGGCAGCCGCTCGTTTGCGGCGCGTTCAGGGCTTTGCGGCAGCCGGTAGGCGGCGGGTATGCTTGGCGATTCCCCCGGGCCGGCCGGGGTGTCGAGGGATCATGAGCACAGACACCATCCGCATCCGCGGCGCGCGCACGCACAATCTCCAGGGCCTCGACCTGGACCTGCCGCGCGGACGGCTGATCGTGTTCACGGGCCTGTCCGGTTCAGGCAAGTCCTCGCTGGCCTTCGACACCATCTACGCCGAGGGCCAGCGCCGCTACGTCGAGTCGCTGTCCGCCTACGCCCGCCAGTTCCTGTCCATGATGGAGAAGCCCGACGTGGACTCCATCGAGGGCCTGTCGCCGGCCATCTCCATCGAGCAGAAGTCCACCTCGCACAACCCGCGCTCGACGGTCGGCACGGTCACCGAGATCTACGATTACCTGCGGCTGCTGTATGCGCGCGCCGGCATTCCCCGCTGCCCCGACCACGAGACCGACCTGACCGCGCAGACGGTCAGCGAGATGGTCGACCAGGTGCTGGCGCTCCCCGAGGGCACGCCGCTGGCGCTGCTGGCGCCGGTCGTCAAGGACCGCAAGGGCGAGCACGTGCAGGTGCTGGAGGAACTGCGTACGCGCGGCTTCATCCGTGCCCGCGTGGACGGCACCCTGCTGGAGGTGGACGCCGCGCCCAGGCTCGACCTGCGGCGCAAGCACAGCATCGAGGCGGTGGTGGACCGCTTCAAGGCGCGCCCCGACCTGGCGCAGCGGCTGGCCGAGTCCTTCGAGACGGCGCTGGCCCTGGGCGACGGCGTCGCGCGGGTCGCCTTCCTCGACGAGCCGAAGCGCGAGGAACTGGTGTTCTCCGACAAGTTCGCCTGCCGGTTCTGCGGTTACTCGCTGCCGGAACTGGAGCCGCGCCTGTTCTCGTTCAACAACCCGGCCGGCGCCTGCCCGGCCTGCGACGGCCTTGGCGTCAAGCAGTTCTTCGATCCGGCGCGCGTCGTCTCGATACCCGGCCAGTCGCTGGCCGGCGGCGCGGTGCGCGGCTGGGACCGCCGTAACGCCTACTACTACCAGATGGTGCTGGCGCTGGCCGACCACTACGGCTTCGATCCGGAGGCGCCCTGGGAATCGCTGCCGCAGGCCTCGCGGGACGCCGTGCTGTACGGCAGCGGCGACCAGGAGCTCGACTTCCGTTACTTCGATTCGCGGGGTCGCACCGTGCGGCGCCGGCACCGCTTCGAGGGGGTCATCAACAACCTCGAGCGGCGCTACCGCGAGACCGAGTCGCTGGCGGTGCGCGAGGAGCTGTCGCGTTATCTCGGCACGCGCACCTGCCCGGAGTGCGAAGGCGCGCGCCTGACCCGTGCGGCGCGCAACGTGTTCGTGGCCGCGCGCAGCCTGCCGCAGATCTCGGCGCTGTCGGTGGGCCAGGCCCGCACGTTCTTCGCCGACCTGCGCCTCGACGGCTGGCGCGGCGAGATCGCCGCCAAGGTGGTCAAGGAAGTCGGCGACCGGCTCGGCTTCCTGGTCGACGTCGGCCTCGATTATCTCACGCTGGACCGCAGCGCGGAGACGCTGTCCGGCGGCGAGGCGCAGCGCATCCGGCTGGCCAGCCAGATCGGCTCCGGCCTGGTCGGCGTCATGTACATCCTCGACGAGCCCTCGATCGGGCTGCACCAGCGCGACAACCAGCGGCTGCTCGACACGCTGCACCGGCTGCGGGACCTGGGCAACACCGTGATCGTCGTCGAGCACGACGAGGAGGCGATCCGCCATGCGGACCACGTCGTCGACCTCGGCCCCGGCGCCGGCGTGCACGGCGGCCGGGTGGTGGCCCAGGGCTCACCCGCCGAGGTGGAGCGGCATGCGCGAGTCCGTCACGGGCCAGTACCTGTCGGGCCGGCGCCGCGTGCCGCTGCCCACCCGGCGCACGCCGCGCGACCGCAAGCGCTGCCTGCGCGTCGTGGCGGCGTCCGGCAACAACCTGCAGCGGGTCGACGTCGAGTTCCCGCTGGGCCTGATGACCTGCGTGACCGGCGTGTCGGGGTCCGGCAAGTCCACGCTCGTCAACGACACGCTGTACCGGCAGGTCGCGGACCACCTGGGCCGCACGTCGCATGGCGCGGCGCCGTGCGAGCGCGTCGAGGGACTGGACGAGATCGACCGCGTCATCGACATAGACCAGAGCCCGATCGGCCGCACGCCGCGCTCCAACCCCGCCACCTACACGGGGCTGTTCACGCCCATCCGTGAGTTGTTCGCGGCGACGCCGGAGTCCCGCTCGCGCGGCTACAAGCCGGGCCGCTTCAGCTTCAACGTCAAGGGCGGCCGTTGCGAGGCCTGCCAGGGCGACGGCGTGCTGAAGGTCGAGATGCACTTCCTGCCGGACATCTATGTGCCCTGCGACGTGTGCCAGGGCAGGCGCTACAACCGCGAGACGCTGGAGGTGCATTACAAGGGCCGCAGCATCCACGAGGTGCTCGACATGACCGTCGAGGATGCCTGGCCTTTCTTCAGCGCCGTCCCCGCCGTGGCGGCCCGCTTGCAGACGCTGCTGGACGTGGGGCTCGCCTACCTGCGGCTGGGCCAGAACGCTACCACCCTGTCGGGCGGCGAGGCGCAGCGCGTCAAGCTCGCCAAGGAACTGTCCAAGCGCTCGACCGGGCGCACGTTGTACATCCTCGACGAGCCGACCACGGGGCTGCATTTCCACGACGTCGAGCAGCTGCTCGCCGTCCTGCACCGGCTGCGCGACGAGGGCAACACCGTGATCGTCATCGAGCACAACCTGGACGTGATCAAGACCGCCGACTGGGTCGTCGACCTGGGGCCCGAGGGCGGCGACGGCGGCGGCCGGGTCATCGCCGAGGGCACGCCCGAGCAGGTGGCGAGACTCAAGCGGTCCTATACTGGCCGCTATCTGGGACCCGTGCTGGCCCGCGACCGGGCCCCGGCCACGGCTTGACACACACCGGGAGACCTCGAATGCGCACGTCGATCGCCGCACTGTTCCTCGCCGCCGCACTGGGCGCCGGCGCCACCGCCGCGTCGCCCACGGCGACCCTGCAGGTGGAGGGCGCCTGGGCCCGCGCGACGCCGCCCAGCGCCACCGTCGCCGCGGCTTACCTGG
Organism: uncultured Gammaproteobacteria bacterium; assembly: GCA_963695155.1. GTDB lineage: Bacteria > Pseudomonadota > Gammaproteobacteria > Steroidobacterales > Steroidobacteraceae > SG8-30. Next base: position 515,440 of record CAVOGD010000007.1, read on the forward strand.
TGCTCGACAATCGCGGCCGCAAGGCCGACCGGCTGCTGTCGCTGTCGTCGCCGCGTGCCGGGCGGGTCGAGGTGCACGCGATCGTGCACGATGGCAACGTGGCGAAGATGAAGCGCATCGACCCGCTGCACCTGGCGGCGGGCGAACGGCTGGTGCTGGAGCCGGGCGGCACCCACATCATGCTGATGGGGCTGGTGTCGCCGCTGGTGGCCGGCCAGCGCGTGCCGCTCACGCTGCGCTTCGAGGTCGCCGGCGAGGTGGCCGTCGAGGCCGTCGTGATGGCCGCTGGCGACGTGGAGTCAGCGCACCAGCATCACTGAGCCGGCACGGCGGCCCGGCACCCGCTAGTAGCCGGCGGCCTGGCCGTCCTTGCGTGATTCCGATGCGCCGGCATACGCGCCGGACGGCTCGCGACGGATGGCCTGGTAGCCCCCGAAGTCGCCGTCGCCGACCTTCACCACGTGACCGCGGCGTTCGAGCTCGGCGATCACCGCCGGGTCGAAGCCGGGCTCCAGCGCCACGAAGCCGCCGTCCGTCATGACCTCGTCGGTGGGCTGGCTGGAGCCGTCATGCCGCAGCCGCGGCGCGTCGCCCGCCTCCTGCAGGTTCATGCCGAAGTCGACCAGGTTGACGACCACCTGCACGTGACCCTGCGGCTGCATGTCGCCGCCCATCACGCCGAAGCTCATGAGCGGCTTGCCGTCGCGCGTGACGAACGCGGGGATGATCGTGTGGAAGGGCCGTTTGCCGGGCGCGAAGGCATTCGGGTGGCCGTCGCGCAGCGAGAAGTTCTCGCCGCGGTCGTGCAGCACGAAGCCCAGTTCGCCGGGCGTCATGCCCGAGCCCATGCCGCGGTAGTTGCTCTGGATCAGCGACACCATCATGCCGTCGGCGTCGGCCACGGTCAGGTAGACCGTGTCGGTGGGTCCAGCGGCCATGTCGCCGGCCGGATAGGCCAGTGCGGCGCGCTGCATGTCGAGCAGCGCGCGTCGCTCAGCCGCGTACTCGCGCGACAGCAGGCGCTGGAGCGGTATCTGCGCGAAGTCCGGGTCGGCGTAGTAGCGGGCGCGGTCCTCGAACACCAGTTTCTTCGCCTCCGCCAGCACGTGCAGGTAGTCGGCGCTGCCGGAACCCATGGCGGCGAGGTCGTAGCCCTCCAGGATGTTCAGCATCTGCAGCGCCGCGATGCCCTGGCCGTTGGGCGGCAATTCCCAGACGTCGTAGCCGCGGTAGCGGACGGAGACCGGCTCGACCCACTCGGAACGATGCGCGGCGAGGTCCTCGTAGGCGAGGAAGCCGCCGTTGGCCTTCATGTAGGCATCGATCGCACCCGCGATCTCGCCCTTGTAGAAGACATCGCGTCCGCCGACCGCCAGCCTGCGGTAGGTTTCCGCCAGTCGCGGGTTGGCGAACATCTCGCCCTTGGCCGGCGCGCGGCCACCCGGCATGAAGGTCTCGCGGAATCCCGGGTAGGACTCGAGGCGCGCGACGTTGATCCGCCAGTAGTGCGCGATCACCTCGGTGACGGGGAATCCCTCCTGCGCGTAGTGGATGGCCGGCGCCAGCACCTGCCCCATCGGCAGCCGGCCGAAGCGGCCATGCAGCTCGAACCAGCCGTCCACGGCGCCGGGTACCGTCACCGGCAGCGGCCCGAAGGACGGGATGCGCGTGATGCCATGTTCCCTGAAGTAGTCGAGCGACAGCGCGCCCGCGGCGCGCCCGCTCGCGTTGAGGCCGTGCAGCCTGCCCGTCTGCGGGTCCCAGACGATCGCGAACAGGTCCCCGCCGATGCCGCTGCCGGTCGGTTCGACGAGGCCCAGCACGGCGTTGGCGGCGATGGCTGCGTCCACCGCCGAGCCGCCGCGCCGCAGCACGTCCAGCGCAGCCTGCGTGGCCAGCGGCTGGCTGGTCGCGGCCATGGCCGCCGGCGCCAGCACCTCGGAGCGCGTCGCGAATGGCGCGCCGACCGGCCGCGCCGCCAGGGCGGCGCCGACGGGCAGGACGCTCATGAGCAGCACGAGCCGCGCTGCAGTGTCGCTGAATCGGGGCATGCGGGTCTCCTGTCAGGGCGGCGCATCATGGGGCGTGTCGGCCGCGGCGCGGCGCATCGTGAAGCTGTAGCGGACCTCCCCGCTGTCGCACTGCTCGCGGAAGCGGCCGCCGGTGCAGCCGCGGATGACCCGCTTCCAGAACGCCACCGCAGCACGGTGCCGGGTGGGCGTGGTCACCAGCCAGTCGCCCGCGTACCGGTTGAACAGCAACTCCGCCGCCTCGCGTCCGATGCCGAGGCCGCGCAACGGCTTCTGCACGAAGAACTCGGTCAGCCGGATGCTGCCCGTCGCGGCGGCCCGCACCGGCACGTCCTGCACCAGCGCGAAGCCGGCCTGGCGCCCCGAGCGCAGGATCACGAAGGGCACGGAGCGGTGGTCGCGAAACCAGGGCGCCAGCAGGTCCACGGGTCGCTGTCCGGTCACCAGCAGCGTGGGGAAGACGCCGGTCGTGCCATCGGCCAGGTCGTCCAGATACTCGCCGTAGGCATGCTCGATCCACGCGCGGTCCGCGGGCGAGTTCCTGGCATCGCGAATGCTGACGGACATGCTGGCCCCAACAAGAAGGCCGGGTGGCGCCGCGGGCAACCCGCGCCATCCACCCGGCCCGATCAGCCGATCAGTGCAGGCTTACGGCTGCGGAGCGGCTTCCTTGACTTCCTCGGCAGCGCCTTCGACAGCGCCTTCGACGGCGGTGCCGGCCGCGTCCATCGCCTCGCCGGCCGCGTCCATCGTGTCGGTCGCAGCCTGTTCGACGACGGCTGCCGCCTCTTCGACCGGCGCGACAACCTCTTCCTGCTTGGCACCGCAGCCACCCAGAACCAGTGCCAGCGCAACGGCGCCCAAAATCTTCGCGTTCATCTTCAATACCCCGGATATTCGTTGTGAAAAATGGGAAAGGCCCGATCCCTCGGTACGCGGCCCATTCATCGTGGTGATGCCTGAATCGCGCTGGGATCGTTGATTTTATAGGTTTTTAGACTGTTTTCATAGGCTTTTTCGCACTGCCGCAACGGGCCGCCGCCAGCGGCCGGCGCGCGCTACGGCACAATGACCCCGCCCGGCGTACGCGGTACGCTGCCGGACCTGCAGCAGCGAGGAAGCGCAATGATGGAAACCACGCCGGTAGACTCGTTCCAGACCCATGTCGGGCACTTGCGCGGCCGCATGGAACGCGCCCTGGCGGCCTGCGGATTCGACGCCGCGCTGATTCCATCCGGCCTGCCGCCGCTGCAGTTTTCCGACGACCAGCCCTACCCGTTCAAGGCCAACCCGCAGTTCCGGCTGTGGGTGCCGGAAGCCTGGCCGGGCTGCTTCCTGGCGATCGAACCGGGGCGCAAGCCGCAGCTGTTCTTCCACCAGCCGGTGGACTACTGGTACAAGCCGCCGCCGCTGCCGCAGGCCGACTGGACGAAGCAGTTCGATCTCAAGGTCGTGCGCAAGCCGTCCGAGGTGCGCGCCCTGCTGCCCGCCGGCCGGCACCGCGCCGTGCTGGGTCCCGCCCATCCGGACTGGGACGGGCTGGGCGAGCCCAATCCGGCCGCGCTCGTCGCCGCACTCGACTACGAGCGGGCGGCCAAGACACCGTACGAGATCGATTGCCTGGCGCAGGCCAGCCGGCTGGGCGCGCGCGCGCACCGTGCCGCCGAGCGGGCCTTCCGGGCCGGCGCGAGCGAGTTCGAGATCCAGCTCGAGTTCTGCCGGGCCGCCGGCGCGCGCGAGGAGGACCTGCCCTACAACAGCATCATCGCGTTCGGCACGAATGCCGCGGTCCTGCACTACCAGAACCTGGACCGGCAGCGGCCCGATGCCGTGCCTTCCTTCCTGATCGACGCCGGCGTCACGTTCGCCGGTTACGGCTGCGACATCACCCGCAGCTACGCGTCAGCCCCGGGGCCGTTCGCCGAACTCGTGGCCGCGCTGGACGTTACGCAGCAGGCACTCGCCGCGCTGGTGGTGCCCGGCCGCGACTACGCGGACATCCACCTCGAGGCGCATCGCGGGATCGCGCAGCTGCTCGTGGACCTCGACCTCGTCAAGGTGACGCCGCAGGCGGCGGTCGAGTCCGGCCTCACCAGCGTGTTCTTCCCGCACGGGATCGGCCACCTGCTGGGCCTGCAGGTTCACGACGCGGGCGGGCTGATGGCGGACGCCACCGGTCGCCTGCGGCCACGGCCGGCCGGCCACCCCTACCTGCGGCTGACCCGCGACCTGGCGCCGGGCTTCGTGGTGACGATCGAGCCCGGCCTGTACTTCATCGACTCCCTGCTCGAGGCCGCCGCCGGCGGCGGGCAGCGCAAGCTCGTCAACTGGCCGCGGGTCGACGCCCTGCGGCCCTGCGGTGGTGCACGCATCGAGGACAACGTGGTGGCGCAGCCCGGCGTGCCGCGCAACCTCACGCGCGAGGCGTTTGCGGGCCTGCCGGAGGGGTCAGACCCCTGAGAGGGGTCAGACCCCGGATAGGAGCGGTTGCAGACCCCGGATGGGAATGGAGTCAGACCCCCTTGGGGGTCTGACTCCTCCGCTGCTACTTCCTCAGCAGGTCGCGGATCTCCGCCAGCAGCACTTCCTGCTTCGGCGGCGGCGGCGCGGCGGCCGGCGCCGGCGGCTTCTTCAGCTTGTTGATGCCCCGCACCGCCAGGAAGATCACGGCGGCGATGATCAGGAAGTCCACCGTGGACTGGACGAACTCCCCGTACTTGACCATCACGGGCGCCGCTTCGCTGCCGAGGTTGGCGGCCAGTCCCGAGAAGTCCACCCCGCCGGTCAGGGCCCCCACCACCGGCATGATGATCGAGCCCACCAGCGACGAGACGATCTTGCCGAACGCCACGCCGATCACGATGCCGACCGCCATGTCGACGACGTTGCCGCGCAGGGCGAAGTCCTTGAATTCAGAAGCCATGCTCATGGGGATCCCCTTGTTGCCAGTGGTTTGCGGTGTGCGCCGGCGGCTGCCGGCAGGCAGGCTACGATAAGGCAATGCCGTCGCCCGTGCACCCGCACGGCGGCGGCACAAAAAAAGAGCCGGGGATCAACCCGGCTCCTCCACTGGCGACCAAGAAGGCTGCGAGGCAGCCTTGCATGGGTGGAAATCGTCAGCCCGCGGCTTTCTTGCGTGCCTTTTTCGCGGGCTTCTTGGGCTTGTCGTCGCCGGCCTTGGCGGCCTTGGCGGCCTTCGCGCGCTTGGCGGGCGCCTTCTTGGCAGCCGCCGGCTTGTCCGCGGCCGGCTTGGCCTTGCGCACCTTGCGCGGCTGCGGCTCCGCCGGGGCCACTTCACCGCCGGCCTTGTCGACCAGCTGCATGAGCGCCATCGGCGCCGAATCGCCCGGCCGCGCCTCCATCTTCAGGATGCGGGTGTAGCCGCCGGCGCGCGCGCGACAGCGCGGGCCGATGTCCTCGAACAGCTTGGTCACGATCTCGGCGTCGCGCAACTGCGCGAACGCGCGACGCCGCGCGCCGATGCTGTCGGTCTTGCCGAGCGTGATCAGCGGCTCGACGACCCGGCGCAGCTCCTTGGCCTTCGGCAGCGTCGTGCGGATCGTCTCGTACCGCAGCAGCGCAGCGGCCATGTTGCGCATCAGCGCCTTGCGGTGTGCGCTGTTGCGCGACAGCTGGCGGCCGGACAGTTGGTGACGCATGGTGCCTCGTTCCTCGACTCTTCAGCTCAGGCCGACTTCAACTCGTCGTCGCGCCGCAGGCTGGCCGGCGGCCAGCCCTCGACGCGCATGCCGAGCGTCAGTCCGTGCAGCTCCAGGACCTCCTTGATCTCGGTCAGCGACTTCTTGCCGAGGTTGGGGGTCCTGAGCAGCTCGACCTCGGTGCGCTGCACCAGGTCGCCGATGTAGTGGATGTTCTCCGCCTTCAGGCAGTTGGCGCTGCGCACCGTCAGTTCCAGCTCGTCCACCGGGCGCAGCAGCAACGGGTCGGGCAGCGGGCCCGCCGCCGTGCCGCTCGGCTCGCCCTGGCCCTCCAGCTCGACGAACACCGTGAGCTGGTCCTTGAGGATGCCGCCCGCCCTGCGGATCGCTTCCTCCGGGTCGATCGTGCCGTTGGTCTCGATGTCGATGATCAGCTTGTCGAGGTCGGTGCGCTGCTCGACGCGCGCCGCCTCCACGCCGTAGGTGACGCGGCGGACCGGCGAGAACGAGGCATCCAGCTGCAGCCGGCCGATCGGCCGGGTCTGTTCCTCGAACTCCATGCGCTGGGTGGCCGGCCGGTAGCCGCGGCCGCGCTCGATCTTCAGCGTCATGTTCAGGTCCATGGCCTTGGTCAGGGTCGCGATCACCAGTTCCGGGTTGACGATCTCGATGTCATGGTCGGCCTGGATGTCGCCGGCGGTGACCGGGCCGGGCCCCTTCTTGTGCAGCCGCAGCTCGGTCTCGCTGCGCGCGTGCATCTTGATCGCGATGCCCTTGAGGTTGAGCAGGACGTCGACCACGTCCTCCTGCACGCCCTCGATGCTCGTGTACTCGTGCAGCACGCCGTCGATTTCGACTTCCGTGACCGCACAACCCGACATCGACGACAGCAGCACCCGCCGCAGCGCATTGCCGAGCGTGTGGCCGAAGCCGCGCTCGAACGGCTCGATGATGATGCGCGCCTGGCGCGGCGCGGTCGCAGTGACCCGCACCGAGCGTGGCTTCAAGAATTCTGTTGCAGCACCCTGCATGGTGGTCACCCGATTACTTCGAATACAGTTCGACGACGAGATTCTCGTTGATGTCCGGCAGGATCTGGTCGCGGTCAGGCAGCGACTTGAGCACGCCGGTCAACTTCTTCTCGTCGACTTCCACCCAGTCGGGCAGGCCGACCTGCGTGGCCATCGCCAACGCGGCAGCCACCCGCAGCTGCTTCTGGGACTTGTCTCGCACGGCGACCACGTCGCCGGACTTGCACTGGTAGGACGGCACGTTGACGGACACGCCGTTGACGGTCACGCCCTTGTGGCTGACCAGCTGGCGCGCCTCGGCGCGCGTGGACGCGAAGCCCATGCGGTAGACGACGTTGTCCAGCCTGCCTTCCAGGTAATGCAGCAGGTTCTCGCCGGTCGAGCCGGGGCGGCCGGCCGCCTTGATGTAGTAGTTGCGGAACTGCCGCTCGAGCACGCCGTACATGCGCCGCAGCTTCTGCTTCTCGCGCAGCTGCACGCCGTAGTTCGACAGCCGCGTGCGGCGGTCGCCCTTGATGCCGCCCGGCGGCACCTCGAGCTTGCACTTGCTCTCGAGCGGCTTGACCGCGCTCTTGAGGAACAGGTCCGTGCCCTCGCGTCGCGCGAGCTTGCACGTGGGACCGAGATATCTCGCCATGGCCTTAAACCCCTTCCATCAGACGCGCCGCTTCTTGGGCGGGCGGCAACCGTTGTGCGGAATCGGCGTGACGTCCTCGATGTTCGTCACCTTGAGCCCGCAGGCATTCAGCGCGCGCACCGCCGACTCGCGCCCGGGACCCGGGCCGCGCACCCGCACCTCGACGGTCTTCAGCCCGTAGTCCTGGGCCGCCACGCCGGCCTTCTCGGCCGCGACCTGCGCGGCGAACGGCGTGCTCTTGCGGGAACCGCGGAAGCCGGAGCCGCCGGAGGTCGCCCAGGACAGCGTGTTGCCCTGGCGGTCGGTGATCGTGATGATCGTGTTGTTGAACGACGCGTGCACGTGCGCGATGCCGTCCGACACCTGCCGCTTCGCCTTCTTGCGGGTCTTGCCGGTGGCAGACCCTGCCTGCTTGTCAGCCATATTCTTGAGTGTCCAGTAATAATCCAGTCAACGGACGATCGGTCGCTCAGCGCTTGCCGACCGGCGCGTGCGTCTTCACGGCCGCGCGACGCGGGCCCTTGCGGGTGCGCGCGTTGGTGCGCGTCCGCTGGCCGCGCGCGGGCAGGCCCTTGCGGTGACGGATCCCGCGGTAGCAGCCCAGGTCCATGAGCCGCTTGATGCTCATCGCGTTCTCGCGGCGCAGGTCGCCTTCCACCGCCAGCCGCGCGACCGCGGCACGCAGCGCGTTCACCTCGGCCTCGGTGAGGTCCCGGACCTTGGTGGACGGTGCGACGCCCGCAGCGTCGCAGATCGCGCCGGCCGCCGGCCGGCCGATCCCGTAGATCTGCGTGAGCCCGATGACGATGTGCTTGTTCACCGGGATGTTGATGCCGGCGATACGTGCCATGGCTACCGACCCCTAAGCCGCGGAAAACACGGCAGTATACGTGAATGGAACATGTGCCTCAACGACGTCAGCCCTGGCGCTGCTTGTGCCGGGGATCCGACGTGCAAATCACGCGCACGACGCCGTTGCGCCGCACGATCTTGCAGTTCTTGCAGATCTTCTTGACCGAAGGACGTACTTTCATCTCTCCACTCCCGGGGCGGCCGCAGGCCGTCCCCCCTAGCGAGGCGCGCCCGAACGGCCGTAGCCGCGCAGGTTGGCCTTCTTCATCAGCCCCTCGTACTGGTGCGACATCATGTGCGCCTGCAGCTGCGCCATGAAGTCCATCGCCACGACCACGAGGATCAGCAGCGAGGTGCCGCCGAAATAGAACGGCACGCGCCCGTAGGCCATCAGGATTTCCGGCAACAGGCACACGCCCGTCACGTAGATCGCGCCCCACACGGTCAGCCGCGTCAGCACCTTGTCGATGTACTCCGCCGTCTGCTGGCCCGGCCGGATGCCCGGAATGAACGCACCGCCCTTCTTCAGGTTCTCCGCCGTCTCACGCGCGTTGAACACCAGCGCCGTGTAGAAGAAGCAGAAGAAGATGATCAGGCCCGCATACAGCAGCATGTGCAGCGGCTGCCCGTAGCCGAGCGCCGCGGCGACGTTCTGCAGCACCACCTGCCAGCCGCCCTCGGCCGCCGAGCTGGCGAAGAAGCTGGCCAGCGTGGCCGGGAACAGCAGCAGCGACGAGGCGAAGATCGGCGGGATCACGCCCGACATGTTCATCTTGAACGGCAGGTGGCTGGTCTGCCCCGCGTACATGCGCCGCCCGACCTGGCGCTTCGCGTAGTTGACGGGGATGCGGCGCTGCGCGCGCTCGACGAACACCACGAACGCCGTCACCGCGGCGACCACCAGCAGCAGCAGGATCGCCAGCGCCGGATTCAGCTCGCCGGCGCGCACCTGCTCGAGCGTGCTGCCGATCGCCGACGGCAGCGCCGCCACGATGCCGGCCAGGATCAGCATCGAGATGCCGTTGCCGACGCCGCGCTCGGTCATCTGCTCGCCCAGCCACATCAGGAACATCGTGCCGGCAGTGAGCGTGAACGTGGCGGGCAACACGAACAGAAGCCCGGATTCAGCGCCACGCCCTGGCTCTGGAAGGCCGAGGCCGCGGCGAAGCCCTGGAACACGGCCAGCATGCAGGTGAAGTAGCGCGTCCACTGGGTCAGCTTGCGCCGCCCGGCCTCGCCTTCCTTCTTGATGGCCGCCATGGTCGGCACGACCACGGCCATCATCTGGATGATGATCGACGCCGAGATGTACGGCATGACGCCCATCGCGAAGATGGACAGCCGCGACAGCGCGCCGCCGGAGAACATGTTGAACAGGCCGAGGATCGTGCCTTCCTGCTGGTCGAACAATCGGGCCATGGCCGCGATGTCGATGCCCGGCACCGGAATGAACGTGCCGATCCGGTACACGACCAGCGCGCCCAGCAGGAACAGCAGGCGATGCCGCATTTCGGTGAAGCGGGTCGCCTCGCCGAGCACGAGTGCCGGGTTCGTTGCCTGGGTAGCCACGTTGGTGTCCCTTGTTGCGCTGCGCGGCCGTTCAGGCCGCGGCGCCGTCCTCGATCTTGCCGCCCGCCGCCTCGATCGCGGCGCGGGCGCCCTTGGTCGCCACGACCGCGGGGCCGCGTACCGTCACGGCGCGCGCAATCTTGCCGGACAGGATGATGCGCGCCCGCTCGGTCGCGGCCGGCACCACGCTGGCCGCCTTGAGCGCCGCGAGGTCGATCTCGTCGCCCTTGATCTTGAGCAGGTCGGTCAGCGTGACCTCGGCGCGCGTGCGCTTCATGGCCGAGCGGAAGCCGACCTTCGGCAGGCGCCGGTACAGCGTCGTCTGGCCGCCCTCGAAGCCGACCTTGTGGTAGCCGCCCTTGCGCGCCTTCTGGCCCTTGCCGCCGCGGCCGCAGGTCTTGCCCTGGCCGGCGGAAGCGCCGCGCCCGACGCGCAGCTTGGCCTTCTTGCTGCCCGGCCCGGGCTTGAGTTCATTCAATCGCATCGTCCTGCTCCTCAGGCCTGCTCGACGCTGAGCAGGTGCTGCGCCACGCGGATCATGCCGCGGTTCTCCGGCGTATCCTCGACCACCCGCGAGTCGCGGATGCGCCTGAGCCCGAGGCCCCGCACCGACGCCTGGATGTTCTTCAACTGGCCGCTCACGGCGCCCTTCAGTGTCACTTTCAGTCGCTTGTTGGCCATGGCTCAGCCCACGATCTCTTCGATGGTCTTGCCGCGCTTGGCCGCAATCTCGTCCGGCGACGTGATGCGCGTGAACGCGTCGAACGCCGCGCGCACGATGTTGATCGGGTTGCGCGAACCGTAGCTCTTCGACAGCACGTTGCGCACGCCGGCGCACTCGAACACCGCGCGCATGCCGCCGCCGGCGATGACGCCCGTGCCGTCCGAGGCGGGCTGCATGTAGACGCGCGTCGCGCCGTGGCGGCCCTGCACCGCGTAATGCAGCGTGTCGTTGCGCAGCGGCACGTTGACCATGTTGCGGCGGGCTGCCTGCATGGCCTTGGCGATGGCCGCCGGCACCTCGCGGGCCTTGCCGTAGCCGAAACCGACGCGCCCGGCGCCGTCGCCGACCACGGTCAGCGCCGTGAAGCCGAACTGCCGGCCGCCCTTGACGACCTTGGCGGTGCGGTTGACGGAGACCAGCTTCTCCATCAGGTCGTCGCCCGCCGGGGCTCTTTCAACTCGTGCCATTGCCATTACCCCTGATCAGAACTCGAGGCCCGCCTCGCGGGCGGCCTCGGCCAGCGCCTTGACGCGGCCGTGGTACATGAAGCCGGAGCGGTCGAAGGCGACCTGCTTGATGCCGGCGGCGATCGCGCGCTCGGCGATCGCGCGGCCGACCACCGCGGCGGCCGCGGCGTTGCCCTTGGCCTTGAGGCCCTTGCCGACCTCTTCCTGCACGGTCGAGGCCACCGCCAGGACGCGCGCACCGTCCGGGCTCGTGACCTGGGCGTAGATGTGCCGCGGCGTGCGGTGCACCGTGAGGCGCGGCCGGCCGATTTCGCGGATCTTCGCCCGTCCGCGGGTGGCGCGCCGCTGGCGCTTGTCCTTCTTGCTGAGCTGTGCCATGAGGATTACTTCTTCTTGCCTTCCTTGAGCACGATCTTCTCGCCCGCGTAGCGCACGCCCTTGCCCTTGTAGGGCTCCGGCGGACGGAAGCGGCGGATCTCCGCGGCCACCTGGCCGACTTTCTGCAGATCGATGCCCTTGACGAGAACCTCGGTCTGGGTGGGGGTCTCGATCGACACCCCTTCCGGGACCGCGTAGCTGACCGGGTGCGAGAAGCCGAGCGTCAGGTTGAGGGTCTTGCCCTGCACCGACGCGCGATAGCCGACGCCGCTCAGCTCCAGCTTGCGCTCGAAGCCCTTGGTGACGCCGGTGACCATGTTGGCGAGGTGGGCGCGCGTCGCGCCGGCCACCGGCATCAGCGTTTCGGCGCCCTTCTTGCCGGCGCTGACGTTCACGACCAGCTGCTGCTTGTCCTGCACGACGGAAATTCCGCGCGCCAGCGGCAGGGTCAGCGAACCCTTCGCCCCCTTGAGCGTGATCTGGCCGTCGCCGACCGCGGCGCTCACGCCCTGCGGCAGATCGACCGGCTTCTTGGCTACTCGCGACATGACCTGAATGACCCCTGGTTACCCGTTCACCGATGGCCGTCAGGCCACCACGCAGAGAATTTCGCCGCCCTGACCGGCGCGGCGCGCCGCGCGATCCGTCATCACGCCCAGCGACGTCGACACGATGGTCACGCCCAGCCCGCCCAGCACCTTGGGCAGCTCGGCCTTGCCGCGGTACTTGCGCAGGCCCGGCCGCGAGACACGCTCGATCCGCTCGATGACCGGCCGGCCCTGGTGGTACTTGAGCGCCACCACGAGGGTCGCCTTGCCGTTTTCCTGGCGCACCGCGAAGTCCGCTATGTAGCCCTCGTCCTTGAGGACCCTGGCGATGGCCACCTTGACCTTCGACGAGGGAACGCTCACGTCAGCCTTGCCGGCGGCCTGGCCGTTGCGGATGCGGGTCAGGAAGTCGGCGATCGGGTCGGTCATGCTCATGTGCTTGCTTCCTTACCAGCTCGACTTGCGGAGGCCCGGCACGTCACCGCGCATGGTCGCCTCGCGCAGCTTGCTGCGGCCGAGGCCGAACTTGCTGTAGGTGCCGCGCGGCCGGCCGGTGATCGCGCAGCGGTTGCGCATCCGCGACGGGCTGGCGTCGCGCGGCAGCTTCTGCAGCGCCTCGACCGCCGCCATGCGCTCCTCCTGCGAGGCCTTCGGGTCGCGCACCTGCTCCTTGAGCTTCGCGCGCTTGGCCGCGTACTTCTTCACCGTCTTGGCACGGCGCTTGTCGCGCTCGATCATGCTGGTCTTGGCCATCGGTCACTTCCTGAACGGAAAATTGAACGCCTCGAGCAACGCGCGCCCACCGGCGTCGTCGCTCGCGCTGGTCGTGATGGTGATGTCCATCCCGCGCAGCTGGTCGATCTGGTCGTAGGCGATCTCGGGGAAGATGATCTGCTCCTTGACGCCCATGCTGTAGTTGCCGCGGCCGTCGAAGGACTTGACGTTGGCGCCGCGGAAGTCGCGGATGCGCGGCATGGCGATGCTGATCAGCCGGTCGAGGAAGTCGTACATGCGCGCGCCGCGCAGCGTGACCATGCAGCCGACCGGCAGGCCCTCGCGCAGCTTGAAGGTGGCCACCGACTTGCGCGACATGCGCACGGCCGGCTTCTGCCCGGTGATGCGCGCCAGGTCGCCCGCGGCGGCGTCCATGACCTTCTTGTCGGCCACCGCCTCGCCCACGCCCATGTTGACCGTGATCTTGGTGATGCGGGGCACCTGCAGGTCGTTGGCCAGCCCCAGCTCCTGCTTGAGCCTGGGCCTCACGACGTCGCGATAGTGCTTGCTGAGTCTGGCTTCGTAAGCCATTGCTGCGGTCTCCACGCTCACGCGTCCACGACTTCGCCGTTGGACTTGAAAAAGCGGACCTTTCGCCCGTCTTCCAGACTGCGGAAGCCCACGCGATCGGCCTTCTTGGTTGCCGGGTTGTACAGCGCGACGTTGCAGGCGCGGATTGGCGCCTCGCGCTGCACGATGGCGCCGACCACGCCCTTGGCGGGATTCGGCTTCTGGTGCTTCTTGACCATGTTCACGTTCTCGACGACCACGCGATCGCCCTCCAGCACCTTGATGATGGTGCCGGTGCGGCCCTTCTCGCGGCCCGACGTGATGACGACCATGTCGCCCTTGCGGATCCTGTTCATCGCCTTCCCTCTGCCGTCACAGCACTTCCGGTGCCAGCGAGATGATCTTCATGAACTGCACCGTGCGCAGCTCACGGGTCACCGGCCCGAAGATGCGGGTCCCGATCGGCTCGAGCTTCGGGGTCAGCAGCACCGCCGCATTGCCGTCGAAGCGGATCAGCGAGCCGTCCGCGCGCCGCACGCCCTTGCGGGTCCGCACCACGACCGCGTCGTACACCTCGCCCTTCTTCACCTTGCCGCGCGGGATCGCATCCTTGACGCTGACCTTGATCACGTCGCCGACGCCCGCGTAGCGGCGCCGGCTTCCGCCCAGCACCTTGATGCACATCAGCTCGCGCGCGCCCGAGTTGTCGGCGGCCTGCAGCCTGGTTTGTAGCTGGATCATCGGCTCAACCTCCCGGGCTCAGGCCGCCGGCGCGCGCAGCACGACGCGCACCAGGGTCCAGGCCTTGCGGCGCGACAGCGGACGGCACTGCCTGATCGACACGGTGTCGCCCTCGTTGCACTCGTTGCCCTCGTCGTGCGCCAGCACGCGGGTCGTGCGCCGCACGAACTTGCCGTACGTCGGGTGCTTGATGAGGCGCTCGATCTCGACCGAGATCGTCTTGTCCATCTTGTTGCTGACGACCTTGCCGGTCAGCGTGCGCGCAGCGGCTTCGGCCGGCTGCACGGCTTCCTGAATGTCGGTCATTTCGCCTCGCTCCCGGTGCCCTTGGCGCGGCCCAATTCGTTGAGGATCGTCTTCACGCGCGCCACGTTCTTGCGCACCTTGCCGTGCTGGTCCGGCCGGGACGGCTGGCCCGCCGCCGCGGCCATGCGCAGGTTGAACTGCTCGCGGCGGAGCTTCAGCAGCTCCTCCTTGAGCTCGGCCGCCGTCTTCTTGCGCAGATCTTTCGTGCTCATCAGCGCACCTGCCGCTTGGCAAACGTCGTGGAGACCGACAGCTTGGAAGCTGCCAGCCGGAAAGCCTCGCGCGCCGTCTCCTCGGGTACGCCCTCGATCTCGAACAACACCCGGCCGGGCGTGACGCGCGCCACCCAGTACTCGACGTTGCCCTTGCCGCTGCCCATGCGGACCTCGAGCGGCTTCTGCGTGATCGGCACGTCGGGGAACACGCGGATCCAGATCTTGCCGCCGCGCTTCACGTAGCGGGTCAGGGCGCGGCGCGCGGCCTCGATCTCGCGCGCGGTCATGCGGGCGCGGCCGGTGGCCTTCAGTCCGTATTCACCGAAAGCGATCGTGCTGCCGCGAATCGCGGTCCCGGCCAGGTTGCCCTTGTGCTGCTTGCGGTACTTGGTGCGTTTCGGCTGCATCATGGTTCAGTCCCTCCCGCTCAACCGGCGGCCTGGGCGGCCGGCTCGGGCTGGGCAGCGCCCGGCGATGCGTCCTCGACGACGACTTCCGGCGCTTCCTGCTTGAAGACCTCGCCCTTGAACACCCACACCTTGACGCCGATGACCCCGTAGGTCGTGCGCGCCTCGGCCGTGCCGTAGTCGATGTCCGCGCGGAACGTGTGCAGCGGGATGCGGCCCTCGCGCGTCCACTCGGAGCGCGAGATCTCGGCGCCGTTCAGTCGTCCCGCGACCCGCACCTTGACGCCCAGCGCGCCGCTGCGCATCGTGTTCATGACGGCGCGCTTCATGGCGCGGCGGAACATCACGCGCTTCTCGATCTGCTGCGCCACGCCCTCGGCGACCAGCCGCGCGTCCAGCTCCGGCTTGCGGATCTCCGCGATGTTGAGGCGCAGGTCCGCGACCGGCATCTTCATCAGCTCGGCGGCCTGCATGCGCAGCTTCTCGATGTCCTCGCCCTTCTTGCCGATCACCATGCCCGGGCGGGCCGTGTGGATCGTGATGTTGGCCTTGCGCGCCGCCCGCTCGATGGCGATGCGGCTCACCGACGCGTCGGCCAGCTTCTTCCTCAGGAACTCGCGCACCAGCCAGTCCGTGTGCAGGTAGGCCGGGAAGTTCTTCGTGTCGGCGTACCAACGCGACGTCCAGTCGCGCACGATGCCGAGGCGAATGCCGGTGGGATTGACTTTCTGACCCATGCGCTGCTCCGTTCCTTAGTCTCTTCTGCTGCCGGGCGCTCAGCCGGCCGCGCCGTCGCCGACGGTCACGGTGATGTGGCTGAGGCGCTTGACGATGCGGCTGCCGCGCCCCTTGGCACGCGCGTGCATGCGCTTCAGCACCGGCGCCGTGTCCACCTCGATGCGCGCGACCTTCAGCTCGTCGATGTCGGCGCCCAGGTTGTGCTCGGCGTTGGCGATCGCCGACTCCAGCACCTTGAGGACCAGCTTGGCGCCCTTCTTCGGCGTGAACGCCAGCAGGTGCATGGCCTGGCCGACCGGCTGGCCGCGCACCAGGTCCGCGACGAGGCGGCACTTCTGCGGCGAAATGCGCGCGTGGCGCAATTTGGCGGATACCTGCATGGCGTTACTCCGTGACCGCCTTCTTGTTGCCCGAATGCGCCCGGAAGGTGCGCGTCGGCGCGAACTCGCCCAGCTTGTGGCCGACCATGTTCTCGGTCACCAGGACCGGCACGTGCTGGCGGCCGTTGTGCACGGCGATCGTCAACCCGACCATGTCGGGCAGCACCATGGAGCGGCGCGACCAGGTCTTGATCGGGCGGCGGTCGTTCTTGTCACGCGCCTCCTGCACCTTCTTGGCGAGGTGCAGGTCGACGTACGGACCCTTGCGCAGCGAACGTCCCATGATCTGCTCGGCTCCTTACTTGCGACGACGCACGATGAATGCGTCGGTGCGCTTGTTCTTGCGCGTCTTCTTGCCCTTGGTGTGCCAGCCCCACGGCGACACCGGATGCGGGTTGCCCTGCCCGGAGCGGCCCTCGCCGCCGCCGTGCGGATGGTCGACGGGGTTCATGACGACGCCGCGCACCGTCGGCCGGATGCCCAGCCAGCGCTTCGCGCCCGCCTTGCCGAACGACCGCAGGTTGTGCTCGTCGTTGCCGACGCTGCCCAGCGTCGCGCGGCACTCGCCGTTGACGCGCCGCATCTCGCCCGACTTCAGGCGCAGGATGGCGTAGCCGCCCTCACGCCCCGTGTACTGCGCCGAGGTGCCCGCCGAGCGCGCCAGCTGGGCGCCCTTGCCGGGCTTCATCTCGATGGCGTGCACGACCGAGCCCAGCGGCATGTTGCGCAGCGCCATGGCGTTGCCGGGGCGGATCGGCGCCTCCGTGCCCGACTGCACCTCGTCGCCGACATCGACGCCCTTGGGCGCCAGGATGTAGCGGCGCTCGCCGTCGGCGGTACAGCACCAGCGCCAGGTACGCGGAACGGCCCGGGTCGTGCTCGAGTCGCTCGACGCGGCCGGGTACGCCGTCCTTGTCGCGCCGGAAGTCCACGATGCGGTGCTTCTGCTTGTGGCCGCCGCCCTTGTGGCGCGTGGTCAGCCGGCCGGACGTGTTGCGGCCACCGGTCGACTTGAGCGGCGCGACCAGCGCGCGCACCGGCTTGCCCTTGTGCAGGAAAGACTTGTCCGGGCGCACCTGGAAGCGCGTTCCCGGGGACGTCGGCTTGAGTTTTTTCAGTGCCATCGTTATGCCATCCGTACTCGTGCGGCGCCCGTCACGGGGCTTCCACGCCGCCCAGTTCGATCACCTGGCCCGACTGCAGCCGCACGTAGGCCTTCTTCCAGTCGGAGCGGCGCCCCTGCAGCCGGCCGAAGCGCTTGCCCTTGCCCAGCTGGTGGGCCACGTTCACCGAACGGACCTTGACGTCGAACATGAACTCGACGGCCGCCTTGATCTCCGGCTTGGTGGCGTCGGTGCGCACCCGGAACACGTACTGGCCGGCCTGCTCGGCGACCCGCGAGCTCTTTTCGGAGACGTGCGGCGCCACCAGGATGTTGATCAGCCGCTCCTTCGAGAGCCGCGTCGTTCGGTGCTCATGCCAGGCGCTCCTCGAGCATCTTGAGCGCGCCGACGGTCGTCAGCACCTTGTCGTAGCGCGCGAGGCTGACCGGGTCCAGGCTCGCCACCGCCAGCACCTGCACGGCCGGCAGGTTGCGCGACGCCAGGAACAGCTTCTCGTCGTAGGCCTCGACCACGATCAGCACGTTGTCCAGACCGAACTGCTTGAGCACGCCGGCCAGCATGCGGGTCTTCGGCGCCTCGAGCTCCAGCTCGGCGGTCACGACCAGCCGGTCCTGGCGCGCCAGCTCGGACAGCATCGAGCGGATGGCGCCGCGGTACATCTTGCGGTTGACCTTCTGCCCGTAGTCGCGCGGCTTGGCCGCGAAGGCCCGGCCGCCGCCCACCCAGATCGGGCTGCGGATCGAGCCGGCGCGCGCGCTGCCGGTGCCTTTCTGGCGCCACGGCTTCTTGCCGCCGCCGCGCACCTCGGCACGCGTCTTCTGCGCCTTGGTGCCGGACCGGCCGGCAGCCATGTAGGCAGTCAGCACCTGGTGCACGAGCGGCTCGTTGAACTCACGGCCGAACGTCGCGTCACTGACTTCTATTTCGGAGCCTTTGGCCCCGCCGTTAACCAGCTTGAGCTTCATCGCGGGAGCCTCGGATCACTTCTTGGTCGGAGCGACGTACTTGCGTCGCGCCCGGGCCGCCATCTTGACCGACGGACGCACGACGACCGGGCCGCCCTCGGCGCCCGGCACGGAGCCGCTCACCAGCAGCAGGTTCCGCTCGAGGTCGACCGCGAGCACCCGCAGGTTGTCCTCGGTGCGGCGCTGCACGCCCATGTGGCCGGCCATGCGCTTGCCCTTGAACACCCGGCCCGGCGTCTGGCGCTGGCCGATCGAGCCCGGCGCGCGGTGCACCACCGAGGCGCCGTGGCTGGCGGGTCCGCCCGAAAAGTCGTGGCGCTTCATGACGCCCGCAAAGCCCTTGCCGATGGTGGTGCCGCTCACGTCCACGTCCTGGCCGACGGCGAACAGGTCCACCTTCAGCTCGGCGCCGGCCGCCAGTTCGGCGGCTTCGCCGTCGGCCAGGCGGAACTCCAGGGTGGTGGCGCCCGGCTCGACGCCGTGGCGCGCGAAGTGGCCCGCCACCGGCTTGGTCACCCGTGAGGGACGGCGGGAGCCCACGGTGACCTGGATCGCCCGATAGCCGTCGCGGTCCGCGTTCTTGACCTGCATGACGCGGTTCGGCAGCGCTTCGATGACCGTCACCGGCACGGATTCACCGGTCTCAGTGAAAACCCGAGTCATGCCGCACTTGCGGCCGACCAATCCAATGGTCATGACCTTTTATCCTCGTTGCACCGCGCCGGCTTCGATTGGCCGACGCTGCCACTACATCCCCGGGGCGCGGCCGGCCAACAGCCTGTCCGCGTACCGTTGGTACCCGTGGCCCCCAAAAATCGCGGTATCCGGCAGCGGGCCGGATCCTCGCCGGGAGCCAAAGTGAGCCCCCTAGTATAACGGCTCCGGCAGGCGGCGCAAGCCGCCAAAAACGCCTCAGTTCAGCTTGATCTGCACGTCCACGCCGGCCGGCAGTTCCAGCCGCATCAGCGCGTCGACCGTCTTTTCGGTCGGGTTGACGATGTCCATCAGCCGCTTGTGGGTGCGGATCTCGTACTGGTCGCGCGCGTCCTTGTC
>CAVOGD010000008.1:0-15890 GCA_963695155.1 uncultured Gammaproteobacteria bacterium
GGCCCGCGCCTTGCGGAGCGGGCCTGAGTCGAGCCGGATGACGACGATCAGCCGGCGGGACGCCCGAGGGCCACGGCGATGCCGCGCGCCTGGAACGTGTTGCTGCCCGGATCGTAGTGCCCCTTGGCGTGCAGGCCGAAGGCCCTGGCGCCACCCGAGAGCTTGGTGGCCAGCGCCGCGCTGAAGCTCGCGAAGTCGCTGTACATCTCGACATGGTGCGGCTCGCCGATCGCGAACATGCCCGCGCCCGTGCTCGAGGCCGGCGCCAGCGTCACCGCGCTGGCCAGGGTCTTGATGTCGATGAACCGCGGGCCGATCGCGATGTGGTGCCTGAGCCCGAGTTCCGGGTTGGCGTTGTCGATCACGATGCCCGTGTCGCCGATGCTGAGGAACGGGGCGGCCGTGCCGTTCTGGCCCCAGCCGATGCCCATGACCGCCATCAGGTCGACGTAGTCGACGACGGTGCGGCCGACGAAGTCCGGTGGCGCCGTGCCGAACGGCGTGACGAAGCCGAACACCCGCGCGGCGGAGCCGGGCAGCAGGCGATTCAGGTCGAGCGGCCCGGTCACGACTTCGTACGCGTTCGGGTCGGCGTCCGCGAGGAACGTCGGACCCGTGCCGGCGAAGTCGAAGATCTCGGCGCGCCGGCCGTCGATCCCGGCCAGCCTGAGCGTCAGGTGACCCGGGTTGGCGGAGACCACCGCACCCAGCAGGTGCGTGACGTTCATGCGCACCAGGCCCTGCTCGGCGTTGAGGACCAGCCCGTCGGGCGTGTTGTTGAACTCGCCGAACGCATGGATGCGCTGGCCGACGGAGATCGCCTGGATGGGCAGGCCTGCGCCGCCGCCGCCCTGGCGCGCGACGCGCGTCTCGGGTCCGATCATGACGGTGACGTCGCCGCGCACGAAGCTGGCGGCGTCGGTCGCGGTGCGACGGATCAGCGTGCCACCGCGCACCGTCAGCCGGTCGCCGTTGCGCGCGGTCACATTGCCCACCATGACGTCGAAGCGCGGTCCCGGCACGCTCGAGCCGGCCAGCACGCGCTCGGCCGTGAACCGGCGGTCGGCGACGACCAGCTTGCCGAACGCGATGGTCGGCGTGCCGATGTCCTTGAGCGCCAGCGCCGTGAGGCCCGCCGCGCCGATGTACTCGGTGCCGTCGATCTCGAAGGCCGTGTCGTTGCCGGTCGCGACCGTGACCTGGCCGAGGCGCGCGTCACGGTGGTTGAACGGGCGGATGTCGATGACGTAGTTGCTGGCCGCGGTGTCCACGGACACCAGCGGGCCGCGCACGCGCAGTTCCTTCTCCTCGACCGGCTGCAGGGTCGCGACCAGGAACGGCTCGGCGGTGGCCGTGGCCGGCGTCGTGCCGATGTCCACCGTGTGCGATGCGGCCAGGTCGAAGTCCAGCTGCAGGAACGCGGGGCGTCCCGGCACAACGACCACGTGGTTGCGGTTGTCGAGCTGGATGTCGAAGTTGACCACGCCGAGCGGCTGGCCGTCCTTGCCCACGACCGTGGCCGCGGCCGGCGCGCCGTTCACCTCGACGTTGACCTCGTTGCCCGCGTAGTCGAGCTGCATCGACGCCCGGACGTAGGTGCCGCTGGGGATGGTGGCGGCCGTCACCAGCTCGGTCATGTCGACGAGCTGCGCGAAGTCCACACGCTGGCGTACCGGCAGCGCGTTGACGACGGCGCCGCTGGCCTTGGTGAGGGTCAGCGAGACGACGTCCACGGAGTAGCTGAGGAAGTCGCCGTCCGCGTCGGTGAAGCCGATGTAGACGGTGCCGCAGTCGCTGCCCGCCGTGCCGCAGGTCGCGGCCGGTGGGGTGACCGGAGCGGCTGCCGCGGGGGCGCTGGAGCCGCCGCCGCAACCCGCGAGGGTCAGCAGCGCGGCGGCGATGGGCGCCAGCAGCCAGGCGCGACATGCCGCCCAGCGACCGTGCCCGCGGTCCATGACGAGTTCAGACGACAACATGTTCGGTCCTCCCGGTCTTGTGTTCGAGTCTAGTGCATCAACGCGCCGGGGCAGGGCGGGTTGACGGGGCCCCGCCGCGGCGGACGGACGGGCGTCGCGCAGGTCATGCCGGGATTTGACATAATTGCCCTGCTTACTCGGGACCGCGCCTTGGGCGCCACTTCCGTGGCCACCGTGTTGCTGTCGGCCACCTGCAAGACGGCAACCCGCACCGCCGTGGACGCGCCCGCAGCGGCCGCCGTAGTGCGCTAGTCTGATATGTGTCGTCTTGCCCCCCTGGATCCTGAGGAGAGGTCCATGAAAGCACCCATCATCCTTGCCGTCGCCCTGGTCGCGCTGCCGGCCTCCGCCGGTACCCGCTTCGAGCTCCTGAGCACCGACCTGGCGACCAACAGCACCGAGCAAACGGAACTGTTGCTGGACGCGACCCGCTTCCGGGTCAACGACGGCGACAGTTCGCTCATCTTCCTGACCAGCGACGGCCGCAAGCGCGTGCTGATGCTGGACAAGCAGCGCAACGAGTACACGGAGATGGACCAGCAGACCATCGACCGGATGGCCGGCCAGATGCAGGGCATGGCCTCGCAGATGGAACAGGCGATGAAGAAAGTGCCGCCGGAACAGCGCGCGATGATGGAGCAGATGATGAAGGGCCAGATGCCGCAGCAGGCGCAGGCCCCGGCGCGCACGGTCTATACGGCGCGCGGCACGGACACCGTCGGCGGCATCCGCTGCACGAATTACGAGGGAGTGAAGGGCAAGCAGAAGGTCGCCGAGGTCTGCGCGGCCGATGCCGCGGCGCTCAAGCTCGGTGCGGCGGACTACCAGGTCTTCGAGCAGATGCGGGAATTCATGTCCAGCCTGGCCGAGGCCATGAAGAGCATGCCCATGGCGCCGGCGATGGACGACGCTGCGACGGCATCCGGGTTCGAGGGTTTCCCGGTGCGGCGGATCACCTACCGGAACGGCAAGGCCGTCGAACGCGAGGAACTGAAGTCCATGAGCGCCGCGACCTTCAGCGACGCGGACTTCTCGACCGGCAAGGCGCGCAGGGTCAAGACCAACTGAACGTCATCCACCGCAGCAGCAGTTGCTTCAGGAGGAGTCAGGCCCCTGCGGGGTCAGACTCCGTCTCCTGCCGGCATCTGTCTCCGGCGGGGGTCTGCCCGCTCTCGGGGGTCTGCCCGCTCTCGGGGGTCTGACCCCTCTCAGGGGTCTGACCCCTCCTTCAAGCTACCCACCTGCCGCCGGGAAACACCCACAGGATCCCGGCGTACAGCACCAGCGCCAGCGACAGCACCGCGCCGAACCCGACTTCCACGGCCAGCAGCGTGGCGAGCGCCGCGCTCACCACGGAGGCGCAGCCGTTGA
Source organism: uncultured Gammaproteobacteria bacterium (assembly GCA_963695155.1). Classification (GTDB taxonomy): domain Bacteria; phylum Pseudomonadota; class Gammaproteobacteria; order Steroidobacterales; family Steroidobacteraceae; genus SG8-30. The sequence goes on from CAVOGD010000008.1 coordinate 3,348, forward strand.
TGCCCCAGGCCCACGGCACCAGCGGCTCGGGCAGCTCGCGCAGCGCGAGCGGAAAGGGCAGCCCCAGGCAGAACGCCAGCGGCGCCAGCAGCACCGCGGCGGTCGCCGCGCGCGCCGCCATAGGCCAGCTCGCCATCGCGGCGACCAGCGGGTCGAACGCCACGGCATAGGCCGCGCCCAGCAGCACGACGACCGCGACCGCGATGCCCAGCGCGCGCCGGCTGCGCGCGTGCGGCACGCGGCCCGCGAACGCGCTGCCCACGCCGGCCGCCACCAGGAACGTGCCCAGCACCAGCGCCAGCGCCAGCGTCGGGTGATGCACCAGCAGGATCAGCTTCTGCAGGAACGCGATCTCGATGAACAGGAAGCCCAGCCCGATGCCCGCAAAGTACGCGAACGTGCGCCAGCGCAGCGGCCGCGGCGTGCGCCTGAGCGGCGCGAACACCGCCAGCGGCAGCACGATCAGCACGATCCCGGCGACGACGGCCTGCGCCAGCGTCGCCACCAGCAACAGGTAACCGGCCTCGGCCAGCGCCAGCCCGCCGCGCGCCCGGGCCTGCCAGGCCTCGGCGAACGAGCCGAAGCGGAAGAAGTTGCCGAAGTGCGGCCGGTCATCGGTCGCGGGCCGCACGTCGTAGGCGTAGCCGGCGGTGAATGCCGCGCGGTCCTCGCCGATGAGCGCGCGCACGCCGTCGTGGAACCACGGCCCCGGCAGTTGCGCGTAGTTGTTGGTGTTCTCGGCGCGGATGCCCGGAAACCACACCGGGTCGAACGACGACTCGTCGCAGAACACGCGCAGCTTCGCGACCTCGGCGGCCGTGACCGCGCCGTTCTTGACCAGCAGCGTGACGGTCTGCAGGCCGCGGATCATCATGAGGCGCGCGCCCGGATCCGCGACGCCCAGCGACTCGAGTGCCGCCACGACGGTCGCCACCAGCTTGAGCGAGTCGCGCGGCGGCACGTCCACCCAGCGCGTCACCGACAGGAAACCGCCGGGCTCGAGATGCGCGAGGTAAAGGCGGAACGCCTCCAGCGTGTGCAGGTAATCCTCGTTCAGCCCGCTCAGGCCGCCGCCGCCCGCAGCGCCCGCCAGCGACAACTGGATCAGGTCGTAGCGTTCAGCCGCCGCCGCCAGGAACCCGCGTGCCTCGCCGCGCTGCAGGTGCACGCCGGCGCGGGCGGTCAGGCCGCCCGTGAAATCGAGCAACTCGCGTTCCAGCAAGTCCGCGACCTCGGGGTCGAGTTCCAGCGCGTCGATGCGCGCCGAACCCAGCGCCACCGCGCGCAGGATCTCCATGCCGCCGCCCGCGGCGGGCACCAGCACCTTGCGTGGCTCAGCCACGCGCCAGGCCAGCGCCGAGGTCGTGTTGGCGAGAAACCCGAGGCGCGCGGGACTGGCCGCCGCCGTGATCGCCTGCAGGCCGTCACCGTCCGTGAACAACCCCAGCTGCGGCGGCGGTTCGGTCGTCCAGTTCAGGCTCAGGCCCGGCGCGAACCGCAGCGGCACCGCGGGGCTGTCAACGACGGTCACTCGTCCCAGCGGGCTCGACCGCTCGAGCACGACCGTGGTGCCGTGCACGCGCAGCGCCTGGCTCAGGCCCTTGTAGTCGCCGGGCTCGAAGCGCAGCAGCGACGGCGGCAACGCCAGCACCGCGATCACGCCGGCCGCCGCCACGCCCGACCACAGCTTGCGCGGCGCGCCCAGTTCCACGGCGCCCGCCATCACCGCCACGAACCCGGTCGCCGCGACGACCTTGAGCACCTGCCCGGGCCACAGCCAGTACAAGAGCCCCAGCACCAGCGCGGCGCCGAGTCCCGCGCCGATGAGGTCCGCCGCATAGACGCGCCCCACGCGCTTGCGGTGCGCGATCAGCGCCAGCCCGATGGCGTTCGCGGCGCAGAAGAACGGCGCGGCCAGCACCACGTACATGGCCACCAGCCACAGCAGCTGTCGCGGGTCCCACAGCAGCGCCTCAGCCGCGAACGGCAGCGCAAGCGCCAGTGCCGGGCTCGCGACAACCAGCACGCCGAAGGCCATGAGGTTGGCGAGGTAGCTCACGGCGAAGTGACGCAGCAGCCGCCGGTGCGCCAGCGCCAGGAACGTGCCGGCGGCGCCAAAGCCCAGCAGCGCCAGGCTGATGATCATGTAGGCGAAGTGGTGCCAGTGCACCACGGCGAATGCGCGGATCAGCAGGATCTCGGTGGCGAGCGCCGCGCCGGAGACCAGCGCCAGCGACAACAGCGGTGCGCGCCGCGGCAGCTCAGTCATGTCCGCCGGTGAGCGGCACGAACCGTACCGGCAGCAGTTGCCGCGTCGCGATCCGGCCGTCGGCGCGCTTTTCCACCAGCACCAGGTACTGGGTCGTGAAGCGCGTGCCGACCGGCAGCACCATGCGGCCACCCGGCTTGAGCTGCGCGATCAACGGCGGCGGCACGTGGCTCGCGACCGCCGTGACCACGATCACGTCGAACGGCCCGTGCTCCGGCCAGCCGTAATAGCCGTCGCCGATCTTCACCGTGACGTTGTCGTAGCCCAGGCGCCGCAGGCGCGCCGCGCCCTGCCTGCCCAGCGGCTCGACGATCTCGAGCGTGTGCACGGTGTCGCAGACCTCGGCCAGCACCGCCGCCTGGTAGCCGGAACCGGTGCCCACCTCCAGCGCGCGGCAACCCGCGGCGGGTTCCAGCAGGTCGGTCATGATCGCCACGATGTACGGCTGCGAAATGGTCTGCCCGTAGCCGATCGGCAGCGGCCGGTTGGCGTAGGCGGCGTGCTGCACTTCGGGGGGCACGAATTCGTGGCGCGGCACCTTCGCCATCGCCGCCATGACCCGCGGGTCGAGCTGGCGGCGGTTGAGGTAGGCGGAGGTGTCGCGCACGTCGCGCTCGATCTCGGCCAGTAGCGCCGCACGTTGTGCCGCATGGGGATCGGCGTCCGATGCCTGCGCGCACGCGCCGCCTGCCGCCAGCAGGACGACCAGAAACGCGGCTACCGAAACCAGGGTCCGTTGCATGGCGCGACCGGACTTCCGCAGGGAACTCCCCGCTGCCAGTGTACGCCTGCCAATTCAATTCGGTGCCGGGTCGTGGGTTTCGTGGGTTTGGTGAACCCTCGAAACCCGCGACCCGGCACCATCAATCCATCAATTACCAGCGCAGGTCGTCGGGGATGACGAAGTCCTTGTAGGCGTCGTCCTCGTCCGTCGCGTCGCCGACCGGGCCGTACGCCACCGGCGCGCCCGGGTCGAGGTCGCGGATACGCGCGGCGACGTCGGCGGGCACCAGCGCCGTGCGGCCCGCATGGCGCACGATCACGACCTCGCCGCGGCCCAGGCGTGAACGCAACGCCGCGTTGACGGCGATACGCCGCACCTTGCCTTCGGCCGTGAAGTTGAAGTAGTCGTCGCCTTCGGGCAGCGCCAGCTGGTTCTGCTCGATCAGCTGGGTGATCGCCGCGGTGCGGGCCTTCGCCTCGACCTCCGCCTGGCGCTGGCGGTTCAGCTCGCGATCGCGCGCCACCTTGGCGGCCTGCGCCTGCGCCGCCGCGGCGTGTTGCTGCTCCTCGGTCTCGGCGGGTTTCTGGCCCTTCTTCTGCAGATGCTGCTTGCGGTGCTCCTGCCGCTCGATCTGCGTCGCCTTCTTCTTGGATACGACCCCTGCCTTCAGCAGCTGGTCACGGAGGTTGTCGCTCATGGTCGTCTGTCGGCGCCCGGAAGGACCCAGTCTACCCAAGTCGTGCGGACTGATGCACTCTGGCTACGCGGAGTAGCATGGCGACGAGACAGATGTGAGCGACACGGCAATGCAGCGGAGACCGTCATGAAACCCATACCGGGCAACGTACGCAGGTACGCCTGGATCGCCCTGCTGGCGGTCGTCACGATCGCGACCTGGCTGTCGCCGCTCGACCAGCCGGCGAGCGATGGCGTGGAGGCCGGGCTCAAGCGCGCGTTCGTGACGTTTGCCGCGGCGCGCGGGCTGAACGCGGCGATCTCGGTCGCGCAGGGCACGGAACTGACCTTCGGCGTAGGGGCCAGCGCCACGTTCAGCGTGGGCGAAGTGCTCGATCCCATCAACGACCTCGTCGAACAGTTCGCCAACCTGATGCTGCTGGCGACCGTGTCGTTCGGCATCCAGGAAGTGCTGCTGGCGATCGGCCAGCACTACACGCTGAAGATCGCGGTCACCGTGCTCGTGCTGGCCTGCGGCGCGTTGTACTGGCTCGGCAGGCAGCGTGCCGGCTGGCTGAACAGCCTGTTGATCCTGGCGCTCATGCTGCGTTTCGCCGTGCCGGTCGCGACCGTCGGCACCGAGGCGCTGTTCCATACGTTCCTGGAGGCGCGTTACCAGGCGAGCGGACAGGTGATCGACAGCGCCACCGCGACCGTCAATGACATGACGCCGGCGGCGGGGGACGCCGCCGCGAAGGACCGAAGCTGGTGGGAGGGCGCGAAGGACCAGCTGGACTTCTCGAAGAAGATCGCCGGCCTGAAGGCGAAGGCCGAACAGGCCGCCGAGCACATGGTGCGGCTGATCGTCGTGTTCCTGCTCGAGACGCTGATCATCCCGCTGGCCCTGTTGTGGGCCCTGTATGTGTTCACCAGGAACGTGTTCAGTCCTGCGGGCCGCGCGCCACCGCGCCGGGAATGACGCCGCCGGCGTGATCGGGTGGCAACGCCCGATCGCCGCCCCGGGCCGGGATGGCAGGTTGCGGTAATCGCCGGCGTGCGCTGGACGTGGCCGCCGCGCTATCATCGCGGCCGTTTTACCCGCGTCGTCCGACCCCTCCCGGAGAACGCCTTGTCATCCCTGAAAGCCAGGCTCGAGCTCATCCCCGAAGGCGCGGGCGTCCTGTTCTTCGTGCAGATCTTCGCCACCCTGGGCTTTGCGGTGCTGTACTCGACGCTGGTGCTGTACACCACCCAGCACCTCAACTTCCTGGCCCGCGATGCGGCCCTGATCATGGGCATGTTCGGCGCCTTCAACTACGGCCTGCACCTGTTCGGCGGCTACCTGGGCGGGCGTTTCCTCAGCAACCGCAACCTGTTCGTGGGCGGCATGGTGCTGCAGGCGCTGGGCTGCGCGGTGATCGGCGGCGGCACCACCGAGACGCTGTACATCGGCCTCGCGCTGTTCCTCACCGGCAGCGGGCTGAACGTCACCTGCCTGAACATGATGCTCACGCAGCGCTTCACGCCCGAGGACACGCGCCGCGAGGGCGCGTTCCTGTGGAACTACGCGGGCATGAACATCGGCTTCTTCGTCGGCTTCGCGGTGGCCGGCCACTACCAGCTCACCGAGGACTACTCGAGCCTGTTCCTGTTCGCGACCGTCGGCAACATCGCCGCCATCATCATCACGCTGTACTACTGGAAGGTGCTGACCGACCGCAGCACGCCGCTCTTGGACGTCACGCGCAGCCAGTTCCGGCTGCGATTCGCCGTCGGCATGGGCATCCTGATCGGCCTGGTGCCGATCGTCTGGTACCTGCTGCAGCGCCCGGGCTCGACCGGGTGGCTGCTCAAGGGCATCTGCGCCCTGGTCGCCGCCTCACTCGTCTACCTCACGCTCAGGCATCGCGACGCGCGCGAGCGCAACAACATGTGGGCCTACCTGATCCTCACGCTCGGCTCGCTGGTGTTCTGGTCGCTGTACCAGATGGCGCCGAACGGCCTGCAGCTGTTCGCGGTGCACAACGTGGACCTGCAGGTGTGGGGCGTCCGGGTGGCGCCGCAGTGGGTGCAGAACATCAACACCGTCTCGATCGTGGTGGGCGGGCCGCTGCTGGCGATCCTGTTCGCCAAGCTGCGCGCGCGCGGCTGGATGATCGACATCCCGAAGCAGTTCGCCGTGTCGCTGTTGCTGATGGGGGCCGGGTTCCTGGCGCTGCCGGTCGGCATCTCGCTGGCCGACGACGCGGGCCGCGTCGCCTTCGTGTGGCTCTTCACCAGCTACCTGCTGCAGGCCGTCGGCGAGCTGCTGATCTCGCCGATCGGCTACGCGATGATCGGCAAGCTGGCGCCGCGCCAGTACCAGGGCGTCATGATGGGAAGCTGGATGCTGGTGACCGGGCTGGCTTCGCTGTTCGCCGGCGACTTCTCCAGCATGATCCCGGAGCCGAGCGGCACGACGGCGCTGATCACCAACCCGGAGTATGCGCAGTTGTTCACGCGGCTGGGCTGGGGCGCCATGGCGGTGGGCGTGATGCTGGTGCTGCTGATCCCGTTCCTGCGAACGCTGATCACGGACCGGGCGGCGCCGGCCAACTCTGGGGTCTGACCCCTGGGGTCTGACCCCTCCGGACCAGCGGGGACGGTACCGGGCATCTGCTTCAGGAGGAGTCAGACCCCTAAAGGGGGTCTGACTCCCATCCGCTCCGTGGTCTGTCCCCGTCGGTCGATCACCCGCCGCGCGTGCGGCCGTTGTGCTTCTTGCGGTAGATCTGCCGGCTCTCGACGTTGGCCTTCTGCTGCAGCCGGGCCCGCTCGCGCATCGTCACCTCGCCGTCGGACTTGGCGCGGTGCTCCATGCGCCGCAACTGCACCTGGCCCTTGACCAGCCCGGCCGCCTCGCGCCGCGTCAGCTCGCCGCTCTGCGCGCCTTGCCGGATGCGCTGCGCCTGGTTCTGCTCGCGCTGGTCCAGCACCGGCGTGTCGGCATAGACAGGACTCGCGATCACCAGCAGCGCCGCGGCCAATGCGATGTGCTTCATCATGTTCCACCTCCATGGTGTGCTGTGACGAACGGGCAAAGTGCCCTTCGCTTGCAGGACACAACGCGCCGGGGTGGGGCCGGTTGACAGCGCGGCGCCGGGACCCGATCGTTGGCGGCGATGGTGTTACGTCATTCCCGGCCCATCCTGACGGCGGACGAGTACCTGGACGCCTTTACCAAGGTGCGCGCGGGCTGGACCCGTGCGATCGGCGCGGAGCTCGCCGCGATCACGGAGCCGTACATGTTCAGCGGCCGCAAGCGGCGCCGGCTCATCGTGCTGGTGCGCGCACCCGGCACGCCGCCGTGGGGCACCTGGCGGTCGCTGTCGGAGGTCGAGGCCGAGCGCCGCACGTTCACCGAGTTCCGCCGCCGCGTGAACGAGATCATCGCCCCGCACGGCGTGGACCACGTGGAGTTCCGCGAATGAGCCGCCGGTCGCGTTAATGAGCCCGGCGCGTGGACTGGGCGGTCATGCGGTGTAGCATAACGGTCACGAGCCGGGGGGACCGTCAGTCCATGAGCGCCAGTGACGAGATCGCCGAGGGGCTTATGCGAGCGCGCGCCTTGCCGGCGCGCTGTTACGTGGGCGACGACATGCTGGCGCGGGACCAGGCCGAGGTGCTGTCGCGCAGCTGGCAACTGGTGGCGCATCGCGAGCGACTGGCTGGTCCCGGGGACCACGTGGTGGAGCAGGTCGGCCGCACGCCCGTACTGGTGGTGCGCGGCGCCGATGGCGTGCTGCGCGCCTTCCCCAACGTCTGCCGCCATCGCGCAGGTCCCCTGGCCCTCACCGATGGCAGGGGCGCGCGCCAGTTGCAGTGCAAGTACCACGGCTGGACCTACGACCTCGAGGGCCGGCTGCGCCGCGCGCCGGAGATGGCCGAGGCGGAGGATTTCCGGGTCGGGGACATCTGCCTGCCGCCGCTCAGGGTGGGCGAATGGCAGGGGCTGGTGTTCGTGGCCCTGGACGAGGACGTGCCGCCGCTCGAGGCGGTGTTCGCGGGCATCGCCGGGCGCATCGCGCCGATCGACCTGGCCGCCCTGAATTTCGCGCGCCGCGACAGCTACGAACTCGCCTGCAACTGGAAGGTGTACGCGGATAATTACCTCGAGGGCTACCACCTGCCCTACGTGCACCCGGGCCTCACCAAAATGCTCGATTACCGGGTTTATAAGACCGAGCTGTCGGATTGGCACTCGCTGCAGCACGCGCCGATCGCGTCCGCCGACAGCCCCTACGGCGACGGCGACGCGTTCTACTATTTCATCTATCCCAACACCATGCTGAACATCATGCCGGGCCGACTGCAGGTGAACCGCGTCCTGCCGATCGCCGCCGAGCGCTGCCGCGTCGAGTTCGACTACTACTACGCCAACGACCCCGCGACGCAGGCGCGCATCGCGCGCGACGCTGAATTCAGCGAGGCGGTCCAGCAGGAAGACATCGCCATCTGCGAAGCCGTGCAGCGCGGCCTTGGCTCCGGCAGCTACCCGCCGGGACGCCTGTGCCCGAAGCGCGAGGCGGGCGTCTGGCACTTCCACAACTTGTTGCGGGCGGCCTATGGGGAGCCGCCCGGGGAGACGCGATGAACAGGTCGCAGACCCACTGGCCGGTGATCGCACTGGCCATGCTCGGCGCCCAGGCATCGGCTGCGGAGCCCGCCGCGTCAGCTGCGGCCCAGGCCGAGGCCAGGGAGGTCTTCCGCACCATCATCGGCATCAGGACCGAGGAAGGCGCGGGCCAGGTGCCCGTGATGGCGGCTTACCTGGCGGGGCAATTCCGCGACGCGGGCTTCCCGCAGGCCGACATCCACATCCTGCCGCTGGGCGAGACCGCGTCGCTCGTCGTGCGTTACCGCGGCGACGGCACGGGCGGGCGGCCGATCCTGCTCCTCGCGCACATGGATGTCGTGGTCGCCAATCCCGCGGAATGGCAACGCGACCCGTACACGCTCGTCGAGGAGGGCGGCTACTTCTTCGGCCGCGGCACCATCGACATCAAGGGCGACATCGCGGCCATCACCAGCACGTTCCTCAGGCTCAGGCGCGAGGGCTTCGTGCCGACGCGCGACCTCATCATCGCCTTCACCGGCGACGAGGAGACCGAGCAGGCGACCACCCGCGCACTGGTCGGTGAGCATCGCGCACTGGTGGATGCCGAGTTCGCGCTGAACGCCGACGGCGGCGGCGGCACCTTTGCAGAGGACGACGGCAAGGCCACGCTGTACTACGTGCAGGGCGCCGAGAAGTCCTATGCCACGTTCGAGCTCGTGGCGCGCAACGCCGGCGGGCACAGCTCGCAGCCGCGCGTGGACAATGCGATCTACGACCTGGCGGACGCGCTGGTGGCGCTGGGCCAGCATCGCTTCGCGGTCATGTGGAACGACTGGACGCTGGGCAGCTTCGCCGCGTCAGGGGCCGCAACCGGCGGCGAGCTGGGCGAGGCCATGAGCCGCTTCGCCAGGAACCCGCGCGACGAGGCGGCCGCCGCGCGGCTGGCCAGCGAGCCCGCCTATGTCGGCCGTACGCGCACGACCTGCGTGGCCACGATGCTGTCCGGCGGCCATGCCGAGAATGCGCTGCCGCAGACCGCGACCGCGACGGTGAATTGCCGCATCTTCCCCGGCGTCGGCGCCGAGGAAGTACGGGCCGAACTGCAGCAGGTCGCGGGCGACAAGGTCACGGTGCTGCAAGCCGGGCGCGCCTTCGACTCGCTCGCTTCGCCGCTGCGCGACGACGTGGTGAACGCCGTGCGGCAGGCGGTGCACGCCTCCTACCCGGGCATCGGCATCGTCCCCGACATGGCGCCGTACTACACCGACGGCAGCGTGCTGCGTGCCGCCGGCATTCCGACCTACGGCGTGAGCGGCATGTTCATCAAGACCAGCGACGAGTTCTCGCACGGGCTCGACGAGCGCGTGCCCGTGCATGCGTTCTACAACGCGCTCACCCACTGGGACGTGCTGATCAGGGAGCTGGCGGGGAGGCGCTGAGCCGGTCAACGACCGTACACCCCGGCCTCGCGCCGGAGTCTTCCCTGGCCGGCCAGCCCGGCAGCCCGCCTAGCGCCCCTCCAGGAACCTCGCCACCGTCACCATCGCCAGCGTGTCGTGCCGGCAGTAGTCCAGCAGCGCCTGACGCAGTTCCGCGCGCCGCGCGGCGGTCGTTTCCGGCGCAATCGCCTCCAGGTACGCCCTGCCTGCGGCATTGCCCTCCTGGATCTCGCCGATCGTCGAGTAGTCGAGCTCGGGCGCGATCGCCGGCAACAGCTTCTTGATGGACCAGCTGCCGTGCATGGCCGGGTGGTAGTAATTCCGCTTGGCGATCGGGTGCAGGTCCACGAGCCGCTCCATCAAGGCCTCGAGCCGCTCACGCAGGTCCGGGCAGAACCCGGCCAGCACCTCGATGCACTTCCTCTCGTAAGCCGTGTACATGAACACCGGCCCCTCGGCGCCGGCCGTCTCGAGCAGCGCCAGGGCCACCGCGCGCGCCGGCAGTTCGCCGGTCAGGTCGAGATGTCCGACATGCTCGAGCTGACCCGGCGCGCTCTCGATGTGCAGCGAGAACTGGAACGGCACCGGCTGGAAGGGCCGCATGCCGGCCCAGCGCGGCACCGCGGAGCCGATGGTCTCGAAATCCAGGTAATAGCGCGGCCAGCCGAGCCGCTCGAGCTGCTCGCGCGCCGCCTTCGCGAGCGTCGCCTTGCCGCTGCGCGCCGCGCGCCACACACGCAGCTGCTCCGCGCCCCTGATCATCGACTCGGGAAGCTCGCGCACGTCCTCGTAGCCGACGCCCAGCAGTTCATCGAGGCGGCTGTTGATGCCCGGCAGGCCCCGGATCGGGAACTCGGTCTTCTTCCAGCAGTGGCCCTGGAACGGGCATTCATACGGTCGCCTGCAGCGCCGGCCGATCTCCGCATTCGGCTCCGGGCCAGCCAGCACGCGCTTGGCCTCGCGCACCCAGCCGGCCACCTCGCCCCGCAGCGGCCTCACCTGTGCTGTCAGGTCCGCCTCGGTGAGCAGGCCCCGGTACTGGCCGTCGCCCGCATACACGAACTGGTTGTTGACGTGCGCCAGCACCACGGCCCGCGGCCGCGCGGTCGAGGTATCCATCGCCCAGGCCTGAATGGCGCAGTCCGCGACGTGCTCCTCCTTCACGCTGGCCGAGGACTTCACCTCGATCAGCCGCGGGCCGCCCTTGCCGCGCTCCAGCACGTCGGCGCGCACCAGCAGCCCGTTGCGCACGAACGTCGCCTCGAACAGCGGAACCGACGGCAGCGTCTTGAGCAGCTCGTTGGTCCGCTCGACGGCCGTGCGCAGGTCCTTGTCGTACTCGATCAGCACGCCGCCGCCGGTGTCGTAGAGCTGCTGCGCCACGGCGCCGATGTCATGGCCCATGTCGAAGATCGCCTGCAGCCCGGGGTCCACTTCCGCAAGGTCGGGGCGGTGTTTCTCCAGCCAGAGCTTCTTCGGGCACTGGCGGAAGGACATCAGCTTCGACTTGGAGAGGCCGTGGCTCATGGGGCGACTGTACCGCTATACGGGGTCAAGGGGTGAGCCAGGGGGTAGGGCAATATAGTGACCGACCTGAAGGAAACGGAGCCCCACGTTGAGCGACTGGATGGACGACCGCGAACGACCGCCGCCAGTGGCGATCCCGCACACGGAGGTCTCGGCCGAGGCGCTGCGCGGCATCATCGAGTCCTTCGTGCTGCGCGAGGGCACGGACTACGGCGCGCGCGACGTGCCGCTCGACAGCAAGGTGACGCAGGTGCTCGGCCAGCTCGAGCGGGGCGAGGCGCAGATCCTGTTCGATCCGCTGACGGAGAGCATCGACATCGTCGTAACGGGCAAGCGAGGTCGTTGACCCGGCTATGTTATTGCTGCAGTGCCGCATCGTTGGCACGAGCTGGATTTACGCGGAATAACACGGGGAAAACAGCACACAGGCGCCGCCGCTTCGCGCCCAATGAGGCTCGCCGGGATATATGTCATGTTAGACTCAGTCTTGAAAGCGGGCAGTTCTTGCCCGCTGTGAGGAGGGAAGACTTGATGAATTCAATTAGGAAGTCGATCGTCGTTCTGGCACTGGGCGCTTCATCGATGATGATTGCCGCCGGTGCCGCGGCCCAGGAGTGGCCGTTCGTGCAGGGCGACTACTGGGAAGTCACCGGGATCGACGTATCGGATGGCGCCGGCCTGAAGTACGCCAACTGGCTGGCCAGCGAGTGGCGCAGCAACCTGGAGTTCTCCAAGTCCAAGGGCTGGATCAAGGACTACAAGGTCTTCAGCAATGTCTACGCTCGCAGCAATGAACCGGACATCTACCTGATTACGGTCACGGACAGCGTCGTCTCGGGCGCCGAGGGCGAGAAGCGTGACGCCGAATACATGGCCTGGCGCAAGAAGTCCGTGGAACAGATGCAGAGCGAAAGCGGCAACCGGGCCGAGTACCGGACCGTGATGAGCAGCTCGCTGATCCAGGAACTCAAGTTCCGCAAGTAACGACTCGATTTCCAAAATCGAAGACCAGGAACCCCGGCCTCGCGCCGGGGTTTCTTTTTGCGCGAGCCGCTCGGCCGCCCGGTCAGTGGCATCTGCTCCGCCCAATTGCTGGAAGCGCCGACAGCAGGCTAATTCGAGCTACCCGGGAGATATTCAGCGACACTTGCGTTCTAGGTTAATGTATATACAATAACCTACATTGTGAGCAACTCCGCCTCGCGCCGTACTTTGGGCTCTAACTTGTCGCGCAGCGATGCCCACCGCATCAAGCGCTCCGAGTACAAGGAGTTGCCTGAGCTCACGGATGAAATGCTGGGCCGCGCGGTGA